>CAVPYR010000023.1:0-206655 GCA_963710005.1 uncultured Alphaproteobacteria bacterium
ACCTGAGCGAGGACATGCTGATTGCGGGTCGGGTGGGCAAGATCGTACGAGATGAGGTAGGTGCGCATGGGGGCTCTCCTGGTGTTGCGGGGAGGGTCTAACACGCTACTCTGACCCGGGGTGGTGCCTCTTTTAGGGCGCCGTGAACATAGGAAGAACATGCCACAAACTTCGGGGCAGTTTGTCCAGGACTTGTTCTGAAAATGTACTACCAAAGTTCTTAATATAGTTGCTAAAGCAACACGCAATTGGACCCGACGTGGAGGTGACCGATGGACGATAACGTTTCCGAACTCGATCAACTGCAGAGCGCTTACAAGGCCGTTGTTGAGCAATGGATCGCCGCGATCAAGCGCGAAGAGGCGCTCGCGTCGGTCACTCACGACGTCGCGGAAGTCGATAAATGGGAAGAAGCACACTTCGCGGAAGACGACATCCGCAGCAAGGTGAAGGCTGCGAAGAAGGACTACGAAGACGCGCTTCGCCGGAAGTTCTTCAACTTCTGATCTTTGAACCGGCTGCAGTTAGGCCTCTCAGAAGAGGCTTAACTGGTCGGGATGCGGCGTTGTGGGTATGCGCCGGTGCGGGCCTGGGTCGAAGCGGGCTTCGAGGCCCGGGAAGCGGCTGTGAAACTCCTCGAGCGCCCGCGCGCGGCTGCCTGGAAAGTGCAACTCCTCCCAGATTTCATAGAGACGACGGGGATCGCAGGCGTAACGCCGTTGCAGGTCCACCGGCCGGATTCTGAGCCAGCGGGCGATCCAGATGTCGACGGCGTCGTCCTCGGTCAGGGGGCGCCTGGAGACGGCTGGAGGGGGCTCGATAAGGAACGCTACGGACATGACTCTATTTCCGCTTTGCGACTCGATCCGCGGAGCCGGCCGCAATGCGTGAATGCGCATGCGGGCGCTTGACGCGGCGCGCGATCCGCGATTGATCGCACGGGAAATTTAGAAACCCAAGATAGCAAACTGATGGCCGCGCGCGTTCTTTTAGGCGTCGCAGAGGCGAGCGAGACCCGTTGATCCTTTTTCCTGCCATTGACCTCAAGGACGGACAGTGCGTCAGGCTGAAGCTCGGCGAGATGAGCGCTGCGACCGTGTTCAACGACGATCCGGCGGCGCAGGCGCTGGCGTTCGAGCGTCAGGGGTTCAAATACCTGCACATTGTCGATCTCAACGGTGCGTTTGCCGGGAGGCCCGTCAACGGCGCTGCGGTCGAGGCGATCTTGGAGGCAATTACTATACCGGCGCAGCTCGGCGGCGGAATTCGCGACCTGGAAACCATCGAAGCGTGGCTCGACAGGGGCATCCGGCGCGTCATCCTCGGCACCGTGGCGGTTCGCGATCCGGCGCTGGTCAAGGAGGCCGCGAAGCAATTTCCGGGGCGGGTTGCGGTCGGGATCGACGCCAAAGGCGGTAAGGTCGCCGTCGAGGGCTGGGCGGAGACGTCGGAGCTGTCAGCCGTCGATCTTGCCAAACGGTTCGAAGATGCCGGGGTTGCAGCGATCATCTACACCGACATCGAACGCGATGGGGTTCTGAAGGGCCTCAACTTGCCGGCGACGGCCGCCCTCGCTCGCGCGACAGGCATCCCCGTGATTGCCTCGGGAGGGCTCGCCTCGATCGCCGATGTCAGGGAGCTCAAAAAGCCTGAATATCAAATGCTCGAAGGCGCAATCACGGGTCGTGCACTATATGATGGGCGCCTCGACGCCAAAGAGGCGCTCGAACTTCTGGAGACGGCATGAACATAGGTGACAAAGTCCGCGTTTTGGGAATCCCGGATGGCGTGCCGGCGGACAACAAGATGCTGTTGAAGCTGTTCAGCGGCTGCGTCGGCAAGACGTTCCCGATCGTCAAGATCGATGACGGGCTGGTCGAGCTTCACGTCGGGGAAGCTTTCGGCAAGCCTGCCGAATACCATCAGATCTGGCTCGAGCAGAGCCAACTCGAAGTCGTCGAGGCCTGAATTTTGAATCTGATGCCACAAACCGCTCTGGCCGACGCGGACATGCCACCCGAGATCGCGCGGCGGCGCACGTTCGCGATCATCTCGCATCCCGACGCCGGCAAGACGACGCTGACCGAAAAGCTTCTCCTGTTCGGCGGAGCGATCCAGATGGCTGGCGCCGTCAAGGCGCGCGGCGAGCGGCGGCGCACGCGTTCAGATTGGATGCAGATCGAGCAGCAGCGCGGCATCTCGGTGACGTCGTCGGTGATGACGTTCGAGCGGAACGGCATCGTCTACAATCTGCTCGACACGCCGGGCCACTCTGATTTCAGCGAAGATACCTATCGCACGCTGTCGGCGGTCGACGCGGCAGTGATGGTGATGGACGCGGCGAAGGGTATCGAAAGCCAGACGCGCAAGCTCTTCGAAGTTTGTCGGCTGCGCGACATTCCGATCATCACGTTCATCAACAAGATCGACCGCGAAGCCGAAGATCCGTTGACGCTTCTCGACCAGATCGCGTCGGACCTAGCGCTCGATCTCGTTCCGATGGGCTGGCCAGTCGGCATGGGAACGGATTTTCGCGGCGTTCTCGATCTGGTCGGCAACAAGATCCTGCTGCCAGAGAGCGACGAGCGTGGCGCTTCGTACGGCCATTCTCAGCCGCTCGATACGTTCGAAGGCTTGCGCCGGATCGAAGGCATCGACGAGCGCATCGCCGACCGGACGATCGAGGGTGTCGAGCTCGCGCAAGGGGCGCTGCCGCAGTTCGATCTCGAAGCGTTTCGCGAGGGGCATCTATCGCCAGTGTTCTTCGGCAGCGCGCTCAAGAATTTCGGCGTCGAGCAGTTGCTCGATGCGCTTGGGCAATGGGCTCCGGGGCCGCTGCCGCGCAAGGCGACGCAGCGAACGGTGCAGCCGGGCGAAGATCAGGTGACGGGCTTCGTCTTCAAGGTCCAGGCGAACATGGACCCGAACCACCGCGACCGCGTGGCGTTCGTGCGGCTCTGCTCGGGTCGCTTCAAACGCGGCATGAAGATGCTGCACGTCCGCGACAACAAACCGATGACCATCTCGTCTCCCACGTTCTTTTTCGGGCAGGGTCGCGAGACGGCGGACGAAGCGTGGGCGGGCGACATCATCGGCGTGCCGAACCACGGGACGCTGCGCGTCGGCGATACGCTGACGGAAAAAGAAAACCTGAAATTCACCGGCATCCCGAACTTCGCGCCGGAGCTTTTGCGCCGCGTCGTCATTCAGGACGCGATGAAGGCAAAGCAGCTCAATCGCGCGCTCGACGACCTTGCGGAAGAAGGCATCGTGCAGGTGTTTACGCCGATTGCCGGCGGGCGCCAAATTCTCGGCGTCGTCGGACAGTTGCAGTTCGAGGTTCTGCAGTCGCGCGTCGCGGTCGAATACAGCGTGCCGGTTACGCTGGAACAATCGCCATTCGAACTCGCGCGATGGATTTCGGCGGACGACCCTGCGAAGCTTCAGAAGTTTGTCGATGCGCATCGCGGCGAGGTCGCGACCGACCGCGACGGCGCGCTCGTCTTCCTCGCCGAGAGCCCTTGGATGCTGAAGTATAAAAGCGAGAAGTTTCCGGATATCAAATTCGCCGCGCTTCGGGAGCGTGGCGAATAGTGCGTTTCTTAGCGATGCCGCAGAATAATAGCTGACGAAAAAGCGGGAGCGACCGCCGCGGCGCCCAGTGAAATGGGGTTGCCGCAAGTAATTGCCGCCGACGGCGATCACCCCCGGCGGTGTCCATATGTTTTGGGTCTCCGATTTCGTTTGATGCGCGTCAAACTTCCGCGCACTGCGCTAAACCGACGCGGTCGGCTTGCGCGCCGGAGGATTGCTGAATTTGCTTTCGACGCTTTCCAGCCATCGGTTCACCCCGGTTTCCAGCGCATCGGTCTGCGCCGTGGCTTTACTGTGCTGGATCTCGGTTATCGTCCCTTCGGCGTCGAGCGAGCCACGAATTGCGTCGTGCTGATCGATGAAATCGGTCAATGCGTCGGCTTGGTCGCCGATGATGCCATGGGCCTCGAGCTGGGTCCTGGCCTGCGCAATGCGGTCCTGCACAGCGGCCAGCCGGGCGCGAAGGTTCATAGGGGCAAATTCGTCGGCCATAGATATAGGTTCCTTTGCAAGTTTTCGCGCAGTCAGGCGAGAGACGTAAACGCCAAAGTTCGCCGAGAGTTCCCTGGGAGTTCCGGGGCTTGCGGTTAATATCCTCGACGCCATCTGATGGGCCGTGATACTGGGGCGGTCACGCGCTTATGAAGAAGCTTCTCAAAACATGCTGAAAGTCCGCATCATTCCGTGCCTCGACGTCAAGGACGGACGCGTCGTGAAAGGCGTTAATTTCGTCGATCTCATCGACGCCGGTGACCCGGTCGAAGCGGCGGCGGCCTACGACGCTGCCGGCGCCGACGAGCTTTGCTTTCTCGATATCACGGCGAGCTATGAGAATCGCGACACGATTTTCGACGTCGTCGAGCGGACGGCCAACCGCTGCTTCATGCCGCTAACCGTCGGCGGCGGTGTCCGGACGGTCGAGGATATCCGAAAGCTGCTGGAAGCGGGGGCGGACAAGGTTTCGATCAACACGGCGGCGGTCAACAATCGCGCCTTCGTCAAGGAAGCCAGCGAGAAGTTCGGTGCGCAGTGCATCGTCGTCGCGATCGACGCCAAGAAGGTTTCGGCCGACGGCGAGCGGCCCAGATGGGAAATCTTCACGCACGGCGGCCGGAAGCCGACCGGCATCGACGCCGTCGAATATGCACGCGAGGTTGCGGATTTGGGCGCGGGCGAAATCCTGCTGACGTCGATGGATCGCGACGGCACGAAAGCCGGTTTCGACGTCGAGCTGACGCGCGCGATTTCCGACGCTGTGACGATCCCGGTCATCGCCTCGGGCGGCGTCGGCACATTGCAGCACTTGGTCGACGGCGTGCAGGGCGGGCATGCGAGCGCGGTGCTCGCGGCGTCGATCTTCCACTTCGGAACGTACTCGATCCCCGAGGCCAAGAATTACATGGCGAAAGCCGGCCTCGCGATGCGGCTTGATCCTTAGGTAACCGAGACGCGACGCGGACATTGTTCCCCTCCACGTCATGCCGACGTAGGTCGGCACCCAGTTAGCGATCCGCGAGTCGATGTGTTGGCACTTGCCTAGGTCCCGGCCTTCGCCGGGATGACGGAGTTTGTGGAAGCGCTATGCGATGTCGTCGTCATGTCGATGTGCGGCAGCACGAAAATTGGTCATCCCGGGCGAGCCTCATTGCGAGACCCGGGACCCAGATTGCTGCCCTGGGTCCCGGCTCGTCGCGCTGCTCCGGCCGGGATGACAATAGGTGATGGGTGACGGTTTCACGCTTCCGGCGCCGGTGTCTTGTCGGGAAAGCGGCAGATGTCGCTGATGAGGCAGCGCCAGCATTCGGGTTTGCGCGCTTTGCAGATGTAGCGTCCGTGAAGGATCAGCCAGTGGTGCGCGTGCATCAGATATTGGGGCGGCACGACGCGCAGAAGATCCTCTTCGACCGCGAGCGGCGTTGTCCCGTGCGATAGGCCGATGCGGTTCGCGATGCGGTAGACGTGTGTATCGACGGCTATCGTCGGGTGGTGGAACGCGATGTTCATCACGACGTTGGCGGTCTTGCGGCCGACGCCGGGTAAGGATTCGAGAGCATCGCGGTCGTTGGGGACATGGCCGCCGAAATCGTCGATCAGCCGTTGCGAAAGGCCGATGACGTTCTTGGCCTTGGCGCGATAAAGTCCGATCGTCTTCACGTAGTCGCGAAGTTTATCCTCGCCGAGAGCAAGCATCTTTTTTGGGGTATCGGCGACCTTGAAGAGCGCGCGCGTCGCCTTGTTGACGCCAGCGTCTGTGGCTTGCGCGGAAAGCACCACGGCGACCAGGAGCGTAAATGGGTTGGTGTGCTCCAGTTCGCCCTTAGGGTTGGGGTTTGCGGCGTGAAAGCGCCGGAAAACCTCGCGAATTTCGGGTTCGGTGAGCAGCGCCGGTTTGCGGTCCTTCGTTGCGGCAATTGCTGCCGGCTTTCCGAGCTTGCCTTTTGAGGCGGAACTTCCGATGTTTGTAGGGCGTACATCCGAGGACGCTTTGGCCATCAGAGCTCCGGTTCATTGGCGAGGTTCGCGCCGGTGACGAGGTAATACAACGGGCAGCAGCATACCGGAAATGATCGATAGTCCGACCGAAAAGCAATCCTCGAAAGAAGCGCAGTTCGTGCTTCATCCCCATCGCTCGTTAACGCCGAACGGCTTTCTGATCATGATGGTGCTGATCAGCCTGGTAAGTTTTATCATTGGGATGGTGTTCTTTCTGCTCGGTGCTTGGCCGGTGCTTGGCTTTTTCGGGCTCGACGTGGCCCTGATCTATTGGGCCTTCAAACTCAACTACCGGTCCGGAAAGCTTTACGAGACCGTGACGCTGTCGCCCGAACTAATGAAACTTACGCGCGTGCATCCGTCGGGGAAGCGCGAAGAGTTCGATTTCAATCCCTATTGGGCGCGGGTTCGGTGCACGGTCGATCGGCCGGACGGGCGCACGTCGTTGCGGCTCGCGGCGCAGGGCAAGGAAGTCCTGTTCGGACAGTTTCTGACCGACGACGAGCGGCGCAATTTTGCTGACGCTCTCGCCGGTGCGCTCGTCACGACGCGCGGTTCGCGATTCTAAAATCGCGCTAGGCGAGAACCATTCGTATGCCGGCCGTCAAAAGAAGCGCGGCGAGGATGTATCGCAGTGCTTTGGGTGGCAGGTAGCGGACTCCCATCCAAGACCCAAGCAATCCTCCAAGTCCGACCGCCAGCAGCCAGCAGGGCAACGGCTCCGGCATTGCGGGTATGATCGTCCACATCGCGGCCAAAGCCGCGGCGGAGTTTAAAAGGTTGAAGACCGCGGAGACGCCGGCCGCGTGCCGCGTCCCAATCCATCCGAAAGCGAGGACGAGGGGTGCCAAAAATATTCCGCCGCCGACCCCGGTCAGTCCCGAGACATAGCCAAGCACGGCGCCCGCTAGCAGCGACGGTAGGAGCGGAGGCTCTGCAGAGGCCGCAAGATCGAGCTCGGCCGCGCGTCTCGCCGATCGGATCATTAATACGGCCGCAATGAGCAGCAGGACACCGACGACGGGTTGATAAAGCTCGCGAGGCAGATTGCTCGCGCCGCCGAGAACGGAGAATGGGGCGCCGAGGATCGCGAAAGGATAGAAGCTTCGCCACGTCAGAAGGCCTTCGCGCGCAAATCGCACGCAGCCGATCGCTGCGACGAGGACATTCAGCGCCAGAGCCGTCGGCTTGATGACTTCGGGGCCGTAACCGACGAGGCCCATGATAGCGATGTAGCCGGTGCCGCCTGCTTGTCCAACGGATGCGTAGAGCGCGGCGATGATCGCGAACGCGAGAGACAGAAGCGCTGTTCAATAGTAACGATCATGCGCCGGTAAGCAGCTAATCGTTCAGCATCGTCAGCGCGGCGCGGCGGTCGCCGGGCTTCAGCTTCAGAAACTGCGCTCGGGCGGCCTTGATGTCTTTCTCGGCGCCGCTTTCAGATGCCGCCTTCAGGGCTTTCGTCGCGGCGTGATCGGCGCCGACGACGAAGGACAGCGCGCCTGCGAGACGCCCCATCATGGCCGCGTCGAACTTGAAGTCGTCGTCAGCCATGAGGCCCCCGATCGCTATTGGAAACGCCCGCCGCGCTGCAGGACTTCGATCTTGTAGCCGTCGGGATCGTCGATGAAGAAGAACGTGCCGAACGGCTTGCCGTCGTGCGTCATGTTCTTGATGTCCTTCGGCTGATAGCCGGCGGCGGCGATCTTGGCGCGTGTCGCTTCGAGATCATCGACGACGAAGGCGACGTGACCGTAGCCGTTGCCGAGCTCGTAAGGCTCGGTGCGGCCTTTGTTGACCGTCAGCTCGACCTCGAAATCGTTCTCGGCGTTCTTGAGATAGATCAGCGTGAAGTCCGGCCAGTCCTTGCGGTCGGAAACTTTCAGACCAAAGCACGTCTCGTAGAATTTTACCGAGCGCGCTTCGTCAAGCACGCGCACCATCATGTGGATTGCTTTGGCCATCTATTACTTTCCTTGGATTAGAGCCACGGGCGCGTCGAAGCGGTCGACGTCTCGAACGATGAAATCGATTTGCCCTTCTCGAGCGTCAAGCCGATGTTGTCGAGGCCGTTCAGGAGGCAGTGCTTGCGGAACGGATCGAGGTCGAACTTGATCGTGCCGCCATCGGGGCCATGAATTTCCTGCTTCTCAAGATCGATCGTCAGTCTGGCGTTGGCGCCGCGGTTGGCATCGTCCATCAGCTTGTCGACTTCGCTCTGCGGCAGCTTGATCGGCAGGATGCCGTTCTGGAAGCAGTTGTTGTAGAAGATGTCGGCGAAGTCCGGCGCGATCACGCAACGGATGCCGAAATCCAAGAGTGCCCACGGCGCGTGCTCGCGCGAGGAACCGCAGCCGAAGTTGTCGCCGGTGACGAGGATCGTCGCGTCGCGGTACTGCGGCTTATTCAGGACGAAGTCCGGGATCTCGTTGCCCGTCGCCGGGTCATAACGCATTTCGTAGAACAGCGACTTTCCAAGGCCGGTCCGCTTGATCGTTTTCAGGAACTGCTTCGGAATGATCATGTCGGTATCGACGTTGCGGATCGGCAGGGGGGCCGCGACGCCGGTCAGAACCGTGAATTTGTCCATGCTTTGGTCTCCTGTCGTCAGGCGCGCAACGTATCCGCAAGCGCCCGGAAATAGCCTTCGGCCGAGGCGAGACGCCGGGCGTGCCGGAAAGCGCCGAACTCCCGGATGGCGGCCTCGAGATCGAAGGGCTTCAGATGTTCCAGGCGCCGTTTAACGCCAGCCCGCTTGCGCCCGTCAAGATGATCTTCGAGAGTCGCGACAATCGTTTCGACATAGCCCGCAATACGGCCCATTTCGCGGGTGGCGGAAAGGAGCGCGGGGCGGTCATCGGGGTAGATTTCCAGCGTCGCAAGGTCAGTCGCGGCGCGAGCCAAAGTGGCAGCAACTTCCTCGGCATAGAGCGCGACTTTCTCGCGCCGAAGGCCGTCGAGCCGGGCGGCCAAAGCCAGCCAGCGGTTATCTTGCCAGTTCGGATAGGTGCTGGGCGTAGTCGGCAAACCGCATGACAGATCCCTGGTGAGCGGATCTGCGATTTTAAGGCCGCGCTACAGGGCGGGGATAAGATTTTGGAGGCTCGGGTCACGCGTGCGCCTGTCGGCGGGACCGCGCCGTCCTCAGCGGATGTTCGGATCCTCGAAACACTTGCGCATGTATTCGCAGCGGTAAGAGCCCGAGAAGTGCATGCTGTCGCCCTTGGCGGGCGTTATGAAATTGCAGATCTCCTGGAGGCCTTCGGGCTTCAGCCATCCCTGGCGGCGGCCGCGCTGCACGGAGAAGCAGTCGGCGGTTTCCTCGTCGGGACCGCGAAACTGGTGGCCGCACTCGTGGCCATAAATCCACTGCTTGACGGGCGTCGACACCTTGTCGAGCAGGCGCGGGTTCATAATGAGAAAACCCGGATAGGCGGCGCCGTAGTCATCGAGCTTTTCGTCAATGACAGTCGGACGCGCACCGCAATACTGCGCGCGCCCGTCGAGCAGGAACTTGCCAGGTGCCACGATATGGGCGTCGCCTCCGACCGTCGCGATGTACTGCTCGGGAGTCGGGATGCCATCGCGGAGAGGAGCCGACGTATCCTGCGCATACGCGGTCGTCGCCTGCGCAATCGACAAAGCCAAACAGACACCCGAGACGAATCTCGGGATGAATCGCCGTGCTCTCATCCGGTCATGCTCTCAGAAACTTCCCCGCCTGCTCGCTTGGCCTGTTGCTACAACATGGCCTGAAATGGCCTAGGGCTCAAGCTGAGCCGTGTTGTGACACAAATAGAGTTAACCACATGTGACTTCCGGCCACTGCTCAGCCGGATACGCGGGATTCGACCGCCTCCATGTCATCGTCGGAAAAGCCGAAATGGTGGCCTATCTCGTGGACGAGCACATGGGCGATGAGATGGCCGAGTTCTTCGTCACCGGACGCCCATTCATCGAGAATCGCGCGGCGATAGAGAAAAACCATCTCGGGCTCGCGTGTGACATCGGCCACACTTTGCCTGTCGAGGCTCACACCCTGGTAAAGTCCGGTCAGCTCGAAAGGGTCCTCGATGTCCAATTCGTCGAGGATGTCGTCGGTTGCGAAGTCCTCGATACGAATGACGACATCGCCGGCGAGAGAGCGGAACTCGGCAGGGAGCTTGTTCCAGGCCGCCTGCGCCAGGGCCTCGAAATCGGCAAGGGTCGGAGCCGTTGCGGTAGTCCAATTGGTCGACATGCGGCGTACTCCCCGAGGTTGAGGAGAGGAGATAGGTCCGGTCGGAGGAAATAGAAAGGTTATTCGGCTTAGGCCGGCTTGTCGGCGACGAGCAAAATTTCCTGCAGCGTGAAATGGAGGCCGCCTTGCTCGTCGCGCCGCGGCTTCAGAAATGCGCCCAGATGCGCTGGGCGAGCAGTCAACATCTGTTCGAGTTCCGCGATGACTTCAGGCGTGCAGCGCATGCGCGCGACCCATGGTCCGAACGCGATCTCTTTTTCCATCTGCTCGTGAGCTACGATTGTGAAGCCGTTGTCTTCAAGGAGATCAAGCCAGAGTTCCGGCGGCGGCGCGAAGCCGTGGCTCGGGTCGCGAAGTTTTTCAAAGGCATTGTAGGCCACGATGACGTCTTCGATTTCATCCTCGCTGGCGCCCGGCAGCCGTACTTCATCCGGCGCTACGTTGTCGACGAGCGCGAAGCGGCCGCCTTTTTTCAGGACGCGGAGGACTTCGCGGACGAAGTCTTCGATGCGCGGGAAATGATGCGCGGCGAGGCGGCAGCAGACGAGGTCGAAGCTCTCATCGGGAAACGGCAGCGCGTCAGCTGCTGCTGTCGCAGTCGTCATGTTGGCGAGACCGCGCGACGTGGCGAGCTTGGCTGCTTCGCCCAACATCTCATCCGTAATGTCGCTCGCGATGACACTCGCGACGTGGGGAGCGAAGACGGCTGCCGTATGTCCCGCGCCTGTCGCGACGTCGAGTGCGGCCCAGGCCTTTTGCGGGGCCACAAGTTCGACGATGCGGGCCAGGCTCTCGCCCTTGGCGTGGACATCTGAGGCGGCGTAATCGGCGGCTGCAGGCCCGAATTTGGAACGGACGACTGCGGTCAGGTCTTCAGCCACGTTGCACCTCTAAGTTCTGATCAACCTCATTTGTCATCCCGGCCGGAGCGTAGCGCAGAGCCGGGACCCATGGGCAAGCGGGCTGCGAGTTAGTCTGGGTCCCGGGTCTTGCCGCAAGAACGGCTCGCCCGGGATGACAGTTGCGCGTGGGCCTCGCGGCTTAGGCCTGCCAGGATCTCACGTCGACGAAGTGGCCTTCGAGCGCTGCGGCCGCTGCCATGATCGGCGAGACGAGATGCGTGCGGCCCTTGTAGCCCTGGCGGCCTTCGAAGTTACGGTTCGAGGTCGAAGCGCAGCGCTGTCCGGGCTTCAACTGGTCGGGGTTCATGCCGAGGCACATAGAGCAGCCCGGCTCGCGCCATTCGAAACCGGCTTCCTTGAAGATCTTGTCGAGACCTTCGGCTTCCGCCTGTTCTTTGACGAGACCCGATCCCGGAACGATCATCGCGTAGGCGAGGCGTGACGAGATCTTTTTGCCGTCAACGACCTTCGCGACGGCACGCAAATCCTCGATGCGGCCGTTCGTGCAGCTGCCGATCCAGACGACGTCGAGCGGAATGTCGGTCATTTTCGTGCCAGGCGTCAGGCCCATATATTCCAGCGCACGCTGCATCGACGTGCGCTTGTTGTCGTCGTGCACGTCGGTCGGATTCGGCACCGAGGCGGTGATCGCGACGACGTCTTCGGGGCTCGTGCCCCACGACACGATCGGCGGCAGCTTGGCGGCATCAAGACGAACTTCGCGGTCGAAGTGTGCGCCTTCGTCGGTGTGCAGCGTTTCCCAATATTTCATCGCCATGTCCCAGGCCATGCCTTTCGGCGCCTTGGGACGATCCTTGAGGAAAGCGAAGGTCTTCTCGTCCGGCGCGATCATGCCGGCGCGGGCGCCGCCTTCGATCGACATGTTGCAGACCGTCATGCGGCCTTCCATGGAAAGCGCGCGGATCGCCTCGCCCGCGTATTCGATGACGGAGCCCGTACCGCCGGCAGTGCCGATTTCGCCGATGATCGCCAGGGTGATGTCCTTGGCACCGACGCCCTTCGGCGTGACGCCATCGACGGTCACCAGCATGTTCTTGGCTTTCTTCTGGATAAGCGTCTGCGTCGCGAGCACGTGCTCGACTTCAGATGTGCCGATACCGTGCGCCAAAGCACCGAACGCGCCGTGCGTCGAGGTATGGCTATCACCGCAGACGATGGTCGTGCCCGGCAGCGTGAAGCCCTGTTCCGGTCCGACGACGTGGACAATGCCTTGGCGCTTGTCGCGCTCGTTGAAGTACTCGATGCCGAAGTCGCGAGCGTTGGTTGCCAGCGTCTCGACCTGGACGCGGCTCTGCTCGTCGGCGATGCCCTTCGTGCGGTCGGTGGTCGGGACGTTGTGGTCGACGACAGCGAGCGTCTTTTCGGGTGCCCGAACCTTGCGCCCGGCCATCCGGAGGCCCTCGAAGGCCTGCGGGCTCGTGACCTCGTGGACGAGGTGGCGGTCAATATAAAGGAGGCTCGTTCCGTCCGGCGATTGCTCAACCACGTGATCTTCGAAGATTTTATCGTACAGCGTCTTTGCCATGACTTCCGTAAGCCTTTGGGGAACGGCGGATAGGGATGAACGGGTTAGATAGCGTCAGTCGGCGGTTTCCGCAAATCAGCCCTCGTCGCAGCCGCTATAAGTAAAAAGCCGGGCTGCGTACACAGCCCGGCCAGTGAGCAGCAAAGTCTTCATTCCACGCGGAGCTGCGGGCGGTGGTGGCAGATAACCGCCCATAGCCCCGCTCTCATGGGCTTCACGTGGGGTGCGCCGGGCCGGTCGACAAGGCCGCGAGGCAGTTCAACCGCTTCGATTTCTTGAGATTTTCGAGATGAGAAAATCGCGAAGAAGCTGCACCTTCTTCGAGGATTTCAGCTCCTCCGGGTAAGCGAAGACCATGTTCAGCGACGGCTGCTCGATCTCCGTGAGCACAGGAACGAGGTCGCTTGGCTCCTCGGTCAAATAATCCGGGATCATGCCGATCCCGATGCCGGCGCGGATCGCGTATTTGATGGCGACGACGCTGTTGACGCGGAGCGCGGTCTCGCGAGGACCGGCGCCGTTGCGGCCAGCCGTTTCGATCCAGGACATGGCATCGAGATGCTGCGCCGAGGGGCCCGTGTAGCCGATGATCCGGTGCTGATCGAGTTCGGCGAGGCTCTTCGGCGTGCCGTGCTTGCGGACGTATTGTGCAGATGCGAAGGCGCGGACGCGGCTCTCGAACAGCGGACGGCGAATGAGGTCGGCTTGCTCGGGCTCGCGAGTCCAGATCGCGGCGTCGGCGGCGCGCATGCCGATGTCGACCTGGTCGTCATTGAGGATGAGCTCGACGCGGATGTCCGGATAGAGCTCACCGAACTCTCTGAGGCGGGGCGTCAACCAGATCGTGCCGAAGCCGATCGGGGCCGTGACCCGGAGTTCACCGGAGGGTTTCGTCGTCGAATCGGACAGCAGGGTTTCTGCGGTCTGCAGCTTGGCAAAGACTTCCGTGACCGTACGGTTCAGAAGCTCGCCCTGCTCCGTCAAGACGAGGCCGCGGGCGTGGCGATGAAAGAGCGTAACCCGGAGATTGGCTTCGAGCGCCGAAATCTGCCGGCTGACGGCCGATTGGCTCATATGCAGCTGCTCGCCGGCATGCGTAAAGCTGCCAGCCTCGGCGGCTGCATGGAAGATGCGAAGCTTGTCCCAGTCCATTTCGGAGGCTCGCCCAGTGGGGGTTACTGGATTAATGCTATTTAGCTATGCGCTGGATGCAATGCAACTGAAGCATGGCAGATTACTAGCCATACGCATGTATGAGCGCCGTCTTGTCGCGCGGGGGCGGCAGATCACACCGATCAGTTTCCCAGATAAATGATCAGCGTCCGCTATTCGGCGGCGTCGGCCTGATCTTCCATTTTCGCCAAATAGCGCTCGGCTTCGAGCGCGGCCATGCAGCCCATTCCGGCCGCCGTTACGGCCTGACGGAAAACTTCGTCCTTGACGTCCCCGGCAGCGAAGACGCCGGGAATTGCGGTCGCGGTCGAATCCGGCGCCGTGATCAGATAGCCCGATGGCGTCGTTTCGAGCTGGCCCTTGAACAACTCGGTCGACGGCGCATGGCCGATGGCGACGAAGAAGCCGTCAGTCGCCAGTTCCGACGTCATGCCGGTTTTGAGGTTTTTCAGCACCACGCCCGTTACCGATTTGGGCGCGTGCGTGCCGATGATTTCTTCGACGACGCTATCCCAGATGATGTCGATCTTCGGGTTCTTGAAAAGGCGTTCCTGCAGGATTTTCTCGGAGCGCAGGAAGTCACGGCGATGAACGAGTGTGACCTTGCTCGCGAAGTTGGTCAGGAACAGCGCTTCCTCGACAGCGGTGTTGCCACCGCCCACGACCACGACTTCTTTGCCTTTGTAGAAGAAGCCATCGCAGGTCGCGCAGGCCGATATGCCGTAGCCCTTGAAGTGCTCTTCCGAGTGGATACCGAGCCAGCGCGCCTGGGCGCCGGTCGCGATGATGAGCGCGTCGCAGGTGTAAGTATCGCCGCTGTCGCCTTCGAGCCTTATCGGGCGGGTGCGAAGCTCGACCTTGTTGATGTGGTCCATCACGATGTGCGTGCCGACATGCTCGGCCTGCGCCTGCATCTGCTCCATCAGCCATGGGCCCTGGATCGGATCGGCGAAGCCCGGATAGTTTTCGACGTCGGTCGTGATGGTCAGCTGGCCGCCGGGCTGCGAGCCCTGGATGAGCGTCGGCGAAAGCATGGCGCGCGCGGCGTAGACGGCAGCGGTGTAACCAGCCGGGCCGGAGCCCAGAATGATCACTTTCGCGTGGTGAGGTTTCTTCGTCATGGTTCGCTTCTCCGGCCGCGGCCAGCGGATCAGGGGCCTGCTAATTAGGGGTGGCATCCGCGAATCGTCAATGTCGCCAGGGACACCGTCCACGTAACGTGGGAGGAAGTGCGGCACAGCGGCGCGGCACGTGTTAGGCTCGCTCAAGAAGCAGAGGGGACGCCAGCCGTGCAAGACGTCAAAGCCCCGTCAGGGCTGAGCTTGGCTGAGCGAATCAAGGCCATTTTGATTGGTTCGTCCGGCAATCTCGTCGAGTGGTACGATTTCTACGTTTACGCGGCTTTTTCGCTCTATTTCGCCAAGGCGTTCTTTCCCGAAGGCAATCAGACCGCACAGCTCCTCAACACCGCGGCCATCTTTGCGGTTGGGTTCCTCATGCGGCCCATCGGGGCGTGGTTTTTCGGACGAATGGCGGATAGGAGCGGCCGCCGTGTCGCGCTCACCACATCCGTGCTGCTGATGTGTTTCGGCTCGGCTTTGATCGCAGTGACGCCAGTCTATGCAACGATCGGGTTCGCGGCGCCGGTCATCCTGCTGCTTGCTCGCATGATCCAGGGCTTGAGCCTCGGCGGCGAGTACGGCACCAGCGCCACGTATCTCTCCGAGATGGCGACGGCCGAGCATCGCGGCTTCTATTCAAGCTTTCAGTACGTGACGCTGATCGGCGGCCAGCTTACGGCCATGCTCGTGCTGATCGTACTGCAGAAGCTGGTGCTGACACCGGCCGAACTCGACGCCTGGGGCTGGCGCATTCCGTTCGCGATCGGCGCCCTTCTCTCCGTTATCGCGTTCGTCATGCGCCGCGATCTCTTGGAAACGGAAGCGTTCAAGCGGGCGAGTCTCCGTGAAGGTTCGCTGGCAGCTCTGATGCGTCACCCGCGTGAAGTCGCAATCGTCATTGGGCTGACGCTTGGCGGTACGTTGGCCTTTTATACCTACACGACGTACATGCAGAAGTTCCTCGTCAACACGTCGGGCTTCTCGAAGGACACGGCGACGCTCATCTCGGCGTCGGCGCTGCTCGTCTATATGCTGCTGCAGCCTGCTGTCGGGGCGTTTTCCGATATCGTCGGGCGCCGGCCGGTTCTCATCGCTTTCGGCGTGTTGGGCACGCTCTCAACCGTGCCGATCCTCACGACTCTGCAGACGATCAACGATCCGTGGGAAGCTTTTCTACTCGTTGTCCTCGGGCTTGCGATCGTCTCTTGTTACACGGCGATCAACGCGGTCGTGAAAGCAGAGCTTTTTCCGACATCGGTTCGCGCGCTTGGCGTCGGGTTGCCTTACGCGCTGACCGTCGCGGTTTTCGGCGGCACGGCGGAATGGATCGCGTTGTGGCTGAAGCAGGCAGGGCGCGAGACGGATTTCTTCTGGTACGTTTCAGCTTGCATCGCTGTCTCGCTTGTCGTCTACGCGACGATGCGCGACACGCGAGATGACAGCGCGATCGACAAATCCAATCGCAGCTAAATCAGCTTCAGGGCCTTGAGGCTCGCGTGGCCGTTGCGCCCGACGATGATGTGATCGTGCACCGTGACGCCGAGCGGCTTCGAGGCATCGATGATCTGCTTCGTCATGTCGATGTCGGCGCGCGACGGGGTCGGATCGCCCGACGGATGATTGTGGACGAGGATGATCGCGGACGCCGAAAGCTCGAGCGCGCGCTTCACGATCTCGCGCACATAGACGGGGGTGTGATCGACGGTGCCGCGCCCTTGCACCTCGTCGGCGATGAGCTGGTTCTTTTTGTCGAGAAACAAGATGCGGAACTGTTCGCGCGTTTCAAAGCCCTGCGCGAGGCGCAAGTAGTCGAGCACGCCGCTCCATGACGAAAGCGCCGAGCGGGCCTTGAGGCCGGCCTTATCGTCGGGCGCGCTTTTCTTATCCGGTGCGACGGAAAAAAATGTCGACTGCTCTTCGGCGCTTGTCTTGTCGCGAGACCCATCGGAGCGCGACATCGACGATCACCTTCTCAAGCGGCAGCGCGAACGTTGTAAGGAGGCAAATGATATCCGGCAGGCAATTCCGTGAAAATCTCGCAGCCATTTTCGGTGACGCCGATCGTGTGCTCGAACTGTGCGGAGAGCTCGCGGTCGCGCGTCACCGCGGTCCAGCCGTCCGCGAGAATTTTCACGTGCGGTTTGCCGAGGTTGATCATCGGCTCGATGGTGAACAGCATGCCGGGCTCTAGCACGGTGCCTTCGCCCGGCTCGCCATAATGCAGAATGTTCGGGCGGTCATGGAAGACGCGCCCGAGACCGTGACCGCAAAAGTCGCGGACGACACTGCAGCGTTCGCCTTCGGCATATCTCTGAATAGCGGCGCCGATGTCTCCAGTCGTGTGGCCGGGTTTCACGGCGGCGATGCCGCGCATCAGGGATTCATACGTGACATGCATCAGCCGCTCGGCGCGCCGCGAGACGTCGCCGATGGGGTACATGCGGCTCGTGTCGCCGTGCCAGCCGTCTACGATCAGCGTGACGTCGATGTTGACGATGTCGCCGGGACGAAGCGGCTTGTCGTTCGGCATACCGTGGCAGACGACGTGATTGACGGAGGTGCAGGTCGAATAGCGATAGCCGCGGTAATTCAGCGTCGCCGGGATTGCGCCATGTTCGAGCGCGAACGACAGGACCAGTTCGTCGATCTCGGCCGTCGTCACGCCGGGTTGCACGACAGGGACGAGCATGTCGAGAGCTTCTGCGGCGAGTCGGCCGGCCTTGCGCATCGCGGCGAAAGCGTCCGGGCCGTGCAGTGGAATCTTGCCGTCGCGGCTTGCGTTCTTACTGACTTCGATATTGGACATGTCACTCCACGGCGGGGCGGCGCTTCACGACTGTATATTTAGTGCGAAATCGTCGTCGACAAAATACCCGGCGTTGCCGCGATATTCCTAAAACAAAGGCGCCGGAGAATCCCCGGCGCCTTCAAATTCGAGAGAGTGCGGCAATCTAGCTAGGCTAGCTGGGCCGTGATCACTTCGCTTCTTCGGCCGGGACTTCGGCGGCGGTCAGCTCAGCAAGTAGACGCTGCGCCTGTCCAATCCAGTCATGCTTCTCGATGGCGCCCTTGAGGTTCAAGGCTTCGTCGAGGTTGGCGATATCTTCGTCGGAGAGGTTGGCGATCTGCTCGACCTTGTAGCAGTTGAGCTGCTTCAGGCGGTTCTGCAGGTCGATATCGATCCCTTTGATCTGCGTCAGATCCTCGGCCTCGCCCTTCGGCTTCTTGAAGCCCTTCCAGGCGGCGTTGAGGCGGCGGGCGCGCGCGTCCGTACGCTCGAAGATGCGGGCGGCTTTGCCGCGGCGGCCACGGAGGTAATAGAGCTTCGCGCGGCGGACCTTGCCGCGGCGCAGGACTTCGATCTCGGCGATGTAAGGCGAATACACGGGGAAGACGCGCTCGACGCCTTCGCCGTAGGAGATTTTGCGAACGGTGAAGCTCTCGTTGAGGCCGGCGCCTGAGCGGGCGATCACGACGCCTTCATAGGCCTGCAGGCGCGTTACCGCCGCCTCTTCCTTGGCCTTGCCCTTCTTTTTGTCTTTAGGATCTTTTTCGGCGGCCTCGACGACGCGGACCATAACTTTGACGGTGTCGCCGGGGGCAAATTCGGGGACGCCGCGCTTTGCGAGAATGGCGTCCATCTGCTCGCGATCGAGCTGTTGGATTATGTTCATCTTGTTGATTCCATTTCGTTTTTTGATGACGCAGAGGATCGGCTTGGTGTCCCGAGGACCCGAACCGGTCATGCAAACCCCGAAGGGCAACCCGTTTTAGGGGAATGTTGTTGGGCCGGTTGATAACCGAAGAGCCCGGTTTTGTCGAGTGGGCCGAAACCGCATATCGCGCGGCCAGGAGGGTGCGCGGTTGTCATCGGGGAGACTGCGGCGGCGCGTAAGGCGGCAGAGACAGACGGCGGTCGAACCCATCTCAAAAGGAGATACCGCTATGTCTGCCGCATAAAGCCTTATCTACTGTATCGGCGCGACGCTGATTTTCGGATTTCTCATCCATCGCCTCGTCTACGGCTGGGACGTCGGCGGCGGCACTCCGGCGACGACGCTCCAACGGGCGGAGAAGCGGCGCGAGGTGGCTGGAAACCTCACAATACTGCTCTTGGTCGCGGCCTTGATCAAGTTTGCCGGCCATCTCGGTTGGCTTTTTCCGAGTTGGAAGGCCGCTCTTTTTCCGGTCGTGGCGATACCGCTGTTGCTGTCGATCGCTGTCTATCTCAAGGCTCGCTCAAGGCTCGGTTGGACGTGAAGCGTGCGGCCACGGCTCATCCCATGCTGCCCGGTGTTGCGGGGCGAAGCCGAATTCGTTCCAATAGATGTACGGATTGGATTGCCACACTCGAACGAGCGAGATGACGGGGGGCCCGCCGAAAGGGATTGAGTCTGCTATGATTCCCTTCGAATCACTCTCGGAGGTGCGGAATGGCCAATTGTCCGCTCGTTATTATTCGGTGGCTCGACAGCCGTCAGCCGTGCGGACAGTGGCGCTATCTGTCGGCGTTGCCGGATGCTCGTCCCGTTGAGGTCGCGACCGTCGGCTGGCTCGTCAAGGATACGGCCGACGTCAAAGTCGTTTGCCAGAACGTTGGCGATCTCGATCATCCAGAAAAAGCACAAGCGAGCGGGATCATGACGATACCCACTCGCTGCGTTCTTTCGATCGAAAGACTGACGGAGGAGGAAAGCGGAACTAACGCTTCTGCTGACCCTGGTTCGGCTGGTTTGGCTGATTTTGCTGGTTCTGGGCGTTTTGCTGCGATTTCTGATGATCGGCAGATTGCGTCAGAACTGATGCAGCAAGCTCTTTGATTTCGTCTGCACTGACGGACTGAGGGTTCTGCAAAGCCCTGGATGCAATGGAACTTACCCTTGCAGATGTTTTCTCATTCTGAGCCATGGCGATTACTCACTTTCTCAAAAACGAAGAAACCCACTTCATTGCACAGGCAACTGATCACGTTGCGATGCGAAAGTCCTCGCTCCTGGCGAAGTTATCCACCGATTAGTTCGTATGCGGCGTCAAGTTTAAGGTGGTTGCTGCGGTCACAATTTCCGCAATGACGCCAATGGGTTGGCGGCCGTCTCAGAATCCGAAACCAAGCGCATTGCCGATCATATCGCCAACGGTCGCGCTTTTCTGAACAGGATACTGCCCGTCATCGTCATCGAGGTTTCGGGCGCGCGCCGCGACGGCGGATGGATTGAAATCAGGCTCGACCGGGGCGAGGTGATCGCGGCCTTTATTGATCTTATCCCACTGGCCATCGAGCGCCTGTGTAACGCGCTTCTCGTGGCCGTAGACGTCTCGGAAGGTCTTCAGCTTGCCGTCGTCATCGACCCAGGCCGTGAAGTAGACGAGGTGGATCGGGATTTCTTTGGTGATCGGGATCTCGTTGTTGAGGGGACCTGACCGATCAAGCTCGGCGACTTTGCTGGCATCCCAGCCCTTATCCTCCTTGAGGATCAGTTCGGCCAGTTGCATCGGATTCCAGACGCGCAGGCAGCCGTGGCTCAGCGTACGTTGGGCTGGCCGGAACATCCACTTGTCCGGCGTATCGTGCATGTAGATCGTGTGCTGGCTCGGGAACGAGAACTTGACGTGCCCGAGCACACTTTTCGGTCCCGGCGGCTGGATCACTTCGTAGTTGCGGATGTCGGTCGTCGCCCAATCGATCTTGCGATAGTCGACGTTGTCGCCGTCCTTTGTTTGAATCTGCAGCGCGTACTGGCGCATCATACCGCCGCCGCGGATGAGGTTCGGCCAAAGCTCGTTGACTTTGATGCTTTCGGGTACGCGCCAAGCCGGCCGCAGTACGACGTATTTCAGCGGCCGTGAAAAGATTGTGGATTGCTTATCGACGAGGCCGGCGACGATCTTTTCCGAGCGAATGATCTGCCCGTCCTTGTAGACGTATTGCATGAACTCGGGGATGTTGTTCAGCACATAGAAGTCGCCCATGTTGGGCCACATCCAACGCCACATCTCCATATTGGCGCGAATGCGCTTGGCGGCCGGGCTCAGCGGACCGGGTTTGCCGTCCTTGGGCAGCATCGTCAGATAGATTTGGCGCAGCTTCTCGAACTGCGGCTGCTGCGGCTGAAGGCTGCGAAGATAAGCATCCGGCTCGTGAGTCGCGGCGAGTGCTTCGATCACGACCCTGGGTTCGATCCACTGCGGCCGCCGATCTAGATTGGTCGTCAGCATCTCAGCCGGGTCGGGAATGCGGCCGCCGCGGGCATCGCGGGCATAGAGAAGAGCGGCCTTCGAATATTGGATTTCGGCGTCGGCAAGGGAGTCCGTGTCGGTCGCGGTGAGCGCGCCGCCGGCAAGCGTCGGGAGCTTGAATCTCGATGGGTCGAGCGCGTAGGCGCCAGCGTTGGCGATCTCGGCGGCGAGCGTCTTTGCCTCGGGCTTCAAGCCGGCTGCCGTCACCCAAAGCGCCTCTCCGTGGCGGCCGGTATAGAAATCGACGAGCGCCGTTTGATCCTTGCGGTCGTGCTCATTATCGGCGGCGGGCACTGAGGATAGCTTGGCGCGAACCGCGGTCAGGACGGGATCGTCCTGGACTTGTGGTGCAGGGGCGGTAGCAACAGGGGCCGCCTCGGTCGGTGCCGACGGTGAAGATGGCGGTGGAGATAGCGGCGCGGGATCGGCAAAAGCCGGAGATGCGAGCAGCAACCCGGCCGACAAACCAAGAAGAAAGTCCCTGAAATTCTTCATCGCCGTCTCTCGATTGGCAACGCGCATGTGCCGAGAGGCCTATCCGCGACAGCCCTTAAGCAGGCCGCGAATCTTTCCCCCGCCGTATTTGCCCAAGAAATCCTGGCCATGCAAAGGCGAAGCGGCTGGCGGCATCACTTTGAGGATCGGGTGGGGCCGATGAGATCGGGGCGCCGGTCAGCCGTCAGCTGCTCGGCCTGGCGGCGGCGCCATTCCTCGATTTTCTTATGGTCGCCGGAGAGTAAAATGTCGGGAATTGAACGGCCCTCCCAGTCCCGCGGCTTGGTGTACTGCGGGTATTCGAGCAGGCCCGTCTCGAAGCTTTCGCTGGCGAGGCTTTCGGAGGCTCCGAGGACGCCGGGCAAGAGCCGGACGCATGCCTCGATCAGGACCATTGCGGCAAGCTCGCCGCCGGCAAGGACGTAATCGCCGATGGAAATTTCTTTCAGGCCCTTTTCGTCGATCACGCGCTGGTCGACGCCCTCGAAGCGGCCGGCAAGCAGCGTCATGCCCGGACCCTCGGAAAGGTCGTGGGCGAGCTTCTGCGTCAGCGGCGTGCCGCGGGGTGACAGGTAGATCAGCGGAGCATCCGGCGAACGTTCGTGTGCGTGGTCGAGTGCGGGGCCGAGTACGTCGGCGCGCAGCACCATGCCCGCACCGCCGCCGGCCGGTGTGTCGTCCACCTGCCGGTGGCGGCCAAGCCCGAAGTCGCGAATCTGGATCGTATCGAGAGACCAGATTCCGGCCGCTCGCGCCTGACCGAGAAGCGAGATGTCGAGCGGGCCCGGAAACATCTCCGGAAACAGCGTCAGCACCTGCGCCCGCCATGGCGCGCGTCCGTCACTGGCGGGGAAGTGGGGCATCAAAGTGGTTCTCGGTTCTCAAGTTCGTCATGTCTACGAAGGTCGGCACCCAGGCAGCTATCCGCAGATAGCTGATTGATAATTGTCTGGGTCCCGGCCTTCGCCGGGATGACGGCGGCTGATCAAATGCCTTCGACGATGGTCATGTCCATGGTGCCCGCGCCGTGACGCAGAACTTTGGCCGAGGCGTATTCGGGCGAGGTCGCGTAGCCGCGGGCGTGCTCGTAGCTTGGGAATTCGAGAACGACGTTGCGTGTCGTCCCGTTGCCCTCGATCACTTCGCTCTTGCCGCCGCGCGCAATCGGCTTTCCTTCGTACTTGTCGAGCGCGATCTTCGATTTCGCCACGTATTCCGCCCATTTCTCGGGGTTCGTGACGGTGGCGTGGGCGATAACGTATCCCTTCGGCATTGCTGTCTCTTTCGCTGAGCGCGGAGCGCTGATTCCCAGACGACGAGCCATAGCCGGAGCGGCACCACTTCGGCAACCTAGCGATCACGAAAGGGAGGAGGGGTGTTAGGGTTTAACGATGGGCTGGAGGGCGCCGAGCGCGGCGTCGCTGCTCATGGCCCTCGGTCTATCCCGAGTGCCTGAACTGCTCGAGTCCGAGCCTGACGCGAACATCGTGCCCGAAAGGAACGTGCTCCATCCCGAGTTTGCCTCGGCCCCCTTGAGCTTCTGGCCCTGGGCTTCGAGATCGGGATCGTTCTTCACGAGCCGTTTTGCCGTGCGCCGCGACAACGGCGCCAGGAGCTTGCCGATCAAGGCTGGGCAGGCAGCATTGGGATCGTCGCCGACTGGGGTCAACGAATTCACGACGTAGCGCTTGCCGCACATGCCAATTTCAGGCCGTTCACGGGTTCGCGTGAAGTCGTCGTAGGCTTCTTTTAGAGGTCCCCAGGTGTCGCGCGCGGGATTGTCGGCGAAGCGCTTCATGTTTGCGGCCGTCATGCGGAACGGAAAGACGTGGATCGGCACGGATGCTTCGCCTGCTGCCAGCGCTTCGCGGACGAAGGCGTAGATTTCCTCGATCAGAGTGTCGGACATCGCGAAGCAGCCGACGCTGACGCAGTTGCCGTGGACCATGATGAAATCGCCGGTCCGGCCAAGCGCGCGGTCGAGGGCGTTCGGGTAGCCGATGTTGAACGCCAAGTGATATTTGCTGTCGGGCTTCATGGCGCCGGGAGTGACGCTATAGAAGCCTTCCGGCGACATGCGGTCGCCAAGGGCGCGCTTAGGACCGAGCGTTCCGCCCCAATTGCAGACCGGAAATGTCTTGACGAGCGCGTAGCGGCCGTTGGGACGCGCCTTCCAGACCTCAAGCTCCGATTCTTCCTTGAAGACGCGGATATAGACCGGCGCTTCGGGCGCGATCTCTTTCATGATGAGGGCGGCTTCGACAGCAGACGGGAGAGGCTTCTCGGCCGCGTCCTCGTCGGCGCGGGCGTGGGACAGTGCAAGCATCGACCCGGCAACAACGACAGTTGCAGCAAGCAAACGTGCCTGCGTGGTCAAATGCCAAAGCCAACGCATATCGCCCGTGAACCCCGCCTACTCGTACCGATGCTCGTACTGGTGGCCGTCTCAATAATCCTGGAGACGGTTAAGGGTGGGTAAACTTCGAGTGTGGGCTCTGCGTGGTCAGAGATGGGCGAGGATGTGGCAAGGCCATGATTGGCCAAAGAATTTAGGCCGAATGCTTAAGCTTTGGCGATGTGTGCAAGGAAATCCTCAGCGGCGGCTTTTGGATCTTTGGCAGCATTTATCGGGCGGCCGACAACGATGTGATTGGCGCCAAACCGCAGCGCATCTTCGGGTGTCGTGACCCGGGTTTGGTCGCCGACCTCGGCTCCGGGCAAGCGGATGCCTGGGGTGACGATCAGGAACTTGGGACCGGTCTCGGCCCGAAGAGCCGCTGCTTCCTGGCCCGAGGCGATCACACCATCGAAGCCGGCATTTTCGGCCATGCGGGCGCGGCCGATGACCAAGCCGGATGGCGTCGCTGCGATGCCCTGCTCGTCGAGGTCGGATTGATCGAGGTTGGTCAGAACCGTGACGGCGAGCAGCTTAAGGTTCGAACCTTCACGGCCGCGCACCGCCGCCTTCAGCGTCTTCGTGTCGTGGCCGTGGACGGTGATGAAGTCGACCCCCAACTTCGCGGCGGCGGCGACGGCGTGCTCGACGGTGTTGCCGATGTCGAGAAATTTCAGATCGAGAAAAACGCGCTTGCCCTCGCCCTTCAACTCCTGCGCCAGCGGCAAGCCGTCGGAAAATAGAAGCTCAAGTCCGATTTTGTAGAAGGAGACGGTATCGCCAAGGCAATGGACCAAGGCTCGCGCTTCGTCATAGGACGGCAGGTCGAGAGCGACGATGAGCTTGTCCCGTTTGGCGCTGTCGATCATTGGCGGTCGTCCGTTCAGCCGTGCAGCACGCGGGCCGCACGCGCAAGTTTCTGGATGACGGTCTTCAACTGTTCCGTCTGGTCCTTGTTCTTCAAGTGGCCGTGCTCGTCGAAAGCGTCGGCAGCGCGGGGCAGCAAAAATTGATCGGGTAGTACAAGCGCCCCGGTGCCGAGCTCCAGCACAAGCCGAAGCTGCGACAGTCCTCGCAAGCCTCCCGTTCCACCGTTCGAGGCGGCCCCGAGAGCGAAGACCCGCGTCCGGTAAACTTCCAGCGGTGCCTCACCCTCGTCGCGGATGTGGCTGATCCAGTCGAGTGTGTTTTTGAGGAGCGGCGAGAACGATGCGTTGTATTCGGGACTGACGATGAAAACGCCCGTGTGAGCCTTCATCAGATTTTTCAGCTTGTGGGCGTTGTCGGGCTGGCCTGACGCCGCTTCGAGATCGCCGTTGTACATTGGCATTGGATAATCGGCGAGATCGACGAAGGTGGACGGAATGCTGTTCGCTTCCGCAATCATGGCACCGAGCTTCGCGACGCGCTTATTGAACGATTTCTCGCGGGCACTGCCCGCAAAGAAGAGGAGGCGCGGATCGGGCTGTGTCAATTCTGTCATGCTAAGCGAATGTCCGGGCGAGAAAGTCGGGGTTTGCGCGGCGGACCCTAACGGCTTTCAAACCTTTGGCAAGATTCGGAATTGGGCGGCGTCCGCCGGCTTTAGCCGCTCTTGCCCTCGAAGAATTCCTTGACGCGGGAGAAGAAGCCGGCGCTCTCGGGGCTCGTCTCTTTGTGGCTCGCGCGCTCGAACTCCTCAAGCAATTCGCGCTGGCGGCGCGTCAGGTTCTTCGGCGTCTCGACATCGACCTCGATGTACATGTCGCCTGAAACCTTTGCGCGAAGTACGGGCATACCCTTGCCGCGCAGACGGAACTGCTTGCGGCTTTCAGTGCCTTCCGGGATCTTGACGCGCGTCGTGGTGCCTTCGAGCGTCGGCACATCGATTTGGCCGCCGAGCGCTGCGGTCGTCATCGCGATCGGCACCTTGCAGAAAATGTCGGCACCGTCGCGCTGGAAGAACTCGTGCGGCTTGATCGACAGGAAGATGTAAAGATCGCCGGGCGCGCCACCTCTGAGGCCCGCTTCGCCTTCGCCCGCGAGCCTGATGCGCGTGCCATCCTCGACGCCTGCCGGAATGTTGACCGAGAGCGTGCGCTCCTTCTGCACACGGCCCGAGCCGTGGCAGTCGGCGCAAGGGTCGTCGATCATCTCGCCGCGGCCTTGGCATACAGGGCAGGTCCGTTCGATCGTGAAGAAGCCCTGGCTGGCACGGACTTTACCGACGCCGCCGCAGGTCGTGCAGGTCTTGGCTTTCGTTCCAGGCTTGGCGCCGGAGCCGGAGCACGTTTCGCATTTGACGCTTGCCGGAACGCGGATTTGTGCGGTTTTGCCGGTGTAGGCTTCGGTAAGAGTGATCTCGAGGTTATAGCGAAGGTCGGCGCCCGCTTCGCGGCCCGTTCGCGAGCGGCCTTGGCCGCCGCCGCGCCGACCACCCATGAACTCGCCGAAGAGATCGTCGAAGATATCCGACATCGAGGATGCGAAATCCGGACCGAACCCGGGGCCTCCTCGGCCTCCCTCGAAGGCCGCATGGCCAAACTGGTCGTAGGCGGCGCGCTTCTGGGGGTCCTTCAAGGCCTCGTAGGCCTCGTTCAATTCCTTGAACTGGCGCTCGGCTTCCTTGTCGCCAGCGTTGCGGTCGGGATGACATTCCTTGGCGAGGCCGCGATAGGCGGATTTGATCTCGACGTCGGTGGCGCTCCGCTTGACGCCAAGAATTTCGTAATAATCGCGCTTAGCCATGGGGCGCTGTTCTATGACCCGTTAGGTGAAAGGTTTGCTGGCGGTGGAAGTTGCAGCGATAACAAGCAATTATCTCAATTTTTCGCCCCCGGGTCGACCGCGGTGCTCCAAAAGTCGGAACAAACGCGACGGCCCGAGGGCAATTCTGAGTTTCGACTCTTAAGCCGATTTCTTCCTGTCGTCTTTGACTTCTTCAAAGTCCGCGTCGACTACATCGTCGCCGCTCGAGGATTTCTCGGCCGATGCCTCGGGGCCGCCATCGATGCCTTCCGCACCGCCCTTGGCCGTGTAAACGGCTTCGCCGATCTTCATCGCGACCTGAGTCAATGCGGTCGAAGCCGAGCGGATCGCTTCGGTATCCTCACCCGCAATCGCCGTCTTGGCGGCAGCGATCGCGGTCTCGACGTCGCCCTTGATCGCGGCGACAGCCGGTATCGAAGCGTTCTCCGCGAGCGACTTTTCCGTACCGTGGATGAGCGCCTCGGTCTGGTTGCGAACCTCGACGAGCTCTCGCTTTTTCTTGTCTTCTGCAGCGTGGGCTTCCGCGTCCTTGACCATCTTGTCGATATCGGCGTCGGAGAGACCGCCAGAAGCCTGGATGCGGATCGACTGCTCTTTGCCGGTCGCCTTGTCCTTCGCCGAGACGTGCACGATGCCGTTGGCGTCGATGTCGAAAGTGACTTCGATCTGCGGCACGCCACGCGGCGCCGGCGGAATGCCGACGAGATCGAACTGGCCGAGGATCTTGTTATCCGCAGCCATTTCGCGTTCGCCCTGGAACACGCGGATCGTCACAGCATTCTGGCTGTCTTCTGCGGTCGAGAAGGTCTGGCTCTTCTTCGTCGGGATCGTCGTGTTGCGATCGATCAGGCGTGTGAAGACGCCGCCCAAAGTCTCGATGCCGAGCGACAACGGCGTGACGTCGAGCAACAGGACGTCCTTGACCTCGCCCTGCAGAACGCCACCCTGGATCGCAGCGCCGACCGCCACGACTTCATCCGGGTTGACGCCCTTGTGGGGCTCCTTGCCGAACAACTGCTTGACGACTTCCTGGACCTTCGGCATGCGCGTCATGCCACCGACGAGAACGACTTCGTCGATCTCGGCAGCCTTAAGGCCGGCGTCCTTCAAAGCCTTTTCGCAAGGGCCTTTCGTGCGGTTGATGAGCCCGTCGACGAGGCTTTCGAGCTTAGCGCGCGTCAGCTTCATCGTCAGATGCTTCGGACCAGACGCATCGGCCGTGATGAAGGGAAGATTGATTTCAGTCTGCGGTGCGCTCGACAGCTCGATCTTGGCCTTTTCAGCAGCTTCCTTCAGACGCTGAAGCGCCAGCTTGTCGGAGCGGAGATCGATGCCCTGCTCCTTCTTGAACTCGTCGGCCAGATAGCTGACGAGCAACATGTCGAAGTCTTCGCCGCCAAGATGCGTGTCGCCGTTCGTCGACTTCACTTCGAAGACGCCGTCGCCGATTTCCAGAATGGAGACGTCGAAGGTGCCGCCGCCGAGGTCGTAGACCGCGATGGTCTTGGCGTCTTTCTTCTTGTCGAGGCCGTAGGCGAGTGCGGCTGCCGTCGGCTCGTTGATGATGCGCAAAACTTCAAGGCCGGCGATCTTGCCGGCGTCCTTGGTCGCCTGGCGCTGGGCGTCGTTGAAGTAAGCGGGAACGGTGATGACCGCCTGCGTGACCTTCTCGCCGAGCTTGGCTTCGGCGGTCTCTTTCATCTTCTGAAGAATGAAAGCGGAGATCTGCTGCGGGGAATACTGCTTACCGTGGCTCTCGACCCAGGCATCGCCATTCGCACCCTTCACAATCTTATAGGGGACGAGCTTCAAGTCCTTCTGGACGTCGGGATCGTCAAAGCGGCGGCCGATCAGGCGCTTGATTGCGAAAAAGGTGTTGGTGGGGTTGGTAACAGCCTGGCGCTTGGCCGGCAGGCCGACGAGACGTTCGTCGTCGGGAGTAAATGCAACAATGGACGGGGTGGTATTGGCGCCCTCGGAATTCTCGAGGACCTTCGGCTTTCCGCCGTCCATGACGGCGACGCACGAGTTGGTCGTGCCGAGGTCAATACCGATAACTTTAGCCATTCGCGTCAATCCTTCTCAGTTGCGGCAGACCGGGTGGACCCTGTTTGGCATCCAACGTGCCTCCCCTACGAGAGGTCAGAGGCACCGGTCCCCAGGATTTCAATTGTGTGACCGAAGGTTATATAGGGGCCTGTTTTGGGCGTGCAACGCTTCTTCGCCCTGGAACAGATCAACTTTATAGCCTTTCGATTGCATGAATGCGGTAGGGAGTGTCTTGGCAAAACGCTATCGATTTCCAAGCCTTCCCTACGGTAGAAGCAGTTCCTGGACCGAGACTGAGCTTCCTTCCGTCGCCAATGTTTCCAGTCTCCCAAAGGCCGGCAACGTCGTCGCAGGCCCCGATCCGGCCTGTTGTTCAGGCCATGGTGGACGGCGGTTCCTCGGAGGACCCGGATGCCTGACCATCGGATTTCCCGGCTTTCGGTCCCCCGCGCGAGACGACGACCATTGCAGGACGCAAGCAGCGATCGTCGAGCAGGTAGCCGACCTGATACACCTGAAGCACGGTGCCGGCCGGGACGCTGGTATTTTCCTGCTCCATGACGGCCTGATGATGGTGCGGGTTGAACGGCTGACCTACCGGATCGATGGCCTGGACGCCGTGACGCTCCAGGGCCGTCTTATAATCGCGCTCGGCGAAAACAACGCCGTCGAGCAGCGTTTTCAGAGCCGGATCGGTTTCGACTGCGTCCTTGGGAACAGCCGCTATGGCGCGCTGAAAATTGTCGCCGATCGAGAGAATATCCTTAGCGAACTTGGAGATCGCGTACTTCGCCGTATCCTCTTTTTCCTTTTCAAGTCGGCGGCGGACGTTTTCCGTTTCAGCGACGGCTCGCAGGTACTGATCCTGCTTCGCCGACAGCTCCGCCGACTTCTTTTCGAGGTCGCTCTGAAGGGCGCCGATCATCGCTTTAAGCTGCTCGACGCCGACCTCCCCTGATTCAGGTGTCGCAGTTGCCTCGGAAGGCGATTGGACGGGTTCGTCGATGGGCTTCTTGTCGTCGCTCATTTTTCTCTTCGCTGGAATAGCCATTCGTAAAATCCGGGTGCCGGGATATCGGCCGCTCGCCGGCAAAAATCAAGGCGGTTCAAGTGCGCAACGTCAGGGCTGCTCCAAACTTCGGTACGAAGTTAGCCGATGAGGCGGCTCACGAGCTTCGCTGTATAATCCACCATGGGAATTATGCGAGCATAGTTGAGGCGCGTCGGCCCGATTACGCCGAGGACGCCGACGACATGGCGCGTCTGGTCCCGAAATGGCGCAACAATCAACGATGAACCAGATAGCGAGAACAGCTTGTTCTCAGAGCCGATGAAGATGCGCACCCCTTCCGCCGTCTCGGAGGCGCCAAGCAGCTCGACGATATCCTGTTTCGACTCAAAAGCGTCGAAGAGCTGACGGATGCGCTCAAGGTCATCGGCGGCTGTGACGTCTTTCAAGAGATTGCTTTGTCCGCGTACGATCAAGCTTTTCCGATCGTCGGAGACGCCGGACCACTCTGCGAGACCCGCTTGGATGACTTTGTGTGTCAGCTGGTCGAGCTCGGCCTTGGCGGCGCTCAGCGATTTCTCAATCTCGCCTTTGGCTTCGGCGAGCGTCATGCCGCGGAGATGGGTGTTGAGATAGTTCGAAGCTTCCTGCAGCGCCGACGGCGGCAGGCCTTCGGGAAGCGCGATGATGCGGTTCTCGACGTTCTGATCCTCGTCAACGAGGATCACGAGGCCGCGACCCGGCTCCAGCGGAACGAACTCGATGTGCCTGAGGCGCGCAACCTGCTTTTCGGCAAGCACGACACCGGCGCAATGCGATAGTCCGGAGATCATCTCGCCGGCTTCGCTCAGAAGCTGATCGACCGACTTGTCGCGGCGATACGCAATCTGAGTTTCTATCTGGCGGCGTTCTTCAAGCGACACGTCGCCTACCTCGAGCAGCCCGTCGACGAACAGCCGCAGGCCGAGCTGGGTCGGCAGACGCCCGGCGGAGGTATGCGGCGAAATGATGAGGCCGAGCTGCTCCAGATCCGACATGACGTTGCGGATGGATGCCGGCGACAACGCCATCGGCAGGGCGCGCGACAGGTTGCGCGAGCCGACCGGTTCGCCGGTCGCAAGGTAGCTTTCGACGATGCGACGAAGAATTTCCCGCGAACGCTCGTTCAGCTTCTGAAGCTGGGTTTTACCGTCGAGCAGCGTCGCGGTCACAATGTGGTCCTCTATTCTCACGGCACGCAAATCTATGAACGGCGAGGCCCGGCGTCAAATGCCGCGCACTTTATGGTAGCGCGTTAGCCTTGTTTCGGGTTGATGGCCCGTCAGGCCTTCTTTAGGGTCGCCGCCGAAACGACAACAATTCAGGGAACTCATGCGACCTTCCAAACGCAAGCCAGACGAGTTGCGCCGTGTTTCGATCGAGCGCGCCGTCTCCAAACACGCCGAAGGCTCTTGTCTCATTAAATTCGGCGACACGCACGTTCTCTGCACGGCGAGCTTGGAAGAGCGCCTGCCGCAGTGGCTCAAGGGTCAGGGCCGCGGCTGGGTCACGGCTGAATATGCGATGCTGCCCCGCGCGACGCATGAGCGCTCGCGGCGCGAGGTTACGAGCGGGCACCCGTCGGGGCGAACTCAGGAGATCCAGCGTCTGGTCGGGCGGGCGCTTCGCGCTGTTGTCGACCTGACGAAGCTCGGCGAGCGGCAGATTACGGTCGACTGCGACGTCATTCAGGCTGATGGCGGCACGCGGACGGCATCCATCACCGGGGCGTGGGTTGCTCTCCATGATTGCATCCAATGGATGAAAATGCGCGACATGGTGAAGGATGCGGTGCTCAGGGATCACGTGGCGGCAGTGTCCTGCGGGCTCTATAAGGGAGAGGCGGTGCTCGACCTCGACTATGCCGAGGACAGCAACGCGGATGCGGATTCCAATTTCGTTATGACCGGCTCCGGCGGTATCGTCGAGGTTCAAGGGACGGCCGAGACGACGCCCTTTACCGAAGAGAAGTTCACGGAGCTGATGGCGCTCGCCAAGAAGGGCATCGGGGAGCTTGTGCAGCTTCAGAAGCTGACGGTCGCGTAGCGTCCGTCCAAAGGGGCGTTGGTTCATAAGGTGCCGGGCCATGTTTGGAGAGTTCGCCCTCGTCGTCGCTGCGCTCTTTACGGGCGCGGCTATCTACATCAATTGGGCGGAACAGCCGGCTCGGCTCGGGCTCGATGATCAGGCGATGCTTGCGGAATGGAAGCCGAGCTACGCGCGTGGCTTCGCGATGCAGGCGTCGCTGGCGGTCATCGGGTTCATCCTCGGCACACTCGAATGGATGGTCACGGGTCGATGGATTTGGCTCGCGGGTGCCGTTGCTCTCGTCGCGAACTGGCCGTTTACGCTTTTCGTGATCATGCCGGTCAATAAGGAGCTTGAAGCAACGCCCATCGAGCGAGCCAGCGAACAGACGCGCGCGCTCGTCGAGAAATGGGGCGTGCTCCATGGCGTCAGGAGCGCGCTTGGAGCGCTCAGTCTTGGATTGTTTTTATGGGCGTCGATCTGAGCGTACCTGCCGCGCCGCTTAGCGTCCTCGAGACGGTTCTTTACGCCCACGATCTTGTGGCAATCGAGGACTTCTATCGCCGTGCTCTTGGATTGGAGCCGTTCAGTGCTGTTGCCGACCGCCACATATTCTATCGCTGCGGAAACCAGATGCTGCTGATTTTCAATCCGAACAATACGCGAAATTCCCCGGCCCTTGGCTCGCTCCCGGTTCCACCGCACGGCGCGGAAGGGCCGGGGCATGTCTGCTTTCGCGCCTCGTCCGAAGAAATCGCAAACTGGCGGACGAGGCTCGAGGCTCTCGGCGTGCCAATCGAGGCCGACTTCGAATGGCCTCGTGGTGGACGGTCGATTTATTTCCGTGATCCCGCGGGCAACTGCCTTGAGTTTGCAGAGCCGCGCATCTGGGGTGTGGCGTGATGCGGCTCTCGAAAGGTACGCGGCTCGTCGTTGCGAGTCACAACCCCGGCAAGGTCTGGGAAATAAACCAACTCATTCAGCCTTACGGTCTCGACGCCGTTTCGGCAGGTGAGCTTGGGCTTGCCGAGCCCGAGGAGACTGAGACAACATTCGAAGGCAATGCGCGGCTCAAGGCCGTCGCAGCCGCCGAAGGGTCGGGTTGGCCGGCGCTTGCTGATGATTCCGGTCTCGAAGTCGATTGCCTCGATGGAGCGCCGGGCATTTATTCGGCGCGCTGGGCGGGGCCCGGTAAAGATTTCGGTTTGGCGATGAAGAAGGTTGCCGACGAGATCACGGCGCGAAATGGCTGGATTGCCAGTGGCCCGCGCGCCAATTTCATTTCTATCTTATGCCTCGCGTGGCCCGGCGGCGACGCGGAGATTTTTGAAGGGAAAGTCTTCGGTCATCTCGTTTTGCCGCCGCGTGGCGGCAACGGCTTCGGCTATGATCCGATGTTCGTGCCTGACGGCGATACGCGGACGTTCGGCGAGATGGAGCCTGCGCAGAAATACGCGATCTCGCATCGGACGCGGGCCTTCGCTGCGTTCAAGGCGGCGACGCTTGACCATCTCGCTCCCGGAGCAGCCAATTCTGCTTCAGGCCGTGACGTTGCCGCGCTTTCTGCGGCTGCGGCGAGCCTTTCGACGCGTCCGGAGGCGGCTGCATTCATCGACCGTCTCAAAGCCGACCTCGTCGCCCATCGCGGAGAATGGAAAGCCGAGACGCTCGACTCCTATCTTGACGCACTTGGTTGGCAGCTTGCCAATTTGCCGGGAAGCGATGAGCCTGCGTGGCGTCAATTGGCCAAGGCGATGTTAGCCGCGAGCAATCATGACTGACGGCGACACAACATTCGGCATCTATGTGCATTGGCCGTTCTGCGCGCAGAAGTGCCCGTATTGCGACTTCAACAGCCATGTGCGCTTCGGCGGCTGGGACGAGGCGCGATTTCTTGCGGCGTACAAGCGAGAGATCGATTGGGCGGCGGATCGCATCGGATCGCGCATTGCGACGAGCGTGTTTTTCGGCGGCGGCACACCGTCGCTGATGCAGGCTCAAACCGTTGCGGCGATCCTTGAGCACATCGCCAAGCGCTGGGGCATCACGTCCGATGCCGAGATCACGCTCGAAGCCAATCCCGGAAGCGTGGAGGCGGCGCGTTTTCGCGGCTTTCGCGAGGCCGGCGTCAACCGCGTTTCGATCGGCGTGCAGTCGCTGCGGGACGATCAGCTTCGCAAGCTCGGGCGTATTCATAGCGTCGCGGAAGCGAAAGCCGCTCTTGAGATTGCGCGCGGAACGTTCGAGCGATTTTCGTTCGATCTCATTTACGCGCGTCCCGGTCAGACGCCGGACGACTGGCGCGCCGAGCTTGCTGAAGCGCTCGATCTCGCGGGCGATCACCTGTCGCTTTACCAGCTCACGATAGAGCCTGACACGCCGTACGCGGCGCTTCACGCTGCGGGCAAGCTCGTCATTCCGGACGAGTATGACGCGAGTGCGCTTTACGAAATCACGGAAGAGATGACCGCGGCGCGCGGCCTTGCCGCCTATGAGGTGTCGAATTACGCGCATCCTGGTTCGGAGAGCCGGCACAACCTTCTCTATTGGCGCTACGGCGAATATGCGGGTGTTGGCCCCGGCGCGCACGGCCGCATCATCGTCGATGGTGAGCGTCGCGCGACCATCACCGAACGCAATCCGGAAGCCTGGGCGGCTCGGGTCGAGGACGCGGGACACGGCGTCGTCGAGATGACGGAACTGACACGCGCCGAGCAGGCCGACGAAATGCTTCTGATGGGCTTGCGTCTCAGCGAAGGCGTTGATTTCGGTCATCTTGCCGAGCTTGGAGGCGTTCGCCCTTCGCCGGCCACCATTGCGGAACTTACGGACCTGGGGCTGCTCCAGGCGGTCGTTCAGGGGTTTTCATCCGTCCTTCCCGGGGATTGGAGACGAAACGAACTCAATAAGATCCTGGCCTGCGCGGGGCCGGGATTACCTCCGGACGTGGCCCGGTCCGTCTCTGAAAGAATTCGCGTGACGCCCCGGGGCCGCCTCGTGCTTAACGCCGTTGTCGCAAAGCTTTCAAACAGCTTTCAGCCGGCGGAACGCGTAGACAACCTTCGGGCCGCCGTTTAATCAGCACACATGCTCCGGGGAATCTACGATTGGACGATGCGCATGGCGGCCAGCGAAAAGGCCCCGTGGGCGCTCGCCGTTGTCTCGTTCGCGGAAAGCTCGTTCTTTCCAATACCACCCGACGTCATGCTTATTCCGATGGTGCTGAGCAATCGTCAGAAGGCGTGGTGGTACGCCACCATCGCGACTATCGCCTCGGTCGTGGGCGGTCTTCTTGGGTATGCCATCGGTTACTATCTCTATGACGCGGTGGGATTGCCCATCTTGCGGTTTTACGGGCGCGAGCACGCGCTCGATAGCTTCATAACGTTCGTTCAGGAGTACGGCGTTCCCGCAGTCATCATCAAGGGCATGACGCCAATCCCCTACAAGGTCGTGACCATCGCGGCAGGCGTCGGCAAGATGAATCTTCTGGCGTTCATCGGTGCCAGCATCATAGCGCGATCCATGCGCTTCTATCTGGTCGCCGGTCTCCTATATTTCTTCGGCGAGCCGATCCGCTCCTTCATCGAAGGGCGCCTTGCGCTGGTGACGACCGCGTTTCTTGTGCTGCTCGTCGGCGGCTTCGTGGCCGTGCGGTATATCTTCTAGGCCGAAAGCGAGATCATGGCATTTGGCGAACGGGTCGGGCGGCGATCGGATTACCAGTTTGGGGCGCTGGCGCTATTTCTCGCGGCCTTCACGCTATTGACCGCGCTCGGGTTCCAATACATCGGCGGCTATGTGCCGTGCATGCTCTGCCTGCTCGAACGGTATGCCTACTACGCGGCCATCCCCTCGCTTTTCCTGGCCTTGGTGCTGACCGCGGGTAGCTATCGGGGCATTGCCTCAGCGCTATTTTTCCTGGTCGCGGTTGCCTTCCTGGCGAATACCGGACTTGGCGTTTATCATGCTGGTGCGGAATGGAAATTCTGGCCGGGTCCGGCGACGTGCGGCGGCGGGGAATCGCTAACGACCTCTGCCGGCAACCTTCTGAATGAAATTCAACACACCAAGGTCATCAAGTGCGATGAGGCGTCGTTACGCTTTCTAGGCGTGTCATTTGCCGGCTGGAACGTGATCGCCTCGTTTCTGCTGATGCTAATTTCGCTCTGGGCCGCGTTAGCCGCCAGAAAGCCGGCCGAGACGGCGTAGCTTCCCGATCCTGAAGCTTGTCCACAATTGTCAGTGCTGTGAAAACGTTGATTTTGTTGCGCCATCGATACTGTCAAGCAAACATGCCTGCGAATATCACCGCGGAGACAGAATCGCGCCTTCGCGTTGCCTGAATGTGACGGCTATTCTTGCTTCGTTCGCGGATGACCTCGGCGATTTGGATTGTGTGGATGTCGTTCAAGCGTAGGGAGCGTTCTCTGTGGCGTACGCGTTGCGTTTTTCGGGTGAGATACCCCGGACATGTTCCACCGGTTCTGCCGAGCGCCGATCTGCTCCGTCTTTGAGTAAGCGTGGCGTTGTTGCGTTTCGTAAGCGTCCGTTGCGTAGCGTTGAGTTTGAGTGCGGACGGACTCCCAAAGAGGTTCTGTCCGAGACGTTTCAAAACCTTAGGCGAGCCGCTTCGACAAAAATGTCCAAGCGTATGTCCTGGCGGTTCGCCCGCACCACCCAAGACGGTCGCATCAGCGATCGACAGGAGGGTGCGGTATCGGAGGATTGGGCTTGGCGTCCGATCGGTGATGTGGCGCTCAACGTGATGCGAAGCGCCGCCCTCTCGGCCGCCATTGCCAAGGTGCGGTAGTTGGGTTGCGTAATCAGCGTTCGCGTGGGTGCGTTTCAGAATATGTAAGGCGTTGGACAAAAGGATTTCGGAGAGCAGCTGGCTTTCCAACGAGCTGGCAGACGCACGGAGCGTGATCGAGTTAGCCCTCAATCGAGACATCATGTGACACGGTCTCGCGTAGTGATGTCACAGCGCTCTGTGCGTCTGCCGCCAACGTTTGGAACGTGCAAGCCTCGGAAATCGTTCCTCGAAAAATGTTTTTCGGAGTTCGATCAGATGACCCCATCGGTCCCAGATTACTTGAGCCCCATTCAGTGGCATCAGGCCGTAGCCGTCAGCCGCGAGCAGTGTGCGCGGATTTTTCGCGATGGCGGGGCGCCGAGCGATGCACTGATTGCCTTCGGATTGAAGGCTGAGCACGATGCCAATTGGGAACGCGTCGTCGATCTGCTCGCTGCCGAGCTTTGCGCGCATCCGATAAAACGCGCCGCGTAACTAAGGCTCGAGTTCGGTATCCCAGTAGAGATAATCGAGCCAGCTCTCGTGTAGATAATTCGGCGGGAAGAGCCGTCCGTTTCGATGCAGTTCGAATACGGTCGGCCGGTAAGGCTCGTGCGCGGGGAACATGCCGGCCGCCCTCGGCATAAGTCCGCCCTTCCTCAGATTGCACGGGGCGCAGGCGGTGACGACATTGTCCCATCGCGTCTGTCCGCCGCGCGAGCGCGGAATGAGGTGATCGAAGGTCAGGTCGCTCTTGTCGCCGCAATACTGACAGCTGAAGCGATCGCGCAGGAAGACGTTGAATCGCGTGAAGGCCGGGTAAAGCGCGGGCTTCACATAAGTCTTCAGCGAAACGACGCTCGGCAGCTTCAGCTCGAATGATGGGCTTCTGACGTAGCGCTCGTATTCCGAGACGATATTCACGCGATCGAGGAAGACCGCCTTCACCGTGTCCTGCCAGCTCCACAGCGACAGCGGATAGTAGCTGAGCGGCCGGAAGTCGGCGTTCAGTACGAGAGCCGGACAGCTATCCGGTATTGTCACGTGAGCATTCACAGTCGCGCAAACCTCGCGGTTTTTCGGTCCGTCGAATCGCGTCTTGGCCCCACTTGGAGGCCGGGATACTAGCCGCGCGTATCAGTTCTGTGAAGCATTCGGTCCGATCTGTCGCGGCGAAGATTTTAGAAATCTATTTCAATGACTTGTGCGATTTTATGACGATCGGCTTTTCGGCTTTCCCCAGGAGAGCGCGGCGCGCAAAGGCGTAATCCGCCCACAACAGTCGCGCCGCAACGGCGCGTGCAGGGCGCCAACGCTCAGCGATTCGCGTGAGCTCTTCTGCGGTCGGGCGGCGTTCGAGCTTGAAATGATGCTGGACGGCCAGCTGAAGAGCGAGGTCGCCTGGGGCAAAGGCGTCGCGCCGAGCCAACGCGAACAGGAGATAGATATCGGCTGTCCACGGTCCGATGCCGTGAACGGCGGTGAGCCGTTCGACGATGATGTGCTCGTCGGCAGTATTCAGCGTTTGAAAGTCGAGGCCGTCTTCGAGCATAGCACGCGATACCGCCTGCAGTGTTCGTATCTTGCCATTCGAAAGTCCGAGCAGCTTTAGATCATTATCGCTGCGCGCTAACATCGCTTCTGGTGTGAATGGGGAAAGCGCTTGTTCGACGCGCGCCCATATCGCAGCCGCACTTTGTGCGGAGAGCTGTTGACCGACGATAATCTTTGCCAGACCCGAAAAGTCCGCAGGATAATTCCGCGCCGGTGGAACGCCCGTACGTTTCAATATGCCCGACATAATTCTGCATTGCTTTGAAAGCATTGCCGCGGCAGCTTTGAGCTGGCGTTCGGTCGTCACAGTCGCGTATCGCCGCACGGTCAAATGTTTGCTCCGGTACGTACTTTAAAGAGTGCAATTGGACGCGTAACGTCTCGCGCAGAGTGGTGTTTGCGGTGGGAGAGCGTAGAGAATGGCAAGGATCGTTGGAATTCTATTCGCGACGCTCTTGATTGTATTTTTGATTTCGGAATCTGTTGCTGCGCGATCATGGCAGGACAGCTGGGCGACTGTCATCAACGAGCGCCACGGTTTTGCCATCGCCTACCCCGACAACATTTTCGAACAACAGAAAGAGGCACTGAAGACTGATGAAGGCGGCGTCTACGTATCGAAGGACGGCAAAGCAAAATTGCTCGTCGGTGCGTTCGAGAACGTCGACAATCAGTCTTTACAAGACTATCGCAAATTTTTGATCTCGGATCTGTATGCCGGCGCGAAGATCGATTATGCGCCGGTGAAGGAACGGTGGTTCGTACTATCCGGCGATCGCAACGGCCAGACATTCTATCAACCTATCAACGCGTCAACTTTACCTGCGGCGGCAAACTCATAAACAGTTGGGCTATGCTTTATCCGACCAGTGAACATAAAACCTATGACCGCGTCGTGGAAGCGATCGCGCGAACCTACACTCCCGGTGCAGGCCGAACGGGTTATTGCGACTGATGACCTCCGTTACTCGTTTTGCGCCATCGCCCAACGGACTTTTGCACGTCGGCCACGCGCTCTCCGCCATTATTGCCCACGATGTCGCGCGCAAGAACGGCGGCCGCTTTCTGCTGAGGATCGAGGACATCGATCTCGAACGACGGCGTCCGGAATTCGTGACGGCGATCTTCGAGGATTTGGATTGGCTGGGTCTTAAGTGGGAAGAGCCTGTTCTGGTGCAATCGGAGCATTTTTCCGAATACCTCGCAGCTGCAGATCGGCTGATCGCAATGGGACTCCTCTATCCTTGCTTTGCGACCCGCAGCGAAATTGCAGCCGCTGCAGATCCGGCGAAGACCGATCCCGATGGCGCGCCGCTTTATCCAGGGCTCTGGCGGGGGGCATCGGCGGAAGCCGTCGGCGGGCGTATGGCAGCCGGCGACTCTCCGGCCCTCCGGCTCAATATGGAAGGCGCGCTACAGGCCCTGAAGGCGAAGCGCGGCGACAAGCCTCTGACATTCGTCGAAGTTGCCGACGACGGTACGCGGCAGACGGTCACCGCCGATCCGCAGCGCTGGGGTGATGCCGTTATCGTGCGCAAAGAGGTACCGGCGAGCTATCATCTCTCCGTCGTCGTCGATGATGCGCGGCAGGGCGTGACGCACGTGACACGCGGGCAAGACTTGTTGGCCGCAACCGATTTGCAGCGGCTTCTGCAAGAGCTTTTGGATCTGCCGGAGCCCATGTACTCGCACCATCGCGTCATCAGGTGGTCGAACGGGCGGAAGCTTTCAAAGTCCAATCAGGACATGGGTCTCAGGGCGCTTCGGGAAGAAGGCGCGACGGCGGACGATATTCGCCGCGTCATATTCGAAGTGACGCAGCCAGAGTCCTCAAGCTGAGCTTATATTCGCGGTATTTTCCGGTCACGCGCTCGTCGCTCATGCAACGCAGTGATCCGGAGCCATTTCTAAAAAATGCGACGGGCCAATAATTAGCAGCCGAGAACGCGGGCGAATTATTTTCCTTGAATTTGGCCGCTCGCGCATGCACAATTGCGATAAGCGACTTCGACGATTTTATCCGATTATGCAAAATAAATAGATTTTGCGTCGACTATTCCTTGTAACTTTCGACAAATCATCTCAGTTTTAATTAATCCACAATCTATTGTCCGGATTCTGGTATCCATGGCTGATACACTGAAAATCCAGGTAGCCAGAGTTTTCACCGCACTTTCGAATGCGGCGGCATCGCTTTTCCATCTGGCCGGCCCGCGGGTTACGGCCAATTCGGCGAAAATCGAAATGCCGCGCCAACTCGAACCCCGGCGGCTGACAATCGCGGATCAGTGGAATTATCTCACGGATATCGTCGTAGGCGCTGCATCGCGGGCCGAGGAAGCGACGCGTTGCCATGCGTCTGCAACTCTGCAGCTCGATCTGGCGCAATACGCGCTGACGTCTTTGGTCGACGAGTTGTCGGCGGTCATGGACCTCGGAAGCCGTCGTCGCCGCGCCACCGTCCATGTGCTCGGTATTACGCCGTCGCCCTCGCCGCGGCCGGTTGGCGACGCTATCGCCGCTTAACCCTTGCACGCTCGCTTCTGATCTCGGGCAGGCGTTTTGCCTTCCCCCGTCGTTAGCCTTCTCGCCACTAAGCTGATCCGGTACGCATTTGTCGTGTCCAGAGAGGCTTTCAGCTGCCCATCGCTGTTGCTAGTGATAGGTTATCCTTTAGCCAGGGATTGGGACGGCTCTTTTGTCTGAAGACCAACGATCATTGCGTGATGAGAAGGATGACGTTCCCGTTTCTCGGCCGGCCGCGCGGGCTGAGGATGCAGTAGCTCGCCTATTGTCCGAGCCGTTGGCTCCGGGCCTTTACTTGGTAGCGACGCCGATCGGCAATCTCGGCGATATCACGCTTCGGGCGCTTAGTGTGCTGGCGCGAGCCGACATTATATATTGCGAGGACACCCGCCATTCCGGGAGGCTTCTCCAGCATTATTCAATCACGGCTCGGACGCGACCGTTCCACGAACATAACGAGGATCGCGAAATCGAACGGGCGATAGCGGATCTCGAATCGGGTAAGCGGATAGCGATTATTTCGGATGCCGGTACGCCGCTTCTTTCGGACCCGGGATTTAAGCTCGTTCGCGCCGCGGCGGCCGCCGGTATTTCCGTCGTTCCAATTCCCGGCGCGTCGGCACTTTTGGCAGCACTTACGGCGAGCGGCCTACCGACGGATACCTTCTTCTTTGCAGGTTTTCTGCCGCCCAAGCAGGCGGCGCGCCGGGCGCGCCTTGCGGAATTATCGCAAATACCCGGAAGTCTCGTTTTCTATGAAGCGCCCCACCGCGTCGCGGAAACGATCGCGGACATGGCGGGTTTGCTGGGTGGCCGGCAAGCGGTCGTTGCGCGCGAACTAACGAAGTTGCACGAGGAGATCTCTCGCGGCAGTCTGCCGGCTCTGGCCGAGGCGATCCCGGCGGAAGGCTTGAAAGGCGAAGTCGTGATCGTTGTGGGTCCCCAGCAGGTCCAATCGGTGACGGACGAAGCGCTCGGGGCTCGTCTTGCCGACGCCCTGGAGGTCATGAGCCTGAAGGACGCGGCGAAGGCTCTGGCGGACGAACTCGGAGTTCCAAAGGCGAGAGTTTATGGCCTCGGCATCAAGGCGAAGGGCGGACAGCGATGAGTTCGAACGTCAACGACGAATTTCGGCAGCGCGTCGAGCGTAAGCGCCGTCATCGTAGTGGCCAAACCGCGGAGTCGATCGTGGCGGCCGTCTATATGGCCACGGGACACCGGATACTCGGCCGGCGGTTCAAGACGCCAGTCGGCGAAATCGATCTGATCGCGATCAGAAAAAACCGGGTGGCGTTCATCGAGGTCAAGCGGCGGCAAACGACGGAAGATGCCGAAGACGCCATCACGCTTACGATGCGCCGTCGGGTGCGGCGGGCCGCGGATCTCTGGCTAGCGCGCAATCCGCAGTATCAAAGCTATAACGTTGGGTTCGATCTGGTTTTTGTCGTTCCCTGGCGCTTCCCCATCATCATGCGCGATGCGCTATAAAAAAGGGCCCGCGAGAGGCGGGCCCGAAGTGCTGGGACGTGAAGTGCAGGGACGTAAAACTTGCAGGCGCGGGCCTCGCGGCTGATCGGCCTTCCCCTTTTCGTATCGGATCGTTGCTGAACGCAGTTTGAACGGCGCACGCGCCCTTCCTTCATGATTAGCGACCGGCGCCGAGCACGAGCATGCGCAGAGGCCCGGAATTTGGGCTTCCCGCCGCCCTGTTATGCGGCAACGCGCCCCTTTGGCGCACTGTTGAAGCGTTCGGGAGTGCATGTTAAGGACAGCCCGGCTTTGGAAGGGGGCGGCTGGTGGGTTCCGGCCCCATACGCTCTTTTTTTGTCAAAGGCCTTTCCTTGGAGCGGGCGCAATATCGGGCCTTTTTCGTGCCCCCGCCCTCTATGCGCCTAGATGCGCGACGGTGAGAGCGACGTGGCAACGAACGATACGATCGTTGAAGGGGTGGCCGGGCGCTACGCGTCGGCACTGTTCGATCTTGCGAACGAAACCTCCAAGACTTCCGACGTCGAGGGCGACCTCGTAAAATTCCAGGAGCTGTTGGACGAAAGTCCCGATCTTCTCCGCGTTGTGCGCAGCCCGGTTATCGGGTCGGGAGATCAGAGTCGGGCTATCGCGGCCATTCTGAACAGAGTCGGCATCGGCGGCTTGACCGCCAACTTCCTGAAGCTGGTCACGGCCAATCGCCGCCTGTTCGTGATACAAGACATCATCAAGGTCTACCGCGCGCTCTCTGCGAAGGCTCGCGGCGAGATCACCGCCGAGGTGACGAGCGCCTTTGCTCTCAATGATGGGCAAGTTACGGCGCTCAAGGAGACGTTGAAAGCTTCTGTCGGCAAGGACGTGACGCTGCAGCAGCGCGTCGACCCGAGCCTGCTGGGCGGTCTCGTCGTCAAGGTCGGCAGCCGCATGATCGATTCATCGCTGAAAACCAAGCTCCAGAACATGAAAGTGGCGCTGAGCGGAGGCGGAGCATAAGCGGAAATGTTTGAACGCCGGCTGATAAGCTGGCGACGCGACGAAGTGTGCTGAAGAAATTCGAAATAAGGAGCCAGTCGAGGCTCCGATAATGGAAACGACCAGAGAAGAGGTCTCAATGGAAATCCGGGCCGCAGAAATTTCTTCGATCCTCAAGGATCAGATCAAAAACTTCGGCAAGGAAGCCGAGGTTTCCGAGATCGGTCAGGTGCTGTCGGTCGGCGACGGCATCGCTCGCGTCTATGGTCTCGACAACGTTCAGGCCGGCGAGATGGTCGAATTCCCGGGCGGCATCCGCGGCATGGCGCTGAACCTCGAAGCCGATAACGTCGGCGTCGTTATCTTCGGCGACGACCGCACGATTAAAGAAGGCGACACCGTCAAGCGGACTGGCGCCATTGTCGAGGTTCCTGTCGGCAAGGGCCTTCTCGGCCGCGTCGTCGACGGTCTCGGCAACCCGATCGACGGCAAGGGTCCGATCAAGTCGGACAAGAAGATGCGCGTCGACGTCAAGGCGCCCGGCATTCTGCCGCGCAAGTCGGTGCACGAGCCGATGGCAACGGGCCTCAAGGCGATCGACTCGCTTATTCCGATCGGCCGCGGCCAGCGCGAGCTCGTCATCGGCGACCGCCAGACCGGCAAGACGGCGGTCATTCTCGACACCTTCCTCAACCAGAAGTCTTTGAACGCCGGCACGGACGAGAGCGCGAAGCTCTATTGCGTCTACGTCGCCGTCGGTCAGAAGCGCTCGACTGTCGCCCAGTTCGTCAAGGTTCTCGAAGAGCGCGGCGCGCTTGAATATTCGATTATCGTCGCCGCGACGGCGTCCGATCCGGCGCCGATGCAGTACCTCGCGCCGTTCACCGGCTGCACGATGGGCGAATATTTCCGCGACAACGGCATGCACGCCGTGATTGCCTATGACGATCTTTCGAAGCAGGCCGTCGCCTATCGCCAGATGTCGCTGCTCCTTCGCCGCCCGCCGGGCCGCGAAGCATATCCGGGCGACGTTTTCTATCTCCACTCCCGTCTGCTTGAGCGCGCCGCGAAGCTCGGCGACAAGGCCGGTAACGGTTCACTGACGGCGCTGCCCGTCATTGAGACGCAGGCGAACGACGTCTCGGCCTACATTCCGACGAACGTCATTTCGATTACGGACGGCCAGATTTTCCTCGAATCGGATCTCTTCTATCAGGGCATCCGTCCCGCCGTGAACGTCGGCCTTTCGGTGTCGCGCGTTGGATCGTCGGCACAGACGAAGGCGATGAAGCAGGTCGCAGGCAAGATCAAAGGCGAGCTCGCTCAGTATCGCGAAATGGCGGCCTTCGCGCAGTTCGGCTCCGATCTCGACGCCGCGACGCAGAGACTGCTCGCACGCGGTGCGCGATTGACCGAGCTCCTGAAGCAGCCGCAGTTCTCGCCGCTCAAGATGGAAGAGCAGGTTGCGGTGATCTTCGCCGGTACGCGCGGCTACCTAGACGCCATTCCGGTTTCGGCTGTCGGCAAGTTCGAGCAGGGCGTTCTCGCCGGGCTTCGCTCCGAGAAGACGCTTCTCGATACGATTGCCAAGGAGAAAGCTTTGTCGGGCGACTCTGAAAAGAAACTCATCGAGTTCCTCGACAAGTTCTCTAAGGGTTTTGCAGCTTAATCGGGTTCCTTGAGGAGAACGCCCGATGGCGAGCTTAAAAGACATGCGTAACCGCATCGCCTCGGTGAAGGCGACGCGGAAGATTACGAAGGCGATGCAGATGGTCGCCGCGGCGAAGCTCCGCCGTGCACAAGAAGCGGCACAAGCCGCGCGGCCGTACGCCGAGCGGATGGCGGCAGTGCTCGGCAGCCTCGCTTCGAAGGTCGCCGACAAGACGGGCGCATCGCCCTTGCTCGTCGGTACCGGCAAGGATCAGGTTCAGCTTCTGATCGTCATGACGGCAGAGCGCGGTCTTTGCGGCGGCTTCAACTCGAACATCGCGAAGCTCGCACGTGCCGACGCACACCGGCTGATCGCTAACGGCAAGACAGTCAAGATTTTGACCGTAGGCCGCAAAGGCGCCGACAACCTCAAGCGCGATCTCGGCAAGAACATCATCGAGCGCAAGGACTTCCAGGGCGTTCGGCAGATCACGTTCGTTCACGCCGAGGGCGTTGCGAAGCGGGTGCTTGAAATGTTCGAAGCGGGCGAGTTCGACGTCGCGACGCTCTACTTCTCCGAATTCAGATCCGTCATTTCGCAGAAGCCGACGGCGCTGCAACTCATTCCGGCGACCGTCAGCGAGACGTCAACGGATGCCGCCAAGGGCAATAATGCGGTCCACGAATACGAGCCGAGCGAAGAGGAGGTCTTGGGCTTCCTGCTGTCTCGGAACATCTCGACGCAGATTTTCCGCGGACTTCTCGAAAACTCGGCTTCGTTCTACGGCTCGCAGATGTCGGCGATGGACAACGCGACGCGCAACGCCGGGGACATGATCAACAAGCTGACGATCAAGTACAACCGCCAGCGTCAAGCGAACATCACCAAGGAACTGATCGAGATCATTTCGGGTGCGGAAGCGGTCTGATCTGGAGGCTAAGCCATGGCTTATGTAACGCGTGCAACGACGAAGGGTGGCCGGGACGGCCGCGCCGTTCTTGAAGAGGGCAAGCTGGCACTTGCCATGGCGTTGCCGAAGGATCTTGGCGGATCGGGCGAGGGCCACAATCCCGAGCAGCTTTTTGCCCTCGGTTGGTCCTCCTGCTTCGGTCAGGCGGTTCTGCTGCTTGCGAAAAAGCACGGGCTTGATGGCCAGGCCGCAAAAGTTACCTGCGAAGTTGAGCTCGACAAGGATGCGACGAGCTTCGCGCTTAAGGCGCATCTCACGCTGGCGATCCCCGGCGCCGACAAAGACAAGCTGCAGGCGTTGATCGAGGACGCCCATCAGATCTGCCCCTATTCGAAAGCGACGCGCAACAACATCCCGGTGACGCTGTCCGTCGCCTGATCAATTCCGTTGGAGAAAAAAATGGCTAAAAACGTAGGGAAGATCCACCAAGTGACGGGTGCCGTCGTTGACGTGCACTTCGCTGATCAGCTGCCGGAAATTCTGAACGCACTCGAGACGACGAACCATGGCAACCGCCTCGTTCTCGAGGTCGCGCAGCACTTGGGCGAGAACACCGTCCGCACGATCGCAATGGACTCGACCGAAGGCCTCGTCCGCGGCCAGGAGGTCGTCGATACGGGCTCGCCGATCGCGGTTCCGGTCGGTGATGAGACGCTCGGGCGCATCATGAACGTCATCGGTGAGCCGGTCGACGAAGCAGGTCCGATCAAGACTAAGGCGACGCGCGCCATCCATCAGCCGTCGCCGACCTTCGAGGATCAGGCGACGGAAGCGCAGATTCTCGTCACCGGCATTAAAGTCGTCGACCTTCTCGCGCCTTACGCGAAGGGCGGCAAGATCGGCCTCTTCGGCGGCGCCGGCGTCGGCAAGACGGTTCTCATCATGGAGCTGATCAACAACATCGCCAAGGTGCACGGCGGCTACTCGGTGTTCGCGGGCGTCGGCGAGCGTACGCGCGAGGGCAACGATCTTTATTACGAAATGATCGAGTTGAAGGTGAATCTCGACCCGAAGAAGAACAACGGCTCGGCTGTGGGTTCGAAGTGCGCGCTTGTTTACGGGCAGATGAACGAGCCCCCGGGCGCCCGCGCGCGCGTCGCGCTGTCGGGCCTGACGGTCGCCGAACACTTCCGCGATCAGGGCCAGGACGTGCTGTTCTTCATCGACAACATCTTCCGCTTCACGCAGGCCGGCTCGGAAGTGTCGGCGCTTCTCGGCCGTATTCCTTCGGCCGTCGGTTATCAGCCGACGCTGGCGACTGATATGGGCGCATTGCAGGAGCGTATCACCACGACGCACAAGGGCTCGATCACCTCGGTGCAGGCGATCTACGTGCCGGCCGACGACTTGACGGATCCGGCACCTGCAGCGTCGTTCGCGCATCTTGATGCGACGACGGTTCTATCGCGCTCGATCGCCGAAAAGGGCATCTATCCGGCCGTCGACCCGCTCGATTCAACCTCGCGCATGCTCGACCCACGGGTCGTCGGCGAAGAGCATTACGGAGTCGCGCGCAAGGTTCAGTCGATCCTGCAAAAGTACAAGTCGCTGCAGGACATCATCGCCATTCTCGGCATGGATGAGCTGTCGGAAGAGGACAAGCTGACCGTCGCCCGGGCGCGTAAAATCGAGCGTTTCATGTCGCAACCATTCTCGGTCGCGGAAGTGTTCACCGGCTCGCCCGGCAAGCAGGTGCCGCTCGCGGATACGATCAAAGCGTTCAAGGGTCTCTGCGACGGTGAGTACGATCACCTTCCGGAGCCGGCGTTCTATATGGTCGGGACGATCGACGAAGCGATCGCGAAGGCAGAGAAGCTCGCGGAAGCGGCATAACATAGGCTAAGCGGTTTCGAGCGGAAGGTCCGTCCGAAGGTCCCGCCAGGAGATAGAACTTATGGCGGAAGCCGGGAAGACGTTCGGAAGCTGCTGCGAGGAGCTGAAAGAAGCTCTTGAAGGCGGCGATTTCGAGCCATTGATCACTGTGGGTCCCGATGAGGTCATCTACATGACCGTCGGGCTCGTCGATCTTGAGGAAGACGAGCCTGGGCTCGTCGACCATCCGCTGTTTTTTTGCCCTTTCTGCGGTACGAAGCTGCAGACGCCGGAAGAAGTCAGAGCCAAGGCCGGCGCTGACGGCGAGGGCGAAGGCGAAGAAGAGCCGCGTCAAGCGTGAAGCAGGTCGAACGCGTTCGAAGGGTGACAAACTACCATGGCAGGCAAATTCAGGTTTGAACTCGTCTCGCCGGAGCGGGTGTTGCTTTCGGTCGATGCCGATCAGGTCGTCGTGCCGGGCAATGACGGTGACTTCGCCGTCCTCGCCGGACACGCGCCCGTCATCTCGACTCTCCGGCCGGGCGTGATCGACGTGACGGCTGGCAGCGTGCGCAAGCGTCTGTTTGTCAAATCCGGTTTTGCCGAGGTCGATGCGTTCCGGCTGACGGTGCTCGCCGAGAAAGCCTACGACGTCGAAGAGCTGTCGGCGGCAACGATCGCGGACGAGCTCAAAACCGCCGAAGCCGAGCTCGCCGCAGCGAAGGACGATTCTTCGAAGCGGATGGCCGATACACTGGTCACCGAGTTGAAGCGCCTGTCGGCAAAGGCAGCTTAGCCGAAGACATCCTTCTCCCTTTGGCCCTTCTCGCGGTTGGAATGATCTCCAACTGGGTTCAGCGTCAGGCCAACGATTTGAAGCATGCCGCCGAGTTTTGTCCGCGTCCCCTCGAGTTGTCATAAGTCGCGGCTTGATTGACGGCGCGGCGGCTCGCCTTCGGCGAGCCGGCCGCACGGGCGGGCTTGACGGTCTCGTCGATCCGAAACGACCCGACATAGCTGGCGCTGTTTCGTGCCATTCCGTTCGGCAGCGGCTCGGCGTTCGTCGGGATCTCTTCGCCTCCATCGATGCCGACGCTTTCAAGAGCGATAGATCGTCGGGTGTACGATTTCCAGGCGATCGTGAGGGAACGGAGCTTCTGGTTTTCCACCCAGGCAAAGATATCGTATTTGCCCGGCGCGTGCTCCTGGCGCTTGGCCGCTTTAATCAGGGCCTGGACTGCATGGGGGTCAATCTTCGTTTTCATCGAGCTGTCGCGGTGGGCGCCGATTTCGATAGTGTCCGCCGCCCTTAGCGGCTTCCTCTCCAAGGCTAAACCTCCCATCTTGAGAACAAAATATGCCGGGAAAGCGGACTGGCGATCGCCGGTCGCCGCCAAGGACATCAGCCGGGAAGCTTAGAAGCTGCCAAACACATCCAATTCGGACGCAATTTGACGGACTTCCAGCTTTCGGCTCTCAACCGAATAAAAAATGAAGTTTTCGGCTGCTAAGTGCCGGGATCTAATCCCTGCGGCCAACTGGCGTTGGGCAAATTGTCCAATGTCACTTCTGCTTGAGCGCGTTTAGCGGATGAGGCGAGGAAGCTCTGTCGATGGGACGCGAACCGCCTTGAACCGTTTTCGCTTTTTCGCCCTGCTGCCGCTCCTCGCTTTGCTAGGCGGCTGCAATGCTGTCGTGTTGAACCCGTCTGGCGACATCGCCATCCAACAGCGCGATCTCGTGATCATCTCGACCGTGCTGATGTTGTTCATCATCATCCCGGTCATGGCTCTGACCGTGTTGTTCGCCTGGCACTTCCGCCAATCGAACGAGTCGGCGACCTACAAGCCCGATTGGGAACACTCGACCCATCTGGAGCTAATCATCTGGGCGGCGCCTCTTCTCATCATTATCTGTCTCGGCGCCGTCACCTGGATGGCGACCCACATGCTCGATCCCTTCCGGCTGATCAGCCGGACCGCTCCCGGGCAGGCCGTGACGCATAATACGAAATCGCTGAAGGTCGATGTCGTTGCGCTCGATTGGAAGTGGCTGTTCATTTATCCCGATTACGGCGTCGCGACCGTCAATGAGATGGCAGCTCCCGTCGGGCAGCCGATCGACTTTCGCATTACGTCATCGTCGGTCATGAACGCCTTCTACGTGCCGGCGCTCGCGGGAATGATCTATGCGATGCCCGGCATGCAGACGCAGCTTCACGCCGTCATCAACAAGCCCGGCGATTACAAAGGCTTCTCGGCGAATTACAGCGGCGATGGCTTCTCGACGATGCGCTTCCAGTTCCGCGGTCTGGATGACGCCGGTTTCCAGAAGTGGGTTTCCGACGTCAAAGCTTCCGCTGGCGGCAAGCTCGGTCGAACGGAATATCTTGACCTTGAGAAGCCGAGCGAAGCGGTTCCCGTCAAGAAATTTGCAAGCGTCGATCCGCAGCTTTTCCATCTGATCCTCAACATGTGCGTCGAGCCGGGCAAGATGTGCATGCATGAGATGGCGGCCATCGATGCCAAGGGCGGTCTCGGCCTCGCTGGCATCGATAATGTCCAGTCCATCGCATACGATAAGTACAATCGGCGCGGCGGCGTTGTTGCGTCCACGAAGACCTACGTCGCCAGCGTCTGCACGAAATCCGCCCCGATGGGGATGGAAGTGAGTTCCGCACAAGCGACGCCCGTCAACGCGGCACCCCTTGTAGGCCATGGTTTGCCGCTTCCCGGCTCCTCGTTTCAATCCTTCGCGCCGCGACCGTCCAACTCCTGACCGGAACGAATTCAGAGATGTTTGATAATCCCGACCTCTTGAAAGCGATTTTCGGGCGGCTGTCGCTCGACTCGCTGCCGCTGCACGAACCCATCGTGGTTGCGACGTTTGCCGGTGTTGCGCTCGGTGGTGCCGTCGTGTTCGGCGCCATCACGTACTTCAAGCTGTGGGGCTATCTCTGGCACGAGTGGTTCACGAGCGTCGACCATAAGAGCATCGGCATCATGTACGTCATCCTTGGCCTTATCATGCTGCTGCGCGGCTTCGCCGACGCCATCATGATGCGCGCGCAGCAGGCCATCGCCTTCAACGGCTCCGAAGGTTATTTGCCCGCTGCACCACTTCGATCAAATCTTCACTGCCCATGGCGTGATCATGATCTTCTTCGTGGCGATGCCGCTCGTCACGGGCTTGATGAACTTCGTGGTGCCTTTGCAGATCGGCGCGCGCGACGTCGCGTTTCCGTTCCTCAACAACTTCAGCTTCTGGATGACGGTCGCCGGCGCGCTGTCTGGTGATGGCGTCGCTGTTCGTCGGCGAATTCGCGCGAACCGGCTGGCTCGCCTACCCGCCGCTTTCGAACATCGCTTACAGTCCCGATGCCGGAGTCGACTACTACATATGGTCGCTCCAGGTAGCAGGTGTCGGAACGCTTCTATCCGGCGTCAACCTGATCGCTACCATCGTCAAGCTGCGCGCGCCCGGCATGACGATGATGAAGATGCCCGTCTTCACCTGGACGGCGCTCTGCACCAACATCCTGATCGTTGCAGCCTTCCCGGTGTTGACCGGCGTCCTCGTGCTGCTCTCGCTCGACCGTTACGTCGGCACGAACTTCTTCACGAACGACTTCGGCGGCAACCCGATGATGTACGTGAACCTCATCTGGATCTGGGGTCATCCGGAAGTCTACATTCTGATTCTGCCGGCCTTCGGCATTTTCTCGGAAGTGACGTCGACGTTCTCGGCAAGAAGCTCTTCGGCTATACGTCGATGGTCTACGCCACGGTCGTCATCACGATCCTGTCGTATCTCGTCTGGCTGCATCACTTCTTCACGATGGGCTCGGGCGCCAGCGTCAACTCCTTCTTCGGCATCACGACGATGATCATCTCGATCCCGACGGGCGCGAAGATGTTCAACTGGCTGTTCACGATGTACCGCGGCCGCATCCGCTTCGAACTGCCGATGATGTGGACGATCGCCTTCATGCTGACGTTCGTGATCGGCGGCATGACCGGCGTGCTGCTCGCTGTTCCGCCAGCCGACTTCGTGCTCCACAATAGCCTGTTCCTGATCGCACACTTCCATAACGTCATCATCGGCGGCGTGGTGTTCGGCATGTTCGCCGGGATCACGTACTGGTTCCCCAAGGCCTTCGGCTTCAGGCTCGATCCGTTCTGGGGCAAGCTGTCGTTCTGGTTCTGGGTGACCGGCTTCTACTTCGCGTTCATGCCGCTCTATGTGCTAGGCCTGATGGGCGTCACGCGGCGGCTGCGGGTGTTCGACGATCCGTCGCTGCAGATCTGGTTCATCATCGCGGCGTTCGGTGCGTTCCTGATCGCACTCGGCATCGGTTGCTTCCTGGTGCAGGTTGCCGTTAGCATCATGAACCGCGAGAAGCTCGCGCGACGTGACCGGCGATCCGTGGAACGGCCGCACTCTCGAGTGGTCGACGTCGTCGCCGCCGCCGGTTTACAACTTCGCTTTCACGCCAATCGTCCACGACAACGATGCGTGGTGGGATATGAAGCAGCGCGGTTATCAGCGCCCGTTGGGGGGCTACAAGCCGATCCATATGCCGAGCAACACCGGCGCGGGCATCATCCTCGCAGGGCTCGCCATGATCACGGCCTTCGCGCTGATCTGGTACATCTGGTGGCTGGCAGCGCTCGGCTTCGTGTCGCTGATCGCGACGGCGATCGGGCACACGTTCAACTATAATCGCAGCTTCAATATTCCGCGAGAGCAAGTCGTTGAAACCGAGCGTGCGCGCACGCAGCTCCTTCAATCCGCACGGGCATAACCGATGACGACGACAATAACGGCTGATGCACCGACGATTGGGACCGGAGCGGCGACGGACAAGCCGGTGTTCTACGTGGCCGACGAGCACGAGCACCCAGACGGCGGCAACACGATGCTGGGCTTCTGGCTCTACCTGATGAGCGACTGTCTCGTCTTCGCGGTTCTCTTCGCAACGTTCGGCGTTCTGGGCGGTAGTTACGCGGCCGGTCCTTCGCCGAAGGACCTCTTCGATCTGCCGCTCGTTGCGGTCAACACGTCGATGCTGCTTCTGTCCTCGATTACCTATGGCTTCGCAGTGCTCGCGATGCAAAAGAACCGCGTCCAAACGATGGTGTTGTGGCTGGTCGTGACCGGGCTTTTCGGCGCGGCATTCGTCGGTATCGAGCTTTCGGAGTTCTCGCACATGATCCACGAGGGCGCGACCCCGCAGCGTAGCGCGTTCCTGTCGTCGTTCTTTACGCTGGTCGGCACACACGGCCTGCACGTCACCTTCGGTATCATCTGGATGATCACGCTAATGGTTCAGGTGTGGAAGTTTGGGCTGATTGACGCCAACAAGCGCCGCCTGTTGTGCCTCAGCATGTTCTGGCACTTTCTCGACGTCGTCTGGATCGGCGTCTTCACGTTTGTCTATTTGATGGGAGTGCTGCGATGAGCACCGACGCGCACGCCAGTCACGGCGACCACCGGCACAGCGATCAAGGGCACGGGGCCCACGACGGACACGGCCATCCGGAGTCGACGCTCAGCGGCTATCTGATCGGCTTCGGTCTCTCGGTCGTCTTGACGGCCATTCCGTTCTGGCTGGTCATGACCGGCAAGCTCGGCAGCAACGAAGCGACGGCGGTGGCGATCCTGGCGCTGGCCGCCATCCAGATCGTCGTCCACATGGTCTACTTCCTGCACATGACGCCAAGTGCGGAGGGCGGCTGGTCGATGATGGCGTTGATCTTCACCATCGTCATGGTGGTGATCACGCTGACCGGATCGCTCTGGGTCATGTACCATCTCACCACCAACATGATGCCGCCGGATACGAGCCAGTTGCCGTGAACTCCGACGCCAACGGGCGCGGGGGATTAGACGACAACAACCGGTATGACGATCACGCGAGGGGGCCGCGTTCCGGCTTTGCGCTATCCGTCATCGGCTTTTTTGCACTTCTCGGCATCGTTGGCTTCACGTCGCTCGGCGTCTGGCAGATCGAACGCCGTGCCTGGAAGCTCGACCTCATCGATCGCGTCGAGCAGCGCGTGCACGCCGCTCCTGTGGCGGCGTCTGGGCCTGCGGAATGGCCGACGATCAACGCCAAGGACGACGAATACCGCCGCGTGACCGTCTCCGGGCATTTCCTGAACGATCGCGAGACGCTTGTTACCGCGGTCACCGACAATGGTGCGGGCTTCTGGGTCTTGACGCCGCTCGTGACCAAGGACCGCTCGACGATCCTCATCAATCGGGGCTTCGTGCCGCCCGATCGGCGGGACCCTACCTCGCGCGCCGCGGGCGAAATCACCGGCGAGACGACCGTTACGGGACTCCTGCGGACTACCGAGCCCAAGGGCGCGTTCCTGCGCACGAACGACGCCTCGGCAGACCGATGGTTTTCTCGCGACGTGGATGCGATTGCCGCCAAGCGTGGCCTCGAGAATCCCGCGCCCTACTTCATAGATGCCGATGCAACGCCAAACCCCGGTGGCTTCCCCATCGGCGGGCTGACGGTCATCGCATTTCATAACAATCACCTCGTCTACGCGTTGACTTGGTTCGCGCTGGCGTTGATGCTCGCCGTGGCCTCGATCCGGGTCGCGCGCGAAGAAACTCGAATTCGCAGGACGTCCCCAGCGTCCGGCGAGGCCGGTGCGAAGCTCAACGGGTCTTGGTCGCCGTCGGAGCGACACAGGACTTAGCAACATCCCATGCTGAGCCGCACTGAGACCGGACCCCGAAACGAGGAAAGCCTCGGCCGTACTGGCGTTTCGCCTTCCGACGATCCCGCCGGCCGAAAGAACATGCTGCTGCTGATCCAGCTTCGCTGGATCGCGGTTGCCGGGCAGATCGCGACAATCGTTTTCGTCGAGCGCGTGCTTGGAATGTTCTCGATAATGCTTACAATTCTTCGCCAGCATGGGTCGGTGTTTTCGTCGAGCGCGACGGCGATGCGCTCGTCATTCGCGTCTCCGACCGAGGGCCGGGGTTTGCACCGCAAATGCTCGCCCAGTTCGGCAAGCCTTATCAATCGAGCAAGGGGCGGCCCGGCGGCGGGCTAGGGTTATTCCTCGTCGTGAATGTGGTACGCAAGCTCGGGGGCAGCGTCTCGGCATCCAACCGTCCCGAAGGCGGCGCATCGGTGACGCTCAAGCTGCCGCTTGCCGCCCTTGCACTCGGAGCCCGTTCGCATGGACACTAATCGAACGCTGGTGATCGTTGAAGACGACTCTGCCTTCGCGACCACGCTCAAGCGCTCGTTCGAGCGGCGGGGTTACGAGGTCGATGTCGCGGCGGGGCTCGAGGAATTGGACGCGATCCTGAAGGTGCGCACGCCCGGGTATGCGGTCGTCGATCTGAAGCTTGCCGGCGCTTCAGGGCTTGCGTGTGTCGAGGCCTTGCACGCGCGCGGTCCGTCAACGGTGATCGTGGTTCTGACCGGCTTCGCGAGCATCGCGACGGCGGTCGAAGCGATCAAGCTCGGCGCGCGGCATTACCTCGTGAAGCCGTCGAGCTCGGACGACATCGAGGACGCGTTCGGCAAGGCTTTAGGCGACAGTGGCGTTGCGCTGACCGAGCGGCCGACGTCGATCAAGACGGTCGAATGGGAGCACATTCACCAGACGCTGGTGGAAGCGAATTTCAACATCTCGGAAGCGGCACGGCGGCTTGGGATGCACCGGCGGACGCTCGCGCGGAAGCTTGAGAAGCGGCAGGTGAAGTAGGCATAGCGAAGATAGAATTAACCAGCCCAATACTGAAATTCGGCGGTGCAGTTGTATTTCTTGCGTTCTTGGGAATGCTGACCAACAAAATATTCTAGGCCTGCGGCCTCGATTAAAGGTGCTCCGATGAATGCTCAATCAAAGGGATTATTTGCTCGGCTGCTCGCGATTGTCGCTGGCTGCCTCGTCTACCTCGTCCAGATCTATCGCTACGGCGTGGCTTGGTATTGGGCCTTCGTGTTCGGAGCCTTAGTTCTCATCGTGCTTCAGCTCGTCCTGCTCCGTCTGGTCAGGGATTCAGACGGAAGGTAGATCGGCGCGGAGCAACAGTCTTCAGTTTTGCGGGACTTGGGTGCCTGAGACGGGCGCCGCGGGCGGCGGGGCCGGTTTGTCCGGATACGGCCATCCCGGCCAATAGAGTTTGACCAATACCACCACGACAACGATGTAGATAAAGAGCGCCCATTTTCGGAGCGGGCTCATCGGCGGCCTGCCGCCTTTGGGGGGAGAATTATCGGAACTCATGCGGGTTTAGCTCTGGTTCTGGGTTGGCCCTTCGGGAAATCTAAAGTCCTCGGGTTTTTTCGGAGATATCAATCCATCAAGCTGGACCTTGAAATCCAAAAAGCTCTCTTTCCAGTTCTGACGCATCATTTGCGAAGTCGTCAATTTTAAATGCATCAATCCGATATTTGGGATTCGTTGCTCTCTTCTTAATTATCGCAGTCGCATCGGAGTACGATGGACCTCGCACATCCAATAGCTTGGATAAGGACCGCTATTGCCGTTTCTATACTTGCCTGAATTGATCGGCGTGCAAACTCAAAAAGATATTCGCAATAATTTTTGCCTGCTGTATCGCCGCTACTTTGTTCGCTTCGGCGTCTTTTTGATCCGGTATCAAAGTGCCAATCTCGATAAATGTGACGGGCGCATCATGCGAGTGAGCAGTCACATTCACGATGTACTGCACGTCGCCATGATTGTTATGGCCCGACAGCTTTATCGTTGCTTCTCTTATATCCAGCTCGATCATGTGCGGCCTTCAATTGTTTCCAATCCTCAATTTGAAAAGTGATGTTCTTGGTTAGCCCGGAGAACGATGTCAGTCTTTTGTCTCACTTTCCTAAGTTGCTAGGCAGGACTGTAAGCGATTCCGGGATAGCTGAATTTCTCTTGGCAAAAGTGAGGCTGCAATTCCAGCGGCCTTGGGTCCCTGACCCCTCTGTGGGGCGTGTATGGCTTCTTCATGGTCAACAACCACGGCAGGCTTTTCGGTGGGCTGCCGCTGGACGAAAACCGATTGTGGTTTGCGAGGCGGAAGCCGAGCGAGCGCCGTCCTAGTAACTAGCCTAGTAAATCGAAAGCCGCGCGGTGGAGTGCACCTAAGGAGTGAATTGGTACCGCCTCCCAGAATTGAACCTGGGACCTCTAAATCCACAATCATGGGGTATGGTCTTCATAGGTGTCAATAGGCGACTCGCCCGGTCCACTGCTGTCCCTTATAAACTCATATATTTCATATACATCCGTGGTTTCCTCTTGGACACGAGAGGTCAGGGGGACACTCGATGCGTCAGCCCCGGGCGTGACTGAGACGTGACAGAGATCCGTACCGCATGGCATTAGATGCGCATGTCCAAGGTCAAACCTCATCCTCGCGTGGTGGCAACTCTCGCGCCCGTTGATGGTCGCCGTACGCGATATACCTTCACTGGCATCAAGGGATTGCAGCTGGATTGTATTCCCGACGGAACGCCGCTCGGCAATCGAGTCTGGCGTGTCCGCTATTACGTTGGAGATGTGGAGCGGGTTGCGACGCTCGGAACGTTTAATGATGGCGATCGAGAGGGGTTTATCTCCCTAAGTTCGGCCACCGAGAAGGCGGCTGAACATCGACGCGCAGTAAAAATGGGTGCCCGTGATCCACGCGATGTCGGAGATACTTTTGCCGAACTTTTTGCTCGTTGGCTCGATCGGCACGCCAAGCCCAACAAGAAATCTTGGCAAGCCGATGCGGATCTCTTCGAACGACATCTGAGAGCCCGCCTTGGCGCGTGCAAAGTGGCAGATCTCGCACGGCGGGACATCATCAATGCTCTCGACGATATTGCGGTTGCTGCCTCTGGTATCCAAGCCAATAGATGTCAGTCGCTGGTAACTGCGACTCTAAATTGGGCGCTGTCGGAAGATCTCATTGGAGCGAGCCCTGCCGCTGGAATTCGAAAGAGGGGAAAAGAATTGGCCCGAGAGAGAGTACTCAGCGACAATGAGATCCGTCTATGGTGGCGCGCGCTCGATGATCACAAGTCGCCGCGTGTCGCTGCGGTGTTGCGCCTGCTTCTATTGACCGGGCTTCGCCTCAGCGAAGTGTGTGGAATGCGCCGTGATGAATTAAAGGGTGACGTTTTTGAGATTCCCGGCGAACGCACGAAGAGCGGCCTCCCGCATAGTGCGCCTCTGACGCCGCAGGCACTTGGAATCCTGAAAGGGATGGATGACGCGTCGTCATTCTTCTTTCCCGCTGTTGATCGCGGAAAAATGCTCGACAAACCGATGAGTCGGCACACCCCCGATCACGCATATGCAGACCTTGCGGTAAGACTCGCGATGGTTGATAGCAACGCCAAGCCGGACACCGGCATTCATGACTTACGCAGAACGGCTGCGACTAATCTTGCGAAGCTTGGCGTGGGTGATGATCTGATCGATCGCATCCAGGGTCGGATCAAGCGCGGAAGCATGGGGTGGGTTTACAACCGGCACGCTTATCTAAATGAAAAACGCGACGCGCTCGCGCGGTGGGAGGCCCATCTGTTGAGCATCGTGAGCCAAAGATGAAGGCTCGCGGTGGGCGGTGATCAGTGGTAGACGAGGCGCCTTAATCGGACTTGCTAATTGCTGGCCTTTGCGACGGCATTCGCGAGGTTTTCTGAGTGTCGAGATTTGAGTGGCAGAGATCGCCACGCAAGGCATCACGAGCAGAAGCTTAAGCGCCGAAATGGAAGCCCCCGCCAGCGATGGCGGGGATCGAAGCGTTGGTCACTCTATCGAACGCGGTACGAGGCAATCCGATAACGACAACGCGTAAGGTGCCAATTCTTTGCAGGCCCGGCCGTCATCGCACTAACCTCAACCAGGATTTTTCGGGTGGGCCATGGAATTTAGCGCGGTTGCGCAACTCTAAAATCATACAATTTTCTGAAACGGCGATCGCATTCACATTTGGGAGCCTAAAGCGCTACTTCCCTTGTAAGCGACCACGTTCGTCGGCATCTGGACGGTCATGGCCGTGGCGCCAGCCTTGCAGTAACGTCCTCGGCGTGAGATGGGATCCTAGAGCCACGCAGATGACCACGGCAGCGCAGAACGGAACCGCAGTCTTAGAAGGCTGCTTAAAATGATTCATCTTCGTGTCTCCTTTTCTACTACTAAAATCCGCCAGCCACTCCGCTGCCGACCAGGAAAGCCTGACGTGGAGAGCTGACTGCGCATAATAATACATTGAATTGTGGCAACTATTATACTTTTTGCTGCACGGCAACATCGAGGTTGCTGCAGCGCGGTATTGCCACACGGCACGTGCACCAAAGTCTCCGGTAACTACTCTTTGTGAGGAACAGATTGTGCCGCTCCGGTGCTCAAGACAAACGCCTTTATTTTGCACCTCATGTAACTTTTTGTTACATGAGGAATAAGCCGCACATTTCTTCCCTTGAATGCGCTGAAGGCGTTTGAAGCAGCCGCGCGCCATGAAAGCCCGACGCTGGCCTCGTTATGGCCGTTTTCGACGGGGTAGAAGGGCGTCGCTGGAGCTGCAGATCCCGTCCGCCCGGGTTCCGTTCCGCCGCGTAGACTTAGATCTGCCAACTCCATCTCGATCTCCAAGCTTGCTCGCAGGGCTACGCTTCGGGCCGAAGTCAGTGGTCGAGTGAGACGCTTAAGGACAAAGCGTCATCGGCGATCCGACGGCGCATGGCTAGAGCTGAAAAGGCGGTGAACCTGAAATCAACTTTTCTGACCGCCCCAAAATTGTCTCAAGCCGTCAGAATTTGTTATCGGTATGTTCAACGAGCGCAAAGGACTGACGACTGCTGCTACCAGATCAGCATTGGTTCGTGCCATCTGACCACTTGGCAACAATATGTTGTTTTCGAAACCAACCCTGACATCGCCACCGAGAAGCGCAGCTGTCAGAGCGCATTTGGTTTCCGCTGCCCCGAATGCGCAGATCATCCACGGCCAGTTCAATTCAAAGGTCAGAAATGGCAACAAGTCGGAAGGAGACGAAACCATCCCAGCTGTATAGCGTCCGAGCACATAGAGAACCGGAAGGCGTTCGAAAGGAACCAGACCACGTTGAGACATTTCATCGAGGCGTTGCGCATCGCCATGTGAGTAAAGAATGATCTGGGGTAAAATGTTTTCCCTCTTCATAAAGATCAAGAAGTCTGCAAAGGATTTTTCATGGTCCGTATTCGGTGCGAGTTCTCTAAGGGCCAGCGACGCGGCCTCTGGCCTCACGGCACGAACAACGGCCAACTGCTCGTCCGGCTCATAGTAACCCAAACTCTCGGTCGTGATCTGAACCAAGAGCTTGTTACCACAAGCGGTGCGCAAGTCTCTTAGGACCGCGCGATAAGCATCTGCGTCGAGGACGTGCCGCCCATCGTTATTTCTCACGTGAATGTGGAGCATGGCGGCGCCCGCCTCAGCACATTCTACGGCCGCTCGGACGATCTCAGGCGCCGTCATTGGCAATTGGGGGTGGTCGGCCTTTGTGCGACGTCCGCCATTCACCGCGACGGCAATCGCAGGTCCGAGTTTGGTGGACGTCATTGCCGAGGTTCCATTTCTTATGACGCTTCCGCCAGGCATTGACATCGGCTTGCAGGGTGGAAAAGCACATGCAAACGGTCGAGGAAATTGCGGCGTTGTTTGCTCGATCGCCGGATTCGTTCACATCTAGTGTTCCTTGGAGAAGAGCACGTTTGTCTAGCACAGAGAATGGAGCAAGGCTGTTGGACCAGGCAGGAGTTCAACGGCAAAGAGTCAATATTTTCAAGCGCTCAGTCTCGTCAATCGTTCCCTCCACGAGCGCGTTTACCTACAGCTTCGCCAAGCGTTGATGGCAAGTTTACACCTGGGCAAAAAACTTACGTCCAGAAAAGTTGCGTTGGCCACATGCCCGTCAGATCGCTCTAGCTCGTTGTCGAAGGCGGATTAGTGCAGTGCGCAAAACGGCACAATGACGGTTCTGCCAAAGGTGCCGCCGATCCATATGACTTGATATCGTCGAAGGTATGAACCGGCTTCTCGAAACTGCACAGTTTGCTTCGAGCTAAGACGAGACCTTGAGATGATATTCTATAAACACGTCGGAGCAGTGAATGAGTTACGCTGAAACTGTATCTGAACCTGTAGCAGGGGTAACCAGTACTGCCGTCTTGGGGGCCGGACTTATTGGGGCGTCCATGGCGGCGATGTTTGCGACGACTGGTGTTTCTGTAAAGCTTTGGGATCCCCGACCCGAGAGCGAACCAGAATTTCGGCGACGCCTTGCAATAGCGCAAGATCAATTGGAGCAGCTCGGACGGGCACCGCGATCCGAAGTTGTCTGGGTTAGCTCACTAGATGAAGCCGTATCTAGCGTTGAATGGATTCAAGAGAACGCTCCTGAAGACGTATCTCTAAAGCGCTCATTGTATGAGCGCGTTGAGATCGCCGCATCTGACAAAGCAATCATTGCGAGCAGCACGTCGGCGTTGACGTGGAGCGAGCTGGCTTCGGAGTTACGCAACCCTTTAAGGTTCGTTACCGCACATCCCTTCAATCCGGCGCATTTGATGCCGTTGATCGAAATCTACGGCCGAAGTGAAGAAACTATTCAATCGGCGGTCGACTTTTTTACGGCCTTGGGAAAACAAACCGTCACGCTCCGGCGGGACGCAATTGGACACATTGCAAACAGGCTCGCATCAGCTCTTTGGCGTGAAGCTGTGCACATCGTCGCTGAAGGCATCGCCGACGTGGAGGCAGTGGACGCCGCACTCGTACATGGGCCTGGTCTTAGATGGTCCATTGCCGGCTCACATATGAACTATCATCTTGGTGGCGGCTCTGGCGGTCTGGCCCGTTATCTTGAGCAACTCGGCCCCAGTCAGGAGCGTCGGTGGGAAACTCTGGGAAACCCAAAACTGACCGACAGTGTTTGCGCCAGGCTCATTGAGGGAATCAACAAATCGGCAAACGGTCGTTCAATAGCCGAACTGGAGCATCTGCGTGATTACCAAATCTTAGAAACGCTGAAACTCCGAAAATCCTTGTTGTTACGTGGCGTCTGCATTTGACAACCCCACGAGGTTGAAGCGTAGAGAGTAGCAAATACAAGGGTCTTCGGGATGGCCGTGATTGAGATCCGTGCTGTGCGGATTGCCATAGTCGAAGTGGACATCGCCCAGATCGGCGCAAGCGAGGTAAGCAAGCGGATCATGGCTTTGAGGTCGGCGAACCCTGAGGAAGCTGTGCGAATGGCGGCGGGCCCAAGACGCGCTCCAGGCCGGTTGGAAGTCCCGAGATCAAAGGGGATGCCGAGAATGGCGACGTCTGAGCCGACTGCGCTCATCTTGCGAGGCATGCGCAAGAATGTAGTGCATGTGGCGTAAGTCTGTTCAGATGCGATCGTGGGCGGCGACAGCAAACAGCTCGGCTGCATAGCAGCTCTCCATCTCGTTGTTACGAGATGTCGCCCGGCCAACGTCTGATTGGGTTTCGCCCCTGCACACCAATAAGCAGGGAGCCTCGGGTTTCAAGCGCATATATTGGCGTCGAGACAAATAAGCGCCACGCGGCCTCAGGCAGTGCGCCCTGGCTTTTCCAGCGGGCCAAGCGCATCAAGGTATCTTCGATCAAAATTTGGACCGTAAACGTCGAACAGCATCGAGCAATCTCGGAAGCTTTTCAGTGGCTGACCAAGACCAAGGAAGCCGCGCTCGCGCTGACGCCGCACGACACCGAGATCAATTTCGATCGGCATGAGTTGTTCATGACTTTGGGCATCGTGCAGGATCCTTCCCGTGGGGTCAACGATCACGGACTGACCGGTGCCGCCGGCGCCCAGGCCATTAATGTGAAAAACGTAAGTCTGGAACATGGCGCCCGTAGCCTGGGCAATTGTAATGTCGGACTGACGATCCATAAAATGCGCCAACACGGGATTCAGGATTACTTCTGCGCCCATCGCGGTCAACGTCCGTGCAATTTCGGGAAACCAAATGTCGTAACAGATGGCGACTCCAAAGCGCCCCACCTGCGGCACATCAAAAACGCAGAACTCGTTGCCTGGGGTTGTGCCTACCTCATATGGCTTGAACGGGAACATCTTGCGATAACGTGTGACGACCTCACCTTCTGGATTAATCACCGGCGTCATATTGTATATGGCGCTGTCTCTTTGTTCAAAAACTGACCCCGCCACCAGCCAGATTTTGAAATGCCGCGCCATTTCTCGAAATTCTTGCTCGATGGGACCATCGGTCGGCTGAGCCGAATGCAATGCAGGACCATGTGCGGCGAGCTCGCTAAGTACCACCATCTGCGTCCAGGGGTACAAATGCATCAGGATTCCAATCCGGCTGCGCAACGCTTCCATATTGTTGTGCATGCCGATATGCATCTGAATGCCGGAAATTGCGAAATGGGTCATATTCATGCCTTTCCCGTGATTTTGTTCTAATGACCGGGCGCTGCACTTATAGCTTTTGCAGGAGCATGTAGAACCATCGAACCGCCGGAACGGTATGCCACGTGCAAACATGCAGGCACAAAATGGTTCATCTGCCACTGGTGAACCGTCCCATCGCTCCATGACAGCGCCGCGGTTAATGCATGCGGCCGGTATTCGGCGGTGTAAACCGTGCCAAAACCTTGATTATAGCCTGATGAAAATAGCGGCGCGCGGCGAAACTCAGCGGACAGTTCGGTTCCTGACGGCGGATGCGATGCATAGAGTGATTCAAGATGCGCGCCCCGTTTCAGTGTGTTGGATTTTCGACAGTGAAGTGGCCACTCGTTGCCCAGCTGATGATTGACCGACCAAGGCGTAGGCGTGACAATCGACGGCCGGTCGGGCGCAACGAAAATTGTAGCCCGCTCGCCGTTTCGATCAATAAGCGTTATATTGTACGACATGTGCGAGGGAATGGCGCGCAAAGCCTCGATCGCCTCCGCAACGTCCGAGCAAATTTCAAGCACATACCGGATAATCAACGGGATCCCGAAGCCTGGGCCTGTGACTGCGCGTCCTCCGAATGACAGCGAAACGGCAAGTCCCGCATCGTTCATCCCATCGGCGAGACCAGCCATGCCATCGACCATACCGATCACCGCACGCCCCCGCCAGCGGGACAGGAGCATCGTCGCCTCGTTGAGTTCCGGATTGAGGTCATAGTTGCGGACCAAGGAAGGGCCTTCTGAATCGACCGTAACCGCTTGCGAGCAACTTACGAGGTATTGAGGCGGCCGCCAGAAACTCAGGAAGCGTGCCGCCTCGTCACCTGCGTTCGTGGCAGATACTAAGCACTCCCACAAACTTTCTATCTCGGGCATATACCTGCGCAGCGCCCGAGCGGCCTCATCAATACTTGGTCCCCGGTCACCTCCGCGTGCGAGATACCAACTGCGCCACCCAGGCCATCCGCGTCGGAAGACCTCAAACCATGCAGCGCCAGGGGCGTCTTCGGCAATTCCCCGAAAAGTCAGTTCCATGAAATGAACTTGTCCGACGCGCCAGCTGTTGCCTTTGAGCAAATCGAAACGTCTCTCATGCAAGGTACATCATGATCCATGGTGCCGCTCTTTCAGTTATGAGATCGACTTGCCAAGATCGCCCGTGAGATACTCGGCGGTGGTTTCGCAGATCAGGACAAACATCCCAACATTTAGACCCTCTAATTTAGTGGATGAACAGCGAACTCTTGTCGCGAACGCTCGCGGGCTGCTGTGCGAATGGGGCAGCCTGGATTGATTCGAGAGATGGCTATGTGTTCAGATTCCAGTATTTTCCGATCGCAACGACATCGATGCCATTTGGTTCCCTGTTCGCGACTTATGGGCGCAGTGGGTCAGAACCACTTACCGGCCGACATGTCTTTTGGCGGGATTAACGGCGACGATGGTGCAAGCGGCACACTTTGGAACTGTGCCTTGATCCCAGCATTCCATTGCCGTGCACGTGGTGTCAGCTCCCGCTTGATCGTTTGCATCCGCCCGCGCGCCAGCAAACAGCCAAGGTCGGCGCCGTGATAACAGTACTCGCCGACACCGTAGACCCGCAGATAGAAGGCCTCGCTCTCATCGCCAAGACTGTGCAAATTGAGAGCAGGTCGCTGAAAGGAAACTTCGCCGCTATCATCCATACGCCAGATGCCGGACCGCGGCGCCTTGGTGATCAACTCCACTTTGTCTTCGGTCTGCTTGAGGATCAGCTGCGTCCAGTGATCGTAGTCGGACCAGCGACTCTGAACCGCCGCAAGATCAATCTCATAATCGACGTCAAAGAACTCCAGCAGGTGGAACAAGAACAGCGGACAGCCACCATACGTCGAGGTAATCAGGTTCGTTGGCGGCGTGGCACCGCTAACACGCGGGTTCAACTCGCCCAGGTAGACTATGTTGGTGTCGGTATCGAGCAGAAAGTCGAGGCAAAATACACCCTTGTAGCCTTCCGCGTAGAGCCGGTCGCCAAACTTACGCGCCATCTCGCGAACCTTTTCGGGCACGCCCTCCGGCAGAATGGTTGGTGAGACGTCATTGCCGCACCAGCCGCCCTTGTAGGGAGTAATCTCGGCGTATCCCGTGATGTCCGTCATGACCGGTCCAACGAGCGTACCGTGACGCGTCGCGCAACCCTCGACTGTCCCCGGGAGGTGCTTGATTTGCTTCATCACCTTCAGGTCCTGCTCGACGATCTTAGGAGCGTATCTCTTCCAGTCGTCCTCGGAGCTGATGAAAAAAGTCGTGCGCCCACTATCGCCGTAGGGCGTCTGCACAACCAGTTTGCGGCCAAGTTGTGCACTCTTTGCAAGCGCCTTAAGGTCAGAATAGGAATTCGCTTTGCCAAGAACATTTGGCACGCTAGCGACGCCTGCCGAGTTGCCAATTCGTGTCGTCTCGATCTTCGAGTCGAGATGCGTCCGAAGCGCCGCGGGAGGAAGAGCAATGTCAAGGTCGATCGCGCGGCAGAGCTCCTCTGTTTCCTCATCGAACATGACAAAGATCGCCTTGCCCTTCGCCTGCGATTTCACTTTGGCGCGAAACTGGGGATGGGCTACGAGATAGTTTGCGACATCCTCCATGGATTTGAACTCTTGTGCCTCAATCAGCGCAGGCACAAAGACGCGAGGATGGAGTCCGTCGAAGATATCGAAATAGTTTATGAATTCCAATCCTCCGACCCATTGGTCAAGGCCCATTAGACTAAACGGCGTCGGCGTAATGATATAGATTGGCGTCTTGTTATTGCGCAGAAATCGATAAATATCGCTCAGGCCTGAAAGCTTTGGCCTGGCTGTCACATGCGGCTTCAACCGCGGCTTCGCCGGGGTTGGCAAGTGTTTTCGTTTTGTTATTTGATTTTGAATTTTTACTTGCTTACTGCCTGTCTGGCTCATTATCGTCTCCATCTCGCCGCCACAGCAGCGTATTTCCCGGGCACATTGGTGCTGGCCGCAATATCCGGCCGCCGAAGACTCTGAAACGAAAGTGCAATTGCAGAATCGACGAAGGTTGCCGAAAGAACCATTTCAATTTCAAGTTTGGCCCTCCAGCACACGTCTGATCGTGGCTGCGATTCGCGGAAATCATGGCACTTTCATCCCCGCGGTTTCTTGAAAAACGCTTCGATCTGGTCTGCAATTGCAGCCGACGATAGAGCCTTATCGAGACCGGTGAGTGTCTTTTCGGCCAAATTATCAGGCAGAATGTTTCGTCGCGCCACGACAAGGTCAGCAACATACTCGGCGTCGAATTCAGGATGAGGTTGAATAGTCAACGCCCGATCGCCGTATGAGAGGGCCGCGTATTTGCAAAATGGGGACGAGCCGGCGATTTCTGCGGCCGCGGGCTTCTCAATGACTTGGTCCTGGTGCCAGGCCATGACGCAAGCCGTGTCTGAGATCCCCTCTAATTCATAGACCTCGGGACCTACAGACCAGCCGCCCGGATATTTTTCGACCCTACCACCGAGCGCCTGGGCTATGAGCTGGTGACCAAAGCAGATACCCACTATTGGCACGGCTTCAGCATAGGCGCGGCGAAGAAAATCTTCGAGGGGCGGGATCCATGAGTGGTTCTCATAGACACCAAACTTCGAACCAGTGATCAACCAACCATCCGCATCACGAACACTTTTGGGGATGACGCCGTCCAGTGCGGGATAGGTAACAAATTCGAACCCGCGCCCACCGAGGAACCGGCGAAACATATCATCATAGTCGCCATGCTTATTGCGCAACTCCTCAGGGGTGCGCCCGGTCTGCAGGATTCCGATTCTCATCTCGCGTCTTCTTCCCATTTGAAACGCATAGTCGAAACGACAATCATTCCGTTTGCGCGCCGACCGCATTTCTTTTCTTGTCAACACTCAATGCTCGCCACCCCCCGACGAAGACGGCCAAAGCAACGAACGAAATGATTATTGTCGCAAGCGCATTGACCTCGGGGCTCACGCCAAGGCGGACTTTTGAAAAGATCACCATAGGAAGGGTGGTCGAACCTGGACCCGAGACGAAACTCGAGATGACGAGATCATCCACTGACAGGGTAAAGGCCAGAAGCCACCCTGACAGAAGCGCCGGCGATATCACCGGTAGAGTGATGTCGGTGAAAACCCGCAAGGGAGTCGCGCCAAGATCTTTTGCCGCCTCCTCCAATGACTCGTCCATACTTACAAGCCGCGACTGAACCACCACGGCCACAAAGGCCATGCAAAATGTCGTATGTGCCAGAATAAGCGTAGTAATGCCGCGCCCCTTGGGCCAACCGAAAAGGCTCTCCATTGCAATGAATAGGAGGAGCAGCGACAAACCAGTGATGACCTCGGGCATTACAAGCGGCGCTGTCACCATGCCACCAAGCAGGGACTTGATTCTAAATTTGCCGAAGCGGGTGAGAACAAGAGCCGCCAGGGTTCCAAGGCATAGAGCTAGCGTCGCGCTGGTAAAGGCGATTTTCAAGCTCAGCCACGCGGCCTCCAGGATCTGGCGGTCTTGCAGCAGCTTCCCATACCATTTGGTCGAGAAGCCGCTCCAAACGGTTACCAGTTGAGATTCGTTGAAGCTGTAGACAATCAGGCTGATGATTGGCGCGTAGAGGAAGGCGAAGCCCAGCACCACTACGATGGGGAGAAAGTAACCGTTCCTAGGCATCAATGCACCTCCATCTCCGCGCCCCGCGCTTTTCGCAGAATCATGATCGGAATGACCAGGACAACCAGCATGGCTATGGCTACAGCGGACGCCACCGGCCAATCTCGGTTGGAGAAAAACTCATCCCACAAGACGCGACCTATCATCAGCGTGTCGGGCCCACCGAGAAGTGAAGGAATAACGAATTCTCCAATAGCGGGAATTAGAACCAACATGGAGCCGGCGATGATGCCTGGAAATGAAAGCGGAAGTGTCACCGTGAAGAATGTCACGATGGGTCTGGCACCGAGATCCGACGATGCTTCGAGCAGTGCACTGTCAAGTTTGACCAGGTTGGCGTAGAGCGGCAGGATCATGAACGGCAGGTAGTTATAAACGATGCCGATGTAGACGGCGAAATCGGTCTGTAGCATCACGAGCGGCTGCGAGATGAGGCCGGTTTGGAGCAGGAAGTTGTTGACCAGCCCGTTGCTCTTCAGGAAGCCGATCCAAGCGTAGACACGCAGCAGGAATGATGTCCAAAACGGCAGGATGATCAGCATTAAAAGCAAATTGCGCCGCGATTCTGGGCTGCGCGCGATGTAGTAGGCAATTGGGTAGCCGATCAAAAGCGCAATGATGGTCGATATCAGGGCGATTTTGATCGAGTTGAGATAGGCGTTCACGTACAGCGGGTCGCTGAAAAGGAACTGGTAATTTGAGAAGAAAACGTTGAACTTCAGCGAACCATCGCTCGTCCACTCGTAAAGCGGGAGGAAGGGCGGTTGGCTGATGGCCGCCTTGGAGAGGGAAATCTTGGCGACAACGAAAAACGGGACGAGAAAGAAAACGAAAAGCCAAAGTGTCGGAACGGCGATGACGAGACTCCGACCCGAGAGGCCGAGACGGCCAAGCAGCGTGGCGGTAGCCCGCAGCGGCGCATAGCGGTTTAACTGCTGCTCCAGGCGGCTCAGAGTTCCGGGGGGCGCTATCATGGCCGCACCACGACGCCAGATGCGCCGCCCCAGGTCAGGAAAACGCGCTCAGACCCGTGCGTTGCGCCTGAGTCGTGTCGTTCCAAGTTCGATTGCGTCACACGGACCTGCTTGCCGCTCGCCAGCTTGATCCGGTAGACGGAGAGGTTGCCCATGTACGCGACCTCTTCGACCACGCCTTCGGTAATGTTTGCGTCACCCGCCGGGCGGGTCCGGTTGATGTGGATTTTCTCCGGTCGCACTGCAAACCACAGTTGCTCATCGGGCGAGCAGCTGACGCCATGGGTGACGTTGATATCGCAGCCGGCGTCGTCGGAGCGAAGCCTGACGTGGTCCGCCGCGTCCTCGATGACCCGGCTATTGAACATGTTCACCGAGCCGATGAACTCGGCGACGAACTTGGAATTGGGGAACTCGTAGATCTCGTGGGGCTCGCCGATCTGGACGATCTTCCCGCCCGTCATCACGCCGATGCGCGTCGACAGGGTCATGGCCTCTTCCTGGTCGTGCGTGACGACGATGAAGGTTACGCCAGTCGTCTCTTGAATCTTCTTCAGCTCGAACTGCGTCTCCTCGCGCAATTTCTTGTCGAGTGCGCCGAGCGGCTCGTCGAGCAGCAGGAGTTTGGGGCGCTTGATGAGCGCACGCGCCAAGGCCACGCGTTGGCGTTGGCCGCCCGAGAGCTGATCGGGCTTGCGCTTCTCGAATCCACCCAATTTGACCAGGTCCATGATTTGAGCGACGCGCTCGTTAATCTCGCTGGCCGGTACGCCGTCGCGGCGTAACCCATATCCGATGTTCTTCTCCACCGTCATATGCGGAAAGAGTGCATAGGACTGGAACATCATGTTGGTGGGCCGCCGGTGCGGCGGAAAACCCGCCTGATCCTGGCCGTCGATTTCGATCGTCCCGCTGGTCGGCGTCTCAAGGCCCGCCAGCATGCGCAGCAAAGTCGATTTGCCGCATCCCGAACCGCCCAACAGGCAGAACAGTTCGCCTCTGTAAATGTCGAGAGAGACGTCATCCACGGCGGCAAAGTCACCGAATTTCTTGGTGACGTTCTTGATTTTGATGAACGGCGTGGCGTTGGGGTCTTTCCATATCGGCAACGTCTGGGCGCCAGGCACTAACTCGGCCATCAGTATCCTCCTCTAGGATCAGGGGGCGCGGCGCCCACAAATTTGCGCGCCGCGACTCTTCTTTATTGTTGTTATTGACCCGTCTTGATTGTCGTCCAGGCGCGGGTCAGGCTTCGGTCGAACTGCGCGGAGTGTGGTGTAACGGGATAGAGCTTGGCGCGCACTTCATCAGGTGGATAGATGCCCGGGTCGTTGCGAACCTTCTCGTCGACGAGCGAAGTCGCTGCCTTGTTGGGGTTCTTGTAGAACACGTGGTTGCTGATCGCCGCTGCCGTTTCCGGACGCAATATGTAGTCGATGAATTTAAGGGCCGCTTTAGGGTTTGGTGCATCAGCCGGGATGGCCAGCATGTCGAAGCCCACCTGTGCACCCTCATGCGGGATGGCATAGGCAATATTGACACCTTGTTTGGCCTCCGCTGCACGCTTCTTGGCCTGCAAGACGTCGCCCGAATAGCCGAGCACAAGGCAGATGTCGCCATTGGCAAGATCATTGATGTACTGCGACGAATTGAAGTAGCGAATGGAAGGACGAATCGACTGCAGCAGCGCGGTGGCCTTGGCAAGGTCGCCCGAGTCCTCGCTGTTCGGCTTAAGTTTCAAGTAATGCAGCGCGGCGGCAGTCACCTCTGACGGCGAGTCCAGAACGGCAACGCCGCAATCTGTCAGCTTGGCCACCGTATCTTTGTCGAAGAACATATCCCAGCTGCCGATCTTGTCGGCAGGGATGCGCTTGGCGATCTTGTCAACGTTATAGCCGAGCCCCACGGTAAACATCATGTAGGGCACACCGTACGTGTTGTCGGGATCATTGATTGCTACTAAATCGAGAATGCTCTTATCGAGATTTCCGTAATTGGTCAGCGCCGTCTTGTCGATTTTCTGGAACACACCGGCCTTCGACTGGCGGGCCATGAATTCGATGCTCGGCACCACGACGTCATAGCCGGTGGAACCCGTCAGCAGCTTGGCTTCCAACACCTCATTTGAATCGAACACGTCGTAACGCACCTTGGTGCCGCTGTCGGCCTCGAATTTGGCAACCGTGTCGTCGGCGATATAGTCCGACCAATTGTAAATGTTGACGATATTCTCTCCCGCCGCTGCCGAGGCGGCGAAGGCCGCGGCAATTGCGATAGACGCAAACAACTTTTTCATCGACTTTGCTCCTCTGATTTCTCGTGAGCGACTAAATTCCGAGCTTGTCACGCAGCCCGTACCACCAGGAACCGGCAACAGAGTAAGGCACCCGCAACGTTCGTCCGCCGGGGAACGGGTACCAGGGAAGTTTCGCGAAAACGTCGAAGCGAGTTAGATCGCCGTTGATCGCTTCCGAGAGGATGCGGCCGAACAGATGCGTGCCGCACACGCCGTGCCCGCTATAGCCATGGGCGACGTACGTGTTGGGGCTGAGCTTGGCCATCTGCGGCACGCGCGTGAAGGAAAGCGCGCAGTTGCCACTCCAGGCGTAGTCGATCTTGACGCCCTTCAGCTGCGGGAACACTTTATCCATATTGCGCCGCAGCTTGGCTTCGATGTTCGCGGGATCGGTCCCGCCGTAAATGGTACCGCCGCCGAACAGCAGCCGCTTGTCAGCCGATAAACGGTAGTAGTCGAGGATGTAGCGCAGGTCCTCGACACAAAGATCTGTCGGCAGCAGTTGTTTGGCGCGATTGCCTAGCGGCTCGGTCGCCATGACCTGTGTCGAGAATGGCATGATGCGCCAGGTCAGTTCGGGAACGACATGACCCAGATAAGCGTTGCCGCACAGCACAAGTGTTGAGCAGCGCAGTTCGCCTTTGGCGGTTTTCACACTCGGGTTCGCGCCCTGTGTCACCGAGATGACGGGAGAATGCTCGTAAATAACGCCGCCCAGCGACTCGAAGGCGGCGGCTTCTCCGAGCGCCAGATTGAGCGGGTGCATGTGGCCGCCGGTGTGGTCAATCATGCCGCCCAGGTAGACGTCCGACTGCACGTGCTTCAGCATGCCAGCCTTGTCCACCATCTCGTGGTCGTCCATGCCGTGCTTGCGCCACAGCTTCTTTTTGGCCTCAAGCTCGCGCATCTGCTTGGACGTGTAGGCCGCGAAGAGGTTTCCCTTTTTCAGGTCACACTGGATGTTATTACTCTGAATGAAGTCGCGGATGATCTGGCCGCCCTCTTGCAGCATCTTGCCGACAGCATTGGCGGTCTGCGGACCAAAGCGCCGCTCAATCGTCCCGAGGCTTGCATTCAAGCCGTTGACGATCTGGCCGCCGTTGCGCCCTGATGCACCCCAGCCGACGCGGGCGCCTTCGACGATCGCCACCTTGTAGCCCTTCTCCGCCAGGTGCACCGCGGTGGAAAGGCCGGTAAAACCAGCACCAAGGATACAGATATCGATGCTCTGCGATCCGATCAGTTCGGGCCGCTTGGGCGATGGGTTAGCGGAGGCCGCATAGTAGCTGCGGGCGTGATTGCCGTCTCCGGCATAGCTTTGTTGGTTGGCGACCATCAGACTGTTTCCAAATATGTGTGGTACTCGAAGTCGGTGACACGTTGAGCGAAGACCTCCATCTCCTGCCGCTTGCAATCGACGAGCATGCGCTGCAGCGTCGGCGACAGGAAATGCGGAATCAGCGGCCCGTGCTCGAAGGCGGCCACGGCGGAGGCCCAGTCCGGCGGAATGCTGGGAAGGCGCTGAGCATAGGCATCGCCGGTGATGGGCTCTGCGGGCATCATGCGCCCTTCAATTCCGACGAGTGCCGCCCCGAGTATCCCCGCGAGCACGAGGTAAGGGTTAGCATCCGAGCCAGCGACGCGGTGCTCGATGCGGCGCGCCTTGAGCGAGCCGCCCGGGATGCGGATTGCAGCCGTGCGGTTTTCATAGCCCCAAGCCACTGCCGATGGCGCGTGGCTGCCGGGGCGGAGCCGACGGTATGAATTCATGTGCGGAGCAAACAGCAGCGTCGATTCAGGCATCGCCGCGAGCAGCCCCGCAACGGCGTACCGCATGGTATCTGAACCGGCTTCCGTGCCGTCGTCGAAGACATTGACGCCATCGCGGTCTAGCAGACTGAAGTGAACATGAAAGCCGCTGCCGGCGCGATCGCCGTAGGTCTTCGCCATGAAGGTGGCTGCAAGGCCGTGACGACGTGCGACGCCGCGAGCGATCTCCTTGAACAATACCGCGTCGTCTGCCGCCTTCAGTGGGTCGGCAACGTGCAGCAGATTGATCTCGAATTGCCCCGGCCCGTTTTCGGCAATCGCCGCATCGGCCGGAACGTCCTGTGCGGCGCAGGCAGCATAGACATCGTCGAGGAAGCGCTCGAAGTGATTGAGCTCGCTTAATGCGAGGACAGAATCGGAGTCGAGCCGTCGGCCGGAGGTCGGCGAAAGAGGTGCCGTTGGACAGTTGCCCGATGGATCGACGAGGTAAAACTCGAGTTCGGCGGCCGTGACGGGGGTCAAACCCAAGGCAGCGTACCGCGCAACAACCGCTGCCAATGCGCGGCGTGGATCACCCAGGAACGGCGCACCGTCATCTTTTGCAAGCCAAAGCGGGATTAGGGCTGTGGGCTGCGCGGTCCAGCTGATCGGCAGCGGACCGCGACCCGTCCATTCACAATTGCCGTCGGCGTCGCCCGTTTCGAACACGAGTTTGCCGCCGACGATATCCTCGCCCCAGACATCAACGCCGGCAACCGAGAGCGGCATCCGCAACCCGCCCGTCAATGCCTTCTTGGCTTGCGCGGTTGGAATTCGCTTGCCTCGCAATGCCCCATTGAGGTCGCAGACTGCGGCGCGCAGGCTGGTGACCTCCGGATGCAGTTCCAGCCAACTCAACATTTCCGTGATGGCCATCGACGCGTCCCCAACCCTTTTATTTTTTTATATTTGTGATCACATTTTTTATATGATATCACGTTTTTGCAGCTGTCAAGATGCTAACTTAAAAAATCTTAACAGCTGGAATGGAGGGCGTAATGCCACCTAAGAATAATCAGATGAAGCTGCCGGAGCCGTTTTGGCTCTCTCACGCAACATCGCAAGAATATGCCTACAATCGGCTGCGCCACTCTCTGATGATCGGCGCGATCGCACCTGGGTGCGCCATTACCATTCGCGGTCTGGCGACAGCGCTTGGCCTTAGTCCGACACCGGTGCGAGAGGCGCTGCGACGGCTGAGCAGTGAGAACGCACTAGTCGTGCTCGAGAACCGGCGCATTATGGTGCCGGAAATGAACAGCCGACGCTTCGAGGAGCTGATAGCGCTGCGCTGCACAGTGGAATGCCATGCCGCCGAGCGGGCAATTCCCTATTTAACAGATATAGTCATCGATGATTTGGAGCGCATTGATGCGCGCATGGACGATGCTTTGAAGCAGCGCGAATTTGATGGATTGGTGCTGCTCAACCAGCGGTTCCATTCGGCCATCTATACAGCCAATCCAAACCAAATGGTCATGCCGATGGTAGAAAGTCTGTGGCTCCAACTCGGTCCCTTCCAGCGGCTGGCGATGACCTATGTGGAAGACTTTTACCAGGTCGATCGCCATAAGGAAATTCTGAGCGCCCTACGCAAGCGTGATCCAATCACCGTCGCGATGGCGATTGAGGCGGATGTTCGTGATGGTGTGGGCCGCCTCGGGCGGGAAGCCCTCAAGAAGATTTTGGGCGACACTGCGGCAGCCTAAGCAGCCTTGACATTGTGATATCTAATTGCAAAGAGTATCACAAAATGGAGCCCCTTTCATGACCGAATTGACAGCATACGACTGGAGAGAGAAGGCCAAGGCGCAGCACTTTCGATCGCAGGCCTTCATTGACGGCCGCTTTGTTGATTCAGTGAGCGGCGAGACTTTCGATTGCATCAGCCCCGTCGACGGGCGTTTGCTCACAAAGGTGGCAGCCTGCGGCGTTGAAGATGTCGATCGCGCCGTCGCCGCTGCTCGCCGGTGTTTTGAGGATCGTCGTTGGAGCGGCCAGGCTCCGGTCGAGCGTAAGCGAGTTCTGCAGCGGTTCGCTACGCTCATTCGAGAGCACGGTGACGAGCTGGCGCTGATCGAGACACTCGATATGGGCAAACCAATCGCCGATAGCTTGTCGGTCGATGTCCGGTCAACTGCGAACTGCTTTGATTGGTACGCGGAGGCGATCGATAAAGTCTACGATGAAATTGCCCCGACCGCCGAGGCATTCTTAGCCCTGGTGACACGAGAGCCGCTTGGCGTCGTGGCTGCGGTGGTGCCCTGGAACTTTCCTATGGTCATGGCAGCCTGGAAGCTTGCTCCCGCGCTCGCCGTCGGCAACTCGGTGGTGTTGAAGCCTGCCGAGCAATCGTCGCTGTCTGCGCTGCGTCTCGCCGAGCTCGCTATTGAAGCCGGCCTCCCGGAAGGCGTGTTCAACGTCGTCCCCGGCATCGGGCCGACGGCGGGCCGCGCGCTTGGTCTGCACATGGACGTCGACGGGCTGTTCTTCACCGGTTCAACCGAGGTCGGCCGCTACTTCATGGAATACGCGGCGAAGTCGAACTTGAAGAAAATAGGCCTCGAACTTGGTGGCAAGAGTCCGTTCATCTTGCTCAGCAGCTACGCCGATGTTGAATATGCGGCGGCTCAGGCGGCGAACTCGATCTTCTTTAATCAGGGCGAGATGTGCACGGCACCATCGCGATTGATTGTCGAAAACTCGGTGCACGAGCGCGCAGTCGATACCGTTGTGAAGATTGCAAAAACGTACATCCCGGGCGATCCCCTGGATCCTACGACACGAATGGGCGCGATGGTCGATGAGCGGCATGCGCAGCGCGTGTTGGGCTTTGTCGATGCCGCGCGCAGCGCTGGAGCCACAATTGCCACAGGCGGCGGCCGTGCCCGGCTTGAAACCGGCGGCTGCTATGTTGAGCCCACGGTGTTCGATAACGTCAACAACACTATGAAGATCGCGCGTGAGGAGATTTTCGGTCCCATGCTCTCCATCATTCCGGTCACGGATATCGAGGAGGCTGTGCGGGTGGCCAACGACACACCCTATGGTCTGGCGTCTTCAGTGTGGACGAATGACTTAAGCACCGCTCACAAGCTCGCAAAGCGAATTCGCGCAGGCCTCGTCTATGTCAACTGCTACGATTGTGACGACATGACCACGCCGTTTGGTGGCTACAAGCAATCGGGCATTGGCCGCGATAAATCGCTTCATGCGCTGGAGAAGTATACAGAGTTGAAGACCACTTGGATTTCACTTTAACGCAGACGGCTTCACGGTAGCCAATCTGTCGGAGTTGCAATTGATGTCTCTCGTAGGCTTGCACGTCCCATCTCCCATAGCCGAAACAAAGTCCGTCTTCGATTGGCGCGATCCTCTTCTCTTTCTCCTAGGAGTTGGGCATGTCACGTCGGCGTCGAAGGCGGAAGGCGCGGAGATTTGGGCGTCGCAAGGAGCATAACAATGAGCACCACGGCTACTGGCAATACAACGGCGAAACCGATGACGGCCCAATTTCAGTGGGACGATCCTCTGTTGTTTTCGGAAATGCTGCGTGACGACGAGAAGTTGGTGCTCGACAGTGCCAGGAGTTTCTGTTCGGACCGCCTCATGCCGCGCGTTCTTGAAGCCCACAGACACGAAAAGTTCGACCGTGCAATTTTGACTGAACTGGGTGAATTGGGTTTTCTGGGCGCTACCCTTCCTGAGGAATACGGATGCTCCGGAGTTAACTCGGTCTGCTACGGGCTCATCGCTCGTGAGGTGGAACGAGTTGACTCAGGTTTCCGTTCAGCCATGAGCGTGCAGTCGAGCCTTGTGATGTACCCTATTTTTGCGTTTGGAAGTGAAGAGCAACGCCGGAAATATCTCCCAAAATTGGCGACTGCTGAGTACGTAGGTTGTTTCGGGCTCACCGAGCCCGATGCCGGATCTGATCCGGGCGGCATGAAAACGCGGGCGCGGCGAGTTGAGGGAGGCTATCAGCTTTCTGGCGCGAAAATATGGATCACAAATTCTCCCATAGCCGATGTCTTCATTGTCTGGGCGAAAGACGACAACGGCGTGATCCGTGGTTTCATCCTGGACAAGGGGATGAAAGGGCTTTCTGCGCCGAAGATCGAAGGCAAATTTTCGCTTCGCGCCTCCATTACCGGCGAGATTGTAATGGAAAACGTTTTTGTTCCCGAAGAAAACCTACTGCCAAATGTAACGGGGCTGAAGGGTCCTTTCGGATGCTTAAATAATGCACGGTTTGGCATTGCTTGGGGCGTGCTCGGAGCGGCCGAGTTCTGCTGGCACGCTGCACGGCAATATACTCTTGATCGTAAACAGTTCGGCCGGCCGCTCGCAGCCAATCAGCTCATTCAGAAGAAGCTTGCCGATATGCAGACTGAAATCACGATAGCGCTGCATGCATGCCTTCAGGCCGCTCGTATGAAGGACGAAGGTAAGCTGGCGCCAGAGGCAATTTCGCTAATCAAGCGCAACAGCTGCGGCAAGGCGCTGGACGTTGCCCGAACGGCTCGGGATATGCACGGCGGTAACGGAATCTCTGACGAGTATCATATCATTCGCCATGTCATGAACCTGGAAGGCGTCAATACCTACGAGGGCACGCACGACATTCATGCGCTCATCCTAGGTAGAGCTCAGACCAACATCCAGGCATTCAGCTGAGCAGAGCCACTATTGGCGGCAGCACGGGATTCAGCCTGCGTTTGCATTTGTCTCCTCGGCTCGACGTGGCAATAGGTTAGGCACCACCGGAACGCATTGACAACCATTGGGAGCTTTTTCATGGCCAGCCTTTTGTCAAGTGCACTGGAAAACTTTGATCACGCCGCATCAATCATTGGAACCAAGATCAACTCTGATCACGTCCAACGGATGCGTCTTCCGAAAGCGAGACTGGAGCTAATACTGGCGCCTAAATTGGGCGATGGGCACACTCATGTGGTCAAAGCATATATCGTTCGCCACAGCGATGCGCTCGGACCGAGCAAAGGAGGAATCCGCCTTTCGCCATCAGTAACGCTAGATGACGTCACAGCTCTGGCTATGGAGATGACGTGGAAGTGCGCGTTGATCGGCGTGCCTTTCGGCGGCGGAAAAAGCGGAATTGTGGCAGAGCCGCGGGGCATGACACTCACCGAAAAAGAGACGATCATCCGAAGCTTCGCCCGTAACGGCGCGCATGAGATCGGCCCGGTCAGCTATGTTCCTGCTCCTGATATGGGAACAAATGAGCGGGACATGGGACATATCAAGGATGCGATCAGCTGGACCCGCGGTTGGGCGACTACAACCGGTTGCTACGTGACGGGCAAGCCCGTGATCCTAGGCGGCATTGAAGGTCGTCGCGAAGCGACTGGGCGAGGTGTAGCAAACTGTGTCGTAGAAGCACTCAGAGTTTTTGGGATCGCTGAAAATTCAGCGACTGCTGTTGTGCAGGGCTTTGGTAACGTAGGAGCTGTCGCCGCCGGAGTGCTGCACGACATGGGAGTAAAGATCATTGCAGTGGGTGATATTGACGGCGCCGTGATCAACCTGAATGGACTGAATATTCCACAGTTAGTCGCTCACGTCCAAGCGACTGGAGAGGTTTCAGGTTTTCCTGGTGCGACGAAAGCCGACACGAATGAAATTCTTGAGCTGGAGTGCACGGTTCTCGTGCCGGCTGCAGCTGGAAACGTCATTACATCAGAGAATGCGAGCCGGATACGGGCCCGGATTGTCGCCGAAGGTGCGAACGGCCCAACAACGCCCGAGGGCGATCGGGTGCTCCATAGCAATGGCGTATTCGTTATCCCGGACATTCTCTGCAACGCAGGCGGGGTCTATGTGTCGTACCTTGAATATGCCCAGGAAACTCAGCAGGAGCAGATGGAGTTAAAAGAAGTCAACGATCGTCTGTACCGGCGCGTCACGACCAAATTCAAAACTGTGCATCAGCTCGCAAACGAAAAAAAATTGCCCATGCGCGACATGGCCATGGTTCTTGCGCTCAGTACCGTCGCCCACGCCCTCGATGCCAAAGGCGCCCTTCCATGATCTTTGTAGCATCGAATTGCCGGCAGTTGGCTAGAAAATCGACATGAAGCTACGCATCTTTTATCGCTGGCCGATGGCTTTCTGGCGACGAAGTAACTAAAAACGTCAATCCCTCGGAAGTGGGTGTCCTTTACCGGGTCGGTCAAAACAGGCCGCAATATCGCGGTCGATTGCGCGAAGCTGGGGAAGAAGAGCCAACCCGAAATGGGTGGCAAGAATCCAATGGTCGTACTCGTTGATGCCAATCTCGACACCGCTGTTTCCTTCTCTGAACGGCGCGTTTTTTTCACGGGATCAACGCTGCACTGCTTACAGCCGCCGTATCTTGACTGAAGGAATTCACGACAGGTTCGTGGCGCGTCTCACTGATGAAATGGCGAAGCTGAAAATCGGACACGCGCCTGATGCTGACGCGAACATTGGTGCAGTGGTCAATCAAGGGCAGTTAGACCGGGATCTGGAATACATCGGTATTGGGAAGTCCGAAGGCGCAAAGTTGTTTGACGGCGAATGTGTGCGGAGGAGCACAGAGGCGTTCCTTCTGTCACCAGTGCTGCTTACCGGTGCAACCAATGACATGCGGATATCCGGAGAAGAAATCTTTGGACCCGTGGCGTCGGTTATTCGCGTAAGGGACTTCGAAGAAGCTCTCGCAACAGCAAATGATACGGACGGAATTCGGCCTGACGTCGGGAATTTGCACGCCATCACTCAAGTATGGGGATGGTTACGGTTGATCTGCCGACGGCCGCGTTGACTATCACGTTCCCTTCGGCGGGAGAAAGGCGTCGAGCTACGAACCGCGCGAGCAGGGCCGTTACGCAGTTGAGTTTTATACGACGGTAAACTTCTTACAGCTTCGCAGGTTAGACCCATGTCAAAAGACGTCATACTCGCGATTAATCCTGGCACGACGACGACTCGTTGCGGCCTCTACGCTCTGGAGGGCGATGGCGTGCGCTTTGTAGCAGAGCAGAACATTGATCATGACGAGTCGCTTATAGCGGGTTTCGAGGGTATCGCCGCACAACTCGGCTATCGAGCAGAGTGCGTAGGGTCGTTCCTAAGAGAAAAACTAGGTGACAATCGTCTCGTCGCATGTGCTGGGCGTGGTGGCATGCTGACACCTGTTCCATCCGGCGTAATTGCGGTGAACGATCAGTTGGTCAATTTTTGTCTTACGACGCCCGTCTATTGGCACGCTAGCAACTTAGGAGCCCCGCTCGCCGACAAGATGGCGCGGGTCTACAACGTGCCTGCGTTCGTCGTTGATCCGGTTAGCGTCGACGAGTTGCCGCCGGTTGCGCGCCTTTCAGGCTGCGAAGAACTGCCCCGCTTTAGCTTCGTTCATGCGCTGAACATTCGGGCTTGTGCGCGTAGGCTGGCCAGCCAGCTCAAAATGCCTTTCTCAGAGCTTCGCACGGTCGTCGCACATCTGGGCGCCGGATTCTCCATCGCCGCACTACTCGAGGGGCGGTTGGTCGACAATACCAATCGGATGGAGGCTTCTCCATTTACGCCGGAGCGGGCAGGGGGTCTGCCACCAATTCCTCTGATCGAGCTCTGTTACTCAGGCAAGTACACCAAAGATACCTTGATGAAGAAACTTTACGGGCAGGGTGGCGTATTTGGCTATCTCGGCACCAAAGACATCCGCAAGGTCGAGGCAATGATCGATGCGGGAAACGAACGAGCGAAATTGGTCCTAGACGCCATGCTTTATCAGATTGCGAAAGCGATAGGGGCAATGGCTTCGGTTGCTAACTTCGACATTGATGGAATTATTATTACAGGAGGCATGGCGAACAGCCGCCGAGTGATCAAAGCACTCATCGCGAAGGTAGAACGCATTGCTCCTGTCTTCGTCTTTCCTGGCAGCGACGAATGCTTGGCTCTGGCGGAAGGTGCAGCTAGAGCGATGTCAGGTAAAGAACTACCCATGACATGGCCGGTTAATACAGCTTCGGGGACGAAGTGATGCCAGTGCGCAGTTTCAAAGACCTGCACGCGCGCGCAGTGAACCACGGGCCGGTTCGACTGGCCGTTGCAGGTGGCAACGACGAAGAAGTAATGGAGTTGGTGGTCGAGGCTCTTTCGACTGGATTAGTGTCTATCGCCCATATCACTGGAGAAGCGTCGAGGATTCTTGGTCGAGTTCCCGCGCCGCTCCTCGGTTTGATTGTCTGTATCGAATCGGGAGATGCGTCCGACTGCGCCTCAAAGGCGGTAGCCATTGTCAGAGCGGGCGGTGCGGATGTCCTGATGAAGGGGCATGTAGATAGCACCTCTTATCTCCGTTCAATAGTCAGCCGCGATACAGGAATTCGACGAGCTCCACTGCTATCCAATATTACCGTTGCAGAAATGCCAAGTTGGCCGAAATTGATTGCGGCAACGGACAACGGAATCGTTCCCGCTCCAACATTGGAACAGAAGCGGCAGATTATATTGAATGTGCGGGACCTTTATCGTGGGCTGGGAATTGACAATGTAAAAGTGGCGGTGGTGACGGCGACGGAAAAGATTTCAGATGCCTTACCCGCGACTGTGGATGCAGCCGCCCTAACCGAAGAAAGCCGTGCTGGAAAGTTACCCGGGTTCACGGTCGATGGTCCGTTTGGCTATGACGTGGCGGTCAGTAAGCATGCCGCGCGGACAAAAGGTCTAGACGCTTCGCCGGTCGCAGGAGATGTTGATTTGCTCCTCTTTCCTACGATCGATGCTGCGAATGCCGTAGCCAAGGCGTGGAAGTTCCACGGAAACGCCGATACCGGCTCGGTGGTTCTCGGAGCGAAAGTGCCAGTTATGTTGAACTCCCGGTCGGATGATGCCAAGCGACGCATCAATGGGTTGCTACTGGCTGTAGCTATGAAAGCAGGATCGATCCGAGACGTATGAGAGCGATCAACCCCGTCACGTTGCGGACTCTTGAGCGAAGACTTACGGCTTCGTTGAAGCACTCGCGAAAATAGCGCTGCGAAAGATTTGGCATTACGTCGACCGGCGAGCGCGGCGGCTACGATTTTCTCATTCAGGGCATGACCGGCCTGATGAGCATTACGGGTGAGGGCGACCGTTGACCCTCTCAAGGTCGGTGTCGCGGTTTCAGATATTCTGGCCGGACTCTACGCCGTCATCGCCATCTTGGGGGCACTGCATCATCGCCAGAGTTCGGGCGTTGGGCAGCATGGCTATCGGCGTCAAAATTTACACTCGCGCCACCCAAGCCCCGCAATCGGCGAGGTGGGTTGGAGCCATCACGAAGCCCAACCACGCCTATAGCAATGCTTGCTGTGCGAGAGAAGGCCACTCAAATGTTGCTGCGATATTCGTCTCGGGTGGTTCGGTTATTTTGTGGGCGACCCCTGAAGGGGTCGAACTAAGGCTCACTTAGGTCGTCGGGGATGCAGTTGGATACGTGAGGTTCACCACCGATCGCCGGTCATTCTTAGCTGTCAACGTTGACCTCCGTGCAATTCGTACAACCCGCACGGCATGCAAAAACGCCATAAGCGCGGACAAGCGCATGGATAAAAAACCCATAAGTAAAGCAATGAACAAGAACAATGGGACGCGGTAAAATAGCACCAAAAGTACATTAGGGCGCGGACTTATAAGCCCGCAACCAAATACGGATTGATGCGAGTTTGATGAAAGCGAAGTAGTTGGCACCGAGCTTCACTAGGGCGACGCCATCAACTGCAAACCGGCATTTCCGATGTTACCCGCACACCGGACATAACGCGGACATCGCAGAATCGACACGATTAACCCGAAGCTGACTCATTGCCCAAGCTTCGGAGTCGTCTGCTCCTCGACTGCTAGCGAGCTAACGGGGGAGCTGCTGACGACCCGAAATAAACAAGGCGTCAATGAGGACCACCTTTGGCAAGAGTTCCTGATGCACGTCGTTTTACGCACTTTGCAATCGAACCTCGGCTCCGATGCAGGGTCACTCGGGCCACCAATTAATGCTTGCGCCGCCGATGCCGCTGACGTCGCGATTGTCGCGAACCCGGACGGCGTGTCCGGCTGTGCTTTTATCCGCGCCTGCATTGTTGCAAGTGTTTTGCCGCACATCTTCTCACACGGAATACCATCGGCGTCCCGGTCCAGGTCTGACAAGCCGCAACTCGTCATGTAGAAGTAGGCTTCAGCGCACGTTGCCATATCTCCGCAGTGTTGTTTTGCACCGCAGATGGGAGCTGCGGCAGTCTGAGCTTCTTGCTTCGGACCGGGAAGATGATCTTCTTGTGCGACCAGATGCCGTAGGAGGCTCGCAGACCGCGACGACGATCAGCAAGAGGAAACCAAGCGTACGCATCGGAACAACCTTCGACCCGCAAGATCAGTACACTTACCACGGAGATTGCCGAAGTCATGCCGTCTGGCTATGAGAAATAACCCGACTACGGCGGCCGACCGCCAGTTGATCCGCGTCGCACCGCGTGGATAGTCGTTTGGGCGCTCGCAATGGCGCTGTTTATTTGGTGGGTGAAGTTCCGCTAATTTAGCTGCTCATCGACTAAGGACAGCCGCAGCACCGTCTTGTCGACTTCCAGCTTGTGCGCCAGAACCCTGCTGTGAGGGATAGAGCGGAGCGCGTCGATGGCTGCTGATTTGAATACTGAAAACGTCTTTGAATTTCGGCTTCGAGGCGGCGTGACCCTTCGCTTTGGACCACCTCGCGCAGGGGATGGCGGCGTCGCGCAGGCGATGGTCGTTCCACTGTTGTTCAGGAAATCTGAGCTAAGCGCGTATTTTCGCGAAGACGCCAAACCGACGTGGACAATTTCACCCGACGATAAGGCGAAGCAGGGTAGAGGTAGCCTCTGGGTGAGCGGCGGACATCAAAGCCTCTTCATCGATTTGCTTTTGCCGGCTACCGATTTCCAGAAGACGGGGTTATCGACATTCGAGATCTGGCTCCGTGTTATTCGGGAAGCGAAGGACGATCTCAATAAGGACGTGCGGCTACGCCTGTGGTTCGATGCCCAAGACGTTCAGCCGTCGGCCGTTGCGGCGCTCAAGAATGGAAAAACGTTATTGACGACCAACGTGGAACTCAACGTGAAGCCTAGCGTGGTCCAGTGGCGTGACGATTGATATGAGCGGGCTCTAGCGTCGAAGCCGTGTCGAATAGGTCGGACTTCGATATAGGCAAGCTGCATTATTTAAAGCGACCCCGACTGCGGATTTGATTTCGCCTCGCCTCCTGCTCCGTCATCGTCCAGTTGCCGCCGTCCTCAAACGTGCGAAGGACCGCCTTTACGTCTGCCGGTGATGCGTCCGTCTCCCCAAGCCATGTCGCCCAATCTTCTGGCTGAAGGATAGCTGGCATTCGGTCGGTGATGCGCGAGATCAGAGCATTGGCCGGTGTCGCCACTTGAATGAAGGTATCGTGCGCGCTAGTGCATCTGCTTTTTCTGGACGCCATCCTTTCCTCAAGGGCAGCGAAGACTTCGAAAATGTACATCTCTCCGACAGGGCGTGATGTGCATTCTCGAAGAGTAGCGACCAACTTGCCCTTCTCGTCAGAAACAACCGCGATAAATGGAAAACTTGGGTCAATATTTTCGCGAACTTCGCCAGTAAGGATCGTGCCATGTCTGGCAGAGACACGAAGGCTAAGGGCGCACTCAGTCTTGCGTGCCGTCGGCATCCTTAAAGCCGCTTCCATTCGTCGTGCGGAGTACGCCAAAATCCTTCGAGCGTGACCCGTCATCGGCCTCGCCAGTCGGGTTGCCTTCCAAGCCGCGCTTCAACAGTTCGCGCACGGCTGCGGCGCGGCTCGGCAATCGGAACTTGTATCGGAAGTCATCCACGGCCCGCATTTCTTGGGGGTCGAGCATGATTTGCAGACGTTCATCTCTGTTTCGGATCATCACACACCTCCCATCCGCCGATACAGAACTTACTCACATTTAGCAAAGTCAACACAGAACGCAAGAGGCTGACATAGCAAAATTTGATGTACAGACGCACAGACCCTTCAGCCAGCGGATTACCGACTGTCCGACGTGTGCTCAAGCAACCGTATGATTTATTTCGGAAAAGCGTAGCGTCGCGTTCGGAATGGTTTAAGGAGTGCGCCCCGTGTGTCCGTTCGAATTTGGCGAAGCATCATCCGGGTCACGGGACCAATGCCCGCGCGTGTTGATCGTCGAAGATAGCGTCCTGATCTCGCTTGATCTGGAAAACATTCTCAACGAAGTGGGCTGTAAAATCGTCGGTACATGCGCCGACGCTGGGCAATCTTTGCGGCTGATCTCGGAAACGCAAATCGACGTGGCACTTGTCGATTACGTGTTGGTCGATGGTGTGTGCGACGCCGTGATCGTGGCACTTCGATCAAAAAGGATACCCTTTGCAATTTGTAGTGGCCGCATAAAAAGCGAAATGACCACCGCCTTCCCTGATGCCCCATTCGTAGGCAAACCCTACGTCCCCGAAGAAGTCTGCGACGTGGTCGGTCAGCTTGTTGGTACTCCGATGTTGGCGAGCAAGACGGTCACCAAATGTGCAGTGGATTGATTAGCTGGCGCTGAGCTACTACCGGCGTTTGCAGCCAATGCTAGGTGATTGTGAACCGGGCGCCGTCTTCAAGAGGTTTTCCGCATCACGCCATGCGCGAAATTGTTCAAAGATAAAGTTGACGGCGTCGGGAGTTCCCGCAAACTTTTTCATCCGGCGATAGTTGGGGCGCCAACCGTCTCCGTTCCAGGTTACGGCCGACTTGTCTGGAAATACGATCTCCGCAGCGATCTCCAACGCTCGCAACCGGTCGGCAGGGTCAATCTTCTCCCACGGGTGCCATAGGGTAAATAGATGTCGGCGGTCTTCGCTCATCAGCCAGGTCCCACTTAAAAGCGAAGCCAACCGGCGTTTATGAAAAACCGATTGCCTTCGCTCTAAGGTCCATATGCAAAGATGGTCCTCATCCGGCGAACGATGCCGAAGTGCGGAAAGTTCCGCACCCGGTTCAATCTCGCTTCCGTGGCTCCCGTTTATAAAGCGCATAAAGCCATTTCGGCGCAACGACCGAGGCCGAGGGCGCACCCAAAGGATCGGCCATTATTCCTGATGGGCTCGTTCCACCGTTCGGGAAGCGTAGGGCCTAACAGGGCGCTTACGAGATCAGATGCTACAATTTCGCATCGGAACACTTCTCTGTTCGCTCGGTTTGCATTCGAGTAGCTGAGCAGCGAGGAGTAACCGAATGCGAGCATCAGTGTTTTTTCCCATTGCCCTCTTATTTGTGGCGGGACCGGCATTTGCGAATGAAGCGGTCGTCGTACCGAACGACAACGGGACCACGGTTATTCGCGATCATGGCCTTTTCCACGACAAGACGACTGTCATCGAGCACCGGAAGCCAGACGTCGAATTGGTGCCTGACCCTGAGCACAGAGAAGACGGCTATTCGAGTGGTGCGGGCCCTGGTGACGAGGGAGTTGGAGTAGACGTTGAGAGGCACGAACACGCGCCTCCGCCCGAAGGCGACAAGTAAACTCGCCTGCAAATGAAACCCGTCGGCATCATTTGACGGGTTTTTTTCTTGTGCATACGGAACAAGTGAAGGCTAGCCACGCTTACTGGACGAACAGCGGGAGAATTTCGCTATGTCGCCGCTACAGCAAGCATCAATCCTGACCTTATTGGCACTGGGGCTGGGTTTTGTATTAGTCGGCACGATGGTCGGGGTTCCCACCGCGTCTAACGCTTTACCGTCGGCGAGCAGTTCACTGCGTTAAGGGCGTCTGCGCATCCCGACGCCTTCATCCAAACAAATCGATTGGCTCTCTGCCGCGTGTACCTCGTTAAGTGCTCTCTGTCCCGCTCGTCGTAATACGATAAGTCCAACAACGCCTGCGCAACCTCTTCATCCAAGCCCTCGAAATCAAAAGCCGGGTTCATCGAGACAGTCTCTTCGACGATGTGCTTGCGGATTTCGAGCAGCATTTGCGTGGTGGCTTCGTCGTTCTGGGCTTCTTCAATTCGCTTTCGTACAGCGCTCATAAGTCCCCTCAATCAAATCCCGTGTTTGCGAAACAGCATATCGCTCTCGCCAGCGTCAAACCCTGTTGACGGTTCAAGCGAATGCCCCTGCCACACCTGCGCGTCGTTGGTCGTTCGACGAAAAAGGAACTCACAAATTGTAACGAAGGATACGCAGGGAAGCGTAGTGTGCGCGCAACAAAGAGTAGGACAACATGGGTCTCCGACCCGCGCCGCGCGTACTGATTGTTGAAGACGGCACACTCATTGCGATGGACCTGGAAGACATCGTCAAAAATTGCGGCTGTCAGATTGTGGGCCCGCTCTCATCGCTCGAACAAGCGCTGGACACATTAGGCCACGAAGCATTCGACGTCGCTGTGGTTGACTATCGGTTGGGAAGTCGGACAGCCGTGCCGTTCTTAAACGCGCTGAACGACATGAGCATACCCTTCGCGATTTGCACTGGAACAGAAGGAAGCGAAATCCGCACCCTCTATCCGCGCGCGGCGATCCTCGCGAAACCTTACACTCCCGATGACGTGGCGCTGGTCGTGAATAGCCTGATCGCTAGTCGCTTGGCTGGCGTATAAAAACGCCCCGCCTCTCGCTTGGAGAAACGGGGCAGGTTGGGGACTTGGAGATGAGTGGTCCGTACAGGACACCCTGAAAGTTTGCGATTGTTACGATAGGCAGACCATTAGTCCGATTGGCCTACGTCGTTTGTCGCTAACTCTCATAGCCCACCGAGCCCGGAACGAGGCACACTCATTGCAGGTTGGGACCTAATCGTCGCGCATGAATGAAGACCAACGGCAATGTTTCGAGACAATGTGATTTGGGTCGATTTCCGCTTTTCAAAAGACATTCGCGGCAGCCAAGTCGTCTCGTTTGAGCAATGGATGAAGGCGAGAGCTGGAAGAGCGCAAAGCAATCATCACGTTTCTAGGAGCGCTCTCGAAATCGTCAAGCTGATGTTGGATCGGGACGGGCGCAATCGGGGGCCAAACGATAACGCTTAGCGAGATAGCACGTCGATGATCTCGCGCAGGATTTGCAAGAATAACTCTCGTTTCGGAGCCGACAACATAGCAAGCAGTCGTTGGTCAAATTGCCGGGCGAGAGGAGAATTCAGCGCAAGTATCTCGCGGCCTTCGTCTGTCAGTCTGACCTCATAGGCGCGGTGGTCGTCAGGCTTTTTACGCCGCTTGATAAATCCCTTCTTCTGTAAGCGCCTTATAGACGCTGTCATCGTCGATCGATCAACGCCAGTCATCCCCACTATTTGTTTCTGGCTCAGTCCTTCGTCGTTTTTGATCGTGAGGAGTATGAAGTACTGACTAGGCGTCAGTCCGCTTTTACCAGTTGCCAGTTGGAATTGTTCCTCGGCACGCTGAACAGCCCTGCGCATCAGGTGCAGTGGAGAGTGGTCAAAGCCATTGCTGGTGGTCTTTTGAGCCATATTTATCTGCGCACTATTTCGGTCCGTTATTGGTTGAATGCGGGAATGCGCGGATGTTCACTCTAATTGCGGTCGTCGCGCAAGCAATTAGCAGGACAGCTTCGAGACCGAAATAACTGTTAGTTAGTCGAGCCGCTTACTCAGTCATACGGAGAAGTTGATTGAGCGGTTCGGTTGAAGAACGACCACGGTGGCCGGAGAAGGAAACGCGGCGCTGAATTGCTTCACATCACCTTCTTGCAGCGCGATAGGAACCCCACTTGAAGTGTGCCGTTAGCCTCGCAAGGAGATCAACAGGAGGAAGCCTATGGCAATCCACCATCACGCGCGGCGAAGAGGATTTGAACATACCCGGCGAAGTGGCCGAATGAGCGTCGACGATTTGGTGCGTTCGACAGACGTCACACTTCATGTCGCGATCATCGTCATGGTGATCGCCCTCGCGTTGGGGGCTTGGTATTTCACGGAAGTTCGGATGTGACCGCGCCGTTAGAACTTTTCTGTAAGGACCTGTCGCTCTGTCCGCGCGGCCATACGTTTCGGCGCGATGACAAGTGGATCAATGTCTGGTGCTTCGCTGAAGAGGCCGACGTTTGTGAGAATACCGGGGAACGCACGAAGTTGCCGTCGACGTCCCGCATAGTGCGCCTCTGACGCCGCAGGCACTTGGAATCCTGAAAGGGATGGATGACGCGTCGTCATTCTTCTTTCCCGCTGTTGATCGCGGAAAAATGCTCGACAAACCGATAAGTCGGCACACCCCCGATCACGCATATGCAGACCTTGCGGTAGAGACTCGCGATGGTTGATAGCAACGCCAAGCCGGACACCGGCATTCAGCTGCTGAGCCAGGGTTGCCGATGTCCGTTTGGGAATGCGTAGCAGAACTAGTTCAGGCGCCGGACCACGTCCCGATTGGGCCAGGAGGAGTTGCCAGCCCTTCATTCGACAGTGGCCTCGGATTCATTAGGTAGCCCCAATAATCCTCGCTAGGTCTCTATATGGTCTCAGCTGCTCCGTAGGCCGGTTGCGTTTTCATTTCCAGCGGCCACTTGGGTCATGAGGCGCTTGTATTTGGCGGTATCCATCCCTAGGCTTATGATGTCACCACGTGGTTGCGAATGTGCCGCGTCGACAGGTGCGGAGTACGGTCATGGATGCGGTTGGTCAAGCTGCAGGACGCGGAGAGATCAATGGCATGCGCGTGCTGCTGGTCGAAGATTCGTGGTTGGTGGCGCTCGGGCTGCAGTCGATACTTGAAAACATGGGGGTCGTTGTGTCGGGACCAGTGGCCACCGTAGCGGAGGCTGCTGCACGGCTGGGCGAAACCGGACCGTTCGACGCAGCAGTGGTGGACATGAACCTTCGGGGCGAGATGGCTTACGACCTGGTTGACCGGCTCAATGAGCGCGGCATCCCGGTGGTGGTCGTCACTGGCTACGAGGTCTTGCCGTCGCTGGCCGACAAGGCCGTCACGATCCTTCAGAAACCACTTCGCGCAGAAGCCCTGCTCAAGACACTGCGCCGCCTCGCTCCTCTCCATTGAGCGGAGCGTATCGCACGCCTGCCGGCGCCCTCCAAGAGGCGCTCAGCCTTACACTCGGCGCACTCATCGATGTCTCCCTTCTATGGCCAAGCCTTTCGAACGCGACAAGCTAGTGCGTGGGGGTGCATTGCCTGCTACCAATTAGGAAGCACAAGCTCGATCGGTTTGCGAAATTGACGGCGACGACCACGAAACCGGTTTGCCTCAATCTTGGCCGCGTGGCTTCTCAGAGATAAGCGCGCGCCGTCGCAGCTCAGGCCGAACGGGCGGTTGCACGAGCGAGAGGAATTACGATCTCGCACCGAACGCCTCCTCGGGCAAACTTCACGTCCACACGGGCGCCAAGGTCATAGGGAAGAATCTGGCGGATGACGTTCATGCCGAAGCCGTCGCGCTGCGGAGGTAGCACGGGCGGGCCACCTGATTCGTGCCAGACAAGGCACACAGTAGAAGCGGCTTGGCTGTCACGCCTGATCTCCCAGTGCACCCAGACACGGCCTACCGGTGACGATAGCGCCCCATACTTCGCTGCGTTCGTGGCCAACTCGTGGATAGCCATAGTCACCGATTACCATACGGCTGAAGCTCATCGTCTACGAGCTGTCTATGTCGCCGATGATCTTCCGGCATTGCCGGTTGCGAGTTGCGGCATCAACAGACTTACTTTGTGCCCGATTCATTCGTCGATCTTGCGGAAGAAAAAGCTCGGACATTTCGCGCGCGAGAGACACCGCCCACAGAACGATGACCGGAGTGACGAGGAGTGCACTTGCGAAATCCCCCATCCACCACGTCATCCATACAGCGCCAAAGTTGGAGGGCTCGACATACCCTGCAAGCCGCAGTGCTCCAATACCGACAGTGGCGCTAATCAGGGTCGCTGGTCCTACACTGATCATGGCGAACTTGGCAACGTCGACCGAATGATCGAATGCCTGACATCCACCACACCACCTCTTGATCAGGTAGCCGCCGACCAGTGCTTCCAGCATATTACCTGATGCGATCGCCGCCGAGGTATAGATGGTGCCTGCCGTCGTCAAATTGGCCAGCAAGGCCGCAACGAATAATGCCGGCCAGACGCGGTAATCCCGCAGCAGGATAGCCGCCAAAGCAAACCCAGTTGGCGGCCATATCGGGCTTGCGCTCGGATTGATGGAGGCCTGCTTCAAGCCGAGTTTCGCTAGGAGGAAATACGTAACGCCTATGATGACGAGCTCAGCGAAGTAACAGGCAATCTTCGGCAACCGTCCGGATCGCAGGTAGTGCTAAATCGATCCATAATTCGGGTGCATGACGTTATCTCCGTCGCCCCCCGTATTTGCTATTGATGGATCGCGAGCTGTTACGCCAAAGGCGTGCGGCCAGGATTGATCTCATCGCCCACATTGTACACATCCCCTGACATTTCAGCCCGTTCAAGAAGCTTTTCCATCGAAGGCCAAGTCTATCTAGTTGATGTGAAATTGGCGTCGTACGCGCGAGCGTCGAACAGACGAGCAAACCATGGGCATCATCGTCCGACGTTCCATGAACGAACGGCGCAAGGTAGAAGTGGGGTCAAAGCTCTTCGATAAGCTCCGCAAGCAATATCTCTTAGTTTGCGTCGTTGTCCGCGTTAGCACCAGTTTTCGGCAATTGGATACGTAGGCGCAATCTGCTTATGTTTGGCAAACGCATTGCCGAAGAAAAACGCAGCATCCGCAGACCGCAGATGTCTCGCAGTCTGTAGACACCACGGTGCCACCACAATGGGAGCCTGGTGATGGGCGGCCACCCTGGTCAAATTCACCGCAAGCCGTAACAGACACTAGCTCCAGCTGGCAACCATCAGACGGTCAGCCACCTTGGGCAAATGCAAATGGGCACCAAGAGTCATCGACTGGCCTAACCCAAGATGCGCCGGAAGCGTCGTCACCCCAGGCGTCCGATGCCGGAAGCAAGGGCAAAGGTCATAGCAAGTAATCAAAGCTGGCTCCTTCGAGCGGTCGCTGTTCTGACAACAAATCCGACGACGAAACAGGTCTACATAACTTGCGCCTGTGCGCAGGCCATCCTGCTGGTCAACCTCCCCGGAGCTCACGCGCAAGGCAAATCGGCCGAAAGCAACGGCCACGGCAGCGGTACACCCGGTTTGCAAACCGAGGGCGGTGTGCAAGGGGGATCGGGCTCTGCCGCCACAAGCACCTCGCTAAATTCGAACACCGACCAAAATATCAGTGTCGGAACTGATCCCATTGGCGCCTACGGTCAATTGGGCGCCTCGCATACGACCGACATCGGCAACTCGATGTTTTTGCAGATGTACGGTGGCGTCGATTTAGATCAGCAGACGACTGCTGCTCCTGCGGGCGCCTTAAATGGTCGCGTCGGATTAGGTTGGAAATATTAGGGCGTGTGTCAGCCAGGAATATTTAAGCAGGCATGAACGAACGAACATCAGTCTGACTTCCGTATTGGGTCATACTCAGCCATCGCGCTAACATGCGGGCATTTTCAGCTTTTGATCAGAAAGCAGCCAGTGACGGGCGTCAACTCATTGCCCAATGCGATCGATGCTGCCGGCGCGTGCCACTCGATCTAAGTCAGTTTCCGCCCGCGCTCGATCACACCGAGCTGTTCGGCAAGCTAAAGTGTTCACAATGTGGGAACCGTGAGGTACTCGGGCTGCCTCAGACCAATCGGCAGATGAGGCAAGGGCGGCAGCGGTGACAAAGCAATTTAGGTTTGGCGCTTAGGCGGGATCACCAAAGGCTCCAAGATCGTCGGCATAGTGCTTGTGGAGAGACCCTCGCTTTTAAATTGCAAAGTGAGGGGAGGGCGGAGCCGAAGCAAGGGCCCTCGGTTGGAACGAGGCTGCAGGCCGACTTGGGGAACGGGTCGCTCGCAGGCGACGACAATCGGCATAGGCACAAGATAGCGGCATTCGCCTCCGTTCACAGCTCTAGCCAGCAGATTGATGAGTTCTCCCCTCATCGCACTTCTTGACGTGTACAAGATTTGGAATTGACGAAAGTTTATCTGCCGGCACACACGCAGCGACTCCAGCCTTTCTGGCTCCCTCGATTAACACGACCGCTACGTTCTCTGGATAGCCACCTTGATCACTAAAATATTTCTCGACACTCCAATTGGGATCGAGGCGAACCAACTCCGCCGCGGCGACCTTCGCCCCGACCATATCGTCCGTCATGGCGCTTGCCGCCGCCAAGTATGCGTAGTCCTCTGCAAAAGGGTCCGTGACCAGTTTCGTATACTTCACCGATTTATCGAACTGGCGGCCAAAGAAATATACGTACCGAAGTCCTTGGTTGTACCAGTAAGGGTAGTTGGGATTCAGCTGCAGTGCTTTCTCTATCAGTTTGACAGCGCGCTCAGGCTGACCCAGCTGTGGAAGGTACCATGCGATTAAAATTAGTAGGTCAGCGTTATTAGGAGCCAAGGCCTCGGCTTTGGCAAATTGCTCTAGTGCTTGGTCTGCCATTCCCTGGTAGGCAAAGGCATGTCCCAGAACGAGCTGGGTTTCTCCGTCATTCGGATCTAGCCGAACAGCATTCCGCGCGGCCTCCATCTGTTTCGCTGAATTGTCTGCCACAGACGTCCCGAGGCCGAACTCTAGTCTATATTCGTAGATGGCCGCCAATCCCACATATGCCCTGGCGAGCTGCGGATCGATTTCGAGCGCCTTTCGGAACAACCTTTCTCCTTCGTCGAGGCCCTCCTTCGTAACTTTATGCTTGGCTTCCATTCCGAGCAGATAGAATTCATAGGCCGTCAAATCACTGGGCGGCTTCCGCCTAATGAGGGAACGTTCGGCTTCCGCAACTGCGCCCTCGTAACCGGTGAGGGTGGCTGCAATATTCTCTGTGACGTCGCTCTGTACTTTGAACAGGTCTGTTGCGGGGCGATCGTACTTTTTGGACCAAACGTAGCCGCCGGTTCTTGCATCAATGAGTTGGGCAGTCACCCGAATCTGAGCGCCACTCGGTTGAACGCTGCCAACGAGCGCGTAGTGGACGCCGAGATCGCGGCCAACATTTCTCACGTCCGCGGGCTTGCCCTTGTAAACTTCGGTTGAATTTCGAGCGACGACAAACAGGTCTTTCGAGTGAGACAGGTCTGTAACTATGTCCTCCGTGATTCCATCGGCAAAGTGGTCCCATTTGGAATCGTTTCCAATGTTCTCGAATGGCAAGACTGCAATTGAAGCTTTTTCAGATAACGGCGAAACTGAACGAGATGACCACCTCCACGCTCCAACCGCGCCCAGCACCAGGAGCAGCGCCAAGGCCGGCACGGCCATCTGCCATCGAATGAGGCGTTTCAACCAAGGGGGCGCCGACAAGGGCCGCTCGTCCATAGGTGCAACCGGCGCCTGCATGGGATTGAGGTGTTGATCCGGGGTTGTCGCATCTGATTGTTCTGGCTGAGGCTCAGGTATTGGCGGTTGCCGAAACTCGATGTGCGGTGTGTAACTGCCCTTTGGCAGATCAATGCGAATAGGGTCGCTTTGGCCGTCGGCCTCGTAATATTCGCGAAGCTTGTCGCGGACGCGTGCGGCCTCGATGCGCACAATAGGGTCGACGTTCGGGTCGAAACCTTCGGCGCGGTCGAACACGTCCCGCGCCACGTTGTAGCCTTTGAGACGCTCGCCGCGCCCGGCGAGAGTTTCATTGACAATGTACTCCAAAAAGCGCTGCCGGCGCTGCGACTGTAGAAACGGTCCGCTTTTGAGGATGCGGTCCAGTTGCTCGCGAACGGCCTTCTGGTCGTGTTCGCTCCGGCAATTAAGCGGAAGCTCTGTCACGCCTCAATCTCCTAATGCCCTGAAAAGCGGCAGCTCCGCCAGCATCGGCGGGCGGTTACCTACCGTAACATACTTCGGTCAACCGCCACGGCATGTCACGCTTCAGCCGCGGGTGGTCATGACGTGCCAAGCCCGGTCGCTCAAGACGGAATGCTCCCACGTCACTGATCAACGCAGCTTTCGCTAAGTGATTTTAAAAAATTCCAAATTCGGGAGTAACAACGATGTTCAAATCGCTTTTAACAGCACTTGCCTTTGGCGCCGTCGCAATGACCGGTGTCACCAGTCCCGCGGCGTCACAGCCATGCTACAGCATACCCAAGAGCGCCGTGCCGTGCATCGTTACACCTCAGGCACCGCAGCTACCTAAGCCGCAGGGTACGTAGGGGGCATCGCTCGGTACGATTGCTGTTACGTCGGCGCGATAGCCGGCGTTCACGGCCCCAAGGCATCCGCCAACGGGCCACCCCATTCATCATACCGATCGAAGCGCGAGGAAGGACACGCCCATGAACCCAACGCAACTGTTCGTCGCCGTGCCCGCGGCGATACTCATTCTTGGCAGCGGCGTGGCAAACGCCGGCAAGACCGTGGAAGAAGCGGGCGCGCTTGTTTGCGTGAACGACAAATGGGACGAGAAGGAATCTGAAAAAGGGCACAAGCTGGTCGACGCTGTCCAGCGATGCGTCGTCGTCCCAGACGATTCCGCGGCACCGAAGTACGCGCAGGACTGCACAGGAAAATACGAGTACATGCCCGACGGCAGCTGGAAGGGCGCCGGGACCTGCACGGACACCTTCAAAGGTGGAGACAAGATTTCCGAGACCTGGGAGGAGGGTTCGCAGCTCAAGGAGTACACGTACAAGAAGACTGGCGGCACCGGCAAATATCAAGGCGTCAGCGGCTCCGGCACGTACATGTACGAGGCCCTGACGGACACCCTCTTTGGCGGCAAATACAAGGGCAAGTTGGAACTGCCCTAAGTCGCGCTAACACCGGCTGGTCCAAAACCGCCGTCGGGCGTCGGTTCCTCGCACGGCTGACGCCCGTCCGTCCTTCGCTTAGGATTTTCTCACCTAGCGCCTATCAGCGACCCACTTAACGCCGACAAAAAGCGCAAAGCCCGCTGTAATTGCGACCGCCAAAGCGACGGGCGTATTTGTGACCGCGTACACTCCAGCGACGCAGCTGAGAAGAACGGCCGCAGCGACAAGAGATTTGATCTCCTGCCGTTGCGGATTGTTGACGAGCGTAGAACAAAAAGAGAACAATAGCAAGCTTTGAGCAGCTGTAGCTTCGCCTAGGCACGGGCGGCCTGATGCATTCTGCTGGTTATTGGTAGCCAGCAACAATCGAAACTCTCTCGCGGATAACTTTTGCGTTGTTTCTCAGTTCGTCCCCCACACGTTCGCCATTGATCATGATGTCGGGATTGGACCAAACGGGCAATCTCGGACAGCCGCCGCAACTCTCCGCATAACTCATAATATCGCGCCAGTTATTTTTCGAGTCGATGAACCCGTGGCCGAAGGGAAATGGTGTCTTGCTGTCGTCTTCGGCCAGATCATGGCGCGCGCCGATGATGTGGCCGATCTCGTGTGCCAAAGAATACTCTACCGCTGCGCATTCATGGTGCACGACGGCAAAGGCCTTATCCGGTGGACCAGCGACCTGAGCCGATAGACCGCATCCGTTTGGGTCGTCCACCACGAGTATCGCGATGTTTGCATGATACTTGGTTTTAAGGGCGTGGATCTCATCCATGTATCCGTCATGATCGTAGACGAAGCGGTACAGATGATCGAAGTGAGACCCCGTCTCGACGTAGTCGGTCATGTAGGCGTAGACAAGCTTGACGTGCACATTTTCAATCCCGCTGTTGCGGAAGGACTTGTTAGTCTCTTCGATGGCAAGCGCGATCAAATCATTCACGATATCATTGTAATGGCTCGCGGCCTTCTTGGTGTACGCGACGATAAGTGTGATGGTCACATCACCCGGTTTGGACGCGAGTTTCTCGGGGAGTCGAGGGAAGCCTGTTCGCCTCGGCAGCTTTTTTGGAAAGCGGCGCGTCCTGTAGGTTTTTGAGATCGCCCTGCGTTGGTTGACGGCCGATCGAGCTCAATGGCTCACCATGCTCGCGTCCCCTTGCTTCACCAACGGATCGTCATGCATGTTCATTTTTCGCATCATCTCTGGGTCCATGGGTTGATGCTCCGGAGGGAGCATCTTTGGCTCCATTTCCACGACACCCTGCATATTCCCACCCATCGGCTTAACAGCGAACATATGACCGGCGTAGGTGATGGAGCCAGTCAGTCCCCCGTTGACGCGCCAGATTAAAGTGACAGGGGCTCCGGTTTCGAGGATGGCACCGTGCCAAATGTAGCCGTCTTCAGTTTTTCGGACACTCGTGCGTCGGGCGGTTACGGAAGTTTTCTCATTCAAGGGGGTGAAGAGAGTGGATGCTGAGCCGGGCTGGGGCGAGTTCATGCCCTTGGTCAGCGCGTACTCTAGAACTGCTGGGTTTGGCAGCGCCATCATGCTACCTGCGACGGCTGCTTTCGATGCCATGGTCTTTCGTTTCAACTCTGTTTGGGCATCCGTCAGGGTGGGCGTCGCGGGGTATGGCGTGAGCATGCAATTCCAGTTCTGATCGAGCTGGATAACTGTCACACCCCTTTGGGCAGCTGCCGTCAATGTGTTCTCGACGAGCGATTTTCGCACTCGCCACATCTCCGATTTGGTCATATCGAGAATCTCGATCTCAGGATGACCGGCCAGCTCTTCGAGTTCCTTATATGCGGGACCATCCTTGATAGGCAGATTTGAGAGGATGAGCTCAGATCGGGCCTCGTCGGAAGCGACCGGCCCCGCTGAAAAACAGTGCGAAAGCATGGCGAACGCTGCAGCCGCGATGATCGTTTGAAGAAGAGTTAGCCACCGCGGATCGTTCATGGGTGCCCTCCTTATACCTCGTCAGCTAGCTGACCTTGGGAGGAAAGCAAGTCAGCAAACTCCCCGCGTTTTGGTGGAATGGGGAGTTCGCGCTTCCAGAGAGGGGCAGCCTAATTTTTCTTTTTTGCCTGCATTTCCGCGATAATACCGTCCCAAACGCCGTGTGGAGTGAGAGAGCTATCGCCGGCCGTGCATAAGTCGTAAGCGCCGAGTGCTTTTCGAACATAACCGGCCAATTCGTCGCCGCTAACGTTGTCAACGTAGGGGGACATCTTCGTTATGAAGTCTTTATAGCCGCTATCGCAATCTGATTTTGCAGCGAAGGTCGGTGTCGTGCCCGCGACGAGCAGAGGAACGATCAGCGCAAGGACAATCTGTTTCATAGAAGCGCTCCTGTTACGATTAGAGATGAATAGGCGACTGCCAATTCTTCAGTGGAGTTAATATCGTGAAGCTACGGCATCGCCCTCGCCGATCGTACACCAGAAATGATAATCTGTTTTTCATATTTGCAGGATTTTTTCGGTTTTTGCCGGCGATCAATCGAATTCTCGTCGCTGCAAAGGGCGGACCAGATATGTCAGTAGGCTCGTTGGAAAAGAGCACCCCGCCGGGGTCGCACTCTCTTACCTTGGCCATAAACAGCCGCCGCTGGATATCGACTAATGACCAAGGGAGTTTGTTCCTAACACGCGGTTTAGTTGCGGATGGCAGAAACGATTAAGCACTTCGGCGCGACCGCCTATTTCGATTGCCGGATTTGAAAGTCGAGAAGTTAGCGCATGCGCGCGATTTTTTAGGGGTGCTCCAGCGCCTCTATTGACGATTAAGGTTCATCATGTTTGCGAAAGGGTAGGCGTCGAAGTCGAGCTGCGTTCAGCAGACGACAGTGGTTGATAGACTCATTCTGCGACGCGCCTGCGCCTACAACGATGAGCGCTGCGGTCCTGAAGGAACGCTCGGTCTGCAAGAATGACACCGACTTTGTGCTCACGCGGTACCTCGGCGAAGCGCTATGAAGCTTGTTTGCCGTAGGACTACCGGACAGTTGACTGAATTGCGTAAGAGAGAGTTTGCGGCTCATCGTAACCCCGAGGAGGGACAGCGATCCCGGTTTGCCGCCAGCCAGCTCACCGTCTTGATCTTCAGCCAGTCTCGCGTCTTCCCGGATCGATAAGCGGAATCGCGCCGCTTCGAGACGATGCCCTTGAGGCAATAGGACTCGTTGAAAACGAAAAGGCGTCAGCGTGGGGGGAACGCTGACGCCATATTGGTGCACCGGGGGTTGGTGCACGACGCCTCGGATTGGGGGGGGACGGGTCCGAGGCAAGGTGACAATCATTGATTGATCGCCACGAAACAATCTTTCTCGGGTGCGTCTAAACGGTATACCCCGTTCTTCCTGGGAATGATTGTTGATGTCTCCCCTAAACCGGGGATGCGTCGCCAGATCAATACCGTCATGGTCCCGGTGCCAGCGCGTAAGAGCTCCGGGGGGAGCCAGCCTGCCCCACCACCACAGACGTAAGGGCCGCTCACTGCCCGACAAAAACAGGAGCGGCCCCCCACATCACTCGCCGGAAACCGACAAGCCGTACCCAACCGTCTTCGCCAGCGTCGGAGCCATGGGCGGGATGAATGGGTTTTTACGCAGCACGCGGATACATGGAGCGCTCGCAGTGTTGGTGAAGAGCGCGCGCTGCGGCGCTATGAAACCGCGCGCGGCGCTCTTCAGGAGAAGCGCTCTAAGAGAAAGATCGTGGGAAGAGCACCCTGCGGGGGTCAAATCGCGCGGAGTGCTCTCCTGCCTTGGCCAGCAATTGGAGTAACCAGCCTCGGCTGCATATCGACGGTAGCGACGGAGAATGTTCCCCTAACCTCAGCCTATTTTAGCGGCGCGGGTGGTTCTGACGGTCGTCCGAACAGATAGGTCAGACGAGCAGTGACCGAATCTACTGTGGGACCGACCTCTGAGCTGTCGTCGATGAATGTGGTCGACGTCAATGTGCTGTCGAAGTCGTAGTGGCGGTATTCGACGCCGAGTTTCCAGTTCGTATCGAGCGCCATATCTAGGCCGCCGCCGAAGTACCAGCCGTCAACGCGGTTGTAGGATCTATCTGAAAACGAGTCTACGCTCAGGGACGTTTCGACCGCAGCGTTCGCATATCCACCAGTGAGGTAAGGCATCCAGCGGCCCGCGTCCCAACCTAGCTTGGGACCGATCGACCAAATTTCGTCGATCTTGCCTTTGATCTCGACGCCGGGAAGGCAAAAGTCGGCCGGATTGCAACCGTCCCTGCCGGAATCCGAAAGCGCCAGATAACCGCCTTCCACTCCGAGCACGAGCGAACCGAAGTCGTGCTGAAACCCGATGAAAGCCCCGCCCGCCAATGACGTCGCATTGGTATTGAACGTGATCGGACTATCTGGGAACGCACCACCAAGGTTGCCGTTTGCCGCGCCAATCTGGCCGCCGATATAGATGCCGCTCCAATTATAATTCGCGGGAGAAGACCAGTTATAATTCGCAGTAGAAGACCAATCGTCGGCTAAAGCTGGGGTCGCAAAGGGCAACGCGAGCGAAGCCAAGAAACAAAAACGTGAAATTTTACCCACCCGACAAACTCCCTCGCAAAACAACGACCGCATACGAACAGTTGTCGAATTGTAAGCACACCACGAAACGCCGGTCCAACCAACGGATCCGTCTCGGCCGAGATTCATGGGCAAAAGGTGTAATTGAAACACCTTCAATTTATTCGATCGCCGTTGGGGGCTGGATCGCGGCTTTGCTCAACTTGGGTGCAAAGCCAACGATGCAATCGGGGGAATAAGCGCAGCAGCAGCAATCTGCGGCAGCGTATTGAGCACGGCATAGAACGAGTAGCCCACGCGGGAATCTCGGGAGTGGATGGCAAGCAACGCGACATCGTCATTGGTGATCCACTTCCGCTAACAATTCGTGACCTCCAGCAAAATTTGTCGTTGGCGCTACCCCGATTATATTGGCGAGCAACCTCAGAACCTGCAATGTCGAAGCGATCCGCCGCGTATTAGGCTGTCCCCTGGCTCAGCGCCAAAATCGCCACGGCGGTCTCGTGGCGCAGGCCGCGCAGGTCACCCCGGTAAATCCAACCAAGCGTCAGATGATAGGCATCACACAGCGCCATGGCGGATTCCATACTGGGCTTCTGGACGCCGCTCTCGAACTGATTGTAGGCGGTGTGGTCGACAGTGGCGCGCTTAGAGAATTCGATCTGCTCTAATCCGAAGACCCGACGCGTCAGCCATAGCCGGCGGCCGATCGCTGCGGGATCCCGCCCCTTGATATCGAGGGGTGGTCCCTTCGCCTCGTTGGGCTCCAAATCCGGATCGGTATCACTCATACACACCTTTGCTCAAGTTCTTCAGCCAGCGCCACGGCTTCGGTCTTCAATGACTACTCATCGGCGGCCACTTGAGGCTTTGAAAGCCCGAGCGCGTCCGCGAGGAGACGCACGGTAGGTTTTAGATCCGGCATTTTCTCGCTTGCGACGAGAAGCGCCCAATAAGCAGCATGTGCCGCCAGGCGCAAATCGGAGTCAGAAGGCGAAGGAATGTCTCCATGTCCCGTCACTAGCCAAGCCACATTGCGATTTAAGAGTTTTGCGACGAGGCGATCCCGTGTGACGGATGGGTCCGATTTCCCTTTTTCCCACTGCTGGACGGCTTGAGCACTGATGCCAAAGTGCGCCCCAACCTCTTCCAATGTCATTCCGGCTGCTTCGCGCGCGGTCGTCAGCCGGGCGCCAAACTTCTGTTTCTCGTTGAGGCCCGCGCAGGTGTCTTCCATCACACCGACCTTTGTTCCAGCTCTTCCGCCAGCGCCACGGCCTCGGTCTTCAGCGGCTCATCTGCAATCGATGCCGCAAACCTCGCAGCGTTTGCCGCCCGTCCAATCCGGTGCTTGCTGGGGTCCGCCCAGAGATCGCTGACCTCAAGCAATACCGCCGGCGTCACGGGCAGCAGGCGTTCGGCAACGGCTTCCCAACGCGCCAGATCCGCGGCTGGAATTTCGATATGCCGAATGTGCGCGAGCGTGTCTTCCCAATCCATCGGCGTCAGTGCTCCGTGCCCTCTCTCAGCGGCAGCGATCGGTCGGAAAGATAGCGGCGGCCAAATTTCAGTGACGCCTCGATGTCGGCGCGCGTGACCATTCCATGTCGATTGAGCAAAGTGCTAATGGCGTCGATGGCATCGCTATGATCTTTCACGAGGGCCGCAGCCCGACGCTCCAGCGCTTCGTGAAGCTCGAAAAACTTTGGCACCGACATGTCCGGTTGTGGTCTTAGCAAGAGGTTGCGCACATCGATGAGATCGGCCCGCAAGGCGACACACGGGTAGGGGGCGCCGTTGTCGGCCGCGCTTCCCGCATACCAACAGATGGCAAGAGCCTCGAAGTCGCCCCATGGGGCATGCTCTTCAAGCAGCTCACGGTAGACCTCTTTAAATCGGCACCCGAGCACGCACTGTCCATTACCCGACTCAAGCGCCGACATTCGATCAAGTGCATTCGGATACTCTCGAACGCCGATACTAGCGCTTGAGAGCGGGAACCCGAGAACGGGAACCCTGCTGCTGCCCGACGCGCTAATCGCTCACGAAGGTGACGACGGCGGTCGCTCCGGGCGGCCGCCAGTAGTAGTCAACGATCCGCCATATCTTCGAAGGATCGAGTCCGACGGCATCAGCAATGTAGCGCGGCAGCGGCTGCCTTTTGTCTCCCGCCTGTCGAAGTCGAACGGCGAACTCGTGAGAAAATGCAAACTCGCTGACGATCTGCTTTTCCGACATCTGGCCCCCCGCCAGGGGACGTTATTGACCACGTGGATTGAAGACAACTACTTCACACGCTACATCCACTGGTATGTGCAACCTCTACTCGCAAACCCGCAACGTCGAAGCGATCCGCCGCCTGTTCAGGGTGCCCAGCCCGCGATCTTTCCGGGCTGTACCGCTTCCGTGATCCGCAGGGCAGAAGACGGCAAGCGGGAGCTGCTCCCGATGAGCTGGGGCTTCGTGCTGCTACAGGACGGCAAGGCGCCGCGCCGGGTCACCAACGTCCGCGATGACAAGATCCTGACAAGCCGCTTCTGGACACCTTCATTTCAGCAGCGGCGTTGCCTCGTGCCCGCATCAAGTTACTGCGAGCCTGATAGCGGCAAGCCTGCCCAATGGCATTGGTTCGCGCTCAACGGCGACGAGGACCGCCGCCTGTTCGCATTTCCGGGCATCTGGCAGCATTGGAAGGGCCCGGTGAAGAAGGACGGCCCGAATGTCGAGCTGGACGTCTACAGCTTCATGACGACGGCTCCGAATGCGCTGACGGACTCGATCAACCACGAACGCATGCCGGTGCTCTTGAGCGAGGAAGCCGAGTTTGAGACCTGGTTGTCGGGAACACCGGCCGAAGCGTTCGCGCTGGCACGAAGCTTCGATCCCGGATCGATGCGGATCGTGCAGTCCGGGTTCGAGAAGAAGGACCTATTGGCGGCATAGTGATCGCCCGTATTGGGGCGCGGGAAGGCCGACCGCGTGCTCAAGAGCAAGAAATAGGTCGGGGTTGGTGCTCACGATTCATGGCGGCGGCGCTTTGGCGTCGATCTCAGCCTTCTGGGCTGGCGTGACATTTCCCTTCTTCTCCTGCTGAGCGGCGCGCGCTTTCGCGTTCGCGGCATGGGATGCATCGGGCATCGGATACTTTCTCTCTCCGGGGAGTCCAAATTCTGTTTGCGGGAGCGCGTCGCGCTTTGCTTCTTTCAGTTTGTGTTGTTTCACATCAGGTTTTTGCTTGGTCACCATGGGGGCAAGTATCCTCAAGACGGCGCTCCATTGCGAGCCTTTTGCGCCATACAACGGAAAAGCTAATGGAAGAGTTCCTGGCCGCGAGCCCCGACGAGGCAACTTAGTTCGCGCTCATCGACGATCTTAATAAATACCATGAATTAAGCCGAACCTTGCGCGGCTGCTTCGGCGAGTGCTCCCTGGGCTAAATGCCGGAGTAGGCACCATGCCACTGTCGAAGCACTTCATTGCAATCGCGGCCGCCGCTGTGTTGGCGATTGCCACGGCGGTACAACTGGCCGAAGCCCACGGGGGCGTCGGATTTAGTGGTGGCGGGTTTGTCGGAACCGGCTTTGCCGTTGGGTCTCACGGTGGCCACGGGTTGGGTATTGGCGGGTTTGGGAAGCGCCGCTTTGGTGCCAGGCCCTTTGCTGTGGTGCCTCACCGCTCAGCTGTCACGGCCCATTTCGGCTTTGGCGTTGGCCATTTTCATCATCAGCTTATCCGTCCTCAACTCGTTTTTCGTCATCAGTTTGTTGGTCCTCGGCCTGGAAGGATCTTTTTTGGTCCAAAGGTGATCACTGCTGGTCCTCGGGGTTTCAATGTCCTCGGTGGTTCTGAGGGTCGCCGAATCTCGGTCGGTCCTAAGGTGATCACGGCTGGCCCTCAGGGTGGCAGGATACTCGCGGGTCCTAAGGTGATTTTTGTTGGTCCTCAGGGCGGCAATATCCTGGTCGGTTCTGAGGGCGGCAGGATACTTGTAAGTCCGGTTGGTCGCCGGATTCTGGTGGGTCACCAACGTGGCATTTTTGTAAATTGAAATTCTTGCGGCGGCCATTCGGCTCTCCCCACGTTCAGTCCCTCTATTGCTCGGCCATTGCCCTGATACTTTTCGGGTTAAAAGGCCGCCCCTTCTCATTGACGAAACCTGATGCCGCGAGTTTCTGGCTGATCTTGCGTTAGCTCAAGCGCGCGCCGGTTTTTGGACTCGCCCTTCGCAGCCGTTTGGCTTCCGCAACGACGTCGGGGTGAAGCTCGGCGTGCGACTTACGCCCCTCACATTTGCGTCGTTCATTGCGAACGCGCTCGCGGACGTGGCGCAGCTTGGAGACCAGACGGGCTTTCTCATACTCGGCGAAGGCTCCGGCGATCTGGCGCATCATCTTTCGCGTCGGGTCGTCGCTCGCCGTCAGATCATCTCCCGAGGACGTCAGTAGCCGCACCCCGCGACTGATCAGGAGGGTGATGCCCAACTCCTGGGCCATCAGCTCGCGCGCGAACCGGCTCGCATCCTCGACGATGACCGTCCGCACGCCGTTACCCTCGATCCGATCCAGCAGCGCCGCGAAGCCCGCGCGTGTCTCGATGGGGTCCGCACCGGAGACGGCTGCATCATAGAACTCTGCCACGATCTCAAATCTGCCCCGTCTCGCGAAGGCCTCGACCGACTGACGCTGGCGTTTCTCGCTGTCCTTGTCGGTGCCGACGTTGGCCGCCGATGACGTTCGTAGATAGGCCAGAGCTGGCGCTCGACTCTTGTTGGTTCTCGCCACGACTTCCCCTAGGATCGCTCCCCCCATCCACGACTGCATCAGTTCGACGGGCCTCTTCGTTAGCCATTGCGTGCCACGTCACAACCCCCCGCTCGCTTTTGAGCGTGATGAACCCCTGGTCGCCAATCTGGCGCCGGTCGAGCGGGCGCGCGACGCGCGCACTATCTTCTCGATCCGTCACTGCATTCCCTCTTCCGAAAGCTCGCGGACCGCTTGGCGCAGCGTCGGGAAAAAGCGTACACGCTGTCTATCGAACCCTCTCTTGTCGGCCCAGAGACGCCACTCGGTCGCGCGGCCCGCAGCATTGAAGCCGATGCCGCGCGCCTTGAGCGCAGCCGACAACTCAGTCAGCGTTATGAGCCCCGTCGCATCGATGGTCGAGACAGGTAGGAGGTCGATGACGACGTGGCGCAGGCCGGGACCCAATTCGTCGATGGCCCGCATTAGCTCGCGCTTGAAGTAGGGCGCATTGAAGAACGTGATCGGCGCATTGAAGCGAAACAGGAGCAGGCCGGGAATGCTCTGGCCGCGCTCATGCCGCTCGAGCGAGTGGAGGCCGGGGAATCCCTCCACCTTGCCGAGAATCTCCACAGGAGGCCGCGACATCAATTTGATGAACCGCAACAGAGCGAGCATCACGGCGAACAGAATGGCATTGACCGGCCCCACGGCAACGACGCCGAGCGTGGCAAGGACCGAGAGCAACGCTTCGGTCGGATCGATGCGATAAATGAGGCGGAGGCTCGCGATATCGATCAGCGACAGGCCTGCCGCGACAAGAACGGCGCCGAGAGCGGCGAGCGGCACGAATTGCAGGGGGGCCGTGAAGAAAAGCAGCACGAGCGCCACCGCGGCGGCGGCCACGAGCCCGACGGCTTGCGTCCGTCCCCGCGCCGCATCGCTCACGGCGGTCCGCGAGTCCGCTCCGCTGACAGCAAAGCCCTGGGACAACGCGGACGCAACATTGGCCGCGCCAAGCGCCGCGAAGTCCTGATCGGCGTCGACATCGTAGCCGTTCTTCGCGGCGAAGCTGCGTGCGGTCAGCATCATGCTTGAGAAGGTCACCAGCGCGAGGCCCGCGGCTTCGGCGAAGAGCGAGGAGAGGAGCGCCGGATCGGCATACGGCAGCTTGAGCGCAGGCAGACCAGCCGGTACGGCGCCGAGCGTCTTCACTCCTGCGGCCGCCAATCCGAGGAGCGGCACGGCAGCACCCGCGAGCGCCATGCCGACAAGGGCCGACGGCAGCCACGGCACCAGGCGGGGCACGATCGCCATGATGGCAAATGTTCCGGTGGCAACGGCGAGCGTTGCCCAGTGGGTCTCGCCGAGCTTGCCGATAATCTCGATCACGCGGGGCAGGATGCCAGACTCGTGGACCGGAAAGCCGAAGATCTTGTCGGCCTGCCCCAGAATGATCGACAGCGCCACGCCGTTGAGAAAGCCGACCAGGATCGGCCGCGAGAGGAAGTCCGCCAGCACGCCGAGACGCAGAAAGCTTGCCCCGATGCAGATGAGGCCGGTGAGCAAGGCCAGCGTCGCGGACAGGGAGGCATAGAGGGCCGCGTCACCCCCCGCGAGCGGGGCGACGGCAGCGGCGATCACAGCGCAGGTTGCGGCGTCCGGCCCGATGATCAATTGGCGCGAGGTCCCAAAGATCGCGTAGGCTATGAGTGGCAGGATGGATGAATAGAGCCCGACCTCCGGCCCAAACCCGGCAAGCGCGGCATAGGCGATGCCGACCGGCACCGCGACGGCCGCAACGGCGAGGCCTGCATTGATGTCGGCCTGCGCATCCGCAACCTTGTAGTGGCGCAGCGCGGCGAGGCCAGGGGCGAAGCGGTCGAGGGAAAGCATAACTCACTCATACTTAGCATCTCGATCGAGCCGCGCCTACCGCGCGCGCTCCACTCTCGAGCGGGAAGTGGCTTGCCGAGGCTAGAGGTATTTGCCGATCGCCTTGACCATCAGCAGTGCCGCTGCCGCGTCCGGCCACCAACGCTCGTCGTGCCAGACAAATCTGTCGCGCGTGGTCCCATCGTCCGGAGGCACATCTTTCATCGGCACATCGACAAATAGCGCGCGCTCCAGTTTGGGATCTCCGGCCTCGCCATTTTATGATCACCAGACCACCATTCGAGCCGCCAGAGAACGGCAATCTCGCCGAGGCGCTGCGCGGACGTCACGGGTTCGGCGAGAAAGCGATCAAGGGCCAGCGCATATCTCTCCGCCGTCTGATCGCATCGTCGTCGGAATCGTACGTCGCCCACCCATCGTAAAGCGCAACGCATTCTCGAAACCCTTATCGGTATAGCTGCGAAAGGCACGCCGATGACCGTAGGAACCGAACTCGAGATCATCCCTTCGGCCAGAGGTGTGCCATGAGAAAGGTGCTCATTTTTGCGGCTTTCGCCGAGGCGGCGACGGGGTTGGCGCTGCTGCTTGCTCCGTCGCTCCTATTCCTGCGGCGCTTGCCTCCAGAGCTGGTAAGTCACTTTTATGACCGTCCTTCAGGACCTTGATGCGATTTCGTATTAAGAGGGATAACGTTGGAATCGTCCTGGCGGCAGGCCGGCAGAGAGAAGGAAGACCCCCATGGGAGACAAGAAGCGTCGCAAGAAGCACAAGCAGAAGCATGAGGACGACACCCAGGTGACTAATGAGGAACAGCTCGACCAAGACGCCAAAACCAAGCTCACAAACAAGGACTATGAAGCCGAGCTGCGGAAGCTGCACGTCGAGCTGGTGAAGCTCCAGGAGTGGGTCCGCCACGAGGGTCGAAAGATCTGCATCCTGTTCGAGGGTCGAGACGGAGCGGGAAAGGGCGGAACCATCAAGGCTATTACAGCCCGCGTCAGCCCGCGCATCTTCGAGTCGTTGCGCTTCCCGCGCCGACCGAGCGCGAGAAACGCAGATGTACGCGCAGAGATACTTGCCGCACTTGCCGGCAGGCGGAGAAGTCGTGATCTTCGACCGCAGCTGGTATAATCGCGCAGGTGTCGAGCGGGTCATGGGCTTCTGTACGGAGGACGAGGCAACGCGTTTCCTCCATGATATTCCCAACGTCGAGAAGGCGATCATCGAGTTCGAACGTGATCCTGCTCAAGTACTGGCTCGAGGTGAGCCCGGAGGAGCAGACGAAACGGCTTGAGGATCGCATCGACGACGGACGCAAGATCTGGAAGCTCTCACCGATGGACCTGAAGTCGTACACCCGTTGGGACCACTATACGAAGGCGCGCGACGACATGTTCCTTGCGACGGACACGTCGTGGGCGCCTTGGTACGTGGCCCGGTCTGACGACAAAAGGCGCGTGCGATTGAACATTATCGAGCATCTCCTGAGCAAGATTCCCTATAAGGATGTGCCGAGCGAGAAGGTGAAGCTTCCCAAGCGCGACGTGAAGGCAGCCCGCGAGGATGTCGAGCAGGCGTTCAAGTGGGTCCCTGAGGTCCATTGAAACGGGAGCAGCCGACACCGCACGTCAGTCGATGATGTGATAGCCGCCTAGGGCCGTTAAAACGATTATGGCCTGCCTGCCGTCCTGCGCTACCCCGGTGAAATATCAGAGTTTCTCTTTTCAAAATCGGCTTCCGCACCGTCGTCGTTCAGCGCCCAATGCCAAATCGCTGCATGATGCCCGCCGTCCAAGAATTCATCAGGCCATCGTGGCGAGCCGCGAGCCTTTCATAGGTGCGCCAGTGCATGCCTTTTGGCTTTCGCGGAAAAGGCTCCAAATGCATAGAGCGGTTACGGTTTTCGCTGCTCGGCGATACCGGCCCCAATGCGAGAAGCTCCGTGAACGTCTCGTTTAAGACCTGCCCAAGAAACAGGATAGGCGAGGCATCTGCGAGCGCGATCACATCCAAGCCGACATCGTTCCACCTTAAGTGAGCCTCGCAGGCAATGGCCGCCCCGGCGGTAGTCGGTCGTCGGCGAGGCTGAAGAGGAAACGGGACTGCGGCGACGGGGGGAGGGGTAAGAGAAGGCTTCAGTTGTAGCCGTCGTGGCCAACAGTGATTCCGCGCATTAGAGCCGCTCGGTCAGCGGCCGCCGATGTTGATGAGACAACTAATTCGTGCAACTCACGTGGCATGCAAAACGGCCATCAGTGCGGACGAGCGAAAGGATGAAAAACCTGTAAGTTAAGCAACGAACAACGACACTGAGACGCAATAAGTCCCAAGCCCATTTGCATTGGTGCTCCCCTGTGCCGCCCGGTTGGCGCGCTGCGGACCAGCTCCAGAATGTCCAAGAGCGCCCGCACCCGGCTTCGCTTTTCGAGCAAGGCGTCGAGATCGATCTCCGCATGCTGTTTGAATGCCGAGCCTTATGCACCTCTTCTTCCATCTGCCAGCACGCCGAATTGAGCGCATCGAAGGCGATATCAATCATCGGCTGGCCATAGATGTGCGGATAGTCTCGATCGTCGCTGTGGTGATCGATGTCGCGAAAAAAGTAGCGCTCGAAATACCCTAGTCTGTAGCCGTCCCGGCTCGGCAATCGCCTCGCGGGCCCTCGACGCAATGTCAGCGATGAGAGCGAGGTCACCAGCCGACTTCACGTACCCTTTAACAGCCGCACTTCCATGTGGCAGGTCGGCCGGCCGGATCGTGACCTTCTTTTCAAGCGTCGATGCGAATGACTCGTCGAGAACGAAGCCCAAGATTGGCGCCGCTCCTTTTCTCAAGTCCCTCGCTCTTTCCGAGCGCGGGCACTTTCGTGCCGAGGAACTGCTGCACAATGATCTTGAGTCCTGGTCCCTTCTGCGCATTGTTTAGCAGCCAACTGCATGAGCCAGCCGCCGGGCAAGTCGTGCACACCGATCTCGTCGGCGAGAGACCCTTCGCCGACATTGCGAGCGCCATTGTCCGGTACCTTTCTTCCGGCGGCTTACACGCGAGCTTCAGACCCTCGAACACGACGACGTTCGCATTATCGATTTTCATGTCAGCTGCCAGCTTGAGGTAATCCCGCTCGACTTCCGCGCGCTTTGTCATGGTTCGGGGCGACAAAATAGAGACGGTACTCGCGATGCAGACCTTCGCGCAGGAAGTGCTCCAGAACGAACCGCGTTTTTCCGACGCCAGTGTCTGCCGCGATGATCGCGTGCTCGGGCGTCTGCAAGTAGAGCTTGTAGGGTAAGATTAGCCCAGACCCCGCCGGGCGACCTGCCGCTTCCCATTCCGCCCTTGCTGCCGACTGCAGCATCCGTTGATTGCTGCAAAAAAGAGCACGTTCGAACCAAAACTTGGCCCACGAGCGCAGCGTCTCTTCGCCTTCGACGAGTGTCACGCGCCGGTCAGGATACATTGGTGCGATCTTTTGACTGCGCTTGCGAGCCCGTTCGGCTTTCTCAGCTCGTATGATCGCAACCGCATCCCAGAACATATGCGCGAGACGTCGTCTTTGCGTTCTTCGATGTCTCCGAGAGAACGACCACCGCGCGGCGCAGCGTCAATGGCAGCGTCGATCTCGGCAAAGTAGGGCGTGACTGTGTCGGCAAAAATTGCTTGGCCATGACAGCGCACAAGCTCGCGCGCCAACGCGTAGGTCGTTGCCAGCAGTGTCGCGTGAAAACCGTGTTCGGGGATGAGCGCGAGGCGATCGCGCCAGTTATACGGCCATGCGACGCGCTCGCCTCTTCTTGATATACGGCGTCGGTCCTTGCCGCGGCCGCTGACGACATAGTGCTCGGAGCTGGTGATTTTCTTTGTAACGGTCTTGTCGCCGTCCTTGAATTCAAGCTCCTCCACTTTTGTGTCCGTCTCTGTTTCGAGCAAAAAGCTGTCGCTGTCGCCAGGAACAAATCCCCACCTCTGCGGCGACAGAGGATCGTCACCACCTTCAAAGCGGACGCTTATGAAGTGCGGTTGCACCGCCTGATAGAGCGCGAGATCGAGACCAGCCGCTATCTGGCCGTTCTTATGCAGCTTGCCGTAGCCACACGCTGCGTTCAGCCTGTTTTGTGCCCCCATCCATGCCTTGACGACCTCGGGCATCACCGGCGTTTCAAGCCAGAAGAAGATATGGAACTTAACGACTGAGCCGTTGCGATTGCCATTCTTGTCGATCCCCGCACCGGCCGACAGTGCGTAGCCGAATGACGTCTTCGCGAACTCGCGAGGCAGGAACTCGCGTACACATACGCGGACAGCGTGATCTGCGTTGTGATAGACGTCGAGGCCAGCGCGCTCGCAGTACCGCAAGATCGCTTCATTCGGATCGAAGTCGATCATGAAAAAGTGCCGAGCTCGTTCGGTGAAGAACGGGAACTGCCCGCGCCGCTCCTTTTTCAGGCGCCTAATGCCGCCGCCCTCGCGAACGATCTTCGCGACACGTTCGTCTTCGAGGCGCAAGCGGCCGAGGACCATGCAGCTCTCGCGATCGCACGCGACGTCGTAAATCGCATCCATCGCGGAACAGATATCGTTTGCCTCACGCGCGAACGTCTCGACCACATAGGGGAGCTGTAGTGGGCTCTTGATGTACCTCTCGCCATCGACGCGATACGCCTTGAAAAGTGCGCGATCGGGCCGCTGATCAGCGCTGCGCATAAACTGAATGTGGTTGGGGGCTTGTCCGTCCACGGACGGCGTTTTGTGGGACATGCGGCCGATCTCTCGATAGGCGGGACTGTCCCATTCGATCTGCTTGCCGACGTGCAAGTAGCCCGCGCCTTCGACGGCTACCGCAACAATGGTTTCACTTGCGCCCTCGTCGGGCACACCTGTCGCTACGCCGCATGGTGCGGCGCCTGAATTTTGGAGTTCCATTTAACGCTCCTGACTGAAACGAATTGACGATGACGAAGGGCGGGGAAGGCTTGTTTTCTCGTTGTTCAGTTCGTCTGTTCGTCTCGTCGTTTCGTTGGTCAGGTCACGTTGTTTTGGCGGTAAAGCTGAAGCAGTTGTCTGTGTTTCCGCGCGCCCTTCTGCGAACAAATCAAGGCATTCCTGCCTCGACTTGCGCGAATCATATCAGGGCAAGTGGTTTCAGCCGGACATTGACGGCTGAGTTGGCTGGCCGCTGCGCTTTGCGGCCTCGTCTGGGCGGTCCCTGGAGTCGGGGTGCCACACTGCTGAGCCGTCGGTCTGAAGTCATCCGACCAGGCAAGCTGGCAGAAGCGTGTCCCGCTCAAAACAGGCGGTCCAAGTTGTTGCCACAACAGTTGTGGGCCAACTATTTCGAAGGAGTGAGAGAGAGGCGCCTGAAACTCTGGGCCCCGTTTCCGCACATTTTGGTCTGCTCGTTCGACGCCAAACTTCACCGCGGAACGATCCACCCAAACAGTCTTCTTTCGGCTTGACTGCGTACCGGCCTCGCTTAAGCAGCGCGGTCGTCATTATGGAACGGGACTCCAGCAGGGGGGTGGCCGCCCCGGGCCCCTCGCAGTGGCCTGACTAGTCAGCTGCGCTTTGCGGTCCTTTCCAGGGCATCCAACAATTCGCGTCCTTCAGGGCCAGCAAGTATGGTTAGGGCAAGATCAATAGGCCTAGCATTGGGCGGGCAAAATTCTCTTCCCCCGCTCTTCGCTATATCATCCAAGAACGGACGCATCGCTGGGAACAAACCATACGCCACACCGAGGCTTTCGGCCCGGTTAAGTTGACCAAAACGGTCCTCCAGAGCATGCCAGAGGGCCAGCCATTGCCGCAAGGCTACGGTGTCACGGTCTTCCTTTGACAGCCGTTTTAAAGCGCCGAAGATCACATCGCCGGGCTCCACGTCTTCGCCGAGTTGGCGGGTCATTTCCCTCGCTATTGCTTTCTCAAGCGGCTCCGCCGGAAGTTTATTGGGATCGCTTACTGCTTGCTCTTTCACTCGCGCAATACGTGACTCGAGCAGTTTCTGAATGACCTCCACAGGCCAGCCGACGCGATTCGGTGATAGTTGGACGGGGCGCGGGACGTGGCCGCGCTTGATTTCGCGGTTCAGCGTCTTGAGCGAATAGCCCAGCGCATCAGCAACCTCGGCCCGACCGACAAAGGGCGGAATGCCCCGTTGGGATCGGTTTTTTTCCATCGTCGCAAGCTGAGGCGATTCGTCGGATCCGTTCAACATGCCCGAAAAGCAGGCGCGACTAAGGCGTGACCAATTTTTCTTGATGTATCTAAAAAAGTCCGCTAAGCCCTGATTTAATTGGTACCGCCTCCCAGAATTGAACCGGGGACCTCTAGATCCACAATCTAGCGCTCTAACCAACTGAGCTAAGGCGGCATGAGCCTTTCGGCTTGGGATGATTTTAGAGCGACCGGGCGGCGCGTTGCACGTGCAAAAACCGCGTCCGTCGATCTTCCAAGAATCCCGATTGCCGGGCGTTCCATAGTAAGCGCTCGCGACGGCGTGGTTCCAACACAGCGCGGGCTGAGGGTCAAGGGTGACTTATGGCTCCCCCGTTGACTTCGCCGTCGTTCTCGGGCTTTTGGCCGCCTCTCGGCTCGCAGCTGCAACGCGGGGAACCGTTGCCATACGATCGCGTTATAAACCCCCGCGGGGCGAATTCGACATTCTTCTGGGGGACGACAATGACGCTATGCCCGTACAGCTCAGACGAGCTCAAAGACCTGCATCGGCTGCTCAAAAGCATTATCGACGAGGCTCAGCAGCAATCTCTCAATATTCCCGTCGACGACATCATTGAAAATCTGTTCGATTTGGCCGATCGGGGTGAGCGCGATCCGGACAAGCTGCGCGAGGCTATTCTCAAGAAAGCCGCCTAGAGCCGTTAGCTGCCGAACCCCACCTAAGGTTGTAGCCTCGGGATGGCCTCTATCGTTCAGCTCCCGCTTGGTGTCTGCGCGATATCATACTCCCGCCGATGGCGGTGGAAAATTCCGCGTTTTCCGTTCCGGGCGCCCGCAAATCACTTAGATGATTGCTGGGCGTTGCGAATAAGCCTTTGGAACGGGCGGTTTTTCACTATGGCGCTCGCCGCTAAACCCGCAATGCCGGACCTCCGCGAAGGAGCCGCACCGCTCGACGGGCACGAGGCGCAGGCGGTCATCGCGATCGATGCGGAAGCGGCTGAAATCCTCTCAGCGAATGCTTCCGGCGCCGCGGCCCTCGGTCTATTCCCATACGCGTCGTTTCCAATTGCGCTCGATCCGGCCATGCCCGCCGTCGCTCGGCTGCGCCAGATCGCCGTCGCGGGCGGCACTGGCAAAGCCGACCCCGAAACGTTGCTTTTCTGGAAGAGTGGCCAGCTCAGGCGGGTGAGATGCCGGGTCGCGAAGCAGGGCAAAAATGGCTCGAAAGTTCTGCTGCTTCATGTCGTGGAGGTCGAAACGCCGCCCGACGTGGCGTCGGCTCAACCTCTCATCTCGTCTGCCGCTTCGGCTTTCGCCGGCGGCGGAATGGAAGTCCTGAGAGAAATCGCCGAGCAACTCCGCCAGGCCCGCGCCATGGCGGGCTCTCAGCAAGCCGCATCTTCGGTCGCGGACGCGCCGGCCCCCAAGCCTTTCCCCGTGTTGGATGCCGATTCTCTCGCGAAACTCGCCCACGAACTCAAAACGCCGCTGACGGCCATTGCTGCGGCCTCTGAGATCATGCGCGACGAGCGGCTCGGCGAGATGAAGAACGAGCGGTATTTGAGCTATGCAGCCGATATTCACGAAAGCGCGACGCACGCTCTCGATGTCATCGCGTCGCTGCTTTCGGATCGAGCCAAGCCGAGCGTGCCAGTTTCGCGCCTTATCGCGCTCGACCTCAACGCGCTGGTCGAACGCACCGCATCGAGCGTCCAGGCTCTCGCGGAATCGTGCGGACTGACCCTTTCCTTCGAGTCCGACGGAAGCCATCCTCACGTTGTCGCCAATCCGACAGCTCTTCGGCAGGTTCTGCTCAACCTGCTGACTAACGCCATCAAGTTCACGCCACGCGGTGGCGATGTTCGTGTTGCAACGGGGCATATCGGCGACGGACGGGTGTTTCTCGTCGTCCGCGACACCGGCTGCGGCATGAACGGAACTCGTTTGCCGGCGTTTGAAACCGCTTGTGCCGCCGATTTGCAACCGAAGTGGGCGCGCAGCAACGGCATCGGATTGCCGCTCGTCGAAAAACTCGTTCGTGATATGGGCGCCGAGATCGAAATCGAGAGCGTTCCGCAAAAAGGCACCGCCGCGACGATCGTCTTCAGCGACTTCACGCGACGATCCGAATAGGCACGACGACCGCGCTCAGACGTCGTCATAGCCAGTTGAAAATTATAAAAATTCTAATGTAAGCGATGCGGCTTACTAACGGTTGACCGAGCCGCCGTCATCGCGCTAGCTCAGATGAGGGCGTCATTGCGATGCCACGCGCCAGCCAATGGCGCCAACCGATACCGAGGCCTTGAACCTCGATTATTGGAGCTGAAAATGAAAGCTTCTCTGTACGCGCTCGATAGCGCTGCTTCCCGACTTTCCGTCTGTCACTCCAGCTTGTGCGCACGTCGTGGGCGCACCTCAGCGGAGGCTTCGCACAATGGCTAATCCGGTCTCGAATTCTTCTGTCGTGCAGGTGGGGCGTTCCGCGAAGATCGTTCCGCTGCCCGCACGCGCTCCAGAAAGACTTGTCGCCGTCGGCTTCCGCTGCTGGCTTGCCGGTTTGTCGACCGGCGACATCAAGTGCTGGGAGGATGCCTGGAACACGTTCTCGGGCATGCTCGGACCGGAGAATGCGAAGACCTTACTTCTCGATCTCTCGAAATTCGTTCGCGCCGTCAAAGCGAACGCGCAGCGCGACATCAAAATCTCACCGGCCGGTTGCCGCAGCTTCTGCCGCGACGAATGCCTGGCGATCTCGATCATTGCCGCGTGCCAGCATGATGAACGGCAAGCGCTGACGGCGTCGGCGGCGGCGCTGATCGGCTCGGCGGATATCGGCGACACTCTCAACGGCGCACAGGCGCTTGCGGCAGCGCTTCGCAAGACAAATCAGATGCTGTGCCCGGAGTCCATCTGTCCGGCGACGTGCGCTCTTCGCGCCCAGCGTCGGCGGCTGATGTAAGCGGTTCGCGCTTTACGATTTATCGAGACAGGCTTGAATGCGATCGGCAGCGCGTAGCCGATCGTCGGGCGAGAGATGCAGGCCTGTCTTCGTTCGCCGCCAGAGGACATCGTGTGCGGTTCGTGCCCACTCTTCGGATGTCAGATACGCGACTTCGCGCGCGGTGAGACCGTCGCCGAAGTCTTCGCCTAGGTGCCGCTCCGATGTGGCGCCGTCGATTATTTTAGACGTGCGCGTTCCATAGCGGCGCGCGAGTTGACGAAGGAAGCTTCGAGCAAATCCTTGGTTGTTTCGCGCGAAGTCTTCGAACCAGTGGTCGAATGATTGGCCGCCGAAGTCTCCACCCGGCAACGGTGTCGTCCCTGTTCGGCCTGGCTGCATCTGCGGGATATGCGGTTGCAGCAACTTCAATGCCGCTTCGGCGAGCTTGCGGTACGTCGTTATCTTCCCGCCGATGACGTGGAGGATAGGTGCTTCAGTGTGGAGGTCGAGGCGGTAATCGCGGCTGACCGCGGAAGCGCTTTGACTGCCATCCTCGTCGAGTGGCCGAACGCCTGCGAAACTCCATACGACGTCTTGGCGCGTTAGCGGCTCGCGAAAAAAGCGATTGGCGACGTCGAGCAGATAGTCCTCTTCATCGTCGGTACATTTCGCTCCGCGGGGATCGCCGGCGAAAATTGTGTCCGTCGTTCCGATCAGGGTAAATTCGTCTTCGAATGGAAGGGCGAAGACGACGCGGTCGTCCCGGTTCTGAAAGGTGTAAGCGTCATTCGCGCCCGCGATGCGCGGCACGACGATATGGCTGCCTTTGACCAGCCTGACGGCCGGGGGCGTGAAACTTGGCGAGCCCGATAGAAGCTTTGCAACGTCACCGACCCACGGTCCCGCGGCGTTGACGATGGCGCGCGTGCTGACTTGGTGGCTGTCCGTTCCAAGCGTCGCGATCCATATTCCGTTTTGGGTTCTGAGTTCGGTAACTGGTGTCCGGGTTTCTATTCGTGCGCCCGCCTCGCGAGCAGCAATTGCGTTCAGGACGACAAGACGAGCATCGTCGACCCAGCAATCCCAATAGGTGAAGCCGCTGTTCAACTCGGAGACGAGCGGCGCTCCGGCGGGATCGCGCTGAAGATCGATGGCGTGTGAAGCGCCTAGCGACTTGCGGCGAGCCAGATGATCGTAAAGAAAAAGCCCTGCACGCATCATCAGCGCCGGCCGCATTCCGGGAACTAGCGGAAGAACGAAGCGCATCGGCCGGATGATATGCGGCGCGTTGGCGAGAAGCACTTCGCGTTCGGCAAGCGCCTCGCGAACGAGCCGGAACTCGAAATGTTCGAGGTATCTGAGCCCGCCGTGGATCAGCTTCGAGCTGGCCGACGACGTTGCGCCGGCGAGATCGTCGGCTTCGGCAAGAAGAACGGAGAGACCGCGCATCGCCGCATCGGCCGCGATGCCCGCGCCGTTGATGCCACCGCCGATCACGAGCAGATCGTAGATCTCGTCCGCCATGGGTTGGGATCGCTCCGCGACGTTGGTCGTCGCGCAACTCTAGGCGACTCGTTCGCTCAGGCGAAGATTTATGCCCCAACGGGCGGTGCAGTTTTCCGTGACCTGAAAAGCAGGCTGAACAAAAGACCCGCAACGAAGCCGGCGGGCACGGCGATAAGCGTAATTGCGGCCGGCTTCAGCCCACCCCAGTTGGCGATCGTCGTGACGTGCTTGGTGAGCACGGCGCGCGCCAATGCCTGCGCCTCGGGCGTGGCCGCTGCTGCGAGTGCTGCCTGAAGGTCAGCAAAGCGCGTCGCGGCCTGCGGCGGCGCATCCGAAAGGTCGCCCGAAAGGCTGAACAGCTCAACCGGCCAGAAGTGGACGCCGAGGAGATATACGGCTGTGATCAGGCTCCCGGTTACCATCGCAGCTATGGCACCAGCCGCATTCATGTGCCGCCAGTGCAGGCCGAGAACGAGCGCCGGAAAAATACCTGCGGCCAGCAAGGCAAAACCTTCTGCTGCCAGCAACGCTGTTCCTATGCTTGCAAAGAGCGCGATCAGTGCAGCGGCAATGATAAGGCCACCGCCGGCGGTCACCGAACGGAAATCAAGTCCTCGAGTGAGCCCCGGGGTTTCCTCGGAGTGCGTCATGCGCACCTCGCTGTCGGCGACGACGAGACCGGATACGAGGGCGTTCCCCACGAGCACCGATGCGAGCACGGCGCCGAGCAACAGCGGGTATTGCAGCATCGGATCTAGCCCCGAAATTCTCGGCGCGGCAACGACGAAGCCGTCCGTCGTGAAGGCAAGATCCTGGAGTCTCAAGAAGCCGCGTTGCCCGGAAGCTTTGGCGCACGCGGCGGCGAGATCGGTCGGTGCCTCCGAATTCTGATCGCAGACCCTTACCCAGCCGAGCGCGCTCGCCTCGGCAAAAGACTGGGGTATCGCCGCGATCTCAATGCCCTTCGACATCGCTTCCTCAAAGCCGATACGGCTATAGACGGCGAGGGGAGGTAGACTGGCGATGAGGATGGCAACGGCGACGAGTGCGGCCGCAGTGCGCTTCACCGCGCCGCCTGGTGCGACCGCCGATTGCGAGACGTGGCGTCCGAGAAGATGCGGAGCCGCAACGACACCGAGAGCCACGGCAAGGAGAAGTCCCGCAAAATTCCGCATCGATAGCTGCAGGAACGGCGAGGTCATCGGCGTCAGGGATTTCACGTCCGAGAGACGATTGATGACGAGTGTCTGGTTGAGGGCGGCGTGGTTCTGCAGGGCTATGCCGAGAGTCAGATGCGGCATCGAAGAACCGCTGGCGTAGAATGCGATGGCGATCAAAGTGGCGAGCAACCCGGCGCAGATAGCGATGAATCCGAGACCGTTGATCTTTTTCGGAGCAAGCAATGTCCCGGCTAACCAAATGACGGCAATGGTCAATGCGAGAGCCAGGATCGCTTGGGGTAGCGCAATGCTGGTCAGGCTCTGCAACGCAAGCGACCCGGCTCTGATATCGGCAGCAAGAAGAAGCGCGGTCGCTGCGGATGCGATTAGGAACGCCAGCCTGCGTGTCAGGTTTCCGCCGAAGCGGACCGCGAAGAAACCGCTGATCGATTGCACGGGATAGAGAACGAAGCGAGGCGCAACGAGGATAGCGAGGAGCGCGACGCCGGCGACCATTCCGAGTGGCAGCGCCAGTCCGTCGTAACCCATCGCGGCGATATAGCCGGTGAAGCCGAGAAGCCCGACCGCGCCGACGATCTCACCTGCGAACACCAGAGCCGGGCCAATGCCTTCGCGGACCGGTGTGCCGCCAGCCCTCCAGGCGTAGATCGCGACCAGCGCCACGAGACCAATGCTCGCGCCTTGCGCAGCGACCCAGAAACCAAGCGGGAAGCCGCCGAAATGAAAAACGTTGAGCGTCAACGCCGATAGCGGCAACGCGACCGCGAGGATCGCCCAAATGAGTAGGCTCGCCAACAGAAGGCGGCCAGATGGCCGGCTCGCTCCGGCAATGTCCCCCAAACCCATACCTAACCTCTCTGCGTCCCCGACACAGCCCCGAAGCGCGCTATTGGCGTCAGAAAGGCGTTCCGATCAAGGCATGGTCCATTATTGCGCGGGCGGGTCCGGAATCTGATGGGAGAAGAGGAGGCGGGGTGCTTTGCGATTCATCTCGCGCACAGCGGTCCCAGAGAAGCCAATGCATCCCCTCGGCGCCAGCGGGACTCTTAGAATTGGAATGGGGTGGCTCGGCTGACCGAACCACCCCAATAGTTTCGTCCCTAGACTTGGACCTTTATTCGTTTTTTAGCCCTGCGACCGGTCCCGGCCATCGCAAGTCGCGGCAACATGTACCATCCCGTCTTCTGCGTCAAGTCACCGCGCGACATAAATAATTTCGATTTGTTGGGTGCCTGAAAGATGATCATTTCCCCTGTGCGGCCGGCGGCATTTCACCGTGCATTTGATCGCGTGACATCGAATTAGTCATCGAATCGTCAACCGGCTGATGATCCACCCCGTGCGGGCCCATTGCGCCCGGCGGCTCGACGGTTCCTTCGACCTCGATCGGTCCGGCCTTGGCAAACGTTAGTGTCAGCTTGATGAGATCGCCTTCCTTGAGCGGCTGGGTAAGGCCGAACAGCATGATGTGCTCAGCCATCGGTTTTAGGACGTGTGATTCACCCGGCTTCAGGTCGATGCCGTCGAGACGGCGCATCTTCATGACGTCGCCGTCCATCGTCATCGAATGCACCTCGACGCTCTTGGCGACCGGCGACGAGACGCCGATTAGGCGGTCGGACGTGTCCTTGTCGGTCTTCATTTCGGCGAACGCCGAACCGACGGTCGCGCCTTGCGGCATTGCACGGGCCCAGGGATGTGCAACCGTTACGCCTTTGACCGTCACCTCGTGGGCGCTGGCCGTCGCGGGCGCAAGCGCCGCCAGAAAGGCAAGGATCAGGATCTTGAAACGCATGGCAAAGGTACCTCCAGCACGCCACTTTCGGGCGCCGGTATAGGCCAAAGGCCGGTAAAAGGCATGGGGCGCCGCCAAACCTGCGTTCGTTGGCCTCAGCTTAACCTCCGGCTTCCCGGATTGTGATAGAATTGCCGGGCATTTCGAGCGGAAATGGGATTTACCATTTGTCATCGGCCAAGCGCGTTCTTCTGATCATCGGCGGCGGCATCGCAGCCTATAAATGCCTAGAGTTGATCCGGCGCCTCAAGGAGCGCGGCCACAGCGTCAGGGCCGTGATGACGAAGGCTGCGCACCACTTCGTCACTCCGCTTTCCGTCGGTGCGCTGACCAATGAGAGGGTGCTGACCGATCTCTTCGACCTTGATGAGGAACGCGAGATCGGACACATCAGGCTGGCTCGCGATAACGATCTCGTCGTCGTCGCACCTGCGACTGCCGATCTTATCGCGCGGATGGCGGGCGGCCACGCCGACGATCTCGCGACGGCCGTTCTACTTGCCACCGACAAGCCCGTTCTCGTCGCGCCCGCAATGAACCCCGCCATGTGGTTCAATCCTGCGACACGCCGGAACGTCGCGCAACTCAAGGCCGACGGCATCCGTTTCATTGGTCCGGCGATCGGCGAGATGGCGGAGCGTGGCGAAGCAGGGCCCGGACGCCTTGTCGAGGTTCCCGATCTTCTGGCCGCCATCGAAGGTGTGCTCGAAGGGGATTTGGCATTTGAACCACAAAAGAACGGCGCTTTAGCTGGCAGGCATGTCGTCGTCACGAGCGGCCCGACGCATGAGCCGATCGACCCGATCCGCTACCTCGCGAACAGGTCATCGGGAAAGCAGGGCTTTGAGCTTGCCGCTGCTGCTGCCGATCTCGGCGCGCGCGTGACGCTTATCACCGGCCCCGTTTCGCTTGCCGAGCCAAAGGGCGTCGAAATCATCCGGATCAAGACGGCTGCGGAAATGCTCGAAGCCGTACAAGCGGCGCTGCCTGCCGATATCGCGATCTTCGCAGCAGCCGTTGCCGATTGGCGTGTTGAAACGCCTCAGATGGAGAAGATCAAGAAGTCGGAGACGAAGAGTGCGCCGACTTTGACGCTTACGGAAAACGCGGATATCTTGAAGACGATCGCTCGGCCGGGCGCGGCACGTCCGCGACTTGTGATTGGCTTCGCGGCGGAAACTCAGGATGTGCTCGCGCACGCAAAGAAGAAGCTCAAAAGCAAGCATGCGGATTGGATCATCGCCAATGACGTTTCATCGTCGTCCGGCGTGATGGGCGGAGAAAACAATACCGTGCACGTGATTACGGCGAGCGGCGTCGAAAGCTGGCCTCAGATGAGCAAAGCGAAGGTCGCAAGAAAGATTGTCGAACGCGCGGCCGAGCAGCTCAACGCCAAGCGGACTGCCGCGGAATGAAGGTGAAGATCAAGCGCCTTCCCCACGCCGAAGGTTTGGCGTTTCCGGAGTATCAGACAGCCGACGCGGCCGGATTCGATCTCGTTGCTGCGGTTCCGCCGGATGTAACGGTCACCATTGCGCCGGGAGCGCGTGCTCTCATTCCGACCGGCTTGATTTTCGAGATTCCAAGAAAAATGGAAGCGCAGGTCAGACCGAGATCTGGCCTCGCCATCAAACACGGTGTGACGGTTCTCAATAGTCCCGGCACGATCGATGCGGACTATCGCGGCGAGGTCGCTGTCATCCTGATCAATCTCGGAACCGAGCCGTTTGTCGTCGCGCGGGGTGAACGTATCGCGCAAATGATTGTGGCTCCCGTCGCTCGGGTGAAGCTTCGCGAGTTGAAAAAGCTCTCGGCGACAAAGAGGGGCGTGGGTGGTTTCGGCTCTACCGGTGTCATTGAGACGCCATCCCATGCGAAGCCCGAGAAGCGGAAAGTCGTTGCGAAGCAACGCGTCGCGACGCAAACAGAATCCCGCGCGCGAAATCGGCCGAGGGTGCGTTAAGCACAAAAAATGCAATGCTTATGGGCGTCTATGCGCGCCCCTCGCCTCTTGAGAGCCGCCCTCGAACCTGCGAGAAACGACCCCACATCAGAAACTGCGTGTTCACCCCGAGGGCGGATCGAGACAGGCCATGACACAAACTATTGAGATCAAGACACTCGAAGCCACGAAAAGCTGGGGGCGCGGTCGCGTCTACGACAGCATCACCGAAACCATCGGTCACACGCCGCTCGTGCGCCTCTCGAAGATCGCGGCTGCGGCAAACGTCAACGCCGACATTCTGCTGAAACTCGAATTCTTCAATCCGCTGTCGTCGGTCAAAGACCGTATCGGCGTCGCGATGATCGACGCGCTCGAAGCTGATGGCCGCATCAAGCCGGGCAAGACCGTTCTCGTCGAGCCGACGTCGGGCAACACCGGCATCGGCCTCGCCTTCGTCGCGGCGGCGCGCGGCTATCGGCTCATTCTCGTCATGCCGGAGACGATGTCGATCGAGCGTAGAAAAATTCTGACTCACCTCGGCGCGGAACTCGAATTGACGCCAGGCGCTGGCGGTATGCCGGCAGCCGTCGCCCGCGCTGAAGAGCTTGCGAAGACGTTGCCCGACGCCGTGATCCCCGGCCAGTTCGACAATCCGGCCAATCCGCTCGTTCATGAAAAGACGACGGCGGAAGAAATCTACAACGACACGAAGGGCAAAGTCGACGCGCTCGTCATCGGTGTCGGCACCGGCGGCACGCTGACGGGTGTTGGCCGTATTCTGAAGAAACGTATTCCCGGCCTCAAAATCTTCGCAGTCGAGCCGTCGACCAGCGCCATTCTTTCAGGCCAGCCGCGTGGTCCGCACAAGATCCAGGGTATCGGAGCCGGATTCATTCCGAGCATTCTGGATCGCGGCCTGATCGACGAGGTCGTCACGGTGTCGAGCGATACGGCGTTCGAAGTTTCGCGCACGGTCGCGAAGGTCGAAGGCATTCCGGGCGGCATCTCGACCGGTGCCAACGTCGCAGCGGCGATCACGGTGGCTCAGAAGCCCGAGTTTGCCGGAAAGACGATTGTCACGTTTGCGCCGTCATCGGCGGAGCGCTATTTCTCAAGCGAGCTCTTCGTAGATCCGCAGCCGAAGAGCTAATTGCACTCGAGGTTTCCATGGCAAGTCTCACGTCAGACGAGGTGCAGCGCTACAAGCGCCACCTCGTGCTGCGTGACGTCGGTGCACCTGGACAACAGAAACTGAAAGCAGCGCGCGTGCTTGTGGTCGGTGCCGGCGGGCTTGGTTCGCCGGTCGTGACGTATCTCGCGGCGGCGGGCGTCGGCACGATCGGCATCATCGATGATGATCGCGTTTCGATCGATAACCTGCAGCGCCAGATCGCGCATCGCACCGAGGACGCTGGCAGGCTCAAGGTCGAGAGCGCGCGCGACGCTATTCAGCGCATCAATCCGCTGGTGAATGTCGAGACCTACGCGGAGCGGCTCGATGCGAAGAACGCCCTTTCGATCATCTCGCGCTACGATGTCGTCGCGGACGGCTCGGATAATTTTGCTACCCGCTATCTTGTCTCCGACGCCTGCTATTTCGCGAAGCGGGCGCTCGCCTATGCGACGCTCGGGTCGTTCGACGGCTACGTCTCACTCTTCAAGCCGCACGAGAAAGATCCTGCGGGAAACCCTTATCCGACGCTGCGTTGCGTGTTTCCGGAAGCGCCACCTGCCGGTCTTGTTGCGAATTGCGAAGAAGTCGGCGTCCTTGGGCCTGTGGCGGGCGTCATCGGAACACTACAGGCGACCGAGGTCGTGAAAGAAATCCTCGGCCTGGGCGAGAGCTTGGCCGGACGCCTGCTAATTTACGATGCGCTCGCGACGCGTTTTGAAATCGTAACGATCGCCTGGGATCCTGACAATTCCCTCTCCGGGCGAAATCCGACGATTACCGATCTCACTTCGCATAGTTCCTCCGAAAATCCCGCCTGCGCAGCCGAATAATCCTGTCACGAAGGTGATTGAACTAAAGGCGATGGATGCACGATCGGTCGTGCATTCTTGAAGAGTTTGCATGCCCGAACGTTGCATGCGGTATTAGCGCACGAATGCGAATTGCGAGGTCACCGGGGTGCCGCCGCTTCTGCAAAACCTGTTTTTCCTTTTCAAGGAGTTGCTGCGCGTGCCGTTCGACGTCTTGGCGGGCACGAAGCGGCGCGTGTACGTAATTTCGAGGGACGTCGATGCGCCCAAGGCCACCATCTGGTCGGTCGCCTCGGCCAACAAGATCAACCTCGAAGGCCCGCCGCCGATGGAGCTCGACACCGAGCCTGATCCTGCGCGTCCCGGCGTTTTCACCGGTACGTGCAAGTACGCCGACAAGCAGTTGCGGTTTGCCTATCAGATTCTCGATGAGAAGCCGGGCGAAGCCTTGACGCTGCGGCTGCTGATGGATGAGTGCGATCCGGTCTATCGCTTCGGAGCCGATTATATCGGCGCCGTCGCAGTTTCGGGAGATGCTCGCCGAGCGGTCATCACGGAAAGTTGCGAGCTGACGCACACGAAATTTATAACCCGCCTGCTGATGCCCCTGACGGTCTTGCGTAGTCTTTATAGCATCAAGCGAACGGCTGAGACACGTGCCGGCCGTAGAGAACGTTCGCAAAGTGACCAGATTAGAAATGCGCTTCCGACCGGCGCACTGACTTTCGCGAGCTTCTACGCGATTTTCGATTTGTCGATTGCGGCCATGCTGCTTGCTGTCGTCTTTCTGCACGAGCTTGGACACGTCATTGCGATGCGGTGGGCCGGCATTCCGGTGCGAGGGATATATTTCATCCCTTTTTTTGGCGGCGTCGCGGTCGGTGACAGCTTTGGAAAGAGCGAAGTCGCGCGCGGCTTCATCGCGTTGATGGGTCCCGCCGCCAGCATGCTGACGACGGGCCTGTTTGCATGGCTCTCGCTGCAGAACAGCGAGCCGTTTCTTTCGGACCTTGCCATATTGAGCGCCGCGGTCAACGGGCTCAACCTTCTCCCGATCTTACCCCTGGACGGCGGACGGGTGTTGCAGGCGCTGACGTCGCGACTATCGCCCCGTGGCGCGCGGGCCATCCACGCCAGCACAGTGCTCGCAGGAGTTGGGCTCGCTGCAATAATCCGCGATTACCTATTGATGGGGCTTATGATCCTTATCGCGCCCAGCGTTCTCTCGGTAAAAGCCAGCGCTTTTCATAAGCCGGCTCCGTTGTCGGGCAGCGAAGCGGCGTGGCTCGCAAGCGGATACATCGCGACGTTCGTGTTCTATGCCGTCGTCACTTTGCGTCTTTGGAATGAAGCGATGGCGGCCGGCGGCTCGTAGCCGCCAACCGGCGCAGATCAGAGCATAGCCGGGTGGACGCGATCGGGTGGCGCGTGACCGTCGGCGAAGGCCTTGATGTTGATAATGACCTTTTCGCCCATATCGACCCGGCCTTCGATCGTCGCCGAACTCATGTGCGGCAAGGCGACAACGCGATCGGATGCGAGCAGGCGTGGATTGACGACCGGCTCGTGCTCGAAAACGTCGAGGCCCGCGCCTGCGAGAGCGCCCGATTCAAGAAGACGCACGAGTTCGTTCTCGTCGACGACCTCGCCGCGCGCCGTATTGACGATGTAGGCTGACGGCTTGAGGAGCTTCAACCGCCGTGCCGAGAGCAGGTGATAGGTGGCCGGCGTATGTGGACAGTTCACGGAGACGATGTCGACCCGCGTCAGCATCTGATCGAGGCTTTCCCAGTATGTCGCCTCGAGCTCTTCCTCGATTTCCTCGAGTACGCGGCGGCGGTTATGGTAGTGGACCTGCAACCCGAATGCCTTGGCGCGCCGTGCGACGGCCTGGCCGATGCGGCCCATGCCGATGATGCCGAGCCGCTTGCCGTAGATGCGATGGCCGAGCATCCATGTCGGCGACCAGCCAGACCATTTTGTCGCGGAATCGCGCATGTAGGCTGCGCCTTCGGCAAGGCGCCGCGGCACTGCCAGGATGAGCGCCATGGTCATGTCGGCGGTATCTTCCGTTAGCACGCCCGGCGTGTTCGTCACCAGGATGCCACGGTTGCGAGCGGTATCGAGATCGACGTTGTCGACGCCGGTGCCGAAGTTGGCGATGAGCCGGAGGCGCGGGCCGGCTTGCGTCAGCACCGCGCGATCGATGCGGTCGGTGACCGTCGGCACCAGGACGTCGGCGGCTTTGACGGCCTCGACGAGCTGAGCCTGAGTCAGAGGTTTGTCTTCGACATTCAGGCGCGTATCGAAAAGCTCGCACATCCGAGTTTCGACGACGTCCGGAAGCTTGCGTGTGACGATGACAACAGGTTTCTTCTGGGGGGTCGGCATTCGCTTCCCGTTGCAAGAAAAACGCGGCGCTCGCATCTCGATCGCGGAGCCGCTTGAGAAAGTGCGGCCCCGTGTCTATCAGATGGCCTTTGCGAAGACAAAGTCCTGAAATCAGTTTGCGGGCGCCCAATACAAAGGCACGTCATCGTTTTACGGTCGAATGCGGGGTTTCGAACTGCTTCAAATGACAGCATCGCCCGTTATAGATCAGAGGTGCGCCCGCGCGCGGCTCCTTGGGCTGCCGCTCGAGAGCGTCCGGGCGCTCGTTGCCGCCGCAGTCCTCGCATTGTCTCTGCCTGTGTCCCCACCCGTGGCCGCCGCCGATACGCCTCCGCTGGTGGGAAGCGGTTTGCCCGTACCCCGTTTCGTCAGTCTCAAGTCGGACAGGGTCAACCTTAGAAACGGCCCCGGAACGGATTATCCGACGGGCTGGGTCTATCGGCGTGCCGGCCTTCCACTCGAGGTGATCAAGGAATTCGAGACTTGGCGGCAGGTCCGCGATGCCGAGGGTGCAACGGGGTGGATTTTGCAGTCGTTCTTGTCGGGCCGGAGAACCGGTCTCGTGCTGCCGTGGGAACGAAAGGCCGGGGCACAGCCACCGTTGGTCCCCATCATGGCGGACGACAGCGTGCACGCGAACGTCGTTGCAAACGTCGAAGCCGGCGTCATTGCTGATTTGCACGCATGCGACGGGCGCTGGTGCCACGTAACGGTCGACCAATTCAGCGGCTACATCGAGCAGAAAAAACTTTGGGGCGTCTACGAGGGCGAGACGTTCAAGTAGCGCGAGCGGTCGTTGTCGACCGGCGTGCGCTCAAGCTTTCGTCAGCCGCACAACCACGTCCACGTGCGTGATCTTCATGCCTTCCGGCGGCTGCGGCACACCCTCGACCGTGATGGCATCGCCGGGGATGTCCATCAACTCGCCGTGCGGTTCGAGCAAGAAGTGATTGTGATTCGACGTGTTGGTGTCGAAGTAGGCTTTCGAGCCTTCGATCGCCAGCTCGCGCAAAAGGCCAGCTCGCTTGAACTGATGCAGGGTATTGTACACAGTCGCGAGCGATACGTGCTCACCGAGGCCCGCCACCTCGGCGTGAAGCTGCTCTGCCGTAACGTGGCGATCTCCGCCTTCAAACAACAGCCGGCCGAGCGTCATGCGCTGCCTCGTTGGCCGAAGCCCTGCCTTGCGGAGGAACTCGGACGTCGGTACCGGGGCTTCCGTAGCCATAGTCGGCGGAGATTTCTCAGACATTTCCGTTTGCAGAACCGTGTTTGCGTCCCCACGTTGGACCGACAGGATATCAGCCCTTATGCAACGCGCTCAATGTTATCGAGTATAGTCACAAGTCAGAAAAGCCGCAACTTACGGCGAGAATCGGGCTTTAAGCCTGCCCAACGCCCTGTTACACGCAGCGGCCAGCGCTGCTAGGCGGCAAGGCAAGCGTGTGTTAGGACCCCGCTGATCTTGACCTGGCCGGAGCATAATGTGAACGAACACCGCATCATCGGCCATGAAACGAGGGGATACATGGCGGAACGCCGTTCTAGCTTCGAGTTTGAGGATTTGCTCGCCTGCGGGCGCGGCGAGCTTTTTGGGCCGGGAAATGCCCAGTTGCCGTTGCCGCCAATGCTGATGGTGGACCGCATTGCCACGATTTCCGAAACGGCGGGAGCGCACGGAAAAGGCCTGATCGTCGCTGAGCTTAAGGTTGCGGGTAATGATCGCCTGGATTGGCTATTTGCTTGCCATTTCAAGGGTGATCCGGTGATGCCCGGGTGCCTCGGCCTCGACGCGCTCTGGCAATTGACAGGATTTTTTCTGGGCTGGCTCGGACTTACGGGTCAGGGCCGGGCTTCCGGCGTCGGCGAGGTCAAGTTCATGCGTGAGGTGACCCCGGACGTAAAACTGCTCGAATACGTCATCGATATCAAACGCGTCATTGCCCGCAAGTTGAAGCTCGCCGAGGCGGATGGGGTCCTGAAAGCCGATGGCGAAGTGATATACACAGCCAAGGACCTGAGGGTCCTACTCAAGTCAAGCGAAGGTCCTTAAGCGTTGCGCATAGGGCCCGGCTGCCATGGCGGGGGGCAGCAGGAACCGCAGGAGTGAAGGAGCGCATGCGGCGCGTAGTTGTGACTGGAATGGGCGTCGTATCCTCGATCGGGAACAACACCCAGGAAATTCTTGCTTCGTTGAGAGAGGCGAAGTCCGGCATTTCTCGCGCTGAGAAATACGCCGAATTGGGTTTTAAGTGCCAGGTTCACGGAGCCCCCCAGATAGATTGGGAGAGCATGGTCCCCCGGAAGCCGAAGCGCTTCATGGGAGCTGGTGTCGGCTGGAACTGGATCGCGATGGATCAGGCCATCCGCGATGCCGGCCTCGAGCCCTCGGATGTCGTCAACGAGCGTTCGGGCATCATTGTCGGCTCGGGCGGGCCATCGACGCGGGCGATCGTAGACGCGGCCGAAACGACGCTTCGGTCCGGCAGCCCAAAGAAGATCGGTCCGTTCGAGGTGCCGAAAGGAATGTGCTCCGGCCCCTCGGCGGCGTTGGCGACCGCCTTCCAGATCAAGGGCGTTAATTATTCGATTGCATCGGCTTGCGCGACCAGCTCGCACTGCATCGGTAACGCTGCCGAGATGATCCAGTGGGGCAAGCAGGACATCATGTTCGCAGGCGGCTGCGAAGAACTCGACTGGACGCTTTCAGACCTTTTCGATGCCATGGGCGCCATGTCCACCCGCTTCAACGACACGCCGGCGCGCGCCAGCCGGCCATTCGATAAGGATCGCGACGGGTTCGTCATCGCGGGTGGTGCCGGCGTCGTCGTGCTCGAGGAATTGGAGCATGCCAAGGCCCGCGGCGCCAAGATTTACGGCGAACTCAAGGGCTATGCGGCGACGTCCGATGGCTACGATATGGTCGCCCCGTCGGGCGAGGGCGCCGAGCGCTGCATGAAGCTTGCGATGAAGGGCTTTGACGGCAAGGGATTGCCGTCGATCGATTACATCAACCCGCACGGAACGGGGACGCCGGTCGGCGACGCCAAGGAGATTGATGCCATTCGCGCTGTCTTCGGCGGCAAAATCCCGACAATTTCTGCTACCAAATCGTTAACTGGGCATTCGCTCGGGGCTATCGGCGTGCAGGAGGCGATTTTCTCGCTGCTGATGATGAACAACGGTTTTATTTGCGAAAGCGCCAATATCGACGAGCTTGACCCGGCCTTCGCCGATGTGCCAATCGCTCTCAGTCGTATCGACAACGCTCACCTTAACTGTGTGATGTCGAACAGCTTCGGTTTTGGCGGTACCAATGCCACTCTCATCTTCTGCCGACATGATGCCTGAGTAACCCAAGCTTTCCTGGCCGCCGCTAGGACTGCGAAACGGCGGACGGTCGAGGGCGATGAGAGTATATAAGCGCGGAGCTGGCTGGTTTGACGTTCGCGGGCGTACATTTGGTGACAAAACGAGGCTTCCTATGACCGACTTCGATATCGCAAAGCCAGGTCCTCTGATGGCGGGCAAGCGCGGTCTTGTGATGGGCGTCGCCAACGACAGATCGATCGCCTGGGGCATTGCCCGCGCGCTCGCCGGACAGGGCGCCGAACTCGCCTTCACATATCAGGGCGGCGCTTTCGGCCGCCGCGCTTCGCCGCTGGCGCAGTCGCTGGGTTCGAAGATCATCGAGGAGTGCAATGTCCTCGATCTCGCCAGCGTCGATAATGTTTTCGCTCGTATCAAAGAAGAGTGGGGCGGCCTCGACTTCGTTGTCCACGCGCTCGCGTATTCCGATCCCAAGGAGCTGGCTGGACGTTACGCCGACACCACCCGCGAGAACTTCATCAACTCTATGGTGATCTCGTGCTTCTCCTTCACCGAGATCGCAAAGCGCGCCGCAGACCTGATGCCAAACGGCGGCTCATTGATCACACTCTCCTATGGCGGGGCTACTCGCTGGGTGCCGTCCTATAACGTCATGGGCGTCGCGAAGGCAGCTCTCGAAGCTTCCGTACGTTATCTCGCGGCCGACCTTGGACCGCAGGGCGTTCGCGTCAACGCGTTGTCAGCCGGGCCGATGCGCACGCTTTCCGGCGCCGGCGTTTCGGATGCGCGCGTCATCTTCAATTTCCAGCGCGATAACTCGCCACTGCAGCGCACGCCGACGCTCGATGAAGTTGCGGGTTCGGCGCTCTATCTGCTCTCGCCGTTATCGGGAGCCGTCACCGGCGAAGTCCATTTCGTCGATTGCGGCTATAACACCGTCTCGATGCCGTCTCTGCAGAGCTTGAAAGAGCAGGACACCGAGGGCAAGGCGCCGAGCGCATCACCCTCCGCAGCAGCGGAGTAACGTTCAGAGGCCGTTGACGTCCACAATTGGGCGTCGCAAACACTCCGCCCATGATCGGTGTTTTTGATTCAGGTCTCGGCGGGCTGACCGTCCTTCGCGCGCTCGTCGAGCGATTCAAGACCGTTGATTTCGTTTATCTCGCCGATCACGCGCACATGCCCTACGGCAACAAGCCGTCGGAAGATATCGTCGATTATACGCGGGGCTGCGTCGAGGAGCTGTTCGCGCGCCGGGCCAAGCTGACGCTGCTCGGCTGCAACACGGCGACGGCCGTCGCGTTGAGGCGGCTGCAGCAGGAATGGCTGCCTCAGAGCCGCTGGGCCGGAAACCACAATGTCCTCGGCATCGTCGCGCCGACGGTCGAGGCTGCCACTCAAACACCTTGGGCCGTCACTTCTCCGCAGTACCCGCAGAAAAACAATACCGACACGATCGCCGTCTTCGGCACGACGCGAACGGTGACGGCGGGCGTGTATCCGGACGAAATCTTGAAACGCTGTCCCAAGGTCACGGTCGTGCAGCAGATCTGCTCCGAGCTTGCCGGCGCCATCGAGAACAAGCGGCCGGAAGCGGAGCTCGACGTGCTCGTGCGCGAAGGTGTCGAGGAGCAGCTCAGCCGGACCGGCGATGTGCCGCCGCATCGGGCTATCCTCGGCTGCACGCATTTTCCGCTCGTCGAGCACCTGTTCCGGAGATATCTGCCGCCGTTCACACGCATTCTTTCCCAACCCGAGGTCGTTGCCGACAGTTTCGAGGATTATCTCGTCCGGCGGCCGAATTATCTGAACGGCGATGAGCGTGGGACGCTGAAGCTGCTGACGACCGGGGATCCGGATGAGGTCAGTGAAAAAGCGCGCGTGTTCTGGCCTGAAGTGCCGCCCTTCGCCAAGGCCTGACGCCCGGCTGCAACGCTCGCACACCATAGCGCTTCCCATCTCGTTGATCCGTTGGCGGAATAGAATTTCCGCTGCTAGCGTCTTGCGGTGAAACGCCAGCAGGAGGCGCTCGCCTCCAGGGAGAGGAGTAAGTCAAATGGCTCGAAAGCTTCCGCTCGCAGCCGCAGCACTTTTCGCGGGTCTTTTGTTTACGAGCGCGCCAGGCATGGCGACGACAACGAGCGTATCGCTCGGCGCTTTGAAGAGCGTCGGCGCAGCGCAATCGTCAGCCGTTGAAAAGGCCGCGTGGGGCAGCCGGTGCCGCTGGGGAATTGGTGGTTATCACAAATGGGTTCCGGGTGTTGGCCGCGTTCAATGCACGGCGCGCAAGTGCTGGCGCAATAGCTGGGGCATCCGCCGTTGCCGGTGGTTCTGACCCGAACTCGCTGAACAAAAAAAGCCGCCGGATCAATCGATCCGGCGGCTTTATCATTTCAACTGTAAGCCTGAGCCTCAGCCGCGCTCACGACGCGGACCACCGCGGCCGCGATCGCCACCGCGGCCACCTTCGCGGCGTGGCGGACGGCTTTCAAAGACTTCTTCGGGCTCGCCTTCGGCGCGCGGGATTTCCTGGCCGGTCGTCTGATCGACGATCTTCATCGACAGTCGCGTCTTGCCGCGATCGTCGAAGCCCAGGAGTTTGACGTAGACTTCCTGGCCTTCTTTCACGACTTCGCCGACGGTCTCGGGACGTCCCTGTGAAAGCTGCGAGATGTGCACGAGGCCATCCTTCGAGCCGAAGAAGTTCACGAAAGCACCGAACTCCATGATCTTCACGACCTTGCCCTTGTAGATCTGGCCGACCTCGGGCTCGGAGGTGATGCCGCGGATCCGTGCAAGCGCTTTCTCGATCGACTCGCGGTTGGCGGAGGCGATCTTCACGGTACCGTCGTCTTCGATGTCGATCTTGGCGCCCGATTCCGCGACGATCTCGCGGATGACCGAGCCACCTGAACCGATGACCTCGCGGATCTTGTCCGTCGGGATCTTTATCGTCTCGATGCGCGGCGCGTATTCGCCGAGCTCAGTGCGTGCGCCGGTGATCGCCTTCGACATCTCGCCGAGGATGTGCAGACGGCCTTCCTGCGCCTGAGCGAGCGCGATGCGCATGATCTCTTCGGTGATGCCGGTGATCTTGATGTCCATCTGCAGCGACGTGACACCCTTCTCGGTGCCTGCCACCTTGAAGTCCATGTCGCCGAGGTGATCTTCATCACCGAGGATGTCGGACAGAACGACATACTCGTCGGCCTCTTTGATCAGGCCCATCGCAATGCCGGCGACGGGTGATTTCAACGGCACGCCGGCGTCCATCAGTGCGAGGGACGAGCCGCAGACCGTTGCCATCGAGGACGAACCATTCGATTCGGTGATCTCCGACACGACGCGGAGCGTGTAGGGGAACTCTTCCTGCGAGGGCAGTATCGGACGGATGGCGCGCCAAGCAAGCTTGCCGTGGCCGATCTCGCGGCGACCGGGCGAACCCATGCGGCCAACTTCACCGACCGAGTAGGGCGGGAAGTTGTAATGCAGAAGGAAGCGCTCCTTCTTCGTGCCTTCGAGGCTGTCGACATACTGCTCGTCCTCGCCGGTGCCGAGCGTCGCGACCACGAGCGCCTGCGTCTCGCCGCGCGTGAACAGCGCCGAGCCGTGCGTGCGGGGCAGGACGTGGACTTCCGAGAGGATCGGACGAACTGTCTTCAGGTCGCGGCCGTCGATGCGCCGCTTCGTCTTCAGGACGTCGCTGCGCATGATGTCCATCTCGAGCGACTTGAACGCATCGCCGAGAAGAACCTTCTCGTTCGCGTCGTCGGCCGGGATTGTGATGCCTTCGCTGATCGCCTTCTTCGCAGAAGCGACCAGATCCTGGCGCTTGCCCTTTTCCTTCGTCGAGAAGGCTTCCTTGAGCGTCTTTTCGGCGAGTTTCTTGACGTCGGCCGCGTACTTCGCCTTGTCGGGGATCTTGATGTCCCACGGCTCTTTCGCGGCCTTCTCGGCGAGCTTGATGATGGCCTGGATGACGGGCTGCATGTGCTTGTGGCCGAACATCACGGCTTCGAGCATCTGCGACTCGGGGAGTTCCTTGGCTTCCAATTCGACCATCATCACAGCATCGTTCGTGCCGGCGACGACGAGATCGAGGATGCTCTCCTTCATCTCATCGACCATCGGGTTCAACACGAACTCGCCGTTGATGACGCCGACGCGGGCGGCGGCGATCGGTCCGAGGAACGGCAGGCCCGAAAGAGTCAGTGCCGCGGAGGCCGCGACCATGCCGAGGATGTCGGGATCATTTTCGAGATCGTGCGACAGGACTGTCACGACGACCTGCGTCTCATTCTTGAAGCCTTCGACGAAGAGCGGGCGGATCGGGCGATCGATCAGGCGCGACGTCAGCGTCTCTTTCTCGGTCGGTCGGCCTTCGCGCTTGAAGTAGCCGCCGGGGATCTTGCCCGCAGCGTATGTGCGTTCCTGATAGTTCACGGTGAGCGGGAAGAAATCGATGCCGGGCTTCGCTGAGCGAGCGCCGACGACGGTTGCGAGCACGGTCGTATCGCCGTACTGCGCCATGACGGCAGCGTCCGCCTGGCGGGCATAGTGGCCGGTTTCAAGCTTCAGCTTTCGGCCACCCCAGTCAATTTCGACGCGATGGATGTCAAACATGTTCAATCTTTCGTTTTCGCTTTTCTGTTCGGTCGGTCAGCCCAATCGGCCTCATGCCGGGTGAGCACTCATTGCGCCGGCACCTATCGGAGCGCCGGCGACTTTCTTGTTCTTTGGGTATTGCGACTGGCCATTGGGCCGTCCTGTGTCTTGAGCGCTGAAATGCAATGAGCGCGCGACTAGCGGCGGATGCCGTTCTTCTCGATGATCTTCTGGTAGCGTGCGTTATCCTTGGCCTTCACGTAGTCGAGCAACTGCCGGCGCTGGCTGACCATCTTGAGAAGGCCGCGACGCGAGTGGTTGTCCTTCTTGTGCATCTTGAAATGCTCGGTCAGCTCGTTGATGCGATGCGTGAGCACGGCGATCTGAACTTCCGGCGAGCCGGTATCGTTATCCTTGGTCGCGCTATCTTTGATAACGGCGGTCTTCGCCACACGCCTGTGTGGTGCGATCTGCGACATCGAATGCTCCTTTCAGATTGGAGTTTGAATCGAGCGGCCACGGCCGGGATGTCGTCCAGCGGGGTCGCAAACGAAATCCGCGCGGGAACGGTGCCCGCGCGGGTGGGCTACTTATACACGAACGCCCGCTAAAGGCGAGTTTGAAATAGGATCCAATTCCGTCATTTTCTTCAATGCCTTAGGCATGAATTGGTGTGGCGTGTCAGCCGAGGTTGAAAACCCTCGTCGGATGCAATGCGCCCTTCGCAAGCTCTCCGAGGGCGATGAGACGACCCTTTGAGGTGGCATAGGCGGGCCCCGTCAGGATCGGGGCATCGCGGCCGCGGATCAGAACGGTCTGGCCGCGCGCGAGTGTTGCAGCATCGGTCTGCGAGACTAGGAGTTCCGGCAGATCGGCAAGCGCCGACTCGACCGGCAGAAGCAGTCTCGCGATTTGATCGGGGTCTCCCGACTCGGCGGCCGCTAGAAGCGCTGCCATCGTCACAGCGCGGGCTTCATCGAAGGGACCGACCTCAGTCCGCCGCAACGCGATGACATGACCGTAGCAACCCATGATGCGACCCATGTCACGCGCGAGGGCGCGGACATACGTCCCCTTGCCGCAGCGCGCCTCGAACACGCTCGTTGCGGGATCGGGCATGTCAACGAGCGATAGGCTCTCGATGAAAACCGGCCGTGGCTCGATTACGACGGTCTCGCCGCCGCGAGCGAGGTCGTAGGCACGCTCACCGTCGATCTTAATCGCCGAATAAGCTGGGGGCGCCTGCATGATCTCGCCGTGAAAACGCGGCAACAGCGCTTCGATGTCGCTACGTTCAGGCCGCTTGTCGCTGGTTTTGGAGACGGCGCCTTCGGTGTCGTCGGTCTCCGTCTCGGCTCCCCAGCGGACCGTGAAGCGATAGGCCTTTTCGCCATCGACCGCGAACGAAACGGTCTTCGTCGCCTCTCCAATGGCAATCGGAAGAATGCCCGTCGCGAGCGGATCTAACGTCCCGGAATGCCCGGCCTTCTGCGCGTTGAACGCGCGCCTGACCGCACCGACGGCCTGCGTCGACGTCATATCGATAGGCTTGTCGAGGACGAGCCAACCGTGAACTGCGTTGCCTTTTTTGCGTCGTGCCATGTTATTTCTTCTGCGTGTCCTGCCGAACTCTATCGCTGTCGAGAAGCCGATCTATGCGGGTCGCTTCCTCGAACGTCTCGTCTTCCCTGAAGCGCAGGTCGGGCGCGTAGCGCAGGTTCAGCGTGTGCGCCACTTCTGCCCGGATGAACTTCTTGTTGCGCGTCAACGCCTCGATAACGGGTTTCACGTCGTTGCCGCCGAGCGGCATCACGTAAACGGTCGCGAGCTTGAGGTCGGGCGACAGCCGCACTTCCGGAATGGTGATGACATGCGCCGCCAGGACGTCGTCGTGGATGTCCCCACGCGACAGCATTTCCGCGATTTTATGCCTGATGAGTTCGCCGATGCGCAGCATGCGCTGCGACGGCGCCTTGGCGCATGAGGACGTGGACTTTCGTGTCATTCTCTTTCCGCCGCGGGATGGGACCGCGCGCGGCCTCTTCGTTTCGAATTGAACAAATACTTCGGCTCAAAGAGCCGAGCGGCCGAGCGCCGCCAAGGAGCAATGCCGCGCGGGAATAACCCGCGCGGAATAAACTACAAGAGCGATTAGAGGGATCTCGCGATCGTCTCGACCTGGAAGCACTCGATCTGATCGTTTTCGCGAATGTCCTGATAGTTGGCGAAGGACATGCCGCATTCCTGGCCGGCGACGACTTCCTTGACGTCATCCTTGAAGCGCTTGAGGATCGCAAGCGTGCCTTCGTGGATGACGACGTTGTCGCGCAGCAGACGGACCTTTGCGCCCCGCTCGACCTTGCCTTCGGTGACGACGCAGCCCGCGACCTTGCCAGCCTTCGAGATGTTGAAGACCTGCTTGATCGTGGCGTAGCCGAGGAAGATTTCGCGCTTCGTCGGCGCCAGAAGACCCGACATCGCCGCTTTCACTTCATCCACGAGATCGTAGATGATGTTGTAGTAGCGGATCTCGACGCCCTGGGCATCGGCGACCTGTTTCGCCTGCGCGTTGGCGCGGACGTTGAAGCCGATGACGACGGCTTTGGCGGCGGCGGCGAGCGCGATATCCGACTCGGTGATACCACCGACGCCCGAGTGCACGAGCCGGGCTTCGACCTCGTCGTTGCCGACCTTCTTCAAAGCTCCGACGATGGCCTCAAGCGAACCCTGGACGTCGCCCTTGACGACAAGCGGGAATTCCTTGCGGCCGGCGTCCTTGAGCTGCTGCATCATCTGCTCGAGCGTGCTCTTCGTACCAGCCGAGCCGAGTGTCTCGCGGCGCTTCCTGACGCGGTAATCGGTCAGCTCGCGAGCCCGCGCATCGTTCTCGACGACGGCGAACTGGTCGCCGGCTTCAGGCGCCGAGTCGAAGCCCAGAACCTCGGCAGGGACGGAAGGACCCGCGGATTGAATATTGGCGCCGTGATCGTCGAGCAGCGCCCGGACGCGTCCCCACGCCATACCGGCAACGATGATATCGCCGACGCGCAGCGTGCCGCGCTGAACGAGGACGGTGCCGACCGGACCGCGACCGCGTTCGAGCTTGGCTTCGATGACGATGCCTTCAGCCGTGCGGTTCGGGTTAGCCCTGAGATCGAGAATTTCGGCCTGCAGGTGGATCGCTTCCAACAGCTTGTCGAGGTTCGTGTGCTTTAGTGCCGACACCGGAACTTCAAGCGTGTCGCCGCCCATGCTTTCGACGACGATCTCATGCGAAAGCAGATCCGTACGCACCCGGTTCGGGTCCGCCTGCGGCTTGTCGATCTTGTTGATCGCAACAATGATCGGCACCTTGGCTGCCTTGGCGTGATTGATCGCCTCGACCGTCTGCGGCATGACCCCGTCGTCGGCTGCGACGACGAGAACGACGATGTCCGTCACCTTCGCTCCGCGGGCGCGCATGGCAGTGAAGGCTTCGTGGCCCGGCGTATCGATGAACGTGATCTTGTCGCCGGCTGGCGTCGTCACCTGATAGGCACCGATGTGCTGCGTAATGCCGCCGGCTTCGCCAGAGACGACGTTGGCCGAACGAATGGCATCGAGCAGCGACGTCTTGCCGTGGTCGACGTGACCCATGATGGTGACGACAGGAGCACGGAATTCCAGAGCGGAATCGTCTGCATCCTTGTCGCCGACGAAACCGATTTCGACATCCGATTCCGAGACGCGTTTCGGTGTATGACCAAACTCCTGGACGATGAGTTCCGCCGTATCCGCGTCGACGACGTCGGTGATCTTATGCATCGCGCCTTGCTGCATCAGATACTTGATGAGATCGACGGCGCGCTCCGCCATGCGGTTCGACAATTCCTGGATGGTGATGGCTTCGGGAATGATGACCTCGCGCGCGATTTTTTCGCGAGGCTGCTGGATCCCCATCGCCTTCAACTTTTCCTTCTCGCGCTTGCGCTTGAGAGAGGCGAGCGAACGAACCTGAGCTTCGCGGTCGAAGTTCGTGATCGTCAGCTTCTGGCGCTGGCGGCCATCGTCCTGAACCTTGACGGCGGGGCGCGGTATCTTAACGCCGCCCGGACCGCGTTTGACGCGATCGTCCTCTTCGACCTGCTCGCGCGTCGCCACGACCGGCCGCGGTGCGCGCGTAGGCTTCTCGATCGTCGTTGAGTCCGGCGCCGCTGCGGCGCCGCGGCGGACCGGTCCAGGCAGATCGATTTCGCGCGGGCGACCGGCTTCGCGGGGCATGAAGGCAGTATTGCCCGCCGGACGATTTGGCGTTCTTTGAAATTGCGGACGGCCGCCATCGCCACGCGGAGACTGCGACGGGCCAGAGTTCGCGTCGAAATTCGCGCGGTGCGGTTGAAGTGTTGTCGCGCGCAACCGCTGCTGCAGGTGGCGTTACCGTTGGCTGCTGTGCGGGCGCCGCGGCAGCGGCGGGTGGCGGCGGAGGCGACCGGCTCGCTGCTGCGCGCAACGGGTTGCGGCTGTTCTTCGACGCGCGGCTGCGGCTCGGGCGGGCGAGGGACTGGCTCGAAACGGACGGGTTCGACTTCCGGGGCGCGGATCGCATCCTCGGCGCGGGCGGCGGCAAGTGCGCGCTCACGCGCCGACCGCTCTTCGTTCGACAGAACACGGCCTGCCGAGCGTTCGCTCGACGGTGCCGAGTGATGAACCGGCGGCGGAGGAGGCACCCTTGTCGAAGGCGCGGACTTCTCGACGGTAATCGGCGCTGCAGGGCTGGTCACTTCGCCTTCGCCGCCGAGCTTGCGCGTCTTCTTCTTTTCGACAACAACTGACTTCGAGCGCCCGTGGCTGAAGTTCTGTCGCACATGGCCAGACTCGACCGTTCGCTGCAGCGATAGCTGCGGCTTACGCGCACCGGCGCGGAGGGTCTTATCGGTCTGGTCGTTCGAATCCGTCATGCGTTATCCGTTCAGCCTTCAGCTAGAAAGTTCAGAAAAATCGTCGGCCGCCTCTGGGGCGGCTTCAATCGTAGAGAGCCGGTAGCGGCCATGCCGCTCCGCTTCCTCCAGAAACCGATCCGACAGTCCTCCGGGTATGAGGGCAGCATGTACCACACTTCCGCGCCCAATGGCCAAGCTCATTTGCGCGATCGTCAGATCATTGACGATTGCCGCTGGCACACCCCGGCTGGCTTGAATTGCCTTGTATTTCCGGTCAATTTTTGTGCGACCGTCAGTTGCCGCATCGGTGCCGTGCAGCACCACTCTCACCGGCCCTTTCGCGAGGGCCGCGAAAACCTTATCGAAACCTGCGATCGCCAAGCCTGCTTTATTGGCAAGCGATAAGGTGCCGACTACGCGCTTAACGATAAGATCATCAAGCCGTTCTGCAAGATCTACCGGCGCTTCGGCCTTGACTTTAAGGCTTTTTGAGAAGGCGTGCGTCGCGACCGCCTTCTCGACAAGACGCCGGTCGCAACCGACCCAGACGCCGCGACCCGGCAAACGCCGGTCCAGATCAGGGACGATTATCCCGTCAGGCGACAGGACGAAGCGGATCAGGTCCTTAGGATCGAGGCTTTGGCGCGTGACGGCGCACAATCGCTCGGGACCCGCGGCGGAGGCTAGCTCCGTCCGATCCAGCGCAAGTCGATTTTGCCGCTTTGCCATCACGCGCGTTTGTCGCCTCTCCGGTCATTTCCCGTTAGCCTTCGGCGCCGACGCCACTGGCATCAGCATCGGTAGCTTCGGCTTCGCCCTCGGTCGCGGGCTTCTCGATGTCTTCAGGTTTGATCCAGCCCGCATGAACGCGAGCCGCCATGATCATGTTTTCCACGTCCGTGCGCGAAAGCTCGAAGCCATCGAGGAAGCCCTTGTGCCGAACAGCTTCGGCTTCCTTTTCCTTCTTGCGCTCGGTCCAGCCAACAAGTTCGTCGGTCGCGCAGTCTGCAAAGTCCTCGACGGTCTTGATGCCGTTTTCGCCGAGCGAAACCATCATCGCGGTCGTTATGCCCGGTATCTCCGCAAGCTCATCGACAACACCCAGCTCGCGCCGCTTGGCGTCGCGCTCGGCTTCCTGCTGCTCGAGATATTCGCGGGCGCGGCTCTGGATCTGCTCCGCCGTGTTTTCGTCGAAACCCTCGATGTGCGCAATTTCCGCGAGATCGACGTAGGCGACTTCCTCGATCGTCGCGAAGCCCTCGGTAACGAGAAGCTGGGCGATGACCTCGTCGACATCCAGCGAATCCATGAGGAGCTGCGTACGCTCGGCGAATTCCTTCTGGCGGCGTTCGCTTTCTTCCTGCTCGGTCAAAATGTCGATATCCCATCCGGTCAATTGCGAGGCGAGACGCACGTTCTGGCCGCGACGGCCGATTGCCAGCGAAAGCTGAGCTTCGGGAACGACAACCTCGATGCGGTTTGAATCTTCATCGAGCACGACCTTGGTGACTTCAGCGGGCGCAAGCGCGTTGACGATGAAGCTCGCTGCATCCGGATTCCACTGGATGATGTCGACCTTCTCGCCTTGGAGCTCGTTGACGACGGCTTGAACGCGGGCGCCGCGCATACCGACACAAGCGCCGACCGGGTCGATGGAAGAATCCTTCGAAATAACCGCGATTTTGGCGCGGCTTCCCGGATCGCGGGCCACCGACTTGATCTCGACGACGCCGTCATAGATTTCGGGGACTTCGGCGCGGAACAGCATCGACATGAACTCGGGCCGAGCGCGCGTGAGGAAAATTTGCGGGCCGCGCTGCTCGCGGCGAACTTCATAGATATAAGCACGGATGCGATCGCCGAGACGGACGTTCTCGCGCGGGATCATCTCGTCGCGACGGATGATGCCTTCGGCCCGGCCGAGATCGACGATGACGTTGCCGTATTCGACACGCTTCACGGTGCCGTTGATGACGTCGCTGGTCCGGTCCTTGTATTCCGAGAACTGCCGGTCACGCTCGGCTTCGCGCACCTTCTGCACGATGACCTGCTTGGCGTTCTGCGCTGCGACGCGGCCGAATTCCAAAGGTGGCAGGGTCTCGGCGATCATGTCGCCGACCTTGGCGTCCGGATTGCGCTTCTTGGCGTCCTCAAGATTGATTTGCGTCGCGTCGTTCTCGACCTCGTCGACGACGGCAAGCACGCGCGTCAGCTTGGCTTCGCCCGTCTTCGGGTCGATCTCGCAGCGGATGTCGTTCTCCGCTCCATAGCGCGACTTGGCGGCCTTCTGGATGGCGTCTTCCATCGCCTCGATGACGATCTTCTTGTCGATCGTCTTTTCGCGCGCGACGGCGTCCGCAATTTGCAGAAGCTCAAGCCGGTTGGCACTGATGCCTGCCATGGCCATTGGGTCAATCCTCCAGATCGTCTTCGTCGAGTTCGGCGCCGTCTCCGGGCCGGTTGGAATGGCGCTCTTTGGCGCGTTGTAGTGCTTCGCGAATGAGTTCGTCCGTCAGCACGAGCTTGGCGTCGGAAATCAAATGAACCGGCAAGCCCAGGTGCTGAATGCCGTGCTCGCCGGTATCGGCCTTGATGCGAACTTCGCCGTCCTCGAAACCTTCGAGCACACCTTTGAATCTCTTGCGGCCGTCGATCGGCTCCTTGAGCTCGATCTTCGCTTCGTGACCGGACCAATCTTCGAAATCGCTTGGGCGAACGAGCGGTCGGTCGATACCGGGTGAAGAAACTTCAAGGCGATAGTGCCCAGAGACCGGATCGGCGACATCGAGCACCGGCGAAATGCCTTTCGAGATCGCCTCGCAATCGTCGACGGTGATCGATCCATCGGGACGCTCGGCCATGAGCTGGACGATACGATCACGGCCATCGCCCTGGATTTTCACGCGCACGAGGCGGAAGCCCAGATCTTCGAGCACCGGTTCGACAACCGCAGCAACCTCCGCGGCAACACCTGTCTCGCGCAAAAAGCGGCCCGCATCGGGCCCCTCTTCAGCGGGCGAAGCCGTGTTGTTGACGATCGTTTCCTGCAATGGCGTTCCTGAGCTTAAAGTCCGTTTGGAGCGGGCCCTGCGGTCCACTCTCCAATCAGTGCGTCTTGTTATTGGAATAGACGCTAAATAGGCGAGTTTTCGCTCCGGCGCAAGGCTCGGCCCCGATCATCGTCGCAGAAAACGCAAATAATAACACCGGCGGCCTTCTCTAACAGCCTTGGCTTCGTAGCGCGTTTCCGGCCAATCCGCAGGACGCTCGCGCCAATCGGCGGGGCTGTTTACCTGCCAGACAAAGTTTGGTTCTGTCGCAAATGCTTCAAGCATCGTGCGGGCATAATCGCCGATATCGGTGCCGATACGAAGTTCCGCGGCTGGCCGCATGGCGCGCGCCAGGAGCGCCAGCAAGGAAGAATTAACCAGCCGCCGCTTTCTGTGCTTTCGCTTCGGCCAGGGGTCGGGAAACAGGATGAAAGCTCGATCGATCGAATTCGGCGCGATCGACTTCAGAATTTCGCGCACATCGCCCATGTGAACGCGAACGTTTACGAGGCCCTCGGCCGTGACGGCGCTCAACACCTTGACGACGCCATCCTCGAAAGGCTCGCACCCGATCAGCGCTACGTTGCGATTATGTCGCGCCTGCCAGAGAAGATGCTCGCCGCCGCCAAACCCGATTTCCAGCCACGTTTGCGCGAAACCTTCCGGAGCGTGCGCGGGATCGAATGAGAGACGAGGCAGATCTTCGCGCAGCAAGGTCGCCTGCCGCGCGCTGGGCTTTCTCCCTCGCCGCCGGCCATAGGATCTCAGTTCGTGTTCGTCGCTCGCCATTTCAGAGCTTCGCCAAATGAAAAACGGCTGCTTTCGCAGCCGCTTTATAGGCCAAAGATTTGCCCGTCTGCCGTCAGGAAACGGCTTTGGCGATCTTCGAAGCGAGATCGGTACGCTCCCAAGAGAAGCCGCCGTCCTTCTCGGGCGGACGTCCGAAATGGCCATAAGCGGACGTTCGCGAATAGATCGGTTTGTTGAGATCGAGCTGCGTACGGATCCCGCGTGGCGTCAGATCCATAACCTCGCCCAGGGCCTTCTCGATAGCGGCTTCGTCGACCTTGCCGGTGCCGTAGGTGTCGACATAGATCGACAGCGGCCTGGCGACGCCGATGGCGTAGGAGAGCTGGATCGTGCAGCGGTCGGCAATGCCCGACGCGACGACGTTTTTCGCGAGATAGCGCGCAGCGTACGCCGCCGAGCGATCAACCTTGGTCGGGTCTTTTCCGGAGAACGCGCCGCCGCCGTGCGGGGCCGCGCCGCCGTAAGTATCGACGATGATCTTGCGGCCGGTCAGTCCGGTGTCCCCGTCCGGACCGCCGATGAAGAACTTGCCCGTCGGGTTGATGTGCCAGACGACGTCATTGCCGATCCAGCCGTCGGGCAAAGCCTTGCGCACGTACGGCTCGATGATCTCGCGGACCTGACGCGAACTCAAATCCTCGACGACGTGCTGATGCGAAACGACGATCTGCGTGACGCCGACGGGTTTGCCGTTCTCGTAACGAACGGTCACCTGGCTCTTGGCGTCCGGCCCCAGCTTTGCGGCATCGCCCTTTTTGGCTTTGCGCGCTGTCGCAAGATCGAACAGGATTTTATGGGCGTAGTAGATGGGTGCCGGCATCAATTCCGGCGTCTCGTTGCAGGCGTAGCCGAACATAATGCCCTGATCGCCAGCGCCTTCTTCCTGGTTCGTCGGCTGCTTGGCATCGACGCCAGCGGCAATGTCGGCCGACTGCGAGTGCAAAAGAACCTCGATATTGCAGTTGGCCCAATGGAAGCCTTCCTGCTCGTAGCCGATATCCTTGATGGCCTTGCGCGTCAGATCCTCGATCGCCGCGACCGTTACGTCTCTCGGACCGCGCGATTCACCGGCGATGATGACGCGATTGGTCGTCGCCATCGTTTCACACGCCGCGCGAATGCTCCACGGATCGATGCCTTCCTTGGCGCCCTCGCGATAGAAGGCGTCGACGACTTCGTCGGAAATGCGATCGCAGACTTTGTCGGGGTGGCCTTCTGAGACGGATTCACTCGTGAATAGGAAGGACTTGCGCGCCACTGTGGCCCCCGTGTTGAGAAGATTTGGTCTCGGTCTTCGCCGTCCGTTGTCATGCGGATGTCGGCGATACCGGCCCGATGAAAAGCGCCGGTTTGTCGCAATCTTGTTGGATTCGGTCAAGCGATGGTGTGTGACAGTCCGTGAATCCGGCCGCGACCTAGCGACCCTTGCGCTAAATTGGGCGTCGTCAGCTACCTCGGAAGCTTTGAAGCTTCAGTTTTCTTCGCCCGAAAGTGATCGAACGAGATCGACGATGGAGCGGCGGACCTTCGGGTCAGTGATACGAGCAAAAGCCTTGTTCAATTCGAGGCCTTCCCGGGTCCCGAGAAAGTCGACGACATAGCTTTCGTCTGGCTGCTCAGCGAATCCAGGTATCGCGACGCTCGCGGCCTGAGCACCCGACGGCGCTTCGTCATAAAAGAACTGCACCGGGACGCCGAGCACTCTGGCGAGATCGAAAAGCCGGCTGGCGCCGATGCGATTGACGCCCTTTTCGTATTTCTGGACCTGCTGAAAGGTAAGGCCCAAATGCTCGCCGAGCTTTTCCTGGCTCATCCCGAGCAGCATGCGCCGGAGTCTGACACGCGAGCCGACATGGACGTCCATGGGGTTAGCGCGACGCGAGCCCTTGGGAGTTTCTTCGCTCGACTCGTCTTCGATAGAGATATTGTCCACCATTACTCGTACAGCCAGCAGTTCCATCAATAAGGGCTCTGCACTTCCTAGGTGCACGCGCGACGGGCGTCAATGTCCGAGCGCCGCCGCGACAAGTTGACTTCAAGACTTTGATTAACGGCCATTTTTCCGGAATCGGAAGGCCAGTATCGCGTAAAGCGCCAGAATGCTGACCAATGTCCAGTCGCCGAGCCTCGCGTAGAGCGGCGGAGATAGGGCTTCCGGAAGCGGGCTGTCGATCTGAGCCCGGACATTCAGTCCGAGGGATTGGAGCACACGCCCGAAAGGATCGACGACGGCCGAGATGCCGCTATTGGCGGCCCTGATGAGTGGCACGCCTTCCTCGACGGCGCGGATGCGCGACTGGTGGAAATGCTGATAGGGCCCGGTCGATTCTCCAAACCAGCCGTCGTTCGTGACGTTGATCAAGACACCGGGACGCTCGCTTCCCTGCACGATGTTTCCCGGAAAGAGCGCCTCGTAGCAGACGAGGCCCAAAGCCGGAGGCAGGCCCGGAATTGTCATCAGCGGGCGGGGCTTTTGACCAACAGCAAACGAGCCACGCCCGTGCGTCAGCTTCTGGATTCCGATTGAAGCGAGGGTGGTTTCGAAAGGCATGAATTCGCCGAACGGAACGAGATTGATCTTGTCGTAGGTCGTGATCGCTTCGGCACGTTCGTTGAGGACCAGAATGCTGTTGAGCGTTCGCGTCTCGGGCATCATCGGCGCATCAGCCGTGGGAGTCGGCTCGTGGCGCAATGCCCCCGTAATCAGCGTCGTTCCGGGCGGCAGGATATCGGCGAGAATGTCGAGTGCAGCGGGCGCCTCGAGCGGGAAGAAGGGCATTGCCGCTTCCGGCCAGACGAGATGCGTGATGCCGGCGAGCGAATCTTTCTCGCCTGCGGGATTTTGGAGCGAGAGGGCAACGTGATCGTCGAAGATCCGGCGCTGATACTCGGCCATCCATTTCTCGCGCTGGGGGACGCTCGGCTGCACGATCCTCAGTTTAACGGCGGGGACAAATGTTTGCGGCACCTGGAGCCGCCACGCCCCATAGGCAAAGAGCAAAGCTAAAGGAACTGCGGCAAGCGTGAGAGCGTAGGCGATCCTGCCGCGCGTAAGCCGATCGCGGCTGTCGCCAAGGATCACAAGCGGCGCCGGGAATACGAAAAGCGCGATTGCGGTCAGTCCGTAGGCACCGAATAGCGCCGCGCTCTGCATCAGCGACAGCGGATAGGTCAGAGCATAACCCGGAAGGTTCCAGGGAAATCCCGTCAGGATATGTCCGCGCACCCATTCGGCGATTGCAAGTGCGATGGCAAAAACGAAAAGGCGCGCAATTCCTTCGGTCCAGAAGACGCGCGCCGCGGCCGCCGCTAGACCCCAGAAGATCGCCAGTCCGGCTGGCAGCAGCGTCACCGCGAACGGTAAAAGCCAGGCAAACTTATCAGCCTCGACGAGAAAGGCTTCGCCGACCCAGAATAAATTGAAGAAGAAATAGCCGAAGCCGAACAGCCAGCCGGCGATCGCGGCGCGGCGCCAATCGGCGCTGCCGTCGATTAGCCAAACGAAGACCGGCAGCGTCAGGAAAAGGATCGGCGTAACGAACATTGGCGCGAAGGCCAATGCGGAGAGCCCTCCCGCCACTATAGCCAAAGCTGCTCGCCGCCATCCGCGAAGTGCCACGATCCTAGCGCGCGCGCTTACGATCGGCGGCAGATTTGCGGTTTTGGCGTCCATCACGCCTTCGGCGCTTCAGGCAACGACTTCGTATTGGTTGCAGGCGGACGCGGCGGGTGGATCTTGAGTTTCTTCACACGCCGTGGATCGGCATCGAGAACCTCGAACTCGACCCCGGTCGGATGGCGGATGAGCTCGCCGCGTGCCGGCACGCGGCCAAGCATCGAGAAGATAAGACCACCGATGGTATCGACCTCGGTTTCTTCGTCCTCGGGCACGAGTTTCACGCCTAAATGCTTCTCAAGCTCTTCGATGGGCGTGCGGGCGACCGCAACAATCCCAAGCTTCGGATCGACGACAATATTGGTCTCTTCGTCGTCGTCGTGCTCGTCCTCGATGTTGCCGACGACCTGCTCGATCAGATCCTCGATCGTGACAAGGCCATCGGTGCCGCCATACTCGTCGACGACGAGCGCCATGTGGATGCGCGTCGATTGCATCCGGATGAGGAGATCGACGGCAGGCATCGACGGCGGGACGTACAGAATCTGGCGGCGGATTTTCACCGACGTGATCGGGCGGCTGAGATCGATGCTTCTGAGATCGAAGATCACCGGCGGCTTTTCGGCCTCGAGATCGGTCTTCGTGCTCTTCAACGGTTGTCCCGTCGCTTCCGCCATAAGCCAGCGGAGCAGATCCTTGATGTGGATCATGCCGCGCGGATCATCGAGCGTTTCGCGGAATAGCGGGATTCGGGAGACGCCGGCTTCGTTGAAGGTCTCCAGAAGCTCCGAGATCGGCTCGGTTTCGTCGAGCGCGGTGATGTCGGCGCGCGGGATCATGAGCGCTGCGACCCGGCTCGTTCCGAATCGCAAAAGCCGCTCGAGCATCTTTCGCTCGGCATCGGTAAAATTCGCCGAACCTCCGGTCTTGAGCGCGCCTTCGAGCGCGTCCCGGACGTTCTGCGGGACCACCAGACCCAGCTTGGCGCGAAGCACCTGAAGCCAGCCTTGGGTACCAAATGTCCGAGTCTCGTCGGTCAGGGTGTCGGACAATGTCTTTTCGTGTGTGTTGTCAGTCATGGCCATGGGTCGGAACCCGGTCAGTCGCTTTTACCGGTTTCCAGCGCGCCCGTGTAGGGATTAGCAACGCCCAATTTTGAAAGTACAGCAATTTCAATAGCTTCCATGCATTCGGCGTCTGCCGTCGTCTCGTGATCATAGCCTAAAAGGTGCAACATGCCATGCACGACTAAATGTTGCAGGTGATGCTCGAATGGGACGTCTTGCTCCTGCGCCTCGCGTTCAAGGGTCTCGAAGGCCATGACAATATCGCCGAGCTGGCCCTCGGGAGCGCCCGCACCAGCCGGAAACGACAGTACGTTCGTTGGCTTCGACTTGTTGCGAAACCGCTCATTGAGAAGAGCGACATTGGCGTCGGACGACAGTGCGACCGATACGAAGGCGGGCTTCGCGCGCTCACCGGCGGCAAGAACGGCTGCGCGAGCCGCTTGATCGATCAGATTGTCGAGGCCGGTCACACGAGACCAATCGCCGTCGTCTTCGACGATTTCGACCTCGAAGACCGGAGCGGCCGCCTTTTGCGAGACGGGCATCGGCTCACTTTGGTCGTTCGTAGGCATCGACGATTTTGGCGACAAGGTCGCGGCGAACGATGTCGGCCGCCTCGAACTTCACGATCGAAATATCGTCGACGTCTGCGAGCAGATCGACGGCTTCGACGAGACCCGACTTCGTACCAGGCGGCAGATCGATCTGCGACGGATCGCCGGTCACGACCATTTTCGAACCTTCGCCGATACGGGTAAGAAACATTTTCATCTGCATGCTGGTGGTGTTCTGCGCTTCGTCGAGAATGACGAAGGCGTTCGCCAGCGTGCGGCCACGCATGAATGCCAAAGGCGCAACTTCGATGATGCCCGTCTCGATATCGCGCTCGACTTTCTCGGGCGGCAGAACATCGTAAAGTGCGTCGTAAAGCGGCCGCAGATAGGGATCGACCTTATCGCGCATATCGCCGGGCAGAAAGCCCAGCCTCTCTCCGGCTTCAACGGCCGGTCGAGAAAGGATAATCCGCTCTACAAGCCCGCGCTCAAGGCAATGCGCCGCGAAGGCAACCGCGATGTAGGTTTTTCCGGTACCGGCCGGGCCAATGCCCAGGACGAGATCATGCTTATCGATGGCGCGTATATATGTGCTTTGTGTCGGCGTGCGGGCTTTTACAACCCGGCGGCGGGTTGCGATTTGCGCCTGTCCATCAGACACCGACCCTTCGGCGCGCGCATGACGGATCAGGCCGTCGATGTCGCCAGCTCCGACGGTTTCGCCCTTCCTTATACGGGCGTAGAGCCGTTCCAGGACGCTTCGGGCGATGGTGCAGGAATTGGCGGCTCCCGTCAGGATGACGACGTTGCCGTGAGCGTGCGCGTCGATGCCCAATCGATCTTCTATGAGGGCCAGGTGGCTATCGTATTCCCCAAGCAGCTGCGTCAGCAGCCGATTGTCTTCGAAGGGCACAACGACGCGAGCAGATTCGAGTTCTGGCTTATTAGGCCGCCTCGACGCCGACGCGGAGGACCCGCGGAATGCTGCCAATCCCGACACTCCTTTGCTTGCGGTTTTTCTATCCGTAGCTCTCAAAATCGAATCGACCGTAAATCCAACGTTAGCACGCGAAACGGGTGTTCGGCACACTGAGCTGTGGTTAACGCACAACGCCGTCCGGCAACCACTATAACCCGTTTATGCTGCCGCGATGACACCGGACAGGCTGACGCGGCGGGTCTCCGTCACGGCGACACTTGCCGTCCGGCCGACGAGATCGCCATCGCCTGCCGCATGAACAAGCTGTAGATAGGGTGTCCGGCCAACGAATTCACCCGGCTGGCGGCCGCGGCGTTCGAACAGTACCGGCACAAGACCGCCCATGCTCTTTGCGTTGAAAGCGGTCTGCTGCTCCTCAAGGAGCGCCTGGAGCCGTTGCAGCCGCTCCACCTTGACGTCCTCGGGGATCTGCTCGCCAAGCCCCGCGGCTGGTGTCCCGGGTCGGGTGCTGTACTTGAAAGAAAAGGCCTGAGCAAAACCGATCGCCTCGACGAGCGCGATCGTGTCTTCGGCATCCTTGTCGGTCTCGCCGGGAAATCCGACGATGAAGTCGCTCGAAAGCGCAATATCGGGCCGAGCCTTTCGGACGCGCTCGATGAGATCGATGTACTCCCCCGCTCCGTGCTTGCGGTTCATGGCGGCGAGCATCCGATCCGAGCCCGATTGCACGGGCAGATGAAGGAACGGCATCAGCTGCGGAACGTCGGCGTGGGCGGCGATCAGATCGTCTTCCATGTCGCGTGGGTGGCTCGTCATATAGCGGATGCGTTCGATGCCATCGAGCTCCGCAAGCCGGCGGATCAATTCCGCGAGCCCGATCGTTCGCCCGGCGGGGCCTTTGCCGTGATAGGCGTTGACGTTCTGGCCCAAAAGAACGAGCTCTTTTGCACCTGCCGCGATCAGCTCCCGCGCTTCAATTTCGAGCTTAGCAAGCGGGCGAGAGAATTCGCCTCCGCGCGTATACGGCACCACGCAGAACGTGCAGAACTTGTCGCAACCTTCCTGAACGGTGAGAAACGCCGACGGGGAAGAAACGCGGCGCGGCGCTTTCATGCGCTCAAATTTTTCGTCTCCGGGAAATTCCGTTTCGACGATGCGCTCGCTTTTGGTTTCGGCGCGCGAAATCAATTCGGGCAGGCGATGGTAGCTCTGCGGTCCGATGACGAGATCGACGGCCGGCTGGCGCGCCGTGATCTCCGACCCTTCGGCTTGGGCTACGCAGCCGGCGACGGCGATGACCGTTTCTTTGCCCTCGCGTTTCCTCGCCTCTTTGATGACGCGGATGCGGCCGAGATCGGAATAGACCTTTTCAACTGCCTTCTCGCGGATATGGCAGGTATTCAGGATCACCAGATCGGCGCGGGCGATGTCGTCTGTTTCGCTGTAGCCGTCTCGCGTCAGCGCTTCCGTCATACGCTCGCTGTCGTAGACGTTCATCTGGCAGCCGAAGGTCTTTAGAAAGTAGTTCTTGGAATTTGGTCGCTGCACGTCGTTTGGCCGGTTTAGGACGGGTTTTTCGCTGAAATGGCTAGGCCTAGCGCATATCACAGAAAAGCCGGATCATGTCCATTTCTCGCTCCGGGCCTGCGGCAAAGCGAGCTTTCTGCGGCGGCTTTCGTCCGAAGGTTCGACCGGAACGAGGCCCGGATCGCCGGGACGTCCGCGCAGGATGCCGAGGACGTCAGCGCGAATAGCCCGCTCGGTCTTCAAGGCCAGATCTTTCCGGTCCTTGAATTCGCTCAGCGGCACGGGCGGCCCGACCTTGATCGTGACGGTGATCGTTCCCGCTCTGAGCACGCCCCAGGCGTGGGACGTCATCTCCATGTCGCCGTACCAGCCGATGCGCGGACGGTCGGCGCGCGTCAAGGGGATGCCGCGAACGTGGGTATAGACGACGACGGCGGTCTGCACGACGACCTTCGGATCGGACGGTGCGCTCTGCCCCGAGACGGCACCGAACAGCGATGTCTTGAAGGGAAGCACCCGGTTGCCGTCGCTCGAAGTTCCCTCGGCAAAGAGCACGATGGTGTCGCCTTGATTGAGGCGCGTCATGATCGCGGTTGCGGCGTCGCCGGTCGCTTGCCGCCGCGTACGGTCGACGAAGACGGATCGCTGCAGCCGCGCCAAAGCGGAGACGAACGGCCAGCTGCCAACTTCGAGTTTCGCCACGAACGAAACAGGGGCGAGCGCGGACAGCACGGGAATGTCGAGCCAGGATGTGTGATTGCAGACGAGCAGCACGGGCGCGTCTTCGACGACGGCGCCGTCGATTTTCAGCGTTATTCCGAGGATGCGGCAGACGTTGCGATGATACCAGTTCGGAAATCGCCTTGCGGCTTTTGGCGAGACCTTGAGCAGAAGTGCCTGGACAGGCATCAGAGGCACGGTAAAGCCGAAGAAGGCTGCGAGAACGGCCGAGGCGCGGAGCGATCCGTTTGCCATCGCGTTCGTCAGCCTCTGCGGCTCGAAGACTTCTTCTTCGCGAGAGGCACGCCATAGAGTTCGAGCCGATGTCCGACGAGCTCGAAACCGAGGTCGCGCGCGACCCGCTCCTGCAAGGCTTCAATATCGGAATTGGAAAATTCGATCACGCGACCGCTGTCGATGTCGACGAGATGATCATGATGCTCGCGCGGTGCCGCCTCGTAGCGGCCGCGGCCGTGACCGAAATCGTGGCGCTCAAGAATGCCCTTGGCAGAAAAAAGCTTGAGCGTCCGGTAAACGGTCGAGAGCGAAATCCTCGAATCGATCGCGTGGGCGCGCCGATGCACTTCTTCGACATCGGGGTGATCGGTCGCGGAGGACAACACCTGAGCGATGACGCGCCTCTGGCCGGTCATTCGCAGCCCGCATTCCGCACATCGCGATTCGATGGAGGTCTCGGATTTCGCGGATGGTGCGGTCATGACGATCAAGCTTTGGCTCAAGACGATTCCTCGTCGCCGAAGTATGGCGGCCTTATAGGCAGTGGCAAGGCTTTGCGTCTATATCAGCATCAGCGCGATTGGTCCGAGGCTTCGAGCGCCCGAACGAGGGTCAACGCATCGACCGGGGTGCTTCCGGGGCGCTCATAGTAGCGCTTTCGCCGGCCGACTTCGGTAAAGCCGAGTTTGCGATAAAGCGCCAGGCCCGCAGTGTTGTCCTCTGCAACCTCAAGAAAAATGCGCTTGGCGTCACCCCGCCGTGCGGCGCGGGTCAAGCCTTCGAGGAGGCCAGTCGCGAGCCCTACGCGCTGCCAATCCGGAGAGACCCCGATCGAGAGGATCTCGGCCTCGTCGGCGGCGAGCTGGCCGATCACAAACGCGATAACTTGTTTCTTTTGGCCTCCGGCAACGGCGATCAACGATGTTGCGGCCGGGTGCTCCAGAAGCGCTTTTATCGCCGCGGCGTCCCACGGTGGATCGAAAAGCTTGGCGTGCAGCGTCGCGATTTCCTCGGCCCGATCAGGCGCCGCCCAGAGCATGCTCGCATGTTTCACGTTCCGGAACGGCGTGACGTTCGTCATGCGCCGGCTCCAAGAAAAGGGCTTGGCGCCGGAGGCTTCGCGTCGGGTGGCCGGAGATAAAGAGGTCTGACCACGGATGAGATCGGAATCTCGCAAGCCGGGAAAAGCATGTCGAGAGCGTCTGGAAGAAGATCCGGCAAGATTGACGTTGCTTCAATTCCTTCCTGATGCGCTGCTGTCGCCAGATCCCCGGCGCCGGAGCCGGCTATGACGATCGGGCCAAGCCCGAGCAATTTGGCAGCGTCGGGAATTCCAGAGCATTGGGCCTCGACAACACTCTTGAGCGTGTGGCGATCGAAGACCTCGAAATAGACCTCGCCGCGCCGTGCGTCGGTCGCTATCGCAATGCGCCGCGTCGGAGCGGCAGGTATCCTGGCACTCATTGCCATTAACCGGAGGCTCGAAAGGGCAACGATCTTTGCTCCCGTCGCAAGCGCCAGCGCTCTTGCTGCCGATACGCAAATGCGCGTGCCGGTGAACGTGCCGGGCCCATATGTCACGGCGATGCGATCGAGCGATTTAAATTCGAGACCGGCCTCGCACATGACCATTTCGATGATCGGCAGCAGACGCTCGGCATGGCCTTTCTGCATCGCCTCGAAAGCGAACGAGATGCCGGGGGTGAGCGAACGAAGCCCCCGGCCCGCCGCAACCGAGCAGGCATCGAAACAGGTATCGAGCGAAAGAATATTCATTCCGGGCGGAGCTTTTATACGATCGATGCGATTTCGTCGAAACTAAATCGTGGGGAACGCGGATAAACCCCTTCCGGATCGCCGTAGCCGAGATTGCACAGGAAATTCGACCTTATCTCAGTTCCGGCAAAAAACTCGGCATCGACGCCGGCGTTGTTAAATCCGGACATCGGACCGCAATCGAGCCCCAGGGCACGGCCTGCCAGAATGAAATAGCCCCCCTGCAGGCTGCCATTTCGAAACGCGGTCGTATCCGCGTGATCTTTTTTGCCGGCGAACCAGCTTTTCGCGTCCGCCGGTGGATATAGTCGCGGCAAGTATTCGTAGAAGTTCAGGTCGTAGGCGATGATGGCCGTCGCCGGCGCCGCCATCGTCTTTTCGACATTGCCTGGGCTGAGGTGCGGCTTGAGGCGCGCTTTTGCTTCCGGCGATTTGACGAAGATAAATCGCGCCGGAAAACAATTGGCGCTCGTCGGACCCCATTTCATATGGTCGACGATCTGGCGGAGCAGCGTGTCGGGCACATCCCGAGGCTGCCATTTGTTGTTCGTGCGCGCCTTGTCGAACAATTGATCGAGTGCGGCGCTGTCGAGCGGTTGAGACATTTCTTTTCTCGTCAGTTCGGAGCCCAGAAACGAAGAACCCCGCCAAGGCGGGGTTCAAAGGAAGATATTTTTGTCTTAGGCCGACTGGACCGCCTGCACATCAGGGCAGAAGTGCTTCAGGAGGTTTTCGATCCCGTTCCGGAGGGTGGCCGTAGAGCTTGGGCATCCCGAGCAGGCGCCGCGCATATGGAGATAAACCACGCCATCGCGGAAGCCGGAGAAGGTAATATCGCCACCATCCTGGGCCACGGCGGGCCGCACGCGCGTCTCAAGCAATTCCTTGATCGTGGCAACGGTCGCCTCGTCCTCAGGATTGTAGCTTTCCGCGGCGCTATCGTTGGCGTCTTCCTCGTCGGTGACGGGCGCGCCGGACATGTAATGTTCCATGATCGCGCCAAGGATCATCGGCTTCAAATGCTGCCACTCGATGTCGCCCTTGGTGACCGAGATGAAGTCGGAGCCAAGAAATACGCCATCAACGCCATCGATCCCAAAAAGTCGCGTCGCCAGCGGCGAAGCCGTTGCATCGCTCTTAGAGCGAAAATCGGCGGTTCCGTCGGCCAGAACGTCCCTCCCGGGGATGAACTTGAGCGTCGCCGGGTTGGGCGTGGCTTCCGTCTGAATGAACATGCTGCCTCACTTCGTGCTCGGTGCTCCGCAGCACCGCCCCGCGGGGGAGGATTAGAAGGCTTCCAATATAGGTATGCCCACTCACCGTGTCGAGATTATCGGCCGGATCGACCCTCGTTCGACCCTGACCTATTCGATAACCAATTTAAGCCAAAGCCTTGATTTCTGCGAGCGAAAGTTGGCCGGGGACGACCGTGACGGGCACGGCGAAACCGCCCGCGACCCGGGCCGATGCCAACGAACTAACAAGTGGGCCCGGCCCCTTGGCGTCGATCGAGGCGCCCAGAACGAGGATCGCGACATCTTCATCCTCGGCGATGAGCTTGTTGAGTTCTTCTGCCGTGCGGCCCTCGCGAATGACGACCTCGGTCTCGACGTTCTCAAATCCGGCGTGGGCGAGTTTTCGCCGGAAGAGCCGGAATAGCGCCTTTGCCTTCGTCGTCTCTTCCTCGATCTGGACCTGCCGCACGCCGGCCCAGTGCTGCAATTCGCTCGGCTCGATGACGTAGAGCATCACGATCAGGCCGGAAGAGCGCTGCACGCGGCTTGCCGCATAATAGAGCGCGCTTTCGACTTCCTGGCTCTCGTCGACGACGATCAGGAACTTGCGGCGATGGCCTTCTTCGAACGAGCGGCGAGGTTTCATGGAGCTGATGCTGCCATTCATCGCCAACGGCCGCAACGGCCGCGATCACGCGTTCATATGCAACCCGGTCAGCTTCTGATGAAGCCGACGATGTCCTTGACCTTGCCCATGATCGGTGTGGCTATCTCCCGGGCGCGTGTGGATCCGTCCGCGAGGATGCGATCGATCTCGGCCGGATCGGCGGTGAGGCGTTTGATTTCCCCGGCGATGGGCTCGACGCGCGCGATAAGAGCGTCAGCCAACACTTTCTTGAAGGCAGAGAATTGCTGGCCGCCGTATTCGGCGAGCACGGCGTCGACGGGCTTGTCCGCCAAAGTCGCGTAGATGCCGATCAAGTTTTCAGCTTCGGGACGGCCTTCGAAGCCTTTTTCATCGCTCGGCAATGGCTCCGGATCGGTCTTTGCCTTCTGGATCTTTTTGGCGATCGTATCGGCGTCGTCCGTCATGTTGATCCGCGACAGGTCGGACGGATCGGATTTCGACATCTTCTTCGAGCCGTCGCGGAGGCTCATGACCCGCGTCGTCGCGCCGGTAATGACGGGTTCCGGTAACGGGAAAAAGGTACCGTCGGCGAAACCTTCGGCGATGATCGACGGCGCGAAATCGTTGTTGAACTTCTGCGCGATGTCGCGGGCCAGCTCCAGATGCTGCTTCTGGTCCTCGCCGACGGGAACATGAGTCGCGCGATAGGCGAGAATGTCGGCGGCCATCAGGTTCGGATACGCATAGAGTCCGACGGATGCCTGCTCGCGGTCCTTGCCAGCCTTTTCCTTGAACTGGGTCATGCGATTGAGCCAGCCGAGGCGGGCGACGCAATTGAAAATCCAGGCGAGCTCGGCGTGTGCACTGACCTGTGACTGATTGAAGAGAATGCTCTTCTTCGGATCGAGACCGGCCGCGATATAGGCTGCCGTCACCTGACGGATCGCGCTTTTAAGCTCCGCCGGGTCCTGCCAGACCGTGATCGCGTGCAGATCGACGACGCAGTAGATGCACTCGTGCGTCTCCTGCATTTTGATCCAGTTGACCATCGCGCCGAGATAGTTGCCGAGATGCAGGCTGCCGGTGGGCTGCATGCCGGAGAAGACGCGCGGCGTGATTTTCATGGGTCGACCTAAGCTGGAAAGGAATTCGGCGGCCTTATCGCGTGCGTGCGTCCGTAGCGCAAGAGCGAAGGCTTTTTGTCAGCGTTGTCCGCGTGTCAGCCGGCCGAGTTGGCCGAAGCTCATGACGCCGGTCGCCAGGATTAGAATAGCAAAGACTCCGAGGCCGACGCCGATTTCAACGGCTAGGAACGATGCCTTGAGGAAGAAACCGCCGCTGCTATCGAGATGCGGCGCAAGGACGTGGCTCGCGCCCAGCAGGACGACGACCATCGCAATGCTCGCAAAAACGATCAGCGGTACGTTCCGCTTGATCCGTCCGTCGGCGACGAAATCGCCGCGGCGATGGAGGGTCGACCACAGAAGATAGGCGTTGAGCCAGCCGCCGAGCGCGGTTGCTATGGCGATCCCGAGCTGGGGCAGCATGCCCAAATGGCGCAACAGGAAGAATAGCCCGATCGAGCCGAGCGTGTTTGCCGTCAGGCTGATTATTGCGTATCGCATCGGCGTTTTGGTGTCCTCGCGCGCGTAATAGGCGGGCGAGAAGACCTTGATCATCACGAACGCCGGGAGACCGAGCGCGAACAAGGCGAGCACCGAAGCCGTAACGTGAGTATCTTCCGGCTTGAATGCGCCGCGTTCGAAAAGTACGCGCGTGATGTCGGTTGGAATGGTAGCGAGCGCCAGGGCTGCGGGAATCGTCAGCAATAACGCGAATTCGAGCGAGCGGTTCTGGCTGTCCATGACGCCCGCTGTGTTGCCAGCCCTGAGCTGACGCGACACGTCGGGCAGCAAAACGATGCCGATGGCAATGCCGACGATGGCGAGCGGCAGTTCATAGACGCGGTCGGCGTAGTAGAGATGCGAAACGGCGCCCGGCTGCAGCGACGCGATGATCGTTCCGATCGCAATATTGAGCTGCGTCACGCCACCCGAAATAACGCCTGGAACGCCAAGCCGCACGAGGCGGCGCACATCCTCAGTCAGACGGGGCCGCCTGATGCCGAGCGTCATGCCCGCGCGGTTCATCCCCCACATCAGCAGCGCCAACTGCAGGAAACCGGCGACGAACACGCCCCATGCCTGGATGACACCTGCTTGCGGTTCGGCCTTATAGCCCCACCACATCGAGAGCAGCGTCGCGATCATCATCACGCCGTTGAGCACGATCGAAACGGACGCGCTCTCGGCGAAGCGGCCGACCGAATTCAATGCTCCCGACATCAGCGCGACGATCGACATGCAGAGTAGGTACGGCATTGTTATGCGCGTCAGAAGGACGGACAAATCGAACTTCTGCGGCACCACATCGAAGCCAGGCGCCAGCCCATACATCAGCACCGGCATGGCCAGCTCGAAGACGAGCGTCACGATGAGCAAGATGAATAGAAGGCCAGCCATCGCGTCTTCGGCAAACTTGCGCGCCGCTTCCGGGCCGTCGCCTTCGAGCTTCTTTGCAAAGATCGGCACGAAGGCCGAGTTGAAGGCGCCCTCGCCGAAAAGCCGGCGGAAGAGGTTCGGAAAGCGGAAGGCGACGACGAATGCGTCGGCGACCCAGCCCGATCCGAGCGTGGCGGCGATCAGGATATCGCGCATGAAGCCGAATACACGGCTCAACAGCGTCAATCCGCCAACGGTCGCGAACGATTTGTAGAGTTTCATCGAATCAACGGCTTATTGGTTCGCTTTTCGAGCCCGGGCGGGAGATGCGCCCCTCTTAAACCGGCTTAGGCCGGCACACATCCGGCAATTTGATGTCCTGATTGCCTCGCCCGGGCGGCGCGGCCGCGACGTCACGGGATAAGCCTCTGGTCTCGGTGTTGCTTTCTAAGCGCGGGCAGCTTCGGAGGCACTTTGGGCCCGATCTGCTGGATCGAGGATCGACTTGAGCCGGGCTCGCACCGCGGCCTGGCGGGCTTCGTTGATGATCTGCTTGCCCACGAGATCGGTGACGTAAAACACGTCCACGGCCTTCTCGCCGAACGTCGTGACGTGTGCCGAGGCGATATCGAGTGACAAGTCGGAGAGCGCTGACGTCAATTCGTACAGGAGGCCAGGGCGGTCGCGACCCGAAACTTCGAGAACAGTCAGGCGATCCGAAAGCGCGTTGTTGATGACGATCTCCGGTTCGACAGTGAAGGCTTCGACGCCTCTCGAGCCGATGCGCCGCTTCTGCAGCAGCGCGGGAAGCTGCTCTTTACCGTTGAGCAGGCGCTGGATCGTGTCGGTTATGCGCTTCGCCCTGCGAAGCTCGTCCTCGTCGTCCCTGAATTCGCGATTGAGCAGAAACGTATCGAGGGCGTAACCGTCGCGCGTCGTCGTGATGTGGGCGCCGGCGATATTGGCTCCGGCCGCTGCGCACGCTCCTGCAAAAAGCGATAGAAGTCTGGCGTGGTTCGGCGCAAAAACCGTCAGTTCCGTTATCGCGGTGAAAGAGTTGGTCTTGACTGCGGTCGCGAATTTGGCTCGGGAGCGCATGGCGTCTCGGACGACGTTCGCGTGCACGACTTCCGTCGCGAGATCGGTCCGGAGCCAATAGTTCGGATAGTGCCGGTCGATGAAGCGATCGACGCTTTCCGAAGGCCAGTCAGCCAACGCGTTGCGCAGTGCCGCTTGCGCCTGATCGATCCGCTCGGCGCGAGGAATTTGCGTATGGCCGCCGGCAACAAGCGGTTCGGTTTCGTGGTAGAGCGTGCGCAGGAGCTGACCCTTCCAGCCGTTCCACACGCCCGGCCCGACGGCGCGAATATCGGCGCAGGTCAATAGCAAGAGCAGCTTCAATCGCTCAGGGCTCTGCACGATGTTGGCGAATGCGCGGATCGTGTCAGGATCGGAAATATCGCGCGAGTGTGCGAAATTGCTCATCGTCAAATGCTGTTGGATGAGCCACGCGACGAGCTCTGTTTCGGCCGCTGTCATTCCGAGCCGCGGGCAGACCTTGCGCGCAATGCGGGCTCCGACGGTCGAGTGACTTTCCTTCCGGCCTTTGCCGATATCGTGGATGAATGCCGCGACGAGCAGCGCCCGGCGGTTCTGTATCGAGGAAAAGATCGCGGTCGACAGAGGTAGCTCCGCCGCGAGATCGCCGCGCTCGATTGCGGTGATGTTGCCGAGCGTCCTCAGAAGATGCTCGTCGACCGTGTAGTGGTGATACATATTGAACTGCATCATCGCCACGATGCGCCCAAATTCCGGCATGAAGCGGCCGAGAACACCGGCATCGTTCATATGCCTCAGTGACGCTTCCGGATTTCCGTGCGCGGTCAACAACGACAGAAAAATACTGTTGGCTTCGGAATCGTGCCGCAGCTTGTCGTCGATCAGCCGCAGCGAGCCGCGAAGCAAACGAATGGCATCGGGATGAAGATAGGCGCCCGTATTCGCGGCTTGCGCAAAAAAGCGAATGAGGTTGACCGGATCGCGCGCGAAGACATCTGGATCGGCGACATTCAGGCGGTCATTGTCGATACGGAAATCGGTTTTCTGGCGAACTTCGCGCCGCATCTTCCAGCTCAGCGGGCTCAAGAGGCGCTTGTAGCCGGGCGACGTTTTCAATTGCTGCATTTCGAGCGCGCCGCAGAGGATCGTCGTCAGATCGCCGACGTCCTTGGCGATCAGGAAGTAGTGCTTCATGAAGCGCTCGACGGCGCGCAAACCTTCGCGGGAGGTGTAGCCGAGGCTTTGCGCCATGGAAGGCTGCACCTCGAACGATAGAACCTCTTCCGCGCGACCCGTGAGGAAATGCAGAAAGCAGCGCACGCGCCAGAGAAAATCTTCGCAGCGGCGGAAGGTCTGCACTTCTTCAGGTGTGAAGATGCCGGCTTCGACCGCCGCGGCTCCGACTTCCTGATTGAAGATGTATTTCGACAGCCACTGCAGCGTATGAAGATCGCGCAGGCCGCCTTTGCCGTCTTTGATGTTCGGTTCAACTTTGTATCGGCTTTCGCCGGCCCGGCGTGTGCGTTCGTCGCGTTCCGCCATTTTCGCGTCGATGAATTGCCGCGCGGTTCCGGTGACAACTTCCGAGCGGAAGCGATCCTCGAATTCGGCGAAGAGCTGGGTGTCGCCGAGGATCAACCGGGAATCAAGGAGGGCGGTGCGTATGGTGATGTCGGAGAAGCCAAGCTTCAGGCACTGCTCGACGGTGCGCGTCGCATGTCCGACTTTGAAGCCCAGATCCCAGAGCAGATAGAGCATGTATTCGGCGACACTCTCGCCCCAGGGCGTCTGCTTGTAGGGAAGCAGAAACAACAAGTCGATGTCGGAGCCTGGAGCCAGGAGGCCACGGCCGTAGCCGCCCGTCGCCACGATGGCCATGCGCTCGGCGTCGGACGGATTGGTCGCGCGATAGACGTGCGCGACGGTGTAATCGTAGATCAGGCGGATCAGCTCGTCCTGGAACAGGCTGAGGCCGGCCGCACACCTGCGCCCATTGCCGTCAGCCTCGAGCGCCGTGCGCGCCGCCTCTCTCGCGTCTTTGACCAGCGCTTTGAGGCTATCGAGAACCTGGGGCCTGGCTTCGGCCGGCGTTGCATTGCTGTTGTTGAAATGTGCCGTCAACTCGCGCCGCGCTGCAAGCCGGTCGAAGTACGGCGGCGGGATCAGCACATTCAGCGTCTCGTTGGTCAAGGCTTTGTCTTCTTCAGGGTTTCGGCGAGAGCCTTGAGTTCATAGAGCTTCTCGAGTGCCGCCTTTGGCGACAGTTCGTCAGGATGCATGGCATGGAGCAGCTTTTCAACGGCCGAAGGCGCCTCCACCGCCGCTGCGCTTCTCGGCCGCGCCGCCGAGAACAGCGGCAGATCGTCAATACTTTCGTCGCCAACGCGGGGCCGGCGATCGGCTTTCTCCAGCCGCGCCAAGACTTGACGGGCGCGCGAGACGACCGGTTCCGGTAGGCCTGCGAGCTTCGCGACCTGGATACCATACGAGCGGTCGGCTGCGCCGGGCTTAACTTTATGCAGAAAAACAATCGTATCCTGCCACTCGGCGACGTCCATCGTGACGTTGGCGATGCCGTCAAGCCGCCGGGCGAGCGCGGTCAGCTCGTGGTAGTGCGTCGCAAAGAGCGCCCGGGCCTTCGTCACTCCATGCAGGTATTCGACGGTCGCCCAGGCGATGGACAATCCGTCAAAAGTCGCGGTTCCGCGGCCGATTTCATCGAGAATGACGAGCGAGCGTTCGGTCGCCTGATTGAGGATGGCCGCCGTCTCGACCATCTCGACCATGAACGTCGAGCGTCCGCGCGCCAGATCGTCGGAGGCGCCGACGCGTGAGAACAGCCGGTCCACGATGCCGATATGGGCGAATCGCGCCGGCACATAAGAGCCCATCTGGGCCATGACGGTGATGAGCGCGTTCTGGCGCAGGAACGTCGATTTGCCGGCCATGTTGGGACCGGTCACCAGCCAGATTCGCGCGTCCGGAAGCTCGTCGGAAGCTGGCGGCGTCGAAGGCCCGTCGCGTCCAATAACGCAGTCGTTCTCGATGAAAGCGCTTCCGTCCATTTTCGACAGAGCCTGCTGAACGACGGGATGGCGGCCGCCCCGGATTTCAAAGAGCGAGCTTTGGTCGATGAGCGGTCTCACATAACCCTGATCGAGAGCGAGGGAAGCAAGCGCCGCGTAAACATCGAGTTCGGCGAGGGCCGTGGCCGCGGCACCGAGTGCTTCCGCCGCAATGGCGATGTCCTGCGCGAGGGCTGCGAAAATTTCCTGCTCCAAGTTCAACGCGCGTTCGCTTGCGAAAGCAATCTGACCCTCGATTTCGAGCAACTCTGCGGTCGCGAACCGGACAGCATTGGCCATCGTCTGGCGATGCCGGAAACGCTCCGAAAGCGGCGGAGAAAGCAGCGGCTTGGCGTTGAGCTGCGTGACTTCGATATAAAACCCGAGAATGTTGTTGTGGCGAACCCGGAGCGTCTTGATGCCGGTCTCTTCGATGTAGCGCGCTTCAAGCTCCGCCATGACGCGCCGGCTGTCATTGCGGAGCGTCCGCGCGGCATCGAGATCGCTATTGAAGCCTTCCTTGACGAAACCTCCGTCGCGCCGCAGCAGCGGCGGGTTATCGATAAGAGCGTTTTCGAGAGCGTTCGTGAGGGACACCGGAACGGCTACAAGCCGCGTACGGATCGATTGAAGTTCCGGCGGCAACGGCAGCGGGTCCGTGGCGTTCGTCAATAGAGCCGCGGCATCCGAGGCGGACTCGGTCGCGTCGCGGACGGCGGCAAGATCGCGAGGACCACCGCGGCCGAAGGCGAGCCTGGGCAAGGCGCGAGCAAGATCGGGCGCGCCTCGCAAGCAAAAACGGAGATCGTCCATCAATCGCCGGTTGCCGAGAAGGCAACTGACGGCGTCGAGTTTGGCCTCGATTGCGCTCGGGTCGATCAGCGGGCTCGATATTCGCGCCTGCAGCTCGCGGGCACCCGCACCCGTTATCGTCCGGTCGATTGCCGCGAGCAGCGTCGAAGATTTGTCAACGGATGAAGTTTTCACGAGCTCGAGGCTGGCTCGGCTCGCCGCGTCGATAAAGAGGCACGCGCCCCCTGCCCGGCGCGGCGCACGGATGAGGGGCTTGCGGCCCATCTGCGTCAGGTCGACGTACTTCAGGACCGCGCCGATCGCGGCCATCTCGCCACGCGAGAACGCGCCGAACCCCGCCAGATCAGCGACGCCCAGGCAAGCCTTGAGATCGCGTGTGCCGCCAGCGCTGTCGAAATACGCCGATGGAATAGGTGTCGTCTTGCCACCCGAATATTCGACGGTTCGGGCGAACCTCTGGTCTCCGAGGAGATTATCGGCTGCGAGGACTTCGCCAGACGCCAGCCGGATCAGCTCTCCCGAGAGATCGAGGCCCGAGATCTCCGCCACCTCGAATTCGCCGGTCGAGATATCGAGCGAAGCAAGCGCGACGCGCGCTTCGGCCGTTGCTGTTCCAAGTTCCGACGGTGTCGCAAGAAACACCGCAGTCAGATAGTTGCGCGCCTTGGCGTCGAGGAGCGCTTCTTCGGTGATCGTGCCGGGCGTTACAAGTCGAACGACGTCGCGTTTGACAACGGCCTTGGCGCCGCGCTTGCGCGCTTCGGCCGGGTCTTCGAGTTGCTCGCAAACGGCGACGCGATAACCTTGCTTAATCAAACGTTGCAAATATTCATCTGCCCGATGCACCGGGACGCCGCACATCGGAATGTCCTGGCCCTTGTGCTTGCCGCGCTTGGTCAGAACAATTGACAGAGCTTCGGACGCGGTAACCGCGTCTTCAAAAAAAAGCTCATAGAAATCTCCCATTCGATACCAAAGCAGACTGTCGGGATTTGCTGCCTTGATTTCGAGATATTGCGCCATCGACGGCGTCGCCTCGGCGAAGGCTACCGGCTCATTTTCACTATGCGACACTTCGGCCACGACCAAGGGTGCCGATTCAGGCAGCCTGCTCTTGCGCGGCTCGTCGGTTCTGGACATCAAGAGATTACGTTTCAATTTGCCCCATTCGGCCTGATCGATGGCGCAACGTGGAACGCCCCACCGCCCGATCCAAGCGTCGGATATGCATAGGTTGCTGTCCAGCCTCCCGCAACCTATCGTGCCGCCGCTTATCCCCTGATGTGTGCTCCGGCAGCAATGCTTCAGCGCGCGAAATCCGTGAATGGTCCGACAACATGGCCTCTCTCCACCGCGCAGCCCAAGTGACGGCTCAAGAAGCGCTTGCGTTCCACGCGAGCGGCAAACCCGGCAAACTCGAGATCACGCCGACGAAGCCGTTGGCGACGCAGCGCGATCTATCGCTCGCCTATTCGCCGGGTGTTGCAATTCCGGTTCAGGCGATCGCGGAAAATCCGCGCGACGCCTATGCCTATACGAGCAAGGGCAATTTCGTCGCCGTCGTATCGAACGGCACCGCCATTCTTGGCCTGGGCAATCTCGGCGCGCTGGCTGCAAAGCCGGTGATGGAAGGCAAGGCTGCGCTCTTCAAGCGCTTCGCCGATATCGACGCGATCGATCTGCTCGTCGATACCTCAGATCCGGATGCTTTCATAAACTGCGTTCGCTATCTCGGACCGTCGTTCGGCGGCATGAACCTCGAAGACATCAAGTCACCCGACTGCTTCGTCATCGAAGAAAAGCTGAAAGAGCTCCTCGATATCCCGGTCTTTCACGACGATCAGCACGGCACCGCGATCGTCGTTGCGGCCGGCGTTTTGAATGGACTGAGGGTCGTCGAGAAAGACATCGGCGAGGTGAAGCTCGTCTGCGCCGGAGCCGGAGCTGCGGCGCTCGCCTGCCTCAATCTGCTCGTGAAGATCGGCATGAAGCGCGAGAACATCTACGTTTGCGACATCGTGGGTGTCGTCTACGAGGGTCGCAAGGAGCTGATGGATATCTACAAGGCGCCGTTCGCCCAGAAGACGAACGCGCGAGTTCTGGCCGACGTTATCGGCGGCGCCGATATCTTCCTCGGGCTCTCCGCCGCGGGTGTGCTCTCGCAGGAGCTTGTCGCGCAAATGGGCGACAAGCCGCTTATTTTCGCGATGGCCAATCCCGACCCGGAGATCACACCGGAAGAGGTTAAGGCCGTCCGCACCGACGCGATCATGGCCACGGGCCGCTCGGACTACCCCAACCAGATCAACAACGTTCTTTGCTTTCCCTTCATCTTCCGCGGCGCGCTCGATGTGCACGCGACGACGATCAACGATGCGATGAAGATCGCCGCCGCCGAGGCAATCGCCGCATTGGCGCGCGCGGAAGTGCCGGATCAGGTCGCCGCTGCTTTTCTTGGCGAGCGCCCAACATTCGGTCCGGGGTACATCATTCCGGCGCCATTCGATCCCAGGTTGTTGCCGCATGTCTCGGCGGCCGTTGCGAAGGCCGCGATGGATTCGGGTGTCGCGCGCAATCCGATTGTCGATATGGAAGGCTATGTCGCGAGGCTCAACGGCCGGCTCGATCCTGTCGCGGGCTGGCTGCAGTCGACGTTCGATGCGGTTCGTAACGATCCGAAGCGTGTCGTGTTCGCGGAGGGCGAGGAACACGCCGTCATTCGCGCAGCCAATACGTTTCTTCAGCAGGGTTTCGGTCAACCGATTTTGGTCGGATCGAAAAAGGTTGTCACCGCTCGGTTTCGCGAGCTCGGAATTCCTCTACGCAGCGAGTTCGAGCTGATCGACACCACGGCTTCGCCGTTTCTCGATGAGTTCTCGGAACTGCTCTATTCGCGTCTGCAGCGGCGCGGATACCTGAAGCGTGACTGCGAACGTCTCGTCACCAACGAGCGCAACGTTTTCAGCGCGCTGATGGTGGCCCATGGCCACGCCGACGCGATGGTTTCCGGAGTCACGCGCAATTGGACGAGCGTCTATTCGGACGTACATCGCGTGATGGACGAGAAGCCTGGGCGGCACGTTATCGGCATATCGCTGGTGTTGAGCCGCGGCCGCGCCGTTCTCGTCGCCGACACGAGCATTCACGATCTGCCGAATGCCGAGCAGCTTGCCAATATAGCGGTGGAAGCCGCGCGCGCGGCCCGTAACTTCGGCATCGAGCCGCGCGTCGCGTTGCTTGCCTATTCGACGTTCGGGCAGCCGAAGAGCGAGCGTACCGAGCAGGTTCGACAAGCCGTCCGCCTTCTCGACGAGCGCCTTGTCGATTTCGAGTATGACGGCGACATGGCTGCCGACGTGGCGCTCAGCAAGAGCTTGATGAACCACTATCCTTTCTGCCGGCTGTCCGATACGGCGAACGTCCTCGTCATGCCGGCATTCCACGCGGCATCTATCTCGTCGAAAATGCTGAAGGAGCTTGGCGGCGCGACGATCATCGGGCCGATCATCGTCGGCCTGTCGCATTCGGTGCAGATCTGCCCATTCGGAGCAACCGATGCCGACGTCGTCAATATGGCGGCGCTGGCGGCCTACGGCGCCGGACGCGAGTGAGACGCGGGCTCAGCTAGAGCTAAGCGTCGGTCGCGATCCGGCTCTTCGTCTCGTCCGGCGTGCCGTAATGCTCGAAGTAGCGCGGATCGATATTGGCGACCGGCATGATGACGAGAACGTCGGTCGTGCCGAATTGCTTATCGATGACGGCGCCGTCGCCGAAATAAGCGCCCAAGCGCAGGTAGGCCTTGATAAGAGGCGGGATCGCTTTCAGCGCAGCCTTCTGATCGATCTCGGCCATCGCCATGCGGTTCATCGGGATATAGAACTGCTCGCGCGCGCTGCAGCGCCATTCCTCGGGAGCCAGAGCCCGATGGTGAAGATAGCTCAGCGCCATCCTGTGCTCGTCGAGGTCGATCCCCTCGAAGCTCGCGCAGCCGATCATCACGTCGATGCGGTTCTCGCGGACGTATGTCCAAAGCCCGTGCCAGAGAAGCTCGACAGAGCGCTTGCTGCGATAAGGAGCCAGTACGCAGGAGCGGCCGAGCTCCATAAATCGGTGCGTCGATGATTTGCGCTTCAAGAGCGGTGCGATGTCGTATTCGCTCGCGGAATAAAATCCGAGTCCGCGCTCCGCGACTTCCTGACGAAGGATGCGATAGGTGCCGATGACTTTCGGCCGCTCGGGTCGTCCCGCACGGCCCGGCTTCGTCTGGTCGAGATCGACCACGAGAAGGTGATCGCAGAGTGCATCGTAGGCGTCTTCGTCGCGGCGCCGAAACTGTGCGAGCCGTGTCGGAACGGCGGACATTTCCTCGTAGAAGACCTGGTACCGGAGGCGTTGCGCGAGCTTTATCTCGGCCCACGTGCGCGCCAGGCGAACTTCAAGATTGCCGACGCGGCCGTAGATCTTGGGCTCGATATCGCGGGTAAACGCCTTTAGACGATGCGCGGGTGTCTTCAGGGCTTGCAGGGCCGTAGGTCCCGCCGGAAATTTCCCCAACAACCCCGGCCGCCGCTTGCTGCGATCTGCAATCGCCTGCCACATGGGATGAGAGTCCTCAAACAGCTCCAAAGCAGGCGGCTACCATGATTCCGTGACAGTTTTTAGATCCCGATGACGCCAATCATGCTGCCGGCGATGTGGCGTCGACCTGCTGAACCGTCCATCGGAGCAGCAAATTATGGAGATCCCGGGCGTCGAAAGGCTTGGCAAGATAGTCGTCCATGCCGGCGGCGCGGCAGCGTTCACGGTCCTCGGCGAAGGCATTCGCCGTCAATGCGATGATCGGCGGACAGGAAAGGCCAAGATCCTTCCGCTCGCCATAAAGGGCTTTGATCGATTTCGTGGCCGTCAGACCGTCGATTTCGGGCATGAGCACATCCATCAGGACGAGATCGAACGCCGGCCGCTTGCGCTCGAGCGTCTCCCACATCGCTGCTATCGCGGAGCGCCCGTCTTCGACGACGGTCGCCTTGCCGCCCGCCCGCTCGATGACCTTGCAGGCGAGAAGCGCGTTGATGTGATTATCCTCGGCGACCAGAACGCTGAATTGGCGGCGGTAGACGTACCGCGGGGCGCCGTCAGGCAAGGATGCGGGCTCGACCGCCGCTTTTGCCGGGGCTTCGGCAAATTGCAGTTCGAGCAGGGCCGTGAAGACGGCGCCCTTCTGGGGTCCTCCGCGGGCAACAATCTCTCCGGACATCGCCTGCGCGAGCCTTTTTGAGATCGCCAATCCAAGGCCGGCGCTGCCAGGATGCCGGCTCGTCGCGGTATCGCCCTGTTCGAACTCGTCAAAAAGCCGCCGTGCAGCATCCGGGGAAAAGCCAATTCCAGAATCGGAAACTTCGATTGCGATGCGCACCGTCTTCGGGTTGGTCGCTTTGTCGGGAGCCAGCTCAGTCCGAACTGCGACCCCGCCCGCGTCGGTAAACTTTATGGCGTTCGAAAGCAGGTTGAGAACGATCTGCCGGAGGCGCATTTCATCGCCCCGAACCCATTCGGGAACCGCATCTGAAATCGTAGACGTAAATGACAGCCGCTTGGCGGTGGCGTCGGGACCCATGAGCTGCATCGTCTGCGCGATACAGTCCCTGAGCGAGAAGACTTCGCTCGCCAAATCTAGTTTTCCGGCTTCTATCTTCGAAAAATCGAGGATGCCATCGAGCAAGACCAGCAACGCGCGCGCAGAATCTTCGACGACGCGCGCATAGGTTTGCTGCTCGGCATCGAGGCGGGTATCGCGCATGAGACTGATGATGCCGAGGATGCCGTTCATCGGCGTGCGGATTTCGTGGCTCATAGCGGCGAGAAATCGTGATTTTTTCCGATTTGCCGCTTCGGCCTGATTGCGTGCGTCTCTCAGCTTCTCTTCGATTTCGCGTTCGACGGTTACATCGCGTCCGACACTTTGAACCTCGATTTTGCCGTTGTCGCTCCGCACCTCGTTCTCATCCCAGGCGATCCAGCGCTTGCCGTTGCGCGTCCGGATAAGCTCAAGGATGCGCCGGCCTGCGGAGGAGGATTGGACGAGAGGCTCCGTTCTGACGACGGGGGGCGGAACATCGAGCCGGCGACGTCTTCGCGGCGGACATCGAAAGCACCGAGGAAGGCAGCGTTTGCGAACACCAAGCGGCCGTCGAGAGAACGGCGAACGACAAAATCCCGCTGCGCATCGACGATCTGACGATAGCGAAGGGCACTGTCCGACAACTGCCAGTGCGCGTCCCTTATTTCCTCGAGCTTGCGCGTCTCCTCGCGCCGGCGCAATCCGACGCCACGCGCTACGATGCGTTCCAATCGACGCGACAGCGCGAAACCGTAGACGCCGCCCGCTGCCAGCAGTGCTATCCCGACCAGAGCGACGACATCGCCGTACTCGATATTCGCTGAGCAAAGCAGAATTCCACTAACCGACAAGAACAGGCCGGTGACCGTCGCAACCAAAGCAAAAATGCGCGACGTCCTGATCTCCGACCGCCTGTCGCTGGACGATGGCGTATCGCTCATGCCCACCTCGACGGGTTGCGAGTCAATTGATTTCTGCAACAACGTGCGGCCCCTCAATACGGGATCGACAGTCGTCTAGGGCTGTTTTACGGAATCTAAAGAGACGTGGTTAAGCCGGCCCCGCGGCAATCAAATATTTCGCTTGTCTGAAATTCGGCTCACAATTTCGGATCAAAAGCGGCGCAAGTCAGCATCGGTCAATTTACGTGCCGCTTCCTCGATCATCAACGGAACGCCGTTCCGGATCGGAAAGGCCAATCCTGCCGCTTTGCTGATTAGTTCACGTGCCTTCGCATCGTAAACAAGGCTCGTCTTAGTCATAGGGCAGACGAGCAGTTCCAAAAGTTTCGGATCGACGGCATTTGCGCCGTCCTCCAGGCCCTCGTCGCCTTCAACGCTCATCGAAAGCTCTCCAACTACTGCAGCGTCGTACCGCTGCTACCGTTCGAAGCCAAATCGATTTCTGCGAGCGCGACGAGAACCTCGGCGCGCGACCTCAGATCCTCGGCTTCGAGAAGAGCCTGCTTCTCTTCGGGGCCATAAGGGCACATCACCGACAGAGCATTAATCAGAAACTCGTTCGAAGCCCTTTGGATCGTTGCCCAATCGGTTTTGAGGCGATTGGCCTCGAGGTAGGTCTTCAATACGCGCAGAAGGTTCCGCCGATCGACGAGCTCCTCGCCGAGGCCCTCGGTCAAATCACTTGCGAACCTATCGTAGCTCACGCTCATGATGCGGTAAGCCATTTCGGTTTCCGCCTCGCCGATACATTGAAATCGCGTGATGCCGGTCAACGTGATGATCAGCCGTCCGTCGTCGAGCTCCTGATAGGACGTCACCCGTCCAGCGCAGCCGACAGAGCGCAGCCCGGCTGTCTTTTCAATTGGGCTCTCCTCGTCATCGCCCGACACGACAGGCTGCAGGATGCCGATGATCCTGCCGCCCGACATCACGTCGTCGATCATCTCAAGATAGCGCGGCTCGAAAATGTTGAGAGGCAGCGTCGCGCGCGGCAGCAAAATTGCGCCCCGAAGTGGAAAAACGGGAATCCTCGGCGGCAAATCGGCTGGACGCCTATAGCGTTCCGTGAGCGTCAAGTTGGATGGTCTCCGCAGTGCGTCGAAAAAATCAGCTGAACAGAATTGATGATAGTCTCCGCCGCCCCTCGGCGACCAGCGGTTCCTTCGGGCCCCACGCATCGAAAAACTGCAAAAGTTGCTTGCGCGCGGCCTCGTCATTCCATTTGCGGTCCATCCTGACGAGATCGAGCAGAAGTTCAAGGGCGTCCTGCCTCTCGCCCCTGGCGCCGAGGCCGACCGCGAGATCAAGCCGCGCCTGATAGTCGCCGGGGTTTTCCGTGATGCGCTGGCTCAAAGCCGCGAGTTCGCTGTTGTTTGCCCCTTTTTCCGCAAGCAAAATGGCTGCTTCGATGCTCTTAACGACGGCCAATTCCCGCTTGTCCGGAGGGACGAGAGCGAGCGTTTGCTTGGCGCGTTCTACGTCGCCACTTTTCATGTAGCAGGAGGCGAGGCCCGCCAGTGCCTCGGCGTTGGTGCGATCTTCCTGGAGAACGGTCGCGAACACTTCCGCGGCGCCCTGCAAATCGTCTTGCTCGAGCAAATCTTCGCCGGCCTTCAAGAGCTCGGTGATACCGAGTTCGGCATCGTCCGCGACAAGCCGGTCGATGAACGCCTTGATGGCGCTTTCCGGCTGAGCGCCGACAAACCCGTCAACCGGCTGACCGTCGCGAAACGCGTAGACTGTCGGAAGCGACTGTACCCGAAGCTGTGCTGCGACTGCCTGGTTCTCGTCGACGTTGACTTTCACGAGGCGGACTTTGCCCCGGTAGCTGCGCACGACTTTCTCAATCAGTGGGGTCAGCTGCTTGCAGGGACCGCACCACGCTGCCCAGAAGTCGACAATGACCGGAACCGACTTCGAGGGATCGAGAACATCGGCTTTGAATGACGCTGTCGTCGCGTCCTTGACGATATCCGCCGCGCCCAATGCGCTGACTGCGGAGCCTTTTGTACCGAATTCCATTGACCCAATCTCCTCGCCGCTCAGACCCTCAAGACGCGGTCAATACCATGACGCGTGGTTCATGGCCGGTTGTGCGAATGAACCGCAAAAGGTCCTCTCGTGCAATGTTTGTAGTCGCCGTATTCTCTAGAGGATGACAGTTGATGCTTTCCTCAGTCATCAACGCTTCATCAAAGACGATCTTCACCCGTCGGCCGGTGTCATTAATCGTCGCAAACGCCGTCACGGCCCCGGGCGTGACGCCGAGCGCGTCCAGCAATAATTCCGGTTTGCCAAACGAGAAGCGCCCCGCTCCGAGCCTCTTGGAAAGCGCTTTGAGATCGACCCGCGTCGAGCTTTTCGCGATTACGAGGAAAAGCGTCCCTTTGTCGTCCTTGAGGAACAGATTCTTGGTGTGAGCACCCGGTAGCGGGATTTCGATCGATGTGGTGTCGGAGACCGTGAAGGCTGGCGGATGGTCGACAGTCTTCGTTTGAATTCCAAGGTCACCTAAAACCGAAAGGAGTTGCTGGCGACTGAGAGGCATGGACCGGGCTCTTGCTAGCGGCTTCTACGTCATTCCGAGTGAGATAGCCGAGGAGACGGCTTCGCGTGCCGTCCTAATTGGGGCTTTCGCTCTCGTTATGGAGGGGCCTTGCATTGGCCCAGCACTTGCGCCATAAGGCGTGTCTTCCGTCGCCGCAAGGCGCTGATGCTGCTGGATATGCGGGTGTAGCTCAGGGGTAGAGCACGACCTTGCCAAGGTCGGGGTCGAGGGTTCGAATCCCTTCGCCCGCTCCAGTTTCAATAGATTTCAGTTATGCCCCTCCTGAAATCTCCGTCAAATTCTGCGCGCCGCCGCATATTTGTGCAAATTTACGCGGCGCGTTGATGCAACACCCTAACCTTATTCTAGCGTGCCATCCTCGGCTTTACGAAATCGTATGGCTGGGCTTCGCAGGCCGCCGCTATAGGTAGCTTCTCACTTGGCGTCAAATCGACGCTCGCAAAACCAAGGAGAGAAGACTTCATGAAAACTACGTTGGGTGTGGCCATCGCCGCCGCGGCGATGGTTCTGGGAGCGGGGCTCGCGAATTCGGCCACCGTCAGTAGCGACGTGCACTCGCTCAAATTGCTTTCCGAGCAGTCTTCGTCGACGCAGGACGTCTACTGGCGCCGTTGGCATCGTAACCGTCATTGCTGGTGGAGACACGGTCGCCGTTTCTGCCGTTGGTACTGATTTGAATACGGCGCCCACGGGGCGCCGTATTTCTTTCGCAGCGAAGACTCGCTTGCGCCAATCTGGCGCCATAGCGGGGGAGAATAAATGCACCCACCTTGTTTGAAAGGGTGCAACGACTTGAAACGCTACGTGCAGTTTCTTCAAGCGGCACTTGCATGCGGAATTATGGTGATCCTTATCTTCTCCATTCCGATGCTGATGGCCGCCACTCCCGTCCGTCTCGATATTTCTTTCATGAGACCCGGGAATTTTCTGACCGAGCATCAGAACACAAACAGCCCAGCCGCCGCTCACGAGCTCTAATGCGGAAGAGTCGCTTTCGAGTGGCGCTGCTGACGTAGGCCTGCATACGAAACCGGCCCCGGTCGGGGCCGGAACGACTTTCTTATCGATAGTAACGGTAGTGATGGCGACGATAGTAGTAATAGTCGTAGTAGGTGTAGTCGCCATAGTAAGGGCCATAGAAGCCAAATCCCGGACCCCCACCTCCGCCCCAACCGCGGCGACCACCGTGCCAATGGCAATGTTCTCGAAATGAGCAGAGCGAAAAACGCCACGAGGCGGCGGTTGGCGGCGCGTGCTCGCTTGGGGGTTTGCGCAACGCTGCGGCTAAGACGCCTTCGGTAATAACCGCCGAGCACCTGGGGCTGTTCTTCTCTTGTTGATTTACCCACTCCTGCAGGGGTCAAGTATTTGGTCGTCTATCGAAGATTACAAGATGCGCCGTTAGTCAATAAGTTTGCCCGTGATCTTCGTGAATCTATTGGTCGCTGCATAGGCCATAAGTATTCGCGGTGACGCTTGAACGTCATCAAGGAAGCTCATACGACACGCATCCGGCTTGCAAAGGCCGGCTCGATACGTCCATTACCGGCCACCGACTAGATTCGGTTCAGAAAACGAGGACCGTCAGCGTCATGATCGCAGGTGCAAAGACTTTCATTGTTCGTCCGATCGCGCTTTTTGCGATCATCGTGTCCGCCCTCTCGATGGCGGGCTGCGGCATCAACAATATTCCGTCCTACGAGCAACAGGCGAAGGCCGCCTGGAGCGAAGTGCTCAATCAGTATAAGCGCCGCTCCGATCTCATTCCCAACCTCGTCGAATCCGTGAAGGGTTTTGCCGATCAGGAGAAGAGCGTTCTGACCGAGGTCACGAAAGCTCGCGAGCAGACGACGAACGTCCAACTGCCTCCGGACATCCTGACCAACCCGGATGCCATGAAGAAATTTCAGGACGCGCAGGCAACTCTCGGTGGGGCGCTGGGACGCTTGATGGCGGTCGTCGAGCGCTATCCCGATATCAAGTCGGGACAGAACTTCCTCGCCTTGCAGAGCGAGCTCGCCGGCACCGAAAATCGCATCGCCATCGCGCGGCGCGACTATATCCAGGCGGTCCAAGCTTATAACACCGAGATCACGACCTTCCCCGGACGCCTGTGGAAGAGCGCTCTTTATCCGCAGGCCAAGGAAATGGCGACATTCGACATTACGCCAGAAGAGCAAAAGGTCCCGAAGGTCGATTTCAGCAAGCCTTAGCCGTCGCGGCCAGCAACTGTGTCAGGAACTCGTCCGATGGCTGGCGCCACGAACGCCGCTCGGTCTTCGATGTTGCATAACGAGCATCGCGCGTTCGTGCGTGCGATGCTGATCTTTTTCTTCGCCACGCTGTCTGCGTTGTTTGCTCCGGCTTTCGCCGAGCCGGTCTATCCCGATCTTGCCGGCCGCGTGACCGATGAGGCGGGCCTGCTGTCACCCGCCGACAAGGCCGATATCGAAAACGACCTCGCGTCGCTCGAGCAAACCTCGACCGACCAGCTTGCCGTCGTCACCGTCAAATCGCTGCAAGGCTATCCGATCGAAGACTATGGCGTCGGGCTCGGACGGAAATGGGGGATTGGCCAGAAGGGCAAGGACAACGGCATTCTGCTCATCGTCGCGCCGAACGATCACAAGGTCCGCATCGAGGTCGGCCGCCGGCTCGAGCCGATGATGACCGACACCATGTCGGCTCTGATCATTCAAAATGCCATTCTTCCGAAGTTCCGCCGCGGCGACTTTGCCGGCGGCATCAAGGACGGCGTTCGTGATATCAAGACGGTGCTTCTCGGCGACGCCGAAGAAGTGAAGCGGCGGGCAGCGGGAGCACGAACGCCGCAGGACGATCCGACCGTCGTGATCCACTTGGTCATCTTTTTCCTCATCGTGGCTTTCATCATCTGGGTCAACTACCGCAACGCCCAGGCAATGAGAGCCGGAATGCCCGGAACTCCGCGTCGCAGAGGGGGCGTGGTCATCATTCCCGGCGGTTCCGGCAGTTGGGGCGGTGGCTGGTCGAGCGGAGGCGACAGCGGCGGTTGGTCCGGAGGCGGCGGCGATTTCGGCGGCGGTGGAGCCTCGGGGAGCTGGTAGCAAAAGGCAATGGCAACGAGAAACAGGCGGTCGCGAGCAATGAGCTTCATCAATGCCAAAGATGCAGATCGCATTTCCGCGGCAATCACGGAGGCCGAGCGCAATACGTCCGGTGAGATCGTGGCCGTCGTCGCCGATCAGAGCAGCCGTTATCAGCACATCCCGTTCATGTGGGCCGCGCTTCTGGCGCTCATCGTTCCGTGGCCGCTCATTCACTTCACATGGATGAAGGTGCAGTGGATCTTTCTCATTCAGCTTCTCGTCTTCCTCGCGCTCCTGGCACTCGCTTGGCATCCCAAGGTTCGCATGGCGCTGGTTCCAAAGTCGATATTGAGAGCCAATACGCGACGGCGCGCGAGCGAACAGTTTCTTGCTCAGAACCTGCATACGACGACGGGGCGAACGGGCGTCCTGATCTTCGTGTCGGTCGCCGAACAGCGCGTCGAGATCATCGCCGATAGCGGCATCGACGCGCGCGTGGCGAAAGGCACCTGGCAGAAAATCGTCGATGACTTCACGGCGGAGATCGGCGCGGGGCGGCCGGTCGAAGGTTTCGAGCACGCGATCAAACGGATCGGAGAACATCTCGCCGAGCACTTTCCGCCGGGTGCGGTCGATCCGAACGAACTGCCAGATCATTTGATCGTCTTGCGGAACTGATACCAGCTCGAAGCAAGGCTTCGGACCGGATCGAAAAAGGGGGAAGCATGTCAACGATCGATCTTGGCGGCTCAGCCGAGCAAGTGGCGTCTGCACCCAGCGATGTTACCCGTGCGCCGCTCCGTGCTCGCGTCTCCTGGATGCTTTATGATTGGGCCGTGCAGCCGCATTATACGCTCGTGCAGACATTTCTGTTCGGTCCGTATTTTGCAAACGCCGTCGTGCAGAATTCCGTTTGCGGTTCGATGATCGCCGAGGGCAGCGAGAAGGCCGCTTGCGGGCAAGCGCTGTGGGGATACGCCGCGTCCGTCGCCGGACTGCTGATTGCGATCCTGAGCCCGCTTCTCGGTGCCGCAGCGGACGGTCGAGGATCGCGCAAACCGTGGATGGCCGTCCTTTCGCTGGTCTTTCTCGCCAGCCTTTCGACGCTGTGGCTCGGGACGCCGGACGCCAGCGGGACGACGATCCTGATCGTGCTTTCGGGTTTTGTCGGCGCAACGCTCGCCGCCGAGCTTATGAGCGTCTTCTCGAACGCCATCATGACCGGTCTCGTGCCTCGGGAGGAGCTTGGCCGTCTTTCCGGCACGGGATGGGCGGTCGGATATTTCGGCGGTCTCGTCAGCTTAGCGCTCGTCGCCGGACTGTTGGTGCCGATGCCCGGCGAAGCGAAAACCCTGCTCGGTCTTGATCCGCTGTTGAAGCTCGACAGCGCAGCGCATCAGGGCGACCGTATCACCGGGCCGTTCGCGGCGATCTGGTTCGTGATTTTCATCATTCCGTTTTTTCTCTTCGTTCCCGACCGGCGCAGAGCGGTTACAACTCATCCCGAGCGTTCTGCGATCGCAGAGCTGTGGGACACGATCAAGTCTCTGCCCTCGATGCCGAGTTTGTTGATCTTCTTGCTCGCGCGCATGCTCTACACCGACGGCCTGTCGGCCATCTTCGCGTTTGGTGGCATCTACGGAGCGTCGGTCTTCGGTTGGGGGCCGCTCGAGCTTGGCATTTTCGGTATCATTCTGACGCTGGTCGGTGCTTTCGGCGCGTTGTTCGGCGGCTGGCTCGACGACAGCATCGGACCGAAGACGGTGATCATTGTCGCGCTGGTCGCTCTCATTGCTGGCGCGATCGGCATTCTCTCAGTCGACAAAACGCACGTCCTTTTCACGACCGAGGTTGCCGAGAAGATCGTGGGATCGAAGCCGTTCTCTTCGCCGGGAGAGCAGGTATTCCTCGTTTTTGCAATCCTCGTCGGAATCGTCTCGGCGCCGGTGCAGGCAGCAAGCCGATCGCTGCTCGCGCGCATCGCGCCGCCCGATAAGATCACGCAATTCTTCGGGCTCTTCGCATTTTCAGGCAAAATCACGGCGTTTCTGGCGCCGTTCTTCGTCGCGTTGATCACGCAGGAGACTGGCAGTCAGCGGATCGGCATGTCGGCCGTGCTGGCATTTCTCGCAATCGGTGTCGTGATGATGCTGTTCGTGCGGACGCGGCCCGCGCGCTGAGAGCCGGCTAGTGCCGGAAGTGGCGAACGCCGGTGAAAACCATCGCCAGGCCGCGCTCGTCGGCGGCCATGATGACCTCATCGTCGCGCATCGATCCGCCCGGCTGAATGACGGCGGTAACGCCGGCCTCGGCCGCGGTGATCAGCCCATCGGCAAACGGAAAGAACGCATCCGAGGCGACGACAGCCCCGACGGTCAGAGGCTTGTCGAGACCTTGCACCTTCGCGGCTTCCGCAGATTTCCACGCCGCGATGCGCGCTGAATCGACACGGCTCATCTGTCCCGCTCCGATTCCGACGGTCGCGCCCCCCTTCGCATACACGATGGCATTGGACTTGACGTGCTTGGCGACCTTGAACGCGAAGCGGAGGTCTTTGAACTCAGCGTCGGTCGGTGTGCGCTTCGTAACAACCTTCAAGTCGAGATCATCGGCATTGCTTGCGTCCCGCGATTGGACGAGAAAACCGCCTGCAACGGATTTGAAATTGAGGCCTGCGGCGCGCGAGTCGGCTAAGCCGCCGGTCAGCAGCAGCCGCAAATTTTTCTTCGCTGCGAAAATTGCTTTCGCCTCGTCGGTTGCGTCAGGCGCGATGACGACCTCGGTGAAAATCTTGGTCATCTCTTCCGCCGCAGCCGCATCGATCGTCTGATTGAGGGCGATTATGCCACCGAAAGCGCTCACAGGATCGGACGCGAGCGCTTTTCTGTAGGCGTCGGGAAGCGAACTTCCGGTCGCGACGCCGCACGGGTTGGCGTGTTTGATGATGGCGACCGCTGGCACGCTCGTATCAAATTCGGAAACGAGTTCGAACGCGGCATCCGTATCGTTGATGTTGTTGTAGGAAAGTTCCTTACCCTGAATCTGCCGCGCGGTTGCGACCCCCACGCGGTTTTCAGCTAAAAGGTAGAGCGCGGCTGTTTGGTGAGCATTCTCGCCATAGCGGAGCGCTTGGCCGAGCTTTCCGCCGAACGCCAGATATTCCGGCGCGACGGAGCCAATCTCGCGCGCAAACCAATTGCTGATTGCCGCATCATAAGCGGCCGTGCGCGCGTATGCCTTGGCGGCAAGTGCTTTTCGCAGGGCTAGCGTCGTCACCCCGTTATTGGCAGCGATGTCATCGAGCACGCGATCGTAGTCCGACGGTTCGACGACGACCGTGACGCTGTCGTGGTTTTTCGCGGCGCCGCGGATCATCGCGGGGCCACCGACGTCGATGTTCTCCACGCAGTCATCGTAAGGCTCACCCTTGGCGACGGTGGCCTCGAAGGGATAGAGATTCACGACGAGCAGATCGATAGGGAGAATTCCATGCTCGCGAGCGGCCGCGTCGTGGACGGCGTTGCCGCGAATGCCGAGAAGACCGCCGTGAACTTTCGGATGCAGCGTCTTCACCCGGCCGTCCATCATTTCGGGAAATCCGGTCAGCTCGGAAACGTCCTTGACCGCCAGGCCTGCCGCCTTGAGGGCCGCCGCCGTGCCGCCAGTCGAAACCAGTTCGATACCGCGGGCATTGAGAGCGGTGGCAAAGGAAATGAGCCCGGTCTTGTCGGAGACGGACAGAAGAGCTCGGCGTATCTGTTGGTCGGCCATGTTTACCCCAGCGTTTCGCAGTGGCGGTTATCACGGTGCGCTTAGCAAGACCATCCCGCGTGTCGGCGAACGCGCGATTGTGCCGCGCAAACATTGGCGAACCGAAATTCAGACGGCGCTCGGTGTCTCGGCGTGGACGGTCCAGCGGATTTCCGTCTCGCCAAAGGTTGTACCCCGCAGCACGATCTGCATGCTCGGCCGGGGCCCGGCGCTGTCAACGAAAAAGAGGCTTTCTTCGATTGACAGCTCAGTGCTGTCGTCGACGGAGAACAGCCAGGTCTGGCCATCGAGAAGGGTAATCCGGCAGGCGCCGTGCCCGGCGGGACGGCACACGCAATCGGAATGAAGGTGGAAATGAACGGCGTAGGGCAAGTCCTGCTTGAGGCGAAGCGTTCCCTTGGGCGGCTCGAGCGTGTCGACGCCTTCGAGCTTGTCGCCGGTGGCCGAAAGGAAGAGACGGCGGCCATGGATCAAGCCGAAGCGCTTCAGATAGCCGTCATGGCTTGCGGTCAGCTCAGCCTGACTAGGTCCATCGAGAAATTCGGAGACAACCGTATCGGGGCCGCGGATTGGCAAACCACCGACCATCTGTTCAAGCTGGTCGTGCCGGATCAGGCGTGAAGACGAGGTTTCTGCGAGACAGAGCGTGTTGTGACTGGCGGTCGCGCGCGCGACCGAATCCCAATCGTGATCGGCGGGACCGGGAAATCCGCCGTTGGCAAAAATCAGATATTGCCGCGACGTCATCTCGAACGAGAGAGCGCCGGCCTGGGCCTCGGTCGAGATTTCCAGCGGCGGCGGGGAGCCGACATCGGCGACGACAATTGTCCGGCCGCGTTCGAGCCGGACGTAGCCCGACGCCCGCGCGATCGCCATGATATCGAATTCGCCGCCGGAATAGCCGAGGACAGTGGCGAGGGCTGCCGGCGAGCCAGTGCTGACGCCGTTGAAGCGCGCCAGCATTCCATCGCCAAGCCGCATGAAACGCAGAAAGCGCAATGACTTTTTGATGGCCGTGTTGATTTCGTCCGGTGGTACGAGAGCGCGCGAGCTGAAGCATTGCCCCAACGGCAGCAAATCGAGGATGAGATCGGAAAGGACGCTGGCGCTGCGACTGACGTGGCCGCCATCGTCGTGAATCTGGCGTTTCAGCTCGACGATGAGGGCCGCTTCCACCTCCTTGGACTGGCGATCATGTCCCGAAACGGAAAGACCCGCGAGAACGAGCGCAATCAGGCAGACCATGCGCGGCACACCGTCAGGGGCGTTTCTCCAAGTCGTTCGTAGCGCAACGATCTGCTGACCGATGCTCGACATGATCTGCGTGTAGGAGCGCGCGTCGACGCCCTCGAGAAGCATGTTGGCTTGCGATATCCAGGAAATGAGGCGGCGCCCGATGACCTCGGGCTCGTAGGCGACCCCCGCCGATATCTTCTTGAGTGCGATCCACTCAAGGACAAGGTCCCGCGCGGCCGAGGCTGCCTCCTCTTCTTCGGTGGCGGCGAGATGCCGGAGCCAGCCGAAACCATGCAGCTCGCGCGCCCATGCGATGCTTGGCGGTGCGACGCGAAAGGGCGAGGCTCCCTTGAGATCGCCGATTTCCGACGCGAGCCCGAAGTGGCCGTGCGCTATTTCGCTCCAAAAGCTCGGGTCTGCCGCGCGCAGCTCCTGCGGCACGATCAGAATTTGATCGGCACCGTGGCCCGCGTAGCGCCAGCGCAGAAGCGGCGAGGACAATGTGAGCGTCACGGCTCGGCGGCGGAGACGTTCGATTGAGAGCGAGCGGATCTTCAGCCGTTCCGTAACATTGAGGCTCAAAGTATCGCTCCCCGTCGCGCGAAAGTCCGTTCCATCAGAAGATTGGAGTATCCTCGCACTTGCGCCAAAACAAGGCGCGCCTGCACAACACTTAGGCCGCTCAACAGGACTTCACGAGTGAGGCCGCGTAAAAGCCGTCGAGGCCTTGAAGGCCTTCCGGCAAGTCGGAGAAATGTGTGGGCAATGTCCTGAGGTCCCCGTCCCTGGTTCTCCACGACAGCGGGATCGTTGCGTCGTCCAGCATGACCGGCCGACGCGAGAACTCCTGGTGCCGCGCGAGGAACGCGTCGATCTGTCTTTCGCCTTCCTCGGGCTCCAGCGAACACGTGCAGTAGACGAGCGTGCCGCGTGACTTCAAGAGACCTGCGGAACGGTCAAGCAGGTTTGCCTGCAACGCCGCGAGGGCGGCGACGTCCTCGGCGCGCTTCAGATAAAGAATATCCGGATGGCGGCGGATGGTGCCGGTCGAGGTGCAGGGCGCGTCGAGAAGAATCGCGTCGAACTTTGTTTCGGATGCAAAGTTCAGCGCGTCGGAAACGACGGTGTCCGCGGCGAGCCCGAGACGGGCAAGATTTTCCTTCAGCCGCGCGAGCCGGCCGGCCGATTTGTCGATGGCCGTCACTTGAGCGCCGGCCGCCGCGAGTTGCGCCGTCTTGCCCCCTGGCGCGGCACAAAGATCGAGGACCGACAGCCCCGCAACGTCGCCGAAGAGTTTGACGGGAAGCGCCGCTGCGGCGTCTTGCACCCACCATGCGCCCTCGTTGTAGCCAGGGAGTTCCTCGACGCGTCCGGCATTCGCGACTCTTACCGAACCTGAAGGCAGAACGACGCCCCCGATACGCTCGGCCCATAGCTCGGGATCGGATTTGACCGTCAGATCGAGCGTCGGCTCGACCAACGATGCCCGAGCGATTTGGCGCGCATTTGCCGGACCGTAAACGTCGCTCCATCGCGACAGCAGCCAGTCGGGAAAGGTCAGCGCGACGTTGTCGAGAGAAGCCAAGCGTCCATGCCCGCTTTCGCTTGCACGCCGGAGCACGGCATTGGCAAGGTTTGCAAAACGCTTTCCCACGCCGTCGGCGCGGCACTGGTCGACCGCGAGCGAGATCGCGGCGTGCGGTGGCGTCTGGAGCAACAGGAGCTGTGCTGCGGCGGCGAGAAGGATCTCGTCCAACCGGCCGATGTGCTCCGGCAGGGGTTTGGCGATATATGTGTTGAGGACGGCCTGCAGCGCTCCGCGATTGCGTAGGACCGTCGTCGCAATGAGGCGCGCGAAGGCGCGGTCGCGCGGCGCGAGGTCGCGTGCCGCCGATACTCTTGCGAAGACGTCGTCGAAAGGCCGATGTTCGATCAACACGGAAAAAAGCGCCGAGACGGCGGCGTCGCGTGTTTTGAGGCCTTCAATGCTGGGGGCTGGCGGGGTGGTGCGCCGAGGGACTAATCGTGGAGGAGGACCGCGCTTCACGCGCGCTCGGGCAGGTCCCGGGCGTGGGCCGTTGCTGTTTGTGTTATCTGGCACGTCAGCCCCACGGGCTTGGTGGTTTGGTGTAATTCCGACCACCGATCCAGACTTCGCCGGAACGGCCACCGCCGTCTGCTGCGCTTCCAGAAGTTCCTAAGTCTGCGCTGCCGGTCACCCCCATTTCGCGGGCGAATTCCTGGAGCGCCGCGATGCGGTTCTCGACGTTCGGGTGCGTTGAGAAGAGATTGTCGACACCGTGCCCATTCAAGGGATTGACGATGAACATGTGCGCTGCGGCCGGGATAGCTTCGGCGTCGTCGTTCTGAATCCTGCGTGCTGAGCTGTCAATTTTTCGCAAGGCCGAGGCGAGCCAAAGCGGGTTGCCGCAAATCATCGCGCCCATACGATCGGCTTGATATTCGCGGGAACGGCTTATCGCCATTTGCACGAGGCCCGCAGCCATCGGCGCGAGGATGACGGCGGCCAGTGTACCGATCATGCCGAGGCCGCCACGATCGTTTCCGCGGCCGCCGCCGAATATGAGGCCGAACTGCAGGTATTGGGCAAACATCGAAACCGCGCCGCCAATCGTTGCGGCGACGGCCATCGTCAGCGTGTCCCGGTTTTTGACGTGCGCCAGCTCGTGCGCGAGAACGCCCGAAAGCTCTTGCCGGTCTAGAGTTTCGAGAAGACCGGTCGAGGCGCAGAGCGCCGCGTGCGATGGGCTGCGGCCGGTCGCGAAGGCGTTGGGCTGCGGATTGTCCATGATGTAGACGCGCGGCATCGGAAGCTCGGCGCGGCGTGCCAGGTCACGTACGATCGCGAAGAGATCCGGGGCCGAAGCTTCGTCGATCTCCTGTGCCTTGAACATACGGAGGACGACGGTGTCGGATTTCCAGAGGCTGACGGCGTTCATAACGAGCGCCATGGCGAACGCGAAGACGAGCCCAGTCTTGCCGCCGACGGCCGCGCCGAGTGCAACGAATATTGCCGTCAGCAGGGCCAGCAATAGCGCGGTCCTGGCGTAGTTCATGGGCATTTGATCACACTCGCGATACGTGAGGCTGAAATCTACTCCACACCTTACAGCGGCGTATATATGATGTCGCGAGGACTCCATAAAGACGCGCACCCCGAAATGGTTGCGGTCGCCGGACCAAGAGGATGCGCGCTCGGCATGGCCGTCGAAGACAGTTCTGTCACAATAAACGGCGCTCAACCGAGCCCGCGGCCGTCAACGCCGGAAGCTCGCCGGGCGTTGGAGGAAGCCGAGGCACGACGCCAAAAGCAGGCGGCCGAGCCACCCACGCCTCGCGAGGTCGGAGGCAGGGATGGACCTGAACCCACACGTTTCGGTGACTGGGAAAAGGGCGGTATCACTTCGGATTTCTGAGGGTGCGGAGCGCCGCCTTGCGGTAACGCGGATTTAACAAAGAACCCATTTCAGCGGATCGCTTTCAGTCGAGAGGCCGGCTTCGGCACTTTGGTTGCATAACCTTGCGTATCGGAACGTAGATGTCTCAGGGAGATACACATGTTCGGACGTCGGGGGGCGGGAGCTTTGTATTTTGGGCGCGATGAACGTGATCCCACGAGTACCATTTTCGGACTCATGACACTCGCATTACTTGTGGCGGCGGGAGCGGCCATCGATTACGCCCGCGTTGTCAATATGCGGGAAGGTCTAGAGGCAGCCATCGACTCCGCTTCTTTCGCCGCCGGACAGGCTATGCGTGACGGTGAACTTTCCGACGATGAGGTCAAGGCGATCGCGACGTCCCGTTTCGACAAGGACGTGGCGTCCGCTCGCCATGTCGGCACGGTGGAGGCGCCGAGTGTGAAGGTCGATCACACAAACAAAACGATAACGCTCGACGCCAAAGGCACCGTCGCAATGACCGTTAGCCGCCTTGGCGGCATCAATGAGGTCACTGTTCCGGCAACATCCACGGTCAGCTTTCCGCCCGGAACGCCAGCGCGTCGGATACTCCAGTCCGCTAGATCACTCGCCTATTCTGGCGGTTGGTGATCAGATCATCGACGACGGCCGGATCGGCCAGCGTCGACGTATCGCCCAAGCTTCCGAAATCGTCCTCGGCGATCTTTCTCAGGATGCGTCGCATAATCTTGCCGGAGCGCGTCTTCGGCAGCCCTGGTGAAAATTGGATGAGATCAGGCGAGGCAATCGGACCGATCTCCTTACGAACATGAGCGACAAGGTCCTTCTTCAGGGCATCATCGCCATCTTCGCCCGAGTTGAGCGTCACGTAGCAATAGATGCCTTGGCCCTTGAGGTCGTGCGGATAGCCGACGACGGCGGCCTCCGCGACTTTCGGATGCGATACGAGAGCGCTTTCGACTTCGGCCGTGCCCATGCGGTGGCCCGAAACGTTGATCACATCGTCGACACGTCCCGTGATCCAGTAATAGCCGTCGGCATCCCGCCTGCAGCCATCGCCGGTGAAATACATTCCTGGGTAAGCGGAAAAGTAGGTCTGCACGAACCGGTCATGATCGCCGTAGATGGTGCGTGACTGCCCCGGCCAGCTATCGAGAAGGACGAGATTGCCCTGCGCCTCGCCGCCAAGGAAATGACCCTTGTCGTCAACGAGCGCCGGCCGGACACCAAAGAAGGGCTTCGTCGCCGAGCCGGGCTTCAGGGGGATGGCGCCTGCGAGAGGCGTGATCAATATGCCGCCGGTTTCCGTCTGCCACCACGTATCAACGATCGGGCATCGACCTTCGCCGACGACGTTATGGTACCACTCCCAGGCCTCCGGATTTATGGGCTCGCCGACTGAGCCGAGGAGTTGCAACGATGCACGGCTCGTGCGTTTGACGAGTGCGTCGCCTGCGCCCATCAACGAGCGAATGGCGGTAGGGGCGGTATAGAAGATCGAGACTTTCCACTTGTCGACGACGTCCCAGAATCGCGACGCCGAGGGGTAGGTCGGAATTCCTTCGAACATCAGCGTCGTCGCACCGTTCGCAAGAGGTCCATAGACGATGTAGCTGTGCCCCGTGACCCAGCCGACGTCGGCCGTGCACCAGTAGATATCGTCGTCGCGGCAATCGAAAACGTACTGATGGGTCATCGATGCGTAGGTGAGATAGCCACCCGTCGTATGGACGACGCCCTTCGGTTTTCCCGTTGAGCCCGACGTATAGAGAATGAAGAGCGGATCCTCGGCGCGCATTTCCTCCGGCTCGCACTCGGCCGGAACGGTCACGAGTTCTTCATGCAGCCAGAAATCGCGGCCCGGCGTCCATGGAACTGGATTCCCGGTGCGACGGACGACGAGCACCTTTTCGCCGCCCTTGCATTTCGCGAGCGCCGCATCGGCATTCTTCTTGAGCGCGACGGGCTTCCCACCGCGGAGACCTTCATCGGCAGTTATGATGAGCTTTGAGTTGGCGTCTTCGATGCGGTTCTGAAGGCTATCGGGCGAGAAGCCGCCGAACACGATGGAATGAATGGCGCCGACACGCGTGCACGCCAGCATCGCGTAGGCTGCCTCGGGGATCATCGGCAGATAGATCGTGACGCGGTCGCCCCTCTTGACCCCGTGCTTCTTCAGCACATTGGCGAAACGCTGCACGCGCTCGTGAAGCTGACGATAGGTGATCAGCTCGCTCTCGTTGGGATTGTCGCCTTCCCAGATGATCGCGACTTTGTCGCCGCGCGCTTCCACGTGGCGGTCGATGCAATTGGCGGAGACGTTAAGCGTACCGTCCTCGAACCACCTGATATCGACGTTACCGGGCGCAAAGCTCGTATTCTTGGCTCGTGTATAGGGCTTTATCCAATGAAGCCGCTTGCCGGCTTCCGACCAGAAGCCCTCGGGGTCGGCGACCGACCGCTCATACATCGCCGTATAGGAATTTGCGTTAACATAAGCCCGCTCCGCCCATTGGGGGGGCACGGCGTAAACCTTATCCGACATAGAAGCGCTCCTCCGATTGGCCGTCTGAGCTGCGGCCATTTCTCTTATTATGCTTTGACAGGCGCGGCTTCACAACATGTTCGATGGTGGCCGGAAGGCTACCCCCGTCAAAATGATTGAGATCAATCCCGCACCGCCGCGGTCGTTAAGCCAGCCAGACGGTCGTTCGCTTTATCTCGAAATCCTCAAGCTCTCGCGTTACGGGAACCTGATATTCGGCGAGGGAGGTAAACCGTCCTTCGGGGAAATAGCTTCGGCGGGGATCCCCGATGTAGACGGAGCATCCCCGGGCTTTGGCCCGGTCTATATACTGTAAGACTCGGTCAGCTAGCGCCCGCTCGTAGAAAAGATCGCCGACGATCACGAGACTGTCCTCCGGAGGCTCTCCGGCGAGTAGATCGGCGTCCGTGGTTTCAACGGTCACAGCGTTAACTTTGGCATTTATGGCGCAAACGGTGAGGGCCAACCTGTCGATATCCGCGGCGAGGACACGTGTGGCGCCGGCTTTTGCAGCCGCAATTGCCGAGATCCCAGAGCCTGCGCCAAGGTCGAGAACGGCCCGGCCGCGGCAAACTTCGGGATGATCGAGGATATAGCGACTGACCGCTTGGCCGCCAGCCCATGCGAAAGCCCAGTAGGGCGGCGGCACGTTCAGCTCTCCAAGCTCATCTTCGGTCTTTTGCCAAATCGGCAGCGACTCTTCCGCGAGGCGCAGCGTAATTTCAGGCACCAGCGGCGGGGCTATCGGCCTGGTATTTTCAAGGATGAACCGTTGGGCGCTTTGCGGATCAGCAGGATCGAGCTGGCCGGTCATGAACCCTTGAGCTTTTTGGGATCGAGGTCGCCCATCTTGCAGACTTCCTTCCATTCTTCGGCCGTCACCGGCTGAACGGAGAGGCGGGAATTGTTGACGAGCACCATTGCAGAAAGTTTGGGATTTGCCTTGACTGCATCGAGCCCGACAGGTTTCGGCACCGGCGCGACCGCGGCGACATCAACGCATTCCCATTTGCCGGTTTCGTCTTTCGCCTCTGGATGTGCAGGCGCGATAACGCGCAGGACGCCGACGACCTCTTTGCCCTCGTTCGAATGATAGAAAAATCCAAGATCGCCGACCTTCATGGCTCGCATGTTGTTACGGGCCTGAAAATTTCGGACACCATCCCAGGATTCACCCTTAGGCCCGCGCGCGACCAAGTCGCTCCACGAGAAGGCGTCGGGTTCGGATTTGAGAAGCCAGAAAGCGGTCATGGCGGGGCCTTTGATACAAGGCCATGGTGCTAGCCTGAAAGCACGGGCTGCTCAAGTCGAGTGTAAAGGCAAAAACCCCATGCTGCGAGAGCATGGGGTTTTAGACGCGACACGACCTTGGAATTCTATTCGACTGGCTGCCAGTCTATGGAGCGCCGCTCGATAGGTTGGAAACTAGGTCACAAGATCCTGATTTTGAGTAAACGAGCGCGCGCTCAGCATCTTTTTGTTCATCGGACAGTGGTGCAAAGACGAACCAGCGCCGGATCAGAAACACGGCTGTGAAGCTCACGAGTACAGCAAATATCTTGGCGGCGAGCGGCGCTAGTGAGAAATGCTCGGTTAAGACGGCAATGGTCAGGCCCGTAAGGATCAAGCCGAGCACGCCGGAAAATACGAACTCTGTCAGGCGGCGCGCCGCGGATTTGGGCGATCGGGCGACGTCGAACACCAGATTCGACGACAGGAAGTAGTGTACGAGCATGCCTGCGGCGTAGCCGACAATTCCTGCCAGCGGGGCTTCGACGCCGAGCGCGCAGAGCGCGACATAGGCTGCGAAATCCACCCCGAGGGCGATAGCGCTGACAAGGGAGTAGCGCGAGAGTTGCGGCACGAAATCTGCGTTGCCGCTTTTTTTTCGGTCGATACCCGCGGCAAAATTCGCGGGCGTCGTGCTAAAGCGCGTCGCCGATAACGTGATCTCGTCTGGCGAGGTCATCTCCATTCCGCTAGCTGGCCTTGCGGAGCTTGGTCGGTACCATACGGACGCTCTTCAAGGCTTCTTCAGCACCTGAGCCGCCCGCTTCGTGATATTCGGCGTCCTCGTTCACATCCCAAATATCGTAGAGCATTTCGCCCGCGACGATATTCTTGACCGTCAGCATCGAGGTCATCATCGCGTGATCTTGGTTGTTGTACTTGTGCATGCCGTTGCGGCCGACGAGATGCAGCGTCGGATATTTCTCGGAAAGCTCGGACCGAATGGCTTCGACGTTGCGCTTGTAACCGTCGTCGTACACCGGATATGCCTTCTTCTGGCGCACGACGCAGCCATCGATGCACTCATCCTCGCGGGCGAGCCCTATCTGCGCAAGCTCGCGCCGACCAAGGGCGAGAAGATCCTCGTCTTTGGAGGCCCAAAGTCCGTCGCCTTCGAAGCAGAAATATTCGAGCCCGAGGCACGCGAGCTTGTCGTCGGGCACCATTTCCGGCGACCACGAGCGGAAATTCTGGATGCGGCCGACCTTGACGTTCGGCTCGTGGATATAGATCCAGTTGTCGGGGAAGAGATCCGGCTTGTTCACGACAAGCGTAACGGTGATGAAGTCGCGATAGCGAAGTTTGCCGGCTTCGGCGACGCAATTGGGAGCTTCGCTGAACGAGTGGACAAGTTCGCGGATTGGCGCGGACGAGATCACGTGGCGGGATGTGAAGGTCGCCAAATCGCCCGATTGCTTTCGCGCCTTGATCGTCCAGAGCATCTGCTTTTCGTCATAACTCAGGCTGACGAGCCGCGTGCCCATATGAATCTGGCCGCCCTGGGCGCGCGTTTTCTTGGCGGCTGCGTCCCACATCATGCCCGGGCCCTTGCGGGGGTACTGGAAGCTGTCGATTAAAGTCTTGATAATCTCGCCGTCGTTGGCGGCAGTGCCATCGTTGAAGCCTTTAGGCTTGATCGAATTGCGGAGCGCGTTGGCCATCGCCGACCAGAGGTCGAGGCCTTTGATGCGTTGCGCAGCCCAATCGGCCGATATCTCGTCGCAGCTCATACCCCACACTTTCTCGGTGTAGGTCTTGAAGAAGATCGAGAACAGCCGCTCGCCGAACTGATTGGAAACCCAGTCGTGAAACGTCTCGGGCTTTTCGTTCGGGAATGCCTGCTTGTACATGAAGGACATGACGCACATCGCGCTTTCGATGACGCCGAGGTTGCCAAGTGCTTCGAAGGCCTTAAGCGGGTAGGAATAGTATTTTCCGTCGTAGTAGATGCGGCTCATTCGCGGCCGCGTGATGAAATCCTGCGGCAGAATTTCCTTCCACAGATCGACGACTTCCTTGGATTTCGAAAAAAAGCGATGGCCGCCGATGTCGAACAGGAAATCCTTGTAGTTGGCAGTTCTGCTGATGCCGCCGACGTAAACGGGGTCCGCCTCGATGACGGTTGTCGAAATCCCCTGCTTCGTCAAAAGATAGGAGGCGGTGAGACCGGCTGGTCCGGCACCGATGACGAACACTTCACTATGCGACATGAGATACGCCCGTACTGAAAAACGCCCTTCACCGGTGACACGGCCCTCTCGAGCGGCTCGCCCCCAAGGGGAGCCTATGGGTGATGGGTAAACAAAGGCTGACATTTGCGGAGAATTGAACAAAAGGCCGGGCGGCTCTGCTCAGGCTCGGTACCCGCGATGGCGGATTAGGCTTTACGGTCCCCTAACGCCCTTCCTGTCTGGATAGCCGCTTCACAGGGTGTGCGTATGATTTCCGCTGCGATACGCGTAGCGCCGCTTCCACGCTGAAACGGCAAAACGTTGACTATGTCGCCATTTGTGAGCCGCTCGATCGGCTTTCGGTGTCGACGCAGGGTGAGAAGGGCACGCTGTTAGAGGACCTCGTGAACGGAAAGACGCCCGACTATCTCGTTCCGGTTGCACTTTCCAATCCGAAGTCCCTCTATCGGATCTGGCGGGTCGACCGCACAGCCCTCAATCTTCTGCCTTCAGCGGCCGCTGCATCAACGCCGTAATCGCTTCGTCGACCAAGAGCCGGCCTTCGATTATACCGTGCACGGCCTCGGCGATCGGCATATCGACACCGCGGTCTCGCGCAAGACGCACGAGCGCGGCGGACGTATAGACGCCTTCCGTCACAGCTACTCTGCCGCCAAGGATCTCGGTGAGGCTACGGCCTTCGCCAAGCGCGCGGCCAAGCGACATGTTACGCGACTGCGCGCTGCCGCAGGTCAGGATGAGATCGCCGAGCCCGGACAATCCAAGCAGCGTTTCCGGCCGCGCGCCCATCGCCTCGCCGAAGCGGCGGAGCTCGGCAAACCCGCGCGTGACGACCGCAGCGTGTGCGCTGGCGCCGAGGCCACGGCCCTCGACGATGCCCGCGGCAATGGCCAGCACATTTTTCACCGCGCCGCCCAGTTCCGCGCCGAGCACATCGCTCGACCAATAGAGACGCATCTGCCGCGATGAGAGGGCGGCCGTCAGAGCGCGACCCACAGTTTCGTTGCGGCATGCGAGGGTCAGTGCCGAAGGTAGGCCGCGCGCGACGTCGGCTGCAAAGCTTGGCCCCGAGAGCACGGCACGCAGCACCTGCGGCGCTGCTTCCTCGAGGACGTCTCCCATGAACCGTCCCGTCGATTGCTCGATGCCCTTGGCGCACAGGATGACCGGCGTATCGGGAGGCAATTGCTTTGCGAGCTTGCCCACCACTTCGCGCAAATGCTGTGCCGGGACGACCGCCAGAATGGCGTCCGACGTCGCCACAGCCGAAAGGTCGCCGGTGGCGCGGATCGATGGGGCGAGGCTGACACCGGGGAGGAAGGTGCGATTGACGTGCCGCACGTTGATATCGTCGACGACCTCGGGCTCGCGCGCCCACAGCGCGACTTTGATGCCGCCGTGAGCCAATGTCTGCGCGAGCGCCGTCCCCCATGCGCCGCCACCGACAATGCTGACCGAACGTATGTGCAAGGCGCCCCCCGAAATTAACGACGCTGCAGTTTAGCACGGCATTTTGACGGATGCTTCCGCTAGGCCTTAACACCCGCGCCGATGGCCTTGGCGGCGTCGGCATCGAGGGGCCATCGGGGTTTGACCGGAGCGTCCAGCCGATCGACGAGGCCGCGCGCCAAGCGTTCGGCGCCCGCCCAAGCAATCATGGCGCCGTTATCGGAGCAAAGCTCAAGCGGCGGGGCATGAAACGAAAAGCCAAATTCCTTGGCGACACCAATGAGTGCCGTTCTCAGAACCTTGTTCGCAGCGACGCCGCCGGCAACGACAAAGGGCCGATGCCCGGTCTGCGGAAAGCGCGACAGGACAGCGCGCATGGCCAGCCGGACGCGATCGCTGACGCTGTCACACACCGCAGCTTGAAATGACGCGCAGAGATCTGCGGTGTCCTGCTCCGAGAGCGGCGCAACCTTTGCGGCGGCGTGGCGGACGGCTGTCTTCAATCCCGCAAATGAAAAGTGCGGGTCTTCGCGTCCCTTCATGGGACGCGGAAGATCGAACCGGGCGCCATTTCCGTTAAGGGCCGCCTTTTCAACGGAAGGGCCTCCCGGCATCGGAAGCCCGAGCAACTTCGCTGTCTTGTCGAAAGCTTCGCCGAGCGCGTCGTCAATCGTCGTTGCAAGACGTTGATAGCGGCCGACATCCTCGACCAACAGCAGTTGCGTATGTCCGCCCGACACGAGAAGCATCAGATACGGCGGCTGAACGCCGTCGGTCAGGCCGACCGTCAAGGCATGCGCTTCGAGGTGATTGATCGCGAGGAATGGGATGCCGGTTGCGAGCGCCAGAGCTTTTCCGCTCGTTGCTCCGACGATCAGTCCACCGATGAGACCAGGCCCCGCCGAAGCCGCGACCGCCGATAGATCCTTCAAGGCCGTTCCGGCTTCGTCGAGCGCTGCCTGGACGAGATAGTCGAGGCTTTCGGCGTGGGCGCGTGCGGCGATTTCCGGCACGACGCCGCCATAGATCGCGTGCTTGTCGAATTGCGAAAGCACGACATTGGACAGGATGCGCCCCGCGCCCGCCGTATCGCGGGCGACGACCGCCGCGGCTGTCTCGTCGCAACTCGTCTCGATGCCTAGAACCAGCATGGAAGAGGGCGCAAAATCGGGAGACTGGACCATCTGTTCAGGAACTTGCCGGCGCGAGGTTGGAATCCGCGCCCCTTTGGAGCATTACTATCGCCCGAATTTACCGGCATCCGGGCCCGAGTGCCCCGCCTAGCATCCGGAGAAACCTTTTTGCAAGCGACCCGCATCCGCATCGGGACCCGAGGCTCGCCTTTGGCCCTCGCCCAGGCGCACGAAGTCAAGGAAAGGCTCGTTGCCGCGCATGGTCTGCCGGAAGTTGCCGTCACAATTAACGTCATCAAGACGACGGGCGACCGGGTGCTCGATCGGCCGTTGTCCGAAATCGGCGGCAAGGGCCTATTCACGAAGGAAATCGAAGAGGCACTGCTCGCGAAAGAAATCGATGTGGCGGTCCATTCGATGAAGGATATGCAGACGGTGCTTCCCGACGGCCTCGTCATCGAAGCCGTGCTGCCGCGCGAAGATCCGCGCGATGCGTTCATTTCGTTGCGGCATGCGGATTTCGGCGCACTTCCTTTGAACGCGGTCGTCGGAACGTCCTCGTTGCGACGGAAGGCGCAAATTCTCAACGCCCGGCCCGACCTTCGGGTCGTCGATTTTCGCGGCAACGTGCAGACGAGGCTGCGAAAGCTCGAGGACGGCGTCGCCGAAGCGACGTTTCTCGCCGTCGCCGGTCTGAAGAGGCTTGGGCTTCAGGATCGGGTTACGGCGCCGGTTTCAATAGATCATATGCTGCCGGCGGTGGCGCAAGGCGTTATCGGACTGGAAATTCGCGAAGGAGACGAGACGACGGCCGCGCTTATCGCGCCGTTGAACGACGCTGTAACGGCATTGGCCGTCACTGCTGAGCGGGCGTTTCTGGTCCGCCTCGAAGGCTCGTGCCGTACGCCGATCGCGGGATACGCCGCGATCGAAGATGGCCGCTTGAACTTCCGCGGGCAGATTCTTTCGCCTGATGGCCTCAAGGGCTATGACGTTTTTCGCGACGGTGCGGTCGAACATGCCCGCGATCTCGGACTTGCGGCTGCCGATGAGATCTTGAACAAGGCGGACGCGGCCCTTCTTGTCCGTTCGAACGTTTGATGCACGTTCTCGTCACGCGTCCCATCGAAGATGCTGAACCGTTCAAATCGCGGATCGAAGAGTTTGGCTGTCGCGTAACGCTGGCTCCGCTCATCGAGATCGTGCCGAACGCCATTCCCGAGGAAATCCTGGAGGGTGCAACGGCGCTGATCGCGACGAGCCGCAATGCGCTGGCCGCATTATCCGCGTCGCCCGTGCTGCCCTCTGCGATCAAAACGGCGATTTACGTCGTCGGACCGGGGACCGCTGCGATGGCGCGGAACATGGGATTCAAAGAAGTTATCGAAGGGGCGGGAGCCGCCGCCGATCTCGCAACTATTGTCGTGTCCGATGGGTGGGGAGCCGAAAGCCGTCTGATCTATCTCAGAGGCGACGTGGTTGCGTTCGACTTAGAGGGCGAGTTGGCCAATGCGGGCATTAACGTCACGCCCATTATGGCCTACCGGTCGGTTGCAGCCGAAACCCTGCCTCCAGACGTCATCAAAGCGCTCCAAACGGGGAGCATCGACGCCGTCACGCTGATGTCGCCACGCACGGCCGAAACCTGGGCGCGGCTCGTTGCCCTTCTGTCGCCACCAGTACAACTTTCCGGGGTAAGCTATCTTTGTCTTTCCGAGCGCGTGGCCGAAGCCTTGGGCCAGCCGGGAAAAGCCGATAAAGTCGCCGTCGCTTCACATCCTAATCTCGAAGAAATGCTTGCTCTCGTAAAACGTCTCGCGGCAAATTCGAAAGCGGAGTAATAAGGCGCGGCTAGCCCGGTTGGATGCCCCGGCGACAGAGCTTCTTAACCGATAAATTTTCGCCAGAAAGGCCCGGACTGTTAACCCGGATCGGATGGCATACGTGAGTTTCGTATGGAGGCCTAAGCTCCGATGGCAGATGATAAATCGAGTTCGAACGCGGGCGCCGGAAAGCGGCCGTATGCAACGCTCGACCTCAAAGCGACCGAAATCAAACCTTCATCGGTGAAGGGCAGCTCTTCCTCCGCGGGTTCGAGCTCCGGTGCCGAAGTGCCCCGTCCCGCAGCCGCACGGTCGTACGCGGCGGCCACAGGCGACACTAGCGAACCGAGGAGCGAGGCGCCGATGCAATCGGATTCTTCAAAAAGCGAAAAGCCGAAGGCTGCATCCAGCGCATCCGCATCGTCGGCTTCGACTGCCAGCGCGGCGAACGACGACGCCGAGGTCGTCGTTCAAAAGCGTGGCGGCTTCTTCAGCCATCTCGCCGCCGGCGTCGTCGGCGGGGTTCTGGCGCTATCGGCCTATCAATGGGCGCTGCCGCAACTTGGGCTGCAGGGATCAAGAGACAATACCGCGGAGCTCTCACAGCGCTTGGCGGCGGTCGAAAAAAGCCAGAGCGTTAGCCCTCCCGCCGCGCCGGATTTGACCGGTATTGAATCGCGGCTCGCCGATCTCGAAAAGAAGACGCAGAAGATCCCCGCTATCACCGAAAGCCAGAGCCGTCTCGTCGCGGAAACGAAGGCGGCGCTTGCGTCTGCAGCGTCGGATGCCGGCTCGCCGCAGCTCATCGAGCGCATCGGCAAGGTCGAGGACAGGCTCAAGGCGCTGGCAGAGGCGGGCGTGAACGATCCAAACGCCAATCGCATCGAACAACTCGCGGCGTTGACCGGCAAAGTTTCCGATCTCGAAACCAGCCTCGCGACGCAGCTCACCGCTTTGCGCGAGAGCGTCGCGAAGGACGTCGAGGGGCGTATTCAATCGGCTGCGGAAGCCAGCGAAGCCGCGCGTGCAGGCACGCAACGCATCGATAAGGACGTCGCCGGATTGAAGACAGATGGCGTGCGTTTCGAAGAAGAAATCGGTGCTGTCAAGACTGCGACCGATCACGTAGCCGCCAATCTGAAGCTCGCTCAGGACGAGACGCAAAATCTTAAGACGGCCTTTGAAGGTCTGAAAGCAGCGGCCGCCAAGCCGGCCGACATTACCGCCGCGGTTCAGCCTCTCTCGGATCGGACAGCGGCGCTTGAGAAGAGCGTACAAGATGTCGTTCAGGGTGATGCGGCGCGGAAGGAAAGCGCCGAGCGCGTCGTCCTCGCGCTCGAACTTCAGAATCTGAGGCGTGCACTCGACAGCGGCCAGAATTTCTCGGCTCAGCTCGCTGATGTGAAGAAGGTCGCGGGCAACCAGGTCGATCTGTCGGCACTTGAAAAATTACAGGAGACCGGCGTTCCCTCTCTCGCCGACCTGACGAAGGATTTCCATACCGCCGCCGATAGCGCTATCGATGCCGACACAGAGCCTGAGAATGCGAGCGTCGTCGATCGCCTTTGGGCCGGGGCGAAATCCGTTGTCCGCGTTCGCCGCATCGATCTCAAGGCCGACGACAAAAGCACGGAAGCCACCGTCGGTCGCATGCAAGTCGCGCTGAATGACGGACGTTTGCCGGACATTCTGGAAGCGGCGAAGGATCTTTCACCGAAGGCACAGGACGCGGCGCGACCGTTCCTCGACAAGGTTGCGGCGCGCGTGAGTGTCGATACCGCACTTGCCAACCTTGAATCTCAGCTCAAGTCTTCCATTGCGACCGGCTCTCAGCAACCGGCAAAGCCGTTGCCTTAACCAGTTAAAGGGTTTGCGTCATGGTGCGCCTCGTCGTCTATCTGCTCTCGATCGCTCTTATCGCCTCGGGTCTTGCGTGGCTTGAGGACCGGCCAGGAACCCTACAGATCGTTTGGCAGGGCTACGACGTTGAGACGTCGGTTTTTCGCGCGGTGATGATCCTGGCAGCGGTTGTGGCGTCGGTCGTGTTCTTATGGTCGGTGTTCCACGCACTCTGGAATAGCCCGGCTGCGATCGGCCATCGCATGATGAGGCAGCGGCAGAAGAAAGGGCTCGATGCCCTTTCCGGCGGTCTCATAGCTATCGGCGCGGGTGACAGTGCGCTTGCTTCGCGCTTTGCGCTGCAGGCGAGGAAGACGCTGCCGCATGAGCCTTTGACGCATCTTCTCCGTGCGCAGTCCGCCGAGCTTGCAGGCGACCGCGCTGCCGCGCGCCGGATCTATGAGGCCATGCTGGCTTCGCCGGAAACCGAGCAGCTCGGCCTCAGGGGCCTTTTCCTTGAAGCTCAGCGTGAGGGCGCGGGCGAAGCTGCCCGGCAATTCGCATCTCGGGCGCTCAAAGCCAATCCCAAACTCGGATGGTCGTCGAACGCTCTTTTCGAACAACAGTGCAAGCAAAAGGATTGGACCGCGGCGCTGGCGACGCTCGAACACGCCAAAAAGGGCGGCCATATCGCCAAGCCTGCCGCCGATCGCAAGCGCGCCGTCTTATTAGCGGCAAGGGCCGTCGGGGCCGAAGACGATGCTCCGGACAAGGCGCTGGCATGGGCGCTCGAAGCCCATGCGCTCGCACCGGACCTCGTACCGGCGGCGGCGCTTTCAGGGCGAATTCTCGCGTCGCGTGGCAACACCGGCAAGGCTGCAAAGGTGCTGCAGAAGACCTGGACGAAATCGCCGCATCCCGACCTCGCGGCCGTTTATGCTTATGCCCGAACCGGCGACAGCACGCGCGACCGGCTCGATCGGGTGCGGCAGTTGGCAGCCCTCAATCCGCATTCGATTGAGAGCCCCATCGCGGTTGCCACGACGGCGACGGAAGCTCGCATGTACGACGAGGCTCGTCGCGCCCTCGATCCGCTTCTTACCGACCGCCTCACGCAGCGCGTGGCGATGCTGATGGCCCGCATCGAAGCCGGCGAGAACGGCGAGAAGGGGCGCGTGCGCGAATGGCTGGCTCGGGCGATGAACGCGGCCCGCGACCCGGTCTGGATGGCCGACGGCGTCATTTCGGATCATTGGGAGCCGATCTCGCCCATCGATGGACGTCTCGATGCCTTCCAATGGCGCGTGCCGGTTGAAACGAGCGATGGCAAGGGAAGTGAGATTCTGGCCAGCAAGATCGAGGAACTCATCGCCATCGCTCCGAAGCCGGTGGCGACGGCCGCTGAGGCGGTCCATTCTGCTCCGGCTGCCGGCCCCAGCAGCCCCGTCCGGCCGGAAAGCAAGCAGCCGGAGCGCGAGAAAATTGAGGTCGTCGAGGCCGAGCCAGTAACGGTCACGGTGAAGCCGAACGCCTCCGCAGTGGGCTCGAAAGATCAACTTCCGGCAGGAAGCGTCAACGGCGCGGCACGTCCCGTGGTGGCAGCCGATGAAGCCGCTACCGTGACAAAGGTTCTGGCGCCGGAACGCACGCTGACCCAAAAGGGAGATTCAAAACTCTATGTGACGCCGAGGGCGCCGGATGATCCGGGAACCGAATCTCCCGAGCCCGAGCTGGAACAACCCGTGGCGCGGCGAATTTTCGCTCGGTCAACTAGATGAGGGCGCCGGCCGGCCGTTAAAGCACCCGAAAATTGCGAGCGGCGGGCCGAACCAAAGGGGATTGCCGGGCGCTTGCAATTCTCGCCAGAGTATCCCTCGCGCCTCTTAGCGGGATACCCATCCGCGAGAAAACTCACTCGCGCCTCTTAGCGGGATACCCATCCGCCGAAGTAAAAAGCCGCTTTAGCTCAGCTGGTGGAGCACGTCATTCGTAATGTCTTTTCAATGGCCCCACGTGGGCCTTTTGTTTTACTTGGCAGCGGAAATTAACGTGGCCAAGCGCTTTGCTATTCGGTGACTTCGCCTTCCGCATCGGCCGACGTCACGTCAGGAACTGCGACCGCTTTAAACGTCAGCCATAACCGCAACGGAGCTTTCCAAAAGCGATCTCGCCCGACAATGTCGGCTCAGGAATTAGTTTTGATTGTTAAAATGTATGAGGTGTATAATTGAAAATAAAATTAGTATAAAAGATAATAAAAAGAATATATAAAATTGAGAATAAAAAAATTAAAAATAATGTGTGAAAGTTTTTAATTGTTTGTATAATGTGATTAATAAAAATGGTAATAAGTGATAAAATGAGTAAAGAATATGGTGAAAAAATAAAAGGAATTGGAAGTGTAGAAAAAGAAAATAAAGTAAAGTAGAATTGGGTTATGGTTTTAGTAATTTTTGGGGTCAAGCAGAAAGTCTAACGACAGTATAGAAAATACGAATCTCGATGACGCGTAAGTATGGTAGAAATAATGTTGTGTGATGAAAAGGAATATTTAAAAAAGTAATAAGGAAAATGTAAGAAGGCGGCTCAGAGGCGTATGCAAAAGGCGGCACGGTAGGCTCGGCGGCCAATACGGTCTTCTGACGCGGCGAACCCATACGGTCTTCGAAGCAAAAGTGATCTTCGGCTTCGATTCAATTTACAAATAATTCAATATCCGCAGCCGCTATGTAGCCCTTCTGGCAGCCCGCTTACAATACCTTCTTCATCATCTCCGCCGTGGGAGCGCTGGTTGTCTTCCTGCCGGATCTAATGCAGCGCCTTATGCCCCATGGCGTTCAAGGAAGTGCACACACGCTCCTTGGTCGACGCGGCGAACCAGCTTCTGGCATGCCCGCTTACAATACCTTCTTCATCATCTCCGGGATACTCGTGGTAAGCGCATGGTGTTTGTTGCTCCTGCTTCTAATGAGAAAGCAACACGATCGTTGTATAATGACATTTGGATTTTGTTTGTCGCGCCGCTGCTCATCGGCGGCTACGTCATCGTCAACAACTACGCACTTTATCAGCGCACCCTCGACAACCTAAAGGGTGGACATTTTCAGGTGACAGAAGGCCCGGTCACCGATTTCGTGCCGATGCCGTACGAGGGTCATAGGCTGGAAGGCTTCACCCTGCGCGGCCACCGACTTCACCTACAGCGATTACGTTTTAACACCAGGCTTCCATAATACGGCCTCACATGGCGGTCCCATCCGGGAGGGTGCGGGTGACTTTCGTCAACAACGTCATCCTCCGCCTAGAGGTCGCGCAGTAGTATCAGCCCCCACCCCGACGACTTCATAAACACAAAACGATTGGCAGGAGACCGAGCGTATCGTGTCAGGTGTTCTCGATCGCGCTCACTTCGCTTCCGTTCGCGCCGCGGCGCATAGAGCCAATGGGTGTGCGCCCAGGGGAGAATTCTCCAACGCCACAAAAGACTAATACTCAATTTGGCCTGGAGATGACGAGCGCACTTACTTTTCCGTAAGCAGATTTGCAGTACACGTCGCGATACCTTCCAACTGTTTTGAAGGGAATAACTTGGGAGGAACGTATGCGAAAAATCGTGATGCTTCTGACCGTGATGCTTGCGGCATTGTCTGTCGGCCTGATGACAAGCCAAATTTAAAAAGCTCAAGCGGACCCGGCAAGTTCTGTAGCTGCTGTTGGACCGCAATCTTTCCCGCCTTCACTTGTACAACGGGCGGCGTGCATAGGTTGGGGACCTCGCTGTGGACTAGGTCGTCATTGGGTGTGCGGCTGCGGCCCTTATGGTCGCCACTGCTGGTGTGCGCGATGCTTTTAATCGGTCGACCTTGAGCAGATGATAAGCCTGGACGCATATTATCCGCGCCAGGCCTTCGCCTAATTCCAATCGTGGCGATCACGACAAATCTGGCGGCTCTGATAATTTTGTGCGCGCCAAATCCGATAACCGCTCACGCGGCGATACATAGCCGTCCGACTTGGCGAGGCGTTCAAGACGATCCACATGCTCTTGGCCACGCAACAGTTGTGCTGTCTCGTGTCGATTGAGAGATCCGTCTTGCACTCCGTGCTCAATGCGGTCCAACTCACGTATTTCGCGACGATCGATTTGGTCTGCTAGCGCGGCAGTGCCGGTAAGCCCGAGTGCGGCCACGGTTAGAAGAACGCGTTTCATGGAATGCTCCGCGGCGATATCAAGCGGCCGACTGCGAGGCGTTCAAGACGAGCTGCCATGCCTCAGCGCCGCAATGAGTTGTGGAACTGACCGTTCGATTGAGAGATCAGTCTTGCACTCCGTGCTCAATGCGCGTCCAACTGATCGTAATCGCGAACATCAGATGGCAAGCAATTAAGTTACGTGTCGCAAAACACGAGGGATGGCGGAAGCTGATGGCGACCGTAGCCTTCGACGAGAACAGAGACTGGCGACGTACGCCATTTGAGAACTGTCGAAGTGGTCCCTCGTATTCGAAGCGGGTCAAACAGATGGAAGCTCAGGGCGTGCCGCAACCTCAGGCGCCGTGGCAGGCAGTGGATACGATCACCGACAAAGACAGAGCAGAACGCTATGCAATGCGGAACGCTACGAATGAACGTAAGTGGGGTCCGGCGTCAGAGAACATGTTCATCCCCCGCAACCAACCCGCGATTCTCAAGAACGACAAAGCGCGACGGGCGACTGCGAAGAGCAAGTTTGAACTCTTAGGGACCTACAATCTCGTGCGGGCTTTGGCTTGGGCGAGCGGGCGCACTGTGGACGAGGAATTCCGTGCACGAGGCCCAAGGCGCTTCGAGCGAAGTACCGAGGGCGTTCATGAGTGGCGGGATCACAGCGTCGTCGAAGGAATACGAGCGGCAAAAGAGACGCGTTCGTACGACTGAAGGCGGAACGAGAGGCAAGAGCGGCTTCCTTGAGGGTACGAGGTAAGGCGAAGGCGACGGCTGCGACGAATAGACAAGCGACGAAGGCGAAGAGACGGGACAAGGCGTGCTCGCGGCCAGCTGAGCCATCGTGGACTATGGGCCGGGGATTCCAGCCCAGTGCAGGTGGCGGTGGTGATTTCGCCGCTGGTCTTTTCGGCGGTCTGCAGCGGGCGCCATCATCGGCTTCTGCTGGACGTGCGCTCAGAAGCAAGTGGCGACGAATGTTGAAATCGAGAATTTTTATAAAGTGGAAAATTGAGATCGAGAATTTGAAGGCTGCGAGATCGAGGGGGCGGGCTTCTCAGAAGAGGCCGGGGGTTAGTTTCAGATGCAACCTTAGTGGGACGATGGCTCGACTTTAAAAGTGAAACCAAAAAGTTGAGAACCCGCCCTGTCTTCGTGATCATTTGCTCGGCCCACCCCGTCAGTTTTTGCCCCCGGTTCGATTGAAGCCACCCCCTCCTTACTGGCCCGCCACCCACCCCGGCGCTACGTAGCCTACGACGGCCCTCGTTATGGCGCTCGCGAGAAACGGATTCACTTGCGGAGCAAATCAGTCGATAAGAACTCACCGCCAGAACGACAGAAAGGACAGTCAGCTCTACCCGCCAACTCGGTGGGGAGCCGTCGTTGGTATTTACAGCGTATTGGCGTCCATTCAGTTGATCCGGGACTACACGTCTGCGACGTTTAAGTTCTTGTGCTGTGCGCGGGTGTTCAGGCTTGGCGGGATCTGCGAGCACAAAGGTGCACCGATTAGTACCGCGCGCGAAGGCACCTACAACGGTATCCGGCGAGAGAGTCGCGTGAAGGGTCGAAGGCCGATGTAGGGGCCGACGCTATCGCGGAAAGGAAGATGCTTGCGAGAAATGGCGATCGGCTGGCATGTCAAACCAGATGACCATCAAGGCATGACGCAGCCGCAATGGCAGGAGTGGGGCCACCAGTGCACTAATCAGTAATACGAGGCGGGGTTGTCGTGATTGACAGCCTCGCTTTTTATTTGCGCAGCGTATGGCGACACCAGATCACGTCGGGCGGTTGGCTTCTACGCGCTCGTCCGAATACCGCAGCGCGAAGTTTATTCGGATCGCGCTCACCTTGGTCGGCCCGATCAAACAGGCGCTCGATGATGTCGTCTACGTCCATGTTCGGCGACGATTGCTTTGCTTCCGCGATTATCTCTTCGAGCACGCGGTGTATTTCGTGCAGCTCGTCGGAGCTATATGGGCACAATGTCATTTGAAGTCCCCCCGGACCCAATGCAGTGTCGCGTATCATACACCGATTTGGGCAGCGCCGGCTCTTCACGTTTTTAGCGGATCGCACCGATTCATGTGCATATCCATCGAAGCGGCAGCCGATTGGCGATATTCTGGCAAACAGAGCGCCGTGGCCGTCAACCGATTAAATGAGTCCTGGATCGTGCTGAGCAGTGGAATGCTTGACCGGTAGATGGCTGCTCGACTTGACACGAACTAGCGCGAGTCCAGCCAACGCTTCACTGCTGAAAGCGGCATGGCGACACGGCGCTTCGAGATTTGCGGTGGGCTGGGGCAGTGTCCCGTCTTCGATCCTTCTGCGAATGGTCGCGAGGCTGGTGCTACTGTGCTTGGCGACTTCAGCAAGGGTCAGCATCCTATTCCCGTCTTGGGCCGACTCAAGCGTCACTGCTGGTACAGCGATCACTGCTGGCTGACCGTCTGGATGCACGAACACTTCGCCGTTGCCATTGATGAGAAGCGCGAAGACCTGTTGTGATGCTTCGTCGGGGCCACCTTCAGGGATGACGATAGCTCGCTCAGCAAACTCAGTGGTTCGCCCGTCAGACATGAGAACACGAATGACAGGACGGGCGGACTTGCCTTTCCCGACAGTGCTGAGTGTCATCAAGGCTTGTGCGGCCTGTAGAACGGGAGAGCGACGTGCGGCACCGTTGGCCATGCTGAGCGTCCTTTGTACCTTGCGGCGAAGGGATGTGTGCGCTAGGACGCTGAACTCTTGGCGCGACGGTAGCCTACCATGATTTGCACGGGCGAGTTTGGACGAGGCAAATCAGGGGGGTTACAAGGCATTCTGTGCTACGGGCGTGCTATTTAGACGAATGTGTGTACGGACTAACAAACGAAAAATAGCTAGTTTCTTTAACGTTTACTGGTACTTAGGCCGCTTTAGCTCAGCCGGTAGAGCACGTCATTCGTAATGACGGGGTCGAGTGTTCGAGTCACTCAAGCGGCACCAAGTCCGTAAAATCAAATAAAATCAGTATCTTGTTGGCAGCGTTCCGCTTCAAAATTTGCCACACCTTTGATGGCTAGAATGCTTCACCTAGCACATCACTAGCACATCAAGTGCGATAAACCCCCTATTTCCGAACCCTTCCCCGCTTGCCGATTTTGGGCAAGCCACCGACCCTTTTGGTGCCATCCGCTGAAAACGTGAAGAGCCGGTGCTGCGCAAATCAGTGTACCGTGCGCGACATTGCGACGTCCGGGGGGACTTCAAATGACATTGTGCCCGTATAGCTCCGATGAGCTGCACGACATCCACTGCGTGCTCGAAGACCTCATTGCTGAAGCCACGCTATTGTCTCCGAACATGGACGTCGACGATATCATCGAGCGTTTGTTCGACCTAACTGATCATGGCGAACGCGATCCGAACAAGCTTCGAGCTGGCGTGTTTGGTAGGGCCGCACAGTGAGCTAACTCACACATGGCATTGTGGGACAAACAACGCATCGCAACTGCACGGGAAAAGCTTTTGCCCGCCCACGAGGAAGCGCGTCTGGTCCAGAAATACGGTGAGGCTATTCGTCCCGTGCTGGACAAGTTGCTGGACGAGAAGGCCAAAGCGCTCGCCAAGAAGTACGAAGAAAGCTGGCTGAAGTTCGGCGACTACTTGGTAGCCGAGACGCAACAGGAGCTAGGACAGAGGCTTCTCTCTCACTCCGAAGCCGCGAAGATGCTGGGCTGCTCTGTCTCGACGATTAAGCGAATGGTTGCCGAAGGCCGCTTACCCGAACCAGTGCAGCTAAGTGAGCATCGGATTGGCCACAAGCTGGCTGACATAAAGAAGTTTATCGGAACTTCAAAAGCCTAGTCTTGTACCACGACGAAGGCGTCTCTCGCCGAGTATTGTCACTGTTCGGCGCGATCTTAGACTTCGCAGCTCTGCTTGCCCTTCTTAGCGGTCCAGGCGTCGATTAGGGTCGTATCTCCCGTACTCATCAAGGTCTGACGTATCCACAACTTCCCGAGTACCCGGAATGATTTCGCCACCTACGCTCTTGATGCGCTCCTCCGTACTTTTCAGAGGCTGTAGTGTCGTTTCATCGGTAGAGCCGTTCCATGTTTTGAAGCCGTGAACAATCGTCCTCATGTTCCCCGCCTTTCAGCTTTGCTGTTCAGCTGGGATACGTCGCCGATTGTGTGCATTTCGCGACGAGGGCGTCTACTGACTGTGGAGCACGTCGTTGTGGTGGGGATTTCCAAGCGCCGTTTGCCGTTGCGCTGAACGGCAGGTTGACCAAGCAAAAGCCGCTATCGTCCGTCATGCATTCGGTGCACGACCACGTCGTTCGGGGGAACGCCTGCAATGGACGAGTTACAGCAAGAGCTAGATAGGCTCCTTGGCGAACTTGCTGAGTTGGACCGCTGTTCTGCAGGCAACGATAAGGACGGTGCAAACCTGTCTCTGATGACCATCGCTCGTCGCGGAACTAAGCAGGCTATTGCTGAGGTGCGGAACTTGTTGGCTCAGCGAACCATGGTCCACTAGTCAGCGCTTCGTCTATGGGTGTTCGTCGAAGACTACGCGAGTGACCGGGGGGCGGTGCCTCACCAAAGGATGCCCCCGGCTTCAATCGAGGCGTACCCAAAAAAGACCGGCGCCCCTTCGCGAAGAATCAGGAGCACACGTCAGGTTTTAAAAGTTTTCAAATCCACTTCGGCTGGGTTGCAGCTAAAACCCCATCGGTCTTATGCGTGACGGGTTCTACCCAAGAATTCGTTTAAGACGCAGGCGGCCTTGCATGGCTATCTGCGTCTCTTTTTTTATTCTTCGACGCCTCAAAGACCGAGTTGGAAAATAACGCTGGTGACGAATGGAACGGGCTTTTCCCTGATGGAACCCGTCGTCAACCTGTCGTTGATTGATGCAACATCGCTGCTCCGTCGCGCCGCGGCTACTGCAGCAACGGATGCATCGATCTCGGCGTTACGTGCCATGGCAAAAGCCTCGTCTCGGCGGACGTTTGCGACAGCAGCAAGCGAAGCGTCAATCTCCGCATTTCGTGCGCGGGCGAAATCTGCGTCTGCCTTCGCCCTCATCTCCGGGCCGTACTCCTGGCTACGAACCAAGGCGACCTTCGCCATTGAGGCGTCGATCTCTGCGTTGCGTTCCTCTTCGAACTCTGCGGTTTGCACGGCTTCGACGCGCGCCATCGACGCATCGATTTCGGCATTTTGCGCTCGAGCAAACGCGGCGTCGGATTCCGAATTGGCGAACGCGGGCACCGCTATTGTGGGAACGGCGAACATAGTCACAACAACTGCGAGCAAATTCCACATGCGAGACATCAGAATAATCCTCGAATTGGGCGTAAAGCTGCGAATTATCTGATGATAAAATACATCGATGTTATTTAAATTTGCGTGCACCAAATTGAGGAAGAAATCGAAAAAGGCTCGAAATGTCAGTCGCCCGGAGAGCGCTATTCGTTGCCGACCGTCAATAAGCCTTACGAATTACTGAATAACTGACTGTTAGTGAGTCAACGCTTCCTACCTCCCCGTTCGAACTCACAGCCTTCAAAATCTTGATCTCAATTTTTCATTTTATAAAAATTCCCGATTTCAACATTCGTCGCCACGTGCAACTGAGCGCACTTCTCAGAGACTGTCCGATCATAAAGCACCAGCGCAGCACTCGCAGTAATCGACACAGCAGCAATCACGTATGCCACCATCACGCGTCCGAAAATCAAGTTTCGTTCTCCTTAGTATTTCTGCACGATGACATTCACTTCAGGCGTAGCAGGCAATCCTTCTGCCCTTCTCTTCGCCTTCGCTGCTTCTCTGTTCCGTGCAGCCGTCGCCTTCCCCTTACCTCGTACCCTCAACGAAGCAGCCCTCGTTTCCCTCTCCGCCTTCACTCTCTCGAACTCGGCCCGCTCCATCGCCGACTTCTTCAGTGACGCACCATCTCGCCATTCGGCAATCGCCAGAATGTATCTCGCCCTAACATTCTTAT
>CAVPYR010000024.1:0-138996 GCA_963710005.1 uncultured Alphaproteobacteria bacterium
GGCTTCCGCGCACACGCAACGCAGTGCGGGCCCGATACCTGCTGTACCTTCTCGACAGAGAGGTGATGTCGGATCGTCACGGAAGAGTAATGATTGTCCTGCACCTGGCCGATCTCGGCGCACGCGCTCGAGGTCCTCATTCGTCAGGATGGGTTGGGAGACCTCGAGCCGCTTGACCTTCGAGGTGCCGTCGATGTCCAGGATGTTGGGCCTCGGTCCGATCAACGACACGAGGCTCATCACCAGCTCTTCGCGAATGGTATTGATCGGCGGGTTCGTCACCTGGGCCAGTTGCTCGAAATAGGTGTGAAGCAGCTTCTATTTCTATGACAGCGCCGAGATCGGCGTGTCGTTGCCCATCGAGCCGACGGCTTCCTCGCCCTTCTCAGCCATCGGCGCCATCAGGAATTTGATGCTCTCCTGCGTGTAGCCGAAGGCCTGCTGGTAGATCGAGAAGTAGCTACGTTCGACTTGGCCGCCGCCGCCGATTTCGTCGGCAACGGCAGGTCGGCAACCTTGATCTGCGCGCGCTTCAGCCACCGTCTCATAGGGGTGGCTCGCGGTGATCTCGGACTTCAGCTCTTCATCCGAGATGATGCGACCCTTCACGAGGTCGATGGCAGCATCTTGCCGGGCTGCAGCCGCCATTTCGTGACGATATTCTCTTCTTTGACCGGCAGCACGCCCGACTCAGACGCACGACGACGGTGTCGTCCTTGGTCACGAGATAGCGCGGCCTCAAGCCATTGCGATCGAGCGTCGCCCCATCTGTCGCCTGTCTGTGAAGGCCATCGCCGCCGGGCCGTCCACGGCTCCATCAGGCATGCATGATATTCGTAGAAGGCACGGCGCTTTGGATCCATCGTCGGATTGCTCTGGCCCACGCTTCTGGTATCAAGCATCATTGCTGCGTGAGCGAGGCTGTAGCCGCCCATGGTCAGGAATTCGAGCGTGTTTCGTCCAAACAGGCCGTGTCGTACTTGACCCTCATAGGAAATGGGCCAGAGCTTCGAGATGTCCTGGCCGAAAGAGCGGCGACGACACGCAGGCTTGCCGCGCCGCCATCCAGTTGACATTGCCCCTGAGCGTGTTGATCTCGCCGTTGTGGGCGACGATGCGATAGGGATGGGCGAGCTTCCAGGAGGGGAACGATCTGGACGAGAAGCGCTGGTGGACGAGGGCGAGCGCCGACGTCAGCCGCGGGTCGGAAAGGTCCTTGTAGCAAGACTTGACCTGAGACGACAGGAACATGCCCTTGTAGACTAGCGTGCGCGTTCAGCGACACGGTGTAGTGGCCGATGTCGCGTCCCTTGTAGGCCTCGTGAATGACGTTCGAAACGATCTTGCGCACAATGTAAGAGCACGCGCTGGAACTCGTCCTGATTCGTGATCGAGGAACAGGCCGATCGGACACCTGCCCGACGCACGGTCTCGGTGGCCTTCACGATCGCGAGAGGGCATGAGTTGTTGATGCACCGTGCGCCAGCCCAGGACGTCGAGGCCCTGGCTCCTTCAGCATTTGTGCTCAGCACCCTCTCGCAATGCGCCATCAAGCGCTCGTCCTGGGGCATGTAGATATGCACCGACTGCTGATCGGCTGGGGCTCCGGCAGCGCGAGCTCGGCCTTCCGGTATTTCTCCTTGAGGAAGACATGCGGAATCTGGATCGATACAATGCCCGCGCCGTCGCCGGCCAGGGGTCGGCGCCAACGGCGCCGCGGTGCTCGAGGTTGCAGAGCATCCCAACAGCGTCGGTGATGAGCTTACGCGACTTTCTGCCCTTCAAGTCGGCAATGAAGCCGACGCCACAGGCATCGCGCTCGAAGGCGGGGTCGAAGAGACCTTGAGCCGCGGGGCCCTGATAGCCGCCCAGCTCTTACAGGGGCGGGCTCATTTTGCGATCCGGGTGGTCCAAGGGCGCATCACTAGCTTTCGAGGACCGATTAGGCGAAGCCTCACACGGCATCACGGGCCAGTGCGATCCAACGTTCGCTCGGGAATAAACAGGAATGCTAACCCTTCGAAGCGAAACTCCTGATTCTCGAAGTCGCACAAGCGGGTAAGCCCGAATGCGCGTGTTAGACCCAGCCGCGCGTATGCCTGGTCTCACGGCAGGAACCCGACGAATGAGGTGTCGGCTTTCCTCGAGGCCTTCCCGGGAGCGCAAAGCCTGGAAACGCGCGACGATCATGGGAGCCGCGAAGCGCCCGACGAATGACGATCGTATCGTTATTGAATCCGCAGAGCAGTACTAGTTGTACCGTCCGCCCGATATCCGAACGTTCGATGGAGACCGCACGTGAAACGGAAAAACCAGAAAGCCGAAAGGCAAGGTCGTCAAGCGCCAGAGCGCCGACGATAGTGGAACGACACAACCACCTGGCGATTTGCAGGCGTGTGATGGACCTCGGGCGTAAAGGCAAAAGCCCCGCGCAGATTCGCTCAGCGCCTCAAGACTTCGTATACCGAATGGGCGAACTGGTCCCGGCACTACCCAGACTTCAAAGCCGCGGTCGACGAGAGCTACTTCCTGCTCGACGGCCTTTTGGGGAAGACGCCGGCATGGTCGGGATGTCGATGGTCGTCCGCTTCAACTCTGCGGTTCACCTCCGATGAAACACGTTCCGCGGCGGATCATCGCGACAAGCAAGAGCACGACGTCACGGTGTTGAGCCGATCAATTTGATCATCTCACCGGCCGAAGGTGAACCTCCAATGAGCAGGAAAAAATCGGCGAAAGCCGCGAAGAAAAGCATCGAAGGCCAAACGCGGGCCCCGGCCTCGGCCGCCGTCGTACGATGCGGCGATGGGCGACAAGGTCGCGCTCTGGCCGCAAAGGAACTCAGCCCTGCGCAAATCGCTCGAGCGCTGGGCGTCGGGTTTCGACGATGCAGAAGTGGGCCGACAAGCATCCGGATTTCGGGGAGGCGCTCGACGATGCCTATCACTTGGCTCGCGCACACTGGGAAGACGTTGGCGCCGCTGGCGTCAATCTGGGGGCGCCATTTTATTGGCACCGCTTTTGTCTTCATGATGAAAAACCTCTTCCTGCTGAGTACAAAGACAAACAGGAGCACCGAGTCGAAGAGACCGCGTCCAGATCGGCCATCAAGGCGGCCGCGGAGGACTTCTATGCCGACGGAACACCATTATGGCTCGCGCACATCAGGCGGAGTCGGCGATGAAGCTGTACGTGTGTTCGAAGAGCATCGGCAGACCGTGAACCAAAAGCATCAGAAGCACTGACGCCGCGTTCACCAAGGACACTGACATTGTCAGTATCGACTTCAGGTGGTCGTCACGCCCACGTGGTTGATCGCCACCCCTCGTCATCGGCTAGGGTAGGTTTCGGCATCTTTCTACCGAAACCGCGGCTCCCTGATAGCACTGGGGCTTGAGTTACGAACCCACCCCGGTCCAACCGAGGGGTGCCGCAGAACGCGACCTTCACACGTGCACGCGTCATGGGATTAACTGCGATGAGAAAGCGCAGAGATGTGTTTCGAGAGGCGCTGATCGCCGAGATGATCGCCGCTGAGATCCGGCGGGACCGGGCCGAGGTGTCGATCGCTACGGGCCTCTTCCGTGTGGATCGATCGTGCTGCGGCGAAGCATCAAGTGTGGCGCCCATCGCAAGAACCACCAGGAAGCCGTGCAGGGCGCCGGCGATGAACTGAACGGCGGTGCAAACTCCATGGTGGCATCGTTGAAAATAAGACGCGCGCCGGCGGCCTGGCGCGGATTGGTGCGGCGGCAAGGAGACGGTGGGCGGCAGCACCCGGAAGCCAAAGCTTGCGATCATGCTTCAGATCGAGGTTGGGCGGCGGCGCCTCAAGTACTTCTTCAACGAAGCGTATTCGCAAAAAGTTGACGCCGGCCGAGCAACTCATGCTCGGACAGCTCCAGCGTCCGGCCGCGACAGTCCATGTTGATGGAATACAACGGTGCGGTCATCCTGATCAGCCACGACCGGCATCTGATCGAGGCGACGGCCGACCGGCTCTGGCTGGTGCGCAACGGCGCCGTGAAGCCCGCGCTGGTGGAACGGCTGGGGCAACGGCTGCGAGAAGCCGTCACGTTCGAAATGGAATTAGCTCGAGCGCTTCGACAGGATGTCTCTGACGATGAACTCGAGACTCGTGCAAGAAAGCGCATCCAGAAAAACGAAGCCGCCATTGCTCGGTGAACGCGTCGCCAATCGAACAGAAATGCGCGCTGGCCGCCGATTAAATTTTTTGGCGTCCAGCACTGATGAAGTTGAAATGGCCGTGGGCGGTTTCCGGTAAGGGTTTTTCGGTTGTAGGTGCGAAGTCATTCACGCGCTGGAAGGGAGATCACCGATGCGCCATCGCAAGCCAATTCGAACGCGTCGAGCATGGGCTAATAGGCGTTCCGGGAAAGTTTTAGCGGCCGAACCGACTGAGGCGGAGATTGAGTCGGATGCGCTGGCACTGGTGGAGTTTCGATTGCTCGCGATGGGGTGGCCGACGGTGAAGCAACTGCCGCAAGAGCTGGAATAATTCGAGCCCACGTTCAAAATTTGGTCAAGGCGGACCTCCATTTCGATCGGATGCCAGCCGCAAAAAGCAAAAGCCCCAGCATTATTGCCGGGGCTTTCTTGCAGAACGCATCTCTGCGTGGGCCTAAAACCTATATTCCGGGGTCGGCCTGATCCAAATTCAGTCGAAGACTGGTTGGCTGGATCACTCCGGATATCTGAGGATCGCCTTGAGCACGGCACCTCCTCTTTCCGCGCCGCTTGTGGCGCGTCGGTTACGTGGGGATGAAACTCACCCCGTTCAAGTTCCTTGGTTCACTTGCTACCCGGTCTAATGTACCGGGTGTGCGCCGGCGCCGTCGCTCCCCGAAACGGGGGAGCGGAAACCTCCGAAAAAGCGGCGCTTTAGGCCGTGAAACGGTCGGAGTGACGAGGCGGACGTTTCTTGATTCACTGGGCACAAAATTGTGCTCAGTACCCCTATACAAAAACCCCCCGCGAAATCCCTGCCGGCCGCCCGTTGATTCAGCGGCGAAATCCCGCGGCCGTTGTCGGCGCGGTAATTGTATGGGCTGGCGCCCCGCCACGGCGTCTCCAGGGCGCCGGCGCCGTGCCCTGCCGCCGCCACACCGCGCCGCGCGGATCGGTCCGCAGGCGCCGCGGATCGGTTCCCCACGCCGCCAAACTAGGCTTTAGACGGCCGCTAGGCGGCTAGTCGCCGTCTATAGGCGGATGATCACCGGCTTTAGCCGCCTGATCACCGGCTAGCCCTGGGCCGCCGCCCGGAACTCCCAGATCCGCGCCCGGGCCGTCCGACGGGCCGCCCAAGGGGTGGCATGCCGCCGGTCGGGCCGGGTTTGCCGCCGGACCGACAGGTTAGTTGCCTGCACGGATCGATCCGTGGCGCTCGCGGATCGATCCGTGCGTTGTGGAAATCATTCTCCCCTCAGGCCTGCGCCCGGGCCGTCCGGCCACTGACCGGATAGCCAGCAAGGTGCCGGAAATACCGGGACCGTACCGGAACTCCCGGACCCGGACCGGTACGCTTTTGGTGTCATGGCCTTGTAGCGCGCGCCATGTCCGAGGCATGACCGCCATGACGCTGACCTGCCGTTGAACGGTTGCACAAGCTTCCTCGAAATTCGGCGTCTTCAGAAGGTGCTGTCAGATCTCGACATCAATGATGACGGCAAAGGCCACAATAAAAAGTCTGTATCCGGCCCCGCTTTACGTCTGATTGTAAGGCGAAAACCAGACTGAGGTTACCGTCCTTCGATTGTTACGGGATAGATGAGCCAACGACCTATCCTCTTCCAGCATCATATCAAGTGCGCAACCGCCGATCTTGTAGCGCGTCACCGTTTCGCCCACGGCAACGCTTTCGATCATTCGATCCGGCCAGACGCACTTCAAGGCATCGGCGACTATATCAGCCCAGTCGGCGTGTTTGTCACCCGGCACAATAACTTTAAACCCGCAATGCGGAGCGCCTGGAATTGTGAGGCTCGGATCAAGTCCTAACTCCTCAAAATTCCGATACAGCCTCAACATTTCACCGTCATCAAAGCTGCGGAATGCGATCATCCTTACACACCTCAATTTGGGGCTAAGGCATGTGTATCGGTCCGGGATTGTATCGGGCAATAGCCCAGACGGGCGGATTACCTGAACAAACGACCTCCGTCATAAGGGCTATTGGTTCGTCTGATTGATCCAGCTGCTCTATATTGCTGCCGCCTGATCCTCGTCACCATCACTCTGACTGACCGAGCCGCCCGTCATCTGACGAGGCGGCATTTTTTATGCCTGAACGCCTCCGACCGCCGCAGCGGCCGCCAGGAGGGAGATGCCCACCCGGCCGCAGGCGAACGATGCAGGTCCGAGAAAACCCGCGGCCGTCCGCGATTGTTGATTTCTCCCCCAAACCGGGGATGCATCGCGAGGTCGATACCGGCAATGGTCCCGGGGCCAGCGCATTAAGTGGCTCGGGGGAGCCCAGCCCTGGCCGTCCTGTGCGCAAACCTCCTGAACGGAGCCCTCGAGTGTTGGGTGCGTTCGTTTTGCGCGCTACTGGGCCGGACGAAGCGTCGGCATAGGCGCGACCGGTCCGGTGCCCCGTTGGGAGCTTCGACAGGGAGACCTGTCTGGCTCCCAATCGGGCGGCGCTGCGTGAAGAGGAAACAGACGCCGGCCACATTAAGAGCGGCCCTAAACGCTCGAGGACACTGTGGCCTGCGTCTCTCGCATCCGGTGAATTACTCCTCCGGAGTGGCGCGGCTGATGTTGGGTTCCGTTTCAAGCGACGTTATCGGTCGTGCGCATTGCCCCGTGACCGTCGCAAGATAGGCATTACGCGCCCTCTTTGAGTACCTTGATCCGAGCGAGCATTTGTTTTTGCTTCTTAGGTAAGTTCTGACACCCCAGACACACGTCATTGTCGGCATTGGGGCATAGAGGAGAGTCTTCGGCTTTTTCTACGTAGATCGCTAAGAGAGCTGCTTGGAGACCGTCGTTAAAAGCGCGTCGTTCAGCGGCGGTGACTTTGGCAGGCATGGCTTTACTCCTGTTGCTCAGATTGCCACCGCATTTCTGCATCGGACTGGAGCTCCAAAACGGTACTTGGGGATGATACCTGACGGTCGGCTTTCAAACCGCTTCTGAACGTCACGCTGTTCCCTCAACGCGCCTCTTATTTTCCTGCCAATCTTTGGATGAGTTCCGACTGTGGGTCGTGCTGTCTCGCTGCCCATATGGCCAAGGCGAGGGCCCCGCCGACGAGCAGCAAGGGGCAGCTCAAGGTGAGAATAAACCAGAGTGAGAAATCGCCGATCATGTGCTCTTCCTCACGAAACCGCCTAGTCGGGCGACGTAGAGCCCGCTTTCGTCAGGTTGGGCTGTTCCCTAGGGAACAGACCCGCTTGGTCGGACATGGCTGCCGGACCGGTAACCGTGACAGCCTGCTAACTTTCATCGGCGCAGATACGTGGCGGCCCGAATACGCTCCGCTGGGACCGTGACGAACTCATCAAGCACCTTCAGCGTCGCGTCAGCGATCGAAAGATCGAAGACGCCAAGGTGCGTGCTACCGCCGCCTAACCGTTTCCCGCGCTGTGCTCACTGAATGTGCCGACAACGAAGCCGTTCGTTTGCCGTGCCCTATGGAACAGGCTGGGAAACACAAAAGCCTCTACACCATTTTGAGAGGGTGGCATCTGGCAGAACCCAACCAATATCCGGAGATCAAGTCATGGAAGAGCTTCAGTACAAGCTGGATGAACTTCTTAGCGAGCTGGCCGAATTGGACCGGTGTTCTGCTTGTGCGGGCGAGGACTGTGGAAACTTTAGCCTAATGATCATAGCGAAGCGTGGAACCAAAACGGCAATCGCCGAGGTACGTCGTCTCATGGCTCAAAAGACTGCCATCCACTAGCAATTCAACTCATCCCTCGTGCCGAGACGCGTCTACCCGAAAGGTTCCAGATAGAGGAGGCCATGGCGGCGCACTAGCGCGGGTTAGCGTTTTTGTATTTCTTCCGTTCGCGGACCTTGGTTCTCCCGCTCACTTTGTTTTTATCACAAAATGTTCAACTGGCATTCGCGAGGGTAACGAAAGACGCGATAGTTAATGCGCCGCTGGGCTTATCGCGACCGCAATTCAACTGATGCCCGAACACCCGATCCAGACCCATTCAGCAAGGCGAACGACAGACGGTCCACTTCCTCGGGTTGCCGCAACCTGATAACTTATGGTGTCGTCAGCGCTGCGAATAATGTGGTTGTTTCGTGTGCGCCGGCGGCCCCGTGCGCCTTCACCGTGGGAGAGGCCCGTGAGTAACGATCCCGCTGATCTGAAAACCGCCCAACACGAACTCTCGAACAATCGCGTCAGGCGCCGCGATGTGTTGCTGAACGGTAGCTCATTGCTCGCGGCTTCGGCGCTGATGGGCGGGGCCTTTGTCCCCGTAACCAGGCAGGCGGGCCAACGCGGAGGCGGCTGCTGCAACATCTAGCGCTGTTCCTGCCGATTTGATCGGTGACATCGCGACGAGTGCCTATATCTACGCCTATCCGCTCATTTTCATGGAAACGACGCGCCGGATCGCCACCAATGTGGCCGACACTCAGCAGTTCGCCAGGGCGCCGATGAACCGGTTTGCGAATGTGCCAGCTTTTCCTGACGCGACTTTCACGGATGTAACGCGGGCGAACGTGGACACGCTGTATTCGCTGATGTGGTTCGATGTGTCGAAGGAACCGCTGCTGATCAGCGTGCCGGATTCGGGAGGCCGGTTTTATCTGCTTCAGATGTGCGACATGTGGACTGACGTGTTCGACAGCCCGGGCAAGCGAACCACCGGAACCAGCGCGCAGGTGCTGGCGATTGCAGGGCCAGGCTGGCAAGGCCAGCTTCCTGCGGAAGGTACGCTCATTCATAGCCCCACGGCGATCGGCTGGATCATCGGGCGCACACAGACCAACGGCAAGGCCGACTACGACGCGGTGCATAAATTCCAGGCCGGATTGATCGCCACGCCGCTCAGCGAATGGGGCAAGCCGTACCAGCCGCCCCCCGGCACCATCAATCCCGATTGGGACATGACAACACCACCCATCGCGCAGGTGGAAAAGCTTAGTCCAGCTGCGTATTTTTCGCTCTTCGCAGAACTCACCGTGCTCAACCCTCCGCACGCGAACGACTACCCGATCCTTCACCAGATGCGGCGCATCGGAATCGAGCCGGGCAAGCCCTTCGCGTTCGACAGGGTATCCCCGGAGATTCAGCGCGCCCTGACCGAAGCCGGACCTGCCGCGCTGAACACCATCAAGGCAAGGCTTGCGAAAGCAGGTGTGGCCAACTCAGGATGGCGTACCAATCTCACCGCAATTGGTACTTACGGCGCGGATTATTTGAACCGGGCGGGCGTCGCCTATGCCGGTATCGGTGCCAACACGATCGAAGACGCCGTCTATCCGACCGCGTTCACCGATGCCGAGGGCAAGCCGTTCACCAGCGATAGCCGTTACCTTCTGCATTTCAACAAGGACCAGATACCGCCGGTACGCGCCTTCTGGTCGCTGACGATGTACAACGAAAAGCAGCTCCTCGCCGCCAATCCGATCAACCGCTTTGCTATAGGCGATCGCGACATGCTCGCCTTCAATCCCGATGGATCATTCGATCTCTGCATTCAGCGCGAGTCGCCCGGCAGAGACAAAGAGTCGAATTGGCTGCCGTCTCCCGCAAGTGGCTCGTTCACGATGAACATGCGGCTCTATTGGCCCAAGGGCGAGGTGCTTGACGGCACTTGGTCGCCGCCGGGGGTCACGTTGGTGAAATGAGCTTCCGAGGCGAAACTGACGACGTGGGTCGGCTCGGCGACCGCCACACCAATCCGCTCGTCGCCGATGTCCGCTTTGGGCCAGAAGCGGAAATAGCCCATGTAGAAACCGGTGCCGCTACGTCGCAACGCTGCCCCCCTGCACGAAGTGCCGTGGTTCTTCTTTTGAGGACCTGGCCGGGTCTAGTCTCCTGGCGAGTGATGGTGGGCCCTGCGTCTGATTGAGAATCCCACAGCTCTCCATTCCATCGGCGTTGTTCCCATGGGAACAGATCCCAATACAGAACCATGGAACTGTAGTTCATCGCGCCTGCGATCTCGGACCTCAACGGCATTCCATAACGCCTCGTCGGTAGCCTTGCGGCCTTTTGAGGATCGAATCTGGCTTTCGAGCGTGCGGACCATTTCGTTTGAATTCCTTGTCTTCATGCTCCTTCAAGATAGCCATCGCTTGACACGCCTACACCCCGCTCCTTGCTTTCAAATCAAAAAGTTTGTCGCGTTCTATGTGTTGAGGATCGCAACAGCCGCACGTTGTCGAAGCACGATGTAGTAGCCGCGCGGCCGCTTTCTAACTTGAGTGCAATGGCGCGATATCGCGATCCGGGAAGCCTAATTTGGTGGTATCTCCACCAGATTCTTAATTGGTAGGGTACGCCACGCACATCGAACGGCAGTTGAGGATCGTACTTTGGATCCTCAATCCGGCGGCTTATTTTTTTATCACGTCAGTTAAGCCCTCCTGATCGGCGACGAGATCGGCCTCCGGGAACCGCTTTTTGAGTTCATCCTCGCCTCCATTCTGTGTGAGGCCGAATTCACAGGCGACGACGCCCCGTTGAGAAAAAGCGACTAGAAAGTTCCCGAGATAACTTGATCCCCGAGCAAAGCGTATGATTTCGCGCATTCGTCCCTCCATTAGTTCTTTGAGGAGTTGTGAACTAGCGCGCGTGCACTGGCCCCGAACTTCGTTTCTTGCCTTCAAATAAAATTTGACCAAGCAGAATCGCTTATGATGCGCATGGTACTCAAAACGACGCCCGGGATAGTCCACGCGTGGGTCCTCGTTTCCAACTTTCTTTAATTAACTCGGTGACCATCGTTTTCGACCGCGGTCGTTGCACGGCAGCGTGACGCCAATCGCAAGTTGAAAGCACAGGAGACGGCTCGTGAAGAAAACCACCAAGCCCAAGGGCAAAGTCGTCAATCGCCAGAGCGCCGAAGATCGTGGGACGACGTACGATGCCAGCCTTTGCATTTCATCGAGCTGGCCGTTGAATGCCCAGTCAGGAATTCGCTCGAATCGCTCATCCGTCATCACCTCGAGCCGCCGTGTACGGGCTCCGCAATGCGTAGCTTTCGGTATAGGCGAGAGGTCAGTCTCGTTGGCGATCAGACTAATCGGGGATCACGTAACAGGCGTGGCGACCAGCCTCTGGAGGCGGCATCTCACCCGTGTCGCATCAATCGCCAGCTCATGGGGTAAGTTGCAATGTTGGTCGAACCGCAAGATGAGCACGCAAGACTGGCCCGCGCGTCGACGGCCACGAGATCGAGTGGCAACTTAAGATGAGATGGAGTTAGGCTGGAGCGGTGCCCGCAGTCGTTGCAGGACGCCACCAAAGGCCGTCCGGATCGGCGCAGATCTGCAATAGTGACTGCTGACATTTGTCACTCTCCCTCGTCCTCCCCATCAAAACATCAGCATTTCAATAGGGACGAAAGAGGGCTGACTTCGCGCTTATTTTGGGCGCCCGATATAGCGTCCTAGCGTATTACGCGTCGCCGTCGGGCGTTTGCACCAGCGCCGCGCCGGACCTATGTGCTCTTCAGCGTCAACCTTGGCATCTCAGGCGGTAGGCCGACGTAGTCAGGGCCGACCGTAAGGTTCTGAACGTGGATGATGCCGCTCGACGATGATGACGTTGAGGAACCAACTGAGACGACGACGCCTTGCTGATCGACTGGATCATGGGGCTGAGCGAAGGTTTGCTTCCCGACCTCGTACGTCATGAAGCAAAAAGAAGCGATGGTCAGGCTAGTAACCACCAATCTGGGACGACCCATTTTAAAAAGCTCCCCTAACGTCCACCGTCTCGCAGAACGTAGGAACACCGCGCAACTCTTCAAGTTGGCGTTCGTCGGGCATCTGTTGGTTGCATCTACTGCAGCGTCATTGCAGTGACAACGAATTCTCCCGCGCTCCGAGAAGATCAGACGTCGCGCAAGCGGTACACCGTCGTGCGCATTCCGGAGATTGTCGCCCGTCGTTTCACCGTCGCCTTCGCCAAGGCGGTGCCGACCGCGGTCCACTTCAGCGGTTCCCAGCCTCTGGCCGTGGCGATTTCGATATAGAATTTCTCGAGGTCTTCCTTCGGAATCCAGCGCCGTGTGAGCTCTGGAATATCCTCGCCAGAAACGGCGATCGACTTCACCAAATGCGCAACATGCGTTTCTGCCGTCGTTGGTTTTTGCGGATACAATCGCACCGTCTTCACGGGCTTGCGCCGCCGCCGCTTGGGAGCAGCGCCAGAGTCGGCGACCACAGCGGACGGACAGAGTTCATTGCCACAGTCGTCCGCCACAGGTGATGGCCATGGTGGATCGCCATGGGTCAACGCCATAGTTGAATGCCAGAGTTGGCGGAGTACGTTGGTCCCCATGATCCTGCTTGATGCGCGACCGAAGCACCAGACAGCGCTGGCGAGCATTATCGAAGTGTGCCGGAGTGAAAACAAGAGTGGCCGACTGGCCGCGTGGTCACCGCGCAACAGTCATCGAAACGTGAGAAGGCGATCGGCGCAACGATGAGAACTTCCCGCGCTGCGCCGCGATCCGGAGATGAGATAGGGACCGACTTGCTCGCGCTCCAGCCCTACTGCTGCCGCCGCTTCAGCGCGCGCCGCGTCATGATAAGGCGCAGGATCACCCGTGACACCACGACGATCGCGACGGCCAACAGGCCGGCTAAGGCCATCGCCAGATCTGGATTGGTGGCGGGGAGATTGTAGATCGCGTGTAGCATCATGCTCTAGCCACCTGAGCCCGATCTACCCGTTCGGCGTGCCGGTTGCAGGTCAGAGCCAATCACGACATCACCGCCGAGCGCGGGCTCGATGAAAAACCGCGGCACCCGCAGCACCTCAACGCCACCGCCGTCTGAGATGATCGCAACGGCGGTGGGATACTCTCGCGTCGGCTCGAAGCGGGTTGCTGCCACCATCGCCTCGTCGCGCGACATCGCGAAGAACCGGTCAAGGACGACCGCCGACGGCGACCAATAGTCTGACCAAACCACAGCCTGAAACATAGCCCCCCCAAGAGCGCTGAACTCCCCTGCGCAATGGCGGCTTGGATGTCCGCCGGCACTTCCAACATCATCCGATGATTCTCGGGATCCAGAGAGTGGTTGGCGCCCCCACGCGGCAAGATTCTCGCCGCGTGCCTCGGCCAAGGCGGCTTGCAGGTGTGGGATGGAATGTGGGACGACGGGGGCTCTGTTAATAAGACGAATAGCGTCGTCAGTATTTTATGAAGGCGGTTTGGCAGTCTGACGCGAAGCGCGCATCGCGAAGGCTTATTGCTATCAACAGTTGAAATTTCTGCGGGGTTGAATCGCATCCCGAGAGAGCGGATAATTCCCTCCCAGACGCTATTTCCGGCGTGAAGTTCATAGCGCTTGCTTAGGCTCACGGGGAAATTCTCAAAAATGTCTTCTACTTCGGCGTGTACTTTGGGCGCACGTGGCTAGTCTCGGCGCGCGTAACTCTCTCTCGTATCGACCTGATCTGGACGGCCTTAGAGGCATCGCCGTCGGATCGGTCGTCGCCTATCATCTCGGCGCGCCGTTCGCTTCAGGCGGCTTCGTCGGCGTCGACATCTTCTTTGTTCTCTCCGGATTTCTGATCACGCGCCTCATCGCCTCCGAATTGGAAGCGGGCTCGTTCAGCATCGCGGGCTTCTACGATCGGCGCATACGCCGGATCGTGCCGGCACTCGTTTTTGTCTGCGCCTGTACGACCGCGCTGGCCCTCGCGATTCTTCTTCCCGACGAATTGCAGCGCTTTGCTTCGAGCCTGATTGCGACCGCGTTCTCCGTCAGCAATTTTTGGTGCCTCTTCAATTCGGGCTATTTCGATCCGGGAGCCGAAGTGGAACCGTTATTCCACACCTGGAGTCTTGGGATCGAAGAACAGTTCTATATCCTATTTCCCGTACTTTTATGGGCTGCCTTCAGGCTGCAGAGAAAGTCGGTCGGCGCGATCGTGCTGATCTTGTTTGCCGCCTCGCTGCTCGCCAGCATCGTTCTGCTCGGGCCACATCCGCAAAGCACGTTCTTCATGCTTCACACGCGAGCCTGGGAGCTGCTTACGGGAAGCATCGTCGCGCTCAGGCTTGTTCCGCAGCCGGCTTCTCGCTTGGCGCGCGAGGCTGGAAGTGCGCTTGGATTGTTCGCCGTCGCCGCCGCCCTTTTCGGCTACACCTCGGAGACGCCGTTCCCCGGACTGGCGGCCCTCCTTCCGTGCATTGGAGCCGGACTCGTTATCTGGGCGGGAGAGGCGGAAAGCCTTTCGGCGCGCATTTTATGCGCCCGACCGCTCGTATACCTCGGATTGATTTCTTACAGTATCTATCTGTGGCACTGGCCGCTCATCGTTTTCGCAAAACTCCTGAACATCGAGTCCTTGAGCGTCTTTCACAAAATCGCCGTTGCCTTCGCGTCGACCGCCCTGGCGACCGTCACCTGGCGTTTCGTCGAGCAGCCGTTTCGGCGACGCGTCGGTTTCAGCCGGCCGGCAATCCTGTGGAGCGGCGGCCTGGGTCTCGGTACGTTAGCGGCCATCGCTTTATACTTTACCTCGTTGCACGGTCTGCCGGACCGCTTCTCAGGCCTTGCACTCGATCTTGCCGGTGCGCAGCGAGATTGGAGTCCGCTGCGCACCAAATGCCATTTCGATGGATCGGCGAAGGGAACATATGACGACACCTGCGTTCTAGGCGATGATGTGCCACCCAAAACCATTGTCTACGCCGATAGTCATGGAGCCGAATTTAGCGCAGCGCTCGGCACGCTCGCAAAATCCAGGAACGAAAGTGTTCGCGAGATAACCGCTTCCGCGTGCCCACCGGCTGCCGACTTTGATATGTTACACCGCGAGCAGTGCGCGCAGTACAATGCGGCCATCATGGCCAAACTCATTTCGATTTCCCCGGCGACGATCATTATCGCTGCAAATTCTGTCGGGTGGGCGTCGTCCATGCCTGAGCGATATTGGCAGGGACTGCGGACCACTCTTGCAGCGTTGAGCGGTGCCGGGCACAGATTGATCGTGTTAGGCCCCGTTCCCCATCTTCCGAACCACATGCCCGCGCCGGCGACCCTCGCCAGATGGACCGACCGTGGCAACGATCCGGCAGATTTTCGATTTTCGCGGGACGTTGCAAAGTTTACCGACGTCGACGCCAAGCTGAAAGAGGTCGCCTCAGAGGTGCACGCGACGTACGTCCCGCTTGCGCCGGTCTTTTGTACGGACGATCGCTGCAGCGCCTATCTCGACAACGCCGTGCTCTATTCCGACTACAATCATCTGTCGATGCGCGGCGCTAGCCTCTTGGCGCAAAAACTCCTAGTGCCAGTACTCTGGCCGGAAGCGAACTCCCAAGTCTTGGCCGGCACCCAGTCCTTGCCTTAGTGCAGGCTAAAGCGCCGTCACGCCTCTTTCGCCATTTCGCGAAGCTTGAATTTCTGGATCTTCCCCGTCGATGTCTTCGGCACCTCGGCAAAGACGATGTGGCGAGGCACCTTGTAGCGTGCGAGGCCCGAGCGGCACCATTCGATAATCTCATCCGCCGAGGCCGTCGTTCCGGGCCGAAGCTCGACGAAGGCGCACGGCGTCTCGCCCCACTTTTCATCGGGCTTCGCGACCACCGCGCAGAACGCGACGGCAGGATGCTTGTAAAGCACCTCTTCGACTTCGATCGATGAGATGTTTTCGCCGCCCGAAATGATGATGTCCTTCGAGCGGTCTTTGAGCTGAATGTAGCCGTCCGGGTGCATGACGCCGATGTCGCCCGAATGGAACCATCCGCCTGCGAACGCTTCATCGGTCGCTTTGTCGTTCTTGAGATAGCCCTTCATGACGATGTTGCCGCGGAACATGACTTCGCCCAGCGTCTCGCCATCGGGGGGAACTTCGACCATCGTCTCGGCATCCCTGACGCTCAGCCCTTCGAGGGCGACGTAGCGAACGCCCTGACGGATGCGCTTGGTGCTGCGCTCAGGCGGCGGCAGATCGTTCCACGAAGCATCCCATTCGTTGATCGTCGCCGGGCCGTAGGTTTCGGTCAGGCCATAAAGGTGCGTGAGATGGAAACCCGCCTCCATCATGGACGCAATAACCGCCGCCGGTGGCGGCGCCGCAGCGTGATTGAAGGCGACGACGTGTTCGATGTTCCGTTTCTCATCGTCGGGCGCGTTGAGCAGCGTCGCCATGACGATCGGGGCGCCGGAAAGGTGCGTGACTTTATTGTCGACGATGGAATCGTACATCGCCTTGGCGCGCACCCACCGCAGGCAGACGTGCGTTCCCTGCACCATGGTCACCGACCAGGGGAAGCACCAGCCGTTGCAATGGAACATCGGCAGCGTCCAGAGATAGACGGGAAAGCGCGTCATGCCGGTCGAGATCGAATTCGCGTAGCACATCAGCGCCGCGCCGCGGTGATGATAGACGACGCCCTTTGGGTTCCCCGTGGTGCCTGAGGTGTAGTTGAGCGAGATCGCTTCCCATTCATCGACCGGCCATCGCCAATTGAAGTTCGGATCTCCCTTGGCGAGAAAAGCCTCGTAGTCCTCCGATGAGAGCGGTTCGCCGGTCTGCGGAAATTCCGGATCGTTGTAGTCGATGATGATCGGCTTCACTTTCGCGAGCGCGAGCGCGGCCTTCATCACGCTCGAAAACTCACGGTCGGTGATCAACAGTTTCGTGCCGCCGTGATCGAGCTGGAAGGCAATGATCGCCGGATCGAGGCGAGTGTTGATGGTGTGAAGGACGGCCCCGGTCATCGGAACCGCATAGTGGGCTTCGAGCATCGGCGGCGTATTGGCGAGCATCACCGACACGGTGTCGCCCGGCCCGATGTAGCGCATGGCCAGCGCGCACGCGAGCTTACAGCTGCGCGTATAAAATTCCGAATAAGACACGCGCGCATTGCCATGAATGATGGCCGTATGATTGGGCGCGGCGATCGCGGAGCGGGAGAGGAACGACAGAGGTGTCAGCGGCTGATAGTTCGCCGGGTTCTTATCGAGATGCTGCTCAAATGGGTTAGACACGATTGCTGCCCTGCTTCCTGCTTTCGAACACCGGGCTTTCGAATATCGAAGGCCCGTCGGAATGCGGCGACGCTAGCGAAAGCGGTAACGGCCGACAATGCCGGATTTTATTCAGTGAGTGCGATCGGCTGTTCCGGCTTCCGCAGAGCATGTTTCAAGGCGGTCAGCGACTGAAGCAACGGCCGTTGCCCGCTCCACCGTTTTACCTTGATCATGCCTTATAGATTTAAGTTGATGTTTAAAACATCATAGTTTAGCTTTTTGGCTTGAGTTTGGCGGGGAAGATAGCGCCTGATCACAGCCACGCAAATGCGCGCTGCGCGAGCGCTCCTCGGTATCGACCAGCAGACGCTCGCCGATCGCGCGGGCGTTTCGTTGCCGACGATCCAGCGCATGGAGGCGAGCGAAGGCAACGTGCGCGGCGTCGTCGATACGCTCACGAAGGTGGTCGCGGCCTTCGACGCGGCGGGCATTGAACTCATCAGCGAGAATATGCCGAGCCTCGGCCAAGGCCGCGGCGTGCGCTTCAAGGAACGCTTACCGGCCATGGCTTCAGCGCCGGCGCCCGCGCAAGGACGCAGGAAGAAGAGCTTGCTGACGCGCACCTGACGTTTTGACCACTGCGACGACGACCGCCGACGACCTGCCGACGATCTCGCCGCTCCTTATTCGAGGGGGACGGAGAATGGATACGTCGGTAAGGCGCAGCGCTTCCCGGTCTCAGCCGAGTCTCGCCGAGCTCTTTACGCCCAAGCTCGTCACGGTTCTGCGCGAAGGCTATCGCCTTGGCGATCTGCGTGCCGACACGGTCGCCGGTTTGACCGTTGCGATTGTGGCGCTACCGTTGTCGATGGCGATTGCCATCGGTTCGGGTCTGTCGCCTGAAAAAGGGCTCTTCACCGCAGTCGTCGGCGGATTTCTGATTTCGGCGCTCGGTGGCAGCCGCTACCAGATCGGCGGTCCTGCCGGGGCCTTCATCGTTCTGATCGCAACGATCGTCGAGCAGCGCGGCTACGACGGCTTGGTCCTGGCAACAGCGATGGCGGGCCTCATCATGATAGCCACCGGGTTTTTGCGCCTCGGGACTTACATCAAATACATTCCCTTCCCGGTCACGGTCGGCCGGCATCGCAACCATCATCTTCGTGAGCCAAATCAAGGATCTTCTCGGCCTCGACATCGCGCACGAGCCGGCCGCGCTTCTGCCGAAACTTGGCGCAATCGGAACAAGTCTCGGCACACTGAAGCCGTCAACGGTGGCGATTTCAATTCTGTCGATCGCGATCATCGTCGGGCTCCGGCGGATCAGGCCCAAATGGCCGGGAATGTTAATCGCGGTGGGTGTGACGGCGATCCTTGCCTGGGCTCTCGGCCTCGATGTCGCGACGATCGGCTCGCGGTTCGGTGAGGTGCCGCGCACGCTGCCCGCGCCGCATTTGCCGGCATTCGATCTGGCGAAGCTCCGCGCTGCTTTACCTGACGCGATATCGATCGCCTTGCTCGGCGCCATCGAAAGCCTGCTGTCCGCCGTGGTCGCCGATGGCATGTCCGGGCGCAAGCATCGCTCGAATTGCGAGCTGGTGGCTCAAGGCGTTGCTAACGTTGCAGCTGTCACATTTGGCGGAATGTGCGTGACGGGAACAATCGCGCGCACCGCGACCAACGTCCGCGCCGGAGCGCACGGGCCCGTCTTGGGAATGCTGCATGCCGTATTCGTGCTGCTCTTCATGTTGGTAGCGGCGCCGCTCGCAGTCTACATCCCGCTGGCGAGCCTCGGCGGCGTATTGGCCATCGTCTCCTGGAACATGGCGGAGAAGGAAGAATTCGCGACGCTTCTGAAAACGTCGTGGGGCGATGCAGTAGTCTTGCTCGCAACGTTCCTACTGACGATCTTCGTCGACCTGACGACCGCCATCGCGGTCGGTGTAACGCTCGGAGCGTTTCTCTTTCTGCATCGGATGGCGGAATCCGTCGAAGTCGAAACCGGCGGCACGCTCGTCGCCGATGATGCTGCCGACGTGCTCGAACCGGAATCAACTTCCAATCGGATCGGCGCGCTTGACCCCGGCGTCATGGTTTACCGGATTTCGGGCGCTTTCTTCTTTGGCGCGACGGCATCGGTCAGCGCCGTACTCGATCGGATCGGCGAGCACCCCAAAACGTTCATCCTCGACTTTGCGGATGTGCCGATCGTCGACAGCACCGCCGCCCGAACCCTCGAAGGTTTTGCCCACAAGCTCGATCGAGCCGGCACTAAGCTCTACTTCACGTCCGCAAACAGGAGCGTCCGTCGAACGCTCCTCGCTGCTGGTCTAAGAACGCCGCTCGTCCGCTATGCAACGGAAATTGAGGATGCCGTCGCATTGAGCCGCGGAGAAAAGCCGGAACGGCGCAACGGCGGGGCTTATTTGCCCTCTTGATCCTCGTCATCCTTGTTGACCGAGGTCATGCCCTTGAGCTTGGCGAGAACGCGCGCCTGTTCCTGCTCAGGAGTTTCCTCTGCCGCTTCCGCGGCCGCCTTCGGCGCCAGGATCTCGGCTCTCGTGGAAGAAGGTGCTGTCGTCTCGGCAGCCGGCAACAGCGTGCCTGCCCTTTCCACCGGCTCCAGACCGCTCTCCTTGCGCTCGCGATCGATGCGGCGCGCGGCTTTCTTCACCTCGGCATCGAGATCGATCTGAGAGCAGAGGCCGAGCGTCACCGGGTCCTGCGGCGTCAGCTGCGCCGAGTTCCAATGCGTCCTGTCGCGGATCTGCGCGATCGTCGGCTTGGTCGTGCCGACGAGGCGCATGATCTGGCTGTCCTTGAGCTCGGGATGGTTGCGAAGCAACCAAAGCACCGCATTCGGCCTGTCATGACGGCGCGAGACGGGTGTGTAGCGCGGACCCTTGCGCGTCTGCGGCAGCGGTGGCAGCTCGACCTTGCTGACGGCCAACTGCAGCTTGTGTGACGAATCTTTCTCGGCGCGGGCGATCTCCTCGCGCGTCAGCTGACCGTTTGTGACGGGGTCCATGCCCTTGATGCCCTGCGCCACCTCGCCATCGGCGATGCCCTTCACCTCAAGCGGATGCAGACCGCAGAATTCGGCAATCTGATCGAAGGCGAGCGCCGTATTCTCCACCAGCCAAACGGCGGTGGCTTTCGGCATCAAGGGGCGGCGGTCGCTCATGGGTATCCTCTTTCGGTCTTTCGCGTGCGGTCGCGAAAGCCAGCTAGAACGGTAAATTAAGGGAATACGCCTTTATAACGCCTGTGCAGGGCGCAATGCAAGGCTCAAAGCCAATAAGAACTGCAACAAGGCCGCAGCCAGTTTGAGCGCGCCGCGGTTGCAGGCGGTCTTTATGACGGGTTAGTGTCCGAAAAAAAGGGCCGGTTCGTTAAGTCTGGCCCGGATAACGTGCAGGGACCACGGAATGCTCGCAACAGCCGGCCGGACGAAGTATTTCGAGGACTTAGAGGTCGGCCAGGAAGCCTCCATGTCGCGAATTGTCAGCGAGGCGGATATCGTCGCCTACGCTGCTCTTTCGGGGGATTATAACCCTGTTCATCTCGATCCCGAGTACGCGGCCAAGACCATCTTCAAGGAGCGCATCGCCCACGGCATTCTGTCGGCCGGATACATCTCGGCCATCTTCGGCATGAAGCTGCCGGGTCCCGGCGCCATCTACGTCTCTCAGTCGCTCTTCTTCAAAGGCCCGGTAAAGATCGACGACCGCGTTGAATCGCTTGTCAAACTCGTCGAACTCATCCCCGATAAGAAACGGGCACGTTTCGAGTGCCTTTGCACCGTGGCCGGCAAACCCGTTTTGATGGGTGAGGCGGTGCTGATGGTTCCGCCCCGGCCGAGATAAGGGCAAACTCACCGCCGACTGATTCCTTCAGCCGTTCTCGGGAAGACCGACCAGGCCGCGCCACAATGCACGTCATTCATGGTCACAAGCATGTTTTGCCGGAGTATCGCGGCTCCGCGGTCGCCGTCGGCAATTTCGATGGTGTCCACCGCGGCCATCGTGCGTTGCTCGCCGAGGCGAATGCGCGTGCGCGCGAAAGGAAAGCGCTGTCGTCGGCGATGGTGTTCGAGCCGCATCCGCGCGAGTTCTTCCAACCGGACGAGACGCACTTCCGCCTGACGCCGCTGAAACGCAAGCTCGTCTTATTCGAGAAGCTTGGAATGGACCTAGCCTTCGTCGAGCCTTTCGACGCCGAGCTGGCGGCATTGTCGGCGGAACAGTTCATCGAGCGCGTGCTCGTGGCCGGACTCGGCGTGAGCCATGTCGTCATCGGCTATGATTTCTATTTCGGCCACAAGCGTGGCGGCAATCCCGAGCTGATGCTGCGCGCGGGCGAAGAGCTTGGCTTCGGCGTCACCGTAATGCCGCCGATTGCCGAAGCCGGCGAACCGTTCTCGTCGTCAGCGGTCAGGCTCTATCTCGCCCAGGGCGACGTGAAAGGCGCGGCTCATATGCTCGGGCAACCGTGGCGGGTCGCGGGGAAGGTTGTCGGGGGCGCCAAGCGCGGGACCGGCATGGGCTACCCGACGGCAAATCTTCCGATGCCCAAAGGCACGACCCTCGGCCACGGGATCTATGCCGTTCGGGCGTATTTCAACGATATGGCGCACGACGCAGCAGCCTACCTCGGCACGCGCCCGACGTTCGACGACGGCATGCCCGTCCTCGAGGTTTTCTTGTTCGATTTCCATGGCGACCTTTACGGCCGCGACATGGAGGTCGAGTTCATAGATTTCGTTCGCGGCGACCGCAAATTTCACTCCGTCGAAGAACTGGTCGCCCAGATGGACGAAGACATTGCCAAGGTGCAGGCCATTCTGGCGAAGGCCTAACTCCCTCGGTTGTCATCCCGGGCGAGCCGCTCTTGTGGCGAGACCCGGGACCCAGGGCATAGCGCTGGATTTTTGACCGCTGGGTCCCGGCTCTTCGCTGCGCTTCGGCCGGGATGACAAGGGGGAACCGGCCGCCTTTGCTAACACCGGTCGCAGTTGCTAGAACCCCGGCTGATTTAAGGACTTGAAAGATCACCTGATGTCGAACGACGCGAAAGCCGCCGAAAAGACGGGCGCTGCAACGGAGGCCCCGGCCACTGCGGACGGCCGCGACTGGAGCAAGACGCTGTTCCTGCCCCAGACCGAATTTCCGATGCGCGCTGGCTTGCCGGAGCTCGAGCCGAAGCTCCTGAAGCGCTGGGACGAGATCGGCCTTTATGAAAAGCTGCGCTCGCAGTCGAAAGGCCGCGTGAAATTCACGCTACACGACGGGCCACCGTACGCCAACGGCAACATCCACATCGGCCATGCGCTGAACAAGATCCTGAAGGACCTCGTCGTCAAATCGCAGCAGATGCTCGGACACGATTCCAACTACGTGCCGGGATGGGACTGCCACGGCCTGCCGATCGAATGGAAGATCGAGGAGCAGTATCGCGCCAAGGGCGACGAGAAGCCGAATTTCTCCGATCCCGTCGCGATGAACGCCTTCCGCGATGAATGCCGGAAGTTCGCGGCCCACTGGCTCGGCATCCAGCGCGAAGAGTTCAAGCGCCTGGGCGTCGTCGGCGATTGGGAGCGGCCCTATTCGACGATGGATTTCCGCGCTGAGAGCATCATCGCGCGCGAGCTGATGAAGTTCGCCGCGACCGGGCAGCTTTATCGCGGCTCGAAGCCCGTGATGTGGAGCGTCGTCGAGAAGACGGCACTCGCCGAGGCCGAGGTCGAATACCAGGACTATCAGTCGGATACGATCTGGGTGAAGTTCCCGGTGAAGCCGAGCGGCTTGGAGCGAGCACCTTCTTTCTTTGAAGGAGAGGAAGAGGAACTTGACGGTCGAGACGCCAGAGAACTTTTGCGGTCCGCGAGCGTCGTCATCTGGACAACGACGCCGTGGACGATCCCCGGCAACCGCGCGATCAGCTATTCGTCGAAGATCGTGTATGGGCTTTATGAAGTCACTGCTGCACCCGAAGGCAATTGGGCGAAAAAGGGTGATCTCTACATCCTGGCGAACAAGCTTGCTGCAGATGTGATGAAAGCGGCAAAGGTTGAAACTTTTAAATTTTTGATGACTCTTCGCGGCGAAGAGTTGAAAACTCTCGTCTGCGAGCATCCGCTGCGCGATCTCGGATACACCTTCGATGTGCCCCTGCTCGACGGCGATCACGTCACCGACGATACCGGCACGGGCTTCGTGCACACCGCGCCCGGCCACGGCGCCGACGACTACATCATCTGGACCAAGAACCAGAAAGCGCTGCGCGATCGCGGCATCGACACGACCGTTCCCTTCACCGTCGACGCCGACGGCGTTCTGACGAAGGCGGCGCCGGGCTTCGAGGGCAAGCGCGTCCTGAAGGAGAACGGCGACAAGGGCGATGCCAACGACGCCGTCATCAAGGCGCTGGCCGAAGCCGGCAACATCATCGCTCGCGGTCGCTTGAAGCATCAGTATCCGCACTCGTGGCGATCGAAGAAGCCGGTCATCTTCCGCAACACGCCGCAGTGGTTCATTGCGATGGATAAACCACTTACCGCGTCCGGCGGCCGGCTACCCGAAGGGGAGTCGCCGGACGCAATCAGAAGAGACCATAACGGCGCGCCATCTCTTCGCCAGATCGCGCTCGATGAGATCAAGCGCGTCGCGTGGGTGCCGAGCGCGGGCGAGAACCGCATCACGGGCATGATCGAGAACCGGCCCGACTGGGTCGTATCGCGTCAGCGCGCCTGGGGCGTGCCGATCACGGTCTTCCGCAACATCGAGACCGATCAGGTGATCCCCGGTCCGGACTTCGAGAAATCCGACGAACTCAGCGCCCGCATCGAGAAGGCGTTCGCCGAGAAGGGTGCTGACGTCTGGTTCGAGGAAAGCGCCAAGGAACGCTTCCTCAAAGGCTTCATCCCGGCGAAGGAAAAAGCCAAGTGGGAGCAGGTCAAGGACGTGCTCGACGTCTGGTTTGACTCAGGCTCGACGCACGCTTTCACGCTTGAAGATCCGACGGCCTTTCCCGGCTTCAAGGGACTGAAGCGCAAGCGTGACGGCGGCCAGGATCGGGTCATGTACCTTGAAGGGTCCGACCAGCATCGCGGCTGGTTCCACTCGTCGCTTCTCGAAAGCTGCGGTACGCGCGGCGAAGCGCCCTACGACATCGTCCTGACCCACGGCTTCGTCCTCGACGAGAAGGGACAGAAGATGTCGAAATCGCTCGGCAACGTCGTCGCGCCGCAGGACGTGATGGCGAAGTCCGGCGCCGACATCTTGCGGCTGTGGGTAGCGGCATCGGACTATTCCGACGATCTTCGCATCGGCAATGAAATCCTGAAGACGTTCTCCGAAACCTATCGCAAGCTTCGCAATACGCTGCGCTGGATGCTCGGCGCGCTCGCGCATTTTAAACCGGAGGACGCCGTCGGCCTCAAGGGCATGAAACCGTTCGAGCTCGAGCGGCTGATGCTACATCGCCTCGCCGAGCTCGATCATGAAATCCGCAAGGCCTACGAGCACTACGACTATCGCAAGATCGTCGGCTTGCTCTCGCAGTTCATGAATACCGAGCTTTCGGCGTTCTATTTCGACATTCGCAAGGACGCGCTCTATTGCGAAGCGCCGTCGAGCATGAAGCGCAAGGCTGCGCTGACGGTCATCGACAAGCTTTGCGATACGCTGATCAGGTGGCTGGCGCCGATCCTGTCGTTCACGGCCGAGGAAGCGTGGCTTCTCTACCGGCCGGACGAAGCCGAAAGCGTGCATCTTCTGCCGTTCCCGAAAATCCCGCGCGAGTGGCGGGATGATAATCTCGCGGCCAAGTGGGACCGGGTTAAAGAAGTCCGAAGCGTCGTGACGGGCGCTCTCGAAATCGCGCGCGCCGAAAAGAAGATCGGCTCCTCTCTCGAAGCTGCCCCCGAAGTCTACGTGACCGATGCCGATCTGATGTCGGGGCTGGACGGCGTCGACATGGCGGAAGTTTGCATCACGTCCGACATTTCGATTTCGGATCAGCCGGCGCCGGCCGGCGCCTTCACATTGCCGAACGAGCCCGGCGTCGGCGTCGTCGTCAAACGCGCGGACGGCAAGAAGTGCGCGCGCTCATGGCGTATCACCACGGACGTCGGCTCCGATCCCGATTATCCCGATCTGTCGGCACGCGACGCCGCGGCCATGCGTGAGATCGATGCCGGAGGGGTGGCATGACGGAACTGACGGAAGCGAGACGCTTCATCTGGAGCAGATGGGCGGCGCTCGCGCTCGCCGTTGTGCTCGGAACGATCGCCATCGATCAAGCGCACAAATGGTGGATGCTGTCCGTCTACGACATCGAGGCCAAGGGCCGCGTCGAGGTGCTGCCCTTTCTTGATCTCATCTACTTGAAGAACATCGGCATCAGCTACTCGCTCTTCAATCAGGAAAGCACGTCCGGCCAATATCTCTTGGTCGGCTTCGCGGTCGTGGCGAGCATCGGGCTTTGGTTCTGGCTCAATTGGAGCAGAGGAAGCCGGATCATGGCGATAAGTCTCGGCTTGATCATCGGTGGCGCTATCGGCAATGCCATCGACCGGCTGCGGCTGGGCGGCGTCGCCGACTTCTTCTCGTTTCATGCCTACGGCTTCCACTGGTACGTCTTCAACATCGCTGACGTTGCCATCGTTGCTGGCGTTCTTGGCCTGTTGTATGAGTCCTTCCGGGGCGAGTCGCATTAGCGCCGTAAAGTCGGCTTAGTTGGACTCCGGGGGCGTGTCGGATCAAGGCACGGGCAAAATGCGCATGTCGTTGAAATTGGCTCAAAAACTCGGTCTTTGTGCGGCTGTCTCGCTATCGTTGGCGGGCTGCGGCGGCTTCGACGGCGTGCAGCTGAACGGCAAAGTTTTCGACGCCGTAGGCTTCAACGACACGACGCCCAAAGGCGATCCGAAGATGGCGGTGCGCCAGCCGCTGGTCGTACCCCCCGGGCTAGAGTCTTTGCCGCCGCCGGGAAGTGGCAAGGTTGACCAGCCATCGCTGGCCGAGATTCAGGACCCCGACAAGAAGCTGAAAGTCTCGCAGGCCGAGCTTGAGAAGCAGCAGGACGAGTACTGCAAGAAGAACTACGACGAGGCGCAAATGAGGGGTGATTCGTCTGCTGATTCCGCCTCTGGTCCGCTCGGATCGTGCCACCCGTCGATTTTCTCATCCGTAAAAAAGTGGACGACCGGTTCGACCAATAACGGCGATGCGGACGACGACTCCCAGACCCAGTAAATTGCTTGCGCCTCCGAATTGCCGAAACTTTCTCGTCAGATAAAAGACGCGCTGCGGCGCTGTCTTTGGCGGTTCGAGATGAACGCCTTGTCATTTGACTTTCATTGCCCACCTGCCGCTCACTAGCATGGCTTCCCGCACGCTGGCGTCCGGGCCTTCTCGCGAAAGTAATCCCCGCCGCCCCGGTTCGGGGTAGGATTAAAAACGTTAGGCAGCGCACTATCTGCTTACGGTTCGAAGGATCGCTATGATGCGTCTTGCGACGTGCTCCCAATTTAGCCTCTTAACCTTATTGGCCATTCTGATGCTCGCAGTGAATCCACAAGCCCACGCTTCTGATGGCACGACTCGCGCCTCCGAGTTCAAGCTCTCGAACGGCATGGACGTCGTCGTCATTCCCGACCACCGGTCGCCCGTCGTGACCCACATGGTGTGGTACAGGGTCGGCGCCGCGGACGAAGTGCTTGGAACGTCGGGAATTGCGCATTTCCTCGAGCATCTGATGTTCAAGTCGACTGACAAGATCCCCGTCGGCGAATTCTCCAAGATCGTCGGACGCCTCGGCGGCCAGGACAACGCTTTCACCGGCAATGATGCGACGGCCTACTTCCAGCGCGTCGCCAAGGACCGGCTCGGCAAGATGATGGAGATGGAAGCCGACCGCATGGTCAACCTCCGTCTCGACGAGAAGGAAGTTCTGACCGAGCGCGACGTCATCCTCGAGGAGCGCCGTTCGCGCATCGAAAACAATCCATCGGCCGTGCTCGACGAGCAGATGAACGCTTCTCTCTATCTCAACCATCCGTACCGCAAGCCGGTCATTGGCTGGTACCATGAGATGCAGAAGCTCTCGCGCCAGGACGCGCTCGATTTCTACAAGCATTATTACGCGCCGAACAACGCCATCCTGGTCGTCTCGGGCGACGTGACCGACGACGAAGTACGCAAGCTCGCCGAAGAGACTTACGGCAAGATCCCAGCGAATCCGAACGTTCCGGCCGCTCGTCACCGCCCGACTGATCCGCCGCAGATCGTTGCGCGTCGTCTTGTCCTCAAAGATCCGCGTGCGGGCAACTATTCCTACCAGCGCTACTATCAGGCGCCGAGCTACGTCACCGCCAAGCCCGGCGAAGCCGAAGCGCTTGACCTGCTGATGAAGATTGCCGGCTCCGGCTCGACCAGCCGCATCTACAAGAAGCTCGTCGTCGAATCGAAGCTGGCTTCAAGCGCCGGCGGCGATTATTCGGGCTACGGCCTCGACGGCGGAACGATCTCGCTTTACGGCGTGGCCGCCGACGGCGTTCCGCTCGAAAAAGTCGAAGCCGCGATCGATGATGTCCTTGCCGATATCGTCAAGAACGGCGTCACCCAGGCGGAATTGACCCGCGCCAAGAGCAGCTACCTTGCCGACTACGTCTACGACAGCGACAACCAAGCGACGCTCGCTCGCCGCTACGGCTGGAACCTCGCTGTCGGCCGCACGGTCGCGGACGTCGAGGCTTGGCCCGCGAACATTTCCAAGGTGACGGCGGACGACGTGAAGAAGGTCGCCGCGCAGTACCTTGATCTCAAAGATTCGGTCACGGGCTATCTTGTTCCCGATCAGTCGGGCGTAGCGCAGGTCGATGATACGCCGCCCCCCTCCTCAACGTCCGGCGAATTGAGGTAATTGATGCTAAGCTTTTTCCGTGCGGCTGCCGCGGTTGTTCGCCCTGCAGCCCGCTCCAATCTTGGCTTCGCGCTTTCCGCGCTGGCTTTGTTGTCCGTCAGTCACCCAGCAGCCGCAATGAACATTCAGCAGATCAAATCACCCGGTGGAATCTCGGCCTGGCTCGTTGAGGAGCACAGCGTTCCGCTGATTTCGCTGCGCTATGCCTTCGACGGCGGCAACAGCCAGGACCCGCAGGGCAAGGAAGGCCTCGCCAACTTCATCACCGCGATGATGGATGAAGGCGCCGGCGACATCAAATCCGAAGACTACCAGGAGCGCATGGAAGATATTGCCATGCGCATGAGCTACGACGACAGCAAGGACTCGCTCTACGGCTCGTTCGAGACGCTGTCAGCAAACCGCGATAAGGCCGTCGAGCTTCTGAAGCTCTCGGTGCAGAAGCCGCGCTTCGATACCGATGCCGTCGAGCGCATCCGTCAGCAGCTCCTTGCCAATCTGATCTATGCGGACAAGGACCCCGAGAAGGTCGCGATGCGCGAATGGTACGCGCAGGCCTTCCCGGGCCATCCTTATGGCCGCTCCGCAAACGGCACGATGGACTCGGTTGCGAAAATTACGCGCGACGACCTCGTCGATTTCCATAAGCGCACGTTCGCGCGCGACGATGTGAAGATCGTTGCGGTCGGTGACATCACCGCCGCCGAGCTTGGAAAGATGATCGACGACGTTTTCGGCGGCCTGCCCGCAAAAGCCGATCTCCTCCCCGTTTCGCAGACGGCGCCGGTCAAAGGCGGAAGCCAGAAGATCGTCGAGATGGGCGTTCCGCAATCGGTCGCCGTCTTTGGTCTCGGCGCCATGCCGCGCAAGGACCCCGACTTCCTGACGGCCTTTGTCGTCAATCACATCCTGGGCGGCGGCGGTTTCTCCGCCAAGTTGATGGAAGAGGTGCGCGAGAAGCGCGGTCTGGCTTATTCCGTCTATACTTACATTCAGCCTTATCAGCAGGCGTCCATTCTCGTCGGCAGCGTCGCGACGAAGAATGCGTCGATGGGAGAAAGTCTCGATATCATTCGCAACGAGCTGAAGAAGATGGCCGAGAATGGGCCCACTGCTGACGACCTCGCCGCGGCCAAATCGTATCTGACGGGCTCCTACGCCCTGCGCTTCGACACCAATTCGAAGATTGCGTCCCAGCTTTTGGGCTTGATGCAAGAAGGCTTCGGGCCGGACTACGTCGAGAACCGCAACAAGCTGATCGACGCCGTCACGATCGAGGACGCCAAGCGGGTCGCGGCAAGGCTTCTGAAGCCGGATGATCTCGTCGTGACGATCGTCGGCAAGCCGACCGGCATGAAGTCGGCATCTCCGGCCGCGCTGCAGCCCGCCCTTGCGGCGCCCGATCGCGGTTAGTTCGATCGGACGCCACACGTCGTTGCCTTTGCGCTCTTGGCCGCACGTCCGAAATCGGGTACGTGCCGGAATGGATTTCAACGGGGAGCGTTTGAGCGGCCATGCGAGACGGGCAGCGGCACGACGGCAGTGCGTTTCATCAGTGCATCGACGGATGCCTTGAAGGGGCGATAGGCCAATACGGCCTCTCGCCTTCGGCATATTCGTCGTGGCTCGACCGCATCGCCCCGCACGTCGAAACGCTGAAGGAAGATTATCGCAGCGGCAAGCTCCCGCTTCTGCGCATCGCCGACGAAGATCGAGACATTGCCGACGCCGAGGCCGCGCTCGCACGATTGAGCGAGGGCGCTAAGACGCTCGTCTTCTTCGGGACGGGCGGGTCGAGCCTCGGCGGTGAAACGCTCGCTCAGCTTGCCGGATGGAATATCGCCGGTGTCTCGTTGCCCGGACAGCGCCATCGGCCGCGCACGAGATTTTACGCTAACCTCGACGGCGGCACCTTGCAGAGCGTGCTTGAGTCACTGGACTTGGCAACGTCGCGCTTCATCGTGACGTCGAAATCCGGCGGCACCGCCGAGACGCTGGCACAAGCCATCGCAGCGCTGACGGCGGTGAAGGCCGCAGGCCTCGAAGCCGAGATCCCCAAGCTCTTTCTCGGCATCACGGAGCCCGACAAGCCCGGTAAATCGAACGGCCTAAGAAGGCTGTTCTCGAAGCTCGGCATCCCGATGTTGGAGCATCACACCGGCATCGGCGGCCGCTTCTCGTGTCTGACCAACGTCGGCCTGATGCCCGCGATCGCGCGCGGTCTCGATGCGCGCGCCATTCGTGCCGGCGCAAAGAGTCTCATCGACGCGCTTCTCGCCTCGAGCGCACCACAGGATTTCGCGCCCGCCGTGGGTGCCGCAACGGCGGTGGCTCTCTCGAAAGAAAAGGGCATCGGCACGCTCGTCATGATGCCCTACGCCGACAGGCTCGGCCGCCTTTCCGCGTGGTTCGTGCAACTCTGGGCGGAAAGCCTCGGCAAGGGCGGCGAGGGCACGACACCGATCGGCGCGCTCGGCCCGCTGGACCAACACAGTCAGCTTCAGCTCTTTATGGACGGCCCGCGCGACCATTATCTGACGATCCTCCGCGTCGCGAGCGAAGGCGTCGGTCCGCGAATCGATCCCGATCTAGCCCGCATTGCAGGCGCCGATATGCTCGGCGGCCACACTGTCGGCGACATCGTCGCGGCCCAATCACACGCCGTTCCCGAGGCTTTGGCTCGTGCCGGGCGCCCAGTGCGAACAATCGACATTGCAAAACTCGACGAAAAAGCCATCGGCGCGCTGCTGATGCACTTTATGATCGAAACGATTCTCGCGGGCCGTTTACTCGGGCTTGATCCTTTCGATCAGCCGGCAGTCGAGCTTGCGAAAATCCTGACGAAGGAGCGCCTCGCGAAAGGCGCTTAGGCGCTTTTCGAATGGGGGACGATCGCGCGGTGGCGATCCGGCAGCTTTCGCCAGAGACGATCAACCGTATCGCGGCGGGCGAGGTCATCGAGCGCCCGGCGAGCGTCGTCAAGGAGCTCGTCGAGAACGCGATAGACGCCGGCGCAACGCATATCGAAATCGTCGTCTCGAGCGGCGGCCTGTCGCTCATCCGCGTGACGGATGATGGCTCCGGCATGAGCCCCGCCGACTTGGCGCTCGCCGTCGAGCGCCACGCAACATCGAAGCTTGACGAGGAAGATCTCTTCGACATCCGCTCGCTCGGCTTTCGCGGCGAGGCTCTTCCGTCCATCGGCTCCATCGCGCGTCTCGAAATCAGGTCGCGCACATCGGATGCCGCGCAAGGCTCAGCCGTCGTCGTCGTGCGCGGAGCCAAGGCACCCATAGGTCCGGCCGCCGTCAATTACGGAACGATCGTCGAGGTGCGCGATCTTTTTTCCGCGACGCCTGCGCGGCTCAAGTTTCTGAAGTCCGAGCGCGCCGAGGCCATAGCCGTCACCGATATCGTCCGGCGGCTGGCGATGGCGCATCCCGACATCGGCTTCATGCTGCAGACGGGCGAGAAGAAACCGGCCGTCTTCGCGCAAGGCAACCGTTCGTCGACCGCTTGGCTCGAACGGATCGGCGCCATCATGGGCCGCGAGTTCATGGACGACGCGCTTGAAGTCTCGGGCGCCGGCAATGGTGCGTCTGCCCCGATGCGCGTCTTCGGTTTCGCTGGCCTCCCGACGCTTCACCGGCCCGATAGCACGCAGCAGTTCCTGTTCGTCAACGGCCGCTCGGTGAAGGACAAGCTCTTGATCGGCGCCGTTCGCGCCGCTTACGGCGATCTCATCCCGCGCGGGCGCTCACCGCTTCTCGCGCTGTTTCTCGACGTCGCGCCGTCCGACGTCGACGTCAATGTTCATCCCGCCAAGGCGGAGGTTCGCTTTCGCGATGCCGGCCGCGTGCGGGCGCTGATCGTTCGCGCGCTTGCCGATGCCCTGGCGACGGCAGGCCATCGCGCCTCCGCTCAAGGTGGCGTGCTGACGGTCGAAAGCTTCGCAGCCGGCATTTTGCCGAGCGCCGGGATGCCGCCGCCGTCTGCTGCCGAGCGTTCGAGTTATGCGTGGGTGCCACCGAGCCGGCCGTCGAGTTTTGCCGAGAGAATGCAGGCGCCGTTCGCTGTGCTCGACACTCCGAGTGCCGACGCTCGAACGTTGGATGCGCCCGCCACTGAGCCAACCCTCGACCAGCCGCTCGGCGCCGTGCGGGCCCAGGTGCACGAGAATTACATTGTGGCGCAGACGCGCGACGGCTTGGTCATCGTCGATCAGCACGCGGCGCACGAGCGGCTCGTCTATGAAAAGCTCAAGGCATCGCTCGCGAGCGGTGGTGTCGCGCGCCAGGGGCTTTTGATCCCGGCGATTGTCGAGCTGGATGATGACGATGCAGACCTTCTCAATGCCCGCGCGGATGAGCTTGCCGAACTGGGCCTCGTGCTTGAGAGCTTCGGCGAAGGTGCCGTCGCCGTTCGTGAAATCCCGGCGCTGCTCGGCGAAACCGACGTCGAAGGCCTCGTCAAGGATCTTGCCGCCGAGCTTCGCGCCGACGGCACGGCACGAGCTCTGAGGGATAAGCTCGATAGCATCGCCTCCCGCATGGCCTGCCACGGCAGCGTTCGCTCCGGGCGCAGACTAACGGTCGAAGAAATGAATGCGCTGCTTCGGCAGATGGAGGCAACGCCCTACTCGGGCCAGTGCAATCACGGCCGCCCGACCTACGTCGCTCTGAAGCTCACCGACATCGAGCGCCTGTTCGGGCGAAGGTAAAGCCTTCGTCATCCTCGACCGAGCGCTCGGAACGCGTATCGAAGGCCGGGGATCCAGCGCAAAAAGCGCCGAAGGCTCATCGATTAGGTGTCTAGGACGACTCTTACGCTGAATCCTCGAGCGGCGTCGCAAGCTCGCCCGCTCGAGGATGACGTTCTTTCAATCAATGATCGTCGGAGTCGTTGGCGCTTTCGGCATTGAGCTGACCGTAATTCTCGATGCCGATCTTGCTCAGCAGATCGAGCTGCGTCTCAAGAAAATCGATGTGCCCTTCCTCGTCCTTGAGCAGGTCTTCGAACAGCAGCATCGTCACGTAGTCGCCGTGGTCGCGGCAGATTTCGCGTGATTTTTTGTAATGGTCGCGGGCGATGTTCTCGCCTTTGAGGTCGCATTCGAGGACTTCTTTGAGGTTCTCGCCGATCATCAGCGGCGCCACATGCTGCAGGTTCGGAAGGCCATCGAGGAAGATGATGCGGTCGACGAGACGGTCCGCATGCTCCATTTCCTCAATCGATTCCTTGCGCTCTTTCTTGGCGAGCTTCTTGAAGCCCCAGTTGTCGAGCATGCGGTAATGCAACCAGTACTGGTTGATAGCGCCGAGTTCGAGCTTCAATGCCTCGTTGAGACGGGTGATGACCTCTTTATTGCCCTTCATTGCGCCGCTCCAAGCCGAATATCTGTCTCAATGCTTCCGGCCCGAAATCCAGAAACATTCTAAACTAGACAACTAGCGTATTGAAACGGACTTAACCAGAGGCTTGCGATAGCCGCAGGCGAAAAATCGGATAACTCAGCTTTTCCAGAAGCTTATGCGATCGCGCGTTGCGGGCGCTGCGTCCTGCCGGCGATTTCGGCATCGATCCGGCGTTGGCGTTGTTGCCGCCGCTCCTCGATACGAATGAGCTTGGCACGAGCTTCCGCCAAGGCGAATGGGCAAACGCGCGTCGTATGGGCCAACCGGTCCATGGCCGCATAAATCGCTGTGACCGCCACGGGCGCGCACGTACAGCAGTTCATCTTCTTGTTGAGATGACGAAAGACAACACCCGGGGTCGGCAGGATGCCTGGGCCGATGCTCATGATTTCTGAGACGGCGACATCAATATCGCTGTCAGTGATTACGGCGCACGAGCAGACAATCATTTCGGCTCCAATCAAACGGGGTTCAAGGCCCCGGCATCGGAAACCCAATCGGGTTAACGGCTAGAAGTTGCGCGAAAAAGTATACTTTCGTCAAGTCACCTTCGCGCTTCATTGACATAATACGGAATTTCCAAAAATCAAAATGTTACACAGGTAACCTCGCAAACCGTGCCGAAAGGCGGAACGTGCAAGGGGCCAGCGCTTTTCGTAAGATTCGCAGGCGAGTCGCGAGGGCCGGCGGGATGACGATCACTCCTTTGATTCTATTGCCACATTTCTTGTCTCGGGACCTCCCCGGACGACTCTTCGCTGCCTTCGGCCGGCTCCGGGCGTGCTCCAGCGGCCGCGTTCAAGCTCACTTTGCCGGGGGCTGCATTTGAGCTTCCGGAAGACGACTGCGACGCTTGGCGCAATCGGGACCGATGTCGCGACAATCGGCGTGCTCTTCTTCATTTTCGGCTTTGTGACCTGGCTCAACGGCCCGCTGATCACATTCGTCAAGCTGGCGTTCGCTCTCGACGACGTGGGCGCCTTCCTGGTGCCGATGGCATTCTATCTCTCGTATTTCTTCCTCGCGCTTCCGGCATCCGCCATTCTCCGCCGCACGGGCATGAAGCAGGGCATGGCCATCGGGCTTTTCGTGATGGCGATGGGATCGGTCCTTTTCGGCGAGTTCACGACGATGCGCCAGTATTCCGGCACCCTCGCCGGGTTGTTCGTTATCGGAGCCGGGCTGTCGTTGCTGCAGACAGCTTCCAATCCCTACGTCTGCATCATCGGCCCCCATGAGAGCGCGGCCCGGCGCATCGCCTTCATGGGGATCTGCCACAAGTTCGCAGGCTTCCTCGCGCCCTTCGTCTTCGCGGCGCTGGTCCTGAAAGGCGTCGATAATTTCGAGACGAGCGTCGCGAACGCGCCGACCCAGGAAGCCCGCGAGGCCTTGCTCGATGCCTTCGCCGCCCGCGTGCACGGACCCTACATGCTCATGGCCGCGTTGCTCGCGCTGCTCGGCATATGGATCGCTCGCTCGCGATTGCCGGACATCCGACCCGTACCGGCCGATGGTCTAGGTCCGAGCGAGCACGGCGATGGATCAAGCATATTCGCGTTTCCGCACCTATGGCTCGGCGTCGTTTGCCTCTTCCTCTACGTCGGCGTCGAGGTGATGGCTGGAGACGCCATCGGTCTCTACGGCGCGGGCTTCGGATTGCCGCTCGGTGCGACGCGATTTTTCACGTCCTACACGCTCTTCGCGATGCTCGTCGGCTATGTCGCCGGCCTGTTGGTCATTCCGCGTTTCGCGTCACAGCAGACATATCTTGCTCTTTCCGCCGCGCTCGGCGTGGTGCTGACCATCGGCGCATATTTGACGAGCGGCTACGTGTCGGTCGTTTTCATCGCCAGTCTCGGCTTCGCCAACGCGATGATGTGGCCGGCGATTTTTCCTCTCGCGATCCGCGGCCTCGGAAATCACACCGAAACGGGCTCGGCACTCCTGATCATGGCCATCTGCGGCGGCGCGCTGATGCCCTATGCCTTTGGGCTTTTGAAACAGCACGTCGATTTCCAACTCGCGTATCTGCTCCTCGCAGTGCCGAGCTATTTTTACATTTTATACTATGGCGCGGCTCAATACGCCGCTGGGCAACGTGCTCAGCAGCGCGTTAAGCCGTCACAACGTAACGCAGAAATCTGATTTCCGTATCGCCGTAGGTCCGCGTGTCGAGACACTCGAATGCTCTCGGAATCTCGACCGCCGTACCTACCCGTTCCTCGAAAACGCAAATCGCGCCGGCCTTCAGCCAATTGCCGTCGGCGAGTGACGCAAGCGCCTTTTCGCCAAGGCCTTTACCGTACGGCGGATCGAGAAATGCGAGGGCATAGGGCTCCATGTTGCCCGCGGGGCCGAGATCGGTCGCGTCGCGGCGGAAGATGCGTGTCTCGCCCGTCAGTCCCAAGGCCTCGACATTCTTGCGGATGAGCGCTCGCGCTTCGGGCGCCTCCTCGACAAATAAGCAATACGCGGCGCCGCGCGAAACCGCTTCGATACCGAGCGCACCCGTCCCGGCGAAAAGATCGATGACGCGTGTGCCGTCCAACGAGAATTCTGGGATGCCATGCGCCAGGATATTGAACACGCTCTCCCGCACCCGGTCGGACGTCGGGCGAATGCTCATGTCGTCCGGCGCTTGCAGAGCGCGGCCGCGAAACCGTCCGGCAACGACCCTCATGCGTCGTCCGCCTCGCTCGCCGCCTTGCCGCGCGCGTGACGCGCTTTGCGTTCGACTTGGCTTTCCGAAAGCCCAAGGGCTTCGGATGCCCTCGGTCCGAGTTGCGCGACGAGGACCTTCCGGCGCACCGCCTCGACCGCACCCGGCGTGAGGTCGAGAAGCTGGAACGGTCCGAACGAGATGCGGATGAGCCGGTTAACGGTCAGCCCAAGGTGCGAGAGCACGTTCCTGACTTCGCGGTTCTTTCCTTCTCGGATCGCGATCGTCAGCCAGGTATTGGCGCCTTGCACGCTGTCGACGGCGGCCTCGATCGGCCCATAGTGGACGCCGTCGATTTCGATACCGTCCTTGAGATTAGCCAGATCCGCGGGCGAAACACGGCCTTTGGCCCTGACCCGATAACGCCGCACCCAACCATTGGATGGCAGTTCCATATGCCGTGCGAGCGCGCCGTCGTTCGTTAGTAGCAGCAAGCCTTCGGTATTAAAATCGAGGCGGCCGATAGAGATGACTCGCGGCATCTCGGGCGGAAGCTTATCGAACACGGTCGGCCGGCCTTCCGGGTCCGAATGCGTGGTTACGATGCCTTTCGGCTTGTGGTAACGCCAGAGTTGCGGCGGCTCTGCCGATGGCAGCGGCTTGCCGTCGACTATGACCTTATCCGTTGGTTTCACCTCAACGGCCGGTGTTCTAAGCAACTTGCCGTTGACGCTGACACGGCCGTCGGCGATCCAGCGCTCGGCCTCGCGGCGGGAACAGAGCCCGGCGCGCGCCATGGCTTTCGCGATTCGCATCGGGCCCGCGCGCTTCTCTGAAGCGGGTTCGGCAACTTTGGATTTTTGTGGTTTGGGCATTGACCGGATTGAGCGTTGAGAAGCGAAGCGAGCTTATGACATCGAAGGACGCCGTAAGCCATATGTCACTGGCCCTCTTCGAGGCGAAAGCGGCAGCAGCACGCGGCGAGGTCCCGGTCGGAGCTGTAATCGTCTCAGAGGAAGGCAGGATTCTGGCCGCTGCCGGAAACCGGACGCGCGAATTGAATGATCCCACGGCCCACGCGGAAATGCTCGTGATCCGAGCGGCCTGTGCCGAATTAGCCGACGAGCGCCTCGTCGGTTGCAGTCTCTACGTCACCCTCGAGCCGTGTCCGATGTGCGCGACCGCGGCGTCGTTCGCGCGCTTGAAGCGCCTTTACTATGGTGCGAGCGACCCGAAAGGCGGCGGTGTCGAGCAAGGCACCCGCGTCTTCAGCCAGCCGACCTGCCACCACGTCCCGGAAATCTATCCGGGCATCGCCGAAGCCGAGGCGAGCACGCTGCTCAAAAACTTCTTTGCCGAGCGTCGCGAAGACTAAGGAGGAAATTTCCCGCCTGCTGCGCTCGAAAATTTCGAACCGGCAGGGGGTTGTTCATCGACATTGTCTCCACATTCCCGTGACGACCGGGCCCTCGCCTGGAGCCCGAAAAGAGCTGACCGAGACGAATCCCGCCGCTTCGTACCTCTGATTGTTGTGCGGATTACTTGATTCCAAATAGGCCGGCATATGTTCGGTATCAATTCGTGCGAGGTTTTCCTCGAGAAGCGCCATGCCGAGGCCACGCCCTCGATGTGCGCCGCTCGTGCCCAAGAGACTAAGGTAGTAGTGAGGTTCGTTTCGAGGGTGCGCTTGATCGAAACGGTGAAGGAGTTCCGCAACCTCAGGTGCCCGGGCACCGACGAGGTTGGCCAGCCGGCTGGGGATGCTCTGTTCCCCGTCGCTGGAAAACTCGGCGCAAGACGGTGGGATCCAATCAGACACAGTCTCGAAGCCGTCTGTCTTGAAGGTCCAAGGATAGCGAAGCGCTTCATTGACGCAGAACGTCCACCACTGGCTTCGAGCCGTGGGATCGGGAAACGCCCAAGACCACGTGGGATCGTTGAGGAAAGCCTCGGAGATGAGATCGATAACGGCAAGCGCCTCTGTCGCACTTGCGTGTTGAACTTCTAGGGTAGTGGTCGCGCCATTGTCAGACGCGTCGACCCCAGGGGACCGACCGGCGCGTATGACACCAATCCGTTGCGAGCGATCAGGTACGGCGGCTCGTCATCGTGGCGGCTCCCGGTTAGGAGCGGAATCTTGCAGGGATGGCGAGTTCCGTCTACTCCTGCTCGCGCGCTCTCCGGGGGCGGGGAAGCAGTCTGCGCTTCGGTCGTTTAGACGGCGCAATCACATGAAGCTTGGGTTCGGCACTATCGAGCACAGGCAAAGTCTCGACCGACAGCACGCGCGAAAGCTGTTGCTTCAGCCGTTCTTTCGCAGGCTCGGCCGCGGCCAGGATCTCATCGAATTTACGAAAATCGAGAACTTGATAGCTGCTGGTTCCGGCCCTGATCAGGATGTCGGGCTGCCGGGCCTTGAGCTTCTCTTTCACGATCGTGCTTTCGAACAGGAACGCACTGGAAAAGAGCGCCGAGAATGCGGTCGGCGCGACGCGCCTCGGGTCCTGAACCGGTGCGCCCGAGACATCGATCGCAACGACAATGTCGGCTTCCGGCAGCAGTAGATCGAACGGCAGCGGGTTCGTCAGGCCGCCGTCGATCAACGCACGGCCCTCGAAAATAACGGGCTGAAAAATGACTGGGAGCGCCATGCTCGCGGCGACCGCGGACCTCAGCAATCCTTCCGTGAAAATCTTCGGCTCCTGATCGTAGAAATCGGACGCAACGACCTTCAGCGGGATTTCGCAGTCGGCGAAGGTGTCCTTCACCTCCCTGGGAAAAATGACATCGAGAACCGCCGCGGGATCGAGAATTGCACTTCGTGCGCCAAAGATGCTCAGCAGCCGCTGAAACGGTTGTGCCGTCTTGCTGAACAGATCGCGGATCAGACCTACGCGTTGCGATAGGATGAACCGCGTATGCTCCCGCAAATCGCGACCCGAAATGCCCGACGCATACGCCGCGCCGTATATGGCCCCAATCGACGTTCCCGCGATCACGCTGGGCCTGATACCCAATTCATCGAAGGCTTCGAGCATGGAGATGTGAGCAAGCCCACGGGCTCCGCCGCCGCCAAGCGCGAGCCCGATCGTCGGCGTCCGTGCCGGAAAGGTGGCGCCGTTCGCCGGCGATGTTTCGGGCTTCAGCACGCTCATGCGTTACCGCTATCCGATGTTCCTTCGACGATAAGCTCGCTCACGTCTCGCTTCGCTGCAACGCGCGCCAACCGATGTCCTTCCGATAGAAACCGCCCGGCCAGTCGATCTTTGCAATCGCCGCATAGGCGGCATCGCGAGCCTCTGCGACCGTCTTGCCGCGACCCGTAACGTTTAGCACCCGGCCGCCGTCCGCAATAAGACGCTTCTCCTCGCGCCGCGTACCGGCGTGGAATATCTCGACATTCGGGACGGCCTTTGCAAGCTCCAGGCCCTTGATCTCGGTTCCCTTCTGCGGCGTACCGGGATAGCCGTTGGCGGCCATAACAACGGTCAACGCGGCATCGTCGCTCCAGCGCAGGTCGAAATTCGAGAGCACCGCGTCGGTCGTCGCGAGAAGTGCGGCAAGCAAATCGGATTTGAGCCGCATCATCAGAACCTGCGTCTCGGGATCGCCGAAACGGACATTGTATTCGATGAGCTTGGGCCCGGTCGCGGTGATCATCAGTCCCGCGAACAGCACGCCCTTGAACGGCGCGCCGCGAGCCGCCATTTCTTTGACGGTCGGCCTGATGATCTCTTGCATGACGCGTTCGGTCATATCGGGAGTCATGATCGGAGACGGCGAATATGCGCCCATGCCGCCGGTGTTCGGTCCGGTATCGCCGTCGCCGACGCGCTTGTGATCTTGAGCCGAAGCAAGCGGCAAAGCGTTGACGCCGTCGCAAAGCGCGAAGAAGCTCGCTTCTTCGCCTTGCATGAATTCCTCGATGACGACTTCCGCTCCAGCCGAGCCGAATGCGCCTGAAAGGCACGCGTCGATGGCCGCCTCGGCTTCCCCCTGCGTTTCCGCGATGACGACGCCTTTGCCGGCCGCCAATCCGTCGGCTTTGATAACGATGGGAAAGCTCTGGGAGGCGAGATAGTTTTTCGCCGCTTGGCGATCCATGAAACGGCCATAAGCCGCTGTCGGTATGTCGGCGACCCGGCAGAGATCTTTGGTGAAGCCTTTTGAGCCCTCGAGCCGCGCCGCACTCTTCGTTGGGCCAAAATAGCGAATGCCCGTCGAGCCGAGTGCGTCGCCAAGGCCGGCAACGAGCGGCGCTTCCGGGCCGATAACGACGAGTTCAATGCGTTCATCGCGACAGAATTGGATGATGCTTTCGTGGTCGCTGGGATCGATGGGAATACATTGCGCGACGTCGGCGATGCCGGCGTTGCCGGGTGCGCAGAAGAGTTTTGTCAGCAGGGGGCTCGCGCTCAGGGCCCAGGCGAGTGCATGCTCGCGGCCGCCCGAGCCGAGGAGTAGGACGTTCATCAGGTCGCCTGTTGCATTCCGGGTCTCGGTGTAGCATCCGGGTGTAGCATCGAACGCGAAACAAGCAAGACTGCGATAGAGATCAGTAAATCGTTGAATTCCATCCCGAACACAAACGAAGCGCGCCCTGGAGCAAACGCCCCCGAATTCTCGGTGTCCGAGCTTTCCGGCGCCATCAAGCGCGCGCTTGAGGACGGCTTCGGCTACGTCCGCCTCAAGGGCGAGATCTCGGGCTATCGCGGCCCGCACGCCTCCGGTCACTGCTATTTCGCGCTGAAGGACGACAAGGCGAAGATCGAGGCAGTGGTCTGGAAAGGCACGTTCGGCCGCCTCCGCTTCAAGCCGGAAGAGGGCATGGAGGTCATCGCCCAGGGCAAGATCACGACATTCCCAGGCTCGTCGAAATATCAGATCGTTATCGAAGCGCTGGAGCCCGCGGGCGCCGGCGCGTTGATGGCGCTGCTTGAAGAACGCAAGCGCAAGTTCGCCGCCGAAGGCCTGTTTGAGGAAGGCCGCAAGAAGCCGCGGCCGTTCTTGCCCAAAGTCGTCGGTATCGTCACGTCGCCGACAGGTGCCGTTATTCGCGATATGCTGCATGGCTTCAACGAGCGTTATCCGACCCGCGTATTGCTTTGGCCGGTGCGCGTGCAAGGCGAAGGCAGCGCCGCGGAAGTGGCCGCTGCGATCCGTGGGTTCAACGCGCTTGAAGCTGGCGGCAGAATCCCGCGCCCGGACGTCCTGATCGTCGCACGCGGCGGCGGCAGCCTCGAAGATCTCTGGAGCTTCAACGAGGAAATCGTCGTGCGCGCGGCCGCCGAGAGCCGCATCCCGCTGATTTCGGCCGTCGGTCACGAGACCGATTGGACGCTCATCGATCTCGTCGCCGACGCCCGCGCGCCGACGCCGACGAAAGCTGCCGAATGGGCGGTGCCGAAATATTCCGAGCTGATCGACACGCTCGAAAAAATGATGCTACGCAAACGAACAGCCGTGCGGCGCGCTCTCGAAAGCGCCAAGACGCACTTGAAGGCATCGTCGCGCGGCCTGCCCAAACTTCAGGATCTCGTTGCACTGCCGCGACAGCGTTTCGATTCCATCGACCGCCGATTGTCGCGGGCGCTTCTGGCCAATACCCGCGCCCATGCAACCCGCCTCGCCCGCGTCAGCGGACGTCTGACGACCGGCCCGATACTTCAGAAACATTCTAGATGTGGTGAGCGGCTTCAGGTTCTTGAAAGGCGCGCCGGCCGCGCCTTGCTTAACCGCGTGGCGGTCAGTCGCAGGGTTCTGGATGGAAAAGCCGCATTGCTCAAGTCATTGGGCTACCAAAGTATCCTGTCTCGCGGCTTCGCTCTGGTGCGGAACGAGGCGGGGCAAACCATCCGCCTGGCCGCTTCGGTCGTCGCCGGCACGTTGCTTAATGTTGAGTTTTCCGACGGGCGAATTGCTGCGATTGCGGACGGTCCGCCGAAGCCCGACGGTCCTAAATCGGAACAGGGCGGGGGAAAAACGCCGCGTCAAAAGACTGGTGGCCGCGGCGGACAAGGCTCACTTTTTTGATACGCTTGAGGTAGATTGCAATTTGGTGACTTGCCGAAGTGAGGCATTTATTCGATCTCATGACGGATAATGCTGGCGGCACACGGAGAGTACGGCTCGGAATCTGATGAATTGTATTGAGAAATTTTTTGGCCTGCGCAACGAAGCCAAGATTCGTTACCTGGACGGCGAATTCGAAGTGATGTCGCCGGGAGACTTCGTGCGCTGCGCCGTCACGGGTCAGCCGATTACGCTGCCTGACCTGCGCTACTGGAGTGTCGACGCTCAGGAAGCCTACGCGTCGGCGGATATCTCCGCACAGCGGTACCTTGAACTCAAAGCCAAAGAGAAGCTCGACGCGCACGGCCGGTGATCGCCAGCGATCGGATGAGTGATCGGATGTAAGTATGCGCGTGCTAGCGGGCGATCGCGCGCCGGATCAGACCGCGGACGACCTCGAGATCATCACCTTCGATAGCCGTTCTGATCGCGAGCGCTTCCGAGCGCTCCTTGAGTGTCCCGCAGGCGCCGGTCGTGCCGGGTAGTCTCGCAAGATCTTTCTCCGTCGTCACGAGAACCGCGCCCGTCCGTTCCGCGGTTTCGATCAGATCGCGGGCTTCCGCTTCGCTGAAAACGTGATGGTCCGCAAAAGCCCGTCGCTCGACAATTTCCGCGCCGAGAAAACCAAGCGTCGAAAAAAAGCGGTCCGGATTCGCGATGCCGGCAAAGGCGATCACCTTTTGCCCGAGGAATTTCGCGGCGCTGTCCTCTGCGCGGGTCTGAGCGGAAACGATCGGCGCGGTTGTCAGGGCCCGCAGCTTTCGGACGATTGAGACGTCTGCGGAAGAGCCCTGTCCTGTCAGCTCGATTAGATCTGCGAGGTTTATCTGCACCGCGAGAGGCGCCCGCAATGGCCCTGCCGGAATGACGTGGCCATTGCCGAAGCCGCGCCGCGCGTCGACAACGGCGATCGAAAGATCCTTTGCAAGCACCGGGTTCTGCAAGCCATCATCCATGATGATGACAGCGTTTTTCGACGCGAGTGCTTCAATCGTCTCGGCGCCTTCACGGCGATTGCGAGCGATGACGGTCGGCGCTGTCCGGGCGAGCAGCAGCGGCTCGTCTCCGACGTCGCTGGCGCTGTGACGCGCTGGGTTCACGCACACCGGCCCCTGCAGTCTTCCCCCGTAACCACGGGAAAGAAACCACGGCTCGCGATTTTCTTCGGCGACGAGCTTGGCGAGAAGCAACGCCAGCGGTGTTTTTCCGGAGCCGCCGGCGGTGAAGTTGCCGACGCAGATGACGGTTAGCGGCGAACGATAGGGCTTCGCGTTTTGAAGTCGCCGACTTGCGATCGCCCCGACGATAGCGCCGATCGGAGAAAGAAGCGCCGTCTGCCAACCTCCGCCCGGTCCATACCACCAGCTCGGTTCAGAGACGGGCACGCGTCACGCTCGCTGCTTTTCAAGCAGCGGCTGTATGGCGCCCAGCGTCTTGGCGAGCGCACCGCCCAATGACTGCAGCGCTAAGTCGGCGCCGCGCTGCATGCGCTTGGCGGCAAGTTGATCCGCCAGCAATAGAGTTACCTGCCGGGCGATGTCATCGGAGGAACGTACCTCGATCGCGCCGCCTTCACGGAAGAGCGCCGCATAGGCATCGCGGAAATTATGCGTGTACGGACCGGTGAGAACGCAGGAGCCGAGGCGTACGGCCTCGATGGGATTTTGGCCGCCATGTTCGACCAGAGATCCCCCAACGAGGGACACGGGCGAGATCGAATAAAAGGTTCCGAGCTCGCCGATCGTGTCGGCGACGTAGATCTCCGTATCGTTGTCCGGCGTGGAAGAACGCGTCCGCAATTGCGTTCTGAGCCCGAGCCCGCCGAGAGACGCCGCAAGACCCCCGCCGCGCTCGGGGTGACGCGGCACGATGATCGTCAAAAGCCCTTCGATCTCGCGCCGCATCAGCGAATGCGCTGCCGCGATCACAGTGTCTTCTCCGGGATGCGTGCTCGCGGCCAGGAACAAAGGGCGCTGACCAACAGCATTTTTCAGCGCGGCGAGCACGTCCGCGTCGACGGGAGGAGGTGGAGAATCGATTTTGAGATTGCCCGCGGTAATGACATTGGGAGCGCCGAGCCGCTTGATGGCCCGCGCAACTTGCGAATTCTGTGCGAGCACAGCTGCAAAGCGCGAAAAGAGCGGACGGCCAATGCCCGCATACTTCCGCCAGCGGTTGATACTGCGAGGCGACATCCGCGCATTGACGAGCACGAGCGGAATCCGCCGCTCCGAGGTTCCGAGAATAAGGTTCGGCCAGATATCGGATTCTGTGAAGATCGAGAGCGAGGGTTTCCAGTGATCGAGAAAACGGCTCACGTATTGCGGAACGTCGAGGGGGATATATTGATGCAACGCGCGCGAAGGTAAACGGCTGGCGGCAACTTCCGCTGACGTTTTCGTGCCCGTCGTCAGAAGGACGTGAATGTGCGGATTGGCGTCGAGGAGACTTTCGATCAGAGGCAGGATGGCGTTCGTCTCGCCGACGCTTGCCGCGTGAACCCATACCACCTGCCCCTCTGGCCGCGGCTGGCCCGCGAAACCCAATCGCTCTCCGCGCCGGCTCGGATCCTCTTTGCCCTGCTGCCCGCGCATATTGAGAAGAACAGGCACAGCGGGTCTCAGCGCAGCCGTGGCGGCGCGGTAGGTCTTGAGTGCCAATCCCGGCGCCGGCGGCGAGCTTGCGGCGAGGACGTCGAGCGGAGTTGCTCTGCTTATGTCGCCCTCGGCGAGTTCGTAGGCTCTGATCGTTGCCGCATTGAGCACGGTCTCAAGCTCGAGGCGCTTCGATTCGAGCATGTCGGCGTCCGCCTTGCTCGGAACCTCGATGGGATCGCCGACCACGGAGGCCAAGCGCGAATAGGGCAGGTTGATCGTAAGCCGGCTCCACGTGTCGAATGATGCAAAGTGCTTCGTTGCCAGCGCGACGGGTACGATCAGCCTCCCAGACATCCGTGCGATCGTGATGATGCCGGCGCCCGCGACGCGTGCCGGTCCCGGCGGAACGTCCGCGGTCATGACCAGCGACGCGCCGTCCGCTAAGGCCTGGAGCGATGATCTGAGAGCCGCAGCACCTCCACGGTCACGCTTGCGCCAGCCGGCACCCGCCCCGCGAATGAGCTGAACGTCCATTGCCTGCAACGTCTCACTGATGATTTCTGCGTCGCCATGCCTCGCGACCATAGCGGCGATTTTCACATTTTCCGGACGAAGCGTCGCAACCATCATGAACTGACCGTGCCAGCAAGCCACGATACAGGGGTGATATTCGCGAAGCCGATCCATGAGGTCCGGCGGCTCGTGTATGATTTTCGATGAGCTGGCCACGTGCCGGATAAGGCGCGCAAACGTTTGTCCGCCAAGTCGCAAAAGCTTCTTCTTAGTCTCGGCCATGCGGCAATGGCTGCCTCAATTGAGTGTAAGCGGAAGAATGTGTGTGACGAAGCCCATTGCTGTTCAAGCCCCTTGCGGCTCGTTGCTATAGCTAATAACTAGCAAGTTCAATCATGATGCGCCGCGGCTTCTTGTGAACAGCGAACAGGGGTCAAAGCCGTCGGTATCGGATGGGCTGCCCGCGAATCGGGAGCATTGAGACAACTCCTGATGGCAAGCCCGCTGAAAGAGGCAAAAAAAGGATTGCGTCGTACGAGCGGCGCCCTTTTGCACAGTGCAGTGCACTCATCACCGTCGTGGGTGCGTTCCCGCTTTGCGCCGGCTCTTTGCTACGCAGAGATGCTGTTTATCGACTACGGCTTCGTGCGGATCGTTTATAATAATCGTCATCGCGTATCCAAGGATGCCTGGCGCTCGGCGCAGCCGGCTCCGCACCACATTGCCTGGGCCGCGAAACGAGGCATAAAGACTATCGTTAATCTGCGCGGCGAGCAGACATACGGCACGCGCTGGCTCGAGCAGCAGGCGTGCGCGCGCCACGGCATTGCGCTTGTCGATCTGAGACTTAGGTCGCGCGCCGCGCCGACGCGCGCCGAGTTTCAGTCAATAAAAGATTTGCTGGCGAAGGTCGAATTCCCAATTCTCGTGCACTGCAAGTCGGGCGCCGATCGCGCCGGTTTGATGAGCGTGATGATCCGCCATCTCCACGACGGGCAGCCAATTCGCGAAGCCTTGAGTCAGTTGTCCTTACGCTACGGGCATTTTCGCAGCGCCGACACTGGCGTGATCGATGCCGTCTTCGAGCGTTATCTCGAAGATGAGGCCAGGACGGGCATCGGGTTCTGGAACTGGGTCGAAACGGTCTACGATTCTCGCGAAGTGGCCAGCACGTTCAAAGCGCGCGGCTGGGCGAACCGGCTCGTTAACGGGATACTGCACAGGGAATAAGGCGGAGATCGGCGCTATCAGTTGGGGATCATCGCCTGCGATCCGTAAGCCGACCGGCTAAGGCGCGCATAAGAGCCGTTACGGACGATAAGCTCGGAGTGTTTGCCGCGCTCCACGAGCTGGCCGTCATCCATCACGCAAATCATGTCCGCATTCTGAATCGTCGAAAGACGATGCGCAATGACAAGAGTCGTGCGCGTACGCGTGAACTTCGCAAGCGCTTCCTGCACCAGCTGCTCGCTTTCGTTATCGAGTGCACTCGTCGCTTCGTCGAGCAGCAAGATCGGCGCGTCTTTGAGAAATGCCCGCGCAAGTGCCACCCGCTGCCGTTGACCACCCGAGAGGCGGCTGCCGCGATCTCCGATCACCGTCTGATAACCGGCTGGCAGTGCTAGGATGAAGTCATGCGCCGCGGCGGCTTTTGCAGCTTCGATGATATCCCGCGTGCTCGCTCCGAGGCGGCCGAGCGCGATATTTCTCTCGATCGTATCATCGAAAAGCGTGATGTCCTGGCTGACGATCGCAATGTGATCGCGCAGCGAGGCGAGCGTTACGTCTCTGACATCCTGGCCGTCGATCAAGATCTGGCCCTCCGTGACATCGAAGAGCCTGGGCACGAGGTTGATGATCGTCGATTTGCCAGCGCCTGAGCGCCCGACGAGAGCGACGGTCGATCCGCCCGCTATATCGAGGCTGAAATCGTGCACGGCGCGTTCGGCCGACGCTTTGTCGTACGCGAATGCAACCTGGCGAAACGAGATATGGCCATTCGAAATCTTCAGTATTTTTGCGTCTGGCTTATCGGCAATCGCCGGCAGCTCATCGAGCAAGCCATAAAAGCTTTCCGCCGCGGCGAGGCCCTCTTGAAGCCGGCCGGCGAGATTTCCGAGCGCCCGAATGGGCTGCGCCGCCATCAGCAAAGCAGTAACGAAGCCCATGAAATCGCCGACCGTGGAGATGCCGCGCGAAATGCGAAGATATGCAAATGCCACGACGCCTGCGATGGCGAGGCCGCCAAGCGCCTCGAGGATGGGGTCCATTCGCGCCCGCGTGCGGACTGACTTCATCTTCAGCGTGTAGAGCTGCTCGAAGCTCTTATCGAGGCGGTCGGCCGCGTAGTCTTCGAGTTGGAACGACTTGATCAGTCGGGCCCCGGACAGTTTCTCTGCCAGCAGCGAGGTCATGTCCCCAAGGCCGCTTTGCGTTTGCTTGGCGACGCGCCGTAGCCGTTGGCTGATCGAGGCGACCGGTATTGCCGCCAGCGGGTAGACGCTCAAGACGACGAGCGTCATCGCCCAGTCGAGATAAAGCATCGCAATGACGAGAGCGATGACCGAAAACGTATCGCGGAAAATGGAGTTCAACGCCGCCATCATCGCGCCTTGAACGAACCCGATGTCGTTTGTGAGCCGCGACATCAGCCTCCCGGGAGTCTCTCGCGACAGCCGCGCAAAATCGGCGTTGATGAGATGCCGGAAGGCGACCTTCTGCATGTCCGACGTCAGGCGCAGAATGAAGCGGTTCGTCGCAACGGCTTGCAGAAAAAGCAGCGTGGCGCGAGCAACCGTAATTCCGACAATTGCCAACAGCACGAACGGCAGAGCTCCAGTCTGGCCGCCCATCAGCATGTCGAACGATTTTTTGATGACACCCGGATACCCGCCCGTCACCGCGGCGAGGCAGGTCGTGAGGAAAAGCGTCCAGCCAAGTTCCCGTCGTCGCGGCCAAACCCAGTCGCGTACGAAACGGGCAAAGAGGGCGCGCGAAGCCGCGTCGAGTCTAAGACGGGGCCGCGGCTTCTTTTCGGCTTTCTGCGAAATGGCCGTCACGCTGCAGATGTTGTCTGCGGAGCTGTTGGCTCGAGCAGCCGGTGCAGATGTACGATGAAATAGCGCACCATCGCATTGTCGACAGAACGCTGAGCCGCATTCTTCCAAGCCGCATAGGCGGACTGGTAGTCAGGAAAGATGCCTACGACATCGAGGCCCTCAGTGTCGTGAAATTCGTGGTTATCGAGACTTTTCAGTTCGCCACCGAACACGAGATGCAGGAGTTGTGGCTTCGAATTGGGCGAAGATGTGGTCTGGGACATGGACGACTGTCTTCTCCTGAACAATGGCTCCGAAAACTTTTCCAAAGACTGCCCCGGCTGACGGCGGTCAACGGCGCAAAGCGTCATCTCGGCAGGACCGAACGCCGTGTGGACGCGCTAAGCATTTGTTTACGCTATTTCTTAAGCGCATCGGAAGAGAATTCTGTCAGGATCATGAGTAAGGCCCACCAGAACGGCTCGAAATATCAACAGTGAGACTGAATAGCGCGGCGCGAGGCTCCTTCCCTTGCGCCGCGCTATTGTCTGCTTGACGAGCGTCAGCTCAAGCCCGCAAACCACGACAGCGCCATATCGGCGACAAGACCCGCGAACATGGCGATGCCGACATCGCGGTTCGACTTGAAACGCCTGAGGCAATTCGCTGAATCACGAATATCGAGCGTCGAGACCTGCCAGGACATCTGCAGGAAAACCAAAACGACGGATAAGAAATAGACGAGATGAGCGCCGGCAAGCGCGCCAGCCGCGAGCCAAAAAATTCCGGCCAGACCGTACATCGCTCCGACGAATGAAACCGTATCTTCGCCGAACTGCAGCGCAGTCGAGCCGAGACCTAGCAGCGCATCGTCCTCTGTGTCCTGGTGCGCGTAAATCGTGTCATAGCCGACCGTCCAGAATACGCAGCCTACGTAAAGCGCCAGCACCGGAAGGCCAATGGACCCCTGTATGGCCGACCACCCGACCAGCGCTCCCCAGCTGAATGCGAGCCCGAGCACAAGCTGCGGATAAGTCGTCACGCGCTTCGCGAACGGATAAGCTGCAACGACCAAAAGCGAAGAAATGCCGAGCCAGATCGTGAAGCTGTTGAAATTGACGAGGACGGCCAAACCGACGAGTGCCATCACGACGACAAAGCCGAGTGCGGCTTCGGGCGAGACTTGCCCGGCCGGGAGCGGCCGATTTGCCGTCCGCTCGACGCGCGCGTCGATGTCGCGGTCGACATAGTCGTTATAAGCGCAACCGGAGGCTCGCATTGCGAACGCGCCAATTGCGAAGAGCGCGAGGTACCAAAAATCGGGGAAGTGGCTGCCGGAGTTGACTTGAGCCAGCGTCTGCGACCACCAGCAGGGGAACAACAAAAGCCACGCGCCGATCGGCCGGTCGAAGCGGCCGAGGCGGAGGTAAGGCTGCCACAATACGGGGGCCCACCGATCGACCCAATTCGATGGCGGTGCATCGGCAACACGCGAAAGTGGCTTGGGCGAAATCTCTGCACCCATCGTCAAGAGGCGTTTCTCCTTGAGCTTCCGCAAAGACCTATCCGTCCCGTCGGCGCGACGCAATAAGGAGGCTTGTGGACGAGATAGGTTTGACTGCGAGCGAGGCTTCGATAAGACCGCAACATGGCCATCCGGGACTTAACATCAGAGCGTCTGTTTATCGACGACGACCTTGCCGCCGCCAAGCTGGTGGAGCTTGCGCCGCCGCAGGCACACTATTTGACTGCGGTTCTGCGTTTGCGCCCCGGCGCGCAACTGTTGGTCTTTAACGGCCGCGATGGCGAATGGGTTGCGACCCTTGCCGAAACGCACAAGCGCGGAGCCAGGCTGAAGATTGAGAGCCGGACGCGGCCCCAGGAAAGCGGTCCCGACATCGATTATCTCTTCGCCCCCCTGAAGCGATCGCGCCTCGACTATATGGTTCAGAAAGCAACCGAGATGGGTGTCGCCCGGCTGCGGCCGGTGATTACGGACAGAACGATTGCAGAAAGAGTTAACGGCGAGCGCATGCACGCCAATGTGGTAGAGGCGGCCGAGCAGTGCGGGATTCTCCGCGTGCCGGAGGTGGAAGCGCCGGTCCGTCTCGACCGCGTCCTCGATGATTGGAACGAAGCGCGCCGCATCGTCTATTGTGACGAGCAGGACGAAATGTGCAATCCGATCGAGACTCTCGAGAAGCTTTCCCCTGGACCCCTGGCGGTTCTCGTCGGTCCGGAAGGCGGATTTTCGCTGGGCGAGCGTGAACGGCTGGTCGGCAAGCCCTATGTCGTGCCGTTGTCGCTCGGGCCCAGAATCATGCGCGCCGACACAGCAGCGGTCGCCGTGTTGGCACTTGTCAACGCCGTTCTCGGCGATTGGCGCCGCGGCTAACGCTGGCATATGCGGGTCTCTTGCCGTTCCCGTTGCGCCTCGCCATAAGGCTCAGGCTGCGGGCGCTGCCTCGCGTCGGATTAGGGAATAGGCCGCTCGGGCATGTCAACGCGAGAACAGGGTGCCGGAAGCTCAACGATCGAAACGCGCGACGATCTCGTGCGCTGGATCGCGGCGGGTGAGAAGCCGAAAGCGGATTGGCGTGTCGGCACCGAGCACGAGAAATTCGTGTTCCGGACCGTATCTCTGCAGCCGGTGCCTTATGGCGGCAACGATGGCATCCGCGCCTTGATGGAGGAATTGATCCGCCGCTACGGCTGGGTCGCCATCAACGAAGGCGAAAACGTCATAGCCCTGAAGCGGCCGGATGGAGAAAAGGGCGGCACGATAAGCCTCGAACCCGGCGGTCAGTTCGAGCTGTCGGGCGCACCGCTCGAGACGCTCCACGAAACGGAGGCGGAAACCGACGAGCATCTCCGCGAAGTTCTCGACGTCGGCGAGGATCTCGCCATCGGCTTTCTGGGCGTCGGATTTTCGCCGAAGTGGCGCCTCGACGAAGTCCCGCATATGCCGAAAAAGCGCTATCAAGTGATGACGCGATACATGCCGACAGTCGGCAGTCGCGGTCTCGACATGATGTACCGGACCGCGACGGTTCAGGTGAACCTCGATTTTTCTTCCGAAGCCGACATGGTGAAGAAGCTCCGGGTATCGCTGGCGCTCCAACCGATCGCGACCGCACTCTTCGCATCGTCGCCGTTTACCGAAGGCCGCCCGAACGGTTTCCAATCGATGCGCAGCGAAGTCTGGCTGGACACCGACAAGCGCCGGACCGGAATGCTGCCTTTCGCATTCGAAGACGGCATGGGCTACGAGCGCTACGTCGACTACGCGCTCGATGTGCCAATGTACTTCGTCTATCGCGACGGCAACTACATAGACGTCGCCGGGGCATCGTTCCGCGACTTCATGGCGGGCCGGCTCCCGGGCTTCGAGGGTCAGCTACCGACGGTCGATGATTGGGCCGATCATCTCACCACACTTTTTCCGGAAGTCCGCCTCAAACGTTTTCTAGAAATGCGTGGCGCCGACGGCGGACGCTGGGGGACGATCACGGCACTTCCGGCTTTCTGGGCTGGCATCCTTTATGACGAAGCTGCGCTCGATCAGGCTTGGCAGATGGTCCGCGACTGGACTGCGGAAGAGCGAGAGGAACTGCGAAGGGCGGTTCCGAAGACCGCGCTCGCGACGCCGTTCCGATCGACGAACGTCCGCAACTTGGCTCGCCAGGCGCTGCGAATTTCGCGACTCGGTCTCAAGAATCGGTGTCGCATCAACGAGAAGAATCAAGACGAGACGATATATCTGGCCCCGCTCGAAAGAATTGCCGGTAACGGGCAGACCGTAGCGGACGAGTTGCTCCGGCTTTATTCCGGGGAGTGGCGCGGCAACATTGACCATATTTTTGAGGAGTTTGCGTTCTGATGACCCTGTTGGCCCGCAAAGCCAGAGCTTGCGGCCTCCGGTTCAGCCCGCGTTCATGGTCTCCTCTCTAGCCTTCCCCGTTTCCTTAGGCTCAGCCGCCCAGCTCCAAGGCCAGGGATGAGGAGGCGGTACGTGTCTCAGGCTGCATTGGCGTCGATAAAATCGGCTGGAACGGCCTTGCTGGCCGTCCTGGCACTATCGGCCTTTGCCGTCGGAAGTGCCGTGGCCGAGCCTTGCGCCGAAAACTGCCGCTCTCAGCACAATTCCTGCCGAATGGCCGCCAAGCTCTTGTTTTCGGCCCGTTGCGACGCTCAGTTGCAGGCCTGCATTAGCGGGTGCTTCGCCGCCGCGCGATCCGGCCGCGATTCGAGAGGTGGCCATGATCCCCGAGACATGGGCGACCCGCGCGACATGAGGGGGCGGCCGCCGGATAGAGGTCCGCCGGACATGAGAGGTCCCCCCGATATGCGCGGTCCGCCGCGGGAATTTCGCGATTTCCGCGACCAGCGCGGGCAGCGTTGGCTCGGTGGCGGCGATCGCCGCTTTTGATCCCATGCTCCGTGGACGCGCCGTGCGGCCATATTGCCGGTCAGGGGCGCACGTGCGAGGATGATTAATGCCGGTGGCCAGTCGCCAAAAACTCCCGGTGGCATGATCGAGTTCGGGCAAGATCGTCCCATAGGCTGACGGCCCCGAGATCGAAACAGCTGACAAGACTATTGGCTTGGAGACCGAAGACGATGCCGCATATCGAGCTGCCTGAGCCCGATGCCGGCGTCCTGCGACGGCTGCCCATTCTGATCGAGGGCTTGCGAAGCCGGGTCGGACAGGATCTGCTGATCCTCGATGAAGACGGCCGCCGCGCTTACGAGACGGATGCGTTCACGGCTTACCGGCGCGTGCCGATGCTGGTCGCGCTGCCGCGCACGACGGAAGAGGTTTCTAAAATCCTGAAGTATTGCCACGAGAACGACGTCAAAGTCGTTCCGCGCGGAGCAGGCACATCGTTGAGCGGCGGATCGCTGCCGACCGAGGACGCGATCGTCCTCTGCATCTCGAAAATGAATCGTGTGATCGAGATCGACTATGCCAACCGATTGGCGCGGGTCGAAGCGGGAATAACGAATCTCCAGGTTACGGCGCAGGTGGCAAAGAATGGTTTCTTCTACGCGCCCGATCCGTCGTCGCAGCTCGCCTGCACGATCGCCGGCAACATTGCGATGAATTCCGGAGGCGCGCACTGCCTCAAGTACGGGGTGACGACGCACAACGTCCTCGGCGTCAAAATGGTGCTGATCGACGGCACGGTAGTCGAGATCGGCGGCTCCGCGCTCGAGCGAAACGGCTACGATCTGTTGAGTTTGGTCATCGGCTCCGAAGGTCAGCTCGGCGTCATAACCGAAGCGACCGTGAAGCTTGTCCCGTCGCCGGAAGCCGCGCGGCCTATGATGATTGGGTTCCGGTCGCCGGAGGCGGCAGGCAGCTGCGTCTCGGCGATCATTGCTGCCGGCATCATTCCCGTGGCCATCGAATACATGGACCGCGCGGCGATCGAGGTCTGCGAGGCGTTCGCCGGCGCGGGCTATCCGCTTGACGTCGAGGCATTGCTGATCGTCGAGGTTGAAGGCTCCGAAAGCGAGATTGGCGTCCTCCTCGGCCGCATTGGCGAAATTGCCGCCCGCTTCGATCCGAAAACCGTCAAGATCAGCGCCGACGCCGAGCAGAGCGCGCGCATTTGGGCGGGCCGTAAGGCAGCCTTTGGCGCCATCGGGCGCATCTCGGATTACCTCTGCATGGACGGCACGATTCCGCTGGCGCAGCTGCCGCACGCGCTGACGCGGATCAACCAGATCTGCGCCGAGCACGACTTGAAGGTCGCCAATATTTTCCATGCCGGCGACGGCAATCTGCATCCTCTAATTCTGTACGATGCCAACAGCCCCCAAGAGGCGGACCGTGCGGAGCTTGCGGGTGAAGCGATCCTGAAGCTTTGTGTCGAGCTCGGCGGCTGCTTGACCGGCGAGCACGGCGTCGGCATTGAAAAGCGCGAGCTGATGACGACGCAGTTCTCGGCGACGGACCTGACGGTTCAGATGCGGATAAAAACCGTCTTCGATCCGACATGGCGGCTGAATCAGGCGAAGGTCTTCCCGCTCGGCATCACCGACGTCATGCGCGCCGGAAACGCCGCCAGCACGCCGGAGGCAGCCTAGCCAATGGTGCGACTGTGAGCGAACTTTGGCGCCCCGCCGCCGAATGGGAATTGCAATCCATGATTGCCAGGCTCGCGCGCGAGAAGCGCGGAATGGAGGTCGTGGGACATGGCGCCCTGCGCAACACCGGCCGCGTCGCGAAATCGGATGTCGTTCTGACGACCTCCGGCCTCAAAGGCGTGACGCTTTATGAGCCGACCGAGCTCGTGATGTCGGCTCGTGCCGGAACGCCGCTCTTTGAAATTGAGGCAGTCCTCGCGGCGCGCGGACAAATGCTCGCCTTTGAGCCGATTGATCTCGGGCCTGCGACCGGCGCGCCGGGCGGAGCGCTCTCGATCGGCGGCGTCTTCGCGACGAACTTTTCCGGCTCGCGGCGGATTTCGGCGGGAAGCGCCCGCGATAATCTGCTCGGCGTCCGCGCCGTCAACGGTCGCGCCGAGCTATTCAAGTCTGGCGGCCGCGTAATGAAGAATGTCACCGGCCTCGACGTCGCGCGCGGACTGACAGGCAGTTGGGGCACCCTTGCGGTGATGACCGAGGTGACGTTCAAGGTCGCGCCGCTTCCCCAGACCATGCAGACGCTGGCATTCCTCGGACTGCCCGACGATCTCGCGATCGAGGCGCTGACAGTCGCGATGAAGACGCCGCTGGAAGTTTCGGGCGCGGTGCACCTGCCGAAGAACTGCGCCGCGCGCATCAGGACTCCGAAGCTTAAGGGCCTCGGTCAATCGCTGACGCTTTTGCGGCTCGAGACGTTTGCGGCTGCCATCGACCAGCGAAAAGAGAAGCTCAAGGCCGCGCTCAAAGTTTACGGCGCGCCAATCGAGCTCGATCCGGAGGAAACCTTCAGTCTTTGGAGCGAGTTCCGATCGCTTTCGATGATGCCGTTCTCGACCGATACGAGCCTGTGGCGCATTTCAACGCTCCCGACGAAGGCCCCTGAAATCGTCTTCGCCATCCAGAAGTTTATGGATTCCGTCGCCTTCTATGACTGGTCCGGAGCACTCATCTGGTTGGAGGTGCCCGCCGCCGCCGACGCTGGTGCCGCAGATGTGCGCCGCGCCGTCGCGACGCGCGGCGGCCATGCAACCCTGATCAGGGCGGAGCCGGAAGTTCGCAGCGTCGTCGATGTATTCGAACCGTTGAAGCCCGAAATCGAACGATTGACACGCGGCATCAAGTCGGCCTTCGATCCGAGCGGGCTCCTCAATCGCGGGCGCATGTACGCCAATTTCTAGACACGAGTGTCCGACAGTCAGGCGCAATGCAAACCAATTTCTCGAAAACGCAGCTCAACGATCCGGATGTCAGGGAAGCCGACCGCATCCTTCGGCGATGCGTCCATTGTGGGTTCTGTACCGCCACGTGCCCGACCTACGTTGTGCTCGGCGATGAGCGCGATAGTCCGCGCGGCCGCATCTACGCCATCAAGGACATGCTCGAGAAGGGGCTCGACGCGAAGCCCGAGGTATCGGTTCACATCGACCGTTGCCTCTCGTGCTTTTCATGCATGACGACGTGCCCGTCGGGCGTCGACTATATGCATCTCGTCGAGATCGCGCGGAAGCATATCGAAAAGACGGGAAGCCGCAGTCTGAAGGACCGTCTCATCCGGCGTGCGCTGACGCAGATCGTGCCTTATCCGCGCCGCTTCCGGTGGGCGATGCGGGCGGCGCCGTTCGGCCGTCGGATGTCAAAAACGTTGCGCGCGCTCAATCTTCCCGAACTCGCGGCGATGGTCGACCTCGCGCCGCAGGAGCGGCCGCACTCGGCGCGTTTCAGAGGACCGGGAACGGCGTCGCCGACAGGCGTCAGGACCGGTCGCGTCATTCTGCTTGCGGGCTGCGCCCAGCAGGTCATCAGGCCCGAGATCAACGACGCGACGATCCGGCTCTTCGCGCGCGGCGGCATCGACGTCGTGGTATCGGCTGGAGCAGGCTGCTGCGGCGCGCTAAGCCAGCACATCGGACGCGAGGAAGAGGCGATAAAGGCCGCCAAGATCAACGTTGAGGCCTGGAGCAAGGAAATCGCCAAGGGCGGCGTCGATGCAATCATCATCAACACTTCCGGTTGCGGCACGACGGTCAAGGACTACGGCCATCTTCTGAAGCACGAGACAGAGTACGCCAAGCGCGCCCAGGACATTGCGGCGATGGCGAAGGACGTCAGCGAGTTCCTCGACCAATACGACATCGGCGCACCGAAAAGGTGGTCGAGCCTCAAGGTCGCCTATCACGCCGCCTGCTCGCTTCAGCACGGCCAGCGCGTCACGAGCCAGCCGAAATCGCTCCTGAAGAAAGCCGGCTTCACCGTGCTCGATGTGCCCGAAAGCCATCTCTGCTGCGGCTCTGCTGGCGTTTACAACATCCTCCAGCCCGAGATCGCTGGCAAGCTGAGGGACCGTAAGGCAGGTCATATCAAATCGTTGCGACCCGATGTCGTCGCCGCCGGCAATATCGGCTGCATCACCCAGCTCGGATCGGCTCTCGAAGTTCCCGTCGTGCACACGATCGAATTGCTCGACTGGGCGCACGGCGGTCCCGTTCCACCGGGCCTTGAAGGCCTCGCACAATATTCCACTGACGTACCGCAACCCAAACGTAGCGTTGAGGACTATATCGGCGCATGACCCTCGCACCCGACGTCACCAAATCTCGCGCGCTGCTCGGAGATAAGCTTCGCGCGCGCCTACGCGGTAAGGCCAAGCCGATCGGCTCGCTCGGCCGGCTTGAGGACCTTGCGGTCCAGATCGGCATGACTGCCGGCTCGCTGAGCCCTGACCTCGGCGTTGCAAAAATCCTCGTCTTTTCCGGTGACCACGGCATCACCGCCGAGGGCGTCACGGCCTACCCATCGGTTGTTACGCGCGAGATCGCAAAGTTCGTTCTGGCGGGCACCGCGGGCGTCAACGTGCTTGCACGCGCCGCCGGCGTCGGCGTCGAGCTTGTCGACGCGGGAATGCTTGAAGCCCTGCCACCGCACGATCTTCTTCTCGATCGCCGGATCGGAAAAGGCACGAGGAATTCCCGGCGAGAACCGGCGATGTCGGCGGAAGAATGCACGGCTGCACTCGACGCTGGCCGCGCGCTCGATACTCATCTCGGCGCTGAGAACGTAGGCGTCGTCGGTTACGGCGAAATCGGTATCGGCAACACGAGCGCCGCCGCGTTGATCGCGCATGCCCTGACCGGCATCGACCTCAAATCGCTCGTCGGCCCGGGCGCGGGCGCACCGGCACTGGGCCTCGATCACAAGTATCAAGTCTTGAAGGATACGTTCGCTCGCGCGGCGATCGCCCCCTCCACCGAAGCAGGTCGAACATTTGAAGTCCTTCGCCAGTTCGGCGGCTTCGAGATCGTGATGATGGCGGGCGCCATGACGGCCGCAGCCGCGTCGGGCCGCGTTATCGTCGTCGACGGCTTCATTTCGACAGCGGGAGCCATCGCGGCGGAAGCCCTCAATCCGGGGACGCTCGACAACTGTGTCTTCGCGCATTGCTCAGCCGAGCCTGGCCACGCCGCACTACTGCGTCACCTTGGCGTCAGACCGTTGCTCGAACTCGAGATGCGGCTGGGCGAGGGCACCGGAGCCGCACTCGCAATCCCGATCATCCGAGCAGCCGAACTGATGCTGCGCGAGATGGCGGATCTGCCGGGCGAACATCCCGTATGATCGCCCAAGAGGCGAAGTTGTTCCTTATCGCCTTGCAATTTCTGACGCGGATTCCGTTGAAGCGTATCGATCCGCTGCCCGACGATTGGTTGCCGCGATCAGCGAAATACATGCCGCTCGTCGGTGCATTGATCGGTGTCATCACGGGCGCCATCGTTTTGATCTCGTCGCTCATCTTCCCATGGCCTGTGCCGATCGTTATCGGGCTCGCTTCCGCCATTCTGCTGACGGGAGCGCTCCACGAGGACGGACTTGCCGACACCGTCGACGCCTTCGGCGCTGGAGCAAGCCGCGAACGCTGTCTCGAAATCATGAAGGACAGCCGCATCGGGACCTACGGCACGCTCGCTCTGATCGCCACGCTGGCACTGAAAGGGACCGCGCTCGCACAGATCGATCCGGTTTCGGTTGTTCGCGTTCTGATCGCAGCTTACGCCGGAGCGCGTCTCGCGGCGGTGTCGGCTCTGGCCTTGCTCCCTTATGCAGGCGGCGACAACGCCAAGGTCAGCCGCGCGACGTCGGAAATGACTCGAAGCGAAATCGCCATAGCAATCGCAACGGGGTTAATTGCAGGACTTCTCGTTTTGGGCCCTGTCGTCTTTCTGCTTTCGACGGGCCTCGCAGCACTTGCGGCAAGCGTCGTCGCGTGGATCGCACGTCGGAAAATCGGCGGCTACACGGGTGACGTTTTGGGTGCCATCGAGCAGATTTACGAGATGGCATTCGTTGTATGTGCGGTGGCGATAATCGCCGGTCCTGGTTAATTCCCCCGAACGGCTACGCTCGATCGCTTCTTTCGGCTGGATGCCCCCAAATTGGCGCGCATCGACCGTGCACGATCCTTGCATTCCCGATCGTAAAACGTGTTAACCGCGATACGAACGAGGCACTGCGCATGTCTGAGCCAATTCTCACGAATTGGACGAGCGACGTCACGGCGAATTGGGGCAAGGCACCGCTGGCGTTGCAGCACCGGCTGCACGAGCACCCGCTATTTTCGCTAGAGGCACTCGAAGAACTCATCGAGACCTATCCGCGTCAGCATTATGCCCTCGTGCACATGGGCGCCCAAGGCTCGCCGAAGCAGAGCTGGCGCGAAGGCGATATCGCGAACCTGTCGGGCAAACAGGTGATCGACGCGATCGCCAAGGGGCGCATGTGGATTCATCTGTTTCGCGTCGGCCAGGTCGACAGGCGTTACGCCAGGCTACTCGACGACATCTTTGAAGAGGTCGACCATAACCTCGGTGGCTACAAGACGTTCACGCGGCTCAACGGCATCATCATATCGTCGCCGAAGGCTCAGGCCTATTACCACTTCGATTCCGCCGGCCAATCGCTCTGGCAAATCATGGGCAAGAAGCGCGTTTATCTCTATCCCACGACGCCGCCCTACCTGACCGAGGAAAGCCCCGAATACGTGACGATGGACGCGAACGAGGTCGGCATCAAATATACTCGGTCCTACGAGAAGGGCGCGACCGAGTTCCTGCTCGAGCCCGGCACGATGATGCATTGGCCGCTCTACACGCGCCACCGTGTCGAGAACCTCGATTGCCTCAATATTTCGATGATGACCGAATATTGGACGGAGAACATCCGCCGCCGGCTGATGGTCAATCCGGCAAACGGCATCCTGCGCTCGAAGCTCGGCGTAAGGCCAAGAAGCACGGCGACCTCCGGGGCCGCATTCCGGGCGAAAGCAGCGCTACGGGCAGGCGTCAGGCGTTCGTCTTCTGACGAAAGAGCAGAAGGCAAAGCGGCCGATCGAGTTTAAGCTCGACCCTGTACGGCCGGGCGCTATCTTCGATCTTGCCCAGCCAGAACGGGCAGGCCCGCGCGCTGTTCGAGCGGCTAAACCCCCTTCTCCGGCGCTGATTTCCGGCTCTTTCGCCCGACTTTCCTGATGCCGGTCGATCCGATATAAGGCGGGCTCGCGCGCCGGACGCCCGAAAGGTGTCTCGGCAACTTTTTTATTTAAGGCCCGGTTCTCCGATCATCCTCATGTCCAAAGCCAACACAAATACGCGTCCCGAAGCGCGCCTTGCAAAAGGCTTTCGCGATATCGAGGCGGCGGAGCTCAAGGCTCTGAACGACATGATCGCGAAGATCCGCGAGGTCTACGAGCGCTATGGCTTCGAAGCGCTCGAAACGCCCGCGATCGAATACACCGACGCGCTGGGCAAGTTCTTGCCTGATCAGGACCGCCCTAACGCCGGCGTCTTCTCGTTCCAGGACGAAGACGAGCAGTGGATGAGCCTGCGCTACGATCTGACGGCGCCGCTCGCCCGCTACGTTGCGCAGAACTTCCAGAACCTGCCGAAGCCGTTCCGCCGCTATGCGTTCGGAAATGTCTACCGCAACGAGAAGCCGGGCCCTGGTCGCTTCCGCCAATTCATGCAGTTCGACGCCGACACCGTGGGTGCGGGAAGCGTCGCCGCCGACGCCGAGATGTGTATGCTCGCCGCCGACACGCTCGAAGCGTTGGGCGTCAAGCGCGGCGACTACGTGATCAAGGTCAACAATCGGAAGGTGCTCGATGGATTATTGATGAGCGTCGGCGTTGACCCAACAAGCGCTGCCGACTCTGCGAAGCGCCTGACTGTTCTCCGCGCTGTCGACAAATTTGATCGACTAGGTTCAGACGGGGTGAGACTACTCCTTGGGCCGGGCCGCAAAGATGAGAGCGGTGATTTCACCAAGGGTGCTGGTCTCGGTCCCAGCGAAGTTGAACAGATCTTGTCATTTCTATTTTTTCAGGCCCGACCCTATGAACCCTCCGGTTCAACTCTTGGTCCTGGTCCGGGTATATACGGCCGCAACAAGCTGGCCGATTACGTTGCTACGCTCGATACTTGGGAAAAAGTAATCGGACAAAACGAGCTGGGAAAGGCTGGCATCAGCGAATTACGGGAAATGGCGGACTTGTTTGCCGCGAGCGATTATCAAGATCGAATCGACGTGACAGCAGAAGTTGTTCGCGGCCTTGAATACTACACCGGCCCCGTCTTCGAAGCCGAGCTGACATTCGAAGTCAAAGGCGACGACGGCAAGCCCGTGCGCTTTGGCTCCGTCGGCGGCGGCGGCCGCTACGACGATCTCGTCGCGCGCTTCACGGGCGAGAAGGTTCCGGCGACCGGCTTCTCGATCGGCGTCTCGCGTCTGCAGGCGGCGCTCTCGCTCATCGGCGAAAAGAAAAGCGATGCCCTCGGCCCCGTCGTCGTCCTCGTCATGGATAAGGCCGAGGTCGCGACCTATCAGAGAATGACGCAAGCGTTGCGCAACGCCGGTATCCGCGCCGAGATGTATCTCGGCTCGTCCGGGATGAAGGCGCAGATGAAATACGCCGACAAGCGCAACAGCCCCTGCGTCATCATCCAGGGCTCCGACGAGCGCGCCAAGGGCGACGTGACGATCAAGGATCTGATCGAAGGCGCGAAAGCCGCCGCCGCGATCAAGGACAACAAGGAATGGAAGGAAGCGCGCCCCGCGCAGTTTTCCGTTTCCGAGTCGGACCTCATTCAAGAAGTCCGCAAGCTCATCAAGCGGCATCAGGATTAGCCATGGCCGCGGAGACGACGCGGAAGCTCGAAGCGCTGGCATCGCAAGCGCAGACGTTGATGTCGGTTTTCACCAAAGCCGGCTATGACGCCGTTGCGCCCGCAATCATCCAGCCGGCCGACGTGTTCCTCGACGTCATCGGCGAAAGCTTGCGCGCACGGACCTACGTCTTCACCGATCAGGACGGCGCCGAGCTTTGCCTGCGCCCCGACATCACCGTGCCGACGTGCCGGCTGCACCTTGAACGTCAAGCCGATCCAACGACTCCAGCGCGCTATTCCTACACTGGCCCGGCCTTCCGCTTTCAGCCCCAAGGCGCCGACGCTAGGCACCCGCGCGAATTTCGCCAGGCCGGCATCGAGCGGTTTGGCGACAAGGCACGCGAAGCCGCCGAAGCGGAAACCGTGGCGACGATCATCAAGGCGATCGAAAAGGTCGGCCTCAAGGACTGGAAGGTAAGGCTCGGCGACCTCGGACTTTTTTCGAGCGTGCTCGACGCAGCTGGACTTTCGCCGAACTGGAAGAAGCGCCTCGACGACGCGTTTCTCCGCCCGCTCTCGTTTCGCGATGCGTTGAAAAGTTTTGCGTCGGGCGCGCGTGGGGCGCCGTCCGCCGTTCCGGAAGACCTGCTTTCTTCGCTCCGTCGCGACGACAAGGAAGCAAGCGAAGCCGCGGTCGCCGTCTATCTCGAGGAAGAAGCGATCGAGCTCATCGGCACGCGAACGCTTGCCGATATCACGGATCACCTCATCATTATCGCCGAGGATCGTAAGGAGAAGCCGCTTGATAGCGGGGCCATCGAGCTGATCGAGCGATATGTCGGCATCTCGGGTCCCGCGATCACTGCCGGCGAAAAAATATCGTCTCTCATCAAAAGCGCTCGGAATGGCTCCGGCTTCGCGCTTGAAACCTACGATCGGCGCCTAGCGCTCCTGGCCAACGCCGGTATCGATCTTGATCGCGTGACGTTCTCAGCCGAATTCGGCCGGACGCTCGCGTATTACACCGGGCTCGTGTTCGAGGTGAACGCCGCATCGCTTGACACAAAAAGCCCGATCGCGGGCGGCGGCCGTTACGACGGCCTGATGCGCGCGGCCGGAGCCGAAGTCGATATTCCCGCCGTCGGTGCAGCCATTCACTCGGAGCGTTTGCTCGGCGCCACCGAAGGGAGGGCGCTGTGACCAAGCTGACCCTCGCCATTCCCTCCAAGGGCCGTCTGATGGAGCAGACGACCGATATGTTCGCGCGCGCGGGACTTATCGTGCGCAAGGTCGGACACGTCCGCGGATATCGCGGCGAGATCGACGGCCTTCCGGGAATTGACGTCGCCTACGTTTCGTCCAGCGAGATCGCAGAAGCCCTGAAGGCCGGCAGCGTCCATCTTGGCATCACCGGCGAGGATATGATCCGCGAAAACATTTCCGACTCGGCGACGCGGATTCGCTTCGTTCAGAAGCTCGGCTTCGGCTTTGCGGATGTCGTCGTCGCCGTGCCTGGGTGCTGGATCGACGTCGCGACCGTCGCAGATCTCGAGGAGATCGCGATTCCCTTCCGCCGGCTCCACGGCCGATGGCCGCGCGTCGCGACCAAATACGTGAATCTCACGCGGCGCTTCTTCGGCACCAAAGGCTTCGGCGATTACCGCATCATCGAAAGCGCGGGAGCGACCGAAGGCGCGCCTGCCGCTGGCACCGCCGAGCTGATCGTCGATATCACGACGACGGGTGAAACGCTTCGCGCCAATGGCCTGAAGATCCTCGACGACGGCGTCATTCTGAAATCGAAGGCAAACCTTTTTGCCTCGAACGCTGCGGCGTGGACGCCGGAGATTGAGGCATTGCTAGCGGCGCTTGCGGAAAAGCTGGCTGTATCTGTGCCGGCAAATGGCAGGCTGTAAGCAAGTTTTTGGATTGTCATCCCGGAAGCCAGGCGCCCCGTACGTTGGAGTTTCTCGCGATAGCCAATCCGCATGGCTATCCGGGACCCAGAGGTTTAATGCACCAGCCCGCCCCTAGGTCCCGGCTCTTCGCTGCGCTCCGGCCGGGATGACAGTTGGGGCGCGCTCAAGCGCCGTCGGCGAGCTGGCATTTCAGGATGCCATAATCGAATCGCCCGTCGAGCGCGGCGAAAGCCGGTCCGAGCTTCCCCGTATCGCGCGTCTCGCACCGCTCGAATGCCGCTTCGATCTCGTCGCGCTCCGCCGCGTCCAGCTTCAATGCATCCGCGGCCGAGATGAGGCCAGCCTCGATCGCCTCGGCGAGATGGCCGTATACCGTCGAGACTTCGAGACTTCTCTCTGTCGCGATTGCTTCCGCATCGAGGCCGCGCAGGTGTGCCGCGAGCGTGACGTTCACCGTCGCGGACAGTCGGTTGTTGAGCGCCGGATGCCTCTTGAATTGCGAAATCACGTCGAGAAAAGCGACGCCATAGCGCGCGATCTTGCTGGCGCCGAGCCCCAGAATATCGTGCAGCGCGTTTTCCGTTGTCGGCCGCTTTTCGGCGAGCTCGATCAGCGTTCGATCTTGCGCCACAACGTAGGGCGGCAGCTTCGCGGAAGCAGCGAGCTTCTGGCGCAGCGCACGAAGCGCATCGAATAGCGGCTGATTTTCCCGAGCGACTTTGGAAGCGGCGGCCGTCGAGCGTTTGGACGCTTTTGAAACCTGCCGCGTCACGCGCAAGAGGAAGCGCTCTTCGCCGCGAAGCAACGGCCGCGCCCGCTCGGTGAGCACGAGCGATCCCATGCCCTCGTCATCGATCGTCAGATATCCTTGCGCAGTAAGCTGGCGGAAAAGCCCCTTCCACGTCGCCTGCGATACGTCCTTGCCGATGCCGTAGACCGATAGCCGGTCGTGGCCGTTGCGGATGATGCGCTCATCGGCAACGCCGGCTAAAACGTCGGCCAGATACGTGACGCCGAAGCGCTGGCCGGTGCGATAAGCGGCGGAAAGCGCCTTCTGCGCGATGACGGTGCCGTCCTCGGTATGCGGCGGGTTGAGGCAGTTATCGCAGTTGCCGCAAGGCTCGGGGCGCATTTCCCCGAAGTAGGCCAGCAGGGCCTGCCGACGGCATCCCGGCATTTCCGCAAGGCCGATGAGCGCATCGAGCTTTTGCCGCTGAACCTTCTTGAAGGCGTCGGCGCCTTCGGATTGCGAAATCCATTGTCGGAGCTGCACGATGTCCTGGAAGCCGTAAGCCATCCAGGCATTTGCCGGCTCCCCATCGCGTCCGGCGCGGCCCGTCTCCTGATAGTAGGATTCAATCGACTTCGGTAGGTTCAAATGCGCGACGAAGCGGACGTCCGGCTTGTCGATGCCCATGCCGAAGGCGATCGTCGCGACGATGATGAGCCCGTCGTCGCTCAGGAACTTCGTCTGCGCCCCGGCGCGCACGTGAGCCTCGAGACCCGCGTGGTAGGCGAGCGCCTTCCGGCCTTTCGACGATAGCCACGCCGCCGTCTCCTCGACCGACTTGCGCGACAGGCAATAGACGATCCCGGCGTCGCCCGGATGTTCCGTCTCGATAAACTGCCAAAGCCGCTCTTTCGCACTCGCGCTGCCAAGCTCCGCGATCGTGTAGCGGATATTCGGCCGGTCGAAGCTCGCGATGAAGGTTGCGGCATCCTCGAGCGAAAGTTCGGCGATGATGTCTTGACGCGTGCGCTCGTCGGCAGTCGCTGTGAGTGCTACGCGCGGCACGTTCGGGAAACGCTTGGCGAGAATTTTGAGCTGCCGGTACTCGGGGCGGAAGTCATGGCCCCATTGCGAGACGCAATGCGCTTCATCGATCGCGAAGATTGCAATGTCGCTGCGCTCGAAGAGGCTAAGCGTACGCTCCTGCACGAGACGTTCCGGGGCAACATAGAGAAGATCGAGCCCGCCTCCCGCGAACTGACGCTCGATCTGGTCCTGCGTCGCGCGATCCTGTGTCGAGTTGAGAAACGCCGCCTTCACGCCGAGATCGCGCAACGCATCGACCTGATCCTGCATCAACGCAATCAGCGGCGAGACGACGATGCCGGTGCCGGGCCGGACAAGAGCGGGGATCTGATAGCACAGCGATTTTCCGCCGCCGGTCGGCATCAGCGCCAGACAATCGCCGCCGCTCAAGAGGGTCGCGATGATATCGCTCTGCAGAGGCCGAAAGCCTTTGTATCCAAAGACGTTTTCGAGCGTCGAGCGAGCTGCCGCCATTTGGTCGTTGGCTATTGGCAGAAGGGGCAGCGAAAGCGGCGCGGCAATGGCCGGCATCGGGATTCCTATGCACAGGACGTCGAAGCCCGGACGCTAATCTGATTCGATCCCGCAGCCTTTAGCCCCGTGCCCCCGCAACTCGAAAAAGCCGTTGATTCGATTGGGAGCTTTACCTACGCCCCAACGTTGCGACTATTTAACCCTGCGTTCAGAATGAGTTCATCTTTGTCCCCCTATGGTGGTCCTCAAGCTGGTGTTGTCACTTCCCCCCGTGCGCACCAGATGCTGCTGAGCCCGACCAAGCCCCAAAGACTCCCCCCGTCTTCCCCGCTTGGTCGGGCCGCGGCTCCTCCAAAAAATCCCGAAGCTCTGACGGTCTAATCGTCAAAAGAAAAGTGTGCCGTCAGACGGCCACATTTTCCGCAAGCTGGACACGATTGCTGACGCCCTGCTGATGGACGAGATCGGGTCCCGTCATCTCGCCGAACTGCATCTCGCGAATCGCGCCCTCTTTAGCGTCCGAGATCAGATTATTGGCGATCAGGCATTTGCCAGCGTCGGTCGCTCCCGTGACCGAGATGCCGACGCGTGCGTGACGGATGACGTTACCCGTGGCGGCAACGTCGCGCATGTAGGACCCCCACCCAATCTGGATGCCGACTGTCGGCGCGTTCTCGATCGTGTTGCCGATGACGACCGCGTCGGCCTCGACGCCGATGCCTTCGCCGCGCTTGTCTTCGGGCTCCTGCTCGCGCCGGAACAGATTGCGGATGAGGTTGCCTTGAATGACAGCAAGGCGGCCGCCGTCATTGAAATTCGTCACAGAGATACCGGTCGCGGCGGTATCGACGATGTTGTTCGCGATGATCGCGCCCTGGAAGCCGAATTCGGCATAGAGCGCGACCTCTCCTAGACGTTCGCAGCTGTTCGCGATGATTTGAATATTTGAGGCGGCATTGCCGCGGACGGCCGAATAGGCGCAATCCGAAATGCGGTTGCCGGTGACGAGCACGCTCCCCGCGCGAAACACATTGATACCGTTGCCGTACTCGCCCGTGCCCCCGGCGGCGTTGCGGATTTTCGAGATGCGATTACCTGAAACGACCGAGCCGTCTTCTCCGGGACTAGACCGCCAGATCAGAATGCCGTTGTTGCCGCAATCCGAGATCGTATTGCCTGTGATGTCGAGGCCGAAAGCGTCGAGGCTTTTCAAGCCGGCATCGAGAGCTCCGCTGATGGTGATGCCGTTGATGCGGCCGCTGCACTCGACAAGCGAGAGACCGATGCCGATGCTGTTACGTATATCGACGTCAACGAGGCGGATATCCTTCGTCCGAGAAAATGTTACTGCGCCGTCGCCACGGGCGGTATCAAAGCTCTTATAGGCTCCGTCGAATACGATCCCGTCTATGACCATCGCGTCGGCCTTGTCGGCCGTAATGAACGCGGCGCCGCCTCCATAAGCAAGCGTGGTGGCGCGTGCGGTGCCGATGAGCCGAGTACCCGGACGCAACCGAAGGTCGCTGACGATGTAGGTCCCCGGTGGGAGAGCGAGAGGGACATCTTTTTCTGCGGCGGCGTCGACCGCGGCTTGCAGCGCGGCAGTTTGATCGCGACCATCGTCCGGAGCGAGGCCAAGCGATACATCAGTTGCATTCATCGCGGTGAGCGTCGCCGGAGAACGTTTCTCTGTGGCGCGCGCCGTTGTGGCGGCAGCCCCCAATCCGAGACCGGCTCCCAAGATTGAACGGCGATCGAAAGTCATGCGGTGGCTCCGATGTTTTGTCCGCGAAAGAGACAAGACGAGGCAACGCGTGAGACGTTAAGTCGAGGTTAAGGAGGCCCTCTTCGAGATGGGTTCCAGCGCAATTTTGATGATCTCAAGCGCGCCCTGAATCGCTTCCGCCATTCGCGAGGGTTCGGATAGGTCGGGAGGGATATGTACGAACCCGACTTGGCATCCCCCTCTCGCTTCGGCGTGCGCGAGAGAATGATAGAGGACCGCATTGCAGAGATAGCCCCCTGCATCGTCGGAAATGAAAGCGGGATAGCCGCGCGCATTGAGTTCCTTCGCGATCGCTTTCACCGCGATTGTGGCGTGGCGCGCCGAAGGCCCGTCCTCGCACAGAACTGATGCGGACGGTAAGGCACCTGCCGCATCAAGAGCAGGGCGGCAGAAGTTCCGCCCTTCCATTTCGAGGCGGATACTTTCGGCGCCCGAAGCGACCCCAAAATGCAAAGCGAGCATCGGCCGATAGCGCATATGCAACGCGGCGACGAGCCGAGGCGCGCGCATCCACTCCGTCGGCAACACCGCGACTGCGAAATGAAATTCGGGCAACGCTCTCCGGGCGAGCCGGGCGACTTTCCTGACGAGATCGGCCGACACGTTGCTCGGGATTCCGGGAAAAGGACCGAAGCCGGTCAGCAACACGGTCGGACGTGGATCGCCTCTCTCCAGCATCGGCCCAATATAGGTCGGCGAAACATTCCCCGAAACATCGCGACATCTACGGCGCCGCCGGACTGAGTGGCGCCGATCACCTCTGAATCAGGTCTTACTCATCGAAGACGAGACGGCCTTCCTCCGCCTTGTGGAAATACTGGCTGGCAATGAGCCAGCCCTTCAAGGGCCTCAGCGGCGGAATGCAGGTCAACAGGATGATGGGCAGGCTCGTGACCAGGTGCACCCAGAACGGCGGCGAATAGGCCACTTCGAGCCAGACAGCGAACGCGGCGCTGGGAATACAAGCAAAGCAGATAACGAAAAATGCCGGGCCGTCGGCAGGGTCGGCAAATGACAAATCCAGCCCACAGACCGGGCACGCTTTTTTCAGCGTGAGAAAGCCGTCGAAAATCTTGCCCTCACCGCAGCGCGGGCAAAGTCCCCACAGCCCGGTTTTCACGGGGGAGAGCTCGGGCCATTGATGTTCCGCGCACATGGCGTCTTTCCTTTCTACGTCGAACAACAGCGACAACGCTTACTATATATGGGAATTGTATGGCAATTTTGCCGCCTATGGTAGACATTGTATGCGTGCTGCGTCACGATGGCATAATATTCAAATAAAATATGTAAACACAATTTGTTACGGCACTTTTGCTCCCGCTAGTTGGTTCGTCCACCGCTTTCTGCCAGAAATTATCTTCCGCATGAGTACCATACATGATAGATGAGTGTATGGGTATTGGCGAGGAGATAAAGACAATGTCTTCGTGGGAGCCGTGGCTAGTTGAGGGCGGCCAGCTCAAGTATCGCGGCATCGTCGAAGCCATCGAAGCCGACCTGCGGGCCGGGCGCATTCAGCCGGGCGACCGGCTGCCGCCGCAAAGGACGATTGCAGAAGTTCTCGGCGTCGACCTGACGACGGTGACGCGAGCCTTCAACGAGGCGCGGCGGCGCGGTCTGGTCGAGGCAAACGCTGGACGCGGCACCTTCATCAGAAGGCGAATAGACGATGGCCGTATTCTCGGCCTCGGCGCGCCGCCGGCCGTCGACCTCAGCATGAACATTCCGCCGCAACCGGCGGCGGCCAATCTCAAACGCCTCATCCCCGAGACTATCGCCAGTCTCCTCTCGGAAGAGCATGGCATGCTGAACCTGCATTATCAGGAGAGCACGGGCAGCGACTCCGATCGCGCCGCCGCCGCAGCGTGGCTCGGCCGCCGGATAGATCAAGTAAGGCCGTCCTCAATCGTTCTGGCCAGCGGCGCGCAGAGTGCGCTCTTCGCAATTTGTGAGTGCCTTGTCTCTCCCGGCGACACGATTGCGGCAGGCTTTGTGACCTATCCAGGACTGAAGGCCGTCGCGAAGCAGCGCGGGCTGACGCTTCGCCCTTTGGCGATGGATGAGCACGGCATCATTCCGCGCGCGTTCGAAGACTGCTGCGTGAAAGCTGCGCCAAAGACTCTGTACGTCATTCCGGCAATTGACAATCCGACGACGGCAACGCTCACCGAGCAGCGGCGGCATGAGCTTGTCGCGATTGCTCGCCGATATGGCGTCGCGATCATAGAAGACGATCCTTATTCTCCTCTGCAGAGCGATCCGCTGACACCGCTCGCGGCTTTGGCGCCGGACATCACGTGGCACATCGCGACGCTGTCGAAATGCGCGACGCCGGCCTTGCGGATAGCCTATGTCGTTGCTCCGGGCGCGGCACAGGCGATAAGGCTCGCCGGCGTCATCAGAGCCGTGAACCTTATGGTGCCACCGATCAATGCCGCGCTTGCGTCGCGCTGGATCGCGACGGGCACGTTGGACGATGTGGCCCTCGCGATCCGCGACGAGAACATCGCGCGCCAAAAACTCGCAAGATCGGTGCTCGGCAACGCGGACATCGCGGCTGATAGCTGCGGTCATCATATCTGGCTCCGCATGCCTCCGCATTGGCGCGCCGCCGACTTTGTCGATCACGCCGGGCGATCGGGGATTTCGGTTGTGCCAGGCTCGGCATTCGCCATCGGTCCGACGGAGCCCGAAGCATTGCGGCTTTCGCTCGGCGTCGCTCCCGATCGTGACGCACTTCTCGACGCTTTGAAGCAAGTCGCGAGCCTCATCTCGCAGCCCGCGGTCGCCGTGAAGGCAATCGTCTAGCGGCGCCAAATCGGAAAACCGACAATGGACAAGCCAATCGTCAGAGCTGCCGTGGTCCAGGCGGCGTCCGTTCTTTTCGATACTCCGGAGACTATCGCGAAACTCGAAAATCTTGTGCGCGAAGCCGCCACCCAAAAGGCTGACATTGCGGTGTTTCCGGAGGCGTTCGTCGGAGGCTATCCGAAAGGTCTCGATTTCGGCGCCCGGCTTGGGATGCGAAGTCCCGAAGGCCGGGATGCGTACCGCCGTTATTTCGAAAGCGCGATCGAGGTGCCGGGCCCCGAATGCGCGCAAATCGGCGAGATGGCGCGAAATTCCCGTATGCATCTCGTCGTCGGGATCATAGAGCGTGGCGGGGCGACGCTTTACTGCACGGCGCTCATGTTCGGACCGGATGGTCGGCTTCTCGGCAAGCATCGAAAGCTGATGCCGACGGCGCTCGAGCGCATCGTCTGGGGGCAAGGCGATGGTTCGACCCTGACGGTCGTCGACAGCGACATCGGACGGATCGGCAGCGTCATCTGCTGGGAAAACTATATGCCGCTTCTGCGCATGGCTATGTACGCGCAGGGCATAGAGATCTATTGCGCGCCGACAGTCGACGATCGCGAAACCTGGCTGCCGACAATGCGCATGATCGCGCTCGAGGGCCGGTGCTTTGTTGTGTCCGCGGGGCAATATTTAACGCGCGAGGATTGCCCGCCGTCCTACGCCGAGCTGCTTCAGGGCGAGCCCCCGCCCGTTCTGATCCGCGGCGGTTCCTGCATCGTCGATCCGCTCGGCAACGTCCTTTTGTCTCCCGATTTCGACGGTCCTTCGGTGCGCGTTGCTGAGTTGGACCGGCGGATAATCACACGCGGTAAGTACGATCTCGACGTTGTGGGACATTACGCGCGCCCCGATGTGTTCGGCTTAAGCGTCAATACGTCCGCACAGCCACCAGTAAAATTCGGGCCGGTTACGCAGATTTGAAAGCAAGGATCGGGATGCGTCGCGTCTGAAGAGACTCTACATTGCGGTGAGTCAACGAAAGCCCCGCAATGTCGAAAACGCATCTAAAGGAACAACGAGCCAAGCATAGCGCCGACAGCGAGCGCTGGGCAGCCGTCATGGCGCGCGATAAATCCTACGACGGCGAGTTCTTTTTTTCCGTCGCCACGACCGGTGTCTATTGCCGGCCTTCGTGCCCCTCGCGCCAAGCCAAACGCGAGAATGTCGAATTCCACGCGACATCTGCGGAAGCGGAAGCCGCAGGCTTTCGCCCCTGCCGTCGCTGTCGGCCGGATGAACTCCCGCTCGATGCCCGCCGCGCACAGCTTGTTGCGGAGGCCTGCAGGCGAATAGAAGACTCGGAGGAAATGCCGAGCCTCGACGATTTGGCGGCGGCAAGCGGCCTCAGCCGGTTCCACTTTCATCGCATTTTCAAGGCAATCGCCGGCGTCACCCCGAAGGACTACGCACGGGCGCACCGCCACAAGCGCGTTCGCCAGGAACTGCAAAGGAGTACGAGCGTGACCACAGCAATCCACGACGCGGGCTTCAATTCGAGCGCGCGATTTTATGCCGACGCCGAGCAGCGCCTCGGCATGACGCCGAGGGCATTCAAGGCCGGCGGGCAACAAACGGAACTGCGCTACGCGAGCGGGCAAAGCTCGCTCGGCCTGGTACTTGTTGCTGCGAGCGATAAGGGGATCGCCGCCATTCTGATCGGCGACGATATCGATAAGCTCGTCGGCGAATTGCGACGCAGGTTTCCGAAAGCCGAACTGGCGACGGGCGATCGCTCGTTCGGAAAGATCGTCGCTCAGGTCGTCGCCATGGCGGAGACGCCGACGGCAGGGCTAGAACTGCCTCTTGACATCCGCGGAACGGCGTTTCAGCAGAGGGTGTGGCGCGCGCTCATCGAAATTCCGATGGGATCGACGGCAACCTATACCGAAGTGGCGCAGCGCATCGGCATGCCACGGGCTGTCAGGGCGGTGGCCCGGGCCTGCGCCATGAACCATCTTTCGTTGGCTGTTCCCTGCCATCGGGTGGTGCGTACCGACGGAAACCTTGCCGGCTATTATTGGGGCATCGAGCGCAAGAAGATACTGCTCGAACGTGAGGCCACGGCAGCGACGGATTCGTCGCGCGGCGCCAGCAAGCCGCATGGGAAGCCGAAGGCTAAATAGACACAAGGCACAGCAATCGCGAAAAGGGCGGCTGTGTCGCCGCCGCTTGAGCGGATGCGTCTAGGATGACAGGCTTGCTGCCCCGTCCGTCGTCAAAGCGTCACGCGTCGTCCGCTTTCGGCCTTCAAACGACCGGTTGCAAACGTCCTCCAGCTAGATATCCTTATGGCTATATCGCAACCAAAAATAAGGTGGGTCTGCAATGCTGGCGGCGCCGAATCTCTCGCGTCTAACTCTAAAAATAGCTTTGGCCGGAATGATGCTGGTCTGGACGTTCCTCGTCGAAGCCCAAGCGCAAAAGACGGATACAACGACGATCACCATCTTTGCTGCGGCGAGCCTCAAGACCGCACTCGATGGCGCCGCGGCGGCTTATGAAAAAAGCACCGGCAACAAAGCGGTGATTTCCTACGCCGGCTCGTCTGCGCTTGCGAAGCAGATCGAGCAGGGCGCGCCGGCCGATATCTTCGTTTCGGCCGATCTCGACTGGATGGACTACGTCCAGAAGGCGAAGCTCATCAAGGACGACACGCGCTTCAATCTGTTCGGCAACCGGCTGGTTTTGATCGCGCCGAAGGCAAGCACGGTTGAGCTTAAAATCGGTAAGGATTTTCCGCTCGCCGTGGCCCTCGGAGACAACCATCTCGCAATGGCGAACGTGAAGTCGGTTCCCGCGGGAAAATATGGCTCGGCAGCTCTGCAGAAGCTAGGCGTATGGTCGGCGGTTGAGCCGAAGGTTGCGCAAGCGGATAACGTGCGCGCGGCGCTGGCCCTCGTTGCCCAAGGCGAAGCCCCCCTTGGCATCGTCTATGAAACGGACGCGACTGCGGAACCCAAAGTTAAGATTGTCGACGTCTTCCCCGAAGACACGCACCCGCCGATCATCTATCCGATCGCGATTATCGCTGCGACCAAGAATGGCGATGCGGCAAAGGCCTTCATCGACTATTTGAAATCGGCTGACGCCCAGGCATTCTTCACGAAGCAAGGGTTTACGATCCTGAAATAGCGGTCGAGCCGCGGAGCGGCGAAACGAGGGACGCATCAGTGCTTGGATTTTCTCCCGATGAGTGGACGGCGATTCTGCTCAGTCTACGCGTCGCCACCATAGGAACACTTGCGGGGCTCCCTGTGGCTCTCTTCGCGGCGTACGCGTTGGCGAGGTGGCGCTTTCCTGGGAAGATCATCGTCGATGGCGTTCTGCACCTGCCTCTCGTTTTGCCGCCCGTCGTCACGGGTTACTTGTTACTCCTGACATTTGGACGGCAAGGCGCCGTCGGAAAAGAACTCTACGAACTTTTTGGCATAACGTTTTCTTTCCGATGGACCGGTGCGGCGCTCGCTTGCGGCGTCATGGGATTTCCACTGATGCTGAGGGCAATACGGCTTTCCTTCGAAGCCATCGACCGGCGGCTCGAGACGGCCGCCGGAACTCTTGGCGCCAATCCTTATTGGACGTTCTTCCTCATAACGATGCCGCTGGCCCTTCCCGGCGTCATCGTCGGCGCCATCCTGTGTTTCGCAAAGGCACTCGGAGAATTCGGAGCGACGATCACGTTCGTCTCGAATATTCCCGGCGAGACCCAGACGATCCCCTCAGCGATATACACCTATACTCAGGTACCGGGCGGCGAGGGCCAGGCTCTCCGGCTGACCTTCGTGTCGATCGCCATCGCGATGGTGGCTCTGATCGTCTCGGAAGTGCTGAACCGCCGCATTCAAAAGCGTATCGCCGTATTCGAATGACGGACGTTGCACGCGCGCTAAGCGTCAGAGCATTCCAAAAGCGAGGCGATTTCACCCTCGACGTCGCCTTCGAAAGCGATAGTCCCTTGACCGCCCTGTTTGGGCCCTCCGGCTCTGGCAAGACAGCGGTCCTCAATTTGATCGCGGGCGTCCAGCGTCCCGATCGCGGCTGCATCGTCGTTGCCGGCCACGTCTTGACCGACACCGAGGCGCGTATTTTCGTGCCGCCGCATCGGCGCCGCGTCGGGTTCGTCTTTCAGGACGCACAGCTCTTTCCGCATCTGACGGTCGAGCAGAACATCAAATTCGGGCAATGGTTCACACGAACAGGACGGCACGGTTTGCCGCTCGACGTGATCGTCGACGTTCTCGGCATCGCATCCCTGCAGAAGCGCCGGCCCGCGACGCTTTCGGGAGGCGAAAAGCATCGGGTCGCATTGGCGCGGGCCCTATTATCCTCGCCGCGCATCCTGTTGATGGACGAGCCGCTTGCCGGCCTCGATGACGCACGCCGCGACGAGATCACGAGTTTGATCGAACGCATCCGTGACGAGTTTGCTGTTCCGATCGTGTACGTTACCCACAGTGTTGATGAGGTGAGGCGGCTCGCGTCGCGCGTTGTCAGGATCGTGGCAGGCCGCGTCACGGCTGCCGGCGCGGCGGCGGAGGTGCTAGGCCCGTGACGCTCAGTCAAGCGCGGGCAGATTGCGGCGTTTTCTTCGCCGGCTTCGGATTGGGCTTTTCCGTCGGCAGGAGATGCTTTTCGATCGATGCCAGAGGCTTGGCGAAAACGCTAAGCGCCTTCGCTTCCATGTCACGATACTGTCGAACGAGGTCAGCGCCGAACGGCGTCAGCTTCGCAGCCCCGCCGCCGCGCCCGCCGTGCTGGCGCTCAATCAAGGGATCGGCGAACATCGAGCTAAAATCGTCCATCAGATACCAGGCGCGTTTGTACGACATGCCCATGGCCTTTGCGGCTTGGGCGATCGATCCGTGCTGACCGATCAATTCGAGAAGCCGGATGCGGCCATGGCCGATGTAGCGTTCGCCGTCGAAGTCGATACGGATCGTTATGACTGTCATTCGCTCCCGCTCCGCGTCTCAAGAACCAATCCGAGCGCCGTTACTTGAGGCTGATTTTCCGTCTGTTTGCCGAGGATGGTAAACCTTTCGCGACAACCAATCGCGACCAAAGACCAATACGCTGGCCTCGCTGCGAAATCGACTGGCAATATGAGCTGTTCACAAGCCTGCATTTGCTAAAAGTGTATGCACCTTGCTTCTCTTTCGCATGGCAGCGCAACATTCGAGCGAGTCGCTTCTTGCCTCCCTGGCGTGTTCGGAATTCCTGAACTAACATCAGCGCCGGTATGACCCGTGGACGGGGCCTGAGCGGTCGACACTGCTCCCAAGGCGTCCGTGACCGCGTGGCAATCGGAGGAGTAAGCACCCATGACGCCCACCCAAAAAACTCTCCTAACCTCTGCAGCACTTCTCTTTGTGGGCGGTTTCGCCGCTTCGGGCGAACCTCTCAAATCGGTGGGCGCTGGCGAAGGCGAGGTCGATATCGTTGCCTGGCCCGGATACCTTGAGCGCGGCGAGTCCGACAAGAACTATGACTGGGTGACGAGCTTCGAAAAAGAGACGAGCTGCAAGGTCAACGTCAAGACGGCGGCGACCTCCGACGAGATGGTCACCCTTATGAACCAGGGCGGCTTCGATCTTGTCACGGCCTCAGGCGACGCCTCCCTGCGCCTCGTCGCCGGCAAGAAGGTCCAGCCGATCAATATCGATCTCATCCCAAGCTGGAAGACGCTCGATCCGCGTCTGCAGGACGCGCCTTGGCACACGGTCGACGGCGTCCACTACGGCGTTCCCTATCAATGGGGCCCGAATGTGCTCGCCTACAACACGACTGTATTCAAGGAAGCACCGAAGAGTTGGGCAATCGTCTTCGAGGAGCAGACGCTTCCTGACGGCAAGAGCAACAAAGGCCGCGTGCAGGCCTATGACGGGGCGATCTACATCGCGGACGCAGCGCTCTATCTCAGCAAGAAGAAGCCGGAGCTCGGCATCAAGAACCCCTACGAGCTAAACAAGGAACAATACGACGCCGTCATCGCGCTCCTGCAATCACAGCGTGCTTTGATCGGCCGCTATTGGCATGATGCGACAGTGCAGGTCGATGACTTCAAGAACGAGGGTGTCGTCGCATCGTCGTCATGGCCCTATCAGGTCAACCTGCTGGAGGCCGACAAGAAGCCCATCGCCTCGACCATTCCTGAAGAGGGTGCGACGGGTTGGGCGGATACGACGATGATGCACGTCGATGCCAAGCATCCGAACTGCGCCTATAAGTGGCTCGAGCACTCGCTGAACCCCAAGCTTCAAGGCGATCTCGCGTCCTGGTTCGGTTCGGTTCCGACAGTTCCCGCCGCCTGTAAGGGCAACGCGCTGTTGACGGACACCGGCTGTGCGACAAACGGCTCGGAGAATTTCGAGAAGATCTGGTTCTGGCGTACGCCGACGGCGAAGTGCGAGAAGGAAAGCTCTTGCGTGCCCTATTCGCAATGGGCGAAAGATTACATCGCTATTCTCGGTAAGTAGAACCTGCACCGCCTGCGGCCGGCCGGTCCCGGCCGGCCGCATGGCTTAAAAGAGTATCATGTCTCCAGCAGTCCGCTTTCAGAACGTATCGCGTCGCTTCGGCTCCGTGCGTGCCGTCGACGATGTTTCTCTGGACATCGAGCCGGGGGAATTCTTTGCCCTTCTCGGCCCCTCGGGCTCTGGCAAGACGACATGCCTTCGTCTCATCGCCGGCTTCGAACAGCCCGACGAGGGCCACATCGAAATTTTCGGCGAGACCGCTGAAGGCGTCCCGCCCTATCGCCGGAACGTCAATACGGTCTTCCAGGACTACGCCCTCTTTCCGCATATGACGGTCGGCGAAAACGTCGCCTATGGATTGATGATCAAGGGCGTCGGGAAAGCCGAGCGCGAAGCGAAAGCCAAAGACGCCCTCGCAATGGTCAAGCTTGCGGGCTACGAGGTTCGTCGCACGGCCCAACTTTCCGGCGGCCAGCGCCAGCGCGTGGCGCTCGCCCGCGCACTTGTGAACGGCCCCAAGGTGCTTCTGCTGGACGAGCCGCTCGGCGCCCTTGACCTGAAGCTCCGCGAGCAGATGCAGGAAGAGCTGAAGACGTTGCAAACGAGCCTCGGCATCACCTTCGTCTTCGTGACACACGACCAGGGCGAAGCGCTGTCGATGGCCAACCGCGTCGCGATTTTCAGCGATGGCAAGATCGTCCAAATCGGAACGCCCTCCGACGTCTATGAGCGTCCCACGTCTCGGTTCGTCGCCGATTTCGTCGGCTCCTCGAACGTTCTTTCCCCTGAGTTCGCCGCGTCTCACGGCGGCCGGGCAACCTGGACAAGCCTCCGGCCCGAGAAGATCCAGGTCGCGTCGGCAAACGCGCTTGTGCCGGCTGCCTGCGCCAGCGCCCAAGGCATCGTCACCGTGATCAACTATCAGGGCGCCGTAACCCGCATCACTGTCGCAACCGAGAAGCTGGCCCTCATTGCCTCGGCTCCCGCAGGAACATCCGTGCGCAAAGGCGACAGCGTCGCGCTCATATGGCCGAAATCGGCGATGACGGCGATGGGAGACGGCGCGTGACCGCGGCGGTTGCAGAAAGAGAGAGAGGGCTCGCCGGCGCGATCTCGGACGCGTTCTTCGCGCGCCCACATCTCCTGACGTTCCTCCTATTGACGCCACCGCTCCTTTGGATCGGCATCGTCTATATCGGGTCGCTGTTTGCTCTGCTTCTGCAGAGCTTCTATTCGCTCGACGAATTCTCGGGCGTCGTTGTCCACGAATTCACGCTCTCGACATACAAGCAGTTATTCGAGGAAGCGAATGTTCAAATCATTCTGCGCACCGTCACCATGGCGGCGCTGGTGACGCTAACGAGCGCCGTCATTGCCTTCCCGATCGCCTACTACGCGGCGCGATACGCGCGCGGCTGGACAAAGGCGCTCTTCTATCTCGCTGTGATGATGCCGCTCTGGTCGAGCTATCTCGTCAAGGTCTATGCCTGGAAGTTGATCCTCGCGAAGGAAGGCGTCATCACCTGGTTCGCGAACCTGTTGCATCTCGGCTGGCTTCTCGATGGCATTCTGGGATTGCCGATCGTCGGCGGCCCATCGCTTTCGTTCAGCTATCTCGGCACGTTTTTGGTCTTCGTCTACATCTGGCTGCCGTACATGATCCTGCCGACGCAGGCAGCGCTCGAGCGTGTCCCGGTGAACTTCATCGAGGCGTCAGCCGACCTCGGAGCCGATCCAGGGCAGACCTTCAGGACCGTGATTTTTCCGCTCGCGCTCCCGGGGATTGTCGCCGGCTCGATCTTCACGTTTTCTCTGACGCTCGGCGACTACATCATTCCGCAAATCGTCGGTAATTCGCGTCTGATGATCGGGCAGGCGGTGTATACGCTGCAGGGAACTGCCGGAAACATTCCGCTTGCCGCCGCCTTCACCGTCGTGCCGATGCTGATCATGGCCGTCTATTTGTGGATGGCAAAACGGATGGGGGCCTTCGATGTCCTCTAACGCGAAAAATCCTTCGCCCCTTGGCCTGCGTATCTCGGCGGTCGCCGGGCTTCTGTTCCTGCATCTGCCGCTGGCCTTCATTTTTCTCTATGCCTTCACCACGGAGGAAAAGAGCTTCGAGTTTCCGCCTCCCGGGCTCACCACGGAATGGTTCGGCGTAGCGTGGTATTCGCGGCCTGACATCTGGCCGCCGCTTTATCTGTCGCTCGAAGTCGCGGCCATCGCCACGCTGCTGGCCCTTGTCTTCGGCACGTTTGCAGCGGCCGCGCTGTCCCGATCCAGCTTTTTCGGCCGGGAAACGATCTCGCTCCTTTTCGTACTGCCGATCGCACTGCCGGGCATCATCACGGGCATCGCGCTCCGCTCCGCCTTCGACATCATGAGCATACCGTTTTCGGTTTGGACGATCATTCTCGGCCACGCAACGTTCTGCATCGTCGTCGTCTATAACAACGCGGTCGCGCGGTTCCGGCGTCTCTCCGGAAATCTCGTCGAGGCGTCGATGGATCTCGGCGCGGACTCGTTCCAGACTTTCCGCCACGTCATCCTCCCGCAAATCGGAACGGCGCTTCTCGCCGGTGGCATGCTGGCATTTGCCCTCTCGTTCGACGAGGTGATCGTCACGACGTTCACCGCTGGACAGCAAACGACGCTGCCGATTTGGATGCTGTCTGAGCTCATCCGTCCACGGCAGAGGCCGGTAACCAACGTCGTCGCCGTTTTCGTATTCATCGTAACGCTATTGCCGATCCTCGCGGCCTACTATCTGACGCGAGAAGGCGAACACACCGGCGGCTCTTCGAAGTAGCGAAGCGCCCAAGCGACCACTGGAGGAAACCATGCTCGAAACAAACATGCTGATCGGCTCCGACTTCGTTGCCGGAGCCGACGCCCTGGAAGCCATCGTCAACCCGAAGACGGAAGAGATCATCACCAACCTGCCGGATGCGTCCGTTGCCCAGGTCGATGCCGCCGTCACGGCCGCCGACAAGGCCTTCAAGACCTGGTCGCAAACGACGCCCGCCGAACGCTCGGCGCTGCTGCTGAAGCTCGCCGATGCGATCGAACGTGACGCCGAAAGCTTTTCGACGCTCGAAGCTCTGAATACCGGCAAGCCGCGTATTCGCGTTCTGCAGGACGAAATGCCGGCAATCGTCGATTGCTTCCGCTTCTTCGCCGGCGCCGTCCGCAGCATGCACGGCCCCGTCGCTGGTGAATATCTCGCCGGGCATACCTCGATGATCCGCCGCGATCCGGTTGGCGTCGTCGGCTCGATCGCGCCATGGAACTATCCGCTGATGATGGCCGCCTGGAAGCTCGGCCCTGCGCTCGCTGGCGGCAATACGATCGTGATCAAGCCGTCGGAGCAAACGCCGCTTACGCTTTTGAAGCTCGGCAAGATCATCGCCGATATTTTCCCGGAAGGCGTCGTCAACATCGTCGTCGGCAAGGGCGCGACGACCGGCTCGGCGCTGATCAACCATCCTAAGGTCTCGATGGTGTCGCTGACGGGAAGCATCGGAACCGGCCAGAAGGTGCTGCAGGCCGCAGTGTCGAACATCAAGCGCACGCATCTCGAACTCGGCGGCAAGGCACCGGTCATCGTTTTCGATGACGCGGATATCGCGTCAGTCGTCGAGGGTGTGAAGATATTCGGCTATTACAACGCCGGCCAGGATTGCACCGCCGCGTGCCGCATTTATGCGGGCAAAAAAGTCTACGACAATCTCGTCGCCGATCTCTCGAGCGCCGTGAAAGGGCTGAAATACAACCTGGCCAATGACGACGAGAACGACATCGGGCCGTTGATTTCTTCCGCTCAGAAAGGCCGTGTTCAAGGCTTCGTCGAGCGGGCGACCAAGCAAAGCCATATCAGCGTAGCTGCTGGCGGCAAGGCGCCCCCAGGGAAGGGCTTCTTCTTCGAGCCGACGCTCGTCGCAGGCGCCACGCAGGATGACGAAATCGTACGCAAGGAAGTCTTCGGGCCCGTCGTCTCGGTGACGCCGTTCGACGATGTAGATCAGGCCATCGCCTGGGCTAACGACAGTGATTACGGCCTCGCGTCATCGGTTTGGACGTCCGACATCGGCAGGGGAATGAAGGTGGCCGCGCGGCTGCAGTACGGCTGCACGTGGGTCAATACCCATTTCATGCTCGTCAGCGAAATGCCCCACGGCGGCCTCAAATTGTCGGGCTACGGCAAGGATCTCTCAATGTATGCGCTCGAGGACTACACCGTTCCACGCCACGTGATGGTGAAGCTATAGTCGAGCCCCTTGCGGAGCCGCGAACTCAACGGACGCGCTGTCAACTGATGCGGCGGCGAGGTCAAGTTCGCTTGACCGCCTCCCCGTAGTGTTCCCTTAAGCAAAGTGAGAAGCGGCCGCGAAGCCGCTTCTCGAGGGAGCGGACACGGGATTGAAGGCCGCGCTAATGACAGGCAGCGAGCAACTGACGCACGAGGAGCTGCTGCAGCGGCTGCAAGTTTTGGCCGAGCGCGCACTGAAGCGGTACGGCCTCGCGAGCGATGCTGCCGTCAAGCTGATCAACGTATCCGAAAATGCAACCTACTGTGTCGAAGATGCCGCTGGGCAGAAATGGGCCCTTCGCGTTCATCGCGAAGGTTACCATTCGCGAACGGCGGTTGCCTCCGAACTCGTATGGCTCTCGGCGCTCCGTGAAAGTGGCAGCGTCGCAACCCCCACACCCGTCCGAGGGCTGGACGGCGAATTGATCCAGACCGTTGCCGTCGATGGGCTGACAAGCCCGCGCAACGTCGTGCTGTTCCTCTGGGAAAACGGGGCGGAGCCGGCGCGGACCGACGTCGCAGGTTTCGAATTGCTTGGCGAGACCGCGGCCCACATGCACGCGCATGTCCGTCAATGGCAGCGGCCGTCCTGGTTCGAACGCCACTCGTGGGATTTCGAGACCAGTCTCGGCAGCCGCCCGCACTGGGGCTACTGGAAGAACGGCATGGGTATGACGGCTGAGGCCATGCAGGCCTTCTCCGAGACGGTCGCCCTGATCGAACAGCGGCTCAAACACTTCGGCAAATCGCCCGACCGCTTCAACCTCGTGCATGGCGACATGCGCCTTGCCAACCTGCTGATGGACGGTAGCACCGTAAAGGTCATTGATTTCGACGACTGCGGCTTTTCCTGGCTTCTCTACGATTGCGCAACGACCGTGTCGTTCTTCGAGCATACGCCTGAGGTGCCGGAGTTGCTGAAAGCGTGGATCCGCGGCTATCGCCGGATCGGCACGTTGAGCGAAGAGGAAGAGAACGAGATCGCGACTTTCGTCATGCTTCGCCGGCTGCTGCTCGTCGCATGGATTGGATCTCACTCGGAAACCGACCTCGCCCAATCGATGGGGGTCTCCTACACGCGGGATTCGATCCCGCTGTGTGAGCAATACCTCTCGCGCTATGGCCGCCCGGCCCGACCTTTGGTCTCGGCACCGCCGAAGAAAGGTATTTTGAGCCGTTTGTTCGGCTGAATGCTGCAGCGCAATTGTGCAATCGCGAACAACGATTGCTGAATAATTCATCGTGCTTATTAGTTGACCCGCCGGACGCTTCTGATAGCCTTTTTCTCGAGCGTATCAGCACCTGCTCATCAGGAAACGATGGGAGTTGGCATCAGCGAGTCCCTGACGATAGGCGCCGGCAGTTCGATTGGCAGAGACGCCGATCCCTCCGTCCTTGCGTCGGCGGCCACAGGAATCGTCAAATTCATCGAGCGGCAGAGAGGCGATGTCGATCGCATTTTCGGCAATGCCGGTATCTCGCCCGAAATGGCCGGCTCGCCGACGCTTCAGCTGAGCCTGAGTTCCTACTGCCGACTGTTCGAGGAAAGCGCCAGGATAACGCGCAACAATAACTTCGGCTTGTGGTTCGGCAATTCGTTTGATCCGCGAGATCTGGGTCTTTGGGGTTATGCCTCGCTTTCCGCACCGACGCTCGGGGCTGCGCTCGAGACGCTCGTCGATCTTTTTCCATTGCATCAGCAGTCGTCGTCGATGGCGCTCAAGTCATCTTCCGACGGTCTCGTTCGGCTTGAATACCGGATCGACGCGCCGCAGATCGTCGAACGGCGGCAAGATGCGGAACTGTCACTTGGCATGTTTCTCAATCTCATTCGCGAGGCGATGGGACAAAGCTGGGCGCCGGAAGAAGTGCACTTCGAGCACCCGAAACCCGAAGCCTGGCGTGAGCATGAGCGCGCGTTCGCAGCGCCCGCGTTCTTCTCTCAGCCGACGAACGCCATCATTTTCCGTCCGCAGGCCCTGAAGCACGCGATGCCAGCAGCCGATCCACGGCTGATGTCGGCCATGAAGCTTTGCCTCGAAAGGCTCTCTGAGCGCCAAGATGTCCGGTTCAGCATAACGGACCGGGTTCGGAGCGCCGTGAGAGCCAGGCTCCCCGAGGGCTTCCCGCAAATCGAAGCAATCGCCGCCGAACTTCGGCTTCCGCTCAGCACTGTCCAGCGCGAGCTTCATTACGACGGACTGAGCTACAGTACGCTCGTCGAAAACACACGCCGCGACCTCGCGCTCTCGTATGTGCGCCAGCGTCAGCTTTCATTCTCCGAAATAGCTTTCCTCGTTGGCTACTCCGAGCTTTCGGCTTTCAGCCGCGCCGTCCGCCGTTGGACCGGACTTTCCCCACGCGCCCTTCGCGCTGAAGTTCTGCGCGACCACGGCTGATGAGTTCGACAAGAGCGCTGCCCGAAGCGCTAGGCTTGTGCGAGCGCATCCATGCTCTCCGGCAGGATCTGGCCACCGTCGACGATAATCGTCTGTCCCGTGATGTAGGCCGCTTCCTTGGATGCGAGGAAAAGCGCGGCATACCCGATATCTTCGACGGTCCCGAGCTTGTTGAGCGGGATCGAAGCCGCCATCGACTTCGCATAGTCGGGACCGAGCGCGGCCAAGCCTTCCGTTGCGATATTGCCGGGCAGAACCGCATTGACCGTAATGCCGTACTTCGCAAATTCGATGCAGGCGGTGCGCATGAAGCCGAGCTGCCCGGCCTTGGTCGCGCCGTAATGCGCCCATCCAGGAAAGCCGGTCACGGGACCGGTGATCGACGACGTGATGACGATGCGCCCCTGGTCGGATTTCTTGAGATACGGCAGGCACGCCTTGATCGGCAGGAAGGTGCCCTTGAGGTTCGTCGCCGAGACGAAATCCCAATCCTCGGGTGATAGCTCCTCGATCTTTGTTTGAGGAAAGATGCCGGCGTTGGCGCACAAGATGTCGATGCCGCCGTAGGCGCTGGCAGCTGCGTCCGCGAGGACCTGCATGTCGCCCATGCTCGTGATGTCCGCGGCAATACCTTTCGCGGTGCCGCCAGCCCGGCGGAACTCTTCGGCTGTCGCCTCTGCTTCATCGAGATGGCGGGACACGACGACGACCTTGCCGCCGTTCTTCGCGAAGACGCTTGCGATCCCCTTGCCGATCCCCTTGCTCCCACCCGTGACGATGACCGACCGACCTGCGATCGACGTGAGCATTGGTCTTGCCCTCTTCCGAAGGTTCGGCACCGTTTCGTGGAGATTTCGGGGGCCGAATCAGGATCGGCCCCCGTGAGATTCATCGAGTGAGCTGCGGCAGAGGCGAGAAGCTCTCGAAGCCGTTCGCCAGACTACTCGTCCGAAGCGGTGAAGACCATGCGACCAATCTTGGCGTAGGCCTGGCGGCGCAGACGACTCGCAAGACGAAGCCCCAGAGTAGTCCGATGAGCAGGATGCCAGCGCGAAATCAGCGGAATCTTGCTGCCGAAGCCGCCCGTACCACCGAACGTCTCGAGGTTCTGCGACGAGCAGGTAGATGAAGCAGATTGCGAGACGAAGGCGATGACGGTGCGATCAAGGGAGAACGCGATGAGTGACCTCGTCCGAATGGTGCGCACGGAAGTAGACGATGATCGCGATCGACACGACGGCCTGCAGGATCAGCAGCAGCATCGTGCCCAGAATGGCGAGCAGTGTGTAGACCGCCAAGTAGGCCTGCGCGTTCGGATCGTTGGTGCCGAGGAAGTACGCGAACAGGCCGACCCAGATGGCTGGCCAAGATCGACTGCACGACCGAGGCGATATGTGGGCTCTTGAAGCGTATGATGCGTCTTGCGCAGAGAACTTTGGGTAGCACACCTTCGCGCGCAAGCGAGTACATGTAACGCGCGGCCGTGTTGTGGAAGGCCATGCCGCAGGCGAACGAGCTGGTCATGATCAGGATGCTCATCACCTGAAACGCCCACGTGCCGACGAACTGCTCGATCGGCGCCAGGAAGAAGTTCCCGGAGTCCCCGACCGCCTTCACCAGCATGTCGCCTTCCGTCGGATAGGCCGAGACTGCACACCAGCTCGTGATGATGTAGAATAGCCCGAGGCCGATCACGGAGAGATAAAGCGAGAGCGGCACTATTCTCTTTGGGTCGCGCGACTCCTCGGCATAATTGGGTGCCATCTCGAAGCCGACCCACGACCAGAAGGCCATGAAGATGCCGACTGCCGCCGCACCGGCGGCGATGTCGACATCGCCGACCTTTTGCGCGACGACCGGGGTCATGACCTTGAGCACGTTCAGCGATTCACGTTGAAGGGTGCTGCCCTCGAGCCATGAGGACACCGACGTCGAAGATAGCAGCATGACAACTTCGAGAACGAGCGCGACACCCAGCATTTTGACAGACAGCTTGACGTCTTGGTAGCTAGAATCGCGGAAAGACAGCGCGAGCAAAGAGCGCAAGCCAGATCCATGAGACGTTGAAGCCGAGGTTCGACTGGATCCACGAGTTTGCGAAAAACGCGAACAGGTCCGATGAGCGATGCTTCGAAAATGCTGTAGCACACGAGCGAAGCGAACGCCCGCCGCCATGCCGATCTCGCGTCCGAGACCAAGGCTGATGAAGGAGTAGAAGCCGCCGACGTCGAGGTACCTTGGTCGCCATCGCCGCGTAGCCGACCGAGAAGATCGTCAACACGATCGTGGCCAGGAGGAAGGCGGCCGGCACGTAGATGCCGTTGCCGAAGCCCGCAGCGAACGGCACATTACCGAGCATGGCCGACATCGGCGCTGCCCCGTAACTGTCAGAAACAGGACGCCGATCAGGCCAATGGCCTTGGCGTGAAGCTTGTCGACGGAGGAGTCCTGGCCGACGTCGAAACTCTCTTGTGCTTCGAGAGCGCTGCTAGTGGGTGATGTCACGTGAATTCTCCCCCTGGGTTTCAGCCGTCCAAACGGTTGTCGGTGGCCCGGCGCTTACTTAAGGTGGCCTCTGCGGTCGGCTCGGCATGCTGCGTTCGAGATCAGCCAAGCTTCGGCGCAACCGGCACGTATTCCACCACTGAGCGTATATGCGCCGGGCACAGCGCCGTTTGACATTAGACGTGTTAAAACTTGACCTATGTCGAGACCTAAGCCCATCAGCGTGCTTAAGTTCTTTGCTCGACATGACGTGGCAGTAGATCATGTTCATGATCTCGAGTTCCTTGTGATGAAGCTCGTCCGAGGCCGCCGCGCAACAGTCTTCGACGACGACGACGCTGAAGCTCTCGTCCGCCAGGCTTCTGACGGTCGAGGCATACGCACTGATCGGTAAATATCCCGCAGCAGACGACCGTCTTGATGCCCAGATTGGTCAGGATCAGCCGGAGGTTGGAGCCCGTCAGTGCACTGTCGGTCGTCTTCGTAACCACGATTTCGTCCCCGACCGGGGCCAATTCTGGAACGATCTGCGACGGCAGCTCATCCTTGGGCAGCAAAAGATTGTTCCACCCCGGCATTTTCTGCGACAGCGACCGGTCACGCCCGTTCTTGGTATGGCAGGCGATGCGGGCAAATAGGCACTCAATTCCGCTTTCACGGAAAGTCTGCAGCAGATCCTTTGTCCGCGGAAGGACGGTCTGGTGCATGCGCTCGTGGAAGGGCGTCCAGGCGTCGTAGCGGCGCTGGTCCTCCGCCGAGAGCGACGCCCGGTCTGGACGGGCAAGGTAGGTGTTCTGTACGTCGATGACGAGGAGAGCCGTTGAGGCTTTGGAGAGGTCCGGGTCGTCGGGCTCCGGGGCGCCGTCGTAATAAATGGATCGATAGGCCGTCTTCCAACTGCTCATGCCCGCCCTTTCAGAAGCGCTTCTTATAGAGGGAACGGCGCTCGTAGACGTCCGCTGCCTCCTCGATGAACGCAGCGACGCCTTCGGCGCCGTAAACGTCTCGAAGCTCCTTTGCGGCCGCGACAAGTTCGTCCTTGGAACTCGCCCGGCCCGGACGCAGCAGCTCGTAGACACGCATGATCACATCCTGCGGTACATCGACGAGTTCGGCGCCGCGCTCAAAATTCGCGGCCAGCGTCGGCCGCCCCGCCGACCTCGCAATTTCAGCCTGCTGGCGAAGCGCTCGCCCCGTGATGCGAAGGTCTTCGAGGGTAACGTGGTCGGACAGGACGCCTTCGAGTGTTATGTCGTCAAGCCTCTTGCCTTCCTTGGTCTCGACGACGTCGGGCCGGTTTTCGGCAAGCGGGTAATCGGCAACCGACAAAGGTTTCCCGGTCATGCCGCCGCTCCGCCGATGAACATCACGTCGATCTCTTCCGGTTCGGCGCCCTCCGACGTCATCTCCGTTTCGATCGCGTAGATGAGCGAAACCTTTGCGTGATAGCGCGAGCCCATCGCCTCGCCGCGCGTCGGTACGATGACCGGCTCGGGCATGTCGCCGACCGCGTAAGCCGCCGCGTTGAGGCCCATGCGTTTGTAATGCTCAAGCTTTGTAATAGGCGAGTTCGAGAAGAGTTCGAGGTTGTTGTGCGGCAGCCGGTTCTTCTGGTGAATGACGGCGGTACCCTTTGCCTGAATGCCGATCCCGATGCCGGATCCCGCGAGACGCGCGGCGCTCAAGCCCAGGAACGACGTGTCGGCCGTATGAAGCATGCGCACGATCCGCGCCGTGCAGCCGCCTTCCGTGATGCCAGCAATCAGAACACGAAGAATAGCCGACAGCGGATGTCCCGCGACCGTCTGAAAGAGCTTGACCCCGAAGGCCGGGCTGATGCCGATCACGACCTCGCGCGGATTATGCGTCGCCGCCGCAGGCCCGACCGGACGGTAGGCGATGCGCGTGACCTCGCCAGGCCGGAAGGCCGCCTCACCTCGGAGCACTTCTTGCCGCGTCAGCACATCGCGAATAGCCACAATCTCTTCGCGTCGCGCGTCGCTGACGCGGTAACCGGTGCCGGGCCCCCGATACTCATTCGGATCGTTGATAGCGCTCACAATTTTTCCGCCGCGAACGACAGCCGACGTTTGCAGATAGTCGCCGGAAACGCGCAGCCGGACGAGCTTGAGCAGGTTCCCGGCTTCTTCGCCGAACCCCCGCGCCGAAAGCGCCTTGATCACGTCGATGACCGTGATCGACCGGGAGTAGATGGCTTCGCTGATGAGCGCGACGTCGCGGCCCGAGAACGTTCGCGTCTCGTCGGAGCCCGATGCCGCGATGACGCTCTGCTTCATGTCCGTTGTAGGCTTGGCGAGGCTAAGTTCTTCGAGCACGGCGCTGATGGCGTCGACGGCGCGCGACCGAAGTTCCATGATCCGTGTTTCGCTAACGGGCGTCAGCCCGCCATCGGCTTCGAAATCGCGCTGTAGGACGAGGTAATCCTCAAGCTCCTCGCCATTGAGCAGTGAAGCGTTGAACGAATTGTCGTACTTGAGAATTGAGCCGAAGCCCGAGCAGATAAGGTCGGACCCGGCGATCAGATACGGCAAAATCTTCGCGCCGACGCGAATTTCCGATTCCGTTGCGCGCGCGTCATTGCCGGAAGCGCATTCGAGGTCGAGCCAGACGGCGATCAGGTTCTCGGCCATCAGCTCGCGCATGCCACCAGGGACGGTGCATGTTACCGGGGCTCCGTCGATGCCGCCGTTCTGTGTCCCCTGCACGCCCATGGCGCGCTGCAGGCAGAGGCATCGGGCTTCGAGATAGAGCAGCGACTTGCGATCGTGAAATCCCATCAGCAACTCGGAGCCTGCGCCTGAGGTGCAGCGCATCTTGATGCCGCGTGACGCGTAGGCGGCCGCGAGAAATGCCTTCGACCAGGGCGTATCGTCGCCATCGATGAAGCTCTTCTCGGTGCCGTAGACAGACACTGTCTCCGCGTAGGAGGTGAAGCCCGCCATGCCGATCTTCAGCTCTTCGGCTTCCTCGCTGGAACATTGAAAGAGCGTGCCCCAGCGTCCAACCGCAGCGCCGACGGCACACGCGACCGCGTTCGACCAAGAATTGCGGGCGACCCGCATCGTCGTCTCGATTTCGTCGAAGCCGAACGCGACGGCGGTTGCTGCGTCGGCTGCCATTTGCAGCGGGTCGTCCTTGGCATTCGTCACGTGGGCCTGGTTGCCGGGCGTCTGCCGTGCCCGCATCTTGCTGTAGGCAAAGGCGATCTCAAGCGATGAAAGGTGAGCGACGACGTCCGCCAGCTTGGCCGGCGTCATGCCGTGCGCCAGGCGAACCAGCGTTTTTCTCGGGACATTCATGTCGACGAGCATCCGCGCCACTTCCAGCGACGGCATCGCCATCGCTTCAGGCACGACTTCGGGATCGAGGTGGTAACGCGATATGAAGACATCGATCATATCGAAGTCGCGGACGTCGATTCCGTCCATCAATTCGACAACGCCATTCCCGAGCGAAAACCCCGGCTTCGGATCGTAGGGGCTTTTGAAGGCCGCGAAGCCGTTCGCGGCGTCCTCGGCGGCAAACTTGTCGAGGCGGAGCGGACGCTCGTCCCAATCCGAAAACCGCTTCCAGCGATTTGCGCGTGCGTGCGGCTCTTCCGTCATGACACCTGTTCTCGGCAGTGGAGAGTCCGATTGCAATCGGAAGTTACGATAACCCGAGCGCCGCGGGATGATTTGACCCCGGTAGCCTCGAAGTTGACGGGCCGTTCCCGGTGTTGCTCGCCGGTACGCCCGAACTGAACAGACACCGGGATGGAGGGTCAAGCCGTCAGGCCGGGCGCAAACTATATAAAGGGGAAAAAGTGCGGACCCGCACTTCATTTAATGGGGAGCGCGCCCCCGAGGGCTCCATGGAAGCTACGCCAAAAATTCTTGAGCTCAACGCCTTCGACATGAATGCGGCGGATGGGCTCGCGCCTGCGGTGACGAGCCTCGTCAAACGCCGCAGGAAGACGTTCGGTCCGACGTCGATGCTGTTTTATGAGCGTCCGCTCAATCTGGTCAGGGCCGAAGGAGTGTGGCTCCACGACGCCGACGGAACCCGCTATCTGGATGCTTACAACAACGTGCCATCGGTCGGGCATTGTCATCCGCGCGTCGTCGAGGCCGTTTCGCGGCAGATCGCGACGCTCAACACGCACACGCGCTATCTCTACGACAATATCTATACCTACGCGGAACGGCTTTTGGGCACGATGCCCGGGCCCGTCTCGAATATCGTATTCACCTGCACGGGGAGCGAAAGCGCCGACTTCGCCCTGCGCGTCGCGCGCGCGGTAACCGGTGGTACCGGATTTATCGTCACTGAAAACGCCTACCACGGCAACACCTCGGCCGTGACCGAGATATCGCCGTCCTCGGCCAGCGCCGAGCCGCGACCGCCTTATGTGTTCCTCGTGCCTGCGCCCAATACCTATCGCCGAAACAGCGGAACCATCGGGCAACGGTTCGCCGAGGACGTTCTGGCCGCTATCGCCAGGATGGAGGCCACCGGCATTCGCTTAGCAGGGTTCGTCGCCGACAGCATCTTTTCGAGCGACGGCGTATTTCCGGGAGAGCCGGGATTTCTCGCCGAAGCGGTCGACGAGGTTCGAAAAGCGGGCGGCGTCTACATCGCCGACGAGGTGCAGCCCGGGTTTGGCCGCACGGGCGAGAAAATGTGGGGCTTCGACCGGCATGGAGTGGTGCCGGACATGGTCGTGATGGGAAAGCCGATGGGGAACGGATTCCCGATGGGTGGCGTCACGATTAAACCCAACTTGCTCGAAGAATTCGGCTCGCGGTCAGGCTATTTCAACACGTTCGGCGGCAATCCGGTCGCAGCCGCTGCGGGGCTCGCCGTCCTGGACGTGCTGGAGGACGAAGGCCTGCAGCAAAACAGCTTCGAGACCGGCGCTTATCTTCGCTCTGAACTTCGCATTGCCGGAGCAGACGGCGGACACGTCGGAGACGTCCGCGGCGCCGGGCTCTACATCGGCGTTGAGATGGTCCAGGACAAAACGTCGGGCGAGCCCGACCGCGAAGCCGCGGAGAAGATCGTCAATGGCATGCGCGAACGCAACATCCTCATCGGCATAGCCGGGCGTCATGGCAACGTCTTGAAGATCCGCCCGCCGCTCTGCTTTACCCGCGAGCATGCCGACATTTTCCTCGAAGGTTTCAGAGGGGCCTTGGCCACCGCGTCCTGAAGCCCTTTGCGCTATTCTTCCAGCAGGAGCCATGATGGAATCGAAGCTTTTCATCGACGGAAAGTGGTGCAACGCGCGAAATGGCGGCACGCTCGACGTCGTCAATCCCGCCAATGGGAGGGTTTTTCATCGCTGCGCCGCTGGAACCGCTGAGGATATCGATGCAGCCGTTGCCGCCGCAAAAGCTGCGATGGCCGGTCCCTGGTCGTGGACGACGGGTCATGACCGCGCCGCGTTTCTCCGCGCCATCGGCGCGGCGATCGAAGAACAAAAGCAAGCGCTCGCAGAGATCGAGGTCAGGGACAACGGCAAGCCGCTTCCCGAAGCGCTATGGGATATTGGTGACGCGGCCTACTGCTTCAATCTTTATGCGACCTACGCTGAGGAACTTGACGGCCGTCAGGGCGAAATCATCGGCGTTCCCGACGCCCGCTTCCAGTCGCGCGTCAAATATATGCCTGTTGGCGTTGCCGGCCTGATCGTTCCCTGGAATTATCCGCTCTTGATGGCGGCCTGGAAGGTTGCCCCCGCGATCGCGGCGGGCTGCGCGCTCGTTTTGAAGCCCTCCGAATATACGCCGCTGACGGCCCTTGAGTTGGCGCGCATCGCTGCCGAAGTGGGCCTGCCGAATGGCGTCTTGAATGTCGTGACCGGCTATGGCGCCACTGCGGGTGCTCGCCTCGCTTCGCATCCGGATGTCCGCAAGCTCGCCTTTACGGGCTCCGTGCCGACCGGAATTTCTGTTGCGTCCGCTGCGGTGCGCGACGTCAAAAGCATCAGCCTGGAACTCGGTGGCAAATCGCCGATCGTTATCTTCGACGATGCCGACATCGAGCAAGCCGCCGAATGGGTGATGTTCGGGATCTTCTGGAACCAGGGCCAGGTTTGCAGCGCGACGTCGCGAATGATCGTACAGAACGGCATCGCGCCGAAGCTCATCGACCGGCTTTCAACGGAAGCCAAGAAGATCATGATTGGCGACGGCATGGCGCCGGGCATTCTGCTCGGACCTCTCGTAAGCAAGCCCCAATACGAAAAGGTGCTGGGCTACATCGATGTCGGGAAGAGCGAGGCGACGCTGGTTACCGGCGGAGTAAGGCCGGCGCAACTCAATGAAGGGTACTTCCTGGAGCCGACGATCTTCGCCGACGTGGCGCCGACGGCGCGGATATGGCGCGAGGAGATTTTCGGTCCGGTTCTCGCCGTAACAACTTTCAACACCGAAGACGAAGCCGTGGCGCTCGCGAACGACAGCGAGTTCGGCCTGGCCGCAGCAGTCATGTCGGGCGATCACAAGAGGGCAGAGCGCGTGGCCGATGCGTTCGAAGCCGGCATCGTCTGGATCAATTGCTCGCAGCCGAACTTTCTCGAACCCCCGTGGGGTGGCGTCAAGAAAAGCGGCGTCGGGCGCGAGCTTGGAACCTGGGGCTTGAACAACTTCCTCGAGCCGAAGCAGATCACGACCTACACGAGCCGCGATCCCTGGGGCTGGTATCTGAAGTGAGAGATCACGCTTTGAGACGGTATCCCGTCTTGAAGATCCACCAGACGACGCTCATACAGACTAGAAGAAAGACGAATGTCATTACAAGGCTCACGCCGACGTTCACGTCGGAGATTTCAAAGAAGCTCCAACGAAATCCGCTGATCAAATAGACGACAGGGTTGAAAAGCGTCACGGTTTGCCAAAAAGGCGGCAGCATCCTCACCGAATAGAACGTACCGCCAAGGAATGTGAGTGGTGTGATGATGAGAAGCGGTATGATCTGGAGCTTCTCGAACCCGTCGGCCCAAATCCCGATGATGAAACCGAGCATGCTGAAGGTGATTGCCGTAAGCAGCAGGAACAACATCATCCAGATCGGATGTGCGATGTGAAGCGTCACGAAAAAACTGGCAGTGACCAGCACGAGCAGCCCGAGGATGACCGACTTCGTCGCGGCAGCGCCCACGTAACCGAGAACGATCTCGAAGGGTGAGACAGGCGCCGAAAGATGCTCGTAAATCGTTCCTGTGAAGCGCGGGAAGTAGATGCCGAATGAAGCGTTCAAGGTGCTCTGCGTCAGAAGCAGCATCATCACGAGACCGGGAACGATGAACGAGCCGTAATCGACCCCGTCGACCTGCGAGATGCGCGAGCCGATCGCCGAGCCGAAGACGATGAAATAGAGACACGTCGAGAGCACTGGCGAGACGATGCTCTGCATTAGCGTGCGTCCCCAGCGGGACATCTCGAACGAGTAGATGGCCTTCACCGCTTCGATATTCATCGCTTCTGCCTCACGAGATCGACGAAAATGTCTTCGAGCGAGCTTTGGGTGGTCGAGAGATCTTTGAAGGATACTCCGGTCGCTCGCATGTCGTTCAGCAGCGCCGTAATGCCGGTCCGTTCCGCCTTCGTGTCATAGGTGTAGATCAACTCGCCGTCGGACCCGAGCTGAAGATCGTAATTGCCGAGCGCTTCGGGAATTGCGCCGAGGGGCTCCTGTAACTGAAGAACGAGCTGCTTCTTGCCGAGCTTGCGCATCAGCTCGTTCTTTTCTTCGACAAGGATGATTTCGCCGTTGGCGATCACACCCACGCGGTCGGCCATCTCCTCGGCTTCTTCTATGTAGTGCGTCGTCAGAATGATCGTGACGCCGCGTGAGCGCATGTCTCTGACGACATCCCACATCTCGCGGCGAAGCTCGACATCGACGCCTGCGGTCGGCTCATCAAGGAAGAGAATGCGGGGCTCATGCGCAAGCGCCTTGGCGATCAACAGGCGGCGTTTCATGCCGCCCGAAAGCGTCATGATTCGACTGTCTTTCTTGTCCCAGAGAGAAAGATCGCGGAGCACCTTCTCTACGAGCTCGTAATTGCGCGGCTTACCGAAAAGTCCGCGGCTGAAATTGACGGTCGCCCACGGCGTCTCGAACATGTCCGTCGAGAGTTCCTGGGGTACGAGCCCGATCATCGCGCGGACTGTCCGGTAGTCGGCGGCGATGTCTTTGCCGTCGACCTTAATCGCGCCCGTCGTCGGATTGACGATGCCGCAGATGATGCTGATCAGCGTCGTTTTGCCGGCGCCGTTGGGGCCGAGCAGGGCGAAAATCTCGCCCTGCTCTATTTCAAGATTGATGTCCTTAAGAGCGGAAAAGCCGGAGGCGTAAGTTTTGGAAAGATTGGCGACACTGATAATTGCGGTCATCTACGGACTCTTGGGTAATGCCAACGAAACGAGAGCACCGCATCGCAGCGTCGCGAGCCTTTTGTCAATGGAATCCGCCCGAAACCGTCAGCCTTTCGCCGGTGATCCACGAAGATTGGTCGGAAGCCAGGAAAACCGCGACTTTTGCGATATCGTCGGGTTGACCCATTCGGCCGAGCGGCGTTTGCGCAATCATCTGCTTTTCGAAATCGGTACCGATGACGCCAAGGGTATGAACGCCTTCCGTTTCAACGCCGCCCGGAGCGATCGTATTCACGCGAATCTTTTTCGGCCCAAGCTCTGCGGCCAGAACGCGTGTTACGGCGTCGACCGCTCCCTTGGTCGCCGAATAGACCACGGCATTCGGCATCGAAGCTAAGCTCACAACGGAACTGAGATTGATGATGCTGCCGCCCTCGGGGCCGAAGTACTTGAGCGCTTCCTGCGCGGCGAGAATAGTGCCCAGCACGTTGATGTTGAAATGCCGATGAAACTCGCTTTCGGTGACGGATTCGAGAGGCTGAAAGGCATAGACGCCAGCGTTATTGACGAGGATGTCGAGGGAGCCGAAGGCCTTTTTGGTTTCGGCAAAGATGGCTTTGACGTCATCAGCATTCGCGACGTCTCCCTTGACGGCAATCGCCTTGCCGCCCTTGCCGGTGATGTCGGCGACGACCCGGTCGGCCCCTTCTTTGCTCGTCGCGTAGTTGACGGCGACCGAGGCGCCTGCTTCCGCAAGAGCCCGGGAAATTTCGGCACCAATGCCCTTCGACGCCCCCGTCACGACGGCGACCTTGCCCTTTAAGCTGCTCATTTTCGTTTTCCTTGTGTTGAATTTGCTTGAGCAAGCGGCACGCAAACAATGCCGCCGCTGCGATCATTCCGCCGGCGTTGGCGCGAAGTGTCCGTGCGCTCCGGTCGGCGAAAGCGGCGCGGACACTTCGCCCGTATGCTTCAAAGGCTTGTTGCCGCTGAGCTTGCGCAGGATCACGTAGAAGATCGGGGTCAGAAAAATCCCGAACATCGTGACGCCGATCATTCCCGAGAAGACGGCGACGCCCATGGCACGCCGCATCTCGGCGCCAGCGCCGATAGACGTGACGAGCGGCACGACGCCCATGATGAACGCCATCGACGTCATCAGGATCGGCCGAAGTCGCAAACGGCTTGCTTCGATCGCCGCCTGCACCGGATTGCGCCCGGCCAGTTCAAGCTCGCGCGCAAACTCGACGATCAGAATGGCGTTCTTCGCTGACAGACCGACAAGGACGATCAAGCCGATCTGCGTGAAGACGTTGTTGTCGCCGTGCGAGAGATAGACGCCTGTGATTGCTGCCAGCAGTCCCATCGGCACGATCATGATGATCGACAACGGCAGGATGAGACTTTCATACTGAGCTGCGAGCACGAGGAAAACGAGGAAGATCGAGAGCGGGAACACCCAAATTCCGGAATTACCGGCGAGGATTTCCTGGTAAGTCAGCTCGGTCCATTCGAAGCCGATGCCCTTGGGCAAAGTTTCGGCGGCGATGCGTTCGACGGCTTCCTTGGCTTGGCCGGAAGAATACCCCGGAGCGGCGCCGCCGTTGACGTCCGCCGTCAAGAAGCCGTTGTAGCGCATGGCGCGTTCCGGCCCCGCCACCTGCTTCACGTTGAGCAGCGCCGAAAGCTGGATCATCGCGCCCGTATTCGAACGCACCTTCAACAGCCCTATATCTTCAGGACGCGCGCGATACTTCGCATCCGCCTGCACGCGTACAGAATACGTTCGGCCGAATTTGTTGAAGTCGTTGACGTAGAGCGATCCGAGATAAATTTGCATCGTGTCGAAAACGTCCTGGACGGCGACTCCCAGCTGACGCGCTTTCGTCCGGTCGATTGCAGCAAAGAGCTGCGGCACGTTTACCTGATACGATGTAAAGACCCCGGCTAGCTCCGGCGCCTTACTCAACGCTCCCGTAAACGCCTGCATGGCATCGGTCAGTGCGTCATAGCCGAGCCCCGCGCGGTCCTCGACCTGAAGTTTGAATCCACCGATCGTTCCAAGTCCCTGGACAGGCGGCGGCGGGAACATGACGATGAACGCGTCTTTGATGACGGTATATTCCTGATTGAGCCTGCCTGCGATCGCGGGTCCGCTGAGGTCGGCGGATCGCCGCTCGGCAAAGGGCTTCAGCGTCGCAAACACGATGCCGGAGTTCGAGCTGTTCGTGAAACCGTTGATCGATAGACCCGGAAATGCGACGGCGCTCTCGACGCCGGTCGTCTTCAACGTGATGTCGCTCATCCGGCGAATGACATCCTCCGTGCGATCGAGCGTGGCGCCATCGGGAAGCTGCGCGAAGCCGACAAGATATTGCTTGTCCTGCCCGGGCACGAAGCCCCCTGGCACCGCCTTGAACAGGCCGGCAGTGACGCCAATCAGAACGAGGTAGATCAAGAAGGCGATAGCCTTGTGCCCCAAAAGCCGCCGAACGCCGCCACTGTAGCGATCCGATCCCCAGCTGAACGCCCGATTGAATCTCCTGAAGAACCAGCCGAACGCAAAGTCCATGGCCCGTGTCAGCCTGTCCTTCGGCTCGTCGTGGCCTTTCAGCAGAACGGCCGCGAGGGCAGGCGATAGCGTCAGCGAGTTGACCGCCGAAATCACCGTCGAGATCGCGATGGTCAGCGCAAACTGCTTGTAGAACTGGCCCGTCAGACCCGTGATCAGGGCGAGCGGTACGAACACCGCGACCAGCACGAGCGCGATGGCGACGATCGGCCCCGAAACTTCTCGCATGGCCTGGATAGTCGCTTCGCGCGCAGGCAGGCCGGATTCGATATTACGTTCGACGTTCTCGACGACAACGATCGCGTCATCGACGACGATGCCGATGGCGAGCACCAATCCGAACAATGTCAGCGCGTTGATTGAAAAGCCGAATAGGTGCATCACTGCGAACGTACCGATGATCGAAACGGGAACCGCGATCAGCGGAATGATCGATGCGCGCCATGTCTGCAGAAAGAGAATGACGACGAGCACGACCAGCGCCACGGCCTCGAGCAGCGTGTGGATGACGGCCTCGATCGAAGCTCGGACGAACTGCGTCGGGTCGTAGACAATCCGGTAATCGACGCCTTCAGGCATGTATTGTTTCAGCTCCGCCATTGTGGCGCGGACGTTGTCCGAAATCTGGATGGCGTTAGAGCCCGGAGACTGGAAGATCGGGATGGCGACCGCTTGCTTGTTGTCGAGAAGCGACCGCAGCGAATAGTCGGCGGCACCCAATTCGATGCGCGCGACATCGCGCAGGCGCGTGACTTGATTGTTTGCACCGGCTTTGACGACGATGTCGCCGAATTCCTCTTCGCTCGCGAGTCGGCCCTGCGCATTGACCGAAAGCTGGAAGTCGAGGTTCGGCAGCGACGGCGATGAGCCGACGACGCCGACGGCAGCCTGCACGTTCTCGGCGCGGACAGCATTGACGATATCGCTCGCCGAAAGCCCGAGTTCGGCGGCCTTCGCCGGATCGACCCAGACCCGCATCGAATAATCGCCCGAGCCGAAGAGCTGCACGTCGCCGACGCCGTCGATCCGAGCCAAGCGATCCTTGACGTTGATCACCGCGTAGTTGCGCAGATACGTCATGTCATAGCGATTGTTTGGCGACAGCAAATGCACGACCATCGTCAGATCGGGCGAGCTTTTGACCGTCGTGATGCCTAGGGTGCGCACGACGTCCGGAAGCCGCGGCTCTGCCTGGGAGACGCGGTTCTGCACAAGCTGCTGCGCCTTGTCGGGGTCGGTGCCGAGGCGGAACGTGACCGTCAACGTCATCAGGCCGTCGGTCGTCGCCTGGCTGCTCATGTAGAGCATGCCTTCGACGCCGTTGATCTGCTCCTCGATGGGGGTTGCGACCGTCTCGGCGATAACCTTCGGATTGGCGCCCGGGTAGTTCGCGCGCACCACGACCTGTGGCGGCACGACCTCCGGATATTCCGAAATCGGCATCGCCGGCAAAGCCAACAGGCCGCCGAGGAAGATCAGCGTGGACAGCACGCCCGCGAAGATCGGTCGATCGATGAAGAACTTGGAAATATTCATGACGGTCGCGCCTAGCTGGTTTTACGCGAAATCTTATTGCTGCGTTACCGAGGTCGGTTTGTCGGCGGCAGCATGTTCTTCGGGCAATGGGCGGCCGTTCATGGCAACGGGCTCCGGCGCGACTTCAACGCCCGGTTTCACATGCTGAAGACCGGCGACGATGACGCGGTCACCCGCATCGAGCCCGCTCGTGATGATGCGGAGATCATCCGTCATCGCTCCAAGCTTGACCTCGCGATAGGCGGTCTTGTTGTCTTTGCCGACGACCATGACGTACTTCTTGTCCTGGTCTGTTCCGATGGCACGCTCGGTGATCGCGAGAACCGGAGCCGTGCGCGGTTGCGCCAAGCGGATGCGAACGAACTGACCATGAATGAGACGCCCATCGGGATTGTCGAAAGTCGCACGGAGACGCACTGTACCGCTCGCCACGTCGACCTTGTTATCGATCAGCTGCAGAACGCCGCGGCGCCACGCGCCCTCGTTCGCCGCCGCGGACATCTCGACGGGAATTTGTTCGACGTGCGCCGTCGCGTTGGCCTCAGGGGACAACGTTCCAAGCGCGCGTGCGACGACATTTTCGTCTGCGTTGAAGCTCGCATAGATGGGATTGACCGAGACAAGCGTCGTCAGCAGGGGCGCATTGGGGCCCGCCTCGACGAGATTGCCGACCGTGATTTCGCGACGCCCGACGCGGCCTGAAACCGGCGCACGCACTTCCGTCCACGCGAGGTTGAGCTTAGCGGTCTGGAGTGCAGCCTCGGCACTCTTGAGATTTGCGATGGCAGCGTCATAGGCATTCGCGCGGGTATCGAGCTCTCGCTCCGAAAGGGCGTTTCCGATGATCTGGCGCGCCCGCGCTACGTCGGCCTTCGTGAAGACGACCTGCGCCTGCGCTGCTGCGACAACGCCGTTCATGCGGTCGACCTCTGCGGTGTAAGGTGCGGGATCGATCGTGACGAGCGAGTCACCCGCTTTGACCAGCGCGCCTTCGCGGAAGTGAATGGCAACGATCTGCCCGGCGACGCGCGGGCGAAGGTCGACCCGCTCGATCGCTTCGAGGCGGCCGGAGAACTCGTCCCAGGTATCGGCTTCGTGCGGTTCGACGGTCGCGACGGAGACAGGGACGGCCGAATGTCCCTGCGCATCCTGTGCAAGTGCGGCATCAACCGATGCGGTCGCCAGAAGCGCTACGACGGCAGCCGAAGCCATCAGGCCATTTAGAAGCTTGGATTTAGCTCGGAAACTCATGATCAATCCCTCGGATCTTCGCCGGCTTTGGCCGCCTGAAACCGGCCCACTTGCGATGGCGCCGGCTCAGATTTTTCAATGTGGTTTCGTTACAGAGGTAGGGCGCGAGGCACCTGCCGCTCAGGTCGTCGTCAAGAGAAGTTGTCAAGGCTGAGCCCTGGGGGCCACCGGTCGCGCCGAGCGTCGAACTGGCCCGAGTTATCCACTGACGATTCCCCGTCCTGCGCACGGTATCCGCAGGCAGATACAACGAATGGAACGTGATCCACGTCAGACAACTCGTCGCCGGACCGGCCTGAAATCCAGCCCGCAAAATCCCGGAGGACTGCGGTCGCGCTGTTGAGAGAGCTTTTCATCGTGCGCGGTATCCCCTATATATGTACTGATAGGTACGGATATAGGGTGGCGATCGGCGCTGTCAACTATTATTTGTATCGATGAGTATGGAAATGTATATAGACGCAACAAAGAAAGCAAATGCCGGGAGAGAAGCGGTGCAAAAAGGCCGCCCGAGGGAGTTCGACGCCGACAAGGTGCTCGACAAGGCTCTGCACGTGTTTTGGGAGCGTGGATACGAAGGAACGTCGCTTTCCGATTTGACGGAGGCGATGGGCATCAACCGGCCAAGCCTATATGCGGCATTCGGTAACAAGGAGGAGCTTTTTCGGCGCGCTCTCGACCGGTACGCCGAGAAAGGGCCGGGCGCCGTTCATCGCGAAGCGCTCGCGGAGCCGACGGCAAAAGCTGTCGTCGAGCACCTTCTGAAATCCGTGGCCTCGTCTTTGACGGACCCGTGCAATCCGCCAGGATGCCTCGCGGTGCAAGGCGCGTTGACGTGCGGAGACGCCGCGGAATCGATCAAACAGGAGCTTTGCAAACGCCGGTCGGCTGGCGAGAACGATCTCCGGCAGCGTTTCGAACGAGCCAAGACCGAAGGGGACCTCAGAGCTGAGTCCGATCCGGCAGGACTCGCACGTTACGTCATGACGGTAACGCAAGGCATGGCCGTGCAAGCGGCCGGCGGTGCATCGCGCACCGATCTCCTGGCTGTAGCCGACATGGCGTTGAAGGCATGGCCGGCTTAGCGCCAGTAGACCGCGCGACGGACTTGCTCACGTGCATGAGGTCCTGTAGGTCGCGCCGCAAACGGCCGGGCGTCAAGCTTGGCCAAAGTCGGACTTAGCTCTCGGCGACCGAACTCCTGGGGAATTTCATTTTGCGGAGCGCTCCTATGGCCCACTGGCTCAACACCGGCGTCGGCAAAGGACACGCCCACGTCTTGGCTTTGCATACTTTCGCGCTTCTTTTTGTTTTGATCGCCTTCTCGCCGCCGTCGATCGGAGGCGGCGCCTTCGCAGCCGATGGTGACACAACATCATGCCCCGACGGCAACGCGGGCCTCACTTTGCCAAAGGGCTTCTGCGCGACGATATTCGCAGATCACGTCGGCGCCCCGCGTCACATGGCTGTCGGGGCGGATGGCACGCTTTACGTCAACAACCGAAGCCGTACGCGATCTGCTTCCGGCTCTTTGCTTGCTTTGAAGGACAGCAAGGGCGACGGTCACGCCGACATCAATCAAACGTTCGGACCTCCGAACAGCGGCGGAACCGGCATCGCCATATATAAGAACTGGCTTTTCGTCGATATCGGCGATCGGATCATTCGCTACACGTTGGCACCTGGAGACATCGCCCCGAAAGGCGAACCGGAAACGGTAGTATCGAATATCCCGATCGACGGCGATCATACCCCGCGTCCTTTCGCAATTGATCCGCAAGGCAACCTGTTCGTCGATCTCGGGTCTGCAACGAATTCGTGTCAGCGGGACAATCGGGCGGATCAATCGCCTGGCGTCGACCCCTGCGTCGAGTTGAAGACGCGCGCCGGAATATGGAGTTTCGACGCAAACAAGACCGGACAGGTCTTCTCAGCGGCGGAGCGCTTTGCTACGGGCCTTCGCAACGCTGAGGGCATCGACTTTGATGACGCCGGCCGCATCTTCGCAACCCAGCACGGCCGCGATCAGCTCTACGAGAATTGGCCGAATCTTTATTCCTCGGGGCAGGGCTCGGAATTGCCGGCGGAAGTCATGGTCGAGCTTCATCAGGGCGGTGATTATGGCTGGCCGTATTGCTATTTCGACGGCTATCAGCAGAAGCTTGTTCTAGCGCCCGAATACAGCGGCGACGGCGGCAAGTCCGTCGGACGATGCGGCGACAAGCGTCCGCCGGTTGCGGCTTTTCCCGGTCACTGGGCTCCCAACGACCTCAAGATTTACAAGGGGACGCAATTTCCGGAAAGCTATCGTGGCGGCGCGTTCATCGCGTTTCATGGCTCATGGAATCGCTCGTCCGGCGCGCAGGAAGGCTATAACGTCGTCTTTCAGCCGCTGGCCGATGGCAAGGCGTCCGGCCCATACATCGTTTTTGCCGATGGCTTCCGGAACGGAGACGGAACGGGAACAGAGCATCGGCCGACGGGGCTTGCGGTCGGGCCCGACGGTGCGCTTTACGTTGCCGACGACGCTGCCGGTCGCATCTGGCGGATCGTCTTCAAGGGCTGACGTTTCAAATCTTGGACGCGAGTGGGGCGCGGGGTCGTGGCGGCAAAGGACATCGCGTTCGTGACAGGCGCCTCGGGCTTCGTCGGCTCGGCTGTGGCACGCCGTCTTCTTGAGGAAGGATTCGCGGTTCGCGCCTTGGTTCGCCGAACCAGCAATCGCGCGAACATCGAGGGGATCGATCTCGAAGTCGTCGAGGGCGATATCCGCGATGCGGCCCTGCTCGAAAACGCGATGCGTGGCGCCCGTTATGCCTTTCACGTCGCGGCGGATTACCGGCTCTGGGCCCCCGATCCGCGAGAGATCATCACGACCAACACTATTGGCACGCGTGCCGTCATGGTTGCGGCCCTCAAGGCGGGTGTCGAACGCGTCGTTTATACCTCGAGCGTCGCCACGCTGCGGGTCAATGAGGAGGGGACACCCTCGAACGAAACCATGCCGCTCGATGAAGCGCATGCAATCGGCGCCTACAAGAAGAGCAAGGTCCTCGCCGAGCGATTGGTCGAGCGTATGATTGCGGACGACGGGCTGCCCGCGGTCATCGTAAATCCGTCGACTCCCATCGGTCCGCGCGATGTCCGCCCGACGCCGACCGGACGCATCGTCGTCGAGGCTGCTTCCGGCCGAATGCCAGCCTACGTCGAAACAGGCTTGAATCTCGTGCACGTTGATGACGTTGCGGCCGGCCACTTTGCTGCCTTGAAGCGCGGGCGAATTGGCGAGCGGTATATTCTGGGGGGCGAGGACATGACGCTCGGGCAAATGCTCGCCGAAATCGCGCATCTTGCGGGGAGGAAGGCGCCGACCATCAAGCTGCCGCGCGCTCTGATCTATCCGATCGCTTACGGCGCGGAGACGACGGCCCGCTTCACCGGGCGCGAGCCTTTCGCCACCGTCGATGGCCTGCGCATGGCCAAGTACAAAATGTTTTTCTCGTCTGCCAAGGCCGAGCGAGAGCTGTCGTATCGGGCTCGTCCGGCACGCGAAGCTTTGGGCGAGGCTTTTCGCTGGTTCCGCGACGCGGGGTATCTCAAGTGACCTGGGTCGGCGTCATCGCGGCGATCGGTCTCGCGGCGTGGCTTTACCTCACGCTGCTGAATGGAGGATTTTGGCTCGCGAGCGAGCGCGAGGAATTCGAGCAGCAGAAATCCGGGCCGCCAAAGACATGGCCGCGCGTAACGGCCGTCATTCCGGCGCGCAACGAAGCTGATATGCTCCCGCAATCCCTTACATCCCTCGCGAAGCAGGACTATCCCGGCGAGTTCTCGATCGTTCTCGTCGACGATCAGAGCACCGACGGCACCGCCGAGATCGCGCGAGGAATTGCGGCACACGCCAGCAGAGAAATCGTCATACGCGATGGCACGCCGCTTCCCACCGAATGGACCGGCAAGGTTTGGGCCATGCATCAGGGAATAGCAGCAGCTTCCGCATCCGAGCCGCCGCCGGATTACCTGCTGCTGACGGACGCCGATATTGGTTACCGACCGGAGGTGTTGAAATCACTCGTCATAAGTTCGCGTGCGAACAATCGGGCGATGACCTCGGTGATGGCAAAGCTCAATTGCGAAGGCCTGGCCGAAAAGGCTTTGGTCCCGGCTTTCATCTTCTTCTTCCAGATGCTTTATCCGTTTCGCCGGGTGAACAGCAAAACTGCCGCGACCGCCGCCGCAGCCGGAGGCTGTATGCTGGTCGATCGCAACGCACTGGAACGGGCGGGCGGCATCGCGGCAATTCGGGGTGCTCTCATTGACGATTGCGCACTCGGAAAACTGTTGAAAAGCCAAGGCCCCATTTGGCTCGGACTATCAGATCGCGTGACAAGCCTACGCTTTTACCCGGCATTCGATGATATTCGCCGCATGGTTGCGCGGTCGGCGTATGCCCAACTCCGCTATTCTCCAATACTGCTGCTCGGTACGGTTCTCGGCATGGGGCTGATTTATTTAGCGCCGCCCGTTTTGGCGTTTTTCGCGAGCTACCCGGCAAACATGCTCGCAGGCGCCGCTTATTTCTTGATGGCAATCGCATTTCAGCCGACGTTGCGCTTTTACAACCGTTCGCCACTTTGGGGCTTCGCACTACCACTTATCGCGACGGCCTATGTGGGTTTCACGCTAGATTCGGCGTATCAGCATATGCGCGGTCGGGGCGGCCTCTGGAAAGGCCGTGTTCAGGCCGAAGTAGGAAGGCGATGACGGTCGATACGAAATACAAGTCCGGTAAGTCGGAGCGTGACGAAAATTTTCCCGTCGCGTCGCGCATCGTTGCGCCCCGCTATCGGGCACCGATTCTGGCATTCTACCGCTTCGCGCGCGCCGCCGATGACGCCGCCGATCATCCAACCCTCGACGCTCAATCGAAGCTTTCGATCCTTTCGGCTCTCGAGGAGACGTTGCTCGGCCGCTCCGACACCGCGACCGACGCGCTCGCGCTTCGCGAACAGGTGCGCCTCAGAAATCTGAGCCCGCAACACGCACTCGATCTTCTCAAAGCCTTTCGCCAAGATGTTACGAAAAACCGCTACAACAATTGGGAAGAGCTGCTCGATTACTGCCGTTATTCGGCAATGCCGGTCGGCAGGTTCGTTCTCGACGTTCACGGTGAGGCGACGTCGACGTGGGAACATTCCGATGCCTTGTGCACGGCCTTGCAGATAATCAATCATCTCCAGGATTGCGGTAAGGATTATCGCGACATCGATCGGGTCTACATCCCGCTGGACGATCTTTCCGCGCACGGTCTGGACGTTCGGGCGTTGGCTGAACCTGCAGCGTCGCCGTCGCTGTCGGCGTGCTTGCAGTCACTGGCCATCAGAACCGAAAAGTTGCTTCCTGAAGCTTCGCTGCTGCCTCCAAGCGTCGCCGATTTGCGCCTTGCCGTCGAAACGTCAGTGATCGTCGAACTCGCCCGCAAGCTTATAGGACTGTTGAAGACACGCGATCCGTTGTCGGATCGTGTCCATCTGTCGAAACCATACGCAGCGATGATCGCAGCACGTGCCGCAGCCACTACTCTCGCGAGCCGGGCTTTAGCACGTGCCGCGTTTACGAAGTCGTCGAGGATGATGCCGCATGAGCGCTGAAGTCGAAACCCTGACCGCTGAAGAAGCTCCGGCCGCGGCCAGCAGCTCCTTCTATGCGGCAATGCGGGTCCTGCCACGTGAGCAGCGCGACGCCATGTATCACGTCTACGCGTTCTGCCGGGCCGTCGACGACGTCGCCGACAATGGTGGATCAAGAGACGTGCGTCTCGCCGATCTCAACCGATACCGAACGGACATTGAGCAACTTTATACGACGGGCCGTCTGACACAGCGGACGCGCGACCTCTCGGGTCCGATCGCACAATATGGGCTTCTGAAGGATGATTTCATCGCCGTCATCGACGGCATGGAGATGGACATCGTCCGTGATCTGCGTGCGCCGGAATGGAAGGTGCTCGATCTTTATTGCGACCGGGCGGCATCAGCGGTCGGAAGATTGTCGGTTCGCATCTTCGGTATGGATGAGGCTCCCGGGATAGAACTTTCTTACAACTTGGGCCGCGCGCTTCAGCTCACCAACATTCTGCGCGATATCGACGAAGACGCCGTGATGGGGCGCCTCTACCTTCCGAAGGAAGCATTGCGGGACGCCGGCATTTCAGACGCGTCTATCGACGCCGTTCTTGCAAATCCGGCGCTCGATCGCGTATGCCGGGGCATCGCCGAAAAGACCCGGAAATACTACGACCGAGCCGAAGCGATCATGGCTCGCTGCCCGCGCCGGACCGTCCGATCGCCGCGCATGATGGCGACTGTCTATCGCGGCATCCTCGAAAAGCTCATCGCACGTGGCTGGAAGGCGCCGCGCGTCGATGTGCGCCGCTCTAAGCGCACCGTCCTCTGGGCGGTCCTGCGTGACGGCATTTTTTAATGACCGACGGCACGGTTCACATCGTCGGGGCCGGTCTTGCCGGTCTTTCGGCGGCGGTTGCGCTTGTCGGCCAAGGACGCAAAGTCGTCGTTCACGAGCTCGCCCGTCACGCAGGCGGTCGTTGCCGGTCTTATTTCGAGCCTGCACTCGGATTGACAATCGACAATGGCAATCATCTTCTCCTCTCGGGCAACGGAAGCGCGTTGGCCTATCTGGAGAAGATCGGCGGCAGGCATCTGCTGGGTGCGCCGCTGCACTCAGAGTTCAACTTTTGCGATTTGAAATCCGGCGAGCGCTGGGTTCTGAGGCCGAATGACGGCCCCGTTCCGTGGTGGATTTTTTCAAAAAGCCGCCGAGTTCCGCGCACACGCGCCGTCGACTACGCTCGGCTTGGCACCATTCTTCGCGCAAATGACCGCGAAACGGTAACCGAGAAAATCGACCCGAAATCCGAGCTTTATCACCGCCTGATGCATCCCGTGCTCCTCGCGGCACTGAACTGCGATCCGGCCGAAGGCTCGGCAAAGCTTGCCGCGGCCGTCATTCGCGAGACGTTGGCTCGTGGTGGAAACGCCTGCCGGCCGTTGTTCGCAGCTAACGGTCTCGGACCCGCACTCGTCGATCCCGCTCTAACCTTTATCGCTCGGCAGGGTGGGGACGTGCGTCTCGACCGTCCTCTACGAGCGATTGAATTTGCCGATGGCGGTGCTCGCGCCTTGCAGTTTGCGGACGAGACAATCAAACTCGGAAGTGACGACGAGATAATACTCGCGGTTCCGGCGTGGGTCGCCCGTACGCTGATCCCCGATTTGAGCGCACCAACCGAATACCGGTCGATCTTCAATGCCCACTTCAAGATCGCGTCGCCACCGAACTTGCCGAAGATCATCGGCGTCATCAACGCAACGACGGAATGGCTCTTCGCATTCGACAATCGGTTGTCGGTGACCGTCAGTGCAGCAGATCGTTTCAACGAGGCCGACCGAGAACCCCTCGCGCGGCAGATCTGGACAGAGGTTGCGAAAATCGCCCGCCTCGACGCGGAGCTTCCGCCCTGGCAAATCGTCAAGGAGCGGCGTGCGACATTCGCCGCAACGCCTGAGCAGAATGCCCTGCGGCCGAAAGCCCAGACGCGCTGGAAAAATCTGTTTCTCGCAGGTGATTGGACCGCAACCGGCCTTCCGGCGACGATCGAGGGCGCGATAAGGTCCGGTGAAACGGCCGCGAAACTGGCGATGTCGACGCACTTCTGATACGACGCTCGAACGTTTGGGAGAGCCTCTATGAATTTCGAATCTGCAGCGCAATCTGTTCGCTTGGTGCCCGATGGCGCGATGCGCGAGATCGCAACGTCAGACATCGAAGGCGCGATAACCGCCGCAAAAGATGCGCTTCTCGCGCTTCAGCGGGATGACGGTCACTTTGTTTTCGAGCTTGAGGCGGACGCGACGATCCCGGCCGAATATGTCCTGATGCGTCATTATCTGGCCGAACCGGTCGATGCCGCCCTCGAAGCCAAGATCGCGAGCTATCTTCGCCGCATTCAATCGGAAGATGGCGGCTGGCCGCTTTTTCACGACGGCGCCTCGAATATCAGCGCGAGCGCAAAGGCGTACTACGCGTTGAAGATGATCGGCGTGGGCACCGAAGAGCCGTACATGAAAAAGGCTCGCGGCTGGATTCTCTCCCAAGGCGGCGCGTCGCACAGCAACGTCTTCACGCGCAACCTGCTCGCGCTTTTCGGCGCGATACCGTGGACCGGCGTCCCTGTGATGCCCGTCGAGATTATGGTGCTGCCGCGGTGGTTTCCATTTCACATCGACAAGATTTCCTACTGGGCCCGCACCGTCCTGATACCGCTAACCGTGCTCAACGCGCTGAAGCCGAAAGCTCGAAATCCAAAAGGCATCGGCATTGCAGAGCTTTTCACGGTCCCGCCCGAAGACGTCAAAACCTGGCCCAAAGGTCCGCACCAGAAATCGCCGTGGTCGGAAATTTTCGGCGGTATCGATCGCGTGCTCCGCGTCTCGGAGCCCTTTTTTCCGAAGTCGCTGCGCAAGCGGTCTATCAATAAGGCTGTCGCGTTTGTTACCGAGCGGCTCAACGGAGAGGACGGGCTTGGTGCCATCTTCCCAGCCATGGTCAATTCGCTGCTCGTCTATGATGCGCTTGGATATTCGCCTGATCATCCCGATTATCGAACGGCACGCGGTTCGATCGAAAAGCTGCTGAGCGTCAAGGACGACGAGGCCTACTGCCAACCGTGCCTTTCGCCCGTCTGGGACACGGCGCTCTCCGCTCACGCGCTAATGGAAGTGGGAGACGCGCAGGCCGAAGCAAGCTCGTCACGCGCACTGGAATGGCTGAAACCACTGCAGGTGCTCGACACGGTCGGCGACTGGGCGGCTACCCGTCCGGACATTCGCCCCGGCGGCTGGGCATTTCAGTATGCAAACCCGCATTATCCCGACACCGACGACACTGCCGTCGTCGTCATGGCGATGGACCGCGCCTTGGGGCGAGCCGCTGAGCCTGATGACTCCTATCGCGAGGCGATCGCCCGCGGGCGCGAATGGGTCGTCGGCATGCAGAGCAAGAACGGCGGCTGGGGGGCTTTCGACGCCGACAACACGTACGAATACCTGAACCAGATCCCGTTTTCGGATCATGGCGCGTTGCTCGACCCGCCGACCGCAGATGTGACCGCGCGCTGCATCTCCATGTTGGCACAACTCGGCGAACGGCGCGGCCAAAGCTACGAGATCGATAAAGCCGTCGACTATCTTGAGCGCACACAAGAGAGGGACGGCAGTTGGTACGGCCGCTGGGGCATGAATTACGTCTACGGCACGTGGTCGGTGCTGTGCGCCCTCAACGCCGCCGGTGTGGATTCATCATCGAGCGTCGTGCGCAAGGCCGTCAATTGGCTCCTCGCAATCCAAAATAAGGACGGCGGATGGGGCGAGGACGGCGAAAGTTACAGCCCCGACTATAAGGGCTACGAGCCGGCGCCGAGCACGGCCTCGCAGACCGCATGGGCGCTGATGGGACTAATGGCTGCCGGTGAAGTCGATCATCCCGCTGTCCAGAAGGGCATCGCCTATCTGGCATCGACGCAAGGTTCCGACGGCTTCTGGAATGAGAAGCGCTTCACGGCTACGGGCTTCCCACGTGTCTTTTATCTTCGCTATCACGGATATGCGAAATTCTTCCCCATGTGGGCCTTGGCGCGTTACCGCAATATCAAGGCGTCGAATACCAAAGCCGTACTCGTTGGAATGTAGGGTGACGACGGGATTCGTAATTGCAGCGACCGGACTCAAGGCGGAAGCCCGCATCGCCGAACGATCGGACTTTGTGAAAGCTATTGTCGGCGGCGGCGATGAGAAACGCCTCGCGTCGCTCATAGCGCAGTCCCTTGTCGACGGTCCTCTCGGCATCATCAGTTTCGGGATTGCCGGAGGCCTGAGGCCCGGATTGGCATCAGGAACGATCGTCGTCGGAACGTCCGTCGTTCACGGCGGAGAAACCTATCTGGCGGATGTGCCTTGGAGCGACCGGCTGTTCGAAGCATTGCCGAAAGCTGAATCCGGCGCGATCGCAGGATCGAATACGATCGTCGCTGAACCGGATCAAAAACGCGCGCTCTACATGTCCACCGGTGCTTTCGCCGCCGATATGGAAAGCCACGTCGTCGCGCGCATAGCCGCCAAGTACCAAGTACCGTTTGCGGTTCTGCGTGTGATTGCCGACTCTTCGAGCCAACGGCTCCCATCCGCGGCGGTCAACGGCCTGAACCCGGACGGGACGCCGAACATCGCCGCCGTGCTGAAGTCATTGGCTGCCCGCCCGACCCAGCTCTGGGACTTGCTGCGAACAGCCACCGCAACGCGGCGCGCTATGAAGGGATTACTCCGCTGCCACCGGCTTCTGGGCCCGGGCCTCGGCTGCACTGATCTCGGCTAGCTTGTTCTCGACGTGGCGCGAGAAAACGAACTCAGCCGGGCGCTGCTTGTCGAGCGGCATTTCGGGCGCCATCGGCCCATCCGTCTTGACGCCCCTGAGCGCCACCGCGGCGATCTTCCACGGCTTCTTGACCGCATCCATGACGGCCGTCGCTTCGAAGCCGGAATGCACCATGCAGTCGGCGCACTTCTCGTAATTGCCGGTTCCGTACTTGTCCCAGTCGGTGCTTTCCATCAGCTCCTTGAAGGTCTTCGCGTAGCCTTCGCCGAGCAGGTAGCAGGGACGCTGCCAGCCGAACACGGTGCGCGTGGGATTGCCCCACGGCGTGCACTGATAGGTCTGGTTGCCGGCGAGGAAATCGAGGAACAGCGCCGACTGGAAGAACGGCCATGCCCGTCCGCCGCGGCCACGCTTGAGGATGTCGCGGAAAAGTTGCTTCGTCTTCGTGCGGTTGAGGAAGTGCTGCTGATCGGGAGCACGTTCGTAGGCGTAGCCTGGCGAAATGGTGATGCCGCCGATGCCGAGCTTGTTCATCTCGTCGAGGAAATTCGCGACTTGCTCGGCCTTGGCATCACTGAACAGCGTCGTGTTGATGTTGACCCGGAAGCCCTTCGCCTTGGCGACTTTGATCGCCTCGATTGCGCGGTCGTAAACGCCCTTCTGGCACACCGACCTGTCGTGCATCTCCTTGTCGCCATCGAGATGGATCGACCAGTTGAAGCGATTGTGCGGCTTGTAAAGGTGGATCTTCTTCTCAAGCAGCAGCGCATTGGTGCAGACAGTGACGAACTTGCCTTTCGCCAGCGCCCCCTCGACGATCTCGGGCAGCTCCTTGTGAAGCAGCGGCTCTCCGCCCGCCAGCACGACGACAGGTGCTCCGCACTCGTCCATCGAATGCAAGGCATCGGCGACCGAGATGCGCTGATTCAGAATCTTATCGGGGTAATCGATCTTGCCGCAGCCCGCGCACGCGAGATTGCAGCGAAAGAGCGGCTCGAGCATCAGCACGAGCGGATAGCGTTTGTTTCCCCTGAGGTGCTGTCCGATGACGTAGGCACCTACCGACAAAGCTTGGCTTAATGGAATTCCCACCCGAGAGGGCTCCTTCTTGCAGCGCTCGAACCATCACTATTCCCAATCATGATGCCTCAAGCAATTCAGGCGGCAGGCGGAAGATTATCTTCTCTTCAACACCGTCAAGCGTCTCGATTTCGACTGGCCCCAGTCTACCTATCGCAGTGATGACGTCTTCGACAAGCACATCAGGCGCCGAAGCACCCGCTGTTACGCCAACGACATTCTTGCCGGCAAGCCAACCGAGATCGACGTGGTTGCCGTCCGCGACGAGATAGCTTGGAATCCCGCACTCGGCGCCGATCTCGCGAAGCCTGTTCGAGTTGGAGCTGTTACTCGCACCGACGACAACAAGCACTTCGACATGCCGGCAGAGATCCCGAACCGCCGTTTGCCGATTTTGCGTGGCATAGCAGATATCGCGTGTTTCGGGCCCGATTACGTCGGTGAAACGGCTTTTCACAGCTTCGATGGTCGAGCGTGTGTCGTCGACGCTGAGCGTTGTCTGCGTAATGTAAGCAACCGGAGTATCGTCCGGGATATCGACGTTCGCGACGTCTTCGCGATTCTCAACAAGGTAAACAGGCCCCGGAATCCGGCCGAGCGTACCTTCGATCTCGACGTGACCCGCATGTCCGATGAGGATCACCGTCCTCCCGAGCGAGGAATAGCGTTGGCCCTGCTTGTGGACCTTCGAAACGAGAGGGCAGGTCGCATCGACGACATTCAGCCGACGTCCTTTCGCGTCCGCTTCGACAGCATGTGACACGCCGTGGGCGCTGAAAATGGTCAAGGCGCCGTTCGGTACCTCCGCCAAGTCTTCCACAAAGCGGGCGCCTTTGGCTTTGAGATCGTCGACGACGTGGCGGTTGTGAACGATTTCGTGGCGCACGTAGACGGGCCCATTGCGTTGAGCCAGCGCGCGCTCGACGATGTCGATCGCCCGAACGACGCCTGCGCAAAAACCCCGGGGCTGCGCCAAAATCACCTTCATGCAGAAACCCCCGTTCTGCCAACGCGCAATCGCTTCGCGATCAAGGGCCTATATGCGGAACACGTAACGTCTGAAGACGTCAGCCTCCCGACCTTCGAATTTCCGTGACCTTACGCGCGATCTATGTTGATCGGCAGCAGAGGTAGCGTCGCGTCGTTCATGCTGTTGAAGCCACGTGTCTCAAAAGCAACACACGCAACGGGTCATCCGTTCAGCGGCTCGACATATTCGACATCGTAAGTGCACTGCTTAGAGAAACGATCCCACCAGCGGATATCATGAGTCCGTCGCATAATGTCTATTCAAGATCTCGATTTCCGACGTCATCCAAAAACAAAGCTGGCGGCCGCATGATCGAGCGCGTCGTCGCCGGTGTCGTCGCCGCAGCATTGCGGTTGCCCTGGGTCACAATCTTATTGGGATTGGCCGCGACGGCTGGCGCGATTTTTTATGTAGCCAATAATTTTGCCATCACGACCGATACCAGCCAGCTGATCTCCCGGGACCTCGATTGGCGACAGCGGGAACGCCAGTTCGACGCTGCTTTTCCACAACATAATGACACCATCGATATAGTCATCGATGGTAAAACGCCGGAACTCACCGAGAACGCTGCCGCCAAGCTCGCCGCGGCACTCAGCGAATCGAAGCCGATCCCCTTCGAAATCGTCAGGCGGCGCGACGGTGGCGCGTTCTTCGATAAGAACGGCCTGCTCTATCTCTCGCTCGCCGAGGTCAAGGACATCGCCGAGGGGCTGATCAAGGCGCAGCCTGTTCTCGGAACTCTCGCGGCCGATCCGACACTCAATGGCCTCGCCAAAGCGCTGTCTCTCGTTCCGCTCGGCATCAAGGAAGATCGGGCAAAATGGTCGGATTTCGACAAGCCTCTGGGCGTATCTGGCGAATGCCATTGACGATCTCTTGGCGGGCAAAAACACGGTCTTCTCATGGGGCGAGCTTTTGACGGGCGGACGTCCGAGCCCGTCCGATCTTCGCCGCTTCCTCGAAATAAAGCCCGTCCTCGACTATTCCGATCTCCAGCCGGGCGCCGAAGCCTCGGCGTTGATCCGCAGCACCGCGCGGCGTTTGGGTCTGACACCGGATAACGGCGTTCGCGTTCGTCTCACCGGCTCAGTGCCAATGGCGGACGAAGAATTCGGCACCGTGGCCGAGGGCGCCGCGCTCAACACCAGCGTGACGATAGCGTCCGTCCTGTTCATTCTTTGGCTGGCCCTGAGGTCGGGGCGCATTATTTTCGCCGTCCTCGTCGGTCTCTTCTCGGGGCTGGCGATGACGGCTGCGCTGGGTCTCTATCTCGTCGGCGCCCTGAATCTCATATCTGTGGCCTTCGCCGTGCTATTCGTCGGTATCGGCGTCGATTTCGGTATCCAGTTCTCGGTGAGATACCGGCACGAGCGCTTCAGTAAGCACGGCCTCCGCGACGCCCTCATCGCGGCGGGAAGAAATGCGGGGAAGCCTCTGGCGCTCGCCGCCGCAGCAACAACGGCTGGCTTTTATGCTTTCCTGCCGACCGACTACCGCGGCGTGTCTGAGCTTGGCCTGATAGCCGGCAGCGGCATGATCATCGCGTTCCTGACGAGCATCACGTTCCTGCCGGCGCTGCTCGCGGTGCTCAACCCGCCGGGGGAACTGCATGAGGTCGGCTACCGCGCGCTGGCGCCCGTCGATCGTTTCATGGCGCGCCATCGGCGTATCATTCTTGCGCTGACCGCGATCGGCGTGGTCTCGGGATTGCCGCTTCTCGCCAAGCTCGAGTTCGATTTCAACCCGATCAACTTGCGGAGCAACAAGGTCGAGTCCGTCTCGACTTTCAACGATCTGATGCGCGATCCCGCGACCGCTCCGAACACAATCGAGATTTTGACGCCGAACTTGCCGGCGGCAGAGGCGCTCGCGGCGAAGATCGGCAAGCTGCCGGAGGTCGATCGCACAGTGACGCTCGCGAGCTTCGTGCCGGATCAACAGGAAGAAAAGCTCGCGGTAATCAGAGACGCGGCGGATTTGCTCGGCCCAACGATCGAGCCTGACGAAATCGCGCCGAAGCCCTCGGACGAGGACACCAAACAGACCTTGAGGGATACGGCAAAAGCGTTTGAAGACATCAGCCAAACGTCTCCCCTCGCCGGTCACATGGCAAATACGCTTCGCAAGCTCGCCGATGCGACGCCTGAGGTCCGGGCAAAAGTCGAAACGGTGCTTCTCGACGGCCTGAAATTGCGCCTCGGACAGATCCGGGCTGCGCTCAAAGCCGAGCCGATAACGCTCAATAATCTGCCACCCGAAATCGTCTCCGATTGGATTACCGCGGACGGTCGCGCCCGTGTCGAAGTCGGCCCGAAAGGCGACGGAAACGACAACGCGAACCTCAGGCGCTTCGCGTCGGCGGTCCTGGCCGTCGCGCCCGAAGCGACGGGCGTGCCAATCCTCATTCAGGAATTGGCGAAGACAGTTGTGCGGTCGTTTATCGAGGCAGGCTTGCTGGCGCTTGTGTCGATCACGATCATTCTTTTCGTGGCGCTGCGCCGGGTAACCGACGTGCTGCTGACTTTGGTGCCGTTGCTGTTCGCCGGCGTCGTCACGCTCGAGCTGTGCGTGCTGATCAAGCTGCCGCTGAACTTCGCCAACATCATCGCTCTGCCCGTGCTGCTCGGGGTCGGCGTGGCGTTCAAGATCTACTACGTGCTCGCCTGGCGCGATGGCGAAACGAGCCTCCTCGCGTCCCCGCTGACGCGCGCCGTCATGTTCAGCGCCATGACGACTGCAGTTGCATTTGGAAGCTTGTTTTTCTCGAGTCACCCCGGGACGTCGAGCATGGGCGAGTTGTTAGCGCTTTCGCTGGCGACGACGCTCGCCGCCGCCGTTCTCTTCCAGCCCATCCTGATGGGACCGCCGCGGCACGACAAGCAAGCCGACTAGTCCCAATGGCGGCCGGACGAAGCCCGGCCATGCCAACGGACGTCGATCGCGCTACGCGACGTGACGGCGCTCGCGCAGGAACTGGAAGAACTCGACGCCTTCTCTGAGACGCCGCTTCATCATGTCGGGGCTCGTTACCATCTCGCCGACGATCGAAGCGATCTTGCCGCCGCGGAAATAGAACCGCCTGTAGAAGTCTTCGACCGAATGGAAGATCTCGGAGTGAGAGAGATGCGGGTAATGGAGCGGCGCCACCTGCACGCCATGCTCGTCGACGAGTTCGGCGTTGGCTTCGTCGAGCCAGCCTTCCTTCACCGCCTGATCGAACAGGAACGTGCCCGGATACGGCGCAGCCAGCGAAACCTGGATCGTATGCGGATTGATCTCGGTCGCGAACTTCACCGTCTCTTCGATGGTTTCCTTGGTCTCGCCGGGGAGCCCGAGAATGAACGTACCGTGGATCTTGACGCCAAGCTCGTGGCAATCCTTCGTGAAGCGCTTGGCCACCTCGACCCGCATCCCCTTCTTGATGTTGTGAAGGATCTGCTGATTGCCGCTCTCGTAGCCGACGAGCAGAAGACGCAAGCCGTTGTTCGCGAGAACTTCGAGCGACTGCCTCGGCACGTTGGCTTTGGCATTGCACGACCACGTAATGCCGAGCTTTCCGAGTTCCTTCGCGATCGCCTCGGCGCGCGGCAGGTCGTCGGTGAACGTATCGTCGTCGAAGAAGAATTCCTTAACCTGCGGAAACGCTTTCTGCGCCCAGCGTATCTCGTCGATAACGTGGCCGACGCTGCGCGTCCGGTACCGATGCCCGCCGACCGTCTGGGGCCACAGGCAGAATGTGCAGCGCGATTTGCAGCCGCGGCCGGTATAGAGAGAAATGTACGGGTGCTTCAGATAGCCGATGAAGTACTTCTCAATTTCGAGGTCACGCTTGTAGACCGGCGTCACGAACGGCAGCTGATCCATTTGTTCGAGAACGGGCCGATCGACATTGTTGACGATGACGCCGTTCGCGTTGCGATAGCTGATGCCCTGGACATTCGCGAAGTCGCGCCCGTCTGCAATTTCCTTGATCGTGAAGTCGAATTCGTTGCGCGCGACGAAGTCGACGATCGGTGCGGCGGTGAGGCTTTTTTCCGCTTCGACGGCGACCTTCGCGCCGATCATGCCGGCCTTGAGATTCGGATTGACCTCTTTCAGCGCCTTGACCGTCGCGACGTCCGAGGCGAATGACGGCACCGACGTGTGCAAAACGACGAGATCGTAATCCTTGGCGATGGCCGTGATATCCGAAAGCTTCTTCCCATGAGGCGGCGCATCGATGAGCTTGCTGTTCTCGACGAGCGCGGCTGGTTGAGCAAGCCACGTCGGAAACCAGAACGAGCGGATTTCGCGCCGCGCTTGATAGCGCGATCCAGCTCCGCCATCGAAGCCGTCGAACGAAGGAGCTTGCAAAAAGAGTGTGCGCATTGTGGCGCCTTTCATATCGGCGTGACGGTCCCATCAGAGCCGACGCTGTAGCGGCGGCCTCTCCAGCTGACGGCTCCAGGCATGTAGCTCGCGACGAACACTGCGAAACTCAATAAGTCGCGCAGCGGACTGAGCCAAAGCGAACTCATACCCCCACCAGGCAGCCGCTCAACTTGTATCGGAATGAAAAGGCGGCACGCAAGCGTCACGACAAGGATCATCCACGCTATGGTGCTGAAGCCACTCAATGGCAACGCCGCAAGTGCAAAGGGGAGTGGATGCGTGATTACCGATCCGGCGTAGCCGACGGGATCGACGAGGCGGATAGTCCGCGCCCAGCGGAGTTCGTGTGCAAGTAATTCGCCGAACGAGGTCTCCGAAAACGTATGTCCGATAGTGAACGGCGCTATCTCAACCCTGAGGCCAAGCCGCCGCACGGCATCTCCCATCGCGTAGTCGTCAGCCAGAGTATTAGCGAAAGCATCGAATCCTCCGATCCGCTGAAGCGTGTCCCGGCGCAGCGCAATCGTGGACCCGAAGCATGGCTTTGCGAGGCCGAATTGCACGCCGACGAGCACGCTCGGAAGGAAATGTTGGTCGACCGCGGCCGCCGCGAGGCGCGACCAAAAACCCGCTATCGCTGAGCCGCGATAGAGGCAGGTTACGAGACCAACTCCCGGTTGCTGCAATGCGGCTACGACGTCCCTGACATACTGATGCCCGACACGCATGTCGCTATCGCTGAGGACGATGAGATCGTGGCTCGCTCGCGGAAATATGTTGAGAATGTTCGCGACTTTCGGATTTCCACCGGCTCTTCGAGGCGATACGACGAGTTCCACGTCCTGCGACGGAAGCTGCTCTTTCAGGTTGCGCACAACCGATATGGCGGGATCGGAAGCATCCTGAACGCCGCAAACCATCTGAATGGGAGCCGCGTAATCCTGGTCGAAGAATGAGCGCAGATTCGCGCCCAGTCCGAGTTCTGCTCCATACAGCGGCTTGAGCAGCGTGACATTTTCAGCTTGCCTTAAAATCGGCTTGGGCCTGAGCGCAAATCGTGCCACCAGGAAAGCGGCTAAAATGGCGTAAACGCTGCCAATTAACGCAGCGAGGATGCATACAAGCCACAGACAGGACGTCATTCAGGCGCTACTTTCTGGTTTGAATTGGGGGTAAGCCCGCCGGCGTCGGTGGGGAAGCTAGCGTCTCGCACGCGGCTGCGATAGATCTGAGGTTGCTCGGCCAAGGGGGCCAAGCATGGGGGAATACCGGGACGTGAAAGTCAGCGCCATCCTGAATTGGGTCGGCTGCGTTTTGGTGGGTGCGAGCCTCTCGGCTTGTGCCAGCGCGCCCCCGCCTGCGCTCGCTCCACAGCATCTTGCGTCAACGGCCGATGAAGCAGAGCCGAAGGCGATCGCTGATCCCAACGAGACGTTCAACCGCTCGGTCTTCGACAACAACCAGCAATTCAACCACGACGTACTGTATCCGGTTGCTAAGTCCTATAACGAGAACGTACCCGAGGGCGTTCGCGATCGAATCGACGCGTTTACGACGAATCTCGCCGAGCCGATGGTATTCGCGAATAACATCTTGCAGCTCCGTCCGCAGGCCGCAGCTACGACGCTCGGTCGCTTCGCCCTCAATTCAACATTTGGTCTTGCGGGCCTATTCGACGTCGCCGAAGCGCAGGGCATGAATCATCAATCGGGTGACTTCGGGCAGACGATGTACGTCTGGGGCTATAGGGATAGCGCTTACTTGGTCTTGCCGGTTCTCGGGCCGACGAATGTCAGAGATGCGATTGGCAGCGGCGTCGAATTTGCCGCGACTTTGCCAGCGGCTGCATTGGTTCCGACGAGGATTGCGACACTGACAAGTCGCATCGATCTCGCGGGAACGGTTACGAGCCCGCTCACGAACCTCAGTAAAGCCGAGGATTTGAAGACACTCGAGGAAAGCTCGATCGACTTCTACTCGATGCTCCGTAGCGTGAGCCAACAGAAGCGGCAGGCGGAGCTCCAGGAAGCTTTGGATACCAGCGCTCTGACCGGCACGCCGCCCGTGCCCGATCCGAATGCGATCGAGCCGGTTACGACGCTCGTCTCGTCCCCGATGATGCTTGAAAAGCGCCAGATTACGGACGTTCCGAAGATGGCAAGCGCCACCACGAATCATGGCGGTTCGCTTGTGATCGTTGGACCGCCGACGCCTGTGCAGGCTTCTCCCGCCGAGGAGCAAGCGTCTCCTGCCGAAGAACAGACGTCTCCCGCGCAAGAGCAGCGGTCTCCCGCCGAGGAATAAAAAAACCAACGCCTCTCGAATGGAAGCGTTGGTTCGGTGGTTCGGTCGCGATGTTCTGATCAACGAGCTGCAGGAAGTAAGGTGCTGCTGCCAGTTCGGCCACAGCGTTCGTCTGAGCCTCAGCTTCCCGACAGCAACTTGTCGCCTTGTTTCTTGAGCGAGGCGATAAGCGCGTCGGGGCCGCCCGACTTTAGGATCGTTGTGAATTCCGCACGCCGGCTTGCGAGCTCGCTGATGGTGCCGTCGAGATAAACGTCGACGACTCTCCAGTCCGCCCCAGACTTCCGCATTAAGTAATTGATTGCGACAGGCTTGCCGTTGCTCTGGATGATCTGCGTCCTGACCATTTTGTCGGCGGTTCCCCGGTCGGCGACCTCCACAATCTGGAACGTCTCTCCCGAGAAGCCGTCGAAGCGCTTCGCATACGTGGCGATCATCATCCGCGTGAAAGCATCGGTGACAGCCGCTTGCTGCTCGGGCTGAAGCGAAGCCCAGCTTTGCCCGACCGCGAGCCGCGCCATCAACGCGGTGTCATAGGTCTTGGACAGCACAGGTGCGAGTGCCTGATAGCGCCCTTGCACGCCGAGCGTCTGGGCCTGCTTCATCGTATCGAGAAGTGTGGCGTTCAACCCGTTGATCGTCTTTTCCGGCGCATCGAACGCTTGTGCACGCGCAAATTGCGGTTCGGCAAAGGACACCATCGTTAGAGCCGCCAGCGACAGCCCCAGAACGTGCAATTTCTTCGTCGGGACCATTGCCCCTCTCCCTAACTGTTCGAAAACTCTGCCCCGCCGATATGACTCTTTCGGCGAAAAGTTCCTAGGCAGACACGGTGGCGGCATTTAGCCAATTCCTCGCCTGAGTTGTCATTTATGAGGCTTGGCTGCAACACTTTCCCGCAGAGTCTCATGCTTACAGGATGTTCCATTTTTTGCGCCATGTCATAGGTTCATAAATTGTCACCGTGAAGGACTCGGTCGGCGGTTGGGGGGAGTTCGGTCTATGGATGCAATGGTGCCTCGGGTATCCAAAACGCCGCTTTTGGATCAGGTCGATACCCCGGAGGATCTTCGGCAATTGGCCGAAGGCGAGCTTCCGCAATTTGCCGCAGAGCTTCGTACGGAATTGATTGATGCCGTCTCCCAAACGGGTGGCCACCTCGGGGCAGGTCTCGGCGTCGTCGAATTGACGGTGGCCTTGCACTATCTTTTCGACACGCCGCGCGACCGTTTGATCTGGGACGTTAGCCACCAGTCGTATCCGCATAAAATTCTGACTGGCCGCCGCGACCGCATGAGGACATTGCGTCAGCCCGGCGGGCTTTCCGGTTTCACGAAGCGCACCGAAAGCGAGTACGATCCATTCGGTGCGGCTCACTCGTCGACATCCATTTCCGCGGGCCTCGGCATGGCGGTCGCGCGCGAATTGTCCGGCGGCACGAACAACGTGATCTGCGTGATCGGCGATGGCGCAATGAGCGCCGGTATGGCCTACGAGGCGATGAACAACGCCGGCGCCAGAAACGAGCGGCTGATCGTCATCCTGAATGACAACGATATGTCGATCGCCCCGCCCACCGGCGCGCTATCGTCGTATCTTGCTCGGCTGACGTCGAGCGACTCCTACTTCTATGTGCGCGACATCGCCAAGCAGCTCGCAAAGAGGCTTCCGAAGAGCTGGGAACGGCGTGCCGCGCGCGTCGAGGAATACACCCGTAATCTCTGGCAGGGTGGGGCTTGGTTCGAAGAGCTTGGGTTCTTTTATGTTGGGCCGATCGACGGACACGACCTTAGCCAGCTAGTGCCGGTATTGAAGAACGTCCGCGACGCCAAGGATGGGCCCATTCTCGTTCACGTCGTGACTGAGAAGGGCAAGGGCTACGCACCGGCGGAAGCATCGCCCGACAAGTATCACGGCGTCGCGAAATTCAACGTCGTGACGGGCGTGCAGGCGAAAGCGCACGCATCTGCGCCGTCCTATACCCGCGTATTTGCCGACAGCCTGATCGCCGAAGCCAAGAAGGACGAGAAGATCGTAGCGATCACCGCAGCGATGCCGGACGGAACAGGCCTTGACGTATTTGGCCGCGAATTTCCGGACCGGACGTTCGATGTCGGGATAGCGGAGCAGCACGCAGTAACTTTCGCGGCCGGACTTGCCACTGAGGGCATGAAGCCCTTCGCCGCGCTTTATTCCACGTTTTTGCAGCGCGGATACGACCAGGTCGTGCACGACGTCGCGCTTCAAAGCTTACCCGTGAGGTTCGCAATCGACCGCGCCGGGTTTGTCGGCGCCGATGGCGCGACGCATGCCGGAACCTTCGATCTCGCCTATCTTGGTTGCCTCCCGAACTTCGTCATCATGGCGGCAGCGGACGAGGCAGAGCTCAAGCACATGGTTGCAACGGCGGCTGCGATCGATGATCGACCGAGCGCCTTCCGCTACCCGCGCGGCGAGGGCACGGGCGTCGCGATGCCCGAAGTCGGAATACCTCTCGAAATTGGCAAGGGCCGCATCTTGCGCGAGGGATCGACGATTGCGCTTCTTTCCCTGGGTACACGCCTTCAGGAGGCTTTAAAGGCCGCCGATCAATTGGCGGCACTTGGCCTGTCGGCGACCGTTGCCGACGCGCGTTTCATGAAGCCGCTCGATACGGAACTCGTCCGCCAACTTGCCGAGAACCACGATGTCCTCGTCACGATCGAAGAAGGATCGGTAGGCGGCTTCGGCAGTCACGTGCTGCATTATCTGGCGGAGAATGGGCTGCTTGATCGCGGGCTCAAAGTTCGCACCAAAGTCATGCCGGACGTCTTCGTCGATCAGGACAAGCCCGAGGTTATGTACCAACGCGCTGGGCTATCGGCCCAAGGAATTGTCGAGACCGTTTGCGATGCATTGCAGATGAAAAAGGCGATAGCGGCGGCGGCAGCACGTGGCCGTGCCTGCTGATAGCGAAAGAGCGTCGGCTTTGCGACACGGGCCATCTGCCGTATGAACGGCCGCGTCTTTCAGCGCTTAGTGCGGGCGTCCTTTTTATCCGGCGGCCCTTCGATAACCTTGCGGCATGCCGGGCTCAAGCGATCGATTTTTTCGTTGAGACAAGCCACAATCTTATCTTCGTTGGGAATCTGCCAAAAGCAAAGGCTCAAGACGTCGGGAGTGCAGGCCGACTGCTCATCTGCCGTTCCGCTATGAGCAAACGATGCGCGCGTTTGGGAAACGACGAGCGTCGCAGCCACAAAGCAGAGGGCAAGCAGTTCCCTGACTGAAGGTTTTCTTCTCACGGTTCCGACCTCGTAAGAACTCCTCGGGAAATTCCTGGCTCAGCGCGCGTCACGAGACTTGGGTTTCGCGGAGCCTCCCGCCATGACCGAGCGGCAGGCCGGGCTGAGTTTGGCAAGATGGCGGTTCAAACAAGCAACAATGCGGTCTTCGTTGGGAATCTGTGCGGAGCAGAGCCTGAAGACGTCCGGTGTGCAGGCCTGTTGCTCATCCTGCGTACCGCTGTGGCCGAAGCAGCTGCTCGCGCTTCCGAGAAAAAGCGCGACAGCGAACGGAGCCATCGCTGCCTTGAGCACAACTGAAGTCTTCACGTTTTTCACGATCGCTCACCGATTAAGGGCAAAAACCAATTTGGGGCATATGCCTACGGCGCGTGTCGGGACCAAGGCATAAGCTCGATACCGCCAGATCGACCGGTTGATCTAGCTTATCGATGTCCCTGAACCCGGCTTTTGCCCGTTAACTTATTTCTGTGGATACAAAGAAAACCGCCACCAACGGCCATGCGATGGCGGTGATTTTTCGCTTCTTTACGCGGTCCGGCCCGGCGAGACGAGTGGAAAGTCGATTTCGGTTTTCGCCGTCTCGTTGATGAAATTCGTCCACACATTCAACGCAACATGAAGAACGATCTCGATGATCTGGCCGTCGTCGTATCCGGCTGCCCTCACTGCCGCAAAATCGGCATCGTTGATATGTCCTCTCTCCCGCGCGACTTTGGCTGCAAATCGGACCGCGGCGTCGGCTTTCGGGTCGTTTGACGCGCCGTTTCGATTGGCTGTGATCTCGGCGTCATCGAGCTTCGCGAGATTCTTGCCAAGATACGTGTGCGCCGAAAGGCAATAGCTGCAGCCGTTGATCTCCGCGATCGCGAGGGCGATGCGCTCGCGGGTCTGAGGAGGCAGCTTGCCTTTGCCGAGCGCGCCGAAGACGCCGAGATAGCCCTCGAGGGCTGCCGGACTGTTCGAGATCAGCCGAAACATATTGGGTACGACGCCCAATTGCTGCTTCACGGCCTCCAGAAGGGGCTGCGATGCGGCTGGGGCTTCTGCGATCGTCGCGGGTGTCGGGATACGTGACATTGACTTTCTCCTCTGCGGTTTTGGGCCGGATCGGCCCGCCTACGCAGGGGTACGCCCTTCCATTTTATCAAAATAGACGGCAGTATCGGCAGTCACCCTTCCATATTCCGGAAGAATAAATGGACCGCTTCGATGCCATGTCCGTTTTGCTCGCAGTCGCTGATGGGGGCAGCCTGTCGGCGGGCGCACGCCGCCTCGGCATGCCACTCGCGACAGTCAGCAGAAAAGTATCGGAGCTCGAAGCCCATCTGCACACGCGGCTTCTGAACCGCGGCAGCCGGCGGCTGGAATTGACGGACGCCGGGCAGTCATACGTCGCCGCCTGCAGGCGGATACTCGAAGATGTCGTCGAGGCGGAACGCACCGCTTCCGGCGAATACAGGGCGCCGAGGGGCGAACTCGTCATTACCGCGCCGGTGGTATTCGGACGGCTGCATGTGCTGCCGATCGTCGGCGCGTTTTTGAAAGCCTATCCGGATATCGACGTGCACATGACTTTCGCGGATCGCGTTGTGAGCTTGCTGGAAGAACATGTGGACGTCGCGCTTCGGATCGGCGAGCTCCCTGACAGCAGTCTCGTAGCAACACGCGTCGGATCCACGCGTCGCGTCATCTGTGCCAGCCCGGACTATCTGGCCGCACGCGGCACGCCGGCGACGCCGAATGATCTCGCATCGCATGATTGCATAACGTTCGAGGGGCTGATGTCGCCGCGCGCCTGGGCTTTTCGCGGGGGAAGCGACCAGTCGATTTCTGTTCGCTCGCGCCTTGTCGTGAATACCGCCGAAGCTGCTATCGATATGGCGGTCGCCGGCATCGGATTGACGCGGGTTCTTTCGTATCAGATCGCGGCGGCGCGAGCGGAACGCAAGCTCGTTATCGTGCTTGAGCCTTTCGAGCCTGCGCCCGCACCGGTAAGCCTCGTGTACGGTGGCCACGGACTGCTGCCGTTGAAGCTCAGAGCGTTTTTGGACTTTGCGTCGCCGCGGTTGAAGGCGGTATTCGCAAAAAGCGAACCGCCGCTGACGGGTACCTGAAATCGTTAGGGAGTGGGGGTACCGGGTGCCGGCGCATTCGATGGCGGAGCAGCCGGTGGCATCTCGCTGCTGGACGGTGCCGGAGCCGTCGGCGGTTCCGTGCTCGAGGTCGAGCTCGGTGCCGCCGCCGCAGGCGGAGCTGCGCTCTCCTCAGTCGCGGCCGTGCGGACCTCGCAGAGCGTCGGCGAATCGAGCGACGCTTTGTTCATGAACGCCCAGTTTGCAAAAGCCACGTAGCAGACTGCCACCGCTTCATTCTTCTGAAGCGTGACGACGACGTTATCGGTCCTGACCTTGTCGGTGACCCTTTTGGCGACATCGAGGGGAATGAGAGTAACGGATTTGACCTCGAAGCCTTTGGCGACGAGCCCAGTGAATGAGGACTGCAGCCGATCATCCGCCGATGCCGTGGCCGAAACCAAGCCCATGCTGGTCGCAAATACGAGTCCAAGGCCAATGCTGCGCATTCGATCCTCTCCGATTGTCGAGGGCATCCGTTAGTCAACAAAAACGTCACTACTACGGCGGTAGCGGCCCCTCAATGCGACAACGCATTAAAGCCCGCTGAGACCTGGGGACAAGCACCTCGCCATCGATATGGCGGCTGATTCCGGGGCTTAATTGCTGGTTCCGTTGGGATGAAAGATCGCGACCGGCGCGGCGTAGTCCGGCAGCTCCAGGCCCGCCGCGATTTCGCGATCCGTTTTCAGGACATCGGGCAAAAAATGGGCGCGGGCGCCGGCTGGGGATTGGCCGCCCGGCAAAGGAATTTTCGTGAACACTTCAATGCGCGCCGCCGCGCTTTCAACGACACGGTGCGGACTAGCTGAAACGAGCTGGTTTCCAATTGCGGACATTACTTCCGACCAACGACCGCCAGCGTGCGCAGAGAGCGTAGATGCAAGGGCTTCGTCACCGGTGCGGACGCAAAACTGACTATTTTGACGGCCGAACCCCAAGTCGAAAAGCTGCTCGCTCCGTTGACCCTCATCGATCGCGTCGGCATCGGGACCGAGTGGCTGCAGGACCGAGGACGAACGGACCGCGGCGCGTCCTTTCGGTAGTCCGAGGACAATCGGTCCGCCTTCCTTAAAAGCGAAGGCGCGGACCTTCTCATTGATGCGCAAACGAAACGAGGCATCCTGCGCATGGGCTATGACCGAATCTAATCCGGCATCGACGCTGACCATGCGCGCGCTGTTGCACGGAAACTCTGCGACGGCCCCGGGCGCCCCTGCAACCCAGGTCCCGCGTTTGGCTTCCAAGCTGTCGCGGACCCAATTGACGAGTTCATCGCGTGTCCATGGCATCAACCGAACGCGCACGGAGAGAGTTGAAAGCCGCGCCGGCAGTTTTTGCCAGACCGCATCGCGCTGGCCCTCGCTCATCGAAATCCAGTCGCCGATCTCGTTGCCCGTGCGGCCGCATCCGAGACAGTAGCCGGTCGCGTCATCAAGCTTGCAAATGCCAATGCATGGCGAATGGCGCATCAGCGTAAACCGGCCTTCGTCCGGAGGAGATCGAGACAATATGAACGAAGTGCGGACGATCGATTGATATCGCCCGCACTTCGGATCATGAGCAAGAACACCGGCTTCAGTGCGCGAATTTCTCGCGACTCCGTTCTACGAGCCAGCCGAACAGCAATCCTATCGTTACCCAAAGGATGGCCTGTGTCCCCAACGCAGCCACCCGGAAGTTCCAAAGCAGATCCGCCGGAAACTTCTCGGGAACCTCATTGATTGCCGGCAACGCGTACGCTGCTATTGCCACCAATACGAGATAAACCGCAGCTCCTAGAATTGTTGCATTCCACCCGCCGAACTTGTCGAACGCTTGCCGTCCGAAGCTTATGGCGATCGCGAGAGCGGCCAGCGAAAAGACGATCATTCCGAAATAGAGCTGCGTTCGATAGCCGATCGTATCTGTCTGTCCGACCGAGGGCGGATTTGCCGGATACTTGAGGTATGGCACGATGTAGAGCACCAGAAATCCGACCGCCGCTATCAAGATGGTCGCGGCGCGCGGGGGGAGCTGAACGAGCCGGCCGCTGATGAAGGCATATGCCAGGGCGAAGAGGCCGCCAAGGGCCGTCCCGTAAACAGCGACGCCGGTCAAAAGCCCGATGCTCGCCTGAACCTCGCGGCTTACGAGCTCTGGTTCCTCGACATCGCCGCTGTGAGAGTGGGAGTGCATCGAGTCTTCGAACGCGATGGCGCGATCGACTTGTGGTTCGCCGATAAACTTGGCGAACCCGAACGCTAATAGGCTAGCGATAAGCCCGGCAAGCATGCCGCGCAGAAGCAAATTTCCCATAGCTGCAAATCTCCGATGAACCTAATGGCAAGGGAAGCCGAGGAGATGGCGGCCGTCGTGCACGAACTCGTGCACGTACATTCCATTGAATATCGCCATTGCGCCTTCTTCGACGCCGACGAAATACATGCCGAGAAGGAACAGCAGCCCGGCGAAGATCGCCCAGGGAAGAATTTCACGTACAGGGATCGGCGTCGCCGAGCCAACCGAAGCGATTGCGGAGTATGACATGAGTAAGAGCCTCCTTGGGATTACGCGTCCCGTTTCAAGCCTTGCGCTGATCATAGGAAGGGTCTGACTTTCGATGGACGCTTTGAGCGTCCGCCGATTACAGTGGCGCGACCGTTCCGGATTCTCACCGGGTTCCTGCCCATGACGATGCACCGTCCACCATAGGGCCGGCCGGAGATTTGTCAACGTAAGCAATAAGCCAAGATGCCAGCCCGCCTCACATTCATCGCCAACGCTTCGACTCCGGCGGTCAGGGCGGCCGCCTTTCCCTTGAACGAAGGGATCGACGAATTCGGAAGAAGAGATGCTTTGGCCCTCGCGAAAGAGTTCCGGCACGATCTGGTCGTTCTGACGAGCCCGGCTAAGAGAGCGATCGAAACGGTAGCCGCGTTGGGCTTGGACGCGAAAGTCGATGAGTTTCTTCGGGACCTCGATCTTGGCCGCTGGGCGGGCTGCACTTTGAGCGATATCGCGGCATCGGAGCCCGAAGCTTTTGCGAGCTGGCTTTCTGACCCGGCTTCCGCCCCGCATGGCGGAGAGACTGTCGATGGGCTTTTTGCCCGTACCGCGATTTGGCTTGGCGCCGTCCTGTCGCGACAGCAGCACATTATCGCGGTTACGCATCCGGCGGTCGTTCGCGCCGCTATCCTTGCCGCGATCCATGCTGGTCCGGCCTCATTTTGGCATATCGATATTGCGCCGTTGAGCGTCGTCGAACTGAGCTCGAACGGGCTGCGTTGGACACTGCGATCGATAAAAAACTGAGGGGGAACCGCGGGCTTTTAACCAATTCCAGACCCACTGAAACCATTCGCAACTACAAGTGTCGATAGCGTCGAGGTTCAAAAGTCGATACGTCTCTGTTCGGGAATTTACGGAAGTGCTCGGCAATTACAGACCTGATCGGCAAGAATTTCATAACCGCTAATCGGGAAAAACTGGCAGGTCCACATTCGGAAATGCTCATTATCCCCCTGCATTCCCTCCTAAACAGCCGGCGTCGGCGGCCGGACTGAGACTAATAAGTGAGGACAACATGGTCGGTATAAAAAGTAGCCACGCGTACGCGGCGGCGCTTACGACATTACTCGTGTTTGCGGCTTCCAATTCCGCGAGCGCACAGGAGATCGAGCGCAGCTCTAAAGACACGACACAGGGCGCACCCGCCCTCTCGGTTACGCAAGAGCAGCTGACAAAAGCTGCTGAAGACACTAAGCAGTTTCTCCACACCAACGGCAACTACGACCAGACCCGGTTCTATCAGGGCAAGCAGATCAACACCTCGAACGTCTCCAAGCTCCGCCCCGCGTGGATCTTTCAGATGGACGTGAAGGAATCCCTCGAGACATCGCCCATCGTTGTCGGCGATGTCATGTACGTCACGACGTCGTTCGATCATGTCTATGCGCTCAATGCCAAGACCGGCGAGCAGTACTGGCACTACAAGCACAAGATGGGCCCGATCACGACCTATTGCTGCGGCCCCAACAATCGCGGCGTAGCGGTCTATGAGGACAAGGTTTATTTCGCAACGCTCGATGCGAAGCTCGTGGCGCTCGATGCAAAAACCGGAAGCCTTCTTTGGGAAACGGAGATCGCGGACCCAGAATCCGGTTACAGCGAAACGATGGCGCCGACGGCCGTCAACGGCAAGATTTTGATCGGCACGAACGGCGGCGAGTACGGCATCCGTGGTTTCGTGCGTGCGTACGATGCCAAGACCGGCAAGCAGATCTGGAATTTCGATACGACGCCCGAGAATTCGGTCGGTGTGTGGGCGACCAAGGATGCGACGGGCCGCGATCTGCATCGCGACATCGACGCCGAGAAGGCGCAGCTCGCAAAGACGGGCGACCCCTACAAAACACTCGGCGGCGGCGTTTGGCAGAACCCCGCAGTCGATCTGAAACTCAACCGTATCTTCTTCGTCGTCGGCAACCCTTCGCCGGATCTCGACGGAGCGCAGCGTCCGGGCGACAACCTTTATACGGACTCGCTCGTCTCGCTCGATCTCGATACGGGCAAATACGTTTGTCACTTCCAGTACATCCCACATGACGTATGGGATCTCGACGCCGTCAGCCCGCCGATCCTGGTGGACGTCAAAGACAAGGACGGCAAAACGATCCCGGGTGTCATTCACGGCGGCAAGACCGGCCACGTCTATGTCCACAACCGTAACGACTGCAGCCTGATCCGCTTCTCCGAGGCCATGGTCGCTCAGGAGAACATGTGGGCCCTGCCGACTCCGGAAGGCGCGCGGATGCTGCCCGGTGCCAATGGCGGCGTGGAATGGTCGCCGATGGCGGTCAATCCCAGTTTGGCGCTGACCTACGCGGTCAACCTGCATCAGCCGATGACCTATCAGGTGCAGTCGAGCCCGTATCCTGATGGCAAGCTCTGGCTCGGCGGTGCCTTCAAGGTCATCCCGACCGAAGAATCCTTCGGCAACGTTACGGCGGTGAACTACGACACCGGCAAAATCAAGTGGCAGGTGAAGACCCCGCAGCCGATGATGGGAGGCCCGCTCGCAACGGCTGGCGACCTCGTATTCACCGGCGAAGCGAATGGCTGGTTCCGCGCCTACAACGCCGAGAGCGGCAAGATCCTGTGGTCGTTCCAGGCGGGCGCAGGCGTCAACGCACCGCCTTCCGCCTACTCGATCGATGGCAAGGAGTACATTGTCGTCGGCGCAGGCGGCAACACGCAGATCGATTTCAAGCGCGGCAACAACATCATTGCCTTCACGCTCGATTGATCGGCTAGATCAAGCCAACGAAAATTGACCGGATGGAGCGCCAGGGTGCTCCTTCCGGATTCCTCGTGAGCAGGCCGTTTGGTCAAACCGGAGTTCGAAGATGGCGAAATCGATGTGGCCGGTGAAGATCGGAATTGCTGTCCTTGTCGCGGTGCTTCCCTTCATAACCAAGGCCGCATTCGCTGACAGCATCGAAGACAAAGCTCAAATTTGCGCCGGCTGCCACGGCGAGAACGGAATACCGCAGGAAAAAACTACTCCGATCATCTGGGGCCAAAACGAAGGCTACCTCTATATCGAATTGCGCGACTTCAAGAGCGGCGCCCGCAAGAACGATATCATGTCGGGAATAGCGGCGGATCTCAGCAAAGACGATATGAAGGCGTTGGCCAAGCACTTCGCCGGCCTCACATGGCCGAACATCCAACAACCGTCGCCGCCAAAGGACGTCGCCAACAAGGCTCTGACGGTGATCGGCTCGATCGGCTGCACGTCCTGCCATCTCGAGCAGTTCCAGGGCGACGGTTCGACGGCGCGCCTCGCAGGCCAACAGCACGACTACCTCGTGAAGACGATGACCGATTTTCGTGACCGTAGCCGCGCCAACAATCCCGGCATGTCAGATCTCATGAACGCCGCGCAACCGGCCGACCTAGATCCGATCGCCCAGTATCTCGCGAGCCTAACGGTCATCGGCGGCAACGGTCAGTAAGCTCAGTTAATCGCAAGCTTCTTACGTAGCTCATCGTTGGTAGCGAGATCGGCTGCCGTCTTTCCCGCCTTGTCGCGCAGTCCTTTATCGGCGCCTTTGGCGAGCAGCACATCGACCGCTTTCTCGTGCCCAAGCGACGCCGCGATCATCAACGCAGTACGCCCGCGATTGTCCTGATCGTTGAGGCGCGCACCACGGTCGATCAGTAGCGCGATTACGTCCGCCACATCGCTCGATCCCGCAGCATCTTCATGCCCTGCGGCCCACATCAGAGCGGTCAAATCGTTGCCATAGCGCGCGTTGACGTCGATCGATTGATCGAGAAGCACACGGGCGACGTTGGCGTATCCGCGGCCGACCGCGTAACAGATCGGCGCCTTGCCGGTGGCATCGGCCGTCTTGGGATCGGCGCCCTTATCCAGAAGCAAACGCACGAGCGGCTCATTGCCCATGTATGCCGCCGCCTCAATGGGCGTCAGACCGCTTCGGCCACGCAGGTTTACGTCAGCGCCACGCGAAACGAGAGACTGTACGGCTGGCAGGTTGTCTTGCTCGGACGCGACGAATAGCGCCGTCGATCCGTCGAGATCTCGCGCGTTGACCGATGCGCCGCGAGCGAGAAAGAGCTCGAGAATATCGCTATGTCCTGACCTCGCAGCATGAGTGAGCGGCATCGCGCCGAGGCGGTCTCGCGACGCAAGCGACGCGCCGTCGCCCAGCAGACGACGAGCGAGATTCAAGCAACCTTTATCGGCGGCAGCGGAAAGTGCGGCGTTGAGCTCCGGCGGCCCGGCGGCCTCCTTTATTTGCTCGTAGTGCTGCTCCTGCTCCTGACAGACGCGCACTTTTGCAAACGCATTGCTCGGCGAGAGCACGGCAATACAAACGGATGTCAAAGTGACAGCGGAAGAAGTCCGAAGAAAATGGGTCAAGCATAGGCTCCTTTGCCGGGGCCCATGTTTATCCCAACAATCTCTTGGATTTCCACACTTCGTATCTGATCCGTGCGATCTTGTAGGCATCAGGTATCGACAGCGCCCAGACAAAGAGTCCGCCTGCCGAACGGTCGATGAACGACTGCTCGGGGCCCGAGAAATGCCAAGTCAGGATCGCGAGCATCAGGGTAAAGAAAGCGAATACTAAGCCTCTCTCGGGCTGACCGGCGGCGACGTGGCCTCCGCCCGGAAGCAAAGTCGCGATGGCGAGCACCACATATGGGTTGATCGGCGCGCGTTCGACAGTGGTGCTCATGCGGCCCGAGCCTCGCGCGCTTCGTTGATCGCGACGCTCAGATCGTCGAGGTCCGCAAGTAGTGCCGCGAGCACCTCCGTGCCGACTCCGGCGTTTTCGAAGCGGCACTGACGGAAGAGCAAATGTTCTCCGCGCTGCCCTTCGGCCGTTTGCCAGATCAGTCGGAGCCCTCTGCCTGTAACGGCAACTTCTTTCATGCGAGGACCAGCAAACATGCGCCGCAGCGCAGGGGCAACGGCGTCGAGCATCTGCTGCGACGCCGGACGATCTCCTCTCACAATGGTCTCGGGTGCGAGCGCCGGAGGAGGTTCGAGAACTCGCGAATGTTCATTCGTCAGTGAATAGAATTCCGTGCCGCTTGGACGTACGAGCACTGAGAACTCCGGAAGATTGAGGCGAACTTCAACGCGGGTTAACTTCAGCCAGAGCTGAGGAAGTCTGCGGATTGTCATCGTGTCGGGAACCAGCTCGACGCGAATAAAGTGGTTGCCGCGAAAACCTTCGAGCATCGGAAATCCATCACCGCCATGCTTGATCGCCGCATTCGATAAAAGAGCAGCGCAGCGGTCCAACAGAGTCCGCCGCGACGCCATAACCTTCGCGTGCTCACGCATCGCAACTGCAAAGGTCGTCGCCAATCCGATGATTGCGAGAGTCAGAGATAAGGTCATTCGGCGAACATCACATCCAAAGCATGGGAAAAGGCAAAGCATGGGAAAATGAGAATGGCCGGCATCGCTCGCCAGCCATTCTCTGCCAGGTTCTAATAGCCCACGGGGCGCGGCCACTGCATCGTGAACTGGTCGCCTCGCCGCACATACTGGTAGCGGTGGAAATGGAACCAGAGAGACGCAACCATGAAGAACACCAGCATCGCGATGAGCTGCGTGCCATATCCCAGGAACACCGCGAAATAGGTCACGGCGCAAAGGACCAACAGCACGATGGCCGGCAGCGGATGGAAGGGGTGGATGTATCCCCTCCTGATCGAGCCGAGCGGCCACTTCTTTCGGAACAGGATGACGTTGAGCGACATGTACGTATAGCCAAGAAGCCCGGACAAAATCGAGAACGTGATCACCTGATCGAGCGGCGCGAAGTACGCAAAGACGAGAGCCACCGGCACGAGGAAGACGATCGATCGATAGGGCGTGCGGTTCTTCGGATGGACCGCGCCGAACCACGTGGGGAGATAACGGTCGCGACCCATCGAGAACCACGCGCGCGACGCGTCATTGATGCAGCCATTGGCCGAGGCCAACGTCGAGAACACCGTTCCGACGAAGAGCAGAACCATCAGCGGCATCGAGTTGGTCAGCCGAGCGGCGTCGAACAACGGCGTCACGGCCTGACCGAGATATTCCCAAGGCATCAACCCCGCACAGACGTACCAGGTCATCGTCGCTGCAATGAGCAGAGTAATGATGCCAGTCATTGTGCCCAGCGGTAGAGATCGGGCAGGTGATCGCACTTCTTCCGCAGCCTGACAGGTGCCTTCGATACCGAGGTAGTACCAAAGACCGAAGTGGAGGGACGCGATGACGCCGAGCCAGCCATATGGCAACCCGTTCAGCATTTCCTTGTGATCGAGCAACTCGTTCGACCACGGTTTGACCACCGCGAACAGAATGACGATCGCGATGAAGGCGATGGCCGTCAGCACGAGATTGACCGTCAGAGTCGCGTAGACGCCGCGATAATTGAGCCACGCGAGGAACACGATCGTCAGAACGATGAATGGCTTGTCGTGAACGTCGGCAAAGCCTGCCATCGTCCCGACCGTCTGCACAAGATAGCCGAGGGTGATTGCGTTTGCCGCCTCGAGCATCGTGTAAGCAAAGACGAGATAAAGACCGATCTACGATAGCGTGGAGAAAGGGCCGTTATCGCAATGTGCGATCGGCTTTGAACTTTGCCGGTCGGGACGAAGGAGATCTAGGCGCGTTTCAACGCCTTTTCGGCAGCCTCCAGCCGTCGTCGGTATTCTCCTTCCATCACGAGGATATGCTGATAGACGTTGTCCAATTCCTCTTTGCGCGCCTCGTCCTGTGCTTCCTCAACCCACTGCGCGAACTCTTCACGCAGCGTAAAGAGTACGTCCAGCGCGCGAGATAAAGCCAGAGCGAGCACGCGGGCTATGCGAGGTCTGAAGTACCGCTACAGCTAAACGGCCCGCAAGCGGTTCGCGTCTCTCGTATTCGGCAAGTCGATTCCGATTGACCTCGCTCTGAACGCCTATCTCGCAGAGCATCCTACCGGCAAGACAGATCAGGAAGCGAAGCGGTACGCTGTGGAACTTCTCAAGAGAGGAACGCGGGTTGCTATGGTTGACCAAGTGACTCGCAGGGTCGCTGGTCACTTCGTCTCTTGGCTCGCCACAGAGGCACCCCAGGAAGGCAATGGGAGGCCAAGGGAGCCCCGCGCGGCTGCTACGTGTAACAAGATACTGTCGAGGCTACACGGCCTGTGGGAGCATCTGGAGAAGAGGGGGATCGTAGAAGCGAACCCGTTCTCGAAGCAACTTTTGAAAGCTCCGAAGAGTGAGAAGAGGGCGCTCACGCCAGATGAACTGAAGAGCGTCTTCGCAGAGATCAAGCCTGGGGACGTTCGCGACGCTTTGGTCTGCCTCCTGCTGACAGGCATGAGACGCAACGAGCTCATGTCTCTCCGCATGGGTGACTTAGTCGTGAAGGACGGGGTCACTTGCTTGTATGTCAGGAAGGAGCGCCTGCTTGATGCGTCTGTCGTCTAGAGCACGAGCCTGCTTCATCTCCCCTCTCCGTGGTCTCTGAGTTCTCACAATCTGCAAATCTATTGTCACAGAATGTGAGAAGTTTGGGAAGTTCCGTCATAGAAGATTCTCATAGAAGTAGAAAAAATAGTTCTACACTGCATAAGAATGTGAGCTGCGGTCAGTCTCAGATACTTCGCTTACGCTGCATGTCGATGAGATATCCGCAGATTACATGAATTGGCTCAGAAGCAACGAAGGTCATCATATGGCTGATTGTTACAAACTTGTGATCTAACAGAGCTGACCTCTCGGCCCATCCCTGCCGCCTGAGGTCAACCGGGTCGGTGCCGTCTCCTTGTCCCCCCGTGAGGAGCCGCATCGAGGCCTTGGGTTCTCCGAGGCAGTAGCACCCGATGAATGGCGGCATCGATCCCTTTCCCCCCGGCTTGGTGCCGCCGCATCCCCGGCGCGATAAGGATCGCTGATCACGAGAAGCAGGAGAACTTAATGTGAATGATTTATTACTGCTGGTACAGGAACGGTGACCCCGCGGCACCCCCCTCAGCCGCAACGAGGGTCAATGGATGCACTCTCTCCCCCCGATGGTGCATCATCAAGGGCGGCATCAGGTCCCCCGGTTTGGTGCCGCCGCATCATCCTATTCAGCAGGGCATCCCCGGATAGTATTCAGGATGCCCCGCGCTGACTCAGGGAGAGTCAGGGAGCGGCCCCGTGGCTCACATGAGTACTGAACAGCGGCCGACCTTAGCGGGCTTGCTAGGTGCCTCTGTGAGTCAGCAATGAGGGATGCGACCCGCTGACTCGGGAAGGCCACGCTTGACGGCTGATTGCCCGATGCCGCTTTGCGAGTGATGCTGCGAGGTAAAGCCTCAAAGGGATGTGGAGACATCTCGGAACCACGGGCACCATCCCGGGCAGCGTACCCTGCGCTGCGACGTCGGTTCATCCAGGTTGCTCGTCCCGATGTTTATGAAGGGTCGCGGGAGGGTGACGGGGGGTGTTCGCGAGCCTCAGCTTTCGAGCGACTCGCTCAGAATTTTGCGGCTACTATTTTGTCTCTACTCTTGAAAGGAATGGGGTGAGCCGTCACAGCTCCCCCTCATGTTCCCCCTCAAGCCGACTTGCGGCTGACGCGACGGTTTCTCGGAACAATGGAAGCTGGCTCATGGTTTCGCCGGCCACGCGAGTTGCAGCGGTGAGTTCTGCTGCGCTTTTCTACGGTCGTACTCGCGCCGATATTTTGCGATAAAATCATACCAAAAAAGGGCCTCTCTCATAGCGCACTCAAGCCAATCGGGCAAAATTCCCGCTTCAAGGTTTGCGGCTATCGCCTGTTGGTACGCATTTTCTCTCGTGGAGGGCCAAGGCGAGTACGTCTCATTTAAGTGAGGAGCCGCATCGTTTTTCGTTACGATGCGAAGCTTGGTGCTTAAATTCGGAAAACTGGCCTTTACGACTAATCCGTCAGGCTCAGGGGTCCGCACTTTTACAATCTGCACGCCCCAAATTTGATATTCACCGGTGAACACGTAAATCTTCTTGGAAGCTAGAGAGGTCAACATGTCGTTCAGTCGGCCGATAGCGCGGATTTTGCTCGCAGGCTCAAGAATTTTATCCTCTTCGTCACAATTCGAAATCACCAGTTCCTGACAGTATTCGACAAAAGCGGCCACTTGTTCCGCATCTTCCGTCGTCGGATTTATTTCAAACCTATATTCAACTTTTCCGAACAAGCTTTGCAGCTCCTTCAGCAACTTGTTGGCGCCATTTTCGCTGATGCATTGCAGGCGGAATAATTCTTTGGCCTTCGGCGCCTGATCCTTCTCGATCCGCAGCTCTTTCAAATCGGTATTTAGAAGCACACTGATCCGCTGAAGCCACTCAGGAAGGATCGGGCGGCCTTGTTCGGCTCTCTGATACGTCCTCAACTCGATCCCAGAACCCTGGATGAGCCCCTTTTGCGTCTTACCAACCCTCTTTCTTAGCTCCCTGATCTTCTTGCCATCGGGCAGAATGCCTTTGGTTTGAGCTACCTTCGTCATGCGAACCCCGCTAGTCGATCTACCGGAACTATAGCGAATGCAGGTGGTCAGGAGAACGACAACAGAACGACTTGTGTACGTCAATCGGCCGATGGCGAGTCTCCTAGAGACTGCTGTTCTTCGCTGTAGAAGTGGCGGGCTGTTGGGCTCGTGATGTTGGTGTGCAGCAGTCACCGGCAGTCACAGCTCACGGTCACCGGCGGCACTGTGGATCGTGCTAAGGTTTGAGTGATTTGCAAATGTCATCTTGGTAGACCTCTCTTGGTATAAAGCGTTGAAGCTTCACCAAGCGGGTCAGACCAGTAAGCTAGTGAAATTTAAGGGATTTTAGGCCCCATCGGAGGACTTAGAATTACCCCTCGAGAAGTCCTGTTGCGACTGCCGCTCGCTGATACCGGCCATTCCCAAGTTTCCTCTCTGGTTCCGCTTAACACCTAGAACAGAGCTGTTTACGGGGCTCAGGGCGAGTGGCCATTGTGAGCGAAAGCGGGCTCGAACGCGAGTACCTCTTAGCGTTCAGCAGGCGCGGATAAGATATAGAGCAGCGATTTTCCGGTTGTCAGAACGGCCGCGTATCATGCAGCGAGGCAAAGAAGAAGGCTGTCCCGAGCACGAAGACCGCCGCCGAACTCACGAAGCTCGCCCCTCTCGCAACGATTGTCCCCCAGCGGCTTTCGGCACCAGCAAGCGCTATCGCGAGGTTGCGCGACCCGACTGACACTGCCGCAAGCGCCGACACGGTCAGGGCAGTCCCCAAGGCCATCGCAAAGGTGGCTAGGATTCCCGCCCAGATCAAACCCTGCGACGCAGCGAATATGATGACGAGCAAAGCTCCAGTGCAGGGTCTTATGCCAATTGAGAATGATATTGCGAGGGCTTTGCTCCAAGACAATTCGCCCCGCAACTCATCCGGTCCAGGCAGGTGCACATGTCCACAATGTTCATCATGGACATGCTCCGCATCGTGATCGTGCACACCCTCGTCGCTCGGGCTATGAGCATGAAGAACATCTGACTTCACCTCATCGTGCGAGTGCGCGTGTCCGCCGGGCGGGGAGGCATGAGCATGGTCGTGTTCGTGAACATGAAAGGCATGGCTGTGATAATGGTCGTCGTGCTTATGACTATGGCCATGATCGTGGTCGTGATGACCGGCGTCAGACTTTTCCCGATGCCGCGTAAGCATTGGCCACACCTGCTTAAGCATCAGCCACGCCCCAACGATGGCGACAAAACCCCAGCTCAGCGTTTCAAGCCAGGCCTCGGCCCATTTGGTTTGGAGGCCGGTCGCACAAGCCGCAACGTAGAGGCCGCCGATCAGCGCGATCGCCGAAAGAGCTTGGATGAATGACGACAGGAACGCGAGGAAGATGCCGCGGCGCAGCGTCTCCTTGTCCGCCAGCATGTAGGATGAGATCACGGCCTTGCCGTGTCCGGGACCGACGGCATGAAGAATTCCGTAGACGAAGCTCGCGACAACAAGAGCGCCCGTCGCCGTGGCCAAGTCGGTCGTAGCTTTGAGATTGCGCACGGCTCCTGTCATATCTTGCGTCAGCCTGTGCTGTTCGAAGAGGAGGAGGGACCAAGCGTTGTCGACGAGTTTCGTCACCAATGACGTGTCCTTCGCCGGCTGGGCCGCAATCGCGCCGGTCATGCCGAAGGGCGATTTCGTATTGGCTGGGACCTCGGCCGCTCTAGCCACCGATCCGAGCGACATCAGCAGCGCAACGAACGCAATGCAGGAGCCGACCCATCTCAGGCGATGGTCACGAAAACGATCTCCCGAGTCGCGTCGTTTCCAATCACCCATAGAAACCCCCATTTGAGTGTCGTCCGAAAGCAACTTCCGCTGCCCATACCGGATGTTATATTATTGAAGAAACATCGTACGATTGTGACCGGACCGAGGCGGCAATGCCGTTCCTCAAAATTGGTCGCGGTCGAAGCTCCTGAAACAGGCAATCACTGCTATGAAATTTTCGACACTGGTACCTCGACTCTGCATGCTCGTCGTCGTCTTCGCCCTGGCCGGCGTTTCGGACGATGGCCCGACCGCTGAAGAATATATTGGCTACACGAACGGAACGGCGCAGCTGGTGCCGGTCGGACAACTCAAAATCAACGGCTACAAGATTCAATGCGGGGCGCGTCCGACCGTTCTCGATGACCGTCTCGACGACTATGGCGCCGCATACCCAGGCTTCATCATTTTGAATACGCAGCTGCTCGGCAAGCTGGCCCTTCCCGTGAGTTTGTGGATCTATTCGCATGAATGCGGACATCAGTTTCGCGGTCCCGACGAGGAGACCGCTGATTGCTTT
>CAVPYR010000025.1:0-148132 GCA_963710005.1 uncultured Alphaproteobacteria bacterium
CGGCGTTGTTAACCAACGCATCTATGGAGCCGAAGTTCTTGATTGCCGTTTCCGCCACCTTCTTCGCCGTTGCCGGATCGCCGATATCACCGTCGACCAGAGCAAGCCGGCTCGACGCGTTTATTTCGTCGGACTGGCTAACGTGGCGCGACGTGGCAACAATGTTGTAGCCGCGCTCGACGAAGGAGTTGACCAGTCCCGCGCCGATGCCCTGAGACGCCCCAGTTATCAGGATTGTCTTATGCTTCTCCATCTCGATCTCCGTTGGTCACCTACAAAATCAACTATTGGTCAAACCCCATTCGTCGATAAGATAGAAATATCTCGATACTATTTTCCAAAAATGGAAAAATGCGGATTATGGCGGATTTGAACGACATTGCGGTTTTCGTGAAAGTGGCGCAATTCATGAGCTTCAGCCGCTGGCGCGCGTGCGCTTGGCATGCCGGTATCGACCGTCAGCCGGAAAGTTGCGTCGCTCGAAAATCAGCTCGGCGTAACGCTCATGCAGCGAACGACGCGCAAGCTGAGCCTGACGGCTCAAGGTCGGGCTTATTACAATCAGTGCAGCGAGCCGCTCAGCAATCTGTTCGATGCTGAAAGCGCATTGACCCAGACACAGAAAAAGCCCGAGGGCCTGCTGAAGATTTCCGTGCCTGTGATTATGGGTCAGAAGCCATTCTACGAGTTTATTTCCGCGTTGCTGAAAAAATATCCGCGCGTCCATGTCGACCTTTTCATCACAAACCTGTTTGTCGATCTGGTTGCGGATAACATCGATGTCGCCATTCGGTTTGGGGAACTGCGGGATTCGACGATCATCGCAAAGCGGATTGGCAGAAGCATTCGCTATCTCGTCGCTTCGCCGGACTATCTGAAATGCCGAACAGCGCCGGCGAAGCCCGAAGACCTAACCAACCATCAATGCGTTCTGCTCAACGGCCGAAACAACGAGGCGGAATGGCATCTGGTCAACGGTCGAAAGTCGGTGAAGCTGCATGTCTCTGGGCCGGTGTCGAGCCGGGATTTCCAAAGCGTCAGCGCATTCACCTACAAGGGGCACGGCATTGGTCTTTTGCCGTCAAACTACTGCGAAGAGGAAATCAGACGACGCAATCTTGTTCGCATCCTACCGGAGTGGTCGTCGCCCGAGATTTTCGTCCACGTTATCTATCCGACACGTCGTTTCATTCCATCCAAACTTCAGGTTTTCCTCGATGAGCTAAAAGCATGGAAGAGCCCGTTGTGGATTCCTATGCGTTGAGCGCTATTGGCCCTGGCCCTCGACACGGTCGCCGAGAGCGCAAAGTCAAACCTCTGCAAGAGCAGGCAAAGTGCGGTACGCACTAATATCGGTTCGCTTCCCAAGACGTTTCAAAATTAGGGGGGCGTTCCCGCGGAGATTCATCTTTACTAGCCAGCTGCCGCTTAGGTCAAAAGCGGATCTCGAGCGGCCTTGGGCCTTGTTCGAGGGCAACGGCAGTGTTTACGCACTCAACAGTCTTCCAGAGCGCATCTGCTGTACCCGTCAGTTGATAGCTATCCCGACCAGCGGGTGAAATCATTTCGAGAACATGACCCGCGGCTAGACCATCGATTGCTTGCAATGTGAGCGTCCCCAATCGACCGGCCTTGACGGAGGTCAGCTGCGGTGTGGCCCTATGGATCAGCTTGCTGTCCACATAGAGGCTAATCGGCTGCTGTTGCGCGATGCTATCAATGCGAGTTCCGCCAACCAGCGCGGCCCAATGGCCGTCGCGATAATTTGCGAATACGAAGCGATCTCTCACAAAGATAGGCGCTTCGAAATCTTTGACGGCATAACAGCCGATGAATCGGCCTGACGTGTTTGTCATGACCGCCACCTGCCAGCCCGACTGCTCCCAGACGACCTTGTCAGGTTCCCCGCCAAGCGAGGGATGCGAAATAAGTGCGATTGCGACGGCTAGGAGGCCGACGCTGGTAATCTTTTTCATCACACGTTTGGCCGGGTCAAAGACTCCAATGCACGCATGACCGGCGATGTAGGCAAATTCGAACGGACCTGTCGATGCCCTGCAGGCAACTCCTTCAGTGGCGAATGATATTGGGCTGCGGCTTTTGCTCAACAGTGATAGTTTCGCGCGTATTCCAATGGCGAAATGCCGCGCCGCGCTTGCAGCGTACAACAATCTTTTGTGGGACACACTGAGGGATGATGTCTCCGCGATTCAAAAAGTCTTAGTTTATTCAGAGTGTTAAGGGCTTTGATTGGCGGACTCCGTCTCCGCCACCAAATCTTCAAAATACTTTGTAATAACAATATGTTATAAGGCATTTCGACAGGCGCTTCTTTTTACGACTCGAATCTAGCTCAGGGGAGTCGACCTGCTTGGCTAACCCCAGGGCGTCTTCTACTTCAATGCCGAGTTAACGGATTGTGCTCTCGATCTTCGCATGGCCGAGGGGTAGCTGCATCGCCTGAGATTGCCTGTCCTCGGTCTCGCTTCGCGAGAAGCTGTAAAGAAGCGCTCAGAAGTCCAGAGTGGACGGTCCGATTGTTGCGCCGACCGCCGCCCGAGATGACGGTCGGCATCATTGTCACCGCCCGGGGCCGATGCCACTGGAAAGATCTCATTTTCGCGTCACGACGCGGCCTTTGGCGCGAGTGCTCCTGGCAGGTGTAAGGCTAATTAATATTTGCGAGCTAAAAAATCCCGGCCAGCTCGTGTTGGCGCGCAAGAAGGTGAAGAGCTCTGCGGCTTCCAGGGTCGGCAACGGACCGGCATCCAATCTCTGCCACACTGGCGTGCAAGCTTTGCTAACCACTCGGAAATTGGGAGAGCGCGTGTTGCGCAGGGTCGTTTTTCTATTGGGTTGTTTCGCTGCTGGTCCGCTAGCTGCCGGGCAGACAAAACTCACGAGTGAAACGATCAAGACGACGGTGGCCGGCTCGCTTGTCGAGCTCGACACGCCGATCGGGACGACTGTCTCCGTTCGATTTGGGCATGACGGCTTGATGTCCGGAAATGCCGGGGCCTTAGCATCTGTTCTGGGTGCGGCGACCGACCGTGGCCGTTGGTGGGCCGCCGACGATCGGCTTTGCGTCAAATGGTTTCGCTGGTTCGATGCGGAGGCGCGCTGCGTGTCGATCAACCAAGATGCCAAGCGCATTTTCTGGGAGAAGGACGATGGTGAAACCGGGACCGGGACCATCGTGGAGCTGGGTACGCCCATTTCGAAACCGGCGCCGCAAATTGTTGTCGCTCAGGTGGCGAAGGCAAACAAACCTTCTTCGCGGTCGCAGCTATCGTACACGTCCACCGATGCCAAGACATCAGTCACGCAATCGCAGGCGACGCCGCTTGACGTTGTCCACGTGACTTCCGTGAAATTCGTTGCGCCGCCTGCCGCTGTGGACCAGACGCAAACTCCACAGTTGGCTCTCAACGTCCCGACGCCGCGTCCAGCGGTTCGGCCCAAGCCCCGCGTTGCAATCACCGTCATTGCTAAGACCCAGCCAAAGGCAAAGCCTTTAGGCGGCACGACGAAGGAGGCAAGCAAGCAGTTTCGCGTAGCTGGCGTCGATGCGTCCGACACCCTTTACGTCCGCAATGGCCCGTCTCAAGAGTATCAGTCTGTAGGCGAGATCGCACACGACGGCAGTGGCATTACGCTTGTTGGCAACTGCTCGAACGAATGGTGCTTCATCAAGCACCGCAATCTAACCGGCTGGGTCAATCGGCGCTATCTCGTAGCAGATGGCGAACCCGAGCCGACCGCCAACGCCGGCCAAGAATACGACACGTGGTTTAGTCGCTGAATTAATTCCGGTCGCTGTGCCACCGTGGGGCTACGCGCCTGCCGCCGAAAGCCCGAGCTTTTCTGCGGCTCGAACCAGATCGGCGAGCGATCGAACACCCATTTTCCGCATGACGTGCCCGCGGTGGATTTTGACCGTGATCTCGCTCAATCCCAATTCGCCGGCGATCTGCTTGTTCATCAAGCCTTTCGTGACGTAGGCCATGACTTCTTTTTCGCGGGCCGTCAGGCTTTGATAATGCGCAGACAAATCGGCGATGCCCTGGTCCGATTCCAATTGTTTGCGATCGGTCTCAAGGGCTGAGAAAACAGCGTCAAGCATATCCTGGTCGCGGAATGGCTTCGTCAGGAAATCGACGGCTCCCGCCTTCATGGCTCTGACGGACATCGGGATGTCGCCGTGTCCGGTCATAAAGATGACCGGCATGCGTATGCCGGATCTCGCAAGTTGGGCTTGGAAGTCGAGTCCGCTGACGCCTGGAAGGCGGATATCCAGCACAAGGCAACTCGGAACGTCCGGAAGCTTTCTCTCAAGCAGCTCGGCCGCCGATCCGAACAACTTGACTTGAAGTCCGACGGACCTGAAGAGACTGCTGAGCGCTTCTCGCAAAGACAAGTCATCGTCGATTACGTAGACCATCGACGTGCGTGCAGCAGCGGAGCGGTCGGAATCCGGGGCCGTTCTCACGCGCTCTCCTCCTTCATCGGCAAACGAACGACGAACGTTGCACCTTGGCCGAGTTCGGACGTCACGGTGATCTTTCCACAGTGGCTCTCTATGATCGAGCGGCAGATCGACAATCCCATCCCCATGCCATCGGTCTTGGTGGTGTAAAATGCCGTGAAAAGGTTGCTGGCGGTCGACGGGTCGATGCCGGGGCCGGTGTCGCTGATCTCGACAACTATACGTTTTCCGTCCGCCTCTCCCAATAGGCTGCGAGTGGAAATCCGAAGGGAGCGGGACCGATCGATCACTGAAGACATCGCCTGGACGGCATTCACGACGAGGTTGATGATTGCCTGCTGCAGTTGCACGCGGTCGCCAAGTACCGGCATGGCGCCTGGCGCGAGATCGAGATCGAGCGCGATGTTCCTTCCCATCAGCTCACGTTCGACGAGAAGCAGAACGTCATCTACGAGTTCGTTAACGTCGAGGTCGACACGTATGAGGTCGCTTTTGCGGGTGAGAGCGCGGAGCCTCGCGATGACGTCGCTCGCGCGCCGGCCGTTACTAATCATTCGCTCAAGAGAGGTCTGGACTTCCTTGATGTCCGGGACGTCGCGCTGCAACCAGCGGAGCGCGGCTTCGCCGTTTGTGACGACGGCCGCCAGCGGTTGATTGACCTCGTGCGCAATCGAAGCCGTCAGTTCTCCGAGAGTCGTCAATCGGGTGACATGGGCCAGTTCGCTTTGCGCCGTATGCAGAGCGTCCTCGGCGTGTTTTTGCTCTGTAATGTCGTTGTTCGTTACCAAGGTCGCAACGGGTCTTCCCTTGTCATCGCGTTGCTGAGACCATCTGCTGGCGACGCAGACCTCTGTCCCGTCGCGCTTCGTGTGCCCGAGTTCTCCCTGCCAGCGGCCTGCCGCGTTGAGCTCCTTCATTATGGCGTCCGCAGGCAAGGGAAATTTCGTTTTCAGTAGTTCAACCGCAGTGCGCCCAATCGCTTCGTTGCGTTTCCAGCCGTAAAGCTCTTCCGCTCCAACGTTCCAGTAGGTGATGACGTCGTTGGGATCGCGCACGTAGATCGCATCGTGGGTAAGGTCAAGAAGTGCTGCCTGGTCTCTGAGGTCGTGGTTTGCCTGATGGTTCTTGAGCGCGAGGAAAGTCGTGATGGAAATCGCGCTAAGGCTGACTAGGCACCGGATCATGGAATCGCTTTCATAATCGGTGCCATGCTCGATTACGAAACTGAAGATGGTCAGGGAAACGCAAAGAGCCGCCACCGCGATAAGGCCATCGCGGCTCAAGAAATTCGACGAGATCATCACGACAGCGACGTAGAGCACGGCGATTGCGATATGTAGCGGGGTAAAAGTGTCGACAAAAAAAATCGCGGCCGCCGCCAGCAGCGTCAGTGCCGGATAGAGTTGAAAGCCGGGTCCTGTCGTTGGTAGCAACTGCTTCAACATCCGATACGCACCCCTTTCATCCATTCCGTTGGGATTGAGCCATGCGGCCGCCGAGCCGTATCTTACCTCGGTGGTAAGCATACGTCGTATCGGGAGTGCTATGAGACAAAAGGTAGTGCTTTGGGAAACGACGTATTGCGACTGAACGGGGTTAGCAATTCGCCAGGTAGGTGGACGGAATATTGCCGGCGTGTGGGTAACCCCGATATCGTTTTGATATCGGTAGGTATAGGCAGGGGGCAAATTGACGATTTGAATATGCAGATGCCCGTCGGGGATAAGCGTATCAGCGGCGCGCTTCGAGAATTTCTGATTGCGGCACGTCAAAACCCGGCCGGAGCTCGCTTGAGTTACCGGTAGCGGCCGGGACTAAGCGCCGACGCCCAGAGCTATCGAGCCCGATCGGGTCTCCACGCTATAAATCCCTTGAAACGGCTGACCTTTGTAGAGCCCTGTGGTCAGCCGGCCGTTTATTTCGAAAGTGAGGCCTTCCGCTACTTCTTCGATACGGACGATTTCCGCGTCCGCTGCATCCCCTTCGAGAACAAAGTGGACCTGTTCCTTGCCGGGACGCGCGAGTGCCCACTGCAGCGCGGGCTTATCGGGGCCATTTACAATTTTCAGCAATTTTCGGGTCATGGCTGACACCCCCTAAAAGGTTCAAGCGGTCTATAGGGTTGAACTGCAATTTGGTGTCGAGGTTCCCAGCATCTCCCAGCAAGGACGGAGTCTGACGTGAATTTGGTTCACGTCAGGCTTGGCTCCTTCATCCGCTCCAGCTCCGAGGGCGCGGATGGCGGCGGGCCGAAGACATTTTTCGCCCTGCGAATCTTGCCCAACTCCTCCGGCAGAATCCGATCGACGATTTCGATGTCGAAGTGGATGACGTCGGCTAGTCCTTCGGAGGTCACGGACTGCTGAACGAATTGACGAAGCTTCTCGGCAGATAATGCTCGGCCGGGCTGCGGGGCGGCTCGCAAGACGAACCGATTTACCCCGGTCTGCAGGAATTGGTGCTCGGCGAGGTTGGTTTCATTGTGGAGCGCGAGCAGAAATACGTAATACGGCATATCGCGAATTTCGCCGTTCACGTCGACCCAGAATTGGTCTTTTGCGCGGCCTTCGACGGCCTTTACCAGCGGGAGAATACTCCCGCATTCGCAGCGGCCAGGGCTGATCGTGACGATGTCGTCGACCTCATAGCGGATGATCGGTTGGGCCATATTATAAAGATTTGTGAGCAGAACCTTGCTTCCAGGCGTGCCGTCCGGAACAGGCCGGCCGCTTGCGTCGACGACTTCGAGAAAGGCCAACTCGTCGTTGAGGTGGCTGCCGTGCGTTGCCTGACAGCCGCAGGTGAGCGCCATGCATTCCGCCATGCTGTATACGTTCGTGATGTGAACTCCGAACGCCTTCTCGACCCGCTGCGCAATTGCTTCGGGTAGCGGCTCGCTGATGTTCGTCATCTGCTCGAGGTCGCCTCGAAACTTTAGACGGCCAGCCTGCAACTCTCGTGTGATCGTCTCGAGTGCGCTCGTGTAGCCAGTAATGAAGTTAGGCTGAAAGCTATTCAGCTGCTCGACGATGACCTCGGGCGGATCGAAGACCGACAGTCGCTGCAATTTGAGGAACGGCCGAGCGGGAGCTGGGAAATAGCTGAAGAATGTGCTGCTCGGGTAAAAGCCCGGCTTCTGTGTGATGATCGAGAAACGCGCCGGCTTGAAGAGGCGTTTGATGTGAGGCAAGAACCGCCGCTTGACTTGCATGCCGCGTGCGAACTGCGCCGCAAAGGTTGTCAGGATCGCAGGCGCGTCTTGAACAATGATGGCCGGTTGGCCCTGGCTTCCCGACGTATGACAGACCGCGTATTTCTCTTTGTAATAAGCGCCAATGTTTGCGGGGTCCGACATGAAGCGTTCGAGGTCGGCGCGATGAAGAGCTCGGTCCGTCAAAATCTCATCGAGATTCGCCATCATGTCCGCCTTGGTCAGGGTCGGAAGATCGGTGATGGCGCACCTGTCTAGATCGATGCCTTGGAACTGCTTTCGGTAGTACGGGGAATTGTCATAGGCATAGTGCAGCAAATGCCGGAACCGATCTTCCCGAGCCTTGGCACGCGCCTCGATTGCGGAACTGCGCGGCGGCAATAGGGAATGGATGGCAAGCGCAAGCTGCAGCTGTTCGGAGGCCGCCGCTAGAAATCCTCTCATCAGTGATAAGCCTTTGAGGTAGTTCGTTGGTTATTACGTGCCGCGTCCAGGACCGCGCAAAAGCAGCTACGTTTTCCGGCGCGGCTTAAGTAGTCCAGTAGCGGGTAAATTGGCACCGAAAACTGCGACCAATAGCGGTTTTCATCGCTAATGTTGACCACGCTGAACCTCTCTGTTGCCGTGCAGCAGACTTTGGGTGGGTGAAGGCGGCTAGCCCGCTTGCGGTGGCTCTGCCGGATCATGGCTTTGGAAGCCGGGCAGCGGGCCGGGTAAGGAAGCTTCTGCCTGGGCCTGAAGTTCCGCTTCATGGCGCCTGAGATAGACGAAGATTGCGATGATGATGCCCACAGCGATTGCAATTCCGATTGTCCCGACCGGCCCTTGTATATCGTGAATGCTGCGGCCGAGCGTGTATGCGGATATGCCTACGACGCTTGCCCACACAAGTCCTCCCAGTGCATTCGCGACAAGAAAGCGGGGCCACGGCAATTGATTGATGCCCGCCAGCAACGCCGCAAGAAACCGCAAGACTGCGAAAAAGCGGCCGAAGAAAACGACTTTGCCGCCATGTTTCTGGAAAAGATATTGACCAAGCTTGATGCGGCTTTCTGTCAACCCGAGATAGGCGCCGAATTTCAAAACCAGCCGGTAGCCGAATTCCCGGCCAATGAGATAACCGATGTTGTCGCCAACAATGGCGCCGACCGTTGCTGCAACTATGACCATGACGATATTTCCGTCATGAGTTGCCGCATAGATCGATGCGATGATTAGAACCGTTTCGCCAGGCAATGGGACGCCCAAGCTTTCGAGACCCACGATGAGAGCGACCGTCCACACCCCATACGTCGCAAACAGGTGATGCAGCTGTTCCGGTGATATCAATGATGTTCTCTTTTTGAAGGGTGGAGCAAAAGCGTATCCGGGCGGGCTATTTGCTGTAGTTGGCCTGTCATTTTCCTGTCAATCGATATGAAACCGCCCGAATGGGCGCCACGCCGCTAGCAGCCATGCGTTTTATAGGCGGCCGGCGAGAGCGGCTGACCTCATTGGAAAGTCAATCTGCCGGCGCGCAGCTTTTCCGCGGCGGCCGCAAACATGGCGCGCGCCGCTTGCCCGTCGCGTCCGACAATGACGACGCCGTCTTCAGCCTGAACGCGCAACGACTTGTCGGGCGTTGTGACTGTCTCGCCGCCGGGGCGATCCAGCTGAACGATAAAGAACTTGCCTTCCGCCTTACGCTCTATTTCCTCGATCGTCAGCCCTGTGAGGCCGCCTTTCGCAGGCACGACAACCAGCGTGATATCGAGGCCGAGGCCTCGCAGCGTTCGCTCAAGATCCTGCATTTTCGTGCTGGCGCGCAGAAATCTCGCGGTTTCAGGAAAAAGGATCATCTCGGCGATGCGCTCGGCTCCGATATGTGTCGGCAAAACGACTTTATTGGCGCCCGCCTGGATCAGTTTGCTTTCCGTCGATGGAAGCTCGCCGCGCGCGATGATTTCGATAGCTGGGTTCAAGCTGCGAGCAGATAGCGTGATGAAGACGTTCGCGGCATCATTGGGCAGCACGCTCGCAAGTGTGCGGGCACGATCTATACCGGCTTCGCGAAGGCAGCGTTCATCTGTTCCGTCGCCAGCTAGGCAAAGGTAGCCGAGTTCGCGAACCTGATGGGCGCGGCCCTCGTCTTGTTCGAGTATCACGAATTTTGTACCGCCGGATTTCAACTCCTTGGCCAGCATCATTCCGATACGACCGAAGCCGACCACGATCACGTGCCCATCGAGCTTGTCTACTTCGGCTTTCATGCGCTTGATCCCGAATATCTGCTGCAACTGGCTGACGGTGAGAAACTGGACGAGGGCACCCGTAAGTAGGATCATTCCCGTGCATCCGAAAACCATCGTGGCGACGGTAACCAAATGCAAATACGGCGTGACGATGGGATGCACTTCGCCATAGCCGACGGTGTAGACGGTCAGCAGCACCATGTAGGAGGAGTCTGAGAAGCTCCAGCCGGCGCCCATATAGGCGAAGGTCGCTAGCGTAATAACCACCAACATAAGCAGCACGCTGTAGACCAACGTGCTGCCGGGTGATCTAAAGTCCATTACGAGCCCCCTGGCGGCCCTTTGCTGATCTCGATAGAGCTGGTTTCCGCCCACCTCAGAGAAGATCAAAGCGGGCGGTCAACGAGCTGTCAACCATTGCGGCAATTAGAGCAAAAGTCCGCCTTGCGAAAATGGAGCCCGAAATTCAGAGATAAAGAATGATTTGGTTGCCGAAAGAATTATGGGCCGGTCAGCGCCTGTCGCAACTGCCTTCGGGCATTGCCGGGGATATTGCCTTTCGGATTTTCTGTACGCCGGAATTGTCGCACTACCGGGCTCCAAATCATATTCAGCTCGCCGAGCGAGCCCGGTTTCATTTGCGGAATGCCAGATGGCAGCGGGTATCGACCCCTGTCGCCGATCTCCAGGCCTACATCTTCGATCCCGACCGCGACGATGCATTGGGTACCGTGCTCGTCGTTCATGGCTGGACCGGGGAAGCTTCCTTCATGACTGCCATCGCCGAGCCAATACGAAGAGCCGGTTTCCGGGTGGTTTTGTTCGATCTGCCCGCGCATGGGCTTAGTGGCGCGAGCTCAACCAATCTGATCGAGTGTGCGCGCGCTACCGCGGTGATTGGCCGGGAGTTTGGCCCCCTCACCGCGATCGTTGCCCATTCGTTCGGAGGCATGATCTCGCTTGTTGCGGCTGAGGGCCATCCGCCGATCCCCTACGCGCTCAAGACGCCGAGCGTCGTGCTTGTCGCGAGTCCCAATCGGTTGTTGGAAGTGACAGGCGGATTTGGCGAGCATTGGGGATTGACGGGCGCGGGGCGGCGCGCGTTCGAACGGCGGCTCGAACGCGTCGGAGGGCGTTCACTCGACCAATTCACTTTGGTGAAGCTTTTGAAGGCAACTGCATGCCAAGCGCTGGTCATTCACGATCGCGATGACCGCGATGTCTCGTTTCAATCCGCCGAAGAAATTGCTTCCGAGGTTGACGGAGCGGAGCTGGTACCGTTCGACGGCTTCGGCCACAACAACATCCTTTTTGCTCCTCCCGTCATGCGAACGATCGCTTCCTATCTATCGCGCGGCGCGGAATAGCGAACAGCAAAAAGCCAATACGTCGATAGAGCCAAGCGGCTATATCGCGTGGCAGAAATTGCGCAATTTCCGACATTCTCGCCGCGTTGATCGGGAGAATTATACCGGTAATATAAAGGTCGTCGAAGGCTGACATACGAGACTGATGTCAGTCGTCATTACCTTGATCATTCATGTGCCGGGAGCTCCCGATGATCACACTTCAAGTCAACGGCCAGTCTCATGACGTCGACGCATCCCCCGATACGCCGCTTCTCTGGGCGTTGCGCGATGCAATGGGGATGACCGGAACCAAGTTCGGATGCGGTATCGCTCAGTGTGGTGCCTGTACCGTTCATGTCGATGGGCAGTCCGTCCGCTCCTGTCAGCTCGCCATCGGGTCAGTCGGCAACCGGCCGATTACGACCATCGAGGGTATCGGGGCTACCGACGCCGGCGCGAAGGTCCAGAAGGCGTGGCTCGACCTGGAAGTCATCCAGTGCGGCTATTGCCAGTCCGGCCAGATCATGTCGGCCGCGGCGCTGTTGGCACACACGCCCAATCCGAATGACGACGACATCGATGCGGCCATGGCCGGCAACATTTGCCGCTGCGGAACGTACGTCCGCATTCGTGCTGCGATCAAAAAAGCCGCGGCAGCATAACGGAGGTTCCGATGCGAATAGACCTGGCCTCCGAGGCGAGCCGCCTTTCTCGTCGCGATCTTCTCAAGGCTGGCGCGGCCGGCGCATTGCTCGTCAGTTTTCGTCTTCCCGTTGCCCGGGCGGCGGAACAAAGCTTTGCGCCGAATGCCTTCATACGCGTCGGCAACGACGACGTCGTGACGCTCATCATGCCGCAAGTCGAAATGGGGCAGGGAATTTATACGACGGTCGGGATGATTTTGGCGGACGAGCTCGACGCCGATTTCAACAAGGTCGTTCTCGATCATGCGCCCCCAAACGAGGCGCTCTATACCAATCCAATCTTTCACATTCAGGCCACCGGCGGCTCGACTTCCGTGCGCGCGTTCTGGGTGCCGCTTCGCAAAGCCGGTGCCGCGGCGCGCTCGATGCTCGTTGCCGCGGCTGCGCAGCAATGGAACGTCGAGCCTTCGAGCTGCCGAACATCGAACAGCGAAGTGAGCCACGATGCGACCGGTCGCAAGGTCGGCTATGGATCCATCGCCGCGCAAGCCGCGACGATGAAACCCGCCGCCGACCCGCCGCTCAAAGCTCTCAAGGATTTCACGTTGATCGGCAAGCCGATCAAGCGGAAGGACACGCCGGAAAAGTCCGACGGCAAAGCCCAGTATGGCATCGACGCGATGCCTAAGGGCGTCCAGTTCGCGACGCTTGCGGAATGCCCGGTGTTCGGTGGCAAAGTGGGACGCGTCGATGACGCAAAAGCCAAAGCCATAAAGGGCGTTCGCCAAGTCATCGTGCTCGATGACCTCGTTGCCGTCGTGGGCGACAGCATGTGGACCGCAATGCAGGGCCTCGATGCGCTGGACGTCACCTGGGACGAGGGACCGAACGCCGCAATAGGATCTGCCGAGGTCTGGGATGCGTTGAGGACTGCCAGCAAGGGCGACGGTGTCGTCGCCAAAGAGGCGGGCGACGTCAAAGCTGCGTTCGCCGATGGCGATCGATACGAGGCCGTCTACGAATTGCCTTTTCTCGCGCACGCGGCGATGGAGCCGCTCAACTGTACCGTCCACTTCACGAAAGACGCTTGCGAAGTCTGGACCGGGACGCAGGTGATTGCGCGCGTTCAGTCGGAGGTTGCCAAAGCTGTCGGATTGCCGACCGAAAAAGTGACCGTGCACAATTTCGTTATTGGCGGCGGGTTCGGGCGGAGACTGGAACCCGATATGGCGGTCAAAGCCGCGCGTATCGCTCAGCACGTCGAAGGACCGGTGAAAATCGTATGGCGGCGGGAAGAGGACATGCAGCACGATGTCTACCGGCCAGTCTATCACGATGTCATCGCCGCGAGCGTAAAGGATGGCAAGATTGTCGGCTGGACGCACAGCGTCACGGGCTCGTCGATTATGGCCAGATGGCTGCCTCCGGCCTTCCAGAAGGGCATCGATGTCGACGCCATCGACGGCGCCACCGATAATGCCTATGGGATACCCAATCTGCGAGTCACGTACATCCGCGCCGAGCCGCCGGCAGTACCGACAGGGTTCTGGCGCGGTGTCGGGCCGAACAACAATTTCTTCGCAATCGAGAGCTTCATCGACGAACTCGCTCATCGAGCCGGTGCGGACCCGGTTGCGTATCGCCTCGGCATGCTTGACGCTACGCCGCGTCTCAAGGCCGCGGTCCAGCTGGTGGCGTCGAAGTCCGGCTGGGGCGAAGCTCTTCCGGCGAGAAGGGCTCGAGGCATCTCGGCTCAGACCGCCTTCGGCAGCTTCATCTCGACCGTTTGCGAGGCGGAAGTCGACGAGAAGGGCGAAGTTCGCGTGCACCGGCTCGTGTCGGCCGTCGATACGGGTATCGCGGTCAATCCGGACACTATCGTTGCTCAGCTTGAGGGTGGATTGATCTTCGGTCTGACCGCGGCACTGTTCAGCGAAATAACGATATCCAAGGGCCGGGTCGATCAAAGCAACTTCCATGATTACCGGATGTTGCGGATCAATGAGGCACCCAAGATCGAGGTGCATCTGATCCCAAGCACGGAGTATCCGGGGGGTATCGGCGAAACGGGAACCACCGCGGCGCCGCCCGCTCTCACGAATGCTCTCTTCGCCGCAACTGGGGTGCGACTGCGAAGGTTGCCGATCGATCGCGAAGTTCTTGCCGGGAGAAAGCCGGCATGAATCGACTCTATTGGATTCTTCTCGCGCTCCTGGCTTTCGTTATCGGGACCTGGATCATCTACGTGCCTGGCCCGATCGCGTTTGCGAGCGGCGGCACGGTCGCGCTCGACGATTACAAGGATGCGAATCCGACCGGTGTCCCGGAGCAGCTTTCAAAGGCTGATCTCGTTTCCCGCGGGGAGTACCTGACCCGCGCGGCCGACTGCGAGGCTTGCCATACCGCAAAAGGGGGAGAGCCCTATACAGGTGGGCTGGCCTTTAATCTTCCGTTCGGCACTCTCTATTCGCCGAACATCACGCCCGACAAGGAAACTGGCATCGGCAATTGGACCGATGCGGATTTTCTGAATGCGATCCACAAGGGCATTGCGCCCGATGGAACGCGTCTTTATCCGGCATTTCCGTATGCATCTTACACTTTACTGACGGATAACGACGCGCTGGCGATCAAGGCCTATCTGTTCAGCCTTGCGCCTGTTCATCGGGAGACACCGGAAAATACACTTGCCTTCCCGTTCAATCAGCGCTGGCTGATGAGGTTCTGGACGCTGCTCTACAACAGCGATGAGAGATTTCGTCCTAACCCGAGCCAGACAGCGGAGTGGAACCGCGGCGCGTATCTGGCCGAAGCTCTCGGTCATTGCGGCGAGTGTCACACGCCGCGGAACCTCATGCAGGCGCTCGATAACGGAAAGAAATTCGCCGGTGCGGTCACCGCGGGCTGGCGGGCCTACAACATAACTCAGGACGAGACGAGCGGGATCGGCAGCTGGAGCGCAGAAACGACTGCGAAGTTCCTCGCGCACGGGCACGTCGAAGGCCTTGGGACGGCTTCCGGCCCAATGGGTGAGGCAATCGACATGAGCCTCAGGCATATGACGCCCGAGGACATCAAGGCGCTGGTCACGTATCTAAAAACGGTGCCTCCGATTTCCGATCCGACGCTGCCGGTGCCGAAGGCCGTTTTGGCCTCGGCGTTTCCGAAGGAAGACGAGATTTCCGAAAATGAGCGCGGTGCCAAGATTTACGCAGGGGCCTGCGCGGCTTGTCATGGATGGTCCGGTGAAAGCCCGGTTCTTTCCTACGCAAACTTCGTGGGCGGGCGTTCTATCAACGATCCGACCGCGCGGAACGTCGCGCAGGCCGTCATTTGGGGCGTGACTCGTCACTCACCCAACGGCCTGGTCACGATGCCGGCTTTCGGCAAAGCCTATTCCGACGATGAGATCGCGGCAGTCGTGAACTATGTCACCGCGCGGTTTGGGGCGGCGAAGTCCAACATCACGGCTGAAGAGGTTGCGAAGATCGGTCAGCAGGCTTCGCATTAGTTTGGGCGGCCGGTTTTCGATAAGTTTACGGAGTTTCTTGACGCCTAAGCTTGAAGACCTTGTTCGCTCGGCATTTGGTCGATAGGAAGCGCGGAGTGTCGCGGCATTGGAGCCGCGCACGCGCGATCCGTGAATTCATGTCCGGTACTGACGAGAAGACAGGTGCTTCCGCTCCGCCCGCCTCGCGCATTGCGCCGCTGGCTACGCTGCCGGTGTTTTTCAAGCTCGACGGCAAGCGAGTGGTGTTGGCGGGTGGTAGCGAGGCGGCGCTGTGGAAGGCTGAGCTGTTGGCCGCGACCGGTGCTCAAGTCGACGTTTTCTCGAAAGTCTTTGCCGAGGGTTTTCAAGAACTGGCGTCAGCACCTCCGAACGGCCGGCTCGTACTTCATCATCGGCGCTGGGCGGCGGAAGATCTTACGTCCGCGGCGATCGTCGTCGGTGCAATTGCCGACGAAGCGGAAGGAGCGGCGTTTGCGTCAGCGGCTCGTGCTGCGGGCGTGCCCGTGAATGTCGCCGATCGTCCGGCGCTTTGCGATTTTCAGTTTGGTGCCATCGTCAATCGTTCGCCTCTCGTCGTCGGAATATCGACCGACGGTGCGGCGCCGGTGTTCGGCCAAGCCATCCGCTCCCTCATCGAAGGCCTGTTGCCGGACAGCTTCAGGCGTTGGGCCGAGGCTGCGCGTGCATTGCGCCGCGATGGCGACCGTCTCGGCGACACGGCGGGCCAAAAACGGGGCTTTTGGCAGCAATTTGCCGATCTGGCGATACGCCACTCCGATCGTGGGCCGACGGACGCCGAACTTGATCAGCTCATTGCCGACGCTCCCCGAGAAGCCAGCAGTCAGCCCGTGGTGATCATCGACATTGGAGCAGCGGGAGCGGATGCTCTGACGCTTGGCGCCGTCAGGGTGCTGCGGAGCGCCGACGACATTTTCTTCGACGAGGGTGTTCCCACGGCTGTGACGGACTTCGCCCGCCGTGAAGCCCGGAGATACCCAGTTGCCGCCGACCACTCCATCGCATTGGACGGCATTGCCCAGGCGGCCGCAAAAGGCGGGCGTGTCGTGCGGATTAGGATGCAGGATGCGTTCAATGCCGGCGGCAGAATCGACGAGGCCGATGGGCTCCGTGCGGCGGGCATATCGGTGGTTGTCGTTCCGCCGGGGTATGCTCCTTAACGGGTGGTGCCCCGGGGCGTGCTGCCTTGATCCGGCGCGGGCTTTGCGGGATTTACTCCGTCCTGCCATGTGCTTGCCGTGAAAGGGTGCGAGCAAAAGCCGTGAGCGGCCCTGGGGCCACAGGCTGTGATCGCTTCCGCAACTGTGAAAGAAATCTTTTTCCCTCAAATGGTTAGCGAGCGTCGGTGAGACTTGGCGCTGCTTGGAATGATCTTGCCTCTTGTCTATACTTCAGACGGGGGTCCGCTCGGATAAGAGTTTTGCCACGCTGGGCGGGAGCGCATCGCTTCCCTCGCAGTTGGGTTTTGCTCGTTCCGCGGCAGTTGGACGTCGGTAAGCTTTCGGAGTTGCCTGCGCATGCGCTGCAATCCATCATATTGGCTTTTGGGACTCGTCCCGATCGCAATGTTGAGTTGGGTTGCCGTTCAACTCGAGCATGACGGTATCGAGTACGATCTCGCACACCGCTCCGAGGAGGTGCTGAAGCGCTCGGGTCTTGACTGGCCCAGTCTCCATTTCGTCGGGCGTGACGCAGTGCTGACCGGCCGGGCCCCCGAAGAACGCGATCCCGAAAGGGCTCTCGTCTATTTGCGGAATGTATGGGGTGTCCGCGCTGCTAACGACAGATCGGAGTTGCTCGAAAGCGTTGCCGACTATCGCTGGTCCGTGACATCGGCGGGCGATGGGCGGGTGCGGCTGGCAGGAGACGTGCCTTCGGAAGACGCGAGAAGAGCGCTGCTCGGTGCTACCCGAAGCGCCTTTCCTGGTGCAGCGGTCTCCGACGAGATGCGGCTTGCGCGCGGTTCGATTGACCGTGACGCATGGCTGGCCGGTGCCGTTTTCAGCCTCAGGAACCTTTCGGAACTGAAGCGCGGCGAAGCCGAGCTCGCCATGCTCAACTTATCGATCAAAGGCGAGGCAAAGACGTCGGAAGCTTACCGGGATGTGCGGACGGCACTGGCAAAGCGCCGGCCTGCCGGCATTAGCCTCGCACGGGAAGAGATCATACCGCCGGTCGTCCGGCCCTTCGTCTGGGCTATCAAGAAAAGTGGCGCCGGCATCGAGATTTCTGGCTTCGCTCCTTCCGATAACGACCGGGACAGACTTGGCGCCCGAGCCAAGTCGTTGTTTGGGCCGATGGCGATCTCCGACCACGTGGATGTCGCTGACGGTGCCCCCGATGGCTGGGGCAAAACGGCTTCGGTCGCTCTCGAACAGTTGGCACAACTCCGATCCGGAGAAGCGTCTATCAGCGATCGCGACATGACCTTCTCCGGCGAAGCGCCCGACGAACAGACCGCTTCGGCAGTCAGACGAACGCTGAAGCTCGACGTTCCCCAGAACTTCAGGATCATCGATCGGATTCGCTTTCCGAGGCCCGATATCGCTGCGCCGGGCGGTGGATACGTGATGGGCATCCTCAACGAGGGGGCGACGCTCGAATTGGTCGGAATGGTTCCGAGCGAAGCGGCGCGTGCGGCTCTCATCGATGCAGTGAAGGCCCGCTTTCCCGGCCGTCCGGTCAATGACAAGTCGCAAGTGGCGCCAGGGGCTCCGGATGGCTGGCAGCAGTGCGTGGTCGCGGGACTCGCATCTTTGCCGCGTCTGACGAAAGGCAAATCCATCCTTACCGACCGTAAACTGGACGTGTCCGGAGAGACCGACGATTACGCCGCTTCGCAATCCGTGCCGGGCGATGTAAAGGCGGCTGCAGGTCAGACGTGCGAAGCGACGACGAACATCGCATTCACGGGTAAATTGAAGACGGACCTCACGTGGAAAGCAACGCGCGAACCAAACGGCATGGTCACGATCGAAGGTGAGGCGCCGGATGACGCATCGCGCATCCACCTCGTCGAGATTGCGCAGCAGATCTATGCGGGGTCCAGTGTCACCGACAATATGAAGATCGTGGGCGCCGCCTCGGAGCCTTGGTCGTCGGCGGCGCATCTCGGGCTCGAAGAGATGGCGCGACTACGAAACGGCGAGGTTTCGATTTCCGGCAAGGAGCTGCTGATCAAGGGCGCCGCGGAGAGCGATCAAGTCGCCAACGATATTCGCAGCGTCCTTTCGACCGATTTGCCTCCGGGTTTCAAAAGCCGCGATCAGATCACTGTCATGTCTGTGGAAGAGAAGGCAGCCGACAGCTGCCAGACGATGATGCGCCAGACGACCGCCAAGGGAACCATCAATTTCGAGCGCGCAAAGGCCGATCTGACGTCCGATAGCAGCCAGACGCTGAAGGACCTTGCTCAAATCGCCAACGAGTGCCCGAGCTTCAGCATCCGGATCGAGGGACATACGGATGCCGAAGGGACCGATGAGCGCAACCAGCGTCTCTCGGATCGCCGTGCGCGTGCGGTCGCGGATTTTCTGTCGCAAAACGGCGTCGATGCGCGGCGCCTGACAACCATTGGCTACGGCGCGACGCGACCGATTGCGGACAACGCGACGGCGGAAGGCCGGGCGAAGAACCGCCGCATCGAATTCACTGTCAGGGTCAACTGAGACGAGCTTTGGGGAACGAGCTATGGACTATCTGTTCATGAAGTTGATCTGGTGGATCGCGCTCGCATTTGCGCTGGGTCTCGCCGCCGGATGGATATCGTGCGGTGAGAAAAAGATCTGACGTGCAGCCATGCAAAATCGAATTTGAAAAGCCAGTAGACGCGAGCTTCTCGGGCATCTGATTAGGTAGGAAATGAATTATCTACTGCTACAGACATTCCTGCTGCTGCTCGCATCGTATTTTCTGGGCGCGTTCCTGGCTTGCCTGGTGAAGCGCGCGGTCGTCGGTTCACATGCGGAGGTTCCTGAAGGCGTTTTGGCACCCGCTGAGATCGAGGTGCCCGTCCGGCCTCCGGCCGTCATGCCCCCGCAGCCAGTACGCCCGCGCGTTGCACAGCCGATTGCACCCAGGGCGATCGATCCCGTCCAGCCGAAAATCGATGTGCTGCGCCGACCGGAGCCGCGGCCGGTACCGAGGGTGCTCGACCCATCGCGTTTCGAGCGTGCGCTCATAGGGCCGGATCCCAATGAGGGTGTTCCGAGGCGCGCGATTGTCGAAGTCCGGCCGTCGGTCCTGAAGCCCGTGACGGGCCTTTACAAGCGGCCGCCAGCGCCCGTAGTGCCACCCCCGCCGAAAGCCGAGCCACCGCCGCCGCCTCAACCGGCAGAGGAGGCAGCGCCACCGCCCGAACCCGAAATTGCGGCAAAGCCGGAGCGGACCGGTGGTCTCGCGGCCAGACTGCGCGACGCGACGACAGCCGCCGCTGCCGGTGCAGTCGCTGCAGCAAAGGCCGCGGCCGCGGCGTCGGTCTCGATACCGAGCATATTGTCTTCAAGAAGCGCACCCGCCGATGCAAAGCCGGCGCCAGAGTCAGAGCCGGAGCGAGAGCGGTCACCAGAGCCAGAGGTGGTGGCCGAAACCTCGCTACCGCCACCCGCAGAAATTCCGGCAGCGCCGCCGGAGTCGCCTGCTTCTCCGGTCGCGGTTGCGAAGCCGGCGCCAGTTGCCGAAAAGCCGGTTGAGCCGAAACCGGAAATCAAAACGCAGCCGGTTGCTCACGCGCCCATCGAAGGTGGAGACGACTTTCAGCGCATTCGGGCCATCGACGCCGATCTTGAGCAGAAATTGAAGGCGGCAGGTGTCAACTATTTCGAGGACGTCGCGCAGTGGACGTCAGCCGACGTCAAGCGGATCGGACAAGAGCTGGGAATTCCCGGCCGGATCGACCGCGAGCAATGGGTCGAACAGGCCCAAATTCTGGCGAAGGGCGGAGATACCTACTACTCGCGCAACCGTAAATCGGCGTTCAAATCGAGTGCTCCGGCCGCGCCTTCGGCAAACAAAACGGGCGACGAACGACAACCGAAGTCCGAGGGAACTGAAGTGGCGACCCTGGCGTCCGCGTCCGTCGGCGGGGAGCAACGATCGGACTTATCGGGTGTCGCTGCTGCTAGCCAAGGTCGCTCGGTTGCTGAAATGGCCGCTGCCGCCGCTGCTGCCATTGCGGCTGCGTCGGCAAGCGTAACGCGCGGCCTGAAACCCATTGAGCCCATCTCGCCGCTCTCAAAGGTCGATCCCAAGATTTCGATGCCGGCGAGGATCACCGATGCGATCAGGGAGAAGGGAGCGACAGCGACGGCCACTGTCGCCATCGCCAGGGAGGGTGTGCAGCCGGCTGCTGCTGCGGTTGTTGCCGAAGGCCCGCAAGACGATTTGAAACGCATTCGCGGGATCGGCGTGCTGATCGAGAAACGGCTGAATGCGCTGGGCATCGGCCGCTACGAGCAGATCGCGAATTGGACAAGCGGCGATATCGATCGCGTCAGCCGGAGTCTCGAATTCAAGGGGCGTATCGAGCGGGAGAACTGGGTCGAGCAGGCGCGTATTTTGGCGAGCGGCGGTCAGACGGAATTTTCACGCCGCGTTGATCGAGGCGAGGTCGACACGAGCCGGGACACCTGACCGAAATCGCTCCGCGACAAGATCCCGTAGCGCATGCCATCGTTCGGCTCATCGGTTTCGGCGAAAAAGGCAGCAACCGCCGAAATCGTCGGCGCATCTCGCAGCAGCGGCGCGTGCCCTTCATCGTGTACGGTGATCGAAGAGAGATGTGGATGGCGGCGGCGCATCTCATCGATGGTCTGCTTCGACAGAAGATCGGAATTGGCTCCGTGCAACACAAGCACCGGCATGCGTTTCATTGCTTCGAACTGCGGCCACAGCGCGGGCATCGGGCCGTCGAGAACCGAAAGGCACTTTGACAGCTTGGGGTCGTATCCGCTCGAGGGCTTGCCTTGCTTTTCGTTGAAGATCTGGTGGGCGACGGCTTCGAAATCCTCATCAGTCATTTTCGGAAAATCGCGACGAAAGAGATCGCGCGTGATGCGCGCCGCATCCGCCCAGTTCTTGGGAAGCGGAACGCGGCCGACGTAGCCCGCGATCCGGGCAAGTCCGTCCATCTCGATGACAGGGCCGATGTCGTTCAACACGATCGCACCGATCAACGACGGTTGAACTGCCGCCAGCACCATCGTAATCAGACCGCCGCGCGAAGTACCGATAACTCCGGCGTTGCGGAGACCAAGCATCAACATGAAGTCGATGACGTCCTGCATTTCAATCGGGACTGCGTAATTTCTCCAATCGGAGTCTTGTTCGGATAGGCCGCGGCCACGGGTGTCGAGCGTGAAGACATCGCGAGCCGGGGCGCCTTGTCTCAGCGCCAGCGCTATCGTGTGAAAATCGCGGCTGTTACGCGTCAGTCCTGCGAGGCAGACGACCGGCCGTGCACCCGATACGGTCGCGGCTCTATAGTGCCGGCCGTAGAGACGCAGTCCGTCGCGGCCGGTGAAGTAGATGTCTTCGAACTCTTGCTGTGTCGCCATGCGTCCGCCGCGCCTCGTCCTTGAGCTTTTTTAGCCGTCGCTGTTGTCGGCGACACCTTCACCCGGATCGTTATCCCCTGGGACCTTCGAGTCGCCGCGGTCCCGCACAAGATCCTGCTGCAAGCGAAGTGGATTTTTGAGCCCGAGGCGGGCGCGATAAACCTGGATGTTCGCCAGTACCTTGGTGACGTAATCGCGCGTCTCAGTAATCGGGATGCGCTCGATCCAGTCGATCGGATCTACCTTCGGATCTCGGGGATCACCGTTTTCCCTGATCCACTGGCGCGCCCGTCCCGGTCCGGCGTTGTAGCCGGCGAGCCCCAGCACGTAGGAGCCGCCGAACTCGTACATGCGGTCGCCGACGTAGGCCGAGGCAATCATCACATTGTATTGGGTGTCGGAGAGCAGGCGTGGAATCTGACATTTGATCTTGTAGTCGTGGCATACGTGACGGGCCGTCACCGTCATCACCTGCAGGAGGCCCTTAGCGCCCGCTCCGGAAACCGTCTGAGATTCGAACTCGGTTTCTTGACGTGCAAGGCCGAGCAGGAAGGGAAGCTCGGGGGGCGTCCTCAATGGCGTGTAGCCCGGGAATGGCTTCAGCGGGTAGCCGTAGGTCAGCAAATTTTGACCCTTCCCAATCGCTACTTTCGCGATCCGAAGAGACATCTGAGGGTCGCCGAGAGCGTCGGCGAGATAGGCTACCATCCCAACTTCGGCTTCGGAGTTTGCGGAGTTGCGAAGGCCAGCGAGGAATGTCCGGGTGATCTCCCGTGAAAGATTGGCTTTGCGGGCCAGCACCAGCGCTCTCGCCGTCTCCGATGACAGAAGTTTTTGGATTTGGCCGGCCGTCGGATCGGGAGGCGGCGACATCTCGAGCCTCGTGCGACCGGGCTCCAGCATCTGCATTGCGAGCAGGCCGTGGAAGGTGTCGGGGTTCTTCGCCGCTATCCGGTACTGCTCCGTCGCGGCCGTCTTATCGCCGCGAGCATCCGCAACGCGCCCGAGCCAATAAGCGGCCTTGGCACGGCTCAACGGCCCGTCGGCGGCCACCGCCATATCCTTAAAGTGCCTTTCGGCGAGATCGAGCTTCTTCAGGTAGCGAAATGCGATCCATCCCGCCATGAAGGTCTGCTCTTTTCGCGGATTGACAGTCAGCGGGCCCGCATCTTTGACGAGATCATAAGCAAGTTGCATCTTGCCGAGCTTCAGCGCGCCATAGGCGAGTTCCCGGCGTTCTGCCCACCATTCGTCGAGCGCTGCAATTTTGTCGGGGTTCGGCGGGATGGCGAGGATGATCTCCGCCGCCTCCTCGACTTTTGCGGCCTTCCGCAAGAGCTGTTCTTTATGAAATGCGAGGCCTGTATCGTCTCGGCTGCTCGGAGGAAGGGCGTTTATCAAGGCCTGTGCGTTCGAGGCCTTGTTGAACACGGCTAGTCGCGCCGCTGCTTTCTTCTGCTCGCTCGCCGGCAAAAGCGGAATGAGACGCCGCGCAAACGCGACGCGGTCCGTGCGATTTCCTGCATAGCGAACGTCGTCGGTCATCAGCCGATCAAAGCGCCATTTGTGGTCGGCAGGCGTAAGGAGCTGGCCGAAGCGGTCGAGAAAACCATTTTCCAGCGTCGGTGGGATGGTCATCTCTCGCCACGCCTTGGCAGCGAGCTTGCGGGCTTTATCGGTATCGCCGTCCGCAAGATTGGCCGACGCGAGAGCTGCATAGCCGGCGCCGGTCTCCGGCATCGAACTCTGGAAATAGCTTTCGATGCTCTTGGCGCTGCCGCCGTGCGTGAAGAGTGCCTCTTCCAAGCGCTGTGTCATCGTAGAGCGGTCCGGCCAGGCAGGATTGTCGCGCAGGAAAGTCTGGTACTCCGCCGGGTCGGCGAGCCCGGAACGCAGCCGAATCCAATCGGCAAGCTTGCGCCCAACGGGATCGCCGATTTTGCTTTTCGCGGCGGTGAACCCGCTTGCATCCTCGGCACGGACCGCAGCGGCAGCATCGCGGAGAGCCGCCAGGTCTTCCGAATCAGGGGAGATCGACAGAAGTGGCGCGAGCGCCGCATCCAACCTGTCGCGCTGGCTCTTTTCGGCGGGGAGAAGCTGCGGTGCGGGACTGGCTTTGGCTGGAGATTCGGCCCCGGCTGCGGTGTTCGTGAAGGCGACGCTAGATACCACAAGGCTCGCTGCCAAATTTGCTACAGCGCGCGGGAGTGAGCGAATTAACGTTGTGTAATTGGGGCTTAGGTGCATCGCTTCCCATTGGGTAAAACGCCCACCCGCCCGACCTTGCGGCGGGCGTTACGAGCGCCTAATGTCGCGCCGCTTGCTCGTCAGCAACGATACTCCTTATTAAGCGGAGATGGGGATGCTGGCGCAAGTGGTTCACGCCGGACGAGGTGGCACGCGCGTACGGCAAGACCATGGCTCATGACCAAGTACGGCATGAGTCCATTCGACGTCAATTTCCCGAGCAAGGTAGGGACGCAGCATCGAACGGTGCTTGTCTCCACCTTTTCAAGTTAAGGCGAACGCATGTTCAGAGGTTCAATCACGGCGCTCGTTACGCCGTTTCGCAACGGGAAGGTGGACGAAGCCGCCTTCACGCGATTCATCGATTGGCAGATTTCCGAGGGAACACACGGTCTCGTGCCGGTCGGAACGACGGGGGAAAGCCCGACGCTCGATCACGATGAACACAAGCGTGTCATAGAACTTGCGGTCCTCACGGCGAAGAAACGCGTCCCTGTTCTTGCGGGCACCGGCTCGAATTCAACCGACGAAGCTGTCGAGCTGTCGCAATATGCCGAGACGGTGGGGGCAGACGCTGTGCTCGTTGTCACGCCCTATTACAACAAGCCTAGCCAGGAAGGCCTCTATCAGCACTTCAAGGCGATCAACGACGCGATCAACATTCCGATCATTATCTACAACATTCCCGGACGCTCGATCGTCGATATGTCGGTCGCGACCATGGCGCGTTGCTACGAGTTGAAGAACATCGTCGGCGTCAAGGACGCGACCGCCAATCTCGCACGACCATCACAGACGCGTGCCGCGCTGGGGCCGGATTTCTGTCAGCTGTCCGGCGAAGACGCGACTGCGCTCGGCTTCATGGCGCACGGCGGTGCGGGCTGCATCTCCGTTGCCTCGAACGTCGCGCCGCGGCTTTGCGCGGAGTTTCAGAACGCTTGCCTCGCCGGAGATTTCAAGAGAGCGCTTACTTTGCACGATCGGCTCATGCCGTTGCACGAAGTGCTTTTCATCGAGACGAATCCCGCTCCCGTGAAATACGCGGTCTCGCGCCTCGGTTTCGGCACGGCCGACATGCGCTTGCCAATGGTATCTCTCTCAGAGGCGTCGCGGCGGGCGATCGACCAGGTGCTTAGCCAGCTCGATCTCCTGAGCGCAAAAGCGGCCGAGTGATCGTCGCCGCTGAGGACTATTGAGTCATGGCCTCCAAACGCGACGACGGCAGCACGCTTGTCGCCGAGAACCGCAAGGCACGACACGAGTATTTCATCACCGACAGCTGGGAAGCAGGCATCGAGCTTCTTGGCTCGGAGGTGAAGTCGTTGCGGCGCGGACAATCGAATATCGCGGAGAGCTACGCCTCCGTCGAAGATAACGGGGTCTGGCTGATCAACAGCTACATCGCCGAATATCCTGGCGCTGCGCTTTTTCCGCACGAACCTCGGCGCAAGCGGCGGCTGCTTATGCATGCGACCGAGATCCATAAAATCGGCATCGCCGTCGAGCGCAAGGGCATGACGCTGGTTCCACTAGAACTCTATTTCAATGAGAAGGGCCGGGCCAAAGTGAAAATCGGTTTGGCCGAAGGCAAGAACCACTCGGACAAGCGCCAGGATGCGGCCAAGCGCGACTGGAATCGTCAGAAGGCGCGCCTGATGCGAGAGAAGGGTTAAGCCGCGTGACGGGCACCGATTTCATTAGTGTCGAATGGGCAGACCTTCCGCGACCCGAAGACGACGGCGCAGCGAGCCATCTCTCAGGCCTCCAGTTGCCGGATATATCGCTCGTTGCGACAGACGGGTCGAACGTATCGCTCGCCAAGCTTTCCGGCCGGACGGTGGTTTTTGTTTATCCGATGACAGGACGGCCCGGCGTCGCTCTGCCTGATGGCTGGGATCAGATTCCAGGCGCCCGTGGTTGCACTCCGCAGACCTGCGCGTTTCGCGATCTCTATTCTGATTTGCAATCGGCCGGCGCGGCTCATGTTTATGGACTTTCGACGCAGGACACCGCCTATCAACGCGAGGTGGCGGAACGTCTGCATTTGGCATTCCCGCTCTTATCGGATGTCGAATTGAAATTCTCGACTTCGGCTCGATTGCCGATGATGACGGTCGAAGGCCGCATGCTAGCCAAGCGGCTCGCGATGATCATCGACGGCGGTCGCGTGTCACACGTTTTCTATCCCGTTTTCCCGCCGGACCGGAATGCGAGCGACGTGCTCGCATGGCTCAAGTCGCACGAGCCCGGCTGATGGCAGAGATTTGGCCTTGGCCGCACCCGGTCGATGACGGCGCTGCGAAACATTTGATCGCCGGCACACGTTTGCCGGATGTAGCTCTGGCGGCGACGCGGGGAGCAAGCGTCAATCTTGCGCGCTACCAAGAGAGGGCGATTGTCTTCGTTTATCCGATGACGGGGACGCCCGGCGTTGCCAATCCCCCGGATTGGGATGCTATTCCAGGTGCGCACGGGTCGACCCCCGAGGCTGAGGGTTTTCGCGACGTCCACTCGGAATTCGAACTGTTGGGCTATGAGATCTTTGGGCTCAGCGCTCAATCGTCCGAGAGCCAGCATGCTTTTGCGGCACGGGCCGGTATCCCCTATTTGCTGCTGAGCGATGAGACGCTGGCCTTTGCCGATGCGCTTACGTTGCCGCGGTTCGAGACGGGCGGCTCGATTTATCTCAAGCGCCTGACCATGATCGTTCGAAACGGCGTGATCTACCGCGTCATCTATCCGGTGTACTCACCCGCATTGCATGCGCGTGAATTGCTCGAGTCGCTCAGGCCAGCTCTCGCCTAACCGCGTCAAAGACGGATCGGAACATAGCGGTCGTCAATCGGCCCGTGTTCGTATTGTAGCGCGAGCAATGGAAGCTGTCGTAGAGAACCCGATCCGAGCCAACCTCGTGACGCGCTCCATGCGCGAACGGAAAGAGCGCCTTTCTTTTCGCGAGAGTGGCGAGCGTCTGATCGTGGGCAATTCGCCCGAGTGCAAGGATCACCTTCAATTCCGGCAGGTCGTCTAGGCGGGCCTCGAAAAAGGGCCGGCAATTGGCGATCTCGCTCGGCTCCGGCTTGTTCTCGGGCGGCACGCAGCGCACTGCATTCGTGATCATGCAATCGACCAGCTTCAGCCCGTCGTCGGCGCGAGCCTTGTATTCGCCCTTCGCGAATCCGTATGCGAGCAGCGTTTCATAGAGAAGATCGCCGGCGTAATCGCCCGTGAACGGGCGCCCCGTGCGGTTGGCTCCGTTCCGTCCCGGCGCCAAGCCGACAATCAGCAGCCGCGCGTCGGAGGTGCCGAATGACGGCACCGCGCCGTTGAACCACTTGGGTTCCTTGGTCTCGTTTTCTTTGCGATAGGCAACGAGGCGCGGACAACGAGGACACTTTGCGGGCGCTTCGGGGCCAGATGCTATATCGCGTGCAGCCCCGCCCATCTGTCCATGCTCTCGTCGAAGCAGGCCTAGTTAGACCTCTTCTTCGGCGAGGTCATCGTCTCCGAGGTAATTCGAGTCGCGTGACGCGGGAACCTGACCGCGGGCCGAGAAGCTGCGCCCCTCGCGCGGTGTGCGGCCGCCGCTGCTGCCGCCGCCGCTCTGCGCGCGCCCGACTTGATCTTCAATATCGGCAAGGTCGATGAATTGATCGGCCTGGCGACGCAGCTCGTCGGCGACCATCGGGGGTTGCGTCTGAAGGGTAGAGACGACGCTGACCCGCTTGCCCTTCTGCTGGAGCGCCGCGACGAGGCTGCGAAAATCGCCGTCGCCCGAAAAAATGACGATGTGATCAAGGCTCTCGGATAGACGCATGGCGTCGACGGCCAGCTCGATATCCATATTGCCTTTGACCTTCCGCCGGCCGGTGGCGTCGGTGAATTCCTTCGTCGGCTTCGTCACCATCGAGAAGCCGTTGTAATCCAGCCAGTCGATAAGCGGACGGATGGAGGAATACTCCTGCTCCTCGGCGAGGGCGGTGTAATAAAGGGCCCTGACGAGCTGCCCTTTTTGCCGGAAGAGACCCAGCAGCCGTTTATAGTCAATATCGAACCCCAATGACTTGGCGGTCGCATAGAGATTGGCGCCATCAATGAAGAGCGCTATCCGTTCTGTGGGGTAAAAATGCATTGTCGGTTCCTAAAGCGGATTCCAACTAAACGACGTCCAGGAATCTCGCTGGAAAACGCGTCGCGAAAGCCCGCTTTTCTATTCAGTTACAAGGACTTATGTAATCGCGGCAATCTACGGGCTTCTACGGCGTAGAATGCCACCAAACGTAGGGGTATCAGATGTGCGCGCCGCTCAACAATTGTGACAAATAGTCGTGTAGCGGGGATCGAGATACGTTTCCACTGTCGGCACCATGTTCAAATTGGTTGTTGGCATTCGACGCTTGATTAATTTTAGGAGTCGTGGCAAAGAGGCATCAGCGTGGCGCTGGAAGGCGGTCCGATCGGCTGTTTGCGCCCCTAATGCCCTAAAGAGCGTCTGATTTTACCAAGGGAAGGTTCAACCCATGGCTCGCGTCACTGTCGAAGATTGCGTCGACAAGATTCCAAACCGATTCGAGTTGGTCCTTCTCGCCGCCCACCGGGCGCGGGCTATCACGAACGGCAGCGCCATTACGATCGCGCCGGACGACGACAAAAACCCGGTCATCGCGCTGCGCGAAATCGCCGAGCGTACGCTTTCGCCGGATGACATGCGTGAAACGCTGATCTCTTCGATCCAGAAGAACACAGAAGTGGATGAGCCGGAGGCTGTCGCTGCGCCTCTTCTGCCGCCGGATCGGCGCGCACCCATGCTTGGCCGTGACGATCTTTCTTCCGATACGCAGGTCGACGTGATGACGGAGGAGCAGCTTCTTCGCGGGTTGGAGAGCATGACTCCGTTGGAGCCTTCGGCGAATATCGGGTCGGGTTCGGGTGGCGGCCGCGACCGGGACCGTGATCCGCGCGATCGCTCTCGCTAATACTGCGGAGAAGTCACCTCGCGACATCACGCTCGGCCTGTTCCTCTTTAATCCGTCCCTGCGTCTTCGGTTACGCTTGCGCCCAGAAGGAGTGCGGCGGGTCATGATGCGGCAATACGAACTCGTCGAGCGGGTTCTCAAATACGATCCGAAAGCGGATGAGGCCCTGCTCAATCGCGCCTACGTCTATGCGATGAAGGCGCATGGCAATCAGAAGCGCGCGTCCGGGGCGCCCTATTTTTCGCATCCACTGGAAGTTGCCGCTATCCTCACAGATCTAAAGCTCGACGACGCAACGATCGCGACGGCGCTGCTGCATGACGTGATCGAGGATACGGACGCAACTCGAACCGAGATCGATCAGATGTTCGGGCCCGAGATCGGCACACTTGTCGATGGCCTGACGAAGATCAAGCGGCTCGACCTCGTTTCAAAGAAGGCCGAGCAGGCGGAGAACTTCCGGAAGCTTCTCATTGCCATATCGAGCGACATCCGTGTGCTGCTCGTCAAGCTCGCGGACCGTCTGCACAATATGCGCACGCTTGAGCACATGAAGCCCGAGAGCCGGCGACGCAATTCAGAAGAAACGCTCGATATCTACGCGCCTCTCTCCGGCATGATGGGTATGCAGGCGCTCAGAGAGGAACTCGAGGATCACGCTTTTCGCTGGTTGCATCCCGAGGCCTATGAGGCCCTCACCGAGAAGCTCGCGGATATGCGCCAGCGCAATCGGGGGCTTGTCGAGGAGATTCGTCAGGCCATCGCGCGCAAGTGCGCCGATGCCGGCATCAAGGCAGAGACTTTCGGGCGCGAGAAGAAGCCTTATGCCATCTGGAGCAAGATGGAGCATAAGCAGATCAGCCTCGAACAGCTTTCGGATATCTACGGCTTCCGGGTGATGGTCGGCTCGATCGAGGACTGCTACCGTGTGCTCGGCATCGTGCATACGACGTGGAGCACGGTTCCGGGCCGCTTCAAGGACTACATCTCGGCGCCGAAGCGGAACAACTATCAATCGATCCACACGACGGTCTACGGTCCGCGCCACCAACGCGTCGAACTACAGATCCGCACGCACGAAATGCATCACATCGCCGAATACGGCGTCGCCGCTCACGCGTTTTACAAGGATCAGCAGCATGGTCTCGTGAACGGCCACGATGTAGAGGCGGATGAAGAGGGTGACGACAGTCCGTACGGCCGCCTCAGGGCGATGATTTCAACGCTTCTCGAAGCGGCGAACCCGGAGGAATTTCTCGAGCACACGAAGCTCGAACTCTTCCACGACCAAGTCTTTTGCTTCACGCCGAAGGGCCGTCTCATCGCTTTGCCGCGCGGTGCGACGCCGCTCGACTTTGCATATGCGGTTCACACCGACATCGGCAATGAGGCCATTGCCGCGTACATCAATGGCCGGCACGTGCCGATCGATACTCATCTGCGCAATGGCGACGAGGTCGTCATCGAAACGTCGAAGGGGCATATTCGGCCGGCCGCGTGGGAAGCTTTCGCCGTAACGGGGCGAGCGCGGGCCGCAATACGGCGGGCAGCGCGGGAGGCTGAACGGAAGCGGTTCATCGAACTCGGAAGGCAGCTCGTCACCTCGACACTCGCGGGAATCGAGGTCGATTATTCGGAGGAGAAAGTCAAAGCGGCGGCGCCAAAAGTCGGCTTCAAGACTGCCGATGACCTCCTGGCCGCGGTGGGACGCAACGAGATTCAGCTTCAGGACGTGTTGGGAGCCATCCTGCCTCACGGCCAAGCGCCGGGAGAGGAAGGTTATAAGCCGACAAGGCGTTTCGGGCGCGCTCGCGAGCAGGACGGCTGGTTCAATATCGACAAGGTTAAGAGCCTCAAATTCCGTACCTCGGAGATCGACAGCACGACAGCCGTGTCGATCGGTGGTCCGAGCCAGGACTTACCAGTTGCATTCGAGCCCGGCGGAGCGGTGCCGGGGGACAGGATCGTCGGAGTGATGGCTCCCGCCGAGGGTATCCGCGTCTTTCAGATCCATTCACCGCGCCTCAAGGAGTACGAGGAGGAGCACTGGATCGACGTGACGTGGGACGTCGATCCCGAGCGGCCGCAGCGTTTTCCGGCAAGAATCAGCGTTACAGCCGTCAACGCTCCGGGATCGCTCGCAGAGATTGCCAAGGTTATCGGCGAGACGGGCGGCAATATCGACAATATCAAGATGGCTCGGCGGGCGGCAGACTTCACGGTAATGCATATCGAGCTCGAGGTGTTCGACTTGGTGCATTTGAACCACATCATCGCAGGACTCAGAGCGAAATCGTCTGTCGCCAAGGTGGAACGGTTGTTCGAGTAAGCTATGGTCGCTGGGGAATTGATGATTGTCGAAATCGATAGGATTTTCGTAGTTTGAACGAGAAGCCTTCAGTTGCTGCGGAGCGTAACGGCTTATGGCTGCTGAATGCAGCACCGCTGCGCATGAAGCTGCGCTATTTCCGGCGGCGGATCCTTCAGGTCCGCGCGACGCCGCATGAGGTTGCGCTCGGTTTTGCGATTGGCGTGTTCAGCGCTTGCACTCCGTTTCTCGGCGTTCAGACCATTCTGGCATTTGCGCTCGCCTTTCTACTGAGGGTCAGCATGCCGGCGGCACTGCTCGGGACCTTTATCGGCAATCCCTTGAGCTGGCCGGCGATCTGGAGCGGGTCCTACGTCGCCGGCGCGCTGCTTCTTGGGCGGGACCCTTCCTATGCAGCGGACCACTTTGCGGAGACGGCCAATGCGCTCGGGGCGACGTTGATGGCTCCTTCGCCGGAGACGCTCGATACAGCCGTCGACAATCTGTCTCCCATTCTTGAGCCTATGGTCGTCGGGGGCCTTCTACTCGGGTTGATAGCGGCGGTCTTTAGCTATTATCCTACTCGGCGAGCGGTGCGCGTCTTCCAACGACACCGTAGTTTCCGTTGAGCTATCGGCGCAGCCGGCAAACCTCCTCTATTATCGGTGCAGCACGTGGCGGTTCCTCGAAAGGCCTCCGAAGCCAGTTCAGCGTCGACGCCGATCCGCGCGTTGCGGTTGGGCGTCAACATCGATCATGTCGCGACGCTTAGGAATGCGCGCGGCGGTATGCACCCTGATCCGTTACGTGCGGCTCACCTCGCGATCGAGGGCGGAGCGGACGGCATTACGGCGCATCTGCGCGAAGACCGCCGGCACATTTCCGATACCGATATCACGCGGCTCAAGAACGAGCTGACGCGTCCGCTCAATCTCGAAATGGCCGCAACGAAGGAAATGCTGCAGATCGCGCTGCGCCATGTGCCCAACGCGTGTTGCCTCGTGCCGGAGCGGCGCGAAGAACGAACGACCGAGGGTGGTCTCGACGTCAAGGGGAGCGCCAAGATGCTCAAGCCCTTCGTCGCCAAGCTCAGGGATGCCGGTATTCGTGTGTCGCTGTTCATCGAGCCAGATCCAAAGACCATCGAGGCGGCATCCGATGTCGGTGCCGACATTGTCGAGCTGCATACAGGGAAATACTGCAATCTGGCGCTCGAGCACGATTCAAACGGCGTCGCGCGCGAGCTTGAGCGCCATAAGAAGGCGGCGATTCTAGCCGCATCAGCAGGGCTTGAAGTCCATGCCGGTCACGGCCTGACCTACAACACGGTACAGCCAATCGCGCGCATCGCGGAAATCGTCGAGCTCAACATCGGCCACTTCTTGATTGGAGAAGCGATCTTCGGCGGCCTTTCGATGGCCGTCAGGCGTATGAGGGTCTTAATGGATGAGGCTCGCGAAGCGCTTTCCACCTCGGCCCGGGGCGCGAAATGATCATCGGAATCGGCAACGATCTCTGTGATATCCGGCGCATCGAGCGAACAATCGCTCGCTACGGGGACCGCTTTCTAGACCGCGTTTTCACGGCCGAAGAACGCCGCAAAGCGTTTTCCCGCGCCCATCCCGCTCGGACTTTCGCGAAGCGCTTCGCCGCGAAAGAGGCTGCTACGAAAGCGCTCGGAACCGGTTTTCGTGCTGGGGTCCACTTCAGAGACATCGGTGTCGTCAATGCGCTTTCCGGGCGGCCCACGTTGGCTTTGACTGGGGGCGCGGCGCGCCATCTCGCGCGATTGATACCGGAAGGCTTCAAGGCTCGAATTGACGTTACCCTTACCGACGAATATCCGATGGCTGAAGCTGTCGTGATTATTTCCGCTCTCGCGGACCCCGACGACCAGCACCGCTGACCGTTTCGCCGCAGCTACCATCGCCATAAAAGCGCTTGGTTTTGACGGCGCTCCTGCAGCACTGAGTCGCTGTTTTTCCTTACGTTTTTGTCAGGTTTGTGCCTGTCGTTGCGGCTTGGGGGCAAACTCGCTATAGCGGACCGCTAACACGAAGCGAGCCCCGGCCAATGCCGCTCGGCGGCGCAGAGGAGCCCCTGAATGAGCGTTGGTACCAAGGCGTCGAGATCGAGTTGGTCGGAGACCCTCATCATCGTCGTCGAAGCACTCGCGATCGCGATGTTCGTGCGCGTTTTCTTCTATCAGCCGTTCAACATTCCTTCGGGCTCGATGAAGGAAACCTTGCTGATCGGCGATTACCTGTTCGTCTCGAAGCTCTCCTACGGTTACAGCAAGTTCTCCTTCCCCTTCAGTCCTAACGTTTTCGAGGGCCGCATTTTCGGGGCGGAGCCGAAGCGTGGCGACGTCGCGGTCTTCAAGCTCCCGCGCGATAATTCGACCGATTATATCAAGCGGGTGATCGGACTGCCGGGCGACGAAATTCAGATGAAAAACGGCCAGCTTTTCATCAATGGGCAGGGCATTCCGAAAGAGCCCGCGGGTGAATTCACGACGCGGGAAGATGGCCGCGAGCGGACAATCCCGGTGTTCGAGGAGACGCTTCCGAACGGCGTCAAATACAAGGTGCTCGATAGCGACCCGAACGGCCCTTACGACAATACCGGGGTCTACAAGGTGCCCGAGGGCCATTACTTTATGATGGGCGATAACCGTGATAACTCGACGGACAGTCGGGTCCGGAGCGCGGTCGGATTCGTTCCCTATGAGAATTTCATCGGTCGTGCTGAAATCATTTTCTTCTCCGCCAAGGTCGACGAGCCGGACGCCTTCCGCTGGTGGGCGCCTTGGACTTGGCCGTTTGACATCCGCTGGGACAGGTTCTTCAATCTGGTGCGGTGACCGCCAAGCGGCATTTGCGCCATGTTGAGACTACGTAAGTTCAAAGAACTCGAAACGAAATTAGGATACAGGTTCAGAGAATCCTGAGCTCCTGGAGCGCGCGCTCACGCATGCGAGCGTCCGCGGCGGGAAGGTTGCTCGCTTCGACAACGAACGCCTCGAGTTCATCGGCGATCGCGTCCTCGGGCTCGCGATCGCGGAGGCCCTGAACGGGCAATACCCCGATGCGAGCGAAGGCGAACTCGCCCGGCGCTACAATCGCCTCGTTCGCGGCGAAGCCTGCGCCAAGGTTGCCCGCAATATCGGGCTTGGCACCCATCTCATTCTTTCCGACAGCGAGGCGGACAGCGGCGGCCGAAACAAGACGACGATCCTCGCAGACGCCGCCGAGGCGCTGCTCGGGGCGGTGTTCATCGACGGCGGCTTCGAGAAAGCGCGCGCGGTCGTGCACAAGCTGTGGCAGGATCAATCGGAACCCGTTCCGGAAGTGGCGGTCGATGCGAAATCGGCTCTGCAGGAATGGGCGCAAGGGCAGGGCTTGGCGCTGCCTCGATATACCGTTGTGGCGCGCAAGGGCCCTGATCATGCGCCGCAATTCACGGCCGAAGTGCTGATTGCCGGGAGGGCGCCGGCGCAGGGTGAGGGCGCATCTAAGCGTATCGCGGAGCAAGCGGCCGCGAGCGCTCTTCTTACCCGCGAAGGCGTTGGAGCTCATGTCGGCGATGTCTGATAACAATACACCCTCTGAGCCGGCCGACACCCCCGAACGGCGATGCGGGTTCGTCGCCATCATCGGGCCGACCAATGCGGGCAAGTCGACGCTCGTCAACGCGCTCGTCGGCGCCAAGGTTGCCATCGTCTCGCACAAGGTTCAGACGACGCGGGCGCCTATTCGCGGTATCGCGATGGAGGGCAATAGCCAGATCGTCTTTATTGATACGGCTGGTATCTTCAGCCCGAAGCGACGGCTCGACCGGGCAATGGTCGATGCGGCATGGGGCGGTCTCGAAGACGCCGATACGGTGCTCCTCGTCCTGGATGCCGCGGCGAGCATCGGCGACGACTTTCACGGTATTGTTGAGCGGCTGAAAGCGGCTCGGATGCCCAAGATTGCCGTTCTGAATAAGATCGATCGCGTGGACGACAAGCCTAAGCTGCTGACGCTTGCCAAAACGCTCGACGAGCAGCTTTCTCCCCATCGCGTTTTCATGATCTCGGCCACCGAAGGCCAGGGAATTAAAGACCTGCGCACTTATCTCGCAGGCCTCGTTCCAGTTGGTCCTTGGCATTATTCAGAAGACGACGTCACGGACGTGCCGATGCGGACGCAAGCGGCCGAGATGACGCGAGAGAGCGTCTATCGCTTCTTGCATCAGGAACTGCCTTACACGACCACTGTCGAGACAACGGACTGGAAGACGCTGAAGGACGGTTCGGCTCGCGTCGAACAGACGATCTTTGTCGAACGCGACAGCCAGAAAAAGATCGTGCTCGGCAAGGGCGGCGAGACGATCAAGAAAATTTCAACCCAGGCCCGGCGTTCCATCGAAGAGATGGCGGGGCACCGCGTACATTTGTTCCTATTCGTCAAAGTGCGTGAGAACTGGGAAAGCGACCCCGAGCGGTATCGGGAAATGGGTTTGCCTTTCCCCAAATCCTGAGGCACCTGCTACTAAGCCATATGCAATGGTCCGATGAAGGTATCGTTCTTTCGGTAAAGCCGCACGGCGAGACTGCGGCAGTCGTCGATCTATGGACGCGCGCCCACGGCCGGCATCTGGGGCTCGTGCATGGCGGACGATCGCGGCGGTTGCGTCCGGTTCTACAAGCCGGCAACCATGTTGATGCCGCCTGGAAGGCCCGGCTTGCAGATCAGCTCGGATCGATGAGCATTGAAATGCGCCGCGCCTTTGCGGCCGAGGCGTTAGACGATGCGCCAGCCTTGATGGCGCTTTCCACTATCACCACTTTGACCCGGCTGCTGCCGGAGCGAGATCCGCATCCCAATCTTTATGAGATCACGCTCTTCGTTCTTGGTTTCCTCAACGACGCGACCGTGTGGCCGGCGCTTCTCGTCAGGTGGGAGCTTGCGTTGCTCGACGAGCTGGGTTTTGGCCTCGATCTCAGCCAGTGCGCGGCGACCGGCTCTAACGACCAGCTCATCTATGTTTCGCCAAAATCTGGCCGTGCCGTTTCCGCGTCGGCGGGCGAGCCCTATCGCGACAAGCTCCTGGCACTTCCCCAATTTTTGACCAAGCAGCGTTCGGGGCCGGTGACGGCGCAAGACGTCAATCTCGGGTTCGCGTTGACCGGGTATTTCATAGAGAAACATCTTTTGCTCCCGCGCGGTCAAACATTGCCGCAGACGCGAGCGCGTCTTCTCGCACAGCTCGCAGCCTGAGACCGGAGCTCAGTGAAGGCGACGGAAACTCTGTCGGCTGCCGTTAGCTATCTCGACTGCTGGGCAAGGTGATTGCGGGATCACTTGGCCGAGCAGCCATCGATTGCGCCACGGACGTCTCTCTCCCTTCGCCGTCCGGCTGGTGTCTTCAACTGGTCTTGCGTCGCGTCCGACACCGCGCTCCAGGCCGGACCCCGCCCGTTCGGATCCCCCCTCCGAACGGGCTTTATCTTTTCCAGATCCGAACAGCGTTCGTACAGCGTGTTGCCGTGATGCCAAACGTCGTGGCTTTCGCCTTCAGCAACCATTCATGAAGATGCGTGCACAACTCCATCCACACGTCTCGATACCTGTCGCGCATGCGGGAGCACGATGGGGGTTACGGGGGCCGCAGCGCGAGCTGTGACCCCCGAAACGTTTGTGACAGGAAAGTCTGTGACGGGCTGGCCACAAATGGCCCGGACAGGCGCTTCGGCATCCGACTTTCCCTCGCTTCTTAAGGGGCGATTAAACATCGAGACCTACTTTCGTCTGGTATTCAGCCGGGGTGTGGGGGCAATCGATGGGTGGGCTGCGGTCGCTGCCGATAGACGATATTTTGACACGCCGAACGATTGTGTTTGACGATATTCTGATTTTGAAGCGCGTCTTCTACGAGGATGGCGTCGTCTCGGCTGACGAAGCTGACCTTGTGTTCTCGATGAATAGGGTCTGCACGGCGCAACATGCCGACTGGCCTGACTTTCTCATCGAAGCCATCACGGACTATCTGGTTTTCCAGGAGGCGCCGCGCGGATACGTCACCGCCGCCAATGCCCACTGGCTGATGGATCGCGTTTCCAACAATGGGAAGATCGATAGCAAGACAGAGCTCGAGCTCGTCGTGAATGTGCTCGACAAGGCGCGTTGGGCTCCGGTGAGCCTCTCGAAGTTCGCGCTTGAGCAGGTCAAGCATGCGGTAATCTCGGGGACGGGTCCGCTTCGCAAGGGCAAAGCCCTCGAAGCCGGCACGATCAGTGAAGGCGAGGTCGATCGTCTTCGCCGCATCCTTTACGCCTTCGCGGGCGACGGACACGTTGCCGTGACACGGGACGAGGCTGATATTCTATTCGATATCGACGAAGCGGTTGCGGGCTCTGCACCTAATCCGGCATGGACCGACCTTTTCGTGAAGGCCATTGCCAACGTGATGATGTCGGCGTCCGGCTATTCGGTTCCGTCTCGGGAAGAGGCCCTTCGGCAGGAGGCGACACCGGATAATCCGGAAGAGCAGATCTCCGTCCTGGCATCGCTCCTCTCGATGGTGCATTCCAATCTCGCGTCGGTCCAGGACGCCTACCACGATCAGACGATTGAGGAGCGGGCGATGGCACGGCTCGAGCATCAGCGCATCGAGATCATCACGAATGAGGAAATTACCGAGGCCGAGGCGACGTGGCTCGTCGGCCGTCTCGGGCGTGACGGGCGCTTGAGCCCAAGCGAAAGGGCTCTCGTCACCTATTTGAATCACGAAAGCCCGAGGATTCACCCGACGCTTACCGAGGCCGTATGCCGGCTCGGCCACGCCGCTTAGCGAGGTAGACCACCGCTCTCCGGCTGCCGCGGTAACCCAGTCGGCTCGGCTCTTTCGCCGGCGATTTACGTTATGCGGCAGCGGATCGCAGAGCCGGCGGCAGCCCCGTCCCATGCCGCGTGTTTACGCCGCCTTCCACAGGCTCTAGAACGGCGTGTTGCCTTGCGACAAGCTGAGGCAGCTGAAAGTTCTCACGGGAAGGACCGGGACCCGCCGATGTTCAAGAAAATTCTGATTGCCAACCGCGGAGAAATCGCCTGCCGCGTTATAAAGTCGGCGCGCAAGATGGGCATCAAGACGGTCGCAGTTTACTCGGATGCCGATCGGGACGCCCTTCACGTCGACATGGCGGACGAGGCAATCCACATCGGCCCGGCGCCCGCTGCGCAATCCTACCTGTTGATGGACAAGATCATCGAAGCCTGTAAGGCGACCGGCGCCGAGGCCGTCCATCCGGGCTATGGCTTCCTCTCGGAGCGCGAGGCGTTCCCGGTTGCGCTTCAGAAGAACGGCATCGTTTTCATCGGACCGAACCCCAAAGCCATCGCTGCGATGGGCGACAAGATCGAGAGTAAGAAGGCGGCGGCCGCAGCCAAGGTCTCGACGGTTCCCGGCCACATGGGCGAGATCAAGGACGCCAAGCACGCGGTCCAGATTGCCAACGAGATCGGTTATCCCGTGATGATCAAGGCCTCCGCGGGCGGCGGCGGCAAGGGCATGCGCATCGCCTATGACGCAAAAGAGGCGGCAGAGGGCTTCGAGCTGGCTCGTTCCGAAGCCAAATCGTCGTTCGGCGATGACCGCTGCTTCGTCGAGAAGTTCATTGAAAATCCCCGCCACATCGAAATCCAGGTGCTCGGTGATAAGCACGGCAACGTCGTCTACCTCGGTGAGCGCGAGTGTTCGATCCAGCGCCGGAACCAGAAGGTTCTGGAGGAAGCACCGTCGCCATTGCTCGATGAGAAGACCCGAAAGGCCATGGGCGAGCAAGCCGTCGCACTATCAAAGGCGGTGGGTTACGACAGCGCCGGCACCGTGGAGTTCGTTGCCGGGCAGGACCGCTCGTTCTATTTTCTCGAAATGAATACCCGCCTACAGGTCGAGCATCCGGTAACCGAGCTTGTGACCGGGATCGACCTCGTGGAGCAGATGATCAGGGTCGCGGCCGGCGAGAAACTTCCCTTCAAGCAGTCGGACATCAAGCTCAATGGCTGGGCCGTCGAGAGCCGCGTCTATGCCGAAGATCCCTTCCGGAACTTCCTCCCCTCGATCGGCCGCCTGGTTAAATACCGTCCGCCGGCAGAGGGTACGAAAGACGGGGTGACCGTGCGCAACGACACCGGCGTTTTCGAGGGCGGCGAAATCTCGATGTTTTACGATCCGATGATCGCCAAGCTCGTAACGCATGCGCCCAGCCGGCTCGAAGCCATCGATGCACAGTCAGCGGCGCTCGACGCATTCTATATTGACGGCATCCAGCACAACGTTCCGTTTGTTTCCTGCGTGATGCAGCATCCGCGCTGGCGTTCTGGCAACATTTCGACGGGCTTCATCAAAGAAGAGTTCCCGGAAGGGTTCACCCCTCGCGAGCCCGAAGGGCAGGATCTGATCACGCTCGCCGCCGTGGCGGGCACCATTGATCATCTGGGCAATGCGCGGCGGCGCAACATTACGCATCAGATGACAGGGCACCCGGTCAGCTTCGCCAAGCGCCGCGTCGTCAAAATTGGATCGACCACGGTCGAACTGGAAGCGTTGGGCGTCATCCCGGGGCCGTATTATGTGTCGATCCTCGATGCCGACGGCCATCCGACGAAGACGATGGAGATCACATCGGAGTGGTGGCCGGGCGAGCCCGTCTGGTTCGGAACCGTCGACGGGGCGGATGTCGCCGTTCAGGTGCGCCCGATACCTAATGGGATGACGCTCTCCTATCGCGGTATCCAGGCACCGACATATGTTTACACGCAGCGCGAGGCCGAGCTTGCTGCGCTCATGCCGATCAAGGTCGCGGCCGACATGTCGAAATTCCTGCTGTGTCCGATGCCCGGGCTCGTCAAGGCCGTGAACGTTACGGAGGGGCAGGACGTAAAGGCTGGGGATAACCTGGCGGTCGTCGAGGCTATGAAGATGGAGAACATCTTGAAGGCTGAGCGCGACGGCAAGGTGAAGAAGGTTGCAGCGAAGCCCGGCGACAGCCTCGCCGTCGATGCGGTCATCCTCGAGTTCGCCTGAGGCAGTCCAGCGTCCCGAATCGGAACAAACGAACCGCTCCGGACGCTCAATCGTCAGCCGAGCTTTGCTGCTGCGCGCCTTAAACCCCGCAGAATGGGCTCGTAAGCCTCTTCGTTCCGGGTTTCCGGATAGACCATATATACGGGGTAGACAAACTTTCGTGCCCGTTTTGGCTCTCTCACTCTGCCGCTTGCGATGAGTTTTCGCACCATGCGGGCAGGAAAATACCCCGAGCACTCGTTTGCAAGCAGGTAATCGAGACCCATCGGGCCGAGATCGAGACTGATCGCGGGGTTTGCGTGCTCCGGAAACGCCGCAGCGTGGTCTTGCACGAAGTCGGTTCCCCAATCGACAAGCAGATAGTCGTTAACGCCACGTCGCGCTGTCGCTTTTGCGGATGAGACCAGCACGAACTCTTCGTCGAACAAGTGTTCGATTGTAAGGCCAGGAGGCGGGGACGGCCGGTACATGATTGCGAGGTCGAGCGTTCCTTCAATCAAGCGCTGGCTCAAGACCGCCGATGCTCCCGCGGTGGCAGAAACCGCGATGCCGGGGATCTGAATCCTCAATCCAGAGGCCCATTTCATCAGGAATCCGCTCCAAAGGCTCAATGGAGCGCCGACGGAAACGTGCTCGGGATGTTGATCGGCAAGCGAAACTTGGAGCTGAGCTTGTTGCCAAACGCGCACCATCGCGAGCGCGTGCTTCTGAAAGAGCTCACCGGCGCCTGTTAGTTCAGCGCCAGACTTGGATCGCGTGAAAAGGGGCCGTCCAAGCAGATCTTCAAGGCCTTTGATGCGCGCCGAGACTGTGGATTGGGTGATGTTCAGTTTGCGCGCCGTGTCGACGAAGCTTCCCGTTTCGGCAACGACGAGGAATGTGCGAGCGAGATTGACGTCCATCGGGCGAGATCCCCATCGATGAGGCGAATACCTATCTATCGAAATTTCCGATATCACCAAACGTCAAATTTCGTTTGTGCATTGTCTTGAATCTTATCAATGTCAAAATTGACCTGACTCGAGTCGGGTCGACAGACGTGCGTCTGTCAACGATCAAAACGGAAGGACGATTTAAAATGGCTAAAGCTGCAAAGAAAGCCGCCAAGAAGGCTCCTGCCAAAAAGGCAGCGAAGAAGAAGAAGTAATGACCTTCTGCCGCGATCGCAGGAGCGGCCGTTTTGACCTTCTGGCCCTTACGGTTCGCGCGATCGCAGTTCTTCTTATGACCTCGGCTGCTTCTGCAGCCACGATTGCCAACCGAGGTGATAACGAGGTCAAGCTCACCATCACCGAGGGCTCGTCCCATCAAGACGAGGTTCTCCCAATAGGTAAGGTGATCGGCGGGGTCTGTCAGAAGAGCTGCATCATCCGCCTCAACGACAATGTGAATGACGAGTACGAACTGGAAAGTTCGGAAAGCGTCTCGGTCGAAGGGGGTTTTCTCTACTACGATTCTCCCGGCAAAGGGGTCGCGCCTCCTATTGGCAGCGCCTCAGGAGAGGGAAAGTAGGGTAGAGAAAAGGTTGCGGCATAGCTTATTGGGCGCTTGTATCCTCCTCGGATACAGGCGCCTTTTCTTTTGGCTTCGGGCATCACCCGCCGAGCGGGAGTCAGTGCTCAGCTTCGAGTTCGGTGGCGTCGACGCGTCTCGTCGGTCCAAAAATCTGTTGAAAACTTCGGCGGAGCGCGACGTCCACATCATGCAGCGTTACCGGCAGACCGAGGTGGGCCAGGCTCGTGACGCCGTGATTTCGTATGCCGCATGGGACGATCCCCTCGAATTGCGAAAGATCGGGATCGACGTTGAGCGCTATGCCGTGGCTCGATACCCAGCGGCTGACGCGCAGCCCGATGGCGGCGATTTTATCCTCGACCGGCTGGTCCTTTGAGGGACGTCTGACCCAGATGCCGACGCGGTCGCGCCGGGTTTCGCCAGTGACGTTGAACTCGGCGAGCGTTTCGATCAGCCACGCTTCGAGACGATTGATGAGGTCGCGGATATCCCGGCCACGCGTCTCAAGGTCAAGCATGACGTAGGCGACGCGCTGCCCCGGGCCGTGGTAGGTGAACTGCCCGCCGCGTGCGGTGCGAAATACCGGAAGTGATCCCGGATTGAGCAAGTCCTCTTTTTTTGCGCTCGTGCCGGCCGTGTAGAGCGGCGGATGCTCCAGAAGCCAGACGAGCTCTCCTGCTCGTCCTTCGCGGATTGCCAAGGTGCGCCGGCTCATGACCCTTAGAGCCAAATCGTAGTCGACCAAGCCATTGCTGATGGCCCAATCGACGGGTGCGGATGTGTTTGCAATCAGTATTTTGGATGGCATCGCTATCAATCTTGGCCGACCTCGGCTGCCACGGGCGCAAGAATCTCGGGTAGCCTTAAAGCGCTCCCGCCTGCATCGGGCCGATCAACGACCAGCGAAATATCCAACTATATATATAGAGAGTTGGTCCAGGCCGTTCGAGCCTAGTTGCCGGTTTTGGCCAATCTGCCGCTTGCGTTCGAGGAAACGCTCTGATACGTCGGCGTCTTCGCGGATTTGGGCCACGCCAAACGCCCTTCGCGATCTCCAGATCCAAGGGTCTGAACTGCGGTTGTGGCGGAATTGGTAGACGCACTACCTTGAGGTGGTAACGCTGGAAACGGCGTGGAGGTTCGAGTCCTCTCAACCGCACCAGACCAATGAATTCAAGAGTTTAAGGCCATTCCGTTCGCTCAAATTCCCCGTCAATTACCAAACCAGAAATGCCACGTTGTGGCACGCTTTCGGATTTACTTTCGGGGTTTTCAGTCGAAATGACCTCTTGGTGCTCAACCATAGGTAACGGGCCAACCCTCCTCAAGCTCAAGGATTATGAGATCTCGTCGTCGGCAGCCGTGCTAACCGAGAAACATATCGAATTTTTGGGCGGTCGCAAAGCCGGTACGGTCAGCAACGAACGAGACGCCGTCCCCGTTCGCTTGAGCGTTGCAATTCTTCGGTGGACCAAACACGCCTGGCCCAGCAAGCTGCATGGCGCCATACCCCAATCCGTTCACCGTGCGCCCTCCCAGCGAGAAAACGCCAGCGGCAGAGATGTTGCCCATGTCGATGTCTCCGAGGTTGGATTGAACTAGGCATGTCCGTAGTCGATCGAAAACGAGAAACAACAGACATCCGGGTGTTGCAGTTCGCCGAAAGCCAACCTTTGAAAGTGCTGTTATTTTGTCCGCGTCGAAATCCCTGCGAGAAGAATGCCGACGAGGCGCTTGGCAGCTCGCGTGCCGTCGCGCAACGCCGTCTCGTCGGTCTTGTGTCATGACCCGCATTTCAATGGGCGGCGCACCTGCCGGAAAGCGGTTCCGGTACATCGTCAGCCAATGTCCTTTGGTAAAGTCGAGGAACATGCCCGAATTGCAACATGTGGCAATGACCCGCCGGGTCGGAGAATCAGGCTTGAGCCGGTGCTCTTCAAGATACTCCTGCCCCGTCACACATTGCACTCGATCCTTTCGATATAGGACGTAGTCTGTTCCACCGTCGGGATTGAGGACGGGTGGCGCGGAAGGCAGTTGCTCGAAGCGACTTCCGGCTTCTTGGCAACTCGCACAATAGCAGGAGGCGGTCAGAATCGGCCGGCCGACTGCCTCCAATTTCACCTTGCCGCATCGGCATATCTCGGAGAGGTGCTTTTGCTGTTTCTGGTTCACTGCGACCGCCCGTTCGTGGGTCCTGTCTATGAAGTTATTTTGGCGTTAGTGAGAGTTGTCCGCAACGGGCCAAGAGCAGAAGTGCGTCGCGTCTGCCCGCGGGAACTGCCGACCGGCGCATTTATACAAAAGCAGACATGGTCTCGGTGCGTTCTGATCTCGGCAGGCGCACTGCTTCGGATGTCTGCTTTCAGGTCAGGATCGGAAGCGACGCCTGAGCTCCAGAGTGCCAATTCCGACCTAGGACCCATTCTCACGACTATCGTATAGTCTTGTGACGCTGTCGCAATTGCCCTTACGCTCTGCACCTCTCGGCGTCCGACTTGCTCGACAGGCACCGCTTTGTGTCGGCTAGTTGCCCAATCTTCCGGCTGCTACTAACAGACCGATTACCACCGTAGCTACACCGGAGATTCGGGCGACTAACTCACCCTTCGGCGCTAATTTTTCCATGAGAACGAAAACCGCAAGACCTGCGATCCAAATCAAGTTCATGATCCCGCCGGCGAATAGGAGCGCCATAAGGAACCAGCAGCATCCCAGGCAATAAAGGCCATGTCTCCAGCCGAGATTGACTGCGCCAGCGACACCAGGTCGGAAGTTCTGGGAAAGGAACCGCGCTGGTGATCGGCAATGCTTGAGACATGCCGTTTTGAGCGGAGTCAGCTGATAAACACCCGCTACGATCAGGAGAGCGGCCGAGAAGAGTGGATTTAGGCTCCACATCAACATCTGATGAATGAGGCCCGCACGTTCGAGGCCCCATTGCAGTCCGGTCGCGATGGCGCTGAAGACACCCCACGCAAGAAGATATCCAAGCACGAAAGCGAAACTCGGCACAATGCCGGGGGCCAGCTTGCCCTGACCCTGCTCGTGCCGGTAAGCACGCACATAAAGGAGGACCATGGGGCTCGCGCTGGGTGTCATCATGGCGATCATCATGATCCACCACATAATGAACATCACAAGCGCGTAGCCAGGTGTCCACGTTTCGATCACGGAAGGGCGCACGGGCGGCGGGAACTGCCACGTGGTCATGGCCAGCACATTCATGCCGGTGCCCCCGCCGTTTGCGACCCACCACCAAGCAAGCGCAGTGATGAGCAGCAGACCGGCGACGACGACAAAGCGCTCGCGCCGAAGCAATACCTCGACCGCGGTGAATTGCTGGTTCATGACGTCTATACCGGCCGGTTCTTGACTACGCCGTGATTGTTGAGGTGCAGACGGGCGAACTGACCGTACCTGTCCTTCAGGTTCAGCTGGATCTTGCCCTGCGTCACGGCGCTGCCACTGCCCATCTCGGCCAGCTCGTACTCGAACCCATACGGAATATCGATGCGGGCCCGATGCTCAGCACCGGTGACCGGGTTTTTGATCGGCTCACCGTGGCATTCAGCTACCCCTTGGACCTTGAACCTGCCCTTCCGGGCATCGACATCCACATCGAATTCGATCGGAGCGAAAACGGGATCATAAACTTCCGCCAGCGTCGACGCAAAGACAGCGAAGACCGTCGCCATCGGGTCGGTATCCTGGCCCGACATGATCTTGAGGAGGGCTTCACGTTGTGCGGGCGTAGCTCTCTCGTCGACGAACGGTTGTGCTTTGCCGTTGCCCTCGTGGATGGCCTTAGGCCATTGGAACACGCCGCCAAACCGCAAGCCGTCGAGCTTGACGTCGCCGTAGTGGCCTTCCGTGATCTCGTTGCATACAACGGCTTCGCAGTGGCCGTGCGTCGGATAGGCGTTGAACTGACACGGGCAGCCGTACGCACAGTTGCAGTTAGCGAGTTCGATCGCGCGGATTTCCCACGGGGTCATATCGCAGCTCCCCATCTAAAACATGGAGGCGATGGCGCTCATTCAAACGCATGACCGCCGTCGTTCAGTTTGCACCCAGCAGCGGACGAAGCGCAACCCTAACGCTCTCTGATTTCGAAACGTCGGTCCCATCGCGTCGGACCCCAGATTTCCGCTTCACGATGATGATTTGCAGACGTGCTTTTGGGCGCTGTGCGGTCGTCGCGACAAACGATATCGAGGTCGTCCAGTACGTTGGGTCACTATACAGCGCAAAGTACTCGTCTAGCGTTGCGCTTGAAACGCAACCTTCATTTTGCAGCTTCTCTGCCACTTCGCGAATTCCGTAGTCCCACCACTTCGCGAATTCGGATCCGCCGTTATAAACGATTGCGTGCCCTTCGGAGTTAATGTTGAGCAGGCCTTCTGTCTGCAGCCAGGAGGCAATTCTTCGCCCGACGTAAAAATCAATGTGATGGGATGCCGCCCACTGTATGAATTGCTCCCAGAACCTCTTTTGCGACGGCGGTTCAACGGTCGATGTGGGATAAAAGTCGGGTTCTTGAACAAACAGCCACCCGCCCGGTTTGAGCCAGTGCGCCATCCGGTGCACGACCTCGCGGCGTTCGGGAAGGTGGTGCAAAAGCGCGCGGATAGCGATGAGATCATACGATGTACCCGGTGGTTCGTCGTGCACGACGTCAAATTTGCAAACTTCTAAATTACCGCCCGCTATCCCTTCCATCAAATCCGTACGAATGTCGCTCCCGATGACATGCCCACTAGGTCCCACACCCTGTGCGAGCCATTTTGACAATGAACCATTCCCGGCGCCGATCTCCAAACAGCGCCAGCCCGACGTGATGCCGATGCGAGTTAAATGAAACTCACTGGAGGGATCGAGCAAGTCCGACATCAGCCGTAGGCGAATACGCTCGCCCTCTAGATCGTGTTGCCAGACATAATCGGACATGACGGTATCAACATAGAAAGGAGGGTATTCGATATTGTCCCTCGCTGAAGACAAGGGCCAGACCGTTTTCATCAGCTGGCGGCCACATATGCGCAATCGCGACCTCGGGATGCACGCGGCAGATATACAAAAGCGGACAATGTCTCGACGCACCACGACGTCGGCAGGCGCGCTACTACAGATATCTGGTTTCAAGCGATAAGCGGGAAGCGACGCTCCCTCCCCACATTTCCGCTTCTGACCCCGGGCGGACATCGACGAAGCGCCGGGCAGAACAGAGCGGTCTCGTACTGCGCAAGCAAGCCTTAAAAGTTGCCTGCGCCCGCTTTCGCCATTTCTTGTACTAGAGTGGGAAGGGAGCCGCGAGTATAAGCCACACCGCAGGGTTAGCCCGACACATCAACATCGGGAATTTGCCATGGGCAATTTGAAATGGGCGCTCGGCGCCGCGATCTTGCTAGCAATGACTGATCCTCTTCTTGCTTTCACCGAGCCTTCCGACGATTCCGAGCAGCAGTTAACTGTCCAGCCTATGGGGTTCGCGGAATGCACGGAACTTATTCGCATTTATGAGAAAGATATCGGGCCCGCGCAACTGGTGTTGGAAGCTCCTGGATTGCGGATCGTGCAATTCTCGGAACCGGGGTTGAACGAGGAGATCGCTTGCGACGGCGACGACAACGTCATGAGCGAAATCGATCTCTCGGACGATTAGATCTCCCTCGTCGTTTGCTGAAACTAAGCGGCGAGCGAAGCTCTTCGTCGCGGGCTTCATCGGGTCAAGATAATTTCGCACCGGTGAAGAGGCTTATGGCGCGGTGCGCGGGCCGATCGACAAGCCTCCGACCGCTCGAGTGAGAAGCAAGAATTTCCTTTGATCTATGGAACCTTGCTTGTTCGATGGAGTATCGGAATGGCAAGCGCTTATTACAAGTTCGTCGAATTTTTTGTTTTGAGGCCCGCGACGGCTCTAGGCACATCGTCCGCGCCGAATGGTTGTGTAGTAGGCGTAGCAGCCCTATGATCATTAATCCTCTAGGAGGGCTCTGTCATGTCAAATGTAAAGCCAAGCTCCAAACGAAAGCGGCGAAGCAAGGCCCTACCGGTAATGGGGGCTGCAGGACTGACGTTATCACTGGCTAACAGCGCGTACGCTATGCCGAGTTCGCCGGCAGCTGTTCCGACGCAGAACACGTGGGACAAGCAAGACTTGGCAATTGGCGAAGAGGAAATCGCTGATGTCAGTCTTGCGACGTTCTACGTCCTCGATAAGGAACACGACGGTAGTTTACCAGGCCTACAACTGATCCGTCACGGATGCGGCGGCGGCTGTGGTTGTGGTGGGTGCCGCCACTTCGGCGGTTGCGGAGGTTGCCGTCACGCGTGCGGCGGCTGTGGAGGTTGCCGTCACGGTTGCGGAGGTTGCCGTCACGGCTGTGGAGGCGGTTGCGGGTGCGTTGGCCTCTTTTGGGGAGGTTGCGGGGGCGGCTGCGGCGGCTGCGCCTCAGGATATTGGTGCTGGATCAATGGCCGTCGAGTCTGGTGCACCGATTGGTAGACAACTACATGTCGATACCGAGTTCTATTTTGTAGCGCTGCGCACGCGAGTGCGACGAAAGAAATGCTTGCGTGCGAGCTAAACGGCATACCCTTCGCAATTCGGGGGATCTATCTCCCGCGATAGAGCCTATCTCTGACGGGGAAGGTAAAGGTGCGCCTCCGCGAACACGAGAGGTTCTGCGCTTCGCGCCGAATTTCACAGTCTATGTACTTCCGCCCGATGTCGTGTGCCTCTATTCCGAGGACCGCAAGTTCTTTCTTCATGGAGCGCTCTATTGCGCGCTTGCGCCGGCAATAGGACCCGGGAAAAGCGCTCGGGCCCTTGTGCGCGAGCTGGAGCGGGATTTTCCATCCGACAGAATACGTGAAGCGCTTGAGCGTTTGATCGACCGCCGCTTCGTCATCCGGGAGTCGCGGTTTTCTTTAGGCGTCGCTGCCGCGTATTGGGCGAGTCTCGGACTTTCGCCGGAGGCAGCAGGAAGAAATCTCCAGAAGCTTAGCGTGCGCTTACAATCGATAGACGTTGAGGGCGCAAGCGAACTTACTGCCGCCTTGAAGCGGCTGGGCGTTCGCGTAACGACGCGTTCCGCAGACATAACCGTCACATTGGTGAACGATTATCTCGATGATCGGCTGGCTGAGTTGAACCGACGGCATTTGTCGGATCTTACGCCATGGCTAATGGTACAGCCGTCCGGCGTTTTTCCACTTGTTGGACCAATATTCCGTCCGGGCAAAAGCGCCTGCTGGTCCTGCCTTGCAGAGCGGATGAGACGGAACCGTGAAGTTAAGGCGTTTCTCGACCGCACAAGGTCTTGCCGTATTGTGACGTCGCCTCTTGTTCGTGAAACGCTCGGACAGAGCGGAATCCAGGTGGCGGCAGTCGAAGTCGCGAAAGCAATCGCCGCCGACTTCCGCACAGAGCTACGCGATCACGTAATCAGCTTGGACCTGCTTGGCTCAACCGTCGTCAAGCATTATGTGGCGGCTCGCCCCCAATGCCCGACGTGCGGTCGGAAGGAGTTACGAAATCCGGGCCGTGCACCCAAGCCGACCGAACTCGGTGTTGGTGACAATCTGATTATGACGAGTGGGGGATATCGAGCCGTTTCGCCCGCAGCCACGGTTGCACGTTTCCGAAAGCACGTAAGTCCCCTCACAGGCGTCGTCTCGCGTTTAGAGCGAATTGAGGCCGACTTACCTTTGAACACCAACTACTTTGCCACCCATAACTTTGCGGCTCGCCCCGAGACAGTGGAAGAACTCAAGGCAGGACTGAGCGGCGGCAGCTTTGGCAAAGGCAGCACTTCCGATCAAGGAGAGGCCAGCGCGCTCATGGAGGCGATAGAGCGCTATTCTGGCGTTTTTCAAGGTGACGAGATCAGAGTAGCGCGACGGTTCAAGGATTTCCCGCCCGGCGATGCCATTCATCCGAACGACGTAATGCTGTTCAGCGACGCGCAGTATGGAAGCGAACCGGCTCCGACCCTCTCGCCCAACCAATCGTCCCAATTGCTGATCCCATTCGATCAATCAGCCAAGATCGAATGGTCGCCGGCATGGTCTCTAAGTGACGAACAATTCCGATATTTTCCGACCAATCTTTTGTACTTTTTTTACAGGGGCCCTGGCTGGCCACAGTTGCTCCCAGCGGATTCTAACGGCTGCGCAGCGGGCAACACGCTCAAGGAAGCAATCGTCCAAGGCTTTCTCGAACTCGTGGAACGGGATTCGTACGCGATCTGGTGGTACAATCGGCTCCAGCGGCCTGAAGTGGATCTCAGTCAATTTGATGACCCTTATATCCGTGATCTTCAAATCCAGTTTGCCGATACCGGGCGTCGACTCTGGGTGCTCGATATCACAAGCGATCTCGGGATTCCGAGCTTTGTGGCGGTAAGCCATTGGATGGACGGCTCGCACGAACAGATTGAATTCGGTTCCGGCGCACACTTCGATGCGCGAATTGCCATGCTGCGCACGCTGACCGAGCTGAACCAATTTCTGTCCATCGGTCTCGTCGGATGCCGGAGTGCAGGCAAATTGTGGAGCCAGGCGGGTTCCAGTGAATTGCGGCTAGCGGATCATCCTTATCTAGCTCCCTCTGGTATAGTCGGGCCGGCATTCGGCTCAGACTTCAGCCGTCTCGACAGCCGCGAGCAGGTCATGACGTGCGTCCGCGTTGCCAAGCAGGCGGGTCTTGACTTTCTTGTTCTCGATCAGACCCGACCCGACATCGAGGTGCCAGTCGTCAGAGTGATCGTACCAGGACTACGACATTTCTACCGCCGCTTCGCGGCGGGACGGCTTTACGATATCCCGGTAAAGCTCGGTTTGCGAGATTTGCCCCTGTCAGAGGACGAGCTCAATCCGCATCACCCGCGAACTTGAGTGTCTTATGCGCACCCCTGGAACAACGCGAACGCGATCGAAAGGCACGGCAATTCTTTCTGCCAGGCTTCGACCTCAGGTTAAGCTCGAAGCGGCGGGCAGAGAAATCGTCGCCATTTTTCCTGGCCAATCAGTCAGTTTGGGAGAGTTCAGCGCAGGTGTTGCCGATCGTGCGCAAAAGCTTGGCATCGGCCTGCCGTTCAGCTCGTTTGTCGCCGACGGCCAAAGCGTCGACGAAGAGATTGAGCAATTAATCCGGCGATTGGCTAGGCACGGGCTGGTCGAATACCGGCTCGAGGCCTCCCCGAACGGCCAGGACCTGGTCGTCATCGAGCCGCAGGTTTCCGAGTATTGGCCGCGCTTGTCCAGTCTCCACGATGAAGACGCTCTCGTCTTGTCCCGGTTCGCTTATTTGCGGCGGCGCGGAAATGAGTTGGTCCTGGAATCGCCACGCGCAGAGGCGCTGTTCAAAATATGCGATCCGAAGGTTGCAACCACCTTGGCGATCCTGTCTACGCCGCAACTGGTCAAAGACCTCCGTCGGCAGGATGGGTTGCCGGGATTCGAGCTTCTCGCTCTGCTCCTCGATGGCCAAGTGCTCTTGAGCACCCAGACCCCCAGCGAGAGAGGCCTCCGATCAGTCGAAGGTGACGACAATCTCGTTCTCTGGGATTTTCATGATCTTCTTTTCCATGCGCGCAGCACGGAAGGGCGCCATGCCAACCCTCTCGGCGGACTTTATCTATATGCCCAAACGATCTCTCCGCCGCCGGCAGTGAGGGCGCCATGGCCTGGAAAGAAAATCGCCCTAGGCAAATTCTCGCCCACCGAGTCGGAAGCGCTCTCGCCGGTGGCAACGGTTCTGCGTCAACGCCGCTCGATCCGCAACTTTGATGGCGAACAGCCAATTCTGCTCGATGAACTCGCGCGTTTTCTCGATGCCACCGCCCATATCCTGTCCGAAAAAACAACCCCGTTCGAGTTCGGCGAGTTTCCGCCAAGCACCTACACCGTCAGGCCGTATCCGTCGGCTGGGGGCTGTTACGAGCTCGAGCTTTATATCGCGGTCGACAACTGCGAAGGGCTTGCACGGGGGTTTTATCATTATGATGCCCAACGACACGCGCTGGTCCCTATCGCAGTTCGTGAAACCGAGCTCAAGGCACTCTTGATGAGGGCCGCCTTTGCAATGGGTGCACCCGCCGCCCCGCAAGTCCTGTTCACGATTGCGGCGCGCTTTAGTCGAGTTTCATGGAAGTACAGCTCGATTGCTTATGCCCTCATTCTGAAGGACGTCGGCGTGTTGTTGCAAACGTTCTACATGATGGCGACCGATATGGGGCTTGGCGGATGTGCAATCGGGATCGCCAACATCGATCTGTTCGCAAGAATGACGGGGATCGAATTCCACGTGGAAGGACCAGTCGGGCAATTTGCAATCGGTCGCGGCACAGCACCGGAGATAGAATCGAATTCTACGTAGAGGCGCTACTTCGCGCGTGGTGCTGTTATCGCTCGATCCGAAAGGCCGGAAGCGGACGAGTGCCTTGTATTTCCGTTTTCCTACGAGTGCGAATATAGCTTGGCGAGGATCAATGCATTGGAGAACCCAGCTGCCGCCGGGTACTTCAGTGGGACCCTCGAGTACCTGTCCGCCACCAGCCCTCACTCGCTTCGCCGCCGCATCAATGTCGTCTACTCTGAAGTAGTAAACCCAGGATGGGATCGACACCGTCTCAAGCTTAGTGGCAATGCCACCGATCGTGTGCTGTCCAGCGGAGAACAGTTGATAGGTACCCGTCGCGCCCACCGTGGCCTCCCCTCTTTGCCACCCAAACAGCGCGCTGTAAAAAACCAGGGCCGCCGTCGGATCGGCGGTAAGCAGTTCGTGCCAACCTACACGGCCTGGCGCGTCCCGCTCAATCTGCGACTCTTGGCCGGATCTCAACCACGTAACCAGTGCGAACGTTGCCATTTGCGGATCAGCCACAATTGCAAACCGGCTAAAGTCGAAGACGTCCGTCGGGGGGACAAGCACGAGTCCGCCAAGCTGCTTAATACGGCCGACGGTCGCGTCCACGTCTGCGACGCCGACATATCCGATCCATCGCGACTTCGCGCCGTTGTCTGTCGCCTCCTCTGATAAATTAATTAGCCCACACGCCGGAGCGTTCCTAACGGTGAACGCGGTATAAGCGATGCCCGGCATCGACATATCGCGGGTTCCCCATCCCATAACCTCGCTGTAGAAGGTCTTAGCGGCTCCTACGTTGGTCGTGCTCAACTCATACCAAACAAAACGACTATGATGATCGAGCAATTCCTAGTCTCCTTCGAACTCGCACCCACAAAGGCTCTGATGCGCGGGGCTTTGAAATAAATGGTAAGCTCAGGACAGCGAAAGCGACCACCATAATTTTGCGTGTAAAGAGCCCGAGATCGGTCATTGATGTTTCTCTGTACCGTGACCCCAGCCGCACTATATTCCGTATCGATTTAAATCACTCAACTCCTCGGTCGCTCTGGCTCAGCTGACGACCGCTAATGGCCCATCGCGTCAGTTTCCCGATGTCCGCTTTTGAAAGTCTCGCGGACACGATAGAAACGAATGGGACTGCGGATACGGTCAGGCCGAATGATGACCGCTTTCTCTGCTTAGCGTCGGTCGCGGCACGCCCGAAGTCGCTTTCCTCGATGACCGCCCTGGGTCAAAAGCAGGCGTCGCTCGTCTTTGCTTTCGGCGTCGGTGCTTCCCCTGGAAAATGGAGATCGCTCGGACCACTCCGGAACTCCGCGAAGGACCATGCGCTGCCATCACATCATTGATCCGGAAGGGGGGCATCGTCGTTCTTCTGTTAATCACTAAATAGCACTTTTTGGGTTGGTACGCCTGCGCGGTTGATCGATTGGTGCCGGCGACCCCGGCGTTGAGCGTGACGGGCTTTCTGGTCACCCCCTTCCAAGGCATGTTTGCCAATAGCGACGCACGGGCTCGACGATTGGCTCCATTAGCTTTTCCGGCCACATCACGGCCGAGTGCCACGCCGCCAGGTCCGGTTTTTACATCGACAAGGTTGGTTATCGATCGTGGACAGCGCTCACACCTGCTGTTCGCGGCGCCACTTCAGCGGGGTATTTCCGGCGAGCTTTTTGAAGATTGTCGTGAAATGAGCCTGGGTCTGGAATCCCACACTGAAAGCGATCTCAACGAGCGGATCGGATGTGGTGACGAGCAGGTGCTGAGCACGCTCGATACGCTTGTGCAGCACGTAATCGTGAGGCCGCAATCCGGTCGCCACACGAAACTGGCTGGCGAAGTACATCCGGCTCATACCGGAGGCCGCAGCGAGGGACGCCAGCGTAATCCGTTCCGAAATATGTGCGTCCACATATTCGACGACGCGCTTCAGGCGCCATTTCGGCAGCGCGCAGGTCGGTCGCCTTGCGGGTGGTTCTGCGGCTGGCGGGACCGGGAGTTCGAAGAGGGTCGCAACGATCGCGAGCCGCATAGCGTTTTCGGCACGCTGATCAAGTTTCTCGGGATCGATCCCGGCTCCAACCAAGGCTTTGGCCAGCCGGTCTAAGACGGAATCACCGGAAGACGATTGGCGCGATATCGCGGGTTGGAAGCTTGATGGAGGGCCGTCAAGGCGTTGAAATTGTGCGGCGTGTTCGACGAACCTTGACGACAATTGGAGCGACATCGGACGAGACCTCTGGTTTGCGAATTGATCAGAGAGGCCAGCCGGAGAATTCAACCGCGGTAATGCGTGACGATGCGATTGAGCTCGAATTCGGATGGCCGGTGAGCGTGCCCTTAAGCTACGCCTGCTGCCGCCTCGCTCTATTCTACGAGCGTTTTGCGAAATACATCATCAGATTGCTCGACACATACCTTCGTATGGTCGCCGCAGGGGCGTTTTCGAGCTCGAATACTGCGACATCCTGATTGTGATCCCCCGCGCGGCGGGATCACTCTGCCGTCGACCCGCGCGTGCGCCGTGCGTTCCGGAAATATCAGGTGCGAACCAAGAAGATTATCCGCCGGCCCATGAGGCAGGATGAATGCCTATAAGACGCGTCAGCGCGACATCTGAAACCCTCCCCCCAGGGTTGTCCCCCTACAGATGTTCCCGATGCCTCGGAGCGCGCCGGCCGAACGCAGCCGGCGCGCTTTTTTCTTTTATTTGCGCACCGTCGGTCGCTGTCGACGGCCTATTTGCGTCTTAGCCGCTACAAACCAGCGTATAATTTAAAATCTCCGGTAGAAGCGGCATTTTGGGGAGGGAGATGCGGCGCTGCCGTGTCGCTCGTAGGGATGAGGATTGCAGAAGTGTTGCGAGATCCGGTGATCAGCATCATCGACGACGATGAGGCGGTTCGTGTGGCAACCGAAAACCTTGTGAGGTCGCTCGGGTTTGGCGCCAGTACGTTCGCGTCGGCTGAAGAATTTTTGCAGTCCGCGAGATTACACGATACGTCATGTCTGATCACTGACGTTCAAATGCCCGGCATGACCGGCGTCGAGCTGCAGTCCTACCTGCTAGAGCAGGGCCACGACCTTCCGATCATTTTCATCACCGCGTTTCCCGAGGAGCGAGTCCGCGAGCGGGTTGACGCGGCCGGTGCCATTGGCTTCCTGAGCAAGCCGTTCGATGGTGGCATGATGATTCAGTGCATCGACAAAGCGCTGAGACGGCGCTCGGAGGCTACCAGACACTAGTCGCTGGGGTGCTGGGTCGGTGTTTTTTTGCGTGATTGGTCCAGGAAATCGGCGGCAGACCATGTGATCCGCCGCCGACAATGAAGTCTGCTCAGCCTTGACTGGTCGGAACCGCGACGAAGCGGTCACCTTGTGTTGTCTTCAATTGCAGAAGGACGGCGCGCTTGCTGTCCTTCTTGGCTTCGCGCAGTGCGTTCGTCACATCGTGCGGCCCCGAGACGGACTTACCGCCAACCGAGAGAATGACGTCGCCCTGCTGAATGCCTTTCTCGGCGGCGGTGCCGTCGGGATCGACATTCATTACGACGGCGCCTTGCGAGCCAGCACCTTCGACCTGGTCGGCAGGCGCCAAGGTCATACCGAGCTTGAAGTCGCCGTCGGTGGGACGCTTGTTGTCGGCTGCTTTCTCGTTCGGGTAGGTGCCGACTGTCAGGCCGACTGTTTGCTCGTGGCCGTCACGGATGATGGCGACGCTAATCGCCTTGCCGGGTGCTATGCCGGCAATCGTGCGCGCAAGGTCGCGTCCGTCCTTGATCGATCTGCCATCGACCGAGACGATCACGTCCCGAGCCTTGAGGCCGGCCTGGGATGCGGGGCCGCCTTCCTGGGGTTCGTCGACCAAAGCACCTTTGGCTTCCTTGAGCCCAAGGCTATCGGCGATATCGGCCGTCACCGGCTGGATCGATACGCCGATCCAACCGCGCACGACGTGTCCGGACGTTTGAAGCTGCTCGGAGACGAACTTTGCAGTTTCGGCCGGAATATCGAAAGCGATGCCGACCGATCCGCCGGAGGGCGAGAAGATGGCTGTGTTCACACCGACGACTTCGCCTTTTTGGTTGAACGTCGGGCCACCCGAGTTGCCCTTATTGATAGGCGCGTCGATCTGGATGAAATCATCGTAAGGTCCAGAGCCGATGTCGCGGCCGTTCGCCGATACGATCCCGGCCGTGACGGTGCCGCCGAGGCCAAACGGATTGCCCATAGCGACGACCCAGTCGCCAATGCGCGGCGACAAAGAAGCAAAGCGCACGAACGGGAAGTCGGAAGATCCGTCAACTTTCAGGAGGGCCAGGTCCGTCTTCGGATCTGTGCCGGTGACTTTCGCTTGATACCGCTTTCCGTCAGTCGTCATGATTTCCACGCTCTTGGCGTGATCGACCACGTGATTGTTCGTGATCAAATAGCCGTCGGCGGAAATAAAGAAGCCCGATCCCTGGGCCTGCATGAGGTGGGTTTGGGGCTGACCGCTATTGCCTTGCGATTGCGGACCGAATTGGAAAGGGGAACCCTGGAACGGATTTTCATCATCCTGTCCCTGTGCATCGGATACTTCGTCCACTTTCTCGGCTTTCACGAAGACGGAAACGACCGCTGGCTTCACGCGCTCGACAAGGCTGGCGAAGCTCGGTACCGCCTGCTGACCCTGGTCCGAAGCGCTCAGATCGGCTACCGGTGTCAGCAACGAATTCGGCGCGTTCGATTTGTCACCGGCCAAAGCTGCACCCGCGCCAAGCACCGCAATGATTGCAGCGCATGCTGTCAGTTTTGCTTTGTGGGCCGCGATTATGCGTACCGGCGTTCGATTTTCCGGCTGATTTGCCGTTGTTTCCTTCATTGTGGTCTTTCCTTAATTCAAATACGGGCGATGCTTTCGAGGGCATGCCTCGGCTGGGGGTGTCGCGAATTTGCCAGCGGCAAGCTTTCCGGAACCCGTCCAACGTCTTAAAATTCAGAAAGCAAATGCCGAGTTTCGTTGGGTCAATCGCGGCTGGGCAGGCGGCAACTTCGTGCAATCGGAAAAATCAAAGACCGTTTTGGAAAGAAGCCTGGGGCGACATAAACGTAGATTGCCTATCAGTATTTGACGTCTCCGCTGAAATGCGGGGCTTTCGGAGAAAATGGCCATGGGGCAGCAATTCTTCCCGCGTGTCGGGAATGCGATCAACGAGATGGTTTCGATAACGGAGATTGACGATGCCGCGGCGGTCTATCCCGATCACGACATCGTAACGCGTCACTTCGACGGGCCGCTGACGATCGGAGATTTCGTCAGCGCTTTCGCCGATGGCGCCGACGTTCATGGCGGCCTGCCGACCTACTTGCGGATCACACTTCACGAGGACGCGGCGAGGATCCGAAAGCTTATGGCCGGCGGACAGGTTCAGCGGCGTGCTTAAAAGTCCGTTCCACGTCGACGAACCGGCTGGATTTCCCCCGACGTTGACCGCTTTCTAGCGCGGTAGAGGCTGACATTCGTCAATTTGATCTATTTCGTTGGCAATGAAGTCGGAAACGTCCGATGGAAGATAGTCATTCACGTCAAAGGTGGAGTTAGCGCCATGTCCGATCTCATCGTCATCGTTTATCCGACCGAGGCGAAAGCCGAGGAAATGCGAACGAAGCTGTTTGATCTCCAGAAGGAATATCTCATTGAGATTGGTGACGCCGTCATCGCCGTTAAGCACGAGGACGGCAAGGTCAAGCTCAACCAGCTCATCAATACGACCGCTGCCGGCGCTCTATCCGGAGGTTTTTGGGGCACCTTGGTCGGAATGATCTTTCTCATGCCGCTTCTGGGCGCCGCCGTCGGCGCTGCCTCGGGCGCACTCGGCGGAGCGCTCGCCGATTACGGGATCAATGACGATTTCATGAAGGATCTTGCAGCCAGCTTGCAGCCCGGGAGCGCTGCTCTGTTCGTCGAAATCAAGAAGATGACGGAAGACAAGGTTTTCGAGGCGATCAAAGGTACGGGCGGTGTCGTACTGAAGACTTCGCTCGATCACACCAAGGAGCAAGCTCTGCGGGATGCCATCTCGGCGCATGCTCCGTCTCTGACGCCGGCTGCCTCCTGATTTCGACGGCCAGCTCGCCCCCCAAGGTTACTTCGCGGCCTTGCGGGAAGTCCTTCGAGCTGAACGGTGATGGTGCGCTGCCCAATATTTCCTTTGCCGCTTGCGGCGCCCCTCATCGCTTGACTGCCGTTTGCCAGCTGCGGCTTTCTTCTTGATGTAGCCGCGCAGGGCGGCCGTCGTTGCGGAGCGGTCAGGCTCGACCGACGCATAAAATGGGATCTTTCGTCTTCTCCTCGTCTTGCCGGCGTCGATCGTCACTTCGGCGACGACGTCAGGGAGCAGCTGCACGGGCTCTTTAGGCTGCATGTGAACGACGCTATAACCGCGCGCTTTCAATCCGGCGAGAATATCGGGCAGCGCCTTGGCTGTCACAGCCTTGATGTCATGGAACAGGATGATGCCGCCTTTGTGCTGATCGACGACCGCCAATGTGCGAGCGATCAAGCGGCTCTTGTCAGGGATATAGCTGTCGTTGGAGACAACATCGACTGTAAAGACCACGATGCCGCGTCCGCGGAGGTAACTGATAAGCGCTGCGGAATTGGCGAGGCCCGGAAATCGAAAGAAAGGCGCAACGGGACCCCCAGCCGCCAATGCGACGGCCGCAATCCCGCGCTCGATTTCGTCCGTTGCAGACGCTTCTGCCATACGAGGCAAATTAAAGGGGTGGGTCATCGTATGCGTGCCGAGCGTGTGACCGCGGTTGAGAATTTCTTGCGTGACGGTCGGATGCTCTAACGCCATTTGGCCGACTTCAAAGAAAGTCGCCTTTGTGCAAAAGCGGTCCAAGGTGTCGAGGATCGAGCGTGTGATCCAAGGCATTGGACCATCGTCGAAAGTGAGCACGACCTCTTTCGGCTGCAAAAATGAGGGCTCTTTGGCCTGGCGGCTCACGGATCCGTAGTTGCCGCCTTTGCTGCTGTCGATCTCGACTGTGCGCGAGACGCCTAGGGCGGTCTTGGGATCGGCGCATTCCGCGCTCGCTCCTGAAATCATCGAGATCAGGCAGGCGACAATAGCCGGGAATCTAAAGCGATTGTGCCGCATCGCAGCCGGCGGACCGGGCGATCAATTGAAGAACTGCCACGGGGAATCCTCGTCCTTCGCCTTGCCGGCCCTTTTGGGTTTGGTTGGCGTCGGCGAAGCCCCGGAGTCCTCTCCGTCTACGCCCTCTGCAATAGACGGCTTCGTGGAAATTCTCTTTAGCCGGGCTCCCGTTTTATGCCGCGTTCCGGCCAGCGACGCCGACGCGACGTCTGTTCCAGCCACAGGCTCAGGGGTGGGCGACATCGGCCACACGATCGCGCGGGATGCCATGGGATTTGCCGCTTTCGCAGCTGCCTTGGCGGCAAGCGCCTTCTGAGCTGCTTCGTCGTACGAGGAGATCGTCTCGATCTGTCCCTTCGGCACGATGTGGACGACCTTGAAGCCGCGATCGTGGAGCTGCTTCAAAAGATCGGGAAGCATCGCGGCCGTCCAGGCGTGAATGTCGTGCATCAGAATGATGCCCTTCTTTTCCTTGGCGAGCTGCGCAAGGATGCGCTGCTCGACGACATTCGGATTGTGAGTCAGGTAATCCTTGGAATCGATATCGATCCATATCGCGCCGATATTCCGGCTCTTCACATAACTCTCGGTCTGCTTGGTCGAGTTCAGATATGGAAACCGGAAAAAGGGAGCGACCGGCGTACCTTTGGCCTTCGAGACGGTCGAGATCGCGGCCTCGATCTCCTGCTCGGCTTTGGCCAGAGAGACGGCGCGGAGGTTTTTGTGCGACCAAGTATGCGACCCGATCGTGTGGCCCGCAGCGGCCACTTCCTTGACCATGTCCGGATCGGCAAGAGCCATTTGGCCGACCATGAAGAAGGTGGCTTTAGTGCACTGGTCGGCAAGCGCTTTCAGGATGGGTTTGGTGTCCGACCTCATCGGGCCGTCGTCGAACGTCAGGACAACTTCACCATCGTTGAGAAAATGTTGGGCATCAGGCTTTTCGCCGCCGACTTCGGCGCCGCCCGCGGTGTCGATTTCGACGACGCGCGACAAGCCGAGCCGCGTCGGATCGCTGGCGCAGGCGTCGACATTAACGGAGCCGCCGACTTCTATCTCAGCCGAAAGCGGATAGTAGACGGCAAGCGCCAGAAGGGACGCAAAAGCCAGGATATAGACGGAAACCTGCCGCATCTGTCTCGCTTCGTGCCGGGAGCCGAGTCGGACTTGTACGGAGGCGAATATGAATGTTCAACCAACGGCGGTTATGGGGCATCGATCTTTTTCGGCCTGTTACTCAATAGCCGCGATATTTGACGTCTACCGGCGCCGCAATTGTACCGCTTGCGCGGCTGTCCGCCGCAATATGATCGAACGATGACGAAGTAGATACAGATCACGTCCATCGAGGCGGCAAAGCATGGCCGGCCCACACAATGTAAAGGCAATACATTGATTGAAGAGCCCGACAACGAAATGGCTTCGACAACCGACGAGCCGCCGTCGAGCGAGCTGATCCGCTCGATTTCCGAGGCGCTTCGAGAGGGCCATCCCGGGACGGCCGCGAAGCTCGTCGAAGAGCTGAAGGCGCCGGATCTTGCCGACGTTATCGAGCTCCTCGAGCCCGACGAGCGCGTAGAGCTCATTCAGGCGATCGGACCCGCCTTCGATTATGAGGTTCTCTCAGAGCTCGACGAGAACGTCCGCGACCAGGTTTCGGAAGCACTGCCAAACGAGGTTTTGGCAAAGGCCGTAACCGAACTCGACACGGACGACGCGGCTTACGTCATCGAGAACCTCGAAGAGAGCGATAAGCAGGAAATTCTCGCCCAGCTGCCCTCGGGCGAGCGCGAGGCGATCGAGCGCAACCTTGAATATCCCGAAGAAACGGCCGGTCGCCTCATGCAGGCCGACTTCGTTGCCGTGCCGCCCTTCTGGACGGTCGGCTCCGTAATCGATCACATGCGCGAGAGCGATGATTTGCCCGATTATTTCTCCGAGATTTTCGTCGTTGATCCGACACATCGCGTTCTCGGCGCCGTGGATCTGTCCCGGCTTCTCCGGACGAAGCGCGAGGCGCCCGTCTCCTCGATCATGAATCCCGACCGGCACGTCGTCCTCGCGACCGAAGGTCAGCAAGAGGTGGCTCGCCAGTTTCAACGCTATGACCTCATGTCGGCGCCGGTCGTGGATGCAAGCAATCGTCTCGTCGGCGTCGTGACGGTCGACGACGTCGTCGAGGTCATTCAGGAGGAGGCGGATGCGGAGATAAAAGCTCTTGGCGGCGTCGGGGACGAGAGCCTTTCTGATTCCGTTTCCGAAGTTGCGAAGCCCAGGTTCTGGTGGCTGTTCGTCAATCTTTTTACCGCGCTTCTGGCGTCAGCGGTTATCGGCCTTTTTGGTGCGACGATCGAGAAGATGGTCGCGCTTGCCGTTCTGATGCCGATCGTAGCGTCGATGGGCGGCAATGCCGGTACGCAGACCATGACCGTCGCCGTCCGCGCCCTTGCGATGCGCGAATTGACGGCGGCCAATGTTGCCCGGGTCGTTTTTCGCGAAACGGCTGTCGGCCTGTTGAATGGGGTGGCGTTCGCGATCCTCATGGGACTCATCGCCTATTTCTGGTTTCAGTCGAGCCGCCTGGGGCTCGTGATCGGCGCGGCAATGATCATCAACTTGCTGGCAGCGGCTCTTGCCGGAATTTTCATTCCGTTGGCGCTAAACCGGGTGAAGTTCGATCCGGCCGTATCCTCCACCGTCTTCGTCACGACCGTCACCGACGTTGTTGGATTTTTCTCGTTTCTCGGGCTTGCTTCGCTGTGGCTGACATAGAGCGCGACGTGCCAAGTCGAGAGCGTATTTCATATCGAAGGGAATAGTGGATGGCAGTGGGCGTCAGGCCGGTGGTGGCGAGCGACGAGGATGCATGGCTGGCGCTCTTTCGCGATTACGTGGCCTTCTATGAGGCCAGTGTACCCGATGACGTCATCGCGCTGACGTGGCGGCGACTGCTCGGCCAAGAGGATAATATGATGGCGCTGATTGCCAGCGATGCAAAGGGTCAGGCTCTAGGGATCGCGGCTCTCGTCTTTCATCGATCGACCTGGTCGCCGACTTGGTACTGCTATCTCGAAGACCTCTTTGTTGCTTCGGCGGCTCGCGGGCTGGGAGTGGGTCGTGCGCTGATCGAGGCTACGTACGCGGAAGCCGATCGTCGTGGCGCAACGCGAACGTATTGGGCGACGCAAGACAATAACGCGACGGCCCGCATGCTTTATGACCGCGTCGGCCGTCTGACGGAATTCGTGCAGTACCGGCGATAAGGCCTGTCAGACTAAGCCGCCAATGTGGTCGAAAAGTTCGACAGCCTGCGGATAGGCGCCGAGAATCTGCGACATCTCGCCTGAAAGTTCTCTGAGCCGCACTTTCTGTGATGAGGTCGGCGTTCCCGCGCGCATCAGCAACTCGAGTTCCGATAGTCGCTGTTCCAAATGTTGCGTACCGGACTGGCGGGCATAGAACCGGTGCATTTCGACGATCGCCGGCAACACCCCAGTGTAATCGACAAACGCGTCGGCGCTCGCACTCGGTGCCGCCGCTCCGTTCAACGCCGCCGCGAGCGTCGGTTGAGGCCGTTGTTGGCGAGAGGGTTGACCCGTGGCTTCCGCGGACCCCGGTCCCGGTCGCGATCTAGGTACCGCGGACTGGGGTGCTCGTTCCGCTGGAGCGCTATTGCCATGCTGCACGGTATGTTGTGCCGGATGTCCGGCGGTCTGCGGGTGGTGCCCGGCGTTATTGCCGCTGCCGGCATGGGCTAGATTGTCGATTTGCCCGCGCTCGAAGTTGACGTTGAACGTCATGGACTCGTCATCGCGATTGATCTTGTCGGTAAGCATGCTGCGGACCTCTTCAAGAACGGAGCGGTCCGGCGCAGTAAATCGCGACAAGACTCCATCATTGGAAGAGATCAGCAGGTAGTGCGTCTTGTCGTCGGGGCGGAGTGCGAGACCGGCGAAGACCGCGGCGATGAAGCCGAGGACAACCGTCGCTCCATTGGGCGTCAGCGGTCCCCACGTGAAGTCCGGGCGCATAGAGCCTAGCGCCATGAGGACAGACAGTAGGGCGAGAAGCCAGTAGATCGCGGTTGGTCTGTGCGCAACGTGCGTTCCGACGCTCACCGTCGATATGTTTGCGATCGCGATGGTACGCGTCGGCGTCGACAGCACACGTCGGTCGATACGGAGCGACCCGAATGTTCTGGTCGCCGCCGCGCTCTCTTTAATTCGTCCCGAAAATACCATCGAAAGCCTGCTCATGGGACTAAGCTAATAGTCCGAGCCGGAACATAGTCGATGCGGCAAGGAAACAGAAGCCTTGCACCGCAGTCACACGTGCATATCAGCTCGCGGGTACGTCGAGTTTGCGAGTGAGATCTTCGAATTCCCTACGCAACTCGTCATTCTTGAAAATTTGATCGAAGCTCGGTGCTTCGAGTTTCTGAATGGCTTCGAACGAGGTCGAGCTTTCGCGAATCAGGTTGCGAAGCTGGACACTCGCCTCGACCGTCTCATAGGTGTTGTCTGCTATTTTCAGGTCGTGCGCCGCTTTGAGCCGGGCACCCGCGATCTGCTCGCGCTGCTGTTGCAGATAGCGCCGGTAGGCCTTCGCTGCTTCGTCGGCTATCCGCTGGCTTTCGCGGTTCGACTCGAGCGCGCGCTGTTGATCGGGACGGTTCTCGGCCTTGAGTAATTCCCCAGTGCGTCCTCGCGCCGCCGCGATGTCGGCGATAATGGCGTCGAGTTTCGGAAGGTACTGCGTGTCGATTTTGGCGATTGTTGCATCCTGCGCTTGAACCAGCATCGCAAAGAGCGCCGCATGCATGGCAAAATAGCGCCGCGCGGCCTCCATGTTGTCGCCGGTCGAGCCGATGAGCTTGGATAGCTGGCCGTCGATCATCTTCGCGGCGTTGAAAACGGCGACGAGGCGGACAAGATCGCCGGAGAGCACGCTATCCAGCAAGAGATCGACCTGCTCGGGCGCGAGTTCGACGCCTGCGTCTTTCAAAGCCGATGCAATTTCTGCCTTCTCGGTTTTGATCTCGGCGCGGTTCGCTTCGATCTTCTTATTGTTCTCAGTAATTTCGCCCTCGATCGAGGAAATGGTATCCGTAAGGAGGCCGGGCAGTGTCGCGTCTTTTGGAGCGACGAGCTGCTTTTCCTTCAGTTTTACATTCGCGTCTTCGAGATCGCGGATGTTGTGGCGAAGAAGCTCGACTTTCGTTTGCACTTCGACGACAGGCGCGTTGGTGACGATACCAAGCGCCGCATCGAGGAGATTGCGGACCTTGGCGTTGCGATCTTCGCGCGTCTCCTTCCAGAAGGGAGGGATGATGTAGTCGTCGCGGCTCGGCAGCTTGCTCGCGCCCGCGCGGGTTCCGGCGGCGTCCCGTAGTATCGCGTCGATGGCGGCCATCAGCGCTTTGGCCTGCTCGTATTGCGGATCGCCGTCGCGCGGATCGGCCAGCGCGGCCTTCGTCGCATCGTCATCGGGTTTCAATGGTTTTTTGGTGGGATCGAGGGTCGTCGAGGCGCCGTTGGCGGCGGTCTTGCCTTCGACCGTTTTCAGCCAATCGGCAATGGCATCACGCTTGGCCGCCTGCGCGTGGGCGCCGGCCGAGAAACCCAGCATAACGACAATTGCAAGGTACCGAGCCGCTGTGGGCCTCAGCTCAACCGACATGGACGCCTCCGCTGCGCGCCAATGGCGATGAAAATTCCGGCAAATCAATGGTGCCCGGATGTTATGGTAGATGCAATCTTTCCGTCGGGTGGCAATGTCCGTCAGTCTATCGACCGGCTGCGGCGCGGATGAGGCGCCGGAAGTCCTCGTCGATATTGCGCGCATCATCAAGCACCAGCATCTCGGCGAAAGGTGGCGTGCCTTTGTTAACGGCTTCAGCGGGCTTGCTGCGACTTACGCCTGCGGGTCCGAAATTGGCGTAGAGACGAAGCTTTTTCGGGCCGGGATGCAGCGCGGCGAAGGGACTTGGCGCCGACATCGTGACGAGCGGCCAGGTTATAGCGAATTCGGTGCCGGGGACGGCGCGGCCGATTTCGCGGAGCACATGCTCTGCAAGGGGGCGCAAGCCTTTTGCTTCGCTCAGCAGATTTTGAATATTCTCGCCGGCGGGAAGCTTTGCTGGCGGCAGAATGGGCCAATCGCGGGAAGGCCGCTCGCGGGACGGGGGCTCGTCATTCGTCTCCGTGATTGTCGGCTGACGGTTCGATGTCCGCATCTGGTCCGTGGTGCCCGCATAGATAAGGCGGCCGCCGTTGTGATGAATGCGTTCTAGCCACGACGCCCATGAGAACTGGAAGCCCTGGTGGCGGAGCCAGTCAATGATGTCATTACGTTCGGTCCGACCGCTTTCGGCGATCGCCGCCATCCAACCCGCAAGGTCGCGGCCCGTGTCTTCGGCGAGCCCGGAGATAAAGTCCCGTTCCTTTTCGGCGTAATCGGTGCTCATGGCGGTCTGATATCAAATCCAGCGCCGTGTGCGGGACTTGTAGTCCAGATACGCGTCGCCAAAGGTCGCTTCGAGGTGGCGTTCCTCTGGAATGATTTGCAGCGCTGTGACCAGAACGCCGAATGTCAAACCCGCCGCCACAAACCAGATCGATTTGGTGATCTCGGCTCCATAGAACAGCAGCAGCACTTCGCCAAGGTAAATTGGGTTTCTAAACTTGACGTAGGGACCGGTTGCGACGAGCGCCGTCGAGGCTCTGTTCGGCAGAACGGTGGTGCGATGCTCGACGAGCGCCTTCAATGCGAAGACGATCAATAGAAGTCCTGCAATGCCAAAGCCAAGCCCAACCCAGTGTGCGGGGGTGTCATCGAGCCCCGGCCAAGGCAACGGTGCCAATTGGGTCAGCAACCACGCAGCGGCGATGGCGCCGGCAAACAGCACCTGTGGCCACGGAATGATATTCGCCGGCTCGGAAACCGAGGTAAGGGAATTGCGGTCGGTCATTCGGCCACCTTACAGCCAAACGCCGCCATGGTCAGCCAAGACGAAGCCGAAACGAGCTAAGGCGTCTGGGCCGGTGCGGACGCGGCGGGAGCCTTGGCCTTCTTCGGCGCCGGAATCGTCGGTGTCGGCACGTCGTCTATCTCCTTCCGAGAAAGCTCAAGATTGAGATCGTAGCTTTTGCAACCCATCACGACCAAGCGCTGGTTATAGCCCTGGAGCTGCTTAACGTCCGCGGCGTATTCGCCCTGTGGATCTTCACCGTGCGCGAGGTTGCCAATCGTTGCCGAAAGTCCCGATTGTATGCCTCGCGCCAGCCCCGAAGACTGCTTTCGGTCGGCAAACCCACGGATTTGCATAATGCGCACTTGCATGCGCCCCGCAATCTGCTTGCAATTGAGCTTGTCGTCCGGCGTCGGCGCTTTCTCCTTCTTGGCATGGGCTGCGGACGGCAGCGCGATGGCCAAACAGAGCAGGGCGGGCAGAATTATGGATCGCATGACGGCTCGCGAAAACGGTTTAGCTGCCAGCCCACAACATATACACGGCGGCCTCAAGGCAAACCCGGAGTACAGACACAGGTGCGTCATTGACGATTACCGGCTAAGTCGTGTTGCTTCGGCGGCCGGCGTTTCAAAGCGCGCCGGGTTGCTCCTTTGCGAAACGGGATGTTGCGATGGTGAATGGCCAGACCGGATTTTTGATTGTCGCGGCGCTCTTGGTGGGCCCGGCGGCGGCCTTAGCTCAGGATGACATGCCGACGCATTTCGCGTGCGATTTCGACAAAGGGTATTCCTGGGCCTATGACGCCGGGAAGTATCAGGCCGCTCCGCCTTCGGATTTGTCTTTCGAGATCGGGAGCATCGATCTCGACCATCAGTCAGCGACGCTGATCCTCGCGGGCAAAGCTACCGGCTCGCTCAAGATCGTGCGGGCGCTCAACGCCAATTCCTTCATCGAGGTTGCCAACGAGGGCTTTTTGAACCTTACGACGATTTACGATCGCGATCCCGCAACGGGAAAGTATCCAGCTGTGCATTCGCGGCATTTCGGCCTTTTCGGCCAGCCGGTTTTCGCCCAGTACGCCGGAAGCTGCATCGCCAAGCCCTGACAGGGGTGTGGATAGCTTGGTTGCTCTTCCAACCTGGCTGGTGCAAAAACGCTGCCTATGACATTGCACCTAGTCAAGCTTTGTGTCGGCGCAACTTCTATCGAGGATCTTGCCGTTTGGCAGGCGGAGCACCGGCCGCACAAGACCCGAGACGGCGCGCCCTGTGTCTATCACCGGACATTCCAGTCACCGAAGCGACAGGCGGAATTGCTCGACGGCGGTTCGATCTATTGGGTCATCCGCGGCGTTATTCTCGTACGTCAAAAGCTTATCGGCTTTGAAGATGGAACGAAGGACGATGGCACGCCGTGCTGTCTTCTTCTTTTCGCGCCGCCTCTGATACCGGTTCGCCCTACGCCTCGGCGAGCATTCCAGGGCTGGCGGTATCTCGACGCAGCGGACGCGCCAGCCGATCTCAAATCGGGTAAAAAAGATCAGATTGCATCCATGCCGGCCGACATGCGCAAGAAGCTCGCCGATCTGGGTCTGATCTGAACGACGAAATCCTACTCGAGTCAGCCAATGTCCCGTCCTCCTTTTACGCCGACGATCGCGGCCTTACCGAAACTCGTACCTTTCATCGGGCCGGAGGCGATGGAGCGTGCGCGAGGCCGGCCCTTTCGCGCGCGCCTCGGAGCGAACGAAAGCGTTTTTGGCGCGTCGCCGAAGGCCGTCGCCGTGATGCGCGAAGCGGCGGCAGAGAACTGGAAGTATTCCGATCCCGAAAACTACGAGCTTCGCTCAGCGATCGCCGCGTATCACGGTGTGCCGATCGAGTGCATCGTGATCGGAGAGGGCATCGACGGGCTGCTCGGTCTGACCTGCTCGTTGTTTCTGACGCCCAGCAGCGGCGTCGTCACGACCGACGGCGCTTATCCGACATTCGACTTTCATGTACTGGCACATGGCGGCAAGGTGCATGCCGTTCCGATGCGTGCATTTCGGGAAGACGTTCCGCGTTTGCTCGAGGCTGCGAAAGCGACTGGGGCGCCTCTGATCTACGTTTCCAACCCAAACAGTCCGATGGGGACGTGGTGGTCGGCGAGCGAGATCGAGGAATTCGTCGCGGCGCTGCCTTCCGAAACGTTGCTCATTCTCGATGAAGCCTATTGCGATACGGCGCCGGCGGGCACGACACCGCCCGTTGACGTGTCGAACCCTCAGGTTGTTCGTTACAGAACGTTCTCGAAGGCATATGGGCTCGCCGGCGCGCGCATCGGTTACGCGATAGGGGAGCGGAGCACGATCGAGGCTTTCGACAAGGTTCGCAATCACTATGGGATCAATCGCGTAGGACAGGTCGGTGCCCGTGAGGCGCTTCTCGATCAGGAATATCTCAAGAACGCCGTTGCGCGAATTGCAGCGTCGCGGACGCGGATAGCGGCCATTGCCAAGGCCAACGGCCTTTCACCACTTCCCTCAGCCGCCAGCTTTGTTGCTGTCGACTGCGGAGGTGACGGAGCATTCGCCGCGCGCGTGCTGCAGGGTTTGCTCGACCGGGACGTTTTTGTGAGAAAGCCGAGCGCAAAAGGGCTCGATCATTTCATTCGTATTTCGTGCGGGCGCGACGAAGATCTCGATGTTCTGGCCGAGGCGTTAGTCGACGTGCTCGCTCGCGTTCATGCCTGAGGATGGTTTACGTGCCCGGTTGCGGTCCTGGCCGCCGGCTCCGCTGCCGTGATCGGCGCTGCTTTGCGGCCTGAGCTTCGAGCCCTGAGACGATGTTGGTGATCGCGGCATCGAATACGTCATCGTCTCCGAGCTGGGCAAATATTGGCAGCAGCTTCTTTGTGAGAGGCAGGTCACTCTGACCTTCAATCTCGCTCAAAGTTTCCGGGTCCGGTTTATGGAGAAGTCCACCAATCTCGCCGGCGCACACCCCAAGAATTGCTGCGTAGGTGGCAAATCCGACTGCGGGAATGTCGGCTTCGGGCAGACCCGCATCGTAGAGGGCCTGAGCCCATTCCTCGGCGATTTGAAGATCGCGGGGGCCAGTCGTCCAAAAGCGCAGCAGTAGGGCGAAGGCGTTTGGGTACCGCTTTGAGATTTCACGGTAAGCCGTTGCCATCGCGATGAAGCGTGCTTGCCACGTCAGATGACGCTTCGGTGCTTCAACCTCTTCGTGCAGACGATCGGCAACGGCGCGCTCAAGCCCCTCCTTGGAGCCGAAGCGGTAGCTCAACGTCGCGACGTCGCAGCCGATAGCTCTCGCGGCACAACGCAGGCTAAAGCCGTCCAACCCGCCACGTTCGATTTCCAGCAGCGTGGCCTGGACGAGGTTGGCCTCAACCAGGCCTCTTTGACCGCGGGTGTGTCTCGTTTTCATCGTTGTTGAAATTGCCCTTGAAGGTTGGGAAGTCAAGGGTTATTCCAACACTGTTGAAATAAGGGAACGAGCATGGCGTCTATGGTCGATTGCGAATCCACAGATCGCGAAAGGGTATTGAGCCTCGCCGCTATCCTTTCGACGTCTTTCGGCGTCGGGATTTCGTTCGGCATGGGTTTCCCACTCGCGGCTCTGACGTTTGAGGCGTGGCATCAACCCAAATGGATGATCGGATTGGCAGGAGCGGCGCCCGCGCTGGCTGTCCTTTTGGCACTTCCAATCGCGCCGCGGCTCATCTCGAGGGTTGGCCCGATCGCAGCAATCGCTGGCGGGTGCTTTGCGGGGTCCCTGGGTTTCCTGGCGCTCGGCGTCTTTCAGTCCCCCTGGGTCTGGATTGCCATAAGGCTCCTTATGAGCGCGGGATTTGCAATGCCGTGGCTCGCTGGAGAAACGTGGATCAACTCGGTCACGCGAGAGGAAACGCGTGGCCGCGTTATCGCCATTTATGCAATCGCTTTTTTCACAGGCTACGCAGTGGGGCCAGTTTTGCTCCAGGCTCTTGGTTTGGTCGGGCCACTACCATTTATCGCTGCTGCGGCTGTGACCGCTCTCTCCGGATTGCCGATTATCGTCGGCCGGCGACTTGCGCCGGAATTTTCTCACGATGGTACACGCAATGTTGCTTCGGCCTTTCGGTTGGCTCCCGCAGCGATGGTCGCGGCTTTCATCGGAGGCTTTGCGGAGATTACAGTTCTTTCGCTGATCCCGAATGTGGCGCTGGCGGCCGGATGGTCTCAGGGTTCGGCTCTGGCTTTGCTGACCATCACGACGATCGGCGGTGTCGCGCTTCAGTTCCCCATCGGTTGGCTGTCGGATAAGATGTCCCGCTTCGGGTTGATGATCGCTTGCGTGATCATTTTTATGCTGCTTTCTTTGGCGTTGCCGTTCGCTCTCACCGACACGACCGCTGCGGTCGTGACGGCATTCCTCATCGGCGGCGTTATTCTGGGGTTCTATGCGCTGGGGCTCGCTATTATCGGTGAACGTATAACGGCCAGCAACCTCACCGCTGTGAACGCCGCGTTCATTATCACCTATCAACTCGGTGCTCTCGTCGGCCCGGTCTGCGCAGGCATCGCGATGACCGACAATCCAGTGCACGGCTTTGTCGCAATCGTTATCGGAACCATGCTCGTTTCCGGAGTGGCCTTAGTAGTGTCAGAACGCAGAGAGAGTCGCGAAAGGGCCCGTTAAAAGCCGCCCGTACCAATCGTGGTTAACGGTTTATTTGCGTCCGCGCGCTAGCCTCGCGCAAGGTTTAGCCTTGCTCCCGATTGCCCTCGAGATTGCTCATGATTGTGCGATCTGTTCTGTCGTTCTTCTCTGTGCTCGCGTTTGGCGCGATGACGGCGGCGGCTTTCTTTGCCCTCATGCCCTGGTTCTCCGGTCATGTTCCCGCAAGCGTGCGGTCGGTCACCGATGGTCTCCAGTTCGACTCGCTGATGATCGGTCTGGCGCTCGGACTGACGTTAGGGGCGATTGGCCGTTTCAACTGGGCCGATATTCCGCGCAGGCTCGTGACGTGGTTCCTCGTGCGCGAACAGAAGTTTTTCTATTACTCGCTCATTGCGGTCTGCGCGGGCGTACTGCTTTTCTACTGAACCACAATAGAAAGAGGCGACCCTTGCGGACCGCCTCCTGACAATTTCAAAACGCTGATCGGTTCTCAGACCGAATAGTACATATCGAACTCGACCGGATGCGGCGTCATCTCGTAACGCATGTTCTCTTCCATGCGCAGCGCGATGTAGGCGTCGATCATGTCATCATTCATGACCCCGCCAGCCTTCAGGAAGTCGCGATCCTTGTCGAGGCTATCGAGCGCCTCGCGGAGCGAACCCGAGACGGTCGGGATCTTCGCAAGCTCTGCTGGCGGCAAGTCATAGAGGTTCTTGTCCATCGCCGGGCCCGGATCGATTTTGTTCTGAATGCCGTCGAGGCCGGCCATCAGCATCGCAGTGAAAGCAAAGTAAGGGTTCGCGCCCGGATCCGGGAAACGGATCTCGATGCGCTTCGCTTTCGGGCTCGTAACGTGCGGAATACGGCATGACGCCGAGCGGTTACGGGCCGAATAGGCAAGCAGCACCGGAGCTTCGAAGCCCGGCACCAAGCGCTTGTAGGAGTTCGTCAGCGGGTTGGTGAAGGCATTGATGGCTTTTGCGTGCTTGAGGATACCGCCGATGTAGTAGAGGCACATTTGTGAGAGGTCGGCGTACTTGTCGCCGGCGAACATCGGCTGGCCGCCCTTCCAGATTGACTGGTGAACGTGCATGCCCGAGCCGTTGTCGCCGAAGACCGGCTTCGGCATGAACGTGGCCGTCTTGCCGTAGGCCTGAGCGACGTTGTGGACGACGTACTTATAGATCTGCATGTGGTCGGCCATCATGATCATCGGGCCGAACTTCACGCCGAGTTCGTGCTGAGCGGCAGCGACCTCGTGATGGTGCTTTTCGACAGCGACGCCCATCTCCGAAAGAACAGACAGCATCTCGGAACGGATGTCCTGGGCGCTGTCGATCGGCGGGACAGGAAAGTAGCCGCCCTTCGTGCGGGGGCGATGGCCCAGGTTGCCTGTCTCGACATCGGCACTCGTGTTCGTCGGCAACTCGCTCGAGTCGATCTCGTAGCCGACCGAATACATGTCGGTCGAGAACCTGACGTCGTCGAAGATGAAGAATTCGGCTTCCGGGCCGAAGAAGACTTTATCGCCGATGCCGAGCGACATCATATAGGCCTCGGCCTTCTTGGCGATCGAGCGGGGGTCGCGTTCGTAGGGCTGGCCGGTTGACGGTTCCAAAACGTCGCAAAAGATGGCGACGGTCGTCTGGGCGAAGAACGGATCGATATGGGCCGTTGCCGGGTCAGGCATCAGCGTCATGTCGGAGGCTTCGATCGACTTCCACCCGGCGATCGACGATCCGTCGAAGGCGTATCCGTCAGTGAACACGCCTTCGTCGACGCAACTGACGTCGGCGGTGACGTGCTGCATCTTGCCTTTTGTGTCCGTGAATCTGAAATCCACGAACTTTGCTTCCTTGTCCTTGATGAACTTCAGGACGTCACTCGCGTTCTTCATAGACACTCCCCTGTCTAGACGTTCTTCTACAACTCACGCGTGCCAAGTCGTTTGACCAAGAGGCCGGTTCAAGCGTGGTCTGTTTTTTATAGTTCGCTTTTTTGTCAGATGGCATCGCGCCCGGATTCACCGGTGCGGATCCGAATAGCGTCTTCGATTGACGAGATAAAGATCTTGCCGTCGCCGATCCGGCCCGTCTTCGCGGCCTTTTGAATGGACTCGATTGCCTTGTCCAGCATGTCGTCGCTCAACACGACTTCGATCTTCACTTTCGGCAGGAAATCGACCACGTACTCGGCACCCCGATAAAGCTCAGTGTGACCTTTCTGACGTCCGAACCCCTTAGCTTCGATGACAGTGATGCCTTGCAAGCCGATTTCTTGTAGCGCTTCTTTTACTTCATCGAGCTTGAAGGGCTTTATAATCGCTTCGATCTTTTTCATTTTCGCCCCTTGAATCATGGACAGCATGTCGGTTGAGACCCACGCCTGCCCAGTGGCCCAAAGGCTAGCAGAGGCCGTGCCACCTGCGACGTTCGCGAAAAACATCACATATGTCATTGGCTTAGCGCGCAGTCGCGACGTCGGAGGCCGTCGCTGTGGGCCTTATAAGCCTAAAATCGGTGCGGATTGTATAAATTTCAGGCGCGGATTTTCGCCGTTTGGGCGGAAACCGAACCGGCGCTGAATTTACAGGCAGTTTCCCCTAACACCTCTGGCTCAAGGCGCGGATTTAGGAACGTGACATGAATGAATTGCTAACGACGTCGGAAATGGGGGAGGCGGATCGGCTGGCCGTCGAAACCGGGGTTCCGAGCCTCGGACTGATGGAGCGCGCAGGGAAAGCGATCGCAGAAGCGGCGATCGATATGACTCGGGGACCGGATACGCGGATCGCTGTCCTTTGCGGGCCGGGCAATAACGGTGGCGACGGTTTTGTCGCAGCCCGGTATTTGCGGGATCGCGGCTTCGACGTGCGTGTCTTCCTTCTCGGGGACAAGTCCGCACTCAAAGGCGATGCCGCCGAGATGGCTCGGCGTTGGCCGCTACCCATTCGCCCGGCGTCGCCGGACGCACTGCAAAGCATGTACCTCGTCATAGACGCGCTGTTTGGGGCGGGGTTGTCGCGTCCTCTTGATGGCGACGCCGCCGAACTGGTGGAAGCCGTCAATGCTAGCGGTCTTCCGGTCTTGGCGGTCGACGTGCCGAGCGGCCTTGATGGGACAAGCGGAGAGGTGCGGGGCGTTTGCATCAAAGCGCGAAGGACGGTGACGTTTTTCCGCAAGAAGCCGGGGCACGTCCTGCTGCCTGGGCGGCAGCTTTGCGGTGAACTCATCGTCGCAGATATCGGCATCCCCGACAGCGTGCTCGAAATTTTGAAGCCCGCGCTGCATGAGAATGCTCTGCACCTCTGGGCTTCGCATTTCAATTGGCCGAAGGACGGCGGCCATAAGTATGATCGCGGGCACGCGGTTGTCGTGTCGGGTCCGGCACTTCAGACGGGTGCAGCGCGGCTCGGAGCACGGGGCGCGCTTAGGATCGGCGCCGGTCTCGTGACTTTGGTCGGCAATGCGACGGCCACGGCGATCATTGCGACCCAAATCACGTCGATCATGGTGCGCTCCGTTTCCGGCGCCAAGGCGCTTTCTGAATTTCTCGGGGATGTCCGTCGCAACGCCGTGTTGATCGGGCCAGGCGCGTCCGTCGGCGCGGAAACGGCGGCAGATGTTCTCGCCATTCTGAAATCATCGGCGTCTGTCGTGCTTGACGCTGATGCGCTGACGTCCTTTGCGGAATCGGGGGACACGGGTGCTCGCGGCGATGCGGGTATGGGATTTTTGGCTCGGAACGGCGACGGCCCGGCTGAACCGGCGACGCTTTTTGCTGCGATCAAGGCTCGGCAAGCGCCGGTCGTGCTAACGCCGCATGAAGGGGAATTCAAACGGCTCTTCGGCGAACTTCAGGGCTCCAAGGTCGATCGCGCCAGAACAGCGGCAGAGCAGTCCGGTGCCGTCGTCATTCTGAAAGGTGCGGATACGGTAATTGCTGCGCCCGACGGGCGCGCAGCAATCAATTCCAACGCACCGCCCTGGCTCGCAACAGCAGGCTCAGGCGACGTTCTTGGCGGCTTCGTCACAGGTCTTTCAGCGCAGCATATGCCGCCGTTCGAAGCGGCGTCGGCGGCGGTCTGGCTGCATGGCGCAGCTGCCAACGAGTTTGGAATTGGCCTGATCGCCGAAGATCTCCCCGACGTTTTGCCGGAAATCCTTCAGGCAATTTTTTATGGGGAAGACGTAACGAGCTTGGGCTAGGACGAAACTCTGCCGGCCTGTTTGAGCTGGTCATCGGCGTGCAAAAATGCTTCTACCTCGGGCGTTGCAGGAGGACTGATTTCCGAGACGCCGAGGAGGGCCATAAGCCGCGCGATTTCCACGAACTTCTTCTCCTTGCGGTCGTAGAGGCCGCCCTTGAAGAGGGCGCGGGCGGCGGCCTGTCCGTCGCGAGGTCCGCCGTCGATGATGAAGGTCTGTTCCATCACCACAAGCGTCGTATCCCAGCAGAGCAATCGCGTTTCGAGCCTGAACCTTTGAAATGGTCTCAGCTCGCGCTGAAAGCGAACCGTGATGGCGCTCGCAATCGGCGTCCATCGATGGTGCAATACCTCGCGCCAGAGACCGGAGCGCACCATGATGTCGAGCCGGCCGAGGTCCATCAAGGTCAGATAGCGGCCGTTGTTCATGTGGACCGCGATATCGAGGTCATGCGGCCAGACACGAAATGGAAGCACGGACGTGTCGCGCGGCACGTCGAGGTGGCCGCGGCGACGAGCCGTCAGCAGAACCCACATGAGTTTGATCCAGAGGTTCATGTGCTGGTTTCCGAAGCGAACTGATCCTGGCCTACGGCGGCTTTACGTATGCGTCAACAGGACGGACGGCCGCTGCCGGATTTCGCGATTGCCCGCCGCAGGGCCACAATGGCACCCTAGCTTCTGCGAGACTACGAATCGCGATTCTGACGGACCAAAAAGGGCTTTGCTTCTAGAATGATCAGGGGCTTTCGCGCGGCGCCGGTATTCCTCGTCTTGGCTTCGCCTTTCGTGGCGGGTACCGGGCTTGCAGCCGATGGCCTTCCGACGCCTTCGCGTGCCGAAGAAGGCGCGGCTCAACTCATTCGCGGCGACGTCGCGAAAGCCGTTGCGACGTACACCGAAGCGCTGAAGGACACGGGGCTCGCCAACGATCGGCGCGCGACGATCCTGAATGACCGCGGTGTTGCGAACGTACGGCTTGGCGAAACCAAGCTGGCGCTCGAGGATTACAATCGCGCCGTCGAGCTCTTTCCGGAATACCCGGTTGCCTACAACAATCGCGGCAATTTGCTTTTGGCGCTTGGGCAGTACGGGGAAGCGACGAAGGATTTCGATCGCGCGCTGGTTCTCGCGCCGGGATACGCGGCCGCCTATTCGAACCGCGCCAACGCCAAGATGAAGCTCGGCCGGCCGGACGACGCAATCGTTGATTTCACCAAAGCGATCGAGCTGATGCCGGCAAGCGCGCCGCCGCTTTCGGGCCGCGGCCTAGCCTATCTCGGCGTCGGGAAGCCGCATGCCGCCATACGGGATTTTTCGCGCGCGGTGAGTGCGGATGCCCGCTTCGCGTCGGCCTATCGCAATCGTGCCGAGGCGCGCATGGCCGTCGGCCAACGCGAGGACGCGATCGAAGATCTTTCGCGAGCGGTTGCTTTCGACGTCAACAATAGTGAGCTCTACGTCGTCCGCGGCTATGCCTACCTTCTTGCTGGCAATACCGCTTCAGCGATCAAGGATTTTTCCCGCGCCATCGAACTCGACGGCAAATCGAGCGCGGCATACGAGGGTCGGGGCCTCGCCAATGGCTTGGCGGAAGCGTCGGATGACGCGTATGCGGACCTCAATCGCGCCATCGAGCTCGATCCGCGCTCGCCTGCCGCTTTTGCGTTTCGCGCTTACGTCTACAAGCAAAGCGGCCAGCCGGATATCGGCGCCAAGGATGTTGAAACCGCAATCAAGCTCGATGCCAATTCGCCTGAAGCGCTTTGGGCTCGCGGCGAGATTGAGGAAGCGAGCGGGCAGGCCGATACTGCCATCATGGACCTCCGTCGTGCGCTGCAGCTCAGGCCAAGCTGGCAATTCGCGGCAGATGCGCTGAAGCGTTTGGGCGCTTCCGGGGATGATACCGATGACAGGCCGGAGCCTTCTCTCGATCTCGGCAAGTGGCACGTTCTGCAGCACGGCAAGGATTACGTGGCGACAAGCGACGACTATCCACAGATCCGCGTTCCCCTCGAGATGACGGGCGAGGGACTTCCGAAGCTGCTCGCGTGGGACATCCAGCAGCCGCCGTACGCCGGCTACGGCATATTGCGGTTCTCTGGGGGGCGCATCGCGGGCAAGGGCGGTTTGGAAGAGACCGAGCTTGCGGCAATCATCGATATCGGCGCGACGAAGGTCATGGCCATCGAACCGCATCGGCGGGGCAGCCGGGTCGCGACCTGGACGTGGGACGGCGATCGTCTCCAGGTTGCGAGCATTGACGGCGTCACGGACGAATTTCAGCTGCGACCCGTCAATGTCGCGGTCGTCGGCCCCGGTGGCCAGCCTTTCGGCATCGATGGAATGGCGAGGCAGGAGTCTCGCCCGCAACGCCGATATAAGCCGAAGACGATATTCGATCTGTTGTTTGGGAACTGATGTTTAAGGCGCAGCCGCCGACGGGACGATTGCGACGAGAAGAATGAGTGGTCGCCCGGTCATCGTCTGGTTTCGTTGCGTGATCATCCGGCACTAACCGCTGCTGTCAAATCTGGCGCGTCGGTCATTCCACTCTACATTCTCGATGATGCATCTCCGGGACAATGGTTGGCCGGCGGCGCGTCTCGCTGGTGGCTTGGGAAAAGTCTCGTCGCGTTCGGCCGAGATCTTGCCGCTCGTGGAGGGAAGCTCGTCCTACGCCGTGGCGATGCCTTCCATGAGCTGCCGCGCGTTGCCGAGGAGGCTGGGGCGACAGCCGTATACTTCACACGAGGATACGAGCCGTCGGCCGTTAGGCTAGAGGGGCGCCTGAAGTCGCACTTCGATGAGAAGGGTATTGGCTTCAAGCGGTATGGTAGCCGGCTGCTTCGAGAGCCAGAGGAGATGCGGACGACGTCGGGTGGCACCTATCAGGTTTTCACGCCGTTCTGGCGAGCCTTCAACAAAGACCTGAATTTGGCAAAAGCACTGCCCGCGCTGGAGCGAATTTCATCGCCATCGCGATCAATCAAATCGGACGACATCAGCGATTGGCGACTTTCGCCGACAAAGCCCGATTGGTCGCTAGGACTAGCAGACGTCTGGCAGCCGGGAGAAGCTGGCGCCCACGGCCAACTCGCGAAGTTCGCGAAAGCAAACCTTGGGAGCTACGCGCGAGATCGCGATTACCTCGATAAGCAAGGAACCTCGCGCTTGTCTCCGCATCTCGCGTTCGGAGAAATCTCTCCCGCGGCCTGCTGGCGGGCGGTAACCGACGCGGCGAAGGGCAAAGGCGCGAGCGATCAATCGATCGAGACGTTTCTCAGAGAACTCGCCTGGCGGGAGTTTTCTTATTCGCTGCTATTTCATTTTCCAAAGCTACCCGAGCAGCCGCTCCGTCAGGAGTTCGAGACTTTTGGCTGGCGAGGCGACTCCGCGCAATTGAAAGCGTGGCAAGCTGGAAAAACAGGATATCCGATTGTCGATGCAGGGATGCGGGAGCTGTGGGCCACTGGCTATATGCACAATCGCGCCCGCATGATCACAGCGTCGTTCCTGATCAAGCATCTGCTCATCTCATGGACGACTGGCGAAGCTTGGTTCTGGGACACGCTCGTCGATGCCGACCTCTCGAACAACGCCGCGAGCTGGCAGTGGGTCGCGGTTGTGGCGCAGATGCGGCCCCCTATTTCCGTATCTTCAATCCCTTATTGCAGGGCGAGAAGTTTGACCCGAATGGCGACTATGTACGGCGCTGGGTTCCTGAACTCGCGGGCTTGCCCGTTGACGCAATACATGCGCCGTGGACCGCCGATGCCGAGACACTAGAGCAAGCTGGGGTTGTGCTCGGGAAATCCTATCCGTGGCCGATCGTTGATCACAAGGAAGCACGAGGCGGGGCGCTGCGAGCATACGAGCAATTAAAGGCACAACGGCGTTGAATTGCGCAGCTAACCTATTGGCGCTTCAGCTTTCACGCGAGCCGATGCCACGAGAAATCAAAAATGCTCAATTCGAAGCTGGAAACAGTTTCGTAAGTCATTTTCATTGCGCGCCTGGACCGGCGGCGATTTATTGTCGATTCCATTAACAGTCCGGCATCTTTCGCCGTACTATAGTGACAATTGAGCTTATCGCGTATTGCGTAGGGAGTCCCTAATGTTGCGTTCAGTTGCCCTGGCGGTGACATTTTTCGCCGTCATTCCGTCGATTTCGGCGCTGGCTGAGCCAGATCAAACCAATCCAAAAGTAGCGGCAACGACCACAGAGACGCCGTCAGGGACGACGACGCTTTTTGGCAAAGCAGCAGAGCCAGCGCCAACCGTGGCGAAGCAGGAGCCCGCGGTCGTCAAGCCACAACCGCTGCCGGATCCCACACTTACCGCTTCCGTCGATCTTAAGAACCAGACGATGACCGTGTCGATCAACGGCGAGCCACGTTACAATTGGGTGATCTCATCGGGCACTGCTCAATATCCGACGCCTACGGGAAATTTCCGTGCGGAGTGGACGTCCAAGATGTGGTATTCCCGCAGATACGATAATGCGCCGATGCCGAACGCCGTTTTCATCAATGGTGGTGTTGCCGTTCATGGGACGTCTCATATGGCTGCGCTCGGAACCCCGGCGTCCCACGGCTGCATCCGCCTTGCGCCCGCGAACGCGAAAACATTTTACAACTTGGTGCAGCGTCATGGGCTGAAGTTCACGCGTGTCAGCGTCTACGGGCGCCCGAATTGGCGTGGCGGTGGGGCCATCGCGAGCCGCCGCGACTCGCGGAGGAATGTAGACATCGCAAGCGACAATCAAAATTGGTTCTGGGGTAACAGCGCGAGCGGCGATGACTATTACGATGCGCGCCCGGCACGAAAGAAAGACCGCAAGGGATACGCCTACGTCGATATCGACGGGGTTCCCACGAAAGTTAAGGTCTATCGGCGCAAAAATGGCGACTACGCATATAAAGTTGCGCCGCGGGATCGGAAATTCCGCAATGGATACGCTTATGGGGCGAACTGATAAATTTGCCTGCGTTTAAGTGAAAAGGCCCGGCTCTGCCGGGCCTTTTTTGTTTGCGGCTTTAAAATGGATTCCAAGTCGGCATTTCCGTAAATCGCAGATAGCCGACATTGGCGCCGAGACGCATCCCGACGCCGGAACGGATCGGTGCCATGATGACCGGACCGCCTTTGAGCAGCGTCAGACCCACCCCCCCGACGAAATACGCTGAGCCGTCTATCCCAGTGAAGTTGCGATAAAGCGCGGCCGGATCATCCATCCGGTAGATGAGGAAAAGGGTCCGCGATCCGGAGGCGCCAAAGTCGGTGCCGAGCGATGGGCCGTGCCAATAGACTTTTCGGATGCCCGGTTGCGAGCGCATGTAGAGCGTGCCTTCACCGAAGCGCAGGCCGGCGAGAAAAGCGCCGCCGCCCTCGATTCCGAGCACGTAAGCCGTGGGTCGCCCAGACTGTTTGAACGCATGCTCAATGACGCTTGCGAGGTTCGTCGATACAGCCCCGAAGAAGCCGCGCGTCGCATCCCGGATTTCGTCGATCGTATAGCCGTCCTGTTCCGGAGGAGGCAGAGCCGGTTCCGGAGGTGGCAGAGCCCGCGCGGTATCCGGCTCATTCAAGGCGACGGGAGGCGGCGGAGCGATATCCTGATTTGGCTTTGTATTCGCTGCCCAGCCTTTCGTCGGCGCTGCCGCGGGTTTCGTCGCGACTGCCGGCGGAGGCGGAGCCTTCTTAGCTACCGGCGCGGTCGGTGTGGGAGTCTGGACCGGATTCGGCACAGGCGTCGGTTCTTCGGGCTTCGCCGGCTGAGCGTTGCGTTCCGCTTCGGCGATCCTGTCGTCGAGGCGCTTCAACATGTAGTCCGACTTCGCTTTAATGATCGTGTTGAGCTCGGCGGCAGCGATTTTTACCTCATCGAGCTTTGCACAATCCGGCTCGGCGCCTTCGGGCACACGGCCGAGGGAATCTACGGTCATCAGCAATTCGCTGCTTTTCTTGTCGAACTCGTCGAGTTTGGAATCCTGAATAGCGTCCAGCGCGGAATTCTCATAATCCGTCTCGCTAAGGTTCAGGGCGGCCTTATAGCGCCGCATCCGCTCCTGAAGTTTGGGCTGGGCTTCCAGCGTCAGCGTTCTGAGGCTCGCTCCTGATTGGTCGACGGCAGTGGCGAAATCTTTCGCTGTGCAGGTCGCGGCAATGGACGTGGGCGCATCGAATACAATCGAGGCGGCGAGAGCCAAGAGAGCAAGCAACGATCGCATGAATTGGCAGCTCCAATGGGTTCGCCGGATCGCGACGAAAGTCGAATTTGTGGCAACGGAAACGAGTGCGCGCCACGCTTCGCCTAACGTCGTGGCGGAGATTTGGCGGCAATGCGCGCCATGAAACGGGCGGTGTCAACGACAATCCGGGTGTGCTCGCCCGATCCGATCCTCTCGGTCCCGTCATTGGCCTCGACGTCAAACGTAAGTTTACGGCCGTCGATGGCTTTTAGGGTCGCCGTCGCCGTAACGGTGAAGCCGATCGGCGTCGGGGAGGTATGTGTCACATTAAGGTGCACGCCCAGACTTTGATGATCTTGCGGCAAATGTTTGCTGAGGCAATCAACTGCCGCTGCTTCCATCATGGCAATCAACATCGGGCTTGCGAAGACGGGGACATTCCCGCTGCCAACATTCGTCGCGAGACGTTCCTCGGTCACAAGCGCGCTTGCCGACCCCTTAAGCCCTACGCGCAACGATGAAAAATCGGCCATTCACCTCGCTCCATTTCGACGTCCTGGCCATAAGGGGCGATTTCTCTTTGATCAATAGTAAGGATGTGGGATCGTCCGTGCTCAGCGTTAACCTCAAAGCGGTCAAGGGCGTGCACAAACGGGCTTCGACTGTCCAAGGTGGACAAGGGGGCTGGTCGGATCGCGGAAGACTTGTGCGATCGGTTTGTCGGGGTGCGTGTGTGCTCTATCGCTTTCGCTGGTTCATGATCGCATTTTCGATGGTGCTGGCGTTAGCACCATTGGTCGGCATTCTCGGAGCGGCGCTGCTTGCGCCGCTGCTAGGGTGCGAGATAAACGATGCCGCTGTAGAGGCTTGTGTGCTGTTCGGCTTCGACTTTGGCCATTTGTTGTCCGGACTTCTCCTGACGGTGGGCCTGGGCGAAATCATCATCCCGATCTTGGCAGCGGTTCTTATGCTTTGGGGTGCCATCGAGGGCGTGTCATTTATTTTCCGCCGGTGGCGGCGTGCCAGTGCCCGGGGGTAGTTCCGGTGGACGAGAAGCTTCCAACAATCCCGGTAGGGCTGTCCCCGCCGGGCCGATTTCGGTCATGGCCGCCGCGCAGCTTTCGTCCACGATAACTCTGCACTGGTTCGGGTCGTCCTCGCGAACGCAGTGCTTCACCTTCGTCCATGCGTCGAAGATCTTCTTTTCTTGCGTATTGAATTCTTCGAGGTCGGCGCCCGAATATAAAGCGCTCAACGCCGATGCCCTGTCGGTCATTTTCGTATCGGCGCAGACCTCGAGGGCACCCAGTGCCTGGCCGTAGCGGGAGCCGGCGTCCCTGGGCGTCAGGTGGGCGGCGGAAACTGCTGCTCGAGTTGACGTCACGATGTCTTTCGGAGGCTCGGCTGCCGCGGTTCCGCAACAGATAAACGTCGCAACCGAACCGAATAGAGAAGCTAGGCTTTTTGGCCGCCCACGGCTCATTGCGTTCCTCTCATCTCAATTGTATCGACAATATAAGGAAAATCCGCGGAAGGCTGACTTTCCCTATTGCGGTCGAGCCTCGGGCCAAGGGCTGCCAGCCTGCGTCCGAAAACGACCCGTAGCTTATACTTTTTTGTAAGTAGAAACGATTTGCATTTCCGCAGAACCGTCGAGCGCTTATATCGTAGCGGTTATAGGCGAACGAACCTGCAGCACCGTCTTTGAGCTTGCTGGTGGGCGGCGGTAGTGTTCCTTGTTAAAGATCGGGCTTGCTCGTTGCGCTGTGCCAGGAGAAATCACATGACCTCACGCATTTTTCTATCCGCGGCAGCAATCGCCGCCTTCGCTGCCATGGGCGCCGGCCCAAGCTTTGCGCTTTCGACCAAAGAATGCAGCGTGAAGTATCAGGCAGCGAAGTCCGCCGGCACTTTGAACGGCGAGACGTGGAATGACTTTAGGAAGAAAGAATGCGCCGGGGGCGAGGCAACGACTGAAGAAAAGCCCGCAGCCAAAACGGAAGCGGCGGCGCCTGCTGCATCCGGTGCCGTCTTCCCCAAGGCCGTCGATGTAAAATATTCCAAGGAAAGCGCCGGTAAAGCCAGGATGCACACCTGCTTGGATCAATACAAAATCAACAAGGCAAGCAGCGCCAACGGCGGCCTAAAGTGGATTCAGAAGGGCGGCGGCTATTACAGCCAATGCAATGCGGCCTTGAAAAAGTAGTCGGCGCAGCGCTTGCCGTCATCGGCAGAATTGCAACGGCGAGATTTCCATCTCGCCGTTTTTGTTGACCGGGAGATCTCAGCCGGCATCAACGCTTCGTGTCGCGGTCGCGCTGCCAAGAAAGGAACAATACGGTGACAAGCGATGTCAGCAACATTGTTCCGAGGATTGCCGGTTGCCGCATGAACGAGCGCCATACGTCGAAGCCTTCGAGCCATCCACCGCGGTTCGTCAGCACATTGTTCAGAACCAGGATTATGAAAGCGACGACCGAAGTGAGGGCGGTCGCGATGACTGCCTCGATGAACCGCTTCGTCAAGCGAGGTACCGAGATCGAATTGCGACCTATGGCGAGCTGCGTCCGGTCCGACATTGTCTGCTCCATCGTTGCTTCGGCGAAGGGGCACGGCGATCGCCTGGGAGCCCCGGATTTATTCTCCCTGTCTATCAGATTCGCACCATCAACGTGGCGAGGGAGAGGCGTCTTCGGATCTCGGATCGAGCGGATGCTTATGACTGTTTAGATGATTTCTCGAAGCTTGCGTGAGCTATGTCAAAGCCGGTTGATTACTATGTATTCCCGATAGGTAACGGTGTTCATTAAACGGCGCTATAGTTGGATAGTTTCCCTCGCTGGTGGCGCTTGTACGCGATGGGAGAGCTGGCCAATGATGGCGCAGTTCCAGATCGGAGAATTGATCATGTTTCGCATAGTTCGTGCGATCGTTGGCGGCCTGCTGCTGGTGCTCCTCGGTGTATTTGGGCCAGCTATGGCGGCTCCGGCGGGCCTGGGCGCCGCCGGCTGGGAGCGTCGACTTCTGTCACCCTCGCACATAGTGGCGGTGGGGGACATGGTGGCGGCGGCGGTGGTCACTGGGGCGGCGGCGGCCACTGGGGTGGTGGCGGTGGCCACTGGGCCGGTGGTGGTCATTGGGCTGGTGGGCATGGCTACGGTCGCCACTTCCATGGTGGCTATTACTTCTACGGCGGCGGCTACCCGTATTACCCATATTATGACGACTATTATAGCGACGATTACTACTACCCGGATTATTCCAACTGTTACTATAGCCGGAGGTATCGTGCACGGATCTGCCCGGACTACTAGTATTCCTGGCAGCTTTGGCGCTGTGTAAAATAGTAGAGCGGTCAGCGGCGTGTCCGTTGCTGACTGCTGTGCGAGCGAAGTGAATGGGTCTTTTATGAAGACGGCTATCCTCGCGCCCATAGGGTTTTCGTTTTTGGCGTTCGCATCGAACGTGGCAAGGGCGGACACTATATTCGACGTTGAGCACGCCCGAGCCAACTACCGGGCGGGTGTAGCCAGCGAGTACGATGAGTATCTGCTGAACCGGTGGGGCCGCCCGAGCGGCTATTATCCTCAGTACTTCGATCCACCTCCGAGACGGCGTGTATATCTTCGGAAGCAGCGAGCCTGGGGCGCACGCCGGTAGCCGCGCGGACGGCATTTCAAGCCTACGCTCTTGAAGCCTAGCCGAAGTTGACCGATATATCGGCCATGGACAAAAAGCCGATGCCCCTGGACGAAGCCGGCTGGCGCAAATTGCTGACGCCGGAGCAGTACCGTATCCTGCGCGAAAAAGGTACCGAGCCTCCCTTTACTGGCGAATACTTGCACGCGGAGGGCGACGGGACATTCACCTGCGCGGCCTGCGGAAACCCGCTTTTCGCGTCGGATGCGAAATTCGATTCCGGTACTGGTTGGCCGTCGTTCGACGAGGCGCTCCCGGGGGCCGTCGACTATCATACCGACGCTTCCCTCGGCATGGTTCGCACGGAGATCACGTGCGCGCGATGCGGCTCTCATCTCGGTCACGTTTTCGACGATGGCCCGACGGAGAGCGGCAAGCGCTATTGCATCAACTCCGTGTGCCTCAATCTCGATGAGGATGGCGATAGCGCATCAGCTGAGCCAGCAGCGCCGAGCAAGAAATAACCTCCAGCACGACGGCTCATCAAAGCTAGGCGTGCGTCTCGCGGTCCTTCATCCGGCGCACTTTCTTCAGGGCTCTGATCCAGAGAACCCAATAGGCGACGACCAGAATCATAAAAGGCGAGCTCAGGAGGGCCGCCAGATGGTCTGAGCTGATCGGTGCTACGTGGCTAATGTGGATCGCGAGTTTGGCAATATTCCCGACGCAGAGCACGACCAACATGACGTCGCCCGTTGGTCCCAGGCATCTCTCGGCGGCATAGTATTTCGTCAGCCATCTGTTTTGCGGCGCTTTCGAGCCGGTTGCGAGCGAATAGAGAGCGAGCGGCAGTAGCGCGAATGAAAACGCATAGATGAAAACTTCGAAGGTGCTCAGCATCGGCTGATCTCCTGGTACGCGGACGCAGCGTCATTTGCTGCGAATGCCCCTTATGCTGAGAGCGCGCCGAGGTGCCTGTTACGCAGGGAATAGGGATGATTGGGGTGGTGCCTAGCCGCCGGATTTTCCGGGTATGCCGGCAGGCGGGACGCGCTTCTGAAAAGCCATCGCGGCGGCCGGAGCGCGAACTTTTCCTTCGTGGATGAAATAGACGAACACCTCGCGCGGTGCGCGGGGCGTCTTCACACCGGGATCGATAATTGGCAGATCCTCCGGCGTCCCTCCTGATGCCCAGATCTTGGCTCGCTCGGCCCACTCATCCAGAGCCTTCGGCTTGTAGGCCGTCGGTACGGAATCCTCGCCGGTCTGCAGACGGGCGTAGACGAAATCGCTCGTGACGTCGGCGATCGCAGGATAGGTCGCGTGGTCGGCAAAGACGATCGCAACGGATTTTTCGCGGGCGAGCGCTATGAACGACGGCGTGCAGAACGACGCGTGGCGCACCTCCACGGCATGTTTCAAATCCCGCCCGTCGACCTGTTTGGGTAAGAGGTCGAGAAAGGCGCCGAAGTCGGCTTCGTCGAACTTTTTTGTTGGCGCGAATTGCCAGAGCAAAGGTCCGAGCTTGGCTCCAAGCTCGGCGACCCCGGATTCAATAAAGCGCGCGATCGAATCTCCTGCTTCCGCCAGCACGCGACGGTTCGTGGCGTAGCGCGGGCCCTTCAGCGTGAAGACAAAATCGGCGGGCGCCTCTTTGGCCCAGCTTGCAAACGTCGATGGTTTCTGCGTGCGGTAGTAGGTCCCGTTGACCTCAATCGTGGCAAGATGGTGGCTGGCGTACTGTAGCTCTTTTGCATGTGCGAGGCCGTCAGGGTAGAAAACACCGCGCCAGGGTTCGAACGTCCAGCCGCCGATTCCGGCGCGGATCGTGCCTTTGCGGGTGGTGTCGCTTTTACGAGACATATGCTGCTTTCGCGGTCTGACGAGGATCAACGATCGGGTTCCAGCGAATCGCCTATTTTGGGGCGTATCGCCCTTTTTCCCGCGACCTCAGGGCGCATGCACAGATAATAGGGGAACTGACCTCTCGGCGTTTTTCTGCCGATCATTTATCATTTCTGTCTCGGTTTGGGGAAGCGTAGTAATCTCATATCGTTGGGATCAAGCTTGGGCACATGACTGCCGAGAACGTGGGGCAAACGGCTGGTCTTTCTATTTCCGGCTTCACGCGATGGGGCGCGGGGCCGTCGAAGCGCGAGCGCAATTTCTACATCGCCCTCGCTTGCGCAGCCATCATACATGCCTCGTTTTTCATAAACGCCGCGCAAAATGGCGATGCGAAGCGGCTGGGTAGTGAGACCGGCGCCGACGACGCCATCAGCGTCTCGCTGGTGACGGAACAAGATCTCCAGAGCCGGTCTACTGTCGACCAGCCCGTCTCGCCGCCGCCGGGTCCGCCGCCGGTAACGCCGCAGCAGGCTCAGCCGAAACCGCAGCCACCGCAGCCTCAACAACCGCCGCAGCAGGAAGAGGCCAAGCAAGAGCCTCAGCCCCCCGCGCCTCCGACGCCGCCCGAGCCCCAAGCGCAGGAGAAGCCGCAACCGGACACGCCCCAGCCGGATACTCCGCAGGACGCCGATCCGGCGAAGCCCGAGGAGCAGGTTGCCAAGCAGGAAGACACGAGTCCCGACACGAGCGCTCCGGATCTCTTCTCGCTGCAGGATGAAGATCCGTTGAAGATGCAGAGCGACACCAAGCCAAAGCCAAAACCGAAGTCGGACACTAAGCCTGAGACCAAGAAATCGAGCGCCAGCAAATCAGCGGCGAAGCCACCCGCAAAGGCGCAAAAGAAAGTCGCCAATCTCGACCTCTCGACGCAGGCCATCGCTCCGTCCTTTGGTGGTGGCGGCGCGGCGGCCTTTCAGCGGCCGCCAGGTATTACGCGATCGGGGCTCAACGATGCTTTCGCTCGTGCGGTGATCCGCGCCTTGCAGCAGACCATGCCGCAACTCACCAATACCCTCGGCCGGGTTACCGTGCGCATACTGCTTTCCGAAAGCGGGAACGTCGTTGAGGTGCGGTTGCTCAACGGGGCCAAGGATTCATCGCTCAATCAGGATGTTGTGTTTGCGGCCAAGCAGACGAGCTATCCGATCCCGCCGGCGGGCTCCAATCTGGCCGACCGCACATTCATGGTGACTTACATTTACGACTGATCGCCTGCGCGGATGCTGTTTGCGGCTGAAGTCTGGATTGATCGAATTTGAGCGAGCGCGTCGCGCAACGTCCCAGCGAACGGATTTCACGCAGCGGCTTTCGTACCGTTACGCGGGCCCGCTGCTAATATCTGATGATTAGTGAAGATGGATCCCCGGGGAATACGCATCTTCCGCGTGCGTGGCTGACGAAACAACCAAGCCAACGACCGTCAGTATGAGGAGGGCGAGGAGAAAGGTAACGTCGGTCTTTTCCGTCATGGTCACTCCAAATCAGTTTGTCGAAGCGGCAGAAAATCTGCCGTTCGATCCGACCTGGGCGTGACCCCGAAAAAGTTTCTTGTGACGTTTGGTTGAGCCTAAGTTCGACTCACGTGTGCCCTCAATAGCCAAATTGAAGCAGCGACGCGGACGCTTGGGAGGAGTGGCACAGGCGCTGCACCACTGCTTGGAGCGAATCGAGCGCTGGTCGCTAACGCTGGGGTGCGTCGGGGGATGTTGCGGCCGTTCCGCCAAGCTTCATCGGGGCGTAATCGGGGGGGGCCGGCGGCAAGCGCCAAGCATAAGCACGGCAATGCATAATCCAAGGGCGGCGACTTTCATGATCTTCTCCCACTGCGGACGATTGCGAGGTTGAGAAATTCGATGAGTGAGTGCGAGTAATGCCCGATAGGTTAAGCCTGTTCCCAAGGCACCGCTCGTCACGGTTCGCAACAACTGTGGGGTGCCTTCGCTCCACCATTCTGTAGCCATGGTGCGGAGTTCTAATCCGAGTATTGAGAACTCTAGCGAGGCTCTGCATGTCAGCGCTTCTTCGCCATCCCGCCTTCGTTCTTGCCGGGCTCGGCTCTTTGTCCGGATTGCTCGGAACGTATTTCCTCGGCGGCAACTACGGCGCGGCCCCGCAACCTGGACTGTATCTAGTTCTAACCGGATTATGGTTTGGCTTGGTTGTGGGCTTTGCGGTCTGGCGCTGGGGGCAAGTGTCGTGGGCCGCCGTGACGATGGCTGTTTTGACGACCTGGATTGCTTGGGAAGCGGCGGTCAATGTTGCGATACAGCTCGACGGGCTGTTGTTGGAAGCGGTACTTCCTCCCGTGGCGAAATCATATGTCGCCGGTTTCGTCGCCGGCGGCGTGGGTGCCGCAATTACCTGGGCTGGGGCGGCCGTACATGTCGCTACCCTCCGAACGCGCTCAACAGGCATAGGTATCGTCTCCGCCGGGGCTTTTCTCGGGCTACTTCTGCCTGCGACGAACTACTGCGATAGTGGCGCGGTCCTATTGCTCCCGTGGCAAGCCGCAATCGCTGGCTTGATCGGTCTCAACATAGTGCCGATGCAAGATTGGCTCCGGCGCTCGAAAAATGCTTTGGCCGCGGAGGGTTGAGAGGAGAGAATACTTGATGCTACTCGCTCGCGCCTTCGTCGCTTTTATGGCGGCCCTCAGCACGCTAATCGCGATCGGCGCGGATGCTCATGCCGATGCCGTCTCGGATGAGTTGGCTGGGACAGTCGAACAGCTTTTGAAAGCCGGGTGGCAGGTAGCGGGCTACGCGAGCAATTCCGACAGTCGCTCGACCTTCATTTTGTTCAAAAATCCCGCGGAGAATTATCTGGTTCAATGCCTTGCCGGCTACGACGTCACACGTTCCCCCCGCGTTTTCGAGAATTGCTACCGATTGCGGTGAGAGGCACTTCGGCGTAAGCCGCACCGAAAACCGGATCTGGGGGACATGGCAGCAAGAGCGAGCCGCGCAGCGTGGACGATTGTCGGCTTGCTGTGGGCGGTTGCCCTGCTCAACTACTTGGACCGGCAACTTGTGGTCACCATGCCCGGTCCGATCAAGGCCGATCTAGGAATCGGGGACGAGAAATTCGGGCTTCTGTCCTCAGTCTTTTTGTGGATTTACGGCGTCTGTTCACCGATCGCGGGTTACGTAGCCGACCGGGTCGGGAAGCGACCGGTCATCATGGCAAGTCTCGTGATCTGGTCGGCCGCGACGTTTCTGACTGGGGTGGTCAGTTCGTTCGAAGGAATGCTTTTTGCCCGCGCAACGCTTGGTGTCAGCGAAGCCTTCTATATGCCGGCAGCGGTTTCCTTGATCGTCGAATATCACCGTGGACCGACCCGAAGCCGGGCGACGGGACTGCATCTGAGCGGCGTCTATGCGGGATCGGTTCTCGGCGGACTAGGCGGCGCCATGGCCGAAGCTTTCGGCTGGCGCACGGTTTTCCTGGTTATTGGGGGGCTCGGCGTCGCCTACGCGATCGTGCTTATGCTGCTGTTTCCGCAGCAGACTGAGGACGATGGTCGCATTATGCCGGAGGACGTCGCTCTGGTGTCGGCGAGCGGCGGCGCCTTCCGGTCGCTGCTATCGACGCCGGGCTTTCTTCTGCTACTCACGATGAACTTGCTCAACGGCGCCGCGTACTGGCCGGTGCGCAATTGGCTTGCCGAGTTCTTCCGCGCTGAGCTCGGCGTTGCTGGAGCTTGGGCCGGCGTTTATGGACCGATGACCTTCAACGGCGCGGCGTTCCTTGGAATGTTGATTGCCAGCAATCTTTCAGATTGGTGGGCCGGACGGAATGTGCGAGCGCGCGCGCTAGTTCCGGCCATCGGCTTCTTAATCGCTGCGCCTTGTCTCTTCGTGCTTGGGGAGGTCGAATACGTGCCCATCATCCTCGCCTGCGTGCTCGTTGCGGGGATGTCGCAAGGCTTTCTCGACGCCAACCTGATGCCGGCGACATGTACGGTCGTCGATTTTCGTTATCGCGCCACGGCCTACGGGCTTCTAAATTTCGTCGGTACAATAGCTGGCGGAGTGATGACGTACGTCGTCGGCCGGTTAAAGGAGCAGCAAATCCCGTTCAGTGCCACATTTCAGGTCGCAAGCGGATTGATCCTCGGCGCGGGTCTGCTTCTTTTCCTGGTGAGGCCGGTGGCGGCTCGCCGACCGCCGCCCGAAGCGGGTGTTGCGCCGAAAATTGCGGCGGCCGTTGATGAATGACTTTAAGCTTCGCGCAAGCATGCTTTCTAAAAAAGCTCATTCCGATCACTAACCCCCCGTTTGCCGTTGAACGGGCAATGATGCGGCGTTTGACGCGTCAAGCTTAGGACGATGCCCAAGCTGCGCAATATGCTGTAAAATAATAGAAATATCGTTTTTACCTGAGTTTCCGGCACCTGTTCTTTAGGGGTGGGAGCGTCCTCAGGATTTGACGCCAGGCTGAGCTGACGACGAAAATTTTGGCCGTCGCTCTCCCCGCTCTGTGTACCTCCTATTAAGAAGCCGGTTCTACCTTCGCCCCGTTGCCGCGCTCATGATGAGCGGGATCTCCTTGTGATGGAACAAGTGACGGGCGAATCCATTCCTGCCGGTATCGACCGGACGATGGTCGATAGGACAATTGCGTCCGGCTTCCGCTTGCTGAAATTTCCGCGGCGGCTCGAAGCCGCGTTCGAATTGGAAGTCGGCCGCGAGCGCTGTCGTCAGCTTGCCCTTGGCGGCCTCTTCGGCGTGCTGCTCTTCGATCTGTTCGTGATTTCGGATTGGCTGATCACACCCGATATCTTTGTAACCGCGCTTTGGGTGCGGCTCGGCATCGTCACTCCGATTGCCTTATTGATGATCGCTTCTCTTTACCTCTATCCTCCCGTTGCGGTGCGAGAATGGCTTGTTGCAGTGGGCGCGGTGTTTCTCGGAGCGGGAGGCAATCTTTATCTGATGCTGGCTAGTCGGAGCCCGTATCATGAGGTCCAGCACCAGACCATCATCCTGATTTTGCTGTTCGTGGCGATGGTGCAGCGCGTGCGGTTCTGGTATTCGGTGCCGGCGTGCCTTGCATGTTTCGCGCTCCATGCCTGGGGCTTGGCGCAGCTTCCCGGTTACCCGTTCGAGTCTCAGGTTGCCGCCAACGCCGTTTTCGCGGCCGCAGTCATACTCTCGCTCTTTGGCTCCTACGTGCTCGAGCGGGAAACGCGTATGAACTACCTCCTCTTGCTCAGAGGACGTTTTCAACGACGCGTTCTAGACGCGAAAAGTCACCGCGATCCGCTGACCGGCCTTCGTAACCGCCGCTCGCTGGATGAGGCGATAGCGACCTGCGATCAAAGTGGAGCCCTCGGCGAGGAGCTGGCCGTCGTTCTGCTCGATATCGACCACTTCAAGTCGTTCAACGATACAGCCGGACATCAGGCAGGCGACGTGTGCCTGAAACGCGTTGCCGGCATCATACAGAGCGAGCTGCGCGATTGCGCCGACGATGCGTTCCGATTTGGAGGCGAGGAATTCATTCTCGTCCTGCGTAAGATCAATCTTGCGACCGCAACAAGAATATCGGAACGAATCCGCCGGGCAATCGAGGAAGCCGCGATACCGCATCCGGCGCTCGCAATGGGCGAGGTCGTAACGGTCAGTATGGGCGTCGCCTCGGCTATCTTGAGCCGTGAGCTTCGAGCCGGGCTTATCATTTCCGCCGCCGATGCGGCGCTTTATGCCGCGAAACGCAATGGGCGCAATCTGGTATCGCCCCGCCTGCCATCGGCCGAGATCGTCGAGATGGCAGAGAGAAAAGTGCGGGTGATGTAAAAGCACGACACGCTGGCACGGAAGGCAGGTCACTCTTTTAGAGAGCGTTTGCCGCGTCCTCCGCCATAACTCGATGAGTTGTCGGCGCGAGATTTATGCGAGAGCAGTTTCCAGATATGCGATCGGCGCGTATGGAAACATGCATATCGCTCTTGCCCTGTTGCGATTCTGTTTGTCCCTCTTGACCACGGAACAACGCGGCGGCATTTGCGTTAGACGCTGGGGACATCACTCGGAAGGAAAAACGAATATGCAGAGGGTCGCGGTTTTAGCGGCGATGACGCTCGCCTTGTCGTCGGGTTGTGCCTTCGCGGTCAGCGAAGCCGTGAAGAATGCGTGCACTTCGGATTTTGCCGCTTACTGCAGCCAGCATAAGGTGGGCACAGAAGCAGCTCGCGCCTGCATGCGCGAGCATCGCAAGATGCTAACGACCGAATGTATCCAAGCGCTCGGTCATTCGAGCGAGGTTACGCAGGCGGATATAGATCTCTACAAGCGCGAGCATAACCAGTAAGCCGTTCACTGGCGCGTGTCTAAGAGAGGCGGTGCGCCCGTGGCGCCGCCCGCTCTGTCGCGTCCGTTCAGGGGCGGTGCATTATGCTGGAGGCTTCAAGGGAGCCGGCGGGTGACTTGGCTCGTGGTGGAAATATTTGAGCGTTACATAGGCGCCGATCCACGAGCCGACGATCGCGAAAGCGACATAGATCCAATTGTTGGTATAGCTGATGACTGCGAACGAGGAGAGCATGTACCAGACGCCGCTCCAATTCGCGGCCGCAAGCGGGCGCTTGGCGACAACTGAAGCCGTGAACTTTACGTAGGCAGCATCTGTTGCGGCGGTGGCGACAACAACGCCCACGGCGATCCAGGGTTCGAAGGTCATAAATTCTCTCCTCCTCGTCGCGGTAGCGTAGCCAACCCAGTCGGGGGGCGGTTGCCGCCGCATCGCAAAGCCTTACCAGCGAACTTTATCGAGGGCGAAGAAGCGGCTGAAGATTTTGCGCACCAAGGTGCTTGGCAGCTTGCCGCGCGCAAAATGCATGAACTTTGCGGTGGGGCCGACGGCATAGCGAAACCGCGGGCGGGGCGCATCGAGGGCCGTCGCTACGGCTTTGGCGACTTCGACCGGATCGCGCGCCGCTTTAGCCACGTGGGCTTCCACCGCAACCTCAAGGTGCCGAAGCAGCGGATAGTACGCGCTCTCCTTCGGCAGAACGCGCGGCGAACTCTCCCATATATTGGTGCGGTAAGCTCCCGGCTCGATCAGGACGATGCCGATGTTGAAGTGCGCGACCTCGTAAGCGATCGCTTCCGCCCATCCCTCCACCGCCCATTTCGAAGCACTGTAGGGAGAATTTGCGGGCTGCCCGGCGAAGGCCGCCTCGCTCGAAATAATGACGATGCGTCCGCGGCGCTGGGCGCGGAACATGGGCAGCAGCCGCTTCGTCAGCGCCAGGACGCCGAAATAGTTGACCTCTATCACTCGTCGGATGTGCGCATCGTCCAAGTCTTCGAAGGCGCCACCGACCGCGACACCGGCATTATGCACGACGGCATCGAGCGGCCGGTTCGGAAGCTCCAGGCTCGCAATCGCGCGGTCGATCGACTGGGGATCGGTGACGTCCAGCTGCTCTATTCTGACGTTTTTGCTCAAACCTGCCGCCGCTAATTCGCGATCGAGCTCGCCGCGTTTAGCGAGATCGCGCATCGTGGCAACGACATTCCACCCGCGTTTTGCAAGCTCGACTGTCGTCACAAGGCCGAAGCCGGACGACGTGCCGGTGATGAGGACTGTTCGCATGGGGTTGGCGACCTTTTGCAGACGACAACTGGCACCGAATTCTATGCCAGTCGCGGCGCCCGTGCGAGGTCGCGCTGTTCCCTGGGTAACAGAGGTTCAGGAGCGCCACACTGTATTCGGGGCTTCCGGTTCCGCTTCGCGGTGTCGGCCGCGAAGCCCCACTGGTCTGTGTCCCCGCCGGCTCACAGGCTCGGGGCGATGCGGCCGACTCCCTGAAGAGTCTTTGATTACGCGTGGACTCCCCTGCGGGGAGCCGGCCGCCACGCCCGTTTGATGTTGCGCCGTCCGTCATGGCTGGGCAGCTTCCCAGTCATTCCATAAATGTGACGCGGCCCGTGGAGATGTCGTGCATGGCTGAAACGATCTTCAGCTCATTGGCGGCGACGAGATCGCGAAGGACGTCACTGGTCTTCGTCAGGTTCTCGGCGGCAAGCTTGGCGTTGGTCGTTGCCACCTCTTGAACGAAATCCTTGTTTTTCGAGGTGTGATCACCGGGCGCGTCCCGATTTGCTTCGACGGCGGGCCTGATCTTTGCGAGGAGCTGCGTAAGTTCGCCGAGCTTGGCACCGTCGATCGCGCCTTTGATGGCGCCGCACTCGCTATGGCCAAGCCGACGATCAGCTTCGCTCCGGCCAGCTTGGTCGCGAACTCGGAGCTGCCCACGATGTCATCGTTGACGATATTCCCGGCGACCCGGGCGCTGAAGACGTCGCCGATGCGCTGATCAAACACCAATTCCGGCGGCACGCGGGAATCAATGCAGCCGATGATGACCGACGATGGAAATTGCCCGCCCGCGGTCGCGCGGACCTGCTCGATCAAATCGCAGTTGCGCATGTTGCGGGAGACGAAGCGCTCGTTCCCGGCCTTGAGCTTCACGAGGGCGTCGTCGGGGCTGAGCGCCGACTGGCGTTCTGGCGTCAGGGCGGCGCACTGGTCGGCGGCAAATGCTCGGTCGACGGTAAGCAGGCTCGCGGCGATCGCGCCGCTGCAGCAGAAGTGACGGCGTGAAAACATGGCTATCCTCCCTGGCTTGAAAAGCGGATCTGGCGGCAGAAATATTCAAAGGAGCGTCGCCGACCCCGAGCAAATAAGCACACTTTGATTGCGCACGGCGACTCGCGTTCCGCGAGCCGGCCGCCATGCGTGAAGTCGGGAGCCGGCCGCCGTTCGGGGCCGTTGCGACAGTCTAGACCAGCTGTAAGGGATTGGAGTGCCGGCGGGATTTGCCTTCGAAGAACGAGCCGTTTTCGAGCGAAAGCTTCTTGTGCACGATGCTGCCGTTGACCGCGCAGGCGGCCTTGAGCGTCAGCTCGTTGGCGAAAATCTCGCCCGTGACCTCGCCCATCACAGTCACCGTCTCGGACTTGATCGTCCCCTCGATGATGCCGCGTTCGGTGACCACAAGCGACAGGCAGTTCACGTCACCAAGTACGGTGCCCTCGATGACGAGCGGCCCCGGATAGTCGATGCCGCCTTCGATCGTCGCGGCGCGCGGGATGGAAAGCGTCCGGCCGACGCTCTTCGCCTTCAACTCATGCATGACTATCGCCCGTATCTGACGTCTTTCCCGCAGCTCGTATTTTCGTCGGGGTTGGTGGCAAATTTCGGGCTTGGGATTCTTTAATTGCGGCCTGCGACACTTTCTGTTGGTGCGTGGCGACTCCTGTTCCGCGAGCCGACCGCCACGCGCGATCTTGTTGCGTCGGCCGCCGCGCGCGGCTGAACATCATGCCTTGCGCTTGCTGCGGCACGGTATTAGCAAACGGCCGTAAAGTCGGCGCTGCAGGGGAGATTCGAGCATGGCGGCTGAGATGGACACGAAAGAGGAAATCGCGGCGCTGAAGCACGAGATCCTGGAGCTGTCGGGGCTTTCGCTCGCCACCGGCGTCATCCTCACGCAGCTTTTGCAGAAAATGGTGAGCCGCGAGATGAACCCGCAGGGTGCCGCCACGACGATCGTGTCGAACGCGCGCGCGGCAATCGAGGGCTTCACGGCGCACGCAGGGTCCGACCCGGTGATGAAGGCGCGGGCGCTCGACGCGGTGAAGCAGTTCGAGGATCAGATCCGCTCCGTATTGCCGATATAGAGCTTTTTGTTTGCGCACGGCCGCCGTGCGCAGGCTTGGTTCAACTTAGGAGCTAGCCTTCGTCATCCTTGGCCGAGCGCGGCGTAGCTGCGTTGAAGGCTGTGGATCCAGCACAAGACTTGTCAAAGACGCAATAGCAGCCTTCGGCACTCCTAACGCTGGATCTCCGATGCGCCTCGCTCGTCGCGTCGAGGATGACGGGTGTAGCGCGCACCGTGCGCAATCAAGAGCCGGGCCGAATTCGCTTCAGGAAATCCCAGAGGGGCAGAGCTGCGAGGCCGCCGACGACACCGCCGACGTAGCTCGGCAGCGGAAATCTGAAAATCGATTGCCACATGAGACCGACGGTCCAGCTCGCGAGCAGCATCGCGGCGACGGTGATCAGCAGGCGCTGCCAGAAGGGGAGGGTGAGGGACATGGGGGCCTCGAGGGTTCGAGAAGTAAATTAATTTGGCAAATTGTTATGCTAGCTCGGGGGGAGATCGTCTAACACATGCTGTCGAAGTTTGATGGATCTAGCATTGCCTGTCTCATAAGAAGCCGTAGATCTGATGCGAAAGTGCGCGCGGCCTCAAGTTCCGGATCAATCTTCATGTCCCGCGAGAGAACATTGGCAAGCCAAGTAGGCTTATTTGAACGCGATACGTCGCGGCAGAACCCCTCCGACTCACCTTCAGGATTTAGAAGTATCCCGACTTTTTTGCAGTGAAGTAATAGGGTTTTTGCGGCGCCAATCGACGCCGCATCTACGAATCCTCTTATTCCGTCCTCTTTTATCCGTGACCAAGGAGAGCTTTCGCGTAGAATATTGCGGACGCGATCGATTGTTTCGTTGGGCACCGAAGGGGAATTTTTTACGTCGTTGAGAATTTCTTGCAGTTCCGGTGCAAAGTAATGTCCGGTGACGCGCGTTTTGCGCTCTGCGATAGACTTGGCCAATGTTTTTTATTCCTTTTCTATCTCTATAGAGGTGCCTCCCATTGTTTCGAATAACCTAAAAAACTTTGATTTATCGGAAAATAAGTCTAAATCGACGATGGCGACGGTAGGGACCTTAACCGCGCGTAAAGACTGAGCGATGCCGGCAACGCGATCTTTGCCGCCGCAGTGGTAAAATCGAAAATCCGGATCGCGTTTGGATTTCTCGGTAGCGTCCATTAGAGCCTGAAAGAAGCGCGCGTCACTCTCGCCTTCACATATAATAGCAACTTGGTGAAATAGGGCGGAAAGCAACCCGGACGTTCGAAGAAGCGGGTCCTGCCAAAGGTGGCTTATAGCAGCGGGTCGCAGGATCGAAGCTCTGTTTATTTTGTCGTGTCTTTCCAACCGAACTAGGGTCACGCGATCAACTGACGAATCCAGCAAGCCCTTTACGAAATCATCGCTATGATTTGCCGCAATAATTTGCGTGTCCCGAGACGTTTGCGTGGCGATCATGCGAGCCAATTGCCTAATCTGCGGCGGATGCAGGAAAACCTCCGGTTCATCGATGAGTATTATGCTGCCAGGCTCTACGAGCAATTCGAGCATAACGCGACAAAAACTTCGCACGCCATCGCCTTGCTCAGACATAAGCGGTAATTTTTCCATCCATTTCCGAAAGTCGGGTTTCAATCTCTCGGCGTGCTTCGGAAGCTCCTTTCTGTCGCCAAGATGAAATCGATTGCCGTCACTGGTCCTGTTTAAAATTATATCTGACCCAAATGCCTTCTTGAATATTTCGGAAACCAGAATCTCCTGTGGCTCATCGTCGTTGAGTATTGTGGCCGCTTCTTCAACTCGATCGCGATTCTCGCCTCCGAGGCGCCCCGACGCGTTGAGGTATCTGACAAATGTGGCCTCGAGGGGCGCCGGAACTCGACCTTTCTTAAACTGGGCCTGAACTGTTTTTAGTAGATACTTGTGGCTATGCCCGAGCTTGATCTCCTTCGCAGGAGGCTCGTAGTCATAGCGTCTAGATAAATATCCTATCAAATCGCTGAAATCACCCTTGAGTGAGGTTTCCATTCCTTTTAGTACGGGGCCGAGCGCGTTATTTCGTCTTTCTCGACTATCAAGATCCCGCTTAATTTCGCGAAGGACGGAGCTCTTCCCTGCGTTATTGGGTCCGGTTAGAACCAAAATAGAATTCGAATTCAAATCTAATGTCGTTTCGTCAGAGAACCTAAGTTTGGTTATGTATAGACCTGATTTCATTTTTGACCGATGAAGGATGGCGAGCGAAGCAAGTATACATTTGCAATATATGAACGTTGGTATTATTCCAAGCGGGGTCCTCAGTCGGCTACTTGTCAGGGACAAGAGAGATCAACCACCTCTTCTTTCAATGCTGGCTTCTGTATGGACGCCTAGCCCCAGGTGTCGACTACCCCTTCACATACTTCTCATAAAGCGCCTTCATCAGTTCCAGAGACGCGGGGTCGGCGTGCGGGCCGGTGATGTTGATCGTGATCGCAATCGCGAGATCATGATCGACGTCGACGAGGACGGACGCGAAGTTCATGCCGTTCGAGCCATTGTGGGTCAGCACCGACTTTTCCGTCCAGTCGTACTTCACGAGGCCCCAGCCGAACGCGTAGCCGCCTGACTTCGGCGTGCCGGGCTTCGGGTCCTTGATGTCCATCGTGACTTCCTGCGTGTGGATGCGCTTCAGGGTCTCAGGCTTCACGAGCGCCGGTCCGCGCTTGCCTTCTCCCGCGTTCCATCCGGCCCAGGTCGCGAAGTCCTTGACGCTCATGTGCGCGAGGCCGGCGGGTCCGAGAGCGGCGGGGAGATCCGCCGGCTCGCCCCACGGGAATGCCGTCATCTTGCCGTTGCCGTCGACGCGGTGGCCGACCGGGGCGTCGTATAATCCGAACGTCGCCTGGGCGCCGAGGCCGGCGGTCTTGAGGCCGAGCGGCTCGAAGATGCGCTCGAAAATCAATCGCTCCCACGGCTTGCCCGCAGCCTGCTCGATCATGGCGCCGGCGGTGATATAGCCGAGGTTCGCGTATTGAAATTTTCCGGATGCCGGAAAGCTCGGGTCGTGCGCCGCGCCCCACTTCTCGATCATGAGCAGGCGCCATTGGGTGAGCGGGTGTTCGTAGGCGTCCGGGCTGAAGTAGAGCTTGCCGATGTCGGCGTTGTCGGTCGGGATGCCGCTTGTGTGCGAGAGGAGCTGTCCCAGCGTGATCGCCGCGAACTTCGGCCTGAGCCCGGGAAGGACGGGGCCGAGCACCTCGCCGATCGTCGAATCCCAACGGAGCACGCCTTCGTCGACGAGCATGCCGGCGAGGGTCGCTGTCATCGCCTTGGTGTCGGAGCCGAGGTGGAAGCGATCGTCGACAGTGACCGGAATGCTGGTGCCGAACACGCGCACGCCGACCGCGCCGGACGCGATGATCTGCCCGTCCTTGACGACGGCTGCGGCGAGGGCGGGTAGCGTGTATTTCGTGCGGACGGGATCGAGCATCGCGTCGAGGGAGTCTTCGGCGTGGGCGGCGGCAGAGAGAACGAACGTCGTGGCGAGCGCGAGGAGGGCGAGGGATGTCCGCATGAGGGCACCTTTCTTTTTTTGCCCCGCAAACTAGCGCGGATCGTCCGGCGCTGTCCTGAGCGACGGGCATTGGTCGTCGCTTTGGTTGAGACGCGGTTAAATTCCTCCGCTCACCTTTCACTTGAAACGCAAGTAACAGACGCAGCCGACGGCTCGGGCATATGCGCAACGTTCAGTTCGCGTTTTCGCAAGGAGGGTTCGGCATGGCGGGTCTCACCGGCATTTTCGACGACATATATGTGAAGCAGCTTTTCCAGAAGAACGAGCGCGGCGAGACTGTGTTCTATCCGCTCGGCTTGATCGGGCGTGGCTATCTGTTGCCCAAGGAGCGCGAGGCCGACGTCCGGCAGGCGACGCGATTGCTCACGCTTGCCTCGTTGATTGCGAGCATCTCGCTCGGTCCGCTCGTGACGCGCGTCTCGGGTTCGGCCCATTCCGTCTCTTTGGGCGGGTGGCTCGCGCTCGGCGCGATCTTTTCGGCCATTCTCGCCGCGACGATCTATTTCCAGTTCCGGCTTGCCGCGGGTCTGAAGTCGGCGGGGGAGCGCGTTGCGGCCGGCGAATGGTTGCGGCGCGGGCGGCAGGCGCGTGCGGCGTGGACGTATTGGGCGTCCGTCATCGCTGGCATCTTCTTCCTATTGCTTGCTATCGCAGGGGCCGCGCTCGGCATCGCCGATGGGATGGATCTGCACTGATCGGCGCCGCATTCTTTCTTCTGCTCGGCGGCTTTGCGACGTGGGACGGATCGCGCGGCCTGATCGAGCGGCAGAAGACGGACCAGGGCGTGTGAGCGTCACTTTGGCTTTTCTGACTTCAGGCTCATGATGTAGGAGATGACGTTGTCGCGCTGTTCTGCGTGCAAGATGAAGTTCGGCATCGTCGGATGCGAGTTGTCGAGCCAGACGGCGAGGGCGCGTCCGGTCATGCCCGATGTCTTGGCGACGCTCGTAAAGCTCGGCGCGCCGGGATTTGGCGAATAGGCTTCGCCGGGTTTCACGGCGTGACACTCGGCGCAATATTTGAGGGCGAAGGCGGAGCCGATAGCGGCGTCGCCGATTTCCTCGGCGTTCGCGGTAATGGGAAAGAGGCAGACCGCGGCCGCCGCGGCTGCGCCGATGCCTCGCATGAACTTTTTGGCGGATGTCATCACGCTATCTATCGGCTCCTTTTTTGCGCGGCTTGTGTCGGCCGCTTGCATTATTTCTCGGTGCGCAGCGAGAGGATGTAACCCGACAAGTCGCGGATCTCTTTGCGTGTCAAATTGATGTTCGGCATCGGCGGGTGCGGCTGGGTCAGCCACGTCAACAGGTGATCGGTGGATTGGTTCGGCCGGTTGGCGATGCTGACAAAGCTCGGAACATCCGTCGGGACAGGTGCGTTCGCCGGTTCTCCTATCAGATGGCACGCCGTGCAGAGCGTACGCGCGAGCTTGTTGCCGTTCTCGATATCGGGAATCTTCGATTCGGTTTTTCCGGGTTCGTCGGGGATGGTCGGTGGGGCGTCCATCTGCTGCGCTACAGCATGAGCGGATAGAGCGAACACGGCTCCCGCGAGCGCCAATCCCGTAAGTGTGCGGTTGTTGCGGTGGTCTCTCACTTCAAATCCCCAGCATCGATTGTTTGAAATCAAATCCTTTCGTGCCACGCGGCGTCTAGAGTCGAATTGACCAAGCGCAACCCGACGTGGGCCTCCGGGGCAAGGACATGAGAAATCTACGGAATTATTTTCGAATGCTCGTGATGGCGCTCGGCGCGCTTGCCGGGTCGTCTTGCGGTTCTGCCGCGCGGGCGGACGACGGAGACGCCGCCAAGGGACTGGCGATCCTGCAAGAACACTGCGCGCGGTGCCACGCGCTCGGAACGACCGGGAATAGCCCGCACCCCCAAGCGCCGCCGTTCCGCGACGTCGTTAAGCGCTATCCGGTCGAAGACCTGGAAGAGTCGCTCGCCGAAGGCATCGTCTCGGGCCATCCCGACATGCCGGAATTCACCTTCGAGCCGAAGGAGATCAATTCAATCTTGGCCTATCTCAACAGCCTAAAGGCACAAGAGAACGTCAAATAGGAATTAGCTAGCCACGCCGGACGGTCGGCCAGGCGATGATCGCGAACAGGATCGTCGAGGCGAGAAGCCCAGCCGAGCCCGCTGCGGCGAACGGTTCGCCCGCGTCGGTGCGTCCGCTAAAGATCTGGAACAGTCCGATGAGCAGGACGAGCAGGCTCGCTTCGGAGAGCCAAAAATGAATGCTTGCCAGCCTGCTCGAAGCCGCGGCAGGGAACAGGTGATAGAAAAATCCGAACAGCGCGAAGCTCACCCACCCGACCACAAGGATGTGCGCGTGCGTCGGCATTTGCGCGTGATCGTGCGTCATACCCATGACCAGCCCAAGCGCCATGCCGAGCACGGCGTAAACCAGCGCGGTTCCGAAGAAACGGCTCGCAAGTCCTGTCATCGTGGTTCTCCCCCTACCCTGGTATATCTTTCCGCCGCCCGTGCCGTTGGAACATTGGCCCTCGGATCGCGTTGAATAATTACAACAGCGTGTGGCTGGCCGATGGCCGTCATTCGGCGCGCACATTAAGGAGTGTGGAGATGAAATGGAATTGGACAGTCGCAGTCGGCTGTGCAGCTATCGTGGCACTCGTCACCCCCGTCGCACAGGCGGATTCCATTGCTGGCGTCGAAGGTGCCCGCGCCAAGGAGCGGCAGGGGCGATATCTCACGCGACAGGATCGCGAGCAGCTTCGCCGATACGGCGGCAATGACGACTACGGCTGGCGCGGCGGTTATCGCGATTACGATTACGATTACGGCTATTACGGTGGCCCTGGCGTAAGGGTGTACGTCGGGCCGGGTCGTTACGGGCCGTATGGGTATTGATGGCGGATCATAGCGATGTGTAAGCGAGGCGGCGGACCCGAACGGTCCGCTGCTTTTTATTTTGCGCACGGCGCTCGCGTTCCGCGAGCCGGCCGGCGTGCGCGCTCGATGGAGGGCGGCGAATGCTGAAATCGCGTGGCTCGCGCAACAGCTCAGGCGTATAACACCTGTGCTCCGACCGGCGCTCGCGGAATTCCGGTTGAACCTCACGGGGGCACCGCCGGTCGAAAAGACCTGTTGTGCAAACTGCTATGAGGTTTCAAATGATTGGACATCGTCGGCGCGTTCGCGCGCTCTCTTCCGTCTTCGCTGTCATTGCTTTCACGGCGCCAGCCAGCGCCGCCTCCGCTCGGTTCGACGGGACTTGGACCATGACTGCGGTGACCACACGCGGCCACTGCGGGACCATTCCCGTTGGCATGTTCATTCGCCGCGGGCACGTTTCGGCGACGAGCGGCTCCTACGCCTTCTCCCCGATCAGCATGAGCGGCCGCGTGTCTCCCTCGGGCAGCGCGTCGCTCAAGGCCGTGACGGGCCCGCGCATCGCCTTCGGGACTGGAAGGTTCAGAGGTATTGAGGCGCACGGCACATGGCGCGGAACGGGACCCTCCGGCGTGTGCTATGGCGACTGGACCGCGACACGCGACTAGATCGATCAAGACGACCCGCTTCGCACAGGCTGATCCGCACCCGACAAGTTCGACGATCCGAATTTGCCGGGCGTCGTGCGTGCGCGCAACCGGCCGGCGCAACATCCAACGCACACGGCGGCCGGCTCAACGGCCATGCGCAACCGGCCGGCTCGCGGAACGCGAGTCGGTTGCGCCAAACAAAACGGAAGCGGAGCGCGGGAAGCGCTTAAGCGTTCCGGAACTTGAAGCGCTTCGGGAGCGCTCCGCCACAGGCACTCTTTTCCATTTGGGCGATATGGGCGGGGCCTTAGTCCGCCAGCAGGGGATGCTGCATACTCCGAGCATCGACCAAATCCTGCGTTCGCGCCTCGGGCCGTTACCCCCTTGCGCGCGAACGATCACCTGTGCCCCACCCCCAGTCGCTAAACGGGTCTCGAGACTGTCCGTCGGTCTTCGAGGCGAGGTGAGGGGAAGTATGCGGGCGGTTCAGAGGGCGGGGATAAGTTTTTTGCAATTATCGTCTGCGAACGCGTGGGCGCAATGATACGCTCTGATGCTTCGCTTTCCTTGGTCGGGCGAAGGATCGTGGGCTCTTTGACCGGCGCTCGATGCTGTCTGTTCTTTGAAAGGCTCTTGGCACGTAACATTTATGCTGGCGGAATTAATTCTGATCGCCTGTGTGGAAGGTGTCCTTCAAACGCCAACACCTCTTCGATATCTATTTTCCATGTTGCATTTTGATCGGATATGAATGGCCCAATTTGTACGCCGTTATTATTTATTACATCTTCGAAATCAGCGTGTAATCGACGCCCCTCCCCGCGAAATTTTATGCCTTCGGTACTAAGGTGAAAGTGATTTTTCGGCCGAAAATGCAACCTCACGTATCTCAGTGCTTCGGGATTGGCCGCCAAGGCGCCTGGCTCGGCGACGTCGCAAATTAGATGCTGTTGAGAAGCCCGAGATCTGAGCATTCCTTCGCGTATTATTGCTGCTACCGCCGTTACATCGGCATAATGAAATAGGAAATTTGGCCAGTACGGCCGGGAGGCTTTCGATTGCCATTCTCTGACGTGTGCCGCAAATCTAGCTTGTGTGATTGGCATGTCATCCGACTAGTCTCTGAAGCTCTTTTTTTTCGTACGTATCCACGTGTTGATTAAAAAGAAGCCCTTGCTTTTGCGTTGACTGATTCTTTTTTGCGTCTTCAAAGGCGAAGGTTTTGACGTACGGAAGGCGTGCGACTATCGGCAGAATATAACAACCTGGTGAAGCTGTGGTGGAGCCGAAGTACTCGTTAGTTAGAATGCCAAGTCGAAGGCCCACCCATGCCATAGCCAAGAAATCTTCGTCAATTATACTTTTGCTTTCGACAAATACGAGTAGCGACCCATCCTGAGAGGTCTCGGCAATAAATGGTTGACCCGTAGTCCAATGTTTGAAGCGACCGCGTTGCTCGAAAATTACCGCTCTCACGTCTCGCACAAATTCATCGAATGTTTCTGGGAGAACCCTTGCTCGACCATCGTTCTGCTCCGGTCTAAAATTTTTTGCATAAAAAACTTCGTGTATCCAGACCGGAATATCAAGCCGGTGTAGATATTGTACCATTAAGGGTTTCACTTCGCGCCAATCGAGATCGCCATTGCCGCAACCTAAAGGCGGAAACGAAATCGAGCGTATACCCAATCGTGAATAATTGGCGCAAAAAGTACTCAGCCCATCTTCTAAATACTCGATTTTAGAGGGACGGCGCCAAGTCGTCTTTGTAGGAAAATTTAGGACCCATTTATCGGGGCTTCTCCAAATGTGAAGAGCGCCAATTATTAGCTGCCCACTGTCGCAATATCGCTTATAATCTTCGAACATTGCTGGAGAACGCGATCTAAATTCCTTGGCAATTCCCTTCCCCATAACCCCTTCGGTGTTGACTGTATTGACGAGAGTTTGGGCGGTCGAATTGAATAGGTTGGTATGTACAAAGCGGAGCATGGAACCCTCTAACCACGGAGGCTGAAAACCTAAACGATTCCGATGGTGATTCATGAGAACGTACAGCGAACATCATCTACTTACAACAGGAGAGGGCGAGCACTGGCTTGGTCCAGCGAGTTTCGCACACTCCTATAGTCGAGCGCTATCAGGCCGCCGAGATGAGCCTCTCACTTATCTCCTCCATTCGCTCGAACACCAGATCCGGCTTGAGAGCGAGGAGCCTCTCGGGTGCGGTATAGCCCCACTTTACGGCCCCGAAATCGATGCCGGCGGCACGCGCGGCTTCGAGGTCGCGGACTTCGTCGCCGATCGCGAGGACTCGTCCGGGCTCGACGCGGGCGCGCCGCATCACGCGGCGAAATTTTCCTGCCTTGCCGAAGAGCGCGGCGCTGCAATTGTAATCGGAAAAGAGTGCGGCGTTTTCCTTGCCCAGCACGACCTTGGCGTTCTCTTCATTGTCCGAGCTGACGAGCGCGATCGTGATGCCGCCTGCCTTCAATGTTCTCAGCATCGGATCGACGCCGGGGAACAGGCGGATGGTGTCGAGCTGGGTGGATTTCAGTTGGCGCATGTAGCGCGCGATCATCGGCAGCTTCCAGCGCGGCACGCCGAGGTGCTTGAGGATTTCGGGTACGTCGGCACGGCGCAGTGGCTCGATCTCGTCGCCGGCGACGCGTCGCAGGCGGAAGGCGTCGGCGACGCTGTTCAGGCTGCCGAGAAACCAGGGGAAGCTGTCGGCGAGCGTCCCGTCGAGATCGAAGATGATCAGCGAATATCGCATGAATGGGAGCCGCGCCTACCCGACGAAGTAGAGAGTTGCGGCAAGAGCGGATGCAATCAGAACGAGCGTGCCCCACTCCTGGTCCGAGATATAGGGCACATCAAGACCCGCCTCGATGTATTTCGCGCGGCCGTATTGTGAGAATAGCCGATAGTGTGCTGCCGTATTCAGGGGATGCGCCGCGATCACGACGTAGGCGCTGGATATCGTTTTCGCGACGCTGGCGGAATAGTTGAATCCCGATAACGGCATCACGATGCAGAACGCCACGACCGAGCACATCGATAGGATGACCAGCCAATCGGTAACGAGAAACCATGTGCGCCTGCCTTCGTCGCCGAGCTGGATTTCCCTCAGGATGCGCCATCCGAATGCGGCAAACTGCAAGGCGAGGGCTGACGTGACGAGGGTCGCGAGAACTTCGGCACTCAGTGCTTCGCTCGTCATTATCGTTCCCCCCTTGCGAGCCAGAGTGTTACTCTGCCGCCTGCTTCTTGAGCTTTTTCGTGACGCCGGAAGCCGCGCCGCGGGCGAGGACGGGTTTCAGGTATTGCCCGGTGTAGCTCTCTTTCGTCTTCGCGACGTCCTCGGGCGTGCCGGCCGCGACGATGGTGCCGCCGCCGTCGCCGCCTTCGGGGCCGAGGTCGACGATCCAGTCGGCGGTCTTGATGACTTCGAGGTTGTGCTCGATGACGACGACGGTGTTGCCGGCGTCCGCCAGCTCGTGCAGCACCTCGAGGAGCTTGGCGACGTCGTGGAAGTGCAGGCCCGTCGTCGGCTCATCGAGGATGTAGAGCGTGCGTCCCGTCGCGCGGCGTGACAGTTCCTTCGACAGCTTGATGCGCTGCGCCTCGCCGCCCGACAGCGTCGTCGCCTGCTGTCCGATGTGGATGTAGCCGAGGCCGACGCGCGCCAAGGTTTCGAGCTTGTCGCGGATCGACGGCACGGCCTTGAAGAACTCGGCGCCTTCCTCGACCGTCATGTCGAGCACGTCGGCGATCGACTTCTCCTTGAAGGTGACGGCGAGCGTCTCGCGATTGTAGCGCTTGCCCTTGCATTCCTCGCACGTGACGTAGACGTCGGGCAGGAAGTGCATCTCGATCTTGATGACGCCGTCGCCCTGGCAGACCTCGCAGCGGCCGCCCTTGACGTTGAACGAGAAGCGGCCCGGCTCGTAGCCGCGCGTCTTGGCTTCGGGGAGGCCCGCGAACCATTCGCGGATCGGCGTGAAGGCGCCCGTGTAGGTCGCCGGGTTCGAACGCGGCGTGCGGCCGATCGGGCTCTGGTCGATGTCGATGATCTTGTCGAAGTGCTCGATGCCGGTGATCTTGTCGTGCTCGCCGGGGTGGTCCTTGGCGTTGTTGAGCTTCCTCGCCACGGCCTTGAAGAGCGTGTCGATCAGCAGCGTCGATTTTCCGCCGCCCGAGACGCCGGTGATGCAGGTGAAGAGGCCGACGGGGATCGAGGCCGTGACGTTCTTCAGGTTGTTTGCGCGGGCGCCGACGACGGTCAGCATCTTCGATTTATCGGGGGCCTTGCGCGTTTTCGGGATCGGCACGTAGCGGACGCCCGAGAGGTATTCGCCGGTGAGGCTCGCCGGGTTGTCCATGATGTCGGCTGGCGTGCCTTGGGCGATGACGCGGCCGCCGTGGATGCCGGCGCCCGGGCCGACGTCGACGACGTGGTCGGCGTTCATGATCGCGTCCTCGTCGTGTTCGACGACGATGACGGTGTTGCCAATGTCGCGCAGGTGCTTGAGGGTGTCGAGCAAGCGGTCGTTGTCGCGCTGATGCAACCCGATCGACGGCTCGTCTAGGACGTAGAGGACGCCGGTCAGGCCGGAGCCGATCTGCGACGCCAAGCGGATACGCTGCGATTCACCGCCCGAGAGCGTGCCGGACGCGCGTGAGAGCGTCAGATAGGTGAGGCCGACGTCGTTTAAAAATTTGAGCCGGTCGCGGATCTCTTTCAGGATGCGCGTCGCGATCTCGGTCTGCTGCTTGGTGAAGATCTTCGGGATTTCCTCGAACCAGATGTTGGCGGTCTTGATCGAGAGATCGCAGACTTCGCCGATGTGCTTGCCGCCGATCTTCACCGCGAGCGCCTGCGGTTTGAGGCGATAGCCGTGGCAGGCCTCGCACGGGTGCGCCGCCTGATAGCGCGACAGCTCCTCGCGCACCCAGTCCGAGTCCGTTTCCTTGAAGCGGCGCTGGATATTGCCGATGACGCCTTCGAACGGCTTCTCGGTCGAATAATTGCGCGTGCCGTCCCAGTAGGTGAAGACGATGTCTTCGTCGCCCGAGCCGTAGAGAATCGCGAGCTGCACGTGCTTCGGCAGCCGTTCCCACGGTGTCTTCATCGATACCTTGTAGTGCTTGGCGAGGCTTTCGAGCGTCTGCTCGTAATAGGGAGACGAGACGCCAGTTTTCGCCCACGGATAGACGGCGCCTTTCTCGAGGCTCAAGCTGCCGTCGGGCACGACAAGGTCGGGCTCGAAGCGCAATTCCGAACCGAGGCCGTCGCAGACCGGGCAGGCGCCGGCCGGTGCGTTGAACGAGAAAAGCCGCGGCTCGATCTCGTCGATCGTGAAGCCCGACACGGGACAAGCGAAGCGCGACGAGAACATGATGCGCTCGTGCGTGTCGTTTTTGGATTTGTTGGCGCCCTCGGTCTCGGATTTCGAGAGGGGCTTATCGACGTACTCTGCGATTGCTAGGCCATCCGATAACTTGAGCGATTGCTCGAAGGAGTCCGCGAGGCGTGTGCCGAGATCCTTCTTCACGACCACACGATCCACGACGACGTCGATGTCGTGCTTGTATTTCTTGTCGAGCTTCGGCGCGTCGCCGATGTCGTAGACGGTGCCATTGACCTTGACGCGCTGGTAGCCCTTCTTCTGCCACTCGGCGATTTCCTTGCGGTACTCGCCTTTGCGGCCGCGCACGACCGGCGCGAGGATCAGAAGGCGCGTGCCCTCGGGCAGCGCCAACACACGATCGACCATCTGCGAGACGGTCTGGCTTTCGATCGGCAGACCCGTCGCGGGCGAAAAGGGGACGCCGACGCGCGCGAAGAGGAGGCGGAGATAGTCGTAGATCTCCGTCACGGTGCCGACGGTCGAGCGCGGGTTCTTCGAAGTCGTTTTCTGTTCGATTGAGATGGCGGGCGACAGGCCATCGATGTGATCGACGTCCGGCTTCTGCATCATCTCAAGGAATTGCCGCGCGTAGGCCGACAGGCTCTCGACGTAGCGGCGCTGGCCCTCGGCGTAGATCGTATCGAAAGCGAGCGACGATTTTCCCGAGCCCGAAAGGCCCGTGAACACGACGAGAGCGTCGCGCGGGATTTCGAGATCGACGTTCTTCAAATTGTGTTCACGCGCGCCGCGCACGTGAATCGTCTTCATCAATTCGGAGCCGGCGCGGAGGGACGGCTTTTTCGTGGGTGATTTCATGAACTAACGTCTACCCGAGGGGCAGGGGGGCGGCAATGCGACCGGAGCAAGCGCTCAAAGATGATGCGGGATGGTCGAATTTTCAAGGGTTTGAGGATCGCCCGACCCAGCCAGAGCTTGTCCGCCTGGTATTTCATGCAAAGGCTTCACCCGGCTATCCAGAGCCGTTGCTCCTTTGTCATCCCGGCCAGAGCGTAGCGACGAGCCGCGACCCAGGGCTGCAATCTGGGTCCCGGGTCTCGCAAGAAGGCTCGCCCGGGATGACAGACGTGGGGCGAGAGAACACAGCGCTCCATCCAACGTCATGCCGACGCAGGTTGGCACCCAGTCAACGGTCTATAGCCCTCATGTCGAGGCTTGCCTGGGTCCCGGCCTGCGCCGGGATGACGGTGGAGCATGGTGGAAACGCCGTTCACCGAAGTCGCCATTCAGGGGACTGTCAGGGAGACGTCGCCATTCGGCCTTGACGCCATCCTATGGCTCACAGAAACCAACCGCGGGTCGTTATCGTGAGGGCACTTCAAAATGAGCGAAGCTCCATCTCTGCTCAATGTTAAGCATCCTGCACATCCGGTGAACAGGACCCTATCGCTGATCAAGCTGCTCGTGCTCGCCGTGTCGGTCGCGGCGGCGATCCCGACGGCGCGCAATCTCTATTTCTCGTGGAAAAACGATGTGCCGTTCAGCCAGGTCGATCACCGTCTCGCGCAGGCAGCGTTGCTCGAGAAGAATTTCGATTGCAAGATCGACTATCGCTCGTTGGCGACGCAAGGCAACGCTCGCGTCGATGTCGGCTCCTGCTCAAAGACAGGTGACATCTCGATCCGCGTAAAAAGTCCAGACGGTCAGGTGAATTACGAATGGATTGCGTTCGAGCAGCTGCCAAAGCCGGCGTCGAAATCCGGGAGCCTCGTCAATCTTGTGATATCGCGTGCATTTGCCGACGAGGGGGCGCCTGCTGATCAATCATTTGCGGTCGCGCAGGATTCGTCCGTACTCTGCCAGGGCAAATCCGGCGACTACATGATCCGTGTCGTTCAATCGGGCGGGCAATGCGTGCGCGAAACGGTCTCGATCTTCCGGGGTTCAGTCGAGAAGAGCGAACCGGTGCCTTGCGATAAGGCGTGCCCGATCCGATAAGGGGATTGGTGCCGACGCGGCGGCACGTCAACCCTCGCCTTTTTGCGGCAGTCCATCGGTGATGTCGTAGAAATCGGATTTCGACGCGACGAAAATGTGCTCGGCAATTCTGACGCCCGTCGGTATGTCGAGCGTGCCGGCTGTGATGTAGATGTCGGAACTGTCGGCCTGTTTCCAGAACAGTTTCTTTCGATGCTCCGTGGACTGTCTTGATACTCTATGAGACTGTATTTGTGCTCAGTATTCCAGCGCTTTGGGGCAATCAAGCCGTCTCATGAAGTGTTGACGAGGTGCACCGAAGCACTGTTTGCGTATTGCCCCAGGAATGCCCCCTGGAGGCGATGATGCCAAAAAGCTCTGCTCGTCTGCTTTCCACAGATCGAGAAATTCAGACCATCAAGGTTGACAGCCTACGAGCTGAATTTCGCATCAAGGGCGCGAGGAACTTGGTGCTCCGCGTAACGAGCGGAGGCACCAAAACCTGGACCTTCCTTTACCGGAGCCCCGTGAGTGGAAAACGGGCCAAGCTTTCTATTGGCGAATACCCGTCGCGGTCGCTGGCCAGCGCGCGCACCGAAGCGTTGGTGCTCACTCTAGCGGTAGACCAAGGGAAGGACCCTTTGGCTGAGCGCCGCGCGGATCATGGGTGCTGATACATTTGCCGCGCTCGCCAAACTTTTCATGGCGGAGCACCTGTTACGCAACGCGCGCGGCGGTGACAGGAAAGCATTCACACGCAGGAACTGCAGCGTATCCTTGATGCTGACATCCTGCCCTGCCATCGGCGACTACAAGGCCTTTGCCGTGAAGCGGTTCCACGTTTCGACGCTCGTCGAAGCTGTTGCCAATCGCGGTGCTTTGGTGGCGGCGGATAGAGCGCTGGGCTTGGTACGCGCGGTCTATCGCTGGGCCAATGCAACGGGCCGTCTTGAGGTTGATCCCACCTTAGGTCTCGCGAAGAGAAACGCAGGCCGCCCAAGGCGCCGTGTTTTGAGCAACGATGAAATACAGCCGCCTGTGGACGCACCTAGATACGCAGTCAAAGCTCTCCGACGCACTGCGCGACGCTTACAAGCTTGAACTTCTGTTGGGATTACGCATTGGGGAGATAGTGGGCGCCAAACAGGACGAGATCGACCTCGGTGCAGCCACTTGGACCATTCCGGCAGTCGCGCACCAAATCCAATCGCGAGCATGTGCAACCCATCCCGGAGCGGGCGCTAGCGATAGTCAAAGCAGCGGTCAAGCGCGCTGGGAAAAGCCCATGGTTGTTTCCATCATCCAAGACTGGAGAAGCCGTCCGGGCGCAATCCGCGGTGCGGTCAATGGAACGCATGCGCGCTCAAATCGGCCTAACAGACGTGGGTACGCACGATTTCCGTCGAACGCTTGCCTCAGGGCTCGGCGACCTCGGCACTCCCGATACAATCATCGAGCTAATTCTGGGACATGCGCCACGGACGGTTGCCGGAAAGCACTATAATTGGTCTCGCCGTTTTGTCGAAATGCGCGCGGCTTTGAATGCGTGGGACCAGCACATCGACGCGGTACTGGCCGGCAATAATCCCAGATCGAACGTGACGCCCCTCAGGGCGCGGTGCGGGGCCAATGATGACGCTGCTGCCATATCCTTTGCATCGCGCATCGAGCCCGACGATAAATTTCTACCTCGAAGAAGTGATTGATCGGATTCAACTTTTGGGCGAGGTCGAATTTCCGAAATCCATCGTCCACCTGCTGCGGTCCCACGCTCGCCATTTCACAATAGAAAGCGCTGCGACAGCTGCGAATAAGTCTGATAACAAACCGTTGTCTCGGAAAGACCGGTGTGACGCCCAGCGATGTGAGGAGTTTCGGCGAAAGCTTTCCGTTGCGGCGAAGGATTTTGCCGCCACCCTGAGAGAGGGGCTTGATGATGCGGCTTTGATCCCGTGTATGGACGTGCTTCATCTGGGATTTACGCTTGACGAGCCACCCATCGTTATCCCGTTGGAAAGGGTCGCATTGGCTGCTGAAAGACTATCAAATGCTGCGATTGAAAAGCAGCGGGAATACACGACCGGTCGTGCGCGGCGTGTGCGCGGCCGCCCTGCGCTCGATGAGGAGCACCGATTAATCCAAAACTTTGCGTTGCTCTATTGGTTTGCAGGCGGTGACCTAGTTGCTGGGACGGACGGAATCGACGGAAAGCGCCGGATAACTCCATTCGTGGCAGCAGCAGCGGCGTATCTCAATTATCTGTCCAACAATCCTAAATCGCTAAAACCAGAAACCGTCGCGAACCGAATACACGACAAAAAGCTGCTCGGCCCCGTGCATGAGTTGTTAGCCGAATTAATCCATAGGAGGGAAATGCACGAAATCGTTTTATAGATCTCTTTTATTTTTCCGTTTCTCCTCCTTTGATGTCGAGTCGGCCGAAGCACGTACCATAAGGGCTCATACCGAATTGCAGGATCGAGCCAATGTCTGAAATCCAGATTGAACCAGAGCTAAGCAAAGTCGCGACACGGGCGATGATTGCGGCCGCTCCAAGTCTCAATGCCTGCCACAATGGCGGCGGTTCGAACTCGAGATCTCGATCGGTTGCTGCCACTCAAAGAAGTCATTGATCTGACTTCTCTTTCGAAAGCATCAATTTATCGACGGTTTCCCGACACCTTTCCAGCGCCGGTGAAGTGTGGCGTCTCGCGCGTCGCATGGAGACGTTCAGACATTGAAAAGTGGCTCGCAGATCGCAAGCCAGTCAGCAAACTCTCCGCTACAGCATAGCAAAACGCCCAGCCTCATCAGGGCCGGGCGGTGCATTCAGTATCACTTGCGTTTGTGTGTGTTCAATCGAGCGCTGGGACAGGGTTCCAATCTACTCCGGCGCCGGATCAACCCAACCAAGGGATACGCTGAAATGCGCAGATTTGCCCATTTTTGTCTAGCCCTCATCGAGACGAGTAGAGGGCATTATGCACAGACCATCACTCCCGAATTCGAATTGCGGATCCACTCATGCTCCATCAGAAAGTTGGGGCGATCCTGATATGTCCGTCGTAAATTTAGTGCGCGTGCTTGCTCCCCGAATGCCACTTCGCGGATTTGGCGACGCACTTTCCAATTATATCGAAATCGCCGCAGAAGCAGCGAGTGCGCCGGCTGACTACGTTGGGCTCTCTCTACTGAGCGGCTTTCAGGGTGGCGGCTTTGATCTCTTTCCAGAGCGCGTCGATTTCGTCGCCGGCTGCGGGATCTTTCTCGGCGCCGGTTTTGCCCGTCGTCATCGCTGTCACGAACGCCACGCGCTGAGTGATCGCTGTATCCGCAATGGGCACTATGTTTGAAAACAGTGTGAGCGGGCGGCTTCTACAAGCTTGTCCTTTGCTCGCGCTTGGCAGGAATTGAGAACGACCGTGTACGCAACCCCAGCATCCTGACAAAGCCGGACGGCATCTTGCGACGCCAGCAAGTCTAACGCGCTCGCCCTCATTGGAATCACAACGAAGTCACTGACCTTGATGGCGTCGTCTGTGATGATGAGCGATCCTGGAGGCCCGTCGAGAAACACCCAATCCCAGCCATCCAGCGCCAACGCTTCGACAGCATCGGACGCTCGGTCAGCGCCCTTGAAGAGAGTAGGATTGTCAGGCTGACCCCGCCGGCGCCACCAATCGGCAACGCTCTCCTGCGGATCCAGGTCGACAATGCAAACGCGGCGGCTTTCCTGAGCTGCGCGCACAGCGACCGCGGCGCAAAGTGTTGATTTGCCGACGCCACCCTTGGAATTCAGAAACCCGACAACATTCATAGGCTTGCCTCAAGGTTAGACATGCCTATTGTATAGCACAAACGCTATACAAATGTAAAGTGGCTATACATAAATTAGGGTATAGCATTTTTAAATGGCGACTTCAACGGGCGGTAGGAAACGTGGCCACTATGCTTTTTGAGCGTCAGATTTACCAGCCGCTGCCGACTTGGTGCGGTCCAACGCCAATCACGGCTTCAATACGATCCTGCAGAAGGTTGGCTAGTTCAATAGGTTCCTTCCACATGATGCAGTTGAACTGGCGTATGTCGAAATGGATGGCGCCCTTGTGGTCGTCTCGGCATGTGTAAAAGACTGGTTTGTCCAGTCCCCGAGCAAACTCGGCCTCGTATACACGACTTGCCTATGGCCGGTTAGATCCGCACTGACACGAGCGCGTCGCGGATGATCGGCAATTATTTAAATCATCGTCGAGATGTGATGCTGTACGCGATGAGGTGTAGCCCGCCCCGGATCGCTTGCCAACGCCTGAGCGCGAGCATGTCGTGAACCACATGGCTCCTAGTGAACGACGAAGCGCGACCGTTCGCGCGATGCGTTGTGTACGCGGCAATTGGCGGAGTCAGCATTTTTGGAGATAGTCGGGTATGTCAGAACTCTGACGATCTGCAGTGAAGCGAACCGCATTACGGACGAGCGAATTGAGGCTGATAGCGAAGTCGGGTGGGTTGTCTGAAACGTCGAGTCGGCAGCTTGCGCCATTCGTCTTATGGAGCCCGATACAAAGCCTTTGTGCAAGTTGCTATGTCTGAACTCGCTGTAGGCCGCGTCGCTCATCATGTAGGGACCGCACTGTGGGCAATCGTATTTTGGAACTACCGCCCAGGTAATCGCGTCGCGAAATACCTGACAGACGAACTCGAATACGGCGCAGTCGCCCGACTGCATCTGACCCTCGGAAAATTTGGTTGATATGAAGCGGTCGTGATTGCCCCTGGATTGCCCCCGTCGTGAAACGTCGGGCGTCGCGATACGGCTAGTGAATTGAAAACATTGGTGCCGGCTGTAGGATTTGAACCTACGACCCCCTGATTACAAATCAAGTACAAATAGCTGACGTTGAGTCTGCTTGACGTCCGCTTTGTGAGGACGTCGACCGCCATCCGGTTTCATGACCGTTTTCGAAGGAAGAGCGGACGAAGACTTGAACGAAGGACCATGTCTGCTTTTGACCCAAACCGGACATTCGGCTTCATCGGTGTAGGTTCGAGATCGAACCGCAGATCAATGTACCGGATTGTCGTGCAAATTTCTTCGTTCTCCAAGCAGCTTGTAGATGCGGATGCGGTTTTTGACGTTCTTCAATTCATGCTCGCCGATGTCTTCCAGAACGAAGTCTTTCGGCACCCTGGCCGCCGCATCGGCACTCAACAGGATGGAGCCGTCCCGTGCCAACTCGCGCACTCGGGCGCTGATGTTCACGACGGAGCCGCTCGCACCGTAACGCCAGCGCGATCCCGACGATGCCTCGACCGCCTTGAGGCCGACAGATGCGATCCCTGAGTTTATGCCCATGTTGACGATCACCGGCAGCCGGCCACCCGACAGCTCTTCCTTGAGGACAGTCGCCGCGCGAGAAATAGCAAGCGCCGCGCTTGCCGCTTTCCAGACGTGCTTCGAGCGGTCCTCATCCGCGAACAGGACAAATAGCTCGTCGCCTCGGATTTCCAGAAGGGTACCCTCATAGCGATGGATCTCGTCCACGAACCTCGAGAAAATGCAATTCATGAGGGCGTCGAGCTGACCGCGCTCCATCTGCTCGGCAATGCGCGTATAGCCGGCGAGATCGCCGAACAGGATCGAGACGTCGGAATCCTTAGCCTGGATGTTGGGGCTTGCCGGATTGGCATCAATCTCCTTGGCCACCTCCGCCGGGGCAAACTTGTGCACGTAGTCGCGATAGCGGCTCAAGCGGGCGCTCCAGACCGTTAGTCCAACCTCTGTTGCGAGTAGATGCAGCCATTCGAGCTTCTTTCCGCCAAAGACGCCGGCAATTCCCCGATGCTCGAGATAAATCACTCCCAGCATTTCGCCCTGATGGCGGATCGGGCCGCACAGAACGGATTTAGGCCGGCGGCTTGCGAGGTAGCTGCATTGGGCAAAGCGGGCATCCGCACCGACTTCGCCGAGCATCAGCTCCTGCCCGGTGTGCGTTACATAGTTCACGATCGCCGGCGAGAACGATCCCTGTCCGAACTCGTTCGGCGCGGCGGAGAACAACATGACCCCACCGCTCTCGACCGTAGCACTGGCTTCGAGCCGAAGGCTGCCACCCTCCAGTATCAAGAGCTGAGCCGTCTCGGCCCCGGCCTGGATGCGGATGATCTGCATCAAGTGCGTGAGCACGCGGTCGGTGTTCTCACCGCTGGCGATCAGGCGCGAGGCCTGCAGTGCGGCTGCGATATCGAAGCTTTCGCTCTGATGGCGCGCGGAACGGCTGCGGCTCGGCGACCCCTCGTCGTTGGCGACGCTGACAGCAGCCTGAATTAAGTTCGCGTAGTCGCGGTCGAGCGCCGCGACCTTTGCCGTGGCGCCCCACTTTTCGTAAATCGCCCGGGCGCTGGCCAGATACCAACCGGCCATTCGGGGATGCTCATTGGCGAGGCAGCATAGCGCGGCGCGTTCGTTGGCGAGCCCGGCAATATGCGTGTAGCCCTCCGCCTCCGCGAGCGCGGCGGCGCGGTCATAGTGCTTCAAGGCCTTCGTCACGTCGCCTGACGCTCGTGCCGCCTCGGCCTCCACTAGGGCTTGGTAGTGGAGGAAGTTGTGCGGGCTGTTGAGGGCAAAGAGATTGAGGCGCGCCAGACTGTGCCGCAGCGTCTTGCGGAGGTGTCTTGTGGGGGCATCCTGCGGACCGCCCCGGGCCACCGCTGCGGCCAGTCCGCGGTAGAGATAGTGGTCGCCGACCTGAGGGAAACCCGTCGCGGCATGGACCACCGCGTCGCCCTTGCTGGCTAAAACAAGCGCATCGTCGAACCGACCGAACTGGCACGCGAGCTTAAGTCGAAGCAGGTTCTGGTAGAAGACGAAGGTGAGGTTGCCGGTACGGTGGAAGCGAAGCTCGAATGCAGCCTCGTCAGAAGCGCAATCGCTTGACGAACGCGGCTCTGCGGTCTCGCCTTGCAGCGCAAGCACATGGTTACGACACATCGTGACAAATTCAATGGAGGCCAGATCCTTGGAGTGCGCGATGAACGGCCAATGCTCTTCGCATACGTGTAAAATATCGTGCAGGGATTTGCCGCTGGTGATCATTGCAAAGATAATGCTGATGATGGTGTAGGCAGCGTATTGGTGCTCGCCGACGTCTAGTGCCAGCCGCCGCGCTCGCTCGAATAGCGGGAAACTCTCGTCGATCGGGTCCCGCCAGGACAAGATCATTGCGGCGAATATCCAAACAACCTTACAGATGATGGAAGGGTCTTTACTCCTCTCGGCCAGCTCAACGGCCATGCGGCCAAACTCGTAACCACGCTTAATGTCGTCCATGCCCCCACCCAGGATCAACCCGTAGGCAACAAAGCCGACGGCCGAGATGGGCGCGTTCCCGTGGCGCAGCGAGTAGTTGACGGCCTTGAGCGCGGTAAACACGAAGAGATCTTTGTCGAATAGATAGAGGGTCGGGATCATATCGATGAGGGTGCGCAGGGCCGCAAGCTTTTCCGGGTCCTCCAGTGCCCTCGCCGCGAGCAGGTCTTGCGGCGTGCGTCCGCGGAGGCGCAGCCGCACCAGCAGCAATTGGCCCAACAGATCCAGTTTCGAAGGTTTCCTCATGTAGCGGATGCCAAACATCCGCAGCGCCTGGATCCCGACCGTGATGGCCTCCTCGTATCGCTCTTCGCTGTTGGCGAGCAGGATCTTGGTGCGGTAGATTCGCGCCTTCTCGAGCTTCGACCTTGCGTTGGCAATCAGAAGTCTTGAACAGTTGATCGGCCCGTTCGAAATTCGCCGTCAGGTACTCGCACTCGAGCGCTTCCGAATGCAGCCCGAATGTCAGTTCATAGTTCGTTTGCCACGCCTTTTCGTCGAGCAGGCTGAGACCTACCGAGACGTAGCCGAGCGCATCCTGATAGGCGAGCGCTTGCCGGGCTCTGCGCCCCGCCACTAGGTTCAAGCGTGCCACGCGCTGGCGTGCGTCTTCCTCGGTAATGAGGTCCCACGTGGCGTTCAGATTGTTCAGCACGTCGAGCTGGGGAACATGTTCATCCTCGGGGTTGAGAGCGGCCATCAGTCTCTGGCCGATCTGCAGCCGAAAACTCTTCTTGGCCTCATCCGGGATGCAATCGAATGCGGCCTCCTGGATGCGGTCGTGAAGGAAGCGGAAACGGTTCGCGGGCGCTACATGGGAGGGGTTGGCAGGATCCGACGGCGCCCGCCGATCATCGACGGCGACGATGAGCGCCTCGCGCGCGCTGGTCGTCAGCGACTGCAGCGCCTCGGGCAAAGGTCGCCCGGCGGCAATTGCCAGCTTCCCAACCTCGAAGGTGCTGCCAAGGCATGCCGCCGTCGCCAGAAATGTCCGGGTGTCCTGCTGCAGCGTTTTCAACCTCTTGTGCAAAAGGTCGAGAACGTTCGGCGTGACGCCTTCCTGCTGAATGCGTGGAAGATCCCAGTCCCATTTGCCACGGCGATGGTCATAGGCGATGAGGCCGGCGTCGCAGAGGTACGGCAGGAACTGCGTCAGAAAGAGCGGATTGCCGCCGCTCTTCCAATGCAGGACCTGCGACCAGGTCGCTGGCCTGACTGGTCGACAACGTGAAGGTATCGCGAACGAGCTGCAGGAGATCGGGCTCCTTAAGCTCGGCAAGTTCAACGATGTGGACGTCGACGCCTGATTGCCTCAGCGCGCCAATGGATTTTTCGAGCGGATGCGTTGGGCCAACCTCGTTGGCGCGGTAAGCACCAACAAACAGGATGTTCTTCGTATCGGGGTCGGTAAGCACGTGGGTCAGGAGCGCCAGCGATGCCGCGTCAACCCATTGCAGATCGTCCATGGCGACGCACAGCAACTCATCACGCGGCGAGATGGCCTGTATCAGCTTGGCAAACACACGGTTTAAACGGTTGCGCGCCTGCACCGGCGGCAGGCCCCGAACCGGTGGTTGCGGTCCCGTGATCAGCTCAAGCTCGGGAAGTCCGTCAATGGCCACGCGGGCATTGTCGCCGACCGCCGTCAGGATACGCGATCGCCATCGCTCGAGTTCTTCCTTGGTCCCGCCGAGCAGCTGACCGATGAGCTGCTGGAACGCCTGCGTTAGAGCGAGGTAGGGAACATTGCGTTTGTATTGATCGAACTTGCCGGAGACGAAGCGTCCGTTGCTGTTGCGGACAAAATCCTCGAGCTGCCCCAGCAGCGCCGACTTGCCAACTCCGGGCGCGCCTTTGACCAAAAGTAGCCCCGGAGGCCCGCGCTGAGCGGACTTGGCTTTCTCCATCAGGATCGCCGTTTCGCGGTCGCGTCCGTAGAGCTGACGCGAGACGCGCAACATCCCTTTGGCATCGTAGCGGCCGGGCTCGAAATCGCCGATGGTGCCAGTGGACCGCCAGAGTGTCTGGCACTCGCGGAGATCGGCGAGGAGCCCGCTGACGCTGAGGTAACGCGCGTCGGGTCCTTTTGCCAGCGCCTTCAGGAGCACTTTGGCAAGCCCCGCCGGCAGCTCGGCCGGCAACGTCGGCTGGCGGGCAACATGCCCGTCGATGATATGCAACGGATCCGCCCCGTCGAAGGGGACTTCGCCGGTCAGAAGCCGAAAAAGAATGACGCCCAGAGAATAGATGTCGGTGCGATGGTCGACGGCGTTTTGGAAGCGGCCGGTCTGCTCCGGAGACATATACTTGATATCGATCAGCTCATCGCCAAGCGGCGTTGCCGGCGTTGTTTCCTCCGAAAGCCGCCGCGAACAGCCGAAATCCATGATCGTGGCGAGCCCACTCTCTTGATTTATCCAGACTGTGACCGGGTTCAGATTGCAGTGAACTAGCCGCTCCTTGTGCAAGGCCGCCACAGCCTCCGCAATGCTCGCACCTGTATTCAGAGCTGCTTCGACGTCGAGCGCGCCTTTTGCGACGAGTTCCTGGAGAGGCCGACTGCCTTCGTCGACATAGATTAGCGCCGGGCCGCAGTCCGTTCGCTCGAAGGCGAGCGGCCGCGCCGCGCACCTTCCTTCCAGCCCATGCGAGATTTGATGATCGCGCTGAAACCAGTCCGCGCCCCATTCGGCGGTCGCGGAGTTGCGCAGCAGTTTGACGAGAACCTTGAGCCCGTCGATCTTGCGTCGCCCGCGATAAAGAACGACATGGGTCTGTTCACAGCACGCTTCTTCGATGTCGTAGCCATAGAGGCCGCGAATGGTCGCCGGCCGAAGATCTCTAAGTTCGGGGGCCACGGGCATCCCAGATGCTCCGTTCATTCAATGAACTGAGGGCCAACGGACTTGAGGCTACTCCAAACGTATGGCACATGCAGCAGTTGTTGGGGCAGGGGCGGTCGCCCGAATGGTCAAAAGCTCGGAGAAGCTGTCGGCTGGCCCGACGAGCGTTCGCATGGAATTTAAGTATGACGGCGGCGGAGTGGGCAAAGGCGGCGTTGCCACACTGTTCATTAATGACAGGAAGGTAGGGGAGGGTCGGGACAGTCCTTGGCAAGTTCTTGCCGGACAAGACCTTCGACACCGGCATGGATACGCGCTCGCCCGTCAGCGAGATCTACATGTGCCAATAACGGACCAAACGCTTCTTTAGGCGCGCTTGGCTGTCCGGAATATGAGAATTGGCCCGCTGGGCTCGACCCCCGATCTATTCCCTCGCGAATTCGATAGCGGACGAAGCCAGTTCCCAAAGCCCGCGGCTTCCTATTCTCCGCTCGCCTCGTGAACCATGTCCTCTAGCCGCTCGACATCCTTTACCACGAGCATCCCGCCCTGACGCTGTACGACGCCAATCTTGGAGAGACGATTGATTTCGCGCGTAACCGCCTCGCGATGCGTGCTTATGCGACTCGCGATCTCAGCATGCGTGGGGATCGGGGCTATGCTGGCAGACTTGCCCTGTCGCGGCGCCATCCGCGCCAGCCTCAAGAGCTCGGCTCGCGTGCGATTCGCGACATCGAGGCTGCTGAACTCATATACGCGAGTTGTCAGCGCGCGAACCTTGACGACCATATGCCGGAGTAACTCCAATGCTACGAGTGGCTCGGACTCCAGCATCTGTAAAAACGCATGGCGCGACATCGATGCTACACAGCAGTGCGTCCGCGCTTCTATGCTCGCGGAGCGAGGGGCACCGTCGATAGCCGCAATCTCGCCGAATATCTCTCCAGCAGCCAAGTCACTGAACGTAACGGCCTTGCCTTGCAGCGAATAGATGCTGACGCGGGCCTCGCCATCCGTAATGAAGAATACGTCATCGGATTTATCGAGGTAATCGAGAATCAGCTCACCAGGCTCATAACGCCTCCAGTTGCAGTGCGTTTGAATGCGCTTGGTCGCCTCTGGAGGCAGGCACTGGAACAAAGAAACTTTTTCAAATGACCCCGAGAATAATGCGGGAGGAGGTCGGGTCATGATCGCTACTCCGAAAGCCTGACGCGAAGGCACGTCCGCAGCATCAGACGGCGGGCCTTATCGACTTCGCATCTAGCGGCGGTCGCGCTCCGTCAGTCCTGAGCGACCCGCACATGATCGAAAGTGGCCAATGCCGCCGCGATGAGGAATGCGAGAAGGAACAACTAATTGTATGCAGATCGGAAGCGGGGCAGAAAGCGATTTTCTGCCCCTCTGGGGCCCGTTGCACTCAAACATTGACTGTACTCGTTCTCACTTGGTTGCTCCAGCTACGACGCGCTCGACCTGCCGAAGAGTCATCTTCTGAGCGTTGGCCTCGCACGTGAACTCGAGGGCCTGTCCTTCGGTCGAATTGTAACGGGTCGAGCTGCCGACGGAAACCGTCGCCTCATGCCGAATAGCAGTAAAGCTCTGATCGTCGTCGGTATTCGGCTCGTCGGCTAGCGTGAGGACGAGTTTGCAGCGGTTCGCTTCGCTGTAAAAATAGCCTACGCCATGCTTCGTGCCGGCATTGAAGACGATGCCCTGCAAGGGCTTCATCGATTGAACGGCATTTATATCTTCCGCGTGAAGCGCCCCGGCGAAGATTACGCCTTGCAGCAAAGCTGCTGAGAGAATTTTGCTTGCCAAGTTCATGTCAGGTCTCCTTGTGATCCGTATCGCGGTTAACTCGGGCATCGTCCCTCGATGCTGAGTGGATCATGGAGCGTCTTGCATTTTCGTGCTGTGGCCTTTGCCACAGGTGCTCTGTGAAAATGAAAAGCCTGTCGGAGGGCGGTATTCGAAAGGCTGGGTCACCCTTTTGAAACATCGCGAGAGCGCACCGAGATGTCTTCTTTCGATCAGTCCCGCGTTAATGCAACGTCGCCTGCTCGGACGGCAATTCGGTTGTTGGCAAAGAAGCGGGGGGTGATTGCCCGTCTCCGACGAACTTCCTTCGCTGGTTGCCCAGGAAAGTTTCGATCTCACGCGACATGGACGTGAAATGTATGAGGACTTCGCTCTTCCCGCCGGCACCGGTGCTCACGACTTTTCCGTAAAGCGCCCCTGCGAGTTCGTGATCATCCTCGTCGATCAGCCGTAATTTGAGATTGCTCAACACCGGTACTGATTTCTCAAGACGTGCTTCGGCCTGCTTTGCCGATAGTTTCGTGAAGCTGCCTTTAAAGGTCTCTTCGCCTTGAAAATCTCCATCGAGAACCGAGCAAGTCAGCGAGATCAGATCAGCTATCTCAGTCAGCGTCTCGGCCGACTGATACAGCATAAGTTTATGAGGGCCACCTATTCCCAACACCTCGCACAACGTTATGTGTTGCTCGAATCCCTTCGCTCTTACTTCCATCTGCTTGCCAATCTTTAACATCGTGCCAACTTCGCGGCGTGTGCTCTCAGAGGCAAGTACCTGACCTCCGACTGTGAAGGATTGTATGCGGGAGGTCAGATTGACGTGGCTGCCAACGACGCCGTATTTCAAGCGCTCCGACGAACCAATGTTCCCGACGATCACTTGGCCAGTATGAAGCCCGATGCCCATTTCGACGTCGGGTAAGCCGTCAGTCCGGTTTTGCTCGTTGACTGCGCCCATCGCCAGTTGCATCTCGACAGCGCATGCCACAGCGCGCTGAGCATCGTCGTCATGCCAGGTGGGCGCGCCGAAAAGAACGAAGACCGCATCACCGATGAATTCGTCGATCGTGCCGCCATATTTTTTGACGATCGCCACCATCGTCGACAGGTAGCGATTGAGAATACTTACGACCCATTTGGGATCCATGCGCTCAGAGAGCGAAGTAAAACCTCTGAGGTCCGCCATCAGCATCGTGATCTTCCGCTTCTCGCCGACCATTTGGAGTCCACTTGGCGAATCGAGCAGCGTCGAGACAACCTCATCCGTCAGATAGCGGCCGAACGTGTCCCGAATGAAACGGTTACGGACCTCGACCTCTTCGGCAAGCCTGGTCATCTCGGCCTCGATCTTCTTCCGGTCGGATATGTCGGCCCAAGACCCGATAAGCTCCTTTGGATTGCCGTCCTTGTCCTTCGTGGCGGTGAAGGTATCCTGGATCCAGATGTAGTGTCCGCGACGATGCCGGAACCGATATTCTATCGTACCCCCGCCGCGTTCGATGAGCTTTGAGAGATCTTCGAAGACCCGAGAAGCATCCTCTGGATGAAGCCTCTTAAGCCAGAATTTCGAATCTTCGCGCATCTCCCAGGGAGCATAGCCCATCGTAGTCTTTAGATTTTCGCTGACAAACGTACACGCGAAATCTCCAGAGGCTCGGGTCGTGTAGATGACTGCCGGGCTCGCCGCGACAAGGCTCTGCAGATCGTTCATGAGCGCCATGCGCTCGCCAAGCGCATGTTCGACCTGTTTGCGATGCGTGATGTCCGCCCAGGAGCCGACGATCTCGAGCGGCTTGCCCGCGGCGTCGTGAACCACCTTAAAAGTGTCCTGGATCCAGACATAGTTGCCATCTCGGTGCCTGAACCGATACTCGATTGTTCCACCTCCGGCTTCGACCAGAGGCCCCATTTCCTCAAAGACGCGATTGGTATCTTCCGGGTGTAAGCGCTTCGGCCAAAACTCGGGGTCCTCGAGCATCTCCCATTCCGAGAAACCCATGATCGGATCGACGTTCCGGCTGACGAAGCTGCACCTGTAACCGTCCGTTGGCAGATTTGTGTACATGATGCCGGGAGTGACCGTCAGGAGATACTGCAAGCGGCCCCTTGCCTCGTTCAACTCGACGGTACGCTCCTCGACCCGCTTCTCCAGTTCGTCATATGCTCTTTGGAGTTCCTCCTGCGAGCGCTTTCGCTCACGAAGATCGGTGGCGAAGCCGACCGTTCCAATCTGATGGCCATCTTCGTCGAACAGGAGAGATGCAGAGATTAGGACGGGTATGGCCGTCTCGTCCTTTGCCCAAAGTACGCTGTCAAAACCGGAAACCGTGCCGCCGCGTTTTCGCATTTCGCGAAGCACTTCATTCGCGCCCGCCTCTCCGCCATAGATGCGCGCAACATTCTGCCCGACGATTTCGCCTGCGCGATATCCGAGGAGCGTCTCTGCACCTTCGTTGAACATAACGATATGGCCGACTTTGTCGGTCGAAATGATCGCGTCGGGGGAGCTTTCTATGAGGCGCGAAAGCGAACGCTTTGTCTCCTGGAGCTCGGCATTGGCGATCAGCGCAGCCTGCTCAGCTTCTTTGCGTTTTGTAATGTCCGCCCACGCCCCAACGAGCTCTAAAGGAGGTCCGAAATTCTTTGGCCAATCGGAGCTATCGAGCTTCGAGTCTTCGTAGACGACCTTGAAGGTATCCTGAATCCAGACGTAGTGCCCGTCCCTATGTTGGAACCGATATTCGACGGTGCCGCCGCCCTGTTCGATCAAAGGGCCCAGTTCGCTGAGGACTCGCTCGGCGTCGTCGGGGTGCAACTTGTCGGGCCAGCACTTGGCGTCCGTGGTCATGTCCTGCGGCGCAAATCCCATGATCGAGCGGATGTTCTCGGTGACATAGGTGCACGCGAATCCCCCCGAGGATTGCGTCGTGTAGATGATCGCCGGACTAAACGCCAAGAGATACTCGAACCTATCACGCGCGGTCTTGAGCTCGCTTTCGCTTGCCTCGTGCTCCCGGTGTTGCGTTTCAAGCTCAGTGATGCGGCGGCGAAGTTCGACAACTTCAGCCACAAGCTCGTTGTTGGCATTATTAGAGTCATTCATGAAATTGCCCCACTTTAAATTGTGAGGGTTAATCGCCGAGTGGAGTGGAAGTTTTTCAATGAAAGAATTTACATTTGAACCATAGCACGCCCGCTTTTGCGGCGCGAGATATACGAAATGCAGGCGGTACCTTTCTGGCGCTCCTTTTCAAGATCGTCAGTAGAAGGATGATCGTGAGTCGCCGCCCTAGCTCCCCGAATTTTATTTCAATATGTGGCAAAACGCACAGCGCCCTCCAACGGCAGGCCTCATGATCCAGTCAGCATCCAGGACGATACACGACGGAACTGAACCAGGATCACCAGGAGAGCTGCCATGACAACCACCCAAAACATCATTTCCGCTATCGCGCTTTCGAGCATCCTTTTCGCTGGCCAAACCCCTGCCTCGTTAGCAGGTGAGGCGAACACGACCCAGACATTCAAGGGCTTTCAGGGCCTGAGTTTCGAAGCCGGTCAAAAGCACGGGGTCGGCTACTTCTACAACGACGCCGGTCGTTGCAAGCTCATCCTCACGCTTGCTGACGCCAATCGGGATGATGACCAGAGCTTAACCATCACCCGTTACGAGGCCGCCGTGGGTGCTGGCCAAATCACTCGCTACACGAGCGAAGGCCACGCATTCGAGTTCGCCTGCCAGGCCAACGCGGAGCTCATGACGTTCAAGGCTCTGAGCACTGTTGCCTCAGCGCAGAGCGAATAGACGACTCCGTTCGTATAAGCGCGCATCTAAAGGCGCCTCTGGGCCTTTGCCGGGATCGCCTTGGGACGCGGTATCAAAAAGCGGAGCGGAAACCAGATGCAGCGGTTTCGGCAGCAATTCTTTCGGTCACTCGTTGACGCTTGGCATGCACAGGAGGTCGACGGAAAAATCTCGTTCAATAACCACTGCCGGACCTGTTATTCAGTCCGGCAGTGCGACAACCGGCTTGGACCCTCACTGTTTGGCATCGTCGGCGTTCAGGCGAGACATGTCGCTGGTTACGCAGGTTAATCAGGCGGCCTGCAAGGATTTACGTGGGATGAGTACGAACATGGTGTTTCCACCGATCCCCGATGCCCGCTGAGCGGCGCCGGATCATCGAATTTCTCAAGACGCTCAGGCCTCCGGACTGACGCAGCTTCCTGCGACAGCCTGGGGGCGTGATTGGCCATCCACCGCTTGAGTTGTGACAAATGCCACAGCGGACAAGCCGCTCAAGGTCCATCGTGCGACCGGCGATGGCAATAGAGGACGGCACGCTTCGGCTGTTCCTCGTGTTGTCAGGCCCTTTTTCCAAATAGAGCTGACAAGAGGTACATAGATGCATGTGCGTTTCTGGGGCACGCGGGGCTCACTTCCGAAGCCTGGTCCCCACACCCTCCGCTTTGGAGGGAATACATCTTGCGTCGAGGTACGCACGTCTTCGAACACACTTCTGATAATCGACTGCGGAAGTGGGTTGCACGGCTTGGGCCAAGCTCTTATGGCCGCCGAAAACACCGTAGAAAACGGCCACATTCTTATTAGCCACACCCACTGGGACCACATCCAGGGGATCCCCTTTTTCGCGCCGTTTTTCGTGCCAGGCAAGAAATGGCAGATATACGCCCCGAGCGGGCTTGGTCAGTCCCTACAGGAGACCCTCGCCGGGCAGATGCAGTATTCATACTTCCCGGTACGCCTCGACCAAATGGGCGCCGAGATCGGCTATCACGAGCTTGTCGAGGGCACCTTCGATATTGAGGGTGTACGGATCAACACGCGTTACATGAATTATACCGCCCTTACCCTCGGTTTCAGGATAGAGGCAGACGGCGCCGTCCTGGTTTATGCGACGGATCACGAACCCTTTATGCCCCAGCTGGCATCGGGCAGAGGAGAAATATCCGGAAGGGACCGAAGGCACTGCGAATTCCTGAGCGGCGCCGATCTCCTCATTCATGACGCCCAGTTCACGGCTGACGAGTACTCGAGCCGGATCGGATGGGGGCACAGTACGATCGAATATGCCACCGCTGTTGCGCGAGCCGGCGGTGCAAGGCGACTCGCCTTTACGCATCATGATCCGTTGAGGACAGATGACGCGCTTGAGAAGCTTGAAAGAGCGGCACGAGATTCTCAGCCAGCCGGAGCTCATTTCCCCGACATAATCGCCGCGGCAGAAGGTCAACTAATCGAACTAGGAGGCCACGCCCGCCCCGTATCGCCCAAGTGGAAAAGCGAAAGCTCGCTTTCGAATGGTTCTGCCCTGCTCAAACCGATCTTAGTGATTGCCGTCGAAGACCCACTCGCGTCCGGAACAATACGAGAAGCCGCTCAATCTGATGGCATTACCGTGATCGACGCATCCAATACGGACGAAGCGATGGACATAGGTCAATCGGCCATGCCCAGCGTGGTCGTTGTGGACCGCAGGTGGACCGGCCCGAATTGCAATCAGCACGCAAAGCGGGGTGACGCCGCGCAGAACCCCGCTTTCAGTGTGCCGGTCATCATTGTTGCTGAGGCGGAGCACGGGTCGGAACTCGCCGAAGAAAAGCTTGCGAGCGGCATTGAATTGTTGATCAAGCCGTTCTCCAATGCCTATGCCCGCACTCTCATTCGCGCTTCGTTGCTTCGCACGGCTTGCCGCTGGCAGCGCGTGCTAACAACGCCGGGCGAAGAGAAGCGTCTGGAGCTGCTTCACGCCCTTGAAATTCTCGATACGCCGCCAGAAGATCGCTTCGATCGCATCACGCGCTTGGCCGCATCCATATTCGATGCGCCCATGGCTTTGATCAGCCTCGTTGATCGTGACCGCCAGTGGTTCAAGTCGGCATACGGCATGAAAGTGGGAGAGACGTCACGCGAAACTTCATTTTGCGCCCATGCGGTGCACTCGCGAAATTTACTCGTCGTTCCAGATACGTTTCAGGATTGCCGCTTCTCGGATAACCCACTCGTTACCGATGCGCCTCGCATCCGGTTTTATGCAGGGTTCCCCCTCTTCGTTGGAGAACACTGCATGGGAACTATTTGTGTTCTCGACTACACACCACGCCAAATCGACAGCCAGGCTGTTGGCCTGCTGCGAGACTTAGCGGCGTTGGCTGAAACAGAGCTAAACAGCAAGCTCGATTGAACGAAAACAAGCTCGATCGAACGAATAAGACTCCGAGTTCAAACTTCTGCTTCTGGCCAGAGCTGACGTGGTTGGTGCATCTACTCGACGTCTGCTTTCGTGGGTAAGCAGACACAATATCATTCTGTCACGGAGAGTGACCGGCGTGAGGACTGGCGATGGCCGCGGCTTTGCAATGCCCTAATGGCATCGCCGCAGCCCAACCACGGTTCCGTAGGTCACTAACGTTGTACTTTATTGCCCCGGATGTGCCCCGAACGACGAAGCCGATGGCCTCCGTAAGCCTATCCAATTGATATCGCTTGCGTCAGTTCTTGGGTTTGCACGTACGGAACATGTTTCCAGAACAGATTGCTGCCGCAGCGTGAGCAGAAGCCGCGGCTTACCGCTTCCGACGATTGAAACCAGCGCAGCGTAGCGTCGGAGAGAATTCTGACTTTATCGGCAGCGCAACTGGTCATCGCTGCAAAATTTCCGCTGGTCTTCGCGCATTGCGAACAGTGGCACGCGAGAACGGGATTGAGCGTTCCATCAATCTCGTAGCTCACGCTTTTGCAGAGGCAGCTACCCGTCGCCTGAACTGACATCAATAACGTTCTTTCCTCGTGGCGCCGCTGCGCCCGTAAACATCCTTCAGAAAATACTGCACGAACATAAGGCAAAATCGCCGGATATTTTGTGATCGTAATTTCCCATATGACAGCTTGACGACGAGAACTTTGAGGCACACATTTCTTATTGTGACGGTGCTGCTGTCGTTTGCGTGTCCGGTAAATGCGTCTCGACCGAGGGGTCGATGAGCTTCGGACTGGAAAGCGAGCCGCATCAGCGCACGTGGCGTGTAAGGTCCGTGAGCTGGTGTGGAAAGCGGCAAGCGTGACGGTGAAACAGATCGAGTAGGAGATGACTCCACCGGGTTATCATACTGGACCTCGAGACTCGTTCACGGGGTCAGCAGTTTAACGAGCGCTCTCGAGAACTTGGCCGCGCTCGGCATAGCTGTTCTAAATACAATCTGGATCTATCGTACGAGGGCGGCGGCCCGGGTGGTCGCCAGAGCCCCGCTTAAAGCCCGGTTTTAATCTGGGCAGTCCATCGAAGGTCACAACAACCCCGCGCGGATCCGAGGATCCGGCGGGGTTTATTTTTGTTGGTTTTTGTTCGCCGCTTTCGACTCCGCCACACGGTGCCGGCCGCACGCGTTGACGTTGCGAGCTACGATGCCAGCGTAAACCGCTGCAGGTTTTCCTGAATGAATTTCGGAAGCTCACTAGGATCCACAGCGCTCGTCGTTTCATCCAGCCTGCGCTCGAAGGCTTCCTTGCACCTGAAGTGTTCTTCTTCAGCGACTTCCGTATGCGAGAACGCAAGGATCTTCGATCGATAGCGGTCCCAATCGCCGATGGAGGTCATGTGCCAGCCGCTATCCGGTACGACGTAGATGTTGTTCGAGATCCCACGGAGCATGTAGTTTTGGTACCTCGTATAGAATCGACTGACAGCGGAATTCCCTAAACGGTTTGCGGCGACCATCTTCGTCATTCGAAGGTGCTGCGCGCCCGTAAAGTCCGAGAATTCGATCATTCTCGGCCCTTTTTCCCACACGGTTCCCTTGACACGGCGATTGACACAGCCGGTGTAGATCGACATCGCAAAGATCGTGAGGTCGTGAGGCCTTCTCTCGGCGATTGCTCCGCGAAGCTTCGCCGCAGATATGATTTCATCGACATCCGAGACGATAATCAGGTCATCTGGCAAAGCCTTCGTGAGGCCTCGTGATATCTGATCTCTTTGATAATGTTCTCGCGCCCAGGTCATGTTTGGCGGGCGGGTGGAGAGATGGGACCTCAGAGCCGCTTCATCCGGAAATTCAACGACGATGTGTGTGATCTTGTCGGCGTACCGGCTGAAGGCATGCTTATGCTCTTCGAAAAAAAGGGGCTTGGGGTTGCCTTGAAACGTTTGGGTGGCTTCGACAAGAACGAAGCGATCGACGACGTCACAGAGCTCGTGAAGCCTGACTTCCAGTAGGTCGAGCTCATTATAAAAAGTGATACAGTCATAAATCATGGTCGCCTCCCCCGAAGACGAGATCTTATTCATGCGTAATTAAATTCATGCATTGGTAATAGGCCTAATTGGCATTTGTGGCGTAACGATCATCGCGCAAGTGGACGATACGGATTTGCGTGCCACGCGATTCAGTCTTTGTGATTGGTAATGGCGACGAAAGTGTCGTCGTTCTGACAGCGGCGCTCGTGCATCAGGAAGTCGTAGTATCCGCATCGGCCGGAGCCGGGATAATCGCGGCATGCGAATGGGCGGGCCTTATAGATCGTGCAGCGACGCTCTTTGGTGTCGAAGAATTGGCAGATGCGACCATAGTGTTTATCGCCCTTGCGGCGCATCAGATACTTGTGACCGTGACCCTCGCGCGTGAAGCGCTTTTTCGCGGTCTCGTATTTCAGGCTGAAATGCTTGGCGAGGCGTTCGACGTCGCGCTTGTTGAGGGCGATGACAGGATACGAGCAGCAGTATCCCGGGCAGTTCAAGCAATTGTACTGAGCCATCTGAGGCTTTGGTGCTCCCGCGTGTGCACGCTGTGGTCTGATAACGGCCATAGATGATAGGGCACGTCAGTCAAGAAGACATTCTTGGCGCGGCAACACAAGAATGGAAACCCGGCCGGCTGTGAGCCTTCCGCGCCTCACTGCGAGGTCTCACTCTTCAATGCCCTTGCGCCGGTGGCGTTCGCGACCTATATTGGAACAATTAGAGAACACATGCTTGCTTGGTTTGCTTTCCATCTCCGGTCAGAAAGGTCGTGGACAACAGCAAATGAAGGGGAGAAGGCGGGTCGCCTGGCCTTTAAGGTGGGCTGGAGATTCCGCTCTTTCCGAGTGGCGTGTCGATGCAACTCAATGGGCGCTGGCGTGTAGGCAACTCCGTCAACGTCGCGATGCGGAGGGCAAGCTGCCCATCGCGTTTCAGGTAAGGAGACGAGCGAAATGGCAGGGTCGGTCAATAAGGTCATTCTGGTCGGCAATGTTGGCAAGGACCCCGAAATTCGCCGTACGCAGGACGGCCGCCCGATCGCCAACCTGAGCATCGCTACGAGCGATACGTGGCGCGACAAGGCCACGGGCGAGCGCAAGGAAAAGACCGAGTGGCATCGCGTCGTCGTCTTCAGCGAGCCGCTCTGCAAGATCATCGAGCAGTACGTGAAGAAGGGCGCCAAGCTCTACGTCGAAGGCGCGTTGCAGACGCGCAAATGGACGGATCAGAGCGGTGCTGAAAAGTATTCGACCGAGGTCGTTATTCAGGGCTTCAACGGCACGCTGACGATGCTCGATGGCGCGGCCGGCGGCCGCGGGGCTTCGGTCGGCATGCAGGAAAGCGGTGGCGATTACGGATCATCGGACGGCGGCTTCGGCTCAGGTTCGAGTTCGGGCGAGTCGCCGCGGCGCGTTGCCAAGACCGGCGGTTCGAAGGGTGGTTTCGACAAAGCGATCGACGATGAGATTCCGTTTTGATTGGCACGTGGCAACACCGCTTCGCGGAGCCGGCCACCACGCGCGGATAATATGATTTCGCGCTTGGCGGCCGGCTCGCTGGAGGCGAGTCGCCAGCGCAACAAAACAGAGGGACCGGTCGTTGGCGGTAATCGCGAGCGTTCTGCGTTTTAGTGGGCGGCGCTGCCAACGACACGGAGACCGGGAGCGGTCTTATTGGCGGCGAAGGCCTGCTCCGACTGCACCTCAATGAAGAGATGCTGCACTTCCGGATAGCGCGATTTGATCGTTTTCTGCAGCCGCGCCGTCACGTCCTCGACCGTTCTGGCACTGACCCAATCTTCGAAATCGACGCTCGCCGTCACCAGCACGTCCTGGGGCCCGAGATGCATGGTCCGGATCTCGTTGATCTTGCGGATCGGTTTGTTGGGGCCAGTTTCGATTTCGATGATTTCGCGCAGACCGGCTTGAACGGCCCCGGACGCCAACTCTCCGACGATCAGCGATCTAATCTCCGCTGACATGAACGCCGCGACGAAGGCAAGGACACAACCGATCAGGATCGAGGCAATGCCGTCGGCTTTTTCGTAGCCGGCGAGATCCGCGAACAGTGTTCCGACGAGAGCGATTCCGAGACCGGCGAGAGCTGCAGCGTCCTCAAGCACGATTGCGAACAGAGATGGGTCCTTTGAAGCGCGCAGCGCCGCAACGAAGCCAAGGCCAGAGTTCTTTCGCCGCAAATTGAACTCGCGAACGGCCTTGAGCATTGAATAGCCCTCGAGGGCTATCGCGACTGCGAGCACGATATAGATGACGTACACGTCGCGAAGGGGATGCGGGTTCCGCACCTTCTCGATGCCTTCGTAGATCGCGACGCCGGCGCCGAGCGCAAACAGAACCATCGCGACGATGAAGCTCCAGAAGTAGATCTCTTTTCCGTAGCCGAAAGGATGCTGGGCGTCGGCGGGACGCGAGGCGCGGCTGATGCCGAAAAGGAGGAGAATCTGGTTCGAGGTATCGACCAGCGAGTGGATCGCTTCGGATGCCATTGCGGACGACTGGGTCCAGCCTGCGGCGATGAACTTCGCGACCGCTATGCCGAGGTTGCACGCGAACGCGACGAAAATCACGGCTTTCGATCCGCCAGCTTCCACCCTTTTCGGTCTCCTCTTTTGGAACGTATCCCATCCCTAGCTGAAACGCGGTGGAAGCGTCCAGACTGTTCAGACTTCGCCTACCGTGCAGGCAAAAAAAGAGGCCCGGATTTCACCAGGCCTCAAGGCAAGCGATCGCACGGTCGAAGTGCGAGCGCTATTTGAGTGGAGCAGGTTCTGCCCGGGGGCCAAGGAGGTCGGCCAAGTTGAAGCGGTAGCCGATGCCGACGGACACGATGAGTGGGTCGACGGTGACATCGGCCTTGGCGGCGGTACCCTGCCAGGAGGCGTCGGTATCGAGCCAGACTTTCTTGATGTCGGCGTTGAGGTACCAACCTTTGCCAATTTCGACATCGACGCCGCCCTGTAGAGCGAAGCCCCAGGAATCGTCGAGGCTGATTTTGGCACCGCCGAGATCGCTGTGGCCACCGTCAAAGTAGTGGATGTATTGCACGCCGGCGCCGACGTAGGGCTTAAAGCCGCTGATCGGATCGAAGTGGTACTGGAGCGTCAGGATCGGCGGGAAGGCCCAGAAGCTTCCGAGATCCTTGCCGTCGAGCGTACCGCGACCCTCGGCATTGAATCTGGCGAAGCAGCAGAAAAGCTCCGCAGCGACGTTCTTGGTGAAGAAGTGCGTCAGAGTCAAAGTAGGTATCCATTCGGTGCTGACACGAGCGTCGGCGCCGGGAACGTTGACGTCCGCGCTCGAATCCGGCGCGACGAGCGTGCCTTGCACGCGCACCAGCGTGTCACCGCTATAGTCGCCTGCGCTTGCCGAAGTCGCCCCCAACGACATCCCAAGTGCCAGAAGTACACCTATTCCTACTCTTCGCATTGGTCGGCCCCCTCATAGTCTCTGCTATCCCGCCGAGGCTTGCATCAACTCAACGGTGTCTCATTGGGATTATCGGTGCGTCGCCACGAAGCGCCCAGAGCTCTGAGGCGCTGCCTTCTGACCGGCATCAGATCCATGCCGCGATCTGAACGCCTGTGACACGCGCGACACGGCATTTATTGATTCACGTCAAATGCTGTCCCGCGTGACCGGCTGATAACAACCGAAAAGGAAGCCGAACGCTCCGGACGCAGAGAGCCACATGTCCATGATGACCATTAACTCCGCTGCAAAGAGCCGCGATCGCACCGGCGAACGCGGGCCAGCCGACGCAGGATTGGCGGCGATGACGCGTCTTCAGGGGCGCGCGCAGTTCGTCCGCCTCGGCAACCGCTATGCGCTCGCCGCGCTCGGCAGTGGTTTTGTTTATGTCGTCGCAAAAGGTGTGGTCGGGCTTGAATGCGGGGTCGTACCCGGCGTGCGCGCCATTACGGCATTGCTTTATCCAGGCGACATACTGGTTCCCGAGCTTCAAGCGCCGCTTTCTGGGCTGGCTCTGACCTCGCAACGGCCGGCTGAATTCTGGAAATTAACGACGACGGCGGTCGCGGAAGAATTGGCACGAGACAGCCAGCTCTGGCAGGCGATTTTTCTTCGCCTCAATGCACAGAACGCGCGAGCGCAGATGCACACCGCGGCGATGTCGGCGCTCAATTCGGAAGAGAGGGTCGCAGCGTTCCTCATTGAAATCGGGATCCGCCTCGGTGTTCCGGCCGGCGGCGCTATTTCGTTCGAGCTGCCGTTATCCCGCTACAGCATCGCGGACTATCTTTCGCTCAATGCCGATACGGTCTCGCGCACCTTTTCCGCTCTTGCCGCGGCGAAGATCATAGAGCGCCGAGGCCGGTTCCAAATATCGGTCCGCGACTGGCCGGCGCTCGCAGCAAAATGCCCTCTCAGTGAGACTATCACCAAACTGCACGGTGCGGGAAAGCCAGCTCTTACTCGCTGACGATTTCCCGCTCCTCGTCCGCTTCCTCTTCGGTGATGCGTTCGACGGAAACGACCTTTTCGTCGGCATCTGTCTTGAAGATACGAACACCCTGCGTGTTACGGCCGGCGATACGGATGTCATGCACCGGACAACGGATGAGCTGACCACCGTCCGTGACCAGCATGATCTGGTCGTTCTCTCCGATCGGGAACGAGGCGAGGAGGCGGCCGTTGCGCTCGTTAGCGACCATCGCGACGATGCCCTTACCGCCACGACCCGAGGTGCGGAATTCAAACGACGACGAGCGCTTGCCGAAGCCTTTGCTCGATACCGTCAAGACGAATTGCTCGGCCGACTGCATCTCTGCAAAGCGTTCGGGGCTCAGCGTCACGGCGTCCGCGTTGACCTCTTCGCCATCGGCGTCCGCGACGGCCTCAATTTCTTCGCCTTCTTCCGAGCGGCGCAAGGCGCTCGCCTGCTTCAGGTAAGCCGCACGCTCTTCTGCGATGGCCTCGAAGTGATCGAGGATCGCCATCGAGATCACCACGTCGCCCTCATCAAGCCTGATGCCGCGCACGCCGGTCGAGTCGCGTCCTTTGAAGAGGCGAATTTCGTCGCCGATCAGGAAGCGGATGCACTGACCCTCCGCGCTCGTCAGCAGCACGTCCTGGTTGGGCTTCGCGATCGCGACCTGCACGATGCGGTCGCCCTCATCGAGTTTCATTGCGATCTTGCCGTTTCGATTGATGCTCTCGAAATCGGAGAGCGCGTTGCGGCGGACGTTGCCTGAAAGCGTCGCGAAGATCAGTTCCAGCTCACTCCAGGTGGATGAATCTTCCGGCAACGGCAGGATCGACGTGATGACTTCGCCTTCCGCAAGCGGCAGCAAATTGACGAGCGCCTTGCCCGGAGACTGCGGCGAGGCGGCCGGCAAACGCCAGACCTTCATGCGGTAGCACATGCCGCGAGACGAGAAGAACAGCACGGGCGTGTGCGTCGACGTCACGAAAAGCTGCGTAACGAAATCCTCGTCACGCGTCGACATGCCGGAGCGGCCCTTGCCGCCACGCTTCTGGGCGCGATAGGTGGCGAGCGGCACGCGCTTGATGTAGCCCTTGTGGCTGACGGTGACGACGCAATCTTCACGCTGGATGAGGTCTTCGTCTTCGACATCGCCGTCGAAGTCCATGATCTCGGTTTTGCGCGGTGTCGCGAACTCGTCCCTGATCGATTTCAGCTCGCCTTTGACGATATCGACGACACGGGCGCGCGACGCGAGGATCGCCAGGTATTCCTTGATCTCGGTCGCGATCTTGTTCAGTTCGTCAGCGATTTCGTCCCGGCCGAGGGCGGTCAGGCGGGCGAGGCGCAATTCGAGGATCGCCTTCGCCTGCTCTTCGGAGAGCTTGTATGTGCCATCGCCTGAAAGCCTGTGACGCGGATCGGCAATGAGCTCGATCAGCGGTGCCATGTCTTTCGCGGGCCAATCGCGCGCCATCAACTGCTCCTTGGCTTCGGCGGGTGACGCGGAAGTGCGAATGAGCTTGATGACTTCGTCGATGTTGGCGACGGCAATCGCCAGGCCGACGAGAACGTGGGCACGGTCGCGGGCTTTCGTCAGCAGGTGCTTGATCCGCCGCGTCACGACTTCCTGACGGAAGCTGGTGAACGCCGAGATGAAGTCCTTGAGGTTCAAGCTTTCAGGGCGGCCGCCGTTGATCGCCAGCATGTTGGCGCCGAACGTCGTCTGCAGATCGGAGTACTTGTAAAGATTGTTCAGGACGACATCGGCGACGGCGTCCCGCTTCAACTCGATGACGATGCGGATGCCTTCGCGGTTGGATTCATCCCAAAGGTCGGCGATGCCCTCGATCTTCTTGTCGCGGACGAGATCGGCGATCTTCTCGATCAGCGTCCGCTTGTTGACCTGATAGGGAATTTCCGTGACGACGAGCGCCTCGCGATCCTTGCGGATGTTTTCGGTCGCCACGCGGGCGCGCATCAGGATCGAACCGCGACCCTTGTGATAGGCCGAGAGAATGCCACCGCGTCCGATGATGATGCCGGCGGTTGGGAAGTCCGGTCCCTGAATGATCTGGGATAATTCGTCGATTCCGATCTCGGGGTTGTCGAGATCGGCGATGCAGGCGTCGATGACTTCGCCGAGGTTGTGAGGCGGAATGTTCGTCGCCATGCCGACGGCGATGCCGCCGGCGCCGTTGACGAGCAGGTTCGGGAACTTCGCGGGCAGGACCGACGGCTCTTTCAACTGGCCGTCATAGTTCTCGCGAAAATCGACGGTGTCGTTGTCGAGATCATCGAGCAGGAAGCTCGCGACTTTGGCGAGACGGGATTCCGTATAGCGCTCGGCGGCGGGCGGATCGCCGTCGATCGAGCCGAAATTGCCTTGGCCGTCGACGAGCGGCACGCGCATCGAGAAGTCTTGCGCGAGGCGCACGAGGGCGTCGTAGATCGCGAGGTTGCCGTGCGGATGGTATTTGCCCATCACCTCGCCGACGATGCGCGCCGACTTGACGTACTTCTTGTTCCAGTCGAGCCCAAGCTCATTCATCGCAAAGAGAATGCGGCGATGCACGGGCTTCAGGCCGTCGCGTATGTCGGGCAGCGCGCGGCTGATGATGACGCTCATCGCGTAGTCGAGATACGAGCGCTTCATCTCGTCCGAGATGTTGATCGGGCGAATGTCGCTCGGCTCGCGGCCAGCCGGTTTGTCGTCGTCGCTTCTGTCGGTCAAAGTCGGTTCTTTCTGGGATAAAATCGGGTGGGCGAACGACGCCGGCAGCCGATGCAAAAACGGAAGCTATACTCTACCCGAATTCGATTCCGAAAGCCACTCGCGCGGCGTCATGACACGGCCCCACAGGATTTGAAAATTCTATGCGAATACAGTGCCTTGTGTGGGGCTCTTGGTCGAAATCCCACCATCGTCATGACTTGCTGGCGACATACTGCGCTACTAGAGGCCTCATCGGCGGGAAAGACAGCAGATTCGCTGCAGCCTGCCGGCGGCGCGGCGCCTCAATCAGCCCGCGCGTCACCTGAAAAGGACATCCACCATGACCCCCAGGATTATTGCATTCGCGTTTGTTGCGTTTGCCGCTGGCGGGATGCCGGCCCTCGCCGACGACACGTTCTTCGCCGAGCAGAAGCCAACGGAATATCTGGCCAAGGATCGCCTGATCGGCTCCAACGTGCACAACAAGGACGGCAAGATCATCGGGCACATCAACGACCTCATTGTCGACGGTGATAACAAAATCATAGGCGCCGTCATCAGCGCCGGCGGTGTGTTCGGAATTGGGAAAAAGGAAGTGGCCGTTCCGCTCTCGGCTCTCGGCATCGAGTCCAAGGACGACGGTATCAATGTCGTGCTGCCTATCGCCACGAAAGAGGCTCTGACCGCCGCGCCCGAATACAAGCGTGTCAAGCCGCCCAAGGGATGGCTGCAGCGCGCCGTAGAAAAAGGCCAGGAGCTCCAAGATACGGGTAAGGATGCTTATGACGCCGCCAAGGAGCAGGCGGGACCGGCGCTCGAAAAGGCCAAGCAGGCCGCCAAGGATGCCTACGAGCAGGCGAAGGAGCAGGCCGGCCCCGCGCTTGAGAAGGCGAAGCAGGAAGCTCAGGAAGCCATCGACAAGGCCAAGCAGGCTGCGCAGCCTGCCGATCCGCCGAAGAGCAACTGACGGATCGCAGAACTTCACCGTTTGTTGATCGGATTACCCCGACGCGGAACGGCGCCGGGGTTTTTTGCGTTCGGAGATCAAGAACATTTTGAAAGAGTTTAGGCCGGTTTCGCACGGTCGTGAGGAGATTCTTATGCGTATTTTTCTTGCCGGATTTGCGCTTTCGCTTTCGCCGATTTTTTGCGGCGCGGTTTCTGCGGCGGATGAAGCCGGAAAAGAGGTGTTCAACAACAACTGCCGCACCTGCCATTCCTGGAAGAAAGACGACAATCGCCTCGGCCCCCATCTCCACGCCATCGTCGGCCGCAAGGCTGGCTCGGTGGCCGGGTTCGCCTATTCCGGGTCGATGAAGAATTCTGGCGTCACCTGGGATGAAAGTTCGCTCGACAAATTCATCGCCAATCCCGACAGCGTTGTCCCGAACAGCAAGATGAAGCCGTACACCGGCATCGCCGATGCCGCGACCCGCAAACAGATCATCGAATTCCTGAAGTCCAATCCCGATTGACATCTTTCTTGGCACAAACAGGGTGTCGTTCATCCTATTGGTGGATGCGTGACGTGACCCTCTGGGCAAGGATCGCGGCCGACGCTATGCAAGAGCCTCGCGAATGGTGAAGGCTCCTATGATCCGCATCGGCTTTTATTCCGGCTCCTTCGATCCCGTGACGCTCGGGCATACCGACGTGATCCGGCGCGCGGCCGGGCTTTTGGACAAGCTCGTCATCGGCATCGGCGTCAATGTGGGCAAGGCGCCGATGTTCGACGAAGCCGAGCGGGTCGCGATGCTGGAAGATGAAATTCATCCGATCATCGCAGCGACGAAGACGGAGATCACGGTCGTGACGTTCTCCGGCCTCGCGGTCGACGCGGCACGGGCGAACAACGCCTCCATCATCATCCGCGGCCTGCGCGACGGCACCGACTTCGATTATGAGATGCAGATGGCCGGCATGAACGGCGAGATGGCTCCCGAGATCCAGACCGTCTACGTCGCTGCTTCTCCGGCCGTCCGCCACATCGCGGCGAACCTCGTTCGTGCCGTCGCCAGCATGGGGGGAGATCCGTCGCCCTTCGTCTCAAAAGGCGTGCTGAAGCGCCTCAAGGCCAAAGCTCCCAAATCGCGGTAGTGCGCCCTTCATGGTTGCCCGTCCTAAAGCCGAGCTGCTCTCGCTTCTACGCAAGGTCCCGGTTGGGTACGTCACAACGGCGGAAGGGCTTGCGGCGGAGATCGCCGTCGCAGCGCCGCTTGTCGTCACGATACTGGCGCAGCTTTCTGAAGACGAACGCGATTTCACTCCTTGGCATCGGGTGGTCGCCAAGGGCGGTGGTATCGGCCGAGGTCCGCACCGCGATGAGCAATTCGCGAGACTCGTCCGCGAGGGCGTGACGGTGTCTCCGGCCGGTATCGTGCAGGATCTGGCGCGCCACATGCTGAACACGCTCGACCACACGTCATTAACAAAAGCGGCGCACAACGCGTCCCGGGCGGACGCTCTGCCGCAGCTTCCGAAGCCGGGCGGGCGATCGAGGGGCATGAAGCTTCGGCCCTAGCTCGCGAAGCGGTCACTTGCGGGTAAGCCGTCAAATCGCCATAAGGGCGGCAACACTGCCCGCCGCGATGCCGGATGACCGTCATCGGCATCGAAAAAACCCGGCGAAATCATAAATCCACGAGGAGCGCCATGATCCGACTTTTATCGTTCGTTCTTGCATCGCTGTTGGCGGCAAGCATGTTTGTGGGAGCGCCCGCGCGCGCCGACGGCGACAAGCTCGTTATCGAACTCAAGAACGGCAAGGTTGTTATTCAGCTGCGGCCGGATCTCGCGCCGAAGACTGTCGAGCAAATCAAGACGCTTGCCAACCAGGGCTTCTACAACGGCATCAAGTGGCATCGCGTGATGGACGATTTCATGGCGCAGACGGGCGATCCGACAGGTACCGGCGCGGGCGGCTCGAAGCTTCCAGATCTTCCGGCCGAGTTCTCGAATGAAGAATTCAAGCGCGGCACCGTTGCTATGGCGCGTACGTCCGATCCCAACTCGGCGAACAGCCAGTTCTTCATCTGCTTCAACAGCATCGGCTGCGCCAGCCTCAAGGGCGCATATACGATCTTCGGCGAAGTCGTCGACGGCATGCAGTACGTCGACCTGATCAAGCGCGGTGAGCCGGGCTCCGGAACGGTAACCAATCCCGACGTGATGCTGAAGGTTTACGTGCAGTAATTGAAACTCCCTCCCCCGATTGCCACGTTGAAGGAGAGGGAGCGAACGAGAAAGGAATTGCCTGAAATGGCCGAATACAAAGACCCAGAAAACACGCTCGTAATCGAGACGAGCAAGGGCCCTGTCGTGATCGAGCTGCGCCCCGATCTGGCGCCGAAGCATGTTGAGCGCATCAAGACACTGGCGCGCGAAGGTTTCTACGACGGCATCGTGTTCCACCGCGTGATCGACGGCTTCATGGCGCAGACCGGTTGCCCGCAGGGACGCGGAATTGGTAGCTCGAAGCTGCCGAACCTGCCGGCGGAGTTCAATGCCGAGCCGCATGTGCGCGGCGTGTGCTCGATGGCCCGCTCATCGAACCCCAATTCTGCGAACAGCCAGTTCTTCATCGTGTTCGACGATGCGACGTTCCTGGACAAGCAATATACCGTCTGGGGCAAGGTGATCGAAGGCATGGACAACGTCGATAAGCTCGCCAAGGGCGAGCCGCCGAAGAGCCCTGACAAGATGATCAAGGTTCGCGTCGCGGCGGATGCTGCGTGATGCGCGATGATCGCGATTTCGGAGGGGGCGCGCCGCGAAGCGCGCCTTTTCTGATTCTGGTCTGGGCGGGTCTTGCCGGTGCTGCTGGCGTCGGGCTCGCGGCGGCTGCTGCGCATAAGGTCGACAGTCCGGCACTCGCGACTGCGGCGACGATGCTGACGCTTCACGCCGCGGCGGCGGTCGGAATCTTTGCGGTCGGGCTGCATAGCGTCCGGCCGAGGCTTTGGCGGGCTGCGGCGCTTCTCATGCTTTTGGCAGCGTCGCTGTTTTCGGGTGAGATCGCGTTTCACACCTTTACCGACAATGCTGCGTTTCAAATGCTGGCGCCGATCGGCGGCACGCTGATGATCGGTAGCTGGCTGTTGCTGGCTGGCTTGGCAATCGCGGAGGCGCTCGGCAAGCGCTGAGCAGCACGTCACGATGCGTACCGATCTTTTCGATTTCGAATTGCCTGACAGCGCAATCGCGCTTTATCCGGCCGAGCCTCGGGATAGCGCGCGGTTGCTCGTCGTGCATCCGGTGAAGGGCGGTTGCGCGCTTGACGACGCCGATCTTGAGGACAAGGGGATACGCGATCTGCCGAGCTTGCTCCGTCCCGGCGATGCACTCGTCTTCAATGACACAAAGGTTATTCCGGCGGCGCTATCGGGGGTCAGAGTTCGCGGCGAAACGCGGGCCAAGGTCGATTTCAATCTGACCAAGCGGGTCGGCGATAACTCCTGGCGCGCCTTCGCCCGCCCGGCGAAACGGCTCGAAGTAGGCGACAGGCTGCATTTCGGTCATTCGGAGGATACCTGTCTGCTCGGCGCGCTTGACGCGACGGTCGCGGCGAAGGGCGAAGCGGGCGAGGTCGAGCTGGCGTTCGATCTCATAGGGGATGCGCTCGATGAGGCGATCCGCTCCATCGGCCTGATGCCGTTGCCGCCCTACATCGCATTGAAACGCGAGCCTGACGCGCGAGACCGCGAAAGCTATCAAACGATCTATGCCAGCAAGGACGGTGCGGTTGCGGCGCCGACGGCGGGTTTGCATTTCACGCCAGATCTGTTGGCGGCTTTGGATGCGCGTGGCGTGTCGCGCCATTTCGTGACTCTGCACGTCGGGCCAGGGACGTTCCTGCCCGTTAAAGCCGACGATACCGACGCGCACGTCATGCATGCAGAGTGGGGCGAGGTCTCGGCGGAGACGGCAGCAGCGCTTAACGAGGTAAGGGCGCGCGGCGGACGGATCGTTGCGGTGGGTACGACGTCGCTAAGGCTTCTCGAAAGCGGCGCGAAGGACGATCAAACCATCGCACCCTGGTCTGGGGAGACGTCGATTTTCATTACGCCGGGCTACCGCTTCAAGGCCATCGATGTGCTGATGACGAACTTCCATCTGCCACGCTCGACCTTGTTCATGCTTGTCTCTGCGTTCTCCGGGCTCGGCACGATGCGGGCGGCTTACGGTCATGCGATCCGTTCCGGCTATCGCTTCTATTCCTATGGCGACGCATCGTTGCTCACACGCGCGGACGGCGCCCCCGAATAGCGACCGGGCCGAATGCCAGCTTCTCATCGCCACTCTGCGTTGATATGGTTGATCCCGGCCGTTCCCGGCGGATGCATCCACTTCGTGAGTTCTCATGACATTCTGCACCTATCGTTCCTTCCGCCGCTTGAGCGCAATTGCCTTGGTGGCGACCTCCGTCCTCGTTCAGCTGACCGGAAGTGCTTCCGCGGAGGCGGCGTGCACGTCCGTCGACACGCCACGATGCATGCAGAAACTCCCGACCGGCATCGACATGGCGTACATCGAGGTGGGCCCCGCAGACGGAAGGCCGGTGCTTCTCATTCACGGACTGACCGACAGCGTCCGTTCTTGGTCGCTGGCGATGGACGAGCTTCATAAGCTCGATCCGAAGCTGCACATCATCGCGGTAGATTTGCGCGGCCATGGCCAGAGCAGCATGCCGGATGCGAAGACGTGCGCGCCTGCGCCTGAAGCGTGCTTCCGCATGTCGGATCTCGCGGGCGATGTCGTCGCGTTCATGCAGGCAAAGGGCATCGCGAAGGCTGATATGGCCGGGCATTCGATGGGCTCGTTCGTCGTCCAGGAGATCGCGCTCACGCATCCCGAGATGGTCGGTCACGCCATTCTCGACGCGACCGGCGCCAAGAGCGTCGGCAACGCCGCACTGGGCGATTTCGTTCTCCAGCAGACCGTCGAGGGAGCGTGGAAGAAATCACTTGAGGCGAAGGGATACGCGTTTCCGGCCAGTGTCTACGAGCTGACGCCGCTCGACGCCGATCCGAAAGCCATGGAGTGGATCGCGGCCAACTGGACGCTCGATCCTGCGGCGCAGCCTTCATTCCTGACACCTTATACGCCGGAGACGGCGAAGGTCCGGCTTGGGACGTGGGTCGGCGCCACCAAAGGCCTTCTCGCCCAGGACAATACCGAACGCCTGAAGAGCATGTCGGTGCCGACGCTCGTCATGTGGGCAACACAGGACAGCATCTACCTCGCGAAGGATCAGGACGAGATAAAAGCGTCACTGAAAGACGCGGCGGCGAAATCCGGTATCACGTTCTACTGGAAGGAATACGGAAAGCTTCCGCTTCCGGCCTCGGGCGCGCAGGAAAGCGATATCGGTCACAACATCCAGTGGTCGGCGGCGGAAACCGTCGCGAAGGACATCAACGCCTTCATTACGACGGGCGCACCGACGTTCGACTTGGCGCACAGCGATGCGGCGCCGAACCTCACCAGGATCATCGTCGAGCCCGACAAGGCCATTGTCGACAAGATCGGAAAATGAAATCGCGCCGCCGGACTTGATCTCAGCCCGCGCATCAAGAGTTTTGAATGCACCCTATCAACACTGAGACATCGCCTTCTGCCGTTCAAACGGCGGCGGCGGCTTTCGACTATTGTCTTCTGAAGCAGGACGGGAAGGCGCGGCTTGGCGAGATCCGGACGCCGCGGGGCGTGATCCGCACGCCTGCCTTCATGCCGGTCGGGACCGTCGCGACCGTGAAGGCGCTCTACCCCGAGCAGGTTCGCGACGCCGGAGCCGATATCCTCCTCGGCAATACGTATCATCTGATGCTTCGTCCCGGCGCCGAGCGGATTGCCAAGCTTGGTGGTCTGCATAAGTTCATGCGCTGGGAGAAGCCGATCCTGACCGACTCCGGCGGCTTCCAGGTGATGAGCCTCGGCAAGATTCGCAAGATCACGGAAGCAGGCGTCGCATTTCAATCACATCTCGACGGCTCACGGCACATGCTGTCACCGGAGCGCTCAATCGAGATTCAGTGTCTGCTCGGCGCCGATATTCAAATGCAGTTCGACGAGTGCATCGAGCTTCCGGCCGAGCGCATGGAGGTCGAGCGGGCGATGGAATTGTCGCTGCGCTGGGCTGAGCGCTCGAAGCGGGCGTTCGATACGCAACTATCTTCCGGCGGCGCTGGGCCGGGTCAAGCGCTGTTCGGCATCGTGCAAGGCGGCACCGACCTGGAGCTCCGGCAGCGGTCGGCGGAGGCCCTCGTTGCGATGGGTTTCCCTGGTTACGCGATCGGCGGTCTCGCCGTCGGTGAGGGCCATGAGGCGATGATCGCAACGCTTGGCGAGACGCTGCCGCATCTTCCGTTGAACAAGCCGCGTTATCTGATGGGCGTCGGTACGCCGCTCGACCTGATCGAGAGCGTCGCGCGAGGCGTCGACATGTTCGATTGCGTGATGCCGACGCGGAACGGCCGCCACGGATACGCCTTCACATGGGGCGGTCCGCTCAACATGCGCAACGCGAAATATGCGGAAGATCCGTCTCCGCTCGATGCGTTGAGCGGTTGTCCGGCTGCGCGAGACTATTCGCGAGCCTACATTCATCACCTGATCAAGTCTGGCGAATATCTCGGCGCCATGATCCTGTCGTGGGTCAACACCGTCTTCTATCAGGAGCTGATGGCGGCGATGCGTGCTGCGATCGCCGAGGGCCGCTTCGACACTTGGGCAGTAGAGGCCAAGGCGCGCATTACGGCTTCTCCGTCTGTTCCAGCGCCATGAGGTTTTCCTTGTGCGCGATGCGTTCACGGTGGATGAGGTAGAGACCGGACGCGACGATCACGAGCGAGCCGATGAAGCTCCAATAATCGGGTTTGTCGCCAAAGACGAGATAGCTCAGCGTGATCATGCTGATGAGCTCGAAATAGAGAAACGGGGTGACCGCGGATACCGGCGCGAAACGGTAGGACTGAATCATCAGAAAGTGTCCGCCGCCGCCGAGCGCGCCGAGGGCTAGGAGGAGAACCCAGATCAAGACGCTATCCGGCCAAAGCCATTGGCTGAAGGCGAAGGGCGCCGATACGAAAACGCCGACGACGGCGCCGTAAGCGAGTGTCACTAGTGGCGCGTCAAAGGCAGTCAGCCGGCGCGTGACGATCAACAGCAGCGAATAGCTGAGCATCGAGAGAAATGCCGCGATGAACGCCGGATGCATTGTGGCTAGTCCCGGGCGCACCACGATCAGGATGCCGAGGAAGCCGACACAAATGGCTGTAATCCGATGCCAGCCGACATGTTCCCCAAGCAAGGGCACGGCGAGCGCGGCTACCACGAGCGGCGTCAAAAACGTGATCGAGATCGTTTGATCGAGCCGCAGATACTTTACGGCAATGAAATTGAAGACCGTGGTCGCCGCCATGAGCGTCGAGCGCGTCAACTGAAGGGTCAAATTATTCGTCTTCAGGAGCTTCGGCATCGCCGCCGGGCCGAGCGCGACCGTCATCCAGAAGAACTGACCGAGAAAGCGTATCCACACGATTTCTGAGGTCGGAATACCCATCTTCGAGCCGAGGTATTTTGCGGTCGTGTCGAGGCCGGCAAATACCGTAACCCCCGTGCACATCAGCAGAATGGCTTTCAGGCGATCGGGCATTTTACGAAGCTTCAGAAAGGAGACGGGACGCGCTCGACAGCTCTGGAGAGCTGCAAGCGTGGTCGAACGGGCTACGAGTCGTTGGCTTGTTTGTCGATGCGGCCGGAGCCACGGAGGGAGGCTATTTTTTCGCCAATACTTCGCGCTCTTTGAGCAGCGCGTCGAGCCGGGCCTGCTGGTCGGCGATACGATCGGCGTTACGGGCCTCGTCCTCGGCACCGGAAAAGGCCGCTGCCTGTTCGACGAGTTGGCGAAGGTTGTCGCGAAGCACGGCGATGCGCTGTTCGATCTCGGCGAGAGCTTCGGTGTCGGCCATGGTCATTCCTATTCGCTTTCAAACGTGGGCGCCCGAAGGGGCGACGCCCTGTGTTGGGCGGTGATATAGCGCGCAAGTCCGGCGCGAGCCACCCAAGTTTCGCGCCAAGTTTTGCGCGGGACTGCGACCATCCGTCAGAAGAGCGGACCGAATGAGGGTTGCGGGTTCGGAGCCCCGTTTCTATAAGCTCGCTTCGGCGCGCGACGTGCCGCATCCCCTGGAGGGTGTGGCGTGGCAATCGGGCCGAGATCGCGCTTGGCGGAACGTCTCCGCTTAAGTCATTGATTTGATGTGATAAAGGGCCCGTAGCTCAGCGGTAGAGCATCTGACTTTTAATCAGAGGGTCGTTGGTTCGATCCCAACCGGGCTCACC
>CAVPYR010000026.1:0-65855 GCA_963710005.1 uncultured Alphaproteobacteria bacterium
TGCGTGCTTTCCTATCACCTCGGGATACGACGCAAGTTGCACCTATGCTCTGCGTGTAAGTGGTGGCATAGAAGTGTGCTGTGGTAGCCGATCGTAAATCTCAATCCAGGTCCTGCACCACTTGACCATTTCCGCTTTTGTGAATCGAGCGTTTGGATCGAGGCATGCTTCCTCTGAACTAAGAACGTTCAGAACACTCTGAATCTTCTCTCGTGTGCTGGGAGGATTGTCGCGCGGTCTCATCGTGGGAACTCCATTAGAACTCTAAAACGAGCCGGTCGCAGTCATATTCCGCCCCTATGAACAAAATGTCTCAGAATGAGTGTCGGGTTCCCGGAGCGGTGCCGACAAGGCAGCACTTAGGCCCTTGCTCTATTTCTTCAATTGGTATTCCCCAGGCAGCTTTTCAGCTGCGGCCTTTCAGCAGAATTGATTTAGATCAATCCCATGAAACTCCTGTGGTCAACCTGCATGCTTGAAGTATGGAGCACGGTGCGAAGGCTGCCGGCGTGCGCTTAAAACAAATCAGGAGCCTTGATGGACACGCCAAATAGATACCGGGTCACGTCAAGAATTGGCCCATCAAAGATCGTCATTTCACGATGGAAGCTCACACGGTGACGCTGACGCCCAATGGCGATCTTCAGATTCGGGGCCAGGATTTAGGCAAGTTGTTTTCTGCCGGTTTGTGGTACGGCCTGGAAATCAGGACAATCCCCATCACCTACACAGTTTGAAAAATTGGTGGCCATCGGCTCGCTCTAGAGCTGGCGCCGGCCTTACAACGCCGTCCGGCCGCATGCGTCGCTGGGCTACAAGCCACCAGCACCAGAGGTGTTCGTGACGACGATGGAGGCGCCATGAACTAACATTCTACGCGGGCCACTCAGTGGGGGCTGATCGGTGGGGCCCGATAAACTGCCTCGCCCGCTGGGCGCAAATCAAATTGCTCGATCAGCCGACGGCAAGGGGTCTCGTCGCAATCAGCGTCGCGAAAGTCGAACAAGATGCCCGTGCGATTGCGGCGGCGATCTGTTCTTTAGAACTAACTCTGTCACACAAAATATATTCTGGCGAAGTCGCCAAGCATCTCAATCAGGTGCTCACCATTTGATAGGCCTTCTTCATCCGCCAGAAGCCTACGCCTAGTCTGCTGATGTCATCGTTAAAGTGCGATGGAATGGAGAGCCCGCAGAATTGACTTTGAATGAATATCAAGAAAATTAATTGCAGCCGATAAGCCCAAAGCAACGCAAAAAATACCGCTCCGCGAGCGGCATTACTAGGATTTGCGATTTACCCATTCGTCATCAGCCTTCCGGGAATCCACAGTTAGACGCCTCAAAATAAATCCTGCCTCGATCGAGAGGAACGGATCGGGGGCGCGGAACCTTCCATTCGCTATCATCAGAAACTGCGGAGGCGAAGTAAGATCGCCGTGAGCCCAGCTCCAGCCGGAGTTCACGAGAGCCTTCGCCTCGCGGACAATTCTGCCGCCCGCCAAGCGGCAATTGCGACGAAACGCGGACGGCCAAGACTACCGCCACCTTTGGCGCGTGATGCAAACCGCTCAAGTCTTGCATCAGAAGGAAGACTAGCTTGCAAAGCAGCTGCAATTTCTAATGGGGGTTCTGCGAACGGGCAGTCCATCGATCTCTTTCCAGAAACTCGCTCTGTCGTCGTCTGAGCATGCCACCTTGGATCGCATCCAGGTCTCGTTTTCGTCGAGCAGCGTTGGTCTCGGACCGGCAAGCCCGTTGCGATAGCCCTTCAGAATTCCATCGCAAACTTCGCTGCCTCCAGCTCCCGATTTCGGCGCCAGCTCCACGCTAGTCGCAAGACGAACAAGATCAAAGACGTAGGGAATATTCGCGGCATCGTCGAAATCATTGACGCCCCAGACCAGTCGCGCCTCGCCGTCCCGCCAGGTTCCGAAATTTTCGACATGAGCATCACCAACGGCGAGAACCACTGGAGCGGTTTTTAAGTCGGGGCACAGCGCCTCGATTTGCCGCGACCACCGAAAGAAGGTCGCGCGCAGAAACGATAACGCATCCCTGCTCATCTTTTTGTGTTTGCGCTTCAAATCATCTTCGACGACACGGCAGTGCTGCCTTAGCCAGGCCTCGAAGCGATCGTTGTCATCGACGAATGACATCAGCATCGTTCCTTTGGTGGTTGTTCCTAAGTACTTCTCGTTTCGGCTCCTCGTCCTCTTATGATGAGTTCCGCAGCGGCCGCACCGGCTAAGATCGCCCCCGTGAACCCGCCGCTCCCTGCATACGATGAGGCCAGGAATAGGTCCGATATTGCTGTTTTGGGTGACCGGTTTGGGCCTTTCCAGATCGGGCTGGATGGAGGCAACGGGGCGAAACCGTACACCGCGCCCTCCGGCGCATTGAGGTAGTTGCTCATTGAGCTGGCTGTGTTGAAAACGCAGGAGGTGACTTTTGTTGCAAAGCCCGGAAACTCACGGTCTATGATTTCGACGAGCGCTTCCCGCCACCGGTCACGCTTAGCGTTGTAATCTGCAGTGCTTAGACCGGACCAATTCAGTAATCGGTCTACGCCTACAACGGAGATTGCAAATGGTGGTCCACCAAGTCCGCTGTCGATCGCCGAGTAATCGACAATCGTAAGGGGCGGTGCATCACCGTCAGGCATGGCACCCAAAAAATTTGCGCACCGGGAATAGTCTGAGAGGCGCTTCATCCATGTCGGGAGTAGCAACGTGGAATAGTTCGTGAAGCCGACCTCAGCCGGCCGAACCGAAAGACCGAAGGTCGCTGAGAAAAGCGAGATCGAAGGACGCCGACCCCCGTATGGGGCTATGAAGCGATAGCGCGCGGGCGATGGGAGCATTTCGGCGACCACTGCCGGAGCGGCATTGCTGACGACGATTGGAGCCCAAGCTTCGACTGGGTCACCGCCCTCGCCACCCTCGTGGATAATACCCGACGGGCGCTGGTTTTGATCAATCAGAATTTTAGTTGCCCTTCGCCGGAGTAGGATGTCGCCACCAGCAGTCTTAAAAGCTTTGAAGAGCGCATGACTCAGGCGCTGTGAGCCGCCACGGACATAACAGCCGCCCGAACCGATGTAGCCGCCTTGTGCGACTGCAAACAATACCCACCAAAGGGTTTCGGGATCGTCGTGCCAATAAGCGAGATTGGCAGCGAGGGCGCACTTCACGGCCTCATTTTCACTGAAGGCCCGATCGAACCGCTCGGCAACGGAGAGACGCCAGCCCCTGATCATTGGACCTAATTTGCTGAGCGCTGATAGTCCCTCCACGGGGTTGCGAAAGGCCTCTCGCCCCCGGCTCAATGTTCCAAGACTCGTGGCAATGCTTGCTATCTCTCCCAATACGGAAGCGATGCCGGCGCGCGCTGATGGAAAACGATCGATGAGCGAGGCCTGCGCTTTCGCAAATCCCTCCGGCAATACGAACGGTTTACCCACGGGTCCGCCGCGAACCTCGTAGATGGCAGGAGTCGGAACCCACTCGACCTTGTCCAGCACACCAAGGCCGGCAAGAACGTAGTGTTTGGGGTCGTTGGGATCCTTAGGATTGCTAGTTTCGTGAAGAGAAGCCTCGACAACGAGGTCTCCCGATTTGTAAGTCGATGCTGCTCCACCGACGCCGTAGTTGCGTTCGACCAGAAGCGTTTTTCTGCCCGCCTGAGCGAGTCTCGCAGCAGCCGTCAACCCGCCAAGACCTGCGCCGATGACGATCACGTCGTAACAATCGGGCATGTTCCTCTCCTGCTGCCACGGATTGATGCTAGCGATCCAAAGAAAACACGTCCAGCCGAGCTAGAATTGCTAGCGTAAGGTATTGGCGATCTTGGCGACGCAAATCGGCAGGTGAGTTCGCGCGCAAGAGGTTGCGCTTCAGCGGGCGGCGCGCTCATCGGCCCGTTTCCGGTCTCTGTCAGCTAAATCTTCGCGCTCTTTGCGGCGCGAGTCTCCAAAGGCCGATTTCGGGCTGGCAGTTTGGCAGTCTTTCGGCCGGCTCTAGGAATTTGGGGCCCTCAAAGCCGCCCCTTCAATCGGCGAAGCCAAGCTGCCGCCCCATTCTTGATAGTTCAACGCCTCGATCCCATATGCCAATTAATCGTTTCAGGAATGTCGTGTGCGTTCGGCCACCAGCTTAGACATTAAGAGCATGTTGGCGCGAACGCCTCGAAGAGTGATTTCGGTTACGACGTGAGCAGCCTTAAAGGCTGGGCAAAGCTATCATCGCAATACGACGACAGTTCCGAGGCGCAGAGTATTAGCGCCGGAGAATGTCAGGATAGACGACAGCCGAAGCACGCCATCGAACAGAAAATCAGGAATTGTTTGATTTGCCGACCGCGTTTTCCTAGCGCGTGAACAGGCAAACGCATTTGCCGACGGTGCAAATCAACCTCGGGATGACGGAGCGGTTCACTCACCTCATCACCCAAGAGAATGCAGCGGTTGGTGGTCAGTGGAGGTGCTCAGTGAGCGTGCACTACAGGACAAATTTCCAGACGAACTAACAATATGAAAAGGGGGTCGCCATGTCGAATGGCACCAAGAAGTTCACGAAAACTCGTCAACACGACAGAACAGGTGGGTCATTTCCCCGCCGCTCGACATCCACGCCAAACCAAGCCACTGCCCTTGGTAATGCCAAGAAGAGCTATGAGCGTTACATATCGCTTGCAAGCGCTGCCGCATCGACCGGTGATGGAGTCGAAGCCGAGAACCTTTACCAGCACGCAGAGCATTACCTTAGACTAATGTCGGAGCAGGCAGTCTAAGCCTCAACGTCCGTTGGCTCGCCAAACACGCGATCGAGTTCAAGCCCAGCGGCAAAGTTTTTGTGCTCACGGGGACCCGCGTCTTCAGTGGCCGATTCGGGTCGGCAGTTTTTAAGTGGTTTGGGCAGTGGGATTTCCGGGGTCGTATGACTTAGGTGACAAACCCAAGCTGGCAGAAGGTGCCCATGCCAGCGTTGGTCTTGACCCACACGCACAGGTTCTTGAGCGCGAGCTTTGCCGCGCGACCTGCCACGAGCAGTTCATAGAGATGCCGCCAGTCCATGCAGACGAAGGCGATCGCGCCATTGGCGCTGCGCTCGCGGATCTGTTCGAGGACAATGGTGAGGAAAGCGGAAAACTCGTCTTCCGACATCTCGCCAGAGGCCATCGGAAACTCAGCATACTTAATCTGGCCGAGTCCCGAAACGTGGCCGCCGATCGCTACATTATAAGGAGGGTCCGCGAACACCATCTGCGCTCGCTCGCCCTGGAGTAGTCGCGCATACGCCTCTGGACGAGTTGCATCATCACAAAGCACCTGATGACTTCCGAGCTGCCACAGGTCGCCACACCGAGTGACGACCGGGGCAGCTGCGTCCGGCGGCGCGACATCGTCGAGCGCATCTGGCTCGGGCTCGTCATCGTGGTCCTGGATGATGCGGTCGATTTCGGAGATCTCAAAACCAGTGATCGTCAGGTCGAACTCAGGCGCGATTTCAAGTAGAGTTCTAGCCCGTACCGACGGCTCGGCTCTGGCGAACGCGTCCATCCGCTCACACGTCGTCATGGATGACGAAAGTCTGTCGCGCCGGTCAATCATACTTGGCCACCCCAGCCGAACAGTCTTCTCTGCTCGCGGTTTAGCCGGGGCGTAGGTTAATTTCGCGACGTGGTCTCGCGTGTGCTCGCAGGCTCAGCCGGTTCAGGGGCCAATGCTGCCATCGCGCCGCCTCTTCTTAGCTCAATTTAGCGAACCTTCGATGCGTTCCAGCCGGTGTCTATCAAACGCGTTGATTGTATGCGCGAGGAGCGTTGGGGAGTGGCACAGATTGCCTCCGGCGTACCGGGCGTGATGCTCACTTGCACCTCCATGCCGAGAGGGTCCGATGGAAACCCGATGAAGGTGCCCTGGAGCGGGGTCGCGTGGTGCGGATTGCGGACGACCGCAACGGTGACTAGGCCGCTCTTGCCGACGCGGCCGCTCGTGGGGTCGAAATCAATCCAACCGGTGCCCGGCAAATAGATGAAGCCAATGAGCTGATTGCCCGAAACATTGTCGAACACGAACGCGACGACGAGAGCAATGTGTATCCTCGCATTGCCAAGATTCTTCATGACGCTCCTGGGCTTGTCGCCATGAGCCGTGCACACCGCGAAATCCTTCATTTAGCGCGATTGCTTTCAAGATTAGCTGACGGCCTCAAAGTTGAGGCAGTCGACAAATATCTGATCCGGGATGCCCAGCGGGTAATCGAATCGATCGAGTCTCTGGTCCGCATGCACAATGCACAGGAGGACGACATCTACGAGCAAGCAGCGGCAAACTAGAGTGGGACGGCTGAGCCAAATCGAGCGGCGTCCAAGCCATCATTTGCGATGGCGGCGATAAGTTGTCATGTAGGGAATTATTCGTTCAAATATATCCGCTAATGGGGCGGACCGGCTGCTCCCCCTGCGCAACATTCGCTAAAGTGGGAGAGCACACTAGGCCAATTGATCCGGGAGCATTCGTTGCATAACGCGATCGCGATAAATAAACCGATGCGCGACTGCAGCTGAAATGTGAACGCCTATCACGACAAGTAGCGCCCATTCCATCGTCTCGTGAAGGCCCCCGCTGGACCGGGCCGCACTAGAGTCTTCTGCAGCAAGCATGGGCAATGGCATCGTGAAGAATAAGAAAATTTTCCAGCCACTAAATGAGAGCGAGCTTGGTTTTAGGTCGTCCGTTTCCATCGGAATTACCTCTCAGGGCAGTAAGTAGAGCGCGGCTGATACGGCACCAGCGTTAACCGGCTTTGCTTACGGTTGATTTGCGTCAAGGTGCAAAGCGCTGGCGTCGTCTATTTCGCGTAGAAGTTGAGTCAACCAGGACGAACGAAATGACGAAGAAGATACTCTGCGCAGTTGATGACACCGAGCACTCCAATAGTGCAGTGGCTGTGGCAGGAGAACTAGCGAAAGCCACGGGTGCGGAACTCACTCTTCTTGCTGTGAATGTGCCGATGGGTGGTGCAGCCAGGGGAGGAATCATGGTCTTCGCATGGGAAGACGCGGATTTGAAGCGCGTGCTGGACAGCGCTACGGCTATCGCTAAGAAGGTCGGAGTATCGGCCCCCAAGACGGCGAGCGTGAAAAGCCGCGATGCGGCCCGGTCCATCGTCGTATATGCCGAGGACAACGACATAGATCACATTGTGGTCGGAACGGGTGGCAAAGGCGGAGTGGCGCGGCTGATGTTGGGTTCCGTTTCAAGCGACGTTATCGGTCGTGCGCATTGCCCCGTGACCGTCGCAAGATAGGCATCGCGGCGAGGCTTGATGATCGCTCTCTCCGTGGGTCTGCGTGTCGGGATTTCACGGCAGGCGTGCAGGCGGCTGAGGGCGATGCCATAGGCGGGGCGACGGCTTCGGTAGTCCGCTAACGCCTCATGAGCCGACGAACTTTCACAGACGTTGATTATCGGCTTGGGGCAGTCGATCAAGCTTAAGCCGCAGAACAGTGTTCGTTCCAGCAAGACCAAGTGGGCGCGGTCTGCTCTTTTCACCTCGCGGTCGCGTCAAGAGTACCGCCAGGATACCGCCAGGATCATGTGAATGAAGCTGCGGTCACTTCCACTTGATTGAGCAGCCAACCGAGGGCACCTGATGGCTCGGTCCTTTCCGCGTCTCGGCGACTAGCGTCATCGCCTCGAATAGCTCACGCTTGGCTCCTGGCCTCGCGGGCTCCATCCGGCTCTCATCCAGCCGTCCTCGATACTGCAATTCCAATTTGTCATTGAGCCCGAAGAACTCGGGAGTGCAGACCGCTCCGTAGGCCCGCGCCACCCATTGCGTGTCGTCTTGGAGATAGGGAAAGGGGAAGCTATATTGAGCGGCGACGGCCCGCATGTTCTCAAAGGAGTCCTCTGGATAGCTCGCGGCGTCATTGGAGCAGATGGCGGCGCTATTGACCGCCAAACGTCTTGAGTTCGCGTGCGTCCCTGACGATGCGGTCAATGACGGCTTTTACATAAGGACAGTGATTGCAGATGAACATGATGAGCGTGCCGTGCTTGCCTTTGAGGTCAGCGAGGCTGTACGTCTTTCCGTCCGTTGCGCGGAGCGTGAAGCCTGGGGCGTTCCAGCCAAAAGCACAGACGGGGGCTTGTGTGGCCAAGCTATCTCCTAGTCTCTCCAGTCTTGTTAAGTATGTTAGCCCAGGAGAAAAACTATGGGCGCTTTGCTTTGGCTCGGTTTCGCCGTCGGTCTGGCATGCGCTTTGGCTCACGCAGTCTATGTCTTCGGCTGCGCATCAACAGCAAGCCAGCATTTCCGAAATTACCCGCTAACTGGACATAACGCGGACATCGCAGAAGCGACGCGATTGACCCAAAGCGGAAGGTAGAGGTCACGATCTCCTAACGTCCTACATGATCGCCGCGTCTTCTCGTCAACGCCCTTCGTTCGAATTGCAATAGAAATCTTGGGCGGGAGCAGGAAGCCGTTGCTAACACGGCCAAGATGGCGACGAGACTCAACTACCAACTTGCAAGCTATGACAGGTCGTCCTCACCCTTCAAATAACGCTCGGGTCTGCCTTTATTGATCGGACGACACCAACGGAAATGCGCCTTTGGCAGGTACGGTTTCCTGTTCCCGCGCGAACGTATCATAACACGCGAGCCGTTCCGCGCCGACATCGATCTGCCTACATTCGGAGATTTCCGTAGTCGCTTTCTCCGGATGGATATCCCTAAAAATGACACCTATGCCGGCAAAACCCAGGATCAACAACGCGCAGAGTAGCGCCCCGACCTTGGTCTCGTCTTCTGTCATTCCGGCTGTGCGATTGAGCGCTTGAGAATCCCGTCTCTGGACAGGTCGATCCTGGTCGTCCAGGGACCAGGCATCCTCGTCTACCGGCAGAGACGCCGGTCTACCGGGCTTGTCCTGGGCGTTTTCAGGCAGAACCATCGCCGTAGCTCAAATCTCACAACATGCAGAGAGAATTTAAGTGCCAGCGCATATGAATTCCATGCGGAATAGAGGGGCTGGTTATATAGGCGAGACTGGTTTCCGCGCCTTCGAAAGGCGGGTATGAGTTCATTGGGCGCTGCAAAATTCATGGGTATTGAAGTCGATGGCGGAGTTCGCCCGAGCGACGGGAAGACGGATTTCGCATGTCCATCAAAAGTTCGCTTGACAGACCGCGTGTTGACGCGACGTCTCGCATCGAGGCTAGGCTTTGCGCCCTCAGGGGGTTGGGCAGCCGGTGCGCGCTCAATTCGACTTATGCTTGGACGATATAGCCCGTGCAATCCGCATTCGATCTGTTTGCCCTGCTGCTCGTCATATCGGCCGTCCTCGCCTATCTGAACCATCGCGTCTTGATGCTGCCGCTGACCGTGGGTCTGCTTGTCGGCGCTGCAGTTGGTGCGCTGGCTCTGATCGCGCTGGACGCGATACTTCCTGGGCTCGGGCTCAAGCCGATAGTTCGTAACGTCGTCGGCAGCATCAATTTTCCCGCAACGCTGCTCAACGGCTTCCTTGCTTTTCTTCTCTTTGCCGGCGCGCTTCAGGTCAATTCTGAGGACATGTTTGCGCGAAAATGGACGATCTTGGCCTTGGCAACGTTGGCGACAGTTCTATCAACAGGGCTGGTCGCAGCAACACTGTTTGCAGTTTCATCGCTATTCGGCCTCGGCATCTCCCTCGCCTGGTGTCTGGTATTTGGCGCGCTGATTTCACCCACCGATCCTGTCTCTGTCATGGATGTGCTGAAGCGGGTCGGCATCCCTCGACACCTCCAAGCGACCGTCGCCGGAGAAAGCCTGTTCAACGACGGCGTCGGCGTCGTGCTCTTCACACTCATGCTGTCGCTGGCGACCAGCCCGCAGATCAACGAGTTCGGCGCGGGCAAAATCGCGAGCCTTTTTTTACTCGAGGCGGTGGGCGGCGGCCTTCTCGGCTTGGGGCTTGGCTATCTGGCCTTCCTGCTCATTCGCCGGGTCGACGATTACAACGTCGAGCTGATCATCTCGCTGGCTCTTGCAGCCGGCACCTATAGCCTGGCAGGGACGCTTGGTGTCTCGGGCCCCATCGCCGTCGTCGTTGCCGGCATTCTGATTGGCAATCACGGCATGGACCACGCGATGAGCGAAACAACCCAGCAGCATCTCATGACCTTCTGGCGCTTCATCGAAGAGATTCTTAATGCGATGCTCTTTCTCATCATCGGACTCGAGATCGCTGCAATCGACCTGGATCTCAGAAATATTCTGGCGCTCGGGCTGATGATTCCGGCGGTGCTCGCAATTCGCTGGCTTAGCGTTGCCGCTTCGGCATTACCTCTCAACCTGCGTCTTCCACGACGGTATGCGTCGTTGCTGATTCTCACGTGGGGCGGCTTGCGTGGAGGGTTGTCGCTGGCGATGGCCCTCTCTCTGCCGGAGAGCCCGATTAAAGATTCGATCCTCACAATTACCTATGGGATTGTCGTCTTTTCGATCGTCGTGCAGGGCCTGACCCTCGAACCTATCGCCCGACGCGCTCTTTCCGGTCCAGCCGACGAATAATCGGGATCGACCTCAGTACGTTTATGCATTTCACGTTTATGCATTTCATATTTTCAATGCCTCCATGTGGCATGGATTTTTTATGCGCCAGCGGCCACTTTCTGCCCGATGTTATTCTGAGACGAGTGGTTCCAATGTTAAGGCAGGCCGTTCGCTGGCTTCATTCCCAACGGGCAAGTAGCCGCCCCGCTGTGTTCCTTCTCGAGATTGCGGCAGCTCTTCTATCTGTACTGACGCTCCGGGATCTGATTTTGCGCGGCGCACCGCCGTCGCTTGAGACTTTCTTCGCTGTGGCATTGTGGGGCGTATTGCTCTTGATTGCTTGTTGTCTTGCGCCCCGCGAGAGCAATGATGTGGGCAAAAACAATGAAAATACATGGCCTTTATAGGATTCGCGACGCCTGGATCGGCTTGACTACTCAGCATAGTATCAGGGTTCGATACTCGGATGGAAAAGAGTTGGAAATTCCGGAAGATCAGTATCGAGTTCAGGAATACCAGCCGCCATTTGATGCTTTGCCGTGGAAGGAACAGAGCCCGCCAACATCCGCGGGTTCTGAGGGCTAGGTACCCGCCGCCGCGACCATTCAAGTTGTCTGGTGATTATGCAGATGAAACGGTCTGCCAAGCGCGACGGCTGCTTGCAGCTCAAGAGCGGACTATAACAGGCCGCTTAAAGGTGTGTTTATGAGTTCACGGCCTAGAGAACGACCATCACTCCGAAGTGCCGCCTTTAACTTTGATTGTCTCTCCGTGGGTTATCGCCGGGAAGCTCGCTGCTGAAATTACAAAGATGATAGGAATCCTGGGCGATCTGCTTCTGGAAAGCTCGGATAATTTTGTCGATCTTCGGATCGTCGCGGAACGCGCTCATTTCCTCGATCTTATGACGGTCTTCCTCGATGCGTTGCTCAAGATCAAATTTGTAAACTTCTGACATTACCGTCACCGCTATCAATAGAGAGCGCTTTCCGAACTAATCCACCAAGTGGTGGCCTTACTCCCAAGATAAAGCCCCCGGCTGCGATACCGAGGGCTTTCCTTGGGCGGTTCCTTCTGTTGGGACAGGAACTCAGGAATTGGATGCTGCTTCAACGAGGAAGAAAAACAACATCGAGACTATGGAAACGCCTCCGAATGCTCTTGGATTGATGTAGATCAATCCGCACGAAATGCCGCAGCGCCCACCGGTCATAGTTACAACGGGACCGTCACCAAATGCACTCCGAAAGGTGCTCTTCCTCGTCCAATCGATCAATCTCTATCCCCGTGAAGTCGCTGCGTGAAACGACACCACAGATCCTTCCGTTCTCAACGACGGGAAGATGGCGGAAGCCGCCATTGCTCATGGCTCTTAGGGCGTCGATGGCGTGGCCATCCGGCGTAATCGTCACAGGATTTGGCTTCATCGCTTGCCCCAGACTTTCGGCAGCATTCTTTCCATTGGCCAGTAGCCTCACCGCATCTTGGCCTGTGAAGATGCCAGTCAGCCGCTGCTGCTTATCTACGACGAGGACTGAGCCGCACCTGCGTTCCGTCATTGACTGGCACGCTCGCTGAACGGTTTCATCTTCGCCAAGGACGAGCGGCTTTTGATTTTTGAATATAGACGCGATCTCTCGATTGGCCGTCATCCCCGTTGCTTTAGAGACACCGTCCCAATCGAACTCCTCGAACTCCATTCCCTGGAAATCGCCGCGCGAGACGACCCCCCAGATACTTTCATTCTCGGTTACTGGAACGTGTCGGAAGCCGCCATCGTTCATAGCTTTCATAGCGTCGATTGCGCGGCTCTCCGGCGCAATGGTCACGGGGTTTGGCGTCATCGCTTGCGCCAGATGAGTCGTCGCGGAGTTGCCTTTGGCCAGGAGTCGCACCGCATCGCGACCGGTAAAGATGCCTCTCAGATGCTCCTTGCTATCAACAATGAGTACCGAACCGGACCTACGCTGCCACATCAACCTGCAGGCTTGCTGAACCGTCTCGTTGAGGCCAAGCACCAGCGGCTTTTGATCTTTGACGATATACGCGAGCTTACGATTGGTCATGATGGGGGACGCTTAGCGTGTGCCTTTAAGTTGCTCCATAGCGGAGTTAGATCGCAGCCATTTTTAAAGTTGGCGCTTGGCAGCGGCGGTGCGCTTTGATCGGTGTCAAGGATCACCGTGGGCGTGCATCTATCGTCCCAACGCAAGCAGGTGCCCTGATGGACAATCGGAACAGATACCGCGTGAAAGTGAGCCGCATCAACGAAGACGCGTCTTTCACGATGGAAGCTCACACGGTGACGCTACGGCCCAACGGCGATCTTCAAATTCGCGGCGAAACGTTGGGCAAGTCGTTTTCATTTGGTTCGTGGGACGGCGTGGAAATCAAGGCAATCCCCATCACCTTCTCAGTTTGAAATTCGGTGGCCGCTGATGAAAGTGGCTGATAGCGTTGCGACGTGTGGATTCAGTCGGACCACTTTCGCTCGGCAAAGGTTCGAAATTGACGCCACCGTTGCCAGCTGGCCACCACCGGCCCATGGGGCCGGCCAGAGCTCTCGCCGCGTGAGGTCGCCGTTGCCTTCACCGATGCTGAGAAGACCTTCGTCTCCGAGGCCAGCGTCTACCGCATCTTGAAGGCCGAGGGGCTCGTGACTTCGCCGGCTTTCATCGTCATGAAGGCGGCCGACGCTTTCGCCAATCCGACGACCGCCATCAATCAGCTCTGGCAGACCGACTTCACTTATCTCAAGGTCACTGGCTGGGGCTGGTTCTACCTATCGACAGTGCTCGACGACTTCTCCCGCTACATCGTCGCCTGGAAGCTCTGCACGTCGATGAGCGCTGCAGACGTCACCGCAACGCTCGAACTCGCCTTGCAGGCCTCTGGGCTGGATGAGGCGGATCTCAATCGGCGGCCACGTCTGCTCTCCGACAATGGCCCTTCCTACGTCGCGAACGAGCTTGCCGAGTGGCTCGAAGCACGAGGCATGCGGCACACACGCGGAAAGCCGTATCACCCAATGACCCAAGGAAAGATCGAGCGCTGGCACCTCTCACTCAAAAGCCGTATCTTGCTTGAAAACTACTATCTGCCCGGTGACCTCGAACACGCGGTCGCCGGCTTCGTCGACCACTACAATCACCGCCGCTATCACGAGAGCCTAGACAATCTGACCCCGGCTGACGTCTACTTCGAACGAGGTGCGCGCATCCTCAAACGACGCGAAAACATCAAGCCACAGACCATCGAACAGAGACGTCGACAGCACATCAGCGCAGCAGCATGACCTTCAATCAGATGGGCCGAAAACTCTCTTAGATCAAACCCTCAACTGTCCCGAAAACCCTGACGACGGACACCAGATGACATCCGTCTGACATTCGGCAGGTTCCGTATTACCACTTGGTGTAAATCGGAAACCACTCGGTATAGCTAGGAAACGAGACCCATTTCTGCTCAGCGTAGCCCGGGCGCTTCGGTTTCCTCCTTCCCGGTTAGCTCCAATTGGGAGACGCTCCCATTCCCCCCGTGGGGCGTCAACGTCTTGGCATTTTGCAAATGACGAACCCAAAGCGGCACCGAGTCTCCCCCGGCTTGGTGCCGCACTCTTAGAGGGGTGCGCCACTATTGGGGAGAAAATGACGAGCAAGATGACTGAAACCGTCAACAAGGGGCACATATGAAATCGGCGTTGATCCTTCTTGTGTTGTTATCCGCTCCCGCTTCAGCGGAAGATTGGCAGTATTTTGCCATTACCTCGGATGGAAGGTACCTGAGTGACGACGATACGTTTCGTCTTGTAGGAACGGGAGAACGCGATGATTTCAGCGTAGACGTTCAGCTAAAAAAACTTCGACTCTGGCGAGAAGTTTAGGGTCGCGATCGGTCCGGTTGACTGCCTTCGTTACGGCAACGGTCCGTTACTGCTATTTCCTTCGGCTGGCCAACCTCAACAGCTGGCTTGGACAACGAAGGGGCGCACTTGGTTGGACCTTGCGGGAACTAAGCTATGCGGCTGGGCGAAGACCCAGGCCACCCTTATGAACTGACGGGCTAAGCGGCCGCGCGCAACCTGCCGTCCTATCGAACTGGCCGAGTTGGGCATTGTCCAAGCTCTTGAGCGATGATTCCGCGAACGAACCGAGGATGAGATACCTACGTCCCGCGATGCAAACATCGGAACGGCAGCCGCTTGCAGCGCGCATCCGGATGCTCGGGGTGTGTTGCACCCCAGAAGGGAGATGACTCATGCGTCTCTACTTTTTCTATGAAAAGTCTGCTCGATGCTAATGCTGCATCCGCGACCGTTAGAGTTGGATTTCCGAATTCATCCGCGACAAAGAAATCGTTTCGGTCTTCATCGTCATTTCCTCGGCGCCAGAGATTTGTTCTTGCGGGGTGCACGATCTCATTGACGTTCCCATTCTTCACTACTTCAGATGAAGGGCGACGTTATTGCCAGCCACCGTTCCGAGCAGCTGCTACGAATCGATTGGTACCTGCGTGACGGCACCGCTGAACTCAATCCCCCCTATGGGGGCGTCCCCCCTTACTACCGGGGGAGCCGTGGGGCAGGAGCGTTGCCCAAATAGAGGATCGCGATGTGTGAGACTGTGGCCGCAAAGCGCATCGACGTCCGCCGTCATCGTGCCGAAGGTACTCTCATGCGCAAGGTCATCTCCTGCGCTTCGCCGTCGATCAGCACTCCTGCTGTCGAGATGGAATGCTGTTTGACACGCAAGGGTTTGTTGATGACCGTGAACGCGGCCGAACCGTTTGCTGATGCTCCGTACGACGCCTCGACACTAGCCTCAATGATTGAGGCTTATGCTGCATCTTGCCAGGAGCTGGAATTCACGAATGGTTGGGCGCGCTTCGACTATAGTAATGGGGTCCGGTTGAAGCTAGCGGTACGCATATTGAAAGCTGCGGCTGCCGGCGAACGAGACCCAGACCGCATTATGTTGCTGGCACTGCGCGCAGTGATCTGAAGTCCGCTGCCGTCTGTGCCGCACCTCAGCAGTTCTCGATTATCAATCCTGGCTTGGCCGGTCTCGTCGAACTGCGCGTCGCCGGTGAAGTCGGCGTAGTCTCACAGCGAACCAAATCACTTGTAAAAGATGTAGTCGGCCGTGTACTCGACCCGCCGCTCTGTTCCGACCGTCGGACACGCACCGGTCGGCCCGACCCCGCCGGAGGTGTTGACTCTTTGGACGAAACGCACGCCAGCAAGTACCCCCGAACCCGAGGAATTTGTCGACAATAGCAGCCAGGGAATTGCGCCAGCCTTTGGAGCGGGCTCGTATGCTAAAACCTTGCCCACGATCTTCGAGCCATCGGGAGCTTCCCAGCTCGGACCGGTATAGTGCTTGGCGAACGGTCTGCCCTGCGCGTCCACAAGCTCGGCCTCAGGCGCCTTGAAACTCCATTCGTTTGCGCCCCCTTTGACGCTACAGACGTATATCTGAACGCCCTTCGCGGCGTACTTACCGACCAGCGGGCCTTCCTGCGGAGGCACAAGTTTGGGCGGAATGTTCTGGGCGAACGCGGAAACCGCGAAAAGCGCAAGAGCAGCAAAGGCAAATAGCAAGCGGGTGAGCATGGGAGTGGTCCGTATGAATGGATTTTTACGCGGCACGCGCGCATATGGGCAGTACCTTGTCAGCGTGCAAATGCGGCCGTGCGCCTAGTCGAGATCTGCTTGGACGACATCGCACCTATCGCGAAGCCATTTCTCATACGCTGCGTTGTCTTCCACGATCTGCCTTTGCCTTGGATCGCACCAGCGCCACGATCGAGTGGCCTCGCGCGACCGCTTCCTCAAGTTGATTTGGCTATACTAAGGCATAAGCGCCCGTCCCAAGCATGAAGGGCGCGAGAAAGCCAGGTGATCTTCAGACAATGTCGGACAATATCCTAAAAGTTCGACGTCATCTGCTGGCCTGATCTGATCCCGGAAGGCACGCGAGCGGACCGCCTGGCAGGTCTGCTTTATTTTTGCGTTGCCAAATTCTCTTTGCGGCGACATCGGGCCCAGCGGTCGGAAAAGACGCCAGATGGCAGTTCGGCTGCAATCCCTTGGTATTCAGCCCTGGCTGATGCCGCGCGGCGGCTTTTATCTCCGGTGCAGTCTGCCGGACGGTCAAGATTCTGCCGATGTCGCACGTGCGGCCGTGGAGGAAAACGTTGTGCTGGCGCCGGGTAACGCATTCAGCGTTTCGCAGACGGCCTCCGCGTTTCTGCGCTTCAACGTTGCGCAAATGAGTGACCCGCGTGTCTTCGCGGTCCTCAGGCGGGAGACTGGTTCGCGTCGTGCGGTGTAAACCTGTGCCTCCCTGCTCGGATAGCGGGCTTCGCCGACCGCGGGTTCGTCCCTGCTCTAGGGAGAGAGTCGACGTCTCGTTGACAGTGTGCCGGCCTGACTAAACTTCTTATGTAATTTCAGTCGCGCGTCTTGGGGATTTTTTTAGACGACGATTTGGAGCACGAGCAACTTCACCAGCTTGGCGCCTGGCTCAGATGATAGTTCTTGAATATTGAGCTTTCCATCTTGGTTCGAATCGGCGTCCTTAAATCGCTTCGCCACGAAGGAAAGGTACTCATCTTCTGTCAACGTACCGTCGTTGTCTGGATCTGCCGCAACCAAATCCCCTTTGCTCATCCGCCCCTCCAACTCTTTCGCATCCAGAGTGCCATCCTTGTCCGAATCGAGTTGGCTAAAGAGCGTCGAAGCTGCTTTCTTGGACTCGGCGAGATCGACGGTTGCATCATTGTCGGTGTCGAGCATGTGCAGAATCGATGCGGTTGACCTCCTTGCGTTGACTGGCGATGCGGCGATCACAAGCACGATGCTCAATATCAGTAGTCCGACCTTGAATTGCATGGGTCTGCCTCATCGGCCTCGGGCGAAATCAATTGTCAGTCTACACCCTAAGAGCATGAATTGAGCAGCAACGAAAGCGTTTGACGGCCAAAAATATCGCGATGCAGAAGATGGAGCACACTTTGCCCTTCATCCCGCACTCCGGGCTCAGAAATCCGCTGCTCGTTCAAGCTGCGACTATCGCGGGCTAAGTAGCCCTGGCACTCAATTCATAAGGGTGGCCTGGGTCTTCGCCCACCCGCACAGCTTAATCCCTGCAAGGTCTAACCAGCGGCGCCCCTTTACCGTCCAGGCCAGCTGTTGAGGTTGTCCGCCTGAAGGGAACAATAGCAACGGCCCGTTGCCGTAGCGAAGGCAGTCAACCAGACCTATCGCAACTCTGAACCCCTCCCCAGAGTCAAAGTTTTTGACCTGGACGTCGACGCTCAGATCCTGATTTTCGCTTGTGCCCACCATACGAAGGGAATTGTCGTCACTCAGGTATCTTCCGTCTGACACCACGGCGAAATACTGCCAGTTCTCCGCCGATACAGGCGCGGTTACCAAGACAAGAGGGATCAAAACCGACTTCATCTGCTCTCCCCGCACTGAGATCAGCGTGTGACGCTCTCAAATGACGGGTCGCCCGATCGGACTGTCAACAGGGGTCGCCCGGCCGTGCTGTGGACAACTTGATGAGCGGCCATAAAATTTTGGCAATCTAGGGAAAGCGCTGAGCGCCAGCGCAACCTGGGCGTAGAGGCTCAGAAGAGGATTGTTGACTTAGTCTAAGGTCGATCACGATTTCAAATCGCGGCATTGCCTTCGTCTCTCGGCCCGATCCAACAGTGCGATCAATAGCCACGCGGACCTAGTTAATAACGGCGTCGCGAACCACGCGCTCCATTGATTGTCTTCGCCGAGGACGGCTATCCGCCGATATGACGAGCTTTGTCACGTCGCTCCCAACATTCGTTTCGTTTCCACCAAACCAACACTTTCGACCGACGAAAAAAGCAATAAAGGCGGCGAGTGCAACCGCAAAACACAGCAACGATGCCATGCGCTTCCTCCGCGAATTTTTGTTCAGTAAGGGGATTCGTGCGATATTGACGTTGACGCGAGACGGTGACGTTCGATCCCGTATCAAGTCGTGGTCTTGATCACGCGTCCCGTCCTGCGCCTATAGGCCCATTCGACGATAAACGAGGCCGCCGCGATGAGGATGAGTGCCGCGATGGCCGCAGGTTGCTGCTGATAGGTATAGACGCCGAGAATGGCGAACATGGCGAGGCATGTTACGAGCGACAGCCATACGATGGTGGAGTTTGCTCCCGTCTGTGTGAGAACCCGAAGATGGCCCGCGTTTACCGCGGCGTAGACCAGGAGAAAGGCGGCGCTTCCCATCATGGCGATGCCCGAAAGGTCGAAGCATAGCATCGTCAGCACGACGAGCGCCGCGGTGAGCAAAAGGCCGCCCGTCGCCTGTTCCCATTCCGTCCGCGATAGTCCAGCCGGCAACTCCCCGTCGCGGGCGATCATGTAGCAAACGTTCGCCGAGCCAAACAGCGTGGCATTGATCGCGGATGCCGTAGAGAACAGTGCGGCGATAGCGATTAACCGGAAGCCAGCCTCCCCCAGGAACGGCTTGGCTGCTTCTGCCAGCGCGTAATCCTTGGCGCGCTCAATCTCTGCATTCGACAGATTTCCGGTCACAGTCAGCGACACAGTGAGATAGAGCGCGATGACGATGAGGACGCTGGTATAGAGCGCGCGCGGCAGCATCTTTTTAGGGTCGCGCATGTCGCCCGCTACATTGGTGACAAGCCCGAAGCCCTCATAACCGATGAAGAGCACTCCTGCACCGAACAGAACTGATTGAACGCCAGGCCATAACGCAGGTGAGAGGTTCTCCGGTTTGATAAACCACAACCCCGCGGCGGCAAACAGTACAAGAATCGCCACCTTGACGGCGACGATAATGGTTTCTCCGCGCCCCATGAATTTGGCGCCAAACGCGTTGAACACCGTCAGCAACACAACCGAACCAACGGCCAGCGATTTGAGCAAGAGTGCCGAGGGCGTGGCTGTGACGAAGGTTGCGGCGTAGCTACCGAAAGCTGTCGCATAGAGCGCCAACGAGATGATGTAGCCGGCCCACATAAACAAGTTTAGACCGCCGGCGAATACGCCGTCTCCAAAGCCTTTAACGAGAAAATGCACCGCGCCGCCTGCGGAGGGGAAAGTCGCGCCGAGTTTTGCGTAAGAATACGTAGACAGAAGGGCCACCACGCCGCCAATTGCAAAGGCCAGCCACATCGCGTTGCCTGCCGCTTGCGCGACCACGCCGAGGATCGAGAAAATTCCAGCACCAACCATGCCGCCGATGCCGATCGACACAGCAGCCAACATACCGATTTCGCCAGAGCCGGATTTAGCGGCAGATGGGAGGCTTGTACCGCCAGGAGCCATAGCTATTGGCGCGGCTGGAGGTGGCGGTGCTTAGCCGCAGCGCGCCAGCGCCAAGTTGGATTCAACGCAGTGAACCTCAACCACATCGCCGCACTCTCCAAATCGACAAGCCCCGGTCCGGCGACTGCATCTAAATGGGCGCGCGTGGGAAGCCTCGATCTAACACGTGCCGCGTTTTCGGGCACTTCCCGGATTTCATCGCGGACGCAGGGCCATGCTATCGGATGTTTTGTGCTGAAGCCTCGAGCAAGGCTGTGGGTAGCCAGAATCAAACCGGCATAGCTCTTTCGAGCCGAGGGATTTTAGGTCGCAACTTTTTAGGCGGCGGGGCGGCATGCTTGGAGGCCAAACCGCATCCCGTTGTCAGCGACCTCCGAGGGGCGGCTTGAAAACGGACGCCGGCGGGCGATAGGGTACAACAGATTGCCCGAAATTCGGACCGTACTGCTGCTGCATGCCGGTACGTTGACGATGCCGAGGTGTATGTCCTGAGAGCGGGCATCGATGGGCGGAATATTGGGCACCGGATTGACGCGATCGACGTCGCCTTTCAGCCGGCGATTAATGCAATCAAGAGCCTTGGCGCCGTCGATTTCGACTTCCACGCAACTTTCGACGGCTTCATCGTCGCTCGCCTTGTCGGGAGTCGTAATTGACCCTGGCGGTGATTTTTGCTGCCCCAAGCTGGGGCCCGCAGAAGCAGTGAGCGCAACGAGCGCGATCAAGACCAGTCGCATGGGACGGTGTCCTCCGGCAAAGCTGTGCGTTTCATTGGCGAATTTCATTTGCGCGGCTCGAGCGACAGAATAAGTCGCACGGGCTGCAACATGTCAGGTGGTGGCGCCCCTGCCGCGACGCGGGTGAGCAACGTGTTAAGATCGGACGTCGCTTGATCCGTCGCAAGGCGCGCGAAGGAAACGCGGTCGATAGTGGTCTGCTCCCCTGAACCGAAGCCAGGCTGACTGAGCGAATCCGACTATTTCGAACCTCGAATGAAGAGATGAGGGAATGGCACGGAAGCGGTTTACGACGGAGCAGATCATCGGGCTTCTGCGGGAAGCTGAAGTTCGGTTGAGCCAGGGTCAGGCGATCGGCACGGTGTGTCGAGGCATCGGTGTCTCGCAGCAAAGCTACTATCGCTGGCGACGCGAATACGGTGGCCTCAAGCTCGACCAGGCCAAGCGCTTCAAGGATCTCGAACGCGAGAACGAGCGGCTGAAGAAGGCCGTGTCCGAGCTGACGCTCGACAAGCTGATCCTGAAGGAAGCTCTCGAGGGAAAATACTAAGCCCTTCCCGCAAGCGGGCGTGCGTTGAGCACGTCCGCTCACGCCTGGATGTCTCGGAGCGTCGCGCGTGTACTGTCGTCGGGCAGCCACGTGCGACGCAGAGACGGCATCTGAAGACGTCTGATGACGAAGCGGCGTTGACGGCTGACATCGTGCGGCTCGCCACGCAATACGGCCGCTACGGCTATCGGCGCATCCGCGAGATGCTGGTTGCCGAGGGCTGGCGGGTCAACGTCAGATCTGGCGCCGGGAAGGGCTCAAAGTACCAATGAAACAACCGAAGCGGGGTCGTCTCTGGCTCAACGACGGGTCGTGCGTGCGTCTCCGGTCCGAGCGGCCTAACCACGTCTGGTCCTACGACTTCGTTCAGGATCGCACCCACGACGGTCGAGCCTTCCGCATGCTTGTCGTGCTGGATGAGTTCACGCGCCGGTGTCTGGCAATCGTCGTGGCAAGGCGGCTGAGATCCGATAACGTGCTTAACTGTCTGGCCGACCTCTTTGTCGCCCACGGACCGCCTGAGCACATTCGCTCCGACAACGGCCCCGAGTTCATCGCGATCAATGTGCGGGAATGGCTTGGCCGGATCGGCGTCAAGACGCTCTACATCGAACCGGGAAGTCCGTGGGAGAACGGCTATTGCGAAAGCCTAAACTCGAAGCTGAGGGACGAACTCTTGAACGGCGAAATCTTCACAACACTTCGAGAAGCGGAAGTGCTGATCGAGAACTGGCGACGACACTACAATGCCGTCAGACCACATTCCTCGCTCAACTACCGTCCGCCGGCCCCAGAAGCGATCTTGCCGCCAGCGTCCGGTCTGCCCTACGCTCCGCTTCGGCCAGCCCAGACGCTGGCCGACGACAGCCGGATTCTAACTTAGTGCCTGGTATCGTGATGTGGGGCAGGCCACCGCGAAAAGAGGAGGAGACATTGGTCCCCTCCTCAAGGGTTCGATATCATGTGAGGCGGGGTGGCCCGGAATGCAGGTTGATCAAACCCGCGGCAGAGTGGGTGCGTTCAGCGCGTGATTTCGCCATGCGAAGGAAGACCGATGACAAAAAACAATAAGGACGTTTTGCAGGTCGTCGATGACGAGGCTCGGCGCCTGAGCAAAACGCTCGTGCGGACTGCGCGGTATGCTGCACTCGGCACCGTCGATTTGGCTGACGGATCGCCATTCGTCAGTCGTGTCAGCCTTGCAACTGCAATGGACGGCGCCCCGGTATTTCTCATATCTCGTCTTTCGACCCATTTCTCGAATCTCGAATCTGATCCCCGATGCTCGCTTTTGATCGGCGAGCCCGGCAAAGGCGATCCGCTTGCGCATCCGCGCATAACATTGGTTGGCAAATCAAAAATTCTTCGTGCCGGATCGGCACGGGACCATCTCAAGCAACGCTATCTCAGGCGCCATCCCAAGGTCGCGCTGTACGTCGACTTTCCAGATTTCGCGTTTTGGCGGTTTACGACGTCACGCGCCTCGCTCAACGGCGGCTTTGGAAAAGCTTACGCGTTGGCCAGCAGCGATCTCGCGACGCCACTCGACAGTCTCGAAGGTTTAGCCGACATGGAGGACGGGGCGATCGCGCATATGAATGCCGACCACGCTGACGCCGTCGAGCGCTATGCTGCCCTCGCGAGAGCAAAGGGCACCGGTTGGCGGCTCACGGCGATCGATCCGGAAGGACTGGACCTTGCGAGCAGCAACGATGTCGCCCGTCTGTGGTTCGCTGCTCCGCTGACGTCGCCACGGGATCTCAGACCCGTCCTCGTTGCTCTCGCGAAGGACGCCTGACCAGGTACGCACTGCAAAGCACTGCTCGATAGGTGCACAATTTCTGGAAGGGTTCCGATACCCCTAGCGAAAAAGCGGCGGACTTTTGGATCCGCCGCTTCAAGTTTCGGGATGAGGTCGTCTGAGTAGAGTACGCTAGAATTCACTTTCAGACCGCCGTAAGCAGCGAACGGAATGGCGGGCACTACAGTCGTCCGAGGATTGTCCTCATTGAAGTTAACGCCTGTCACGGGCGTCAACGAGTTGGCGTCGTCAACGCTGAAGTACGTGCCGTAAATCGCGTAGTTGTTGTCGAACAGATTCTCGAATAGTCCGTAGACCTGCACGTGCTTCGTGATGTCGTAGGAGGTGTGCAGGTTGACCTTGGCGTAGCCGGCAAGCGGCCTGTCGAGGTTCGCTTCGTCGCCAAAGAAGATCTGGTCGCTCGCCGCGATGACGTCGGCGCCGACTTTCCATTTCTGCGTCATCCAGTAATCGACGCCGGCCTTGAAGACGTTGGCGGGCACACCGGGGAGCCGATCGCCTTTGCGTACGAGCATGCATTGACTATCAGCACCGTCATCACCCTCACAGGCGAAGAGATCGGGGCTGGAGCTCGCAGGATGGTTGGGCGACGGGAATATAGAGTCGCTGTCGAATGTCGCATCGGTGTAGGTGTAGTTGGCATACGCGAACAGACTGTGTGTGCGATATGCGATGTTCGCTTCGACACCTTGGCGAAGGGTACTGCCGACGTTCTGGAAAAAGCCGTGGCCGATATCGGTCGATGCTGCATCGAAAATATCGTCGGTATTGAGCGTGCGGAAGAGGCCAACGCCCCAATCCCATCGTGTCCCAGTCCAGTTCTTGATCGTACCCCTAAAGCCGGCTTCCCAAGTATGCGAGACGACCTGTTTCAAATGCGGGTCGGCCGTCAAGAAGCTTTCGATGAGGCACGGGTTCTCGGGATCGGCGCAGGCGAGCTCGGCAGCCGTCGGCGCGCGGTTGGCTTCCGAATAGCCACCGTACCAGTTCAGCTCCGGCGAGAATGCGTATGTCAAACCGGCCGACGGATTGAAGCGGTGGTAGTGGTTCACCCCGTTCAGCTCGTCGTTGTCGGGACTACCCGTATTCTCGATCTGAATGCGCGCATAATTGTATCGCCCGCCGACCGTCAATGAGAGTTGGTCCGTGATATCCAACGTATCGGTGAAGTAAGTACCGTAGTAGTCGTTGATCGTATTGAGCGAGCGCGGGTTGAAGTCGTCGGTTCTCGACAGGATCACGCCCTGCCCAGCGACGACGAACTTGGGCTCCATAAAGCCAAGCTCGCTGTCGGCGGTGTAGGCAACGAACCCGTGGTCATAGCTGGTGCCAATGACAAATTGGTTTTTGTGATCGAATAGCTTCGCTGTGTTGGTCGCCTGCAGCGTAAAGCCTGCGCCGTCGGCATTCTGAGACGTTTTATCAATCGAGCCGTAAACGTTGTCGGTGAAGGGAATTGGTTGTCCGTTTGCGGCGTTGAGAACTTGATTGTCTCCAGAGCACAGTGTGCCATTCCGCAATCGCCCGGATCGTCGAATAGGTTGCCGTCAACGTGTTTCTGATTGAAATGGCGGTAGTAGGTGACTCCCGGACAACGTGATGTCCTTGGTGGCGCGAACGGTTCCGTTCACCGAGTACATCTGCATGGTGTTCTCGGTCGTCTGCGGTGATGTGAACGTCAGACTTCTGCTGATGTCGAGAAGCTCTTCGGGCGCAGCCGCCGTTACTCCGACGTTATTGTCAGCGCCGGTAAAGTTGAAGTGGAACTCGGCGTTGTCGCCCTTCACACCCAAATCGAAGTATCCGCGGCGAACTTCGGCATCAGAGAAGTCGCGGAAACCATCGTCGTTGATGGCTTCAGCGCCGTAAGCTGCCCAGTTGCCGCTCTGGTACCCAGCTTCGGTCGAAACCTGCTTGCGGCCGAACGAACCGAACCGCGTATCGACGTCGGCGCCGTGGAAATTCGTTGTTGATCGCGTTCGTGGGCAGGAAGTCCCAGTTGATAATGTCGCCAAAAGATTCGTTGATGCGGACACCGTTTTGATAGACGGCAAGGCCCTGCGCCACGCCGTTGACGGGAGATGCCTCGAAGCCGCGAAACTGAATGTCGGTCTGAAACTGGTTGCCCTGCAGGTCGCCAATGATGAGACCTGGTACCTGTGTCAGCAACGCATCCTGAAGGATGGCCGCCCGGGTTCTTTCTATGTCGGTCGAGTTCATCTGATAAACGCTGCCAGCAACTTTCTCGACCGGAATTTCGCTACCGCTGAGCGGCGACATCTTTACGAGATTTGATTCGGCAGGATCCGCGTATTGCACCCCTTCTGTCGATGCCCCGCTCTCGGCGGCCTGAGGCGTGGCGGACGGAGGCGGCGCCGCTGCGGCAGCCGCTACCGGCGTCGTCTTCGGCTTGCTCGCCTGCTTGACGGGCTTCGGCTTAGCCTTTTGCTGTTCCTGGATGACTTGACTTCGGGAGCTTTTGGCCAGTTGCAGGGGCATTTGTCCCGCCCGCGGGAAGTTGCACCGCTGGCCCGGGAGGCGTTCCCGTACCGGCGTCCTGAGCCAACGCTAGGCTTGCACCACCTGCAATCAAAAGCGCAACGGCTGCCGCCGAAGCGAGTAACTGACGCCGACAAGTTCCGGCGAATTTCGAAGAGCGGCAAAGATGTCTGGATCCAGGCGTCGTACAACCCGCTGCTAGACGCCAACGGCAAGCCATTCAAAGTCGTCAAGTTTGCTTCCGACGTCACGGCCGTCGAGGACGAGCGCCGTCACGCCGAAGAGGATCGGACGGCCAAGTCCGAACAGCAGGCGCATGTCGTCGACTCGCTTGGAAGCGGGCTGAGGCAGCTGTCAGATGGTACTCTGACGTTCCGCATCGGCGAGGCATTTCCACGGGAATACGAACAACTTCGCTCGGACTTCAATGCCGCAATGAGCAAGTTGCAGGAGACACTCAAGGGTGTAAACGCAAACGCCGATGCCGTTCGTTCCGGCGCATCGGAACTGGCGGGCGCCTCCGACGATCTCTCCCGCCGCACCGAGCAGCAGGCCGCCTCGCTTGAAGAGACCGCAGCGGCGCTCAACGAGATCACGACGACAGTCGCCAATACGGCTGAAGGCGCCAAGCAGGCCAATACTACGGTCGCGACGGCCCGGAACGAAGCTGAGCACAGCGGTGAAATCGTTCGCCAGGCTGTGACGGCCATGCAGCAAATTGAAGACTCATCCCGGAAAGTCTCACAGATCATCGGGGTGATCGACGAGATCGCCTTCCAGACCAATCTCTTGGCGCTGAACGCGGGCGTCGAAGCGGCTCGCGCTGGCGATGCCGGTCGCGGGTTCGCGGTCGTCGCAAGCGAAGTTCGCGCTCTTGCGCAGCGTTCAGCTGAAGCCGCCAAGGAAATCAAAGCCCTCATCTCGACAAGTTCACATCAGGTCGAGACCGGCGCCAAGCTGGTTGGCGAGACGGGCCAAGCCTTGGGCCGTATCGTCACGCAAGTAAATGAAATTAGCGCGACTATCGCAGAAATCGCGGCTGGAGCCGAGCAGCAGGCCACCAGCCTGAGCGAGGTCAACACCGCGATTAATCAGATGGATCAGGGCACGCAGCAAAACGCTGCGATGGTTGAAGAGAGCACGGCCGCCGTACATTCCCTTTCCAAAGAAGCCGACGCGATGGCCGAACTCATGGCCAATTTCGACATCGGTGAAACGGCCGGTGGCTCGATCCGTAGTCAACTGCAGAAAACGGCACCGCACGCTTTTCGAACGGCTCCCAAAGCCGCACCGGTTCGTACCTCGGGGGCGAAAACTCCCCTAGCAGTCACTCGGGGCGGCCGCCCCGCCGCGAAAGCGACGAACGAAGCATCGCGAACCGCCCGCCGCTCTGCGACCGTCAACGGTGATGATGGATGGGAAGAATTTTAGATCTGATGGGTTGACCAATCTTGAGGCTTGGGACGCCGCGGTAAATCCTGCGGGGGACTCTCAAGGGGCGAATGGACATGGACGAGACTACGAAATCTGAGGGTTCTCTTGCCCATGAACTTATCGCTTTCCGCATGGGACAGCAGGAATACTGCGTCAACGTCAAAGCGATCAGGGAAATTCGCGGCTGGACACCGGTGACGCCGCTGCCTCACGCCCCAAGCTATATGCTGGGAGTTATCAACCTGCGCGGAATGGTCTTGCCGATCATCGATCTGTCGGCGCGAATGGGCTTTTCGTCAACAGAGCCAACAACGCGACATGCCATTATGGTCGCCGAGATCGGAAAGAATGTCGTCGGCCTACTCGTCGATGCCGTATCTGAAATCTTCAGCGCTGCCGACAACCAAATCCAGCCAACCCCCGATGTGGCGTCCGAAATGGCAAAGACTTTGGTGCGTGGCGTTATTCCCGCTGAAGGACGCATGATCAGCGTTATATCGCTCGACAATATTCCGGGCACGGAAGGCGCGATCGCGGCTTAGAAGGGAGAGGCGTTGCTGCGCTTGTCCGATGTGCGAGACGCTATTGCCTCAACATCTTCTCATAACTTAGAGACATGTCGATTGCCGCTCGATGGGTCTCGATCGGCTCTCAAACAGCCTCGCCTTAATTGTGAGCACGTCGTCATGCTTTCCAGACTTGGCTTCCGGAACGTCTCCTACTGTACGTCTGCGCTCGTCGCCGGTTAAGCTCGGTAGAGAGGCTTGTCCAGCGAGCTGCTTTCCTCGATTGATTTATATCCCGGGCATTCGCGAGATGTTTCGAGGTCAAGCACTATCACGCAAGGAGAAATCTCTTTGATCGTCAGACCGAAAGCCTCTTTGTTCGACATTCTCTTCGCTGTTCGCGGTTCAATCGCAGGCCGGGTCGCTTGGCGATGCTTGTTCATTACAGCGTTGGCATGTTTGGTCGTCTATGCCGGCGATTTCCACATTGAGCCACTGTCGCATCTCGGAACCGCGCCCTTCGGTTTGATCGGGATCGCGATATCCGTCTTTATGAGCTTTAGAAATAGCGCGGCATACGATCGTTGGTGGGAGGGACGCAAGCAGTGGGGTGAGCTTCTTGTGCAAGTCCGATCGCTGAGCCGCGAATTGTCGAATTTAGACGACCACACGAAGAAGCGCATTTTCGTCCCGCTCATCGCCTACGCACACGCTCTTTCGGCGCGCCTTCGCGGGGAGGATGAGATCGCTGCGGTGCGGCCCTGGGGCATAGCCGTCTCTGCTTGTCCCAACGTCTGCGATGCAATTCTCAGGCAAATCGGAAGTGAACTCCTTGCGCTGAACAAGGCCGGGGACCTTTCGGATTGGCGCTATTCTTCCGCCGCTATCCGCATGAACGCAATTTCCGGCGTCCAAGCAGCCTGTGAACGCATCAAGACGACGCCTCTGCCCTTCGCGTATACACTCCTCATTCACCGAACGGTTTATCTGTTTTGCGCCTTACTGCCGCTTGCTCTTGCGCCACAGCTTGGCTGGGGCACGCCAGTTATCGTCGCATTCATCAGCTACACGTTCTTCGGCCTGGATGCGATCGGTGATGATTTGGCCGAACCTTTCGGGTCAGCTGACAATAGTCTCCCTATTCGAGCCCTGGTTAGAACTCTCGAGAGAGAGACAATGGACTTTCTGGGCACGAGTCCGCTGCCTGATGAATTGCAACCCGTTGGTTATGTGTTGTTGTGAGCTGGCGTCGCCCTCACTCCGCTTAGGCCAAGAGCAGTTGTCTTCGCGGCCATGAATTGTACCGTGCCCATGGATGGACCTTTCTCGTGGTCACGACTTGTCATAGAGAATGTTCGCCGGCCCTGAAGATCTCGTCCCCGCAATGGCCCAAAAGCGAGACGACGTGAGAGGATCTACGCGCAATGACAACTACCCTTATTGTAGTGGGAACTTGAATGGTTCCTTTTTCGCTGGAACGAAAACGCGTGTGGGTCGCCGGGCATCGGGGCATGGTCGGTTCGGCACTTGTCAGGCGACTGGCCTCCGAGAAATGTGAAATTCTCTCGGCAACCCGAGACGAGGTTGACCTTAGAAGCCGACAAGACGTCGATGCCTGGCTAAATGTCCATCGCCCCCACGTGGTCTTCCTCGCCGCAGCGCGTGTCGGAGGTATCCTCGCCAACAATAGCCGTCCGGTCAATTTCCTTTATGATAACCTCATGATCGAAGCCAATGTCATTGAAGCCTCCTATCGATCCGGCGTGGAGAAGCTGCTGTTTTTGGGTTCGTCCTGCATCTATCCCAAGTTCGCGCCGCAGCCCATAAAAGAGGAATCTCTTCTTACCGGGCCGCTGGAACCCACCAACGAGTGGTACGCAATTGCGAAAATCGCCGGGATAAAATTGGTGCAGGCCTATCGCAAACAGCATGGCTCTGATTTCATATCGGCGATGCCAACCAATCTCTATGGGCCGGGCGACAACTACGATCTTTTCTCGAGTCACGTTGTGCCGGCGCTTATTCGGAAAATTCACGAAGCAAAAACTCTGGGTGAAGAACGCGTCGTCATATGGGGCAGTGGAACGCCACTCCGTGAGTTCCTTCACGTCGACGACTGCGCGGACGCCTGCGTACACCTCATGAAAAACTACAGCGCCGACATGCATGTGAATATTGGAAGCGGCTATGAACTAACGATACTGGAGCTCGCGAATCTGATTTGCGATGTTGTAGGTTTCCGGGGCAAAATCGAGCGCGATTTAGAGAAGCCGGACGGAACGCCACGAAAGCTTATGGATAGTCAAAAGCTTCTAAATACGGGCTGGACGCCGACGATCGCTCTTCGAGATGGGATTGCCAGTGCTTATCAGGACTATCTCATAAAATCGGGGAGCTGATCCGTTCGCCGTAATGGCCGACTGGGGCCGGGCACGTCACGATATCGGTTTCCAACTCGAGAAAGACGTCAACGGGATGCAATCATGACTGCGCGACAGCGGACGGCCTTGATAACCGGCATAACCGGGCAAGACGGGGCGTATCTTGCTCGCCTGTTACTCGGCGAGGGCTACGAAGTTCATGGAATAAAGCGGCGTTCTTCGTCCTTCAACACCGAGCGTGTCGACGATCTCTATTTGGACCCACATGAGCATGCCACGCGCTTTCACTTGCACTACGGCGATCTTACCGACGCGTCAAATCTGATACGCCTCGCTCAAGAAATAAGACCAGACGAAATTTATAACTTGGCGGCCCAAAGCCACATGGCGGTCAGCTTTGAAACTCCCGAGTATACCAGCAATGCTGATGCGTTGGGGACGCTTCGCCTGCTCGAGGCCATTCGCAACTCAATATGACGGGCTCAACGCGATTCTATCAAGCTTCCACCTCCGAGCTCTATGGCAAGGTCCAAGAAATACCCCAAAAGGAAACCACCCCGTTTTATCCGCGCTCTCCGTATGCGGCGGCGAAGCTTTATGCTTATTGGATCACGGTGAATTACCGTGAGGCGTACGGTATGCATGCCTCGAATGGTATACTTTTTAATCACGAAAGCCCCGTTCGCGGCGAGACTTTCGTTACTCGCAAAATCACTCGCGCTGTCGCGGCGATCGAAAAGGGCATGCAGAAATCGCTGCACTTAGGAAATCTGGACGCCAAACGCGACTGGGGTCATGCTCGCGACTACGTCATCGGAATGTGGAAGATCATGCAGCAGGACGAGCCCGATGATTATGTCCTTGCGACCGGCGAAGCTCACTCCGTGAGAGAGTTTGTCGAACTCGCCTTCGGACGGGTCGACCGCGTTATCGATTGGGAAGGAACTGGTGTCGATGAAATCGGCCGAGATACCAAAACTGGCGACATTCTCGTCCGCATTGATCCCCGCTACTTTCGCCCAACGGAAGTCGATATTCTTCTCGGCGATCCTTCCAAGGCATTAAGAAAACTTGGCTGGAAGCATGCGACCACCTTCCACGAGATCGTCGCCGAAATGGTCAACTCAGACCTTTCCCGGGTCGAGCGCGAACAGTGGCGCGTTGACAGATCTGCCTAGCGCTTGTGGAATTTCGGAGCCAGGACCAGGTAGAGGACAAGCATGGGATCGTCCCGGGTCCTGTCTGCCCGGCATTATGCGCCATCAATGTTTCGATAATAGTCTGAGGTTCGGCCAAACATCCCCGAGAGGCTTCCCGAGGCCTTTGCAAGGCTCGACGCTCCTTTGAACATTGCCTTTTCGCCCGCAAGTCTGACGACTGGCCAAATACAAGCACCCGAAACGACCAGCGCGGAGCCAATGAATAATCGCCGAACAATTCCAGGCAGGCGCCTGCGTACGGTCTTCGCTCTGCCGTCATGCATCACTCCGAAATAGGAATTGGAGCCGGCGACCATGTAGTTCCGCTTCAAATAGCGCCCCAGCACGAGCCGGGACGCCGGCACGGTTTCGACGACCTTGGCCTCGGCTACGCTTACTATACGGGCGCCCTTCTCATATGCGCGCCTGAAAAAATCGATATCGTCTGCGCCAAACGTAAATCTGAGGTCGAATCTCAGAGCAAAGCCATCTGCCGCGACAAGGCGGGAATGAAAGAGTACATTATTCGTGTACGCGTCACGGCGGAGTTCGCCGGTCACGTTTCGTGAGTCCGCCACGGGCTTCCACCAGTGGGGCGGCGTGCCATCGCATATTTGCCGTACTGGCCCGGTCGCGACGTCAGCATTGAAACGTACGCACGCATTATAGAGCTGAAGTAGCCAATCTGGCTCCGCGTACTCGTCGTCGTCGATCATCGCGATCCAGTCGGCATTCTCCGCGATTGCAGCCTCGATCGAGCGGTTGCGAGCTTGTGGGATCCCAATGTCGGGTTCCAAATAGTAGATCACGGGAATTGGAGATGATTTGCGAATCTCTTCGACGACGCCTAATGATTGGGAGGTCTGATCATTCTCGATGACGGCAATCGATAACGTCCCGCCTTCGGGGACCGAAAGCTTTACCAAGCTTTGCAGTGCCACCGAAAACATGTTGGGCCGCTTGGCCGTGCAGATCGTGACGGTGAAATGGGTCATCCAGAAATTTATGAGCTTGAGAATCCGCCGAGTTACGTGCGCCCGATCTGCGTCGACAGAAGACAACGACTGTTTATCCGGCGGCGCTACAAATGCAAGCTTGTCTCCTCGCGGATCCGGTGAATGAAGTTTTGAGGAGTGCTGGGCCTCCTTCCAACGTGACCTTAGTCACAGACTTGGGGCATCGGTGAGCGCCAATACTGGTAAGATAAGGCTAATCTCCGTGGAGCATTCCCAAATGATGACGTTTGTGCGCTGCCTCGCGGTCCTTGGGGTACTCGTATTCCACATCCCATCAACCTTGGCGCAGGACATGACGGGGCTCGACACCAGCTCCGACGCTTTTACCAAATCCGAAATGACCCGCGGCGACCTCGAAACCGCCATCGCAAAACTGCAGCCGGGTGCAACCTTAGATCTCAGCGGCAAAAGTCTTAACGGCCTCGATCTCTCGGGCATGGATCTCCGGCGCGTGAAGCTGCAGTCTAGCCGCATCAACCATACAAGTTTCAAGGGGGCCAATCTCGAAGGAGTGGTGCTCGACCAAGCCTGGGGGCTGCAATCCGATTTTACTGGCGCGAATTTGCGGAAGACCAGCCTTTTCTCTAGTCAGTTCGGTGGCGGAAAATTCGATAATGCGGACTTCTCCGGCGCACATGTCGCCGCTGATTTCACGAATGCCAGCGTCACGAACGCCAACTTTGACGGCGCCGATCTTTCGGCGGACGAGAAGAACCAGTCGATGGGTCTGATGCGCGGGGCATTCAAGAGCGCGAAGCTCGACGGCTCATCATTCAAGAATGCCAATCTCGCGAGGGTGATGATGGAGTTCGCATCGCTGCGGGGCGCTGATCTTACGGATGCGAACCTGCGTGGCGGGGAGTTTGCGGCCACCGACTTCACGGGCGCAGACGTCAGGGGGGCAAATTTCTTGGGCGCCGATGTTGATTCAGCACATATCGGTCAGATGAAGAATGCTGCTTCCGCTGTAAATCTCGACAAAGCCAAGAACCGAGACCGAGCGATAGACTAGAGACAACTTGGGGTGCACAAAACCAACGACCGAGAACGGGCTTACATCTGGCAGCTTGGTGGGGCGAATGCTAGATGATAGGGCATGACAAATCCCGACTGGACTGCCAATTTCCCCGGCCTCAAAAAGCTCGAGCCCGAAATCGCCAAGCTGCTAATCGAGACAAGCAACGTCGTCGACCTGCCGGTGGGAACGCGCATCTTCGGTCCAGGTCAATCACCCGAGAGCTATCTGTTACTCCTTGACGGCACGGTGCGCGTCCAGCAGGTCTCGGAAACGGGTCGTGAGATTGTACTTTATCGGATTTCGGCCGGAGAGAGTTGTGCACTTACGACGGCCTGCTTGATGGGTTATGAGGAATACCAAGCGGAAGGCGTCGCCGAGACCGATGTCGAAGCGGTGGCTATTCCGCGTGCGACCTTCGACGAGTTGATCGCTCGCTCGGCGGTCTTCCGGCGATTTGTCTTCACGGCTTTCAGCGTCAACGTGACCACTCTATTCCGAATTATCGACGAAGTGGCCTTTTCGCGAATTGACGTGAGACTGGCGCAGCGCCTCTTGCAACTCGCCGATCCGAAAGGCCGGATCGAACTCACGCATCAGCAGCTTGCGGCGGAGCTTGGCTCGGCGCGCGAAGTCATCGGACGACAATTGCATGAGTTTCAGCGGCGCGGCTGGCTCACGACATCCCGAGGAAGCATCGATTTGGTGAAGCCCGAGGGCCTGCGGCAGCTCGCCGCCGCGCCCTAGAGATCTGCTATGTGACTAGATCACATACCATTCGATTTCATCGTCTTATGGAGTGCGCTGGATACATTCGGGGGGACTTCTATGCCAGCGAACATCGGTGCCCTGGACCGCGGCCTTCGCATTGCGGTCGGTTTGGTTCTCCTAAGTTTGGTGTTCGCCGGCCCGCGCACCCTTTGGGGCTTCTCGGGTTTTTTCCACTCATTACCGGTTTGGCACGCTTCTGCCCGGGGTACCCGCGCGGCCGGCGTCGGCACATGTGACCTAAGCGGCGAGCGGACTTCTGCCGGCGACAAATGACGCCGGTGCCGCGCGACGCAACATTCCTATAGGAGAAGCACGATGACCCCCATCCCCCATGACGTCGATCTGACGGTCAAACCCGAGGTCACGGCCTTTTTCGACGAGGCGACCCACACGGTCAGCTACGTCGTCAAGGACCCGGCCTCCAGCGCTTGCGCAATTTTCGACAGCGTGATGGACTTCGACTACGCGGCGGGTCGCATCAGCTACGAGTCGGCCGACGAAATCATCGGCTTCGTGCGCGACAAGAACCTCAAAATCGAATGGCTGATCGAGACGCACGCGCACGCAGATCATCTTTCGGCGGCGCCGTACATCCAGGGCAAGCTCGGTGGTAAGATCGGCATCAGTGCAAACATCAAGATTGTGCAGGAGGTCTTCGGCAAGATCTTCAACGAGGGCACCGAGTTCCAGCGTGACGGCAGTCAGTTCGACCAACTCTTCAACGATGGCGATACGTACAACATCGGCGGCATGAAGGCCTTCGCCATGCTGACGCCCGGGCATACGCCGGCTTGTATGACGCACGTCGTCGGCGATGCCGCCTTCGTCGGCGATACGCTCTTTATGCCGGATGGCGGCACGGCGCGAGCCGATTTTCCAGGTGGTGATGCGCGCGTCCTCTATCGCTCGATCGAGCGCGTTCTGACACTACCTCCGGAGACGCGCCTCTTCATGTGTCACGACTATGGCCCTGGCGGCCGCGACATCAAGTGGGAGACGAAAGTTGCCGAGGAGCGGGCCCATAACATCCACGTTCGCGACGGTGTTACCGAGGATGAATTTGTTAAGATGCGAACGGCGCGCGACGAAACGCTCGGGCTGCCGAAGCTGATTATCCCCTCGATCCAAGTCAATATCCGTGGTGGCAACCTTCCGGAGCCCGATGCGAGCGGCAAACGCCAACTCAAGGTGCCGCTCAACGAACTCTAGAATCCGCCTCCCAGCGCCCTCTTCACCAAAGGACTTCGTGATGACCCCCAAGAAGCTCACAGACGAACTCTCGGTTTCGCCGCAGATCATGGCGGCTGACGTTGCCGGCTTGGCGGCCTTGGGCTTCAAATCCATCATATCCAACCGCCCCGATGGCGAAGGGGCCGACCAGCCATCTTTTTTGGAGATCGAAAGGGAAGCGCGAGCGCGCGGTCTCGACGTTCGATATCTGCCTGTGGAGTCCGGAAAGGTCATTGACGCCGACGCCGTAGCTTTTGGAGCCGCCTTGGCCGAGATGCCGAAGCCGGTTCTGGCCTATTGCCGCACGGGAACCCGGAGCACGACGCTCTGGGCTCTCTCTGAGGCCGGCAAGCGGCCGTTGGCGGAGATCCTCTCGAAGGCGCGCGACGCCGGTTTTGACATGTCCGGGGTCGTCGGCCGCATCGCGACTGGAGGCGACATCTCCCCCGATGTGCCGGCCGGGAGGTACGACATCGTCATCGTTGGCGGAGGCTCCGCCGGCGCGGCCCTGGCTTCGAGCCTCCTCGCAAGAAAGGGCAATCTCAACGTCGCGATCATCGAACCTGCCGATGTTCATTACTACCAGCCGGGTTGGACGCTCGTCGGCGGCGGCGTGTTCTCGGCCGAGCAAACCGCAAAACCGATGGGCGCCGTGCTGCCTCGCCGAACGACCTGGATCAAGGCCGCCGTAGCGGGCTTCGACCCCGACAATAATTCTGTCGTGATCGAAGGCTGCCGGACTATTCGGTACGAGCACCTCGTCGTCTGTCCAGGGCTGAAGCTCAACTGGAGCGGCGTCGAGGGATTGACCGAAACGCTCGGCAAAAATGGCGTCACCTCAAACTATCGTTACGACCTGGCGCCGTACACCTGGGAATTGGTCCAGGGCCTGAAGAAAGGACGGGCGGTTTTCACCCAGCCGCCGATGCCGATCAAATGCGCGGGCGCGCCGCAGAAGGCGATGTATCTATCCGCCGATCATTGGCTCCGCACGGGCCGCCTCGGCAATATCAATATCGAATTCGACAACGCCGGCGCCGTCTTGTTCGGCGTTCCGGAGTATGTTCCGGCGCTGATGGAGTACGTGGAGCGATATCATGTGCAGTTGAAGTTCGGCTCCAATCTCGTCGCCGTCGACGGCCCGGCGAAGCAAGCTCGCTTTGTCAAAGCAATGCCGGATGGGTCGAAGGAAACCGTCGAAACGTCCTTCGACATGATTCACGTCTGCCCACCGCAAGTGGCGCCGGATTTTGTGCGCGCGAGCCCGTTGTCCGACGCCGCAGGCTGGTTCGATGTCGACCCGGCGACGCTCCGTCATAAGAAATACGAGAACATTTACGGCCTCGGTGACGTCACGAACACGCCAAACGCGAAAACTGCAGCCGCAGCGCGCAAGCAAGCGCCGGTCGTGGCCGAGAACTTGCTTCATGACATGGGCATCCGGCCGAAGATGTGCGCCTACGACGGCTATGGCTCATGTCCGCTGACCGTCGAGCGCGGAAAGATCGTGCTTGCCGAGTTCACTTACGGTGGAAAGCTCGCGCCTTCGTTTCCCGCGGCGCTATTTGACGGCAGGCGGCCGTCGCGCGCTGCATGGATACTCAAGGAGCGTATTCTGCCACCGATATATTGGCAGGCCATGCTGAAGGGCCGCGAGTGGATGGCAAAGCCCAAAGTGATGGCGTAGTGCTGCTCCACAATGCTCTTGCCGTGCTGTCGGGAACGCTCGTCGGATTCGTCTTGGGACTGATCGGCGGCGGCGGCTCCATCCTTGCAGTTCCCCTGCTCGTCTACGTCGTCGGCGTTCAATCTCCGCATGTCGCAATCGGCACGAGCGCGGTTGCAGTGGCGCTGAGCGCGCTGGCGAACTTGGTGGATCATGCGCGCTACGATCACGTCAAATGGCGTTGCGCGGCCGTGTTTGCCGCTGCCGGCGTGATTGGCGCAATTCTCGGATCATCTCTCTGCAAGCAAATGGACGGACAGAAGCGCTGCTGCTGTTCGGCGTCCTGATGCTGGTGATCGCCGCGGTGATGTTCTTCAAAAAGAGCTCAGATGGCGATCCCGCGGTCCGATTGACGGCGTCGACGGCTCCCAACCTGTTGCCTTACCTCTTGGCGTACGGTGTGGGCGTCGGCGCTTTGTCGGGTTTCTTTGGTATAGGCGGCGGCTTCCTGATCGTGCCTGGATTAATAGCGGCCACGGGCATGCCGATGATTTTCGCCATCGGCTCGTCGCTTGTCTCTGTCGCAACCTTTGGGTTCACTACGGCAGGAAGCTATGCATTGTCCGGTTTCATAGATTGGCCGCTGGTTGCCTTGTTCATCAGCGGAGGCGTCCTGGGCGGCTTGGTCGGGCGGCGTGCCAGTTCAGCTCTTGCAACAAGAAAGCATCTCCTGTCACAAAGCTTCGCCGCGATTGTTGCTATTGTCGGCGCATATGTCGTGGCGCGCGGGTTACCAGCTCTCGTCGGTTAGACAGACGGCCGAAACAACAGAAGCCTCCCTCCTTTAAAGTGTTCGCCCTGACCTTGAGCGTTTCATCGAACGAATTTGACAAAAATAAAGATATTTCAATAGCCTATAACGAACTATCGGCGCACCCGTCTCGCAGGGCCATTTTCATACGGGCAAACGCCAAGCGTTCCCGACTGGTTCGCGGCACCGTAGCCCAGAACCGACAGATTGGGCTCACATATTGGGCGATGCAGGTGGGTCACGGACACCACACATCTGAGTGTTATGGCCGCCGTCTCCCTAAAAATCGCCAAGAATTTTTCCGTCATTCAGGTAGGGGCGGAAGCAAGAGCGGCCGTCCGGTGGAGGGCATTTATGAAGTCGCTTCGAGACCTGTTGAGAGACCATGAGCAAAGGTTGCGGGAACTGACCAGCCCTGCTTACGAAGGAGCGACGACGCCTGAGGTTCGAGCAATCCTCGTCAAAACCTGCAGGGACGCTATCGAACAACTCAAGCGCGACATCGAAGAAGAAGCCAGCGCGCTGGATTAATGCGCGGCACAAGCCGACAGCTTGTCAGCGTTGGCGTGAACCTCACGAACACGTAGCGATCTACCTGTAGGTTGGCTAACCTGGCACTCGGCGGGTGGGGACGAATTTCTGTCTGCCGCATGCCCGGTCGTGCGGGCGGTTGTCGAGAATTGCGCGGGGTCAATGTATGCCCCCCGTCTCGCGATAAAAATTTTTAAAGCAAATATTTTTTCGAAAAGAGGAGCATGGAAGCATGCTGATGACCCGCCTCGTTTATCTCAGCTTCACGCTCCTCATTCTCGCGATAAACGGCGCGGCGTTGTGGACCGCTCTGACCAGTACCCAGAGCGCAAGTGCCATCGTGCCGGGCGCGCTCATCATAAACGCCGTCATTTGGCCCTTGGCTCTCGTGGTCGCATACAGAGTGGGTCAAGTTACAGGAGTGGAGTATTTGCGAAAAATAAAAACAAAGGGTTCGACTGCTCGGGCCTAACTGTGACCGGCGTCGCGTACCATCTTTTGCGCTGAATCAACGCCGTCATGCAGCATTTTTTCGCAAAAGATATCGCCTGGGAATCCGTCGCCGGCTTCGGGCACACCGTCCGGCAATATGAACACGCGAAACATCGGAAGAGATGCGAGCAGGCAATGACGCTCAAGCAAGGTATTGTGGCCGAACTCGGCGGGACCGACTTGCTGGTCCCCGATTTGATCGCTCGCTCGCTGCAAGCGAATGACCAAATCAAATACTACTTCGCTCTTCTGCAAACGGCGCGATCAAATGCCGATCAGCCGCGTATCCCAGCGCCAGATCTCAGGACCGAACGTGTAGCAAGCAAAGTAGCGGATACGTCCCTCGACAACGTGATCGCGACCACAAAAAGAGATCTGAAGCATGCTTATAGTATTCTCCACGCGGTCGAGATATTTGAGCGCATAAAAGCCTGCATGGCCGATATGCTGGCTTGTCTGCCGGCGGTAGAACGCGGCGCCTTCGAAAACCGCGTGCAGAAGTTAAAGCCGCCTATAATAGATAAGGGCTGTGTCTCCGGCGCGGAGATTGACGCGACAACGTCGGGCAATCGCGGAGCCGGTGACAGCTTGCATCTCATCGTGATGGATGCCCATCGCGCCATCGTCTGCAGTCTACGATTGCCACAGAGACGTTGGACGGAGCCCACGTCTACGGACTTGCAGTCGGCTCAAGACGACTTGTAGCGGCGTTCATGAAGGGGCTGAACCATACCGCTCCGCTCAAGTTCAACCACCCGGGACTTGAAACGACAGCGACGGAGCACGACGGGCAGCTGCTTATCCAGAATGATATCGGGACAACCGACGCCCATGTCCCCACCCTGTGGACATTCTCTAGTTCGCGCATACGGGCCTGCCCACTCATCTACAGCTAGCGGCCGATCCGACTGCAAGCACCGTCCAAATCGTCGTTGGTTAACCCCTACGTTCCACGCGAACGAAACCGCGTTTAAGACGGGCCGCGGAATGGGCCGCGAGGTTAATCATTTCCGCAATTCGGCAATAGCTGCCGCGCTGATTCAAATTATATCGATTTGTATTCAATTTACGCCTCGTGGTGGACATATAGCAACGATTGGTCAACTGTTGCAGGCAATTCGTCTGCGCGGTCCCGTCGATCGGTTTATGGCTTCGAGAGAATTTCGAATTTTCCCCTAATTTACACGCGAATTGAGCATTTCTATAAATAGGAACGCGCATGAACGCGACGGGCGACGGTCATTCGAGCGATGGCACCGACGCGGTACGGCGCTTGCGCAAATCGCGTTTTTTGCGACCGCAGGACTCCTCCGAATTCAAATCTCAATCTAGCGACCTTCCCGTTTTTCTAGCCACTCCGCGGCCCCTCGCTGGGCTTCTAGAAAAACAGCCACCTCACGAAGCAGATAGCCAGGCTCGCGTCTCGCGCCTTGTCGGTGACTTCACCACAACTTTGGTGAAGAGCTTTAATGGTTCGGAAGACGACCTCAATCGGTTCTATTCGGGCCTTTCGTTGCATCGGCTAGTACCGTCGCATATGAGGGAGCCGGTTGCGAGGATTGCGCTTATCCTGCTCCTGGCTTCGTTTCCAATCGCCTTTTCGCCAAACGGGGTGCCTCGCCTGACCAAAATGCCGACGCCCGTATTCTCTAAAACGAAAACGGCGCCGCCAGAATTTCTATTGGAGGATCGCCTGGCATTCGGGCAGGGCCTACGTGATCGATTGGCGGCGCCAACTCCGGCATTAGACCCGAAAAATCCCGCTATAAAAACTCCCGACGTTGATCCGCCCCGCGCGGAAGCCGAACAACAGCTACCAACCTTGACGACGTTCGACTCCGGAGCTCGCGAAAACCAGCCTCTGGTCATGGACGAAAGGCGGTGGAGTTTACCGTTCGATAGCCAGGGGGTATGCGATTGCAGACTTGCCAGTGACCCCTGAGGCATCGTTTCGAGCCGAGATCACTGCTTCCGCGTTCGTGAATGAGCCCGTGAGCGTCACGGCTCAAAATGATATTCCGGTTGTCGCACGCGTTTCGCGTTCGATGCGTAAGGTTGAAAGGCGCCAAAAGGTGCTCATCCAGCGACGTATCGTTCGTGTGCAGACCCTGCCGCCTGCGGTGGTTGCGGCAGCAATTGCCCAGCAGCAGGCTTATGCGCAGCAACAGGCTGCTGCACCGCCGCCCTTTCTATTTTTTCTAGGTGCACCTCCACCTTCAGCCGCGCCCCCTTCGGAAGAGAATGCGCCGCCCAAAAAGCCATTTTTGTTTCCTGAATCGATCAACGACATTTTCAAAAACGAATACTGACGCGTTTGACCCGCTGCAGCGCGCAGAGACGCTCATCGTTCTGGCTCTATCCGCCTCTCATGATTGCTGACATATCGGTATGCAAATAGCATATGTTGGGTCAGCGACACGGGGGTATCGATGCCGAGACGGTGCTTGGGCCTGCTGTTATCGATCGCGGTTTCCGGATTTGTCCTGACGGCTGCGCCGTTGAGCGCCGAGGCCGGTCCCGATTGCGCCGCCGAGACCAACACCCTGAAACGTGCAGTTGCCGAGGTTCGGGTCGATATCGAAGTGCCTCCGACTCTCGTTGCCGGCGGCACCATCAAGATCGCATGGCATTCCAAGAAGCGGGCCCCGCTCAAGACACCGGTTTTCGTGGCTGTCGCTGTCAATGGAGAGGTGCGCATCGAATCGCCAGCGCTGCCGGCGCCCAAGCCAGCTGCGAACGATCTTACGAGCGCGCCGCCGGCGCCCAATCTGCCCGGCTTCTTGGCTCTTAGCCCGTCGTCGTCGGGGCCGCTCGGGCTTGCGTTCGGCGCAGGAAAGTCGCGCGTTCTCATCCCACTGCATCTGCCAGGGGCCAAGCTCGATGGCGAATTCCAGATTCGTCTTTATGATGCCGTAGACACGAAGATCGATGTGGCAGTGGTGGCACGCACGGCCTGCGGTGAGCGGCTCCTCTCTCCGCTCACGTCACGGCCGCTGACTGTTACGCCGGGCCGGCCCGAGATTATAGTGCAGGATCCTTTCGATCTCGAAACGCCTGATCGTGTTCTTGCCTCGAATTCAGAACGCTATCGCGCCCACATCTATGACGGCCACTATCGGATTTTTGACTCGGCAACAGGCGCGAAGCTTGTCGACAGGGCCGGCCATGACCCGAATTTCTCTCCGACCTCGCGCTTCGTCGTTGCCAATACGGGCGCACGCGGCAGCGGCGACTATGAAGTCATCGATCTCGTTTCTCGCGACGTCATTGCGACCCCACATGGCGAATTTATCGGTTGGGTGCACGGCGACTCTTTTCTGATCGTCGGGGACGGCTCGTGGGGCAATTTGAGCGTCCGTCCAATGTTGATCTCGCGCGCAGTCGTGAAATCGAACGACGACTCGGGTGGGGCCGGCACGGCCGAGGCGCCTGACGACGGTCTCGCCTTGCTGCATCCCGGCTCCTGTCACGCCTGCACCTCATGGCGCGACGACAACATGATGCTCGATCTCGACAACGGCGTGCTCGCTTTCACCGGCGGCCTTGACGAGAACGCATCTCCGATTTTTGAGCTGGCGAGCGGAGCCTCACTCTGCTGTCGGGGAAGCGCCCAAAAGCAGCAAGCCTTCATCAATCGCAACTACTCTGTTGCGTCGTTTCCGACGCCGTCCGGCTGGCATGCCCGCGAGCCCATCCGCTTCAGCCAAATTTACGATCCGCTCGCGGACCCGAACGCTGCCCAAAACTCCGACGCGGACTCACTGAAGAGCGCGATGGTGTTGCGCGATCAGCTACAGACTCATCGTGCACTTGATCCCAAGGCGAAGACGGTCGAGATCGCCGAGGCCGCAAGCACGACTGTTGTCCGCGGCGATTGGCGCGAGGGTACGGCGTCCGCCGTAAATCCGGGGCCCGCCGATACCGTGCGCACGAGACTGCTGAAGGAACTCGCGCGTTTCAACGTCAATGCTGCCGAAGCAGCCTCGCACGAGACAATTCCGTTCAACAACTCTTGGGCTGGAACGGACCGGGTGAAGCAGTATCAGGGAGATGCGGCGCAAGACAAACGTATCGACGATCTTATCGAGGATCGAACGAACAAGCTTGAGAGCCGCATTAGAACCGAGGTGCCTGCTGCAGCGGCGCATCTCAAAAAGATGCCTCCGCCGGGTGACGCCTATGTTTCCCCGCTACCACTCGAGGGACTCGCCAAGAGCGACATTTATCTTGCCAATACGCTCGAGGGTCTTTGGCGCTGGCAGATCCGGGGCCGTCCGATCTGGTTTCTTCAGCTATGGGCCACGGAAGGCAACGGTGGCGTCGGCGAGGGCGCGCTATTTCTTTTCGAGGGAACCAATCCCGGACATGAAGATAAAGAGGGCCGCATCGTCGATCTCACGCAACCACTGTCGGCATTCTGGGGCGGCGCCTACGGCATCGGCGATGACCAGACGAAGCTAAAGCCGCAAGTGTACCTCGACCGCTATCTTGTGATCGGTTCGGTCGCCGCGAAATCGATCGCCGTTTATGATCTTGAAGCCGAAAAACCGCTGGCCATCCTGAAGGACGTGCCGCAGTCCGATCTCATGAGCGAAGTCATCCTGACGGCGGATGCCGCCCACGTCATTCAGCTTAACAGCGACGGGCAGTTTTTCATTCACGAGATCAGCGGAGGCCGCTTGGCTCTCTCGGGCCGCGTCGTCGATGATGAGATCATCATCTACACGCCGGAAGGCTACTATTGGGCGTCCTATGAAGGTGCTCACTTCGTACAGCTACGATTTCCGGGGCTTCCCGGGCTTTATCCGTTCCAACAATTCGCGTCCGTGCTGGATCGGCCGGACATCATAAGCGCTCGACTGAAGTTGGGCGCCGCCGCTCCGCCTCCGCCTGCGCTCGTTCCTCCTCCCACGGTCGATATCGACCGGCGCGGGATCGTTGTGGATCCTGAGCGGATCGAGCTGAATGTAAATATCCGATCGGGCGAACCGTTGGCGCACCTACGCTTTTACGCTGACGGACTTCGTATCGATGATGAGACTCTCGAAGGCCTGAAGGCTAGCCGCCAAATTTCTTTGCCACGCCCGGCCAACGCCCGATGGCTGTCCGCGCAGGCTGCCGATGTCAATGGTCTCGTTTCGAAGCCGGAGGCCATTCGGCTTTCGGCGAGCGCCAACAAGACGAATGTTCTGCGCGCCGTCGTCGTCGGCATCAATGCATATGGCAATCTGAAGCTGCGGCTCAACTTTGCGCGAAGCGACGCCGAGCGGCTCGGCGCTGCGCTAGGTGCCAATGCCGGCCATTACTATGCCCGAAGTGAAGTGACTTCGCTTCTCGACGGCGCAGCTACGAAAGACGCCGTCCTTTCGGCGCTCAAACGCGCGGTCGTCGAGGCTTCAGCTACCGATACCCTTGTCTTCTCGTTTGCCGGACATGGGGTCCAAGGTCCAGATCGCCGCTACTACCTGACCCCCGTTGATTTCGATCTGCATCGGATCGTAGACACCGGCCTCGCCTGGACCGACGTCGCGAGCGTGCTCCAGGCGTCCAAGGCGCGGGTTATCGTGATCCTCGATTCCTGCCACGCCGGTCTTACCGGCGCGCAAGAGCTCGGCACCAATGACGACGCTGTCGCCGCCCTGCTTTCAGGAGCTCACGCACCGATGCTTGTTCTTGCCGCCACCAAGGGACGGCAGTTGAGTTACGAGGGAGGCCGATGGGGCGGCGGCGTGTTCACGAGTGCCCTCATCAAGGCCATCCAAAGCGAGAGGTCCAGCTACGACCTCGATCGAAACGGCGCCATTGAGGCGAGCGAACTCTACTACGCGCTCAAATCCATCGTCGTCGGAGAAACGGCGGGCAAGCAAACCCCTTGGCTTGTGCGTCAAGACCTTCTCGGAGATTTCGCCCTATTCTGAGAATGGCGACACTGACGGCAAACTGTTGGAGTTCATTCGTTCGCGTCACATGTCTCGTAAAGAGGCGACCCCGCTCTTGCAGGGCCGCTTTCCGTTACATCAACCAACAACAACTTCGCTGATCTGGATAACAGGTGTGAGGTCTGTGTAGTTCTTGATGTCGGCCAAGATCTCCGATGCATGCGGGCCAAAGCCTGCCTGAAAATCGTCGACGGAATCGCAGAAGAGATGACACATGCCGACATAGGTCGGTGGAGTGCCCGGCATCCCACCGGCGATGCCCTTGTCGACCGTATAGTACTTGCAGCTTTCACCCATTTTGCTTTTGACCATGGGCATGTGCTTATCCCGATAATACTCGTGGTCGAAGCGCGCACCGGGAGTATTTGGATATAAGACGCTGACTTTGATCATTTGAAGGTTCCTTTGTCGCTGCTTATGAAACCGCCGTCTCGCGTGAGCTAACCGGTTTTGAAACCAAACTCCAAGATCTTCTTTCTAAGTGCTCTCTCCGCCGGCGATACGAACGATCGGCGCCACCCGTGTGCGGGCGATAGAGCCTGGCTTGCCACAGCCCCTGGCATGATGGCCGCAAAGCTGTCGATGCCAACTTCCGTCACTTTGCGCGCCGAGAGAAGATCACGTCGAGTTGCGCTTCGAACAGCTCTCCGATGTTGACCGGGTTAGCCTTATCCAGAAACTTATTGATGACGATGCCGGCCCAGATCGGCGCCAGAAGTAGATGAGGATTTTTGACGAGGCGATCGTCGTCCAGCTCTCCGGACTTTCTGGCAGCGGTTGCCAAGCGCTTGATCCTTTGCGTGAGGGGGTGGATCACGTCGCGGCGATAGATCTCGACGAGGGCCGGAAACCTCGCGCCTTCCGCGATGACGACTCGAGCGATATCCACGCGACTTTTTTTATCGATAGCTTGAATGGAGACCAGCAGCGTTCGGCGCAAGAAAGCTTCGACGCTCTCGCCGGCTCCACGCTTCGCATCATCCACGTCGATGTGGGCATGCACGATCTCCTGCTGCACCACAGCAGAGAAGAGTGCTTCCTTGGCTTCGAAATAGCGATAGATTAGCCCCTTGGCGACGCCGGCGCGCTTTGCGACGCTTTCGACCGTGGTGTCGGCAAAGCCCTTCTCAAGAAATTCCGCCAGCGCAGCATCGACGATGGCTTGCCGCGTTTGAGCCGTTTTCTCGGGGCTGGCGCCGCGTCTGCGTATGACCGGCTGAGCGCTGCGCGGGGCCGGACGAAGCTGTGATTGCGTAGTCTTTTGCATGTGTCGCCTCATACAGTGCCCTGCCGGCACTATCGATGTCGGTTGCGGCAGTTCTGGTCTTCCATTTCCGACGACGTCCCATGCGTTGGACGCATTTCAAGTGCTGCGTCGTCATCTTGACAAAAATGACCGTGAAGTCATTTATGCCAATCAGAGACGAGATTCAAGTTTCAACTTCAAGTGTCCGCTGGCTCGGGCGATCCCCCGATTTGCAGAAACATGCTTCCATGAGCTTCCCGGCTCCGCAGCAATGGCTTTTTTCGGTCAAGACGTTTGCGGCCGCGGTTCTGGCTTTGCTGATCAGCCTTTGGATTGCACTGCCGAATCCGTACTGGGCGTTGGCCACGGTCTATATCGCGTCCAATCCGCTGTCGGGAGCGACGCGGTCAAAAGCCATCTTTCGCGTATTGGGCACATTGATCGGCGCGACCGCTGCCGTTGTCATGGTGCCAAATCTCGCCGGCGCACCTGTGTTGCTCGTGCTCGCCATGGCCACTTGGTCCGCCATCTGTCTTTATATATCGCTACTCGACCGGACGCCGAGGAGCTACGTGTTCATGCTCGCGGGTTACACTGCGGCGCTGATCGGCTTTCCGACCGTTGATGTTCCAGGCACGGTTTTCGACGTGGCTTTGGCGCGCACCGAGGAAATCATCATCGGGATTCTGTGCGCGGCCGTGATATCGAGTGTCGTATTTCCCCGTGCCGTCGCCCCCGTGGTGATCCAGAGGCTCAGAGCGTGGCTCAGAGACGCCGACTCGAGCGCTCGCGACGCGCTCGAAACAAAGACGGGACCGGAGGCCGACGCGCACCGCCTACGTCTCGCGGCGGACACGGGAGAGATCGAGAATCTCGCGAGCCACCTCGGCTATGATGCCGGGGGACACCCTCATCTCCCGCGCCGGATTCGTGAAATCCAGCCGCGAATGCTGATGCTACTTCCCGTCCTTTCCTCCATCGCGGACAGACTCGGCGAGCTTGCATTGCTCGGCGGTCCATCGCGTGCCGTCGAGGACCTCATCGAACGGATGGATCGCTGGCTCAGTCCGGAGCGCTCCGACGATTCCGGGGAACTCGATATTTTGCGCAAGGATATCGAGGAGCGCATCGAAGCCAACCGCGGCCATAGAACCTGGCGTGATCTTATCGAGCTCAGTCTCTTGATGCGCATGCGTGATCTCGCGGCGATCCGCGCGGATTGCCTCGACGTCATGACCGCCGTGGACGGAAACTCGGCTACTCTTTCAAAACCCTTTGCCTATCCGCTCTCGGACCGGGCCATGCCTACTCGCCATTACGATCACGGCCTGGCGCTCATTTCTTCAATCGTCAGCTTCGCGACGATAGCACTGTGCTGCTTCTTCTGGATCATTCTCGCGTGGCCCGAGGGCGGCGCCGCGGCAATGATGGCTGCCGTCGCCGGCAGTCTCTTTGCGGCTCAGGATAATCCAGTGCCCTCCATCCTGACGTTCGCGAAATGGTCGATGGGTGCGGTATTTCTTTCGGCAATCTATGTCTTCGCTGTTCTTCCGCACGTCCACAACTTCGAAACACTCGTGCTGGTGCTCGCGCCTGCGCTGCTGGCGTTCGGACTGCTTGTATCAAAACCGGAGACTTTCGTCATCGGCATTTCGCTAGCGATTAACTGCGCCGCCATGATCGGTCTGCAGGTGACCTTCAATGTCGACGCGGCGGCATTCCTGAACACGAGCATGGCGATGACCATCGGCGTTGGACTGGCAGCCGTCATGGCGGCGTTGCTGCGTACCGTCAGCGCTGAATGGAGCATCCGGCGCCTCGCCAACGCCAACAGGGCAACGCTGGCCGATATCGCGAATGCACAGAACTCTCAGGACGATGCACGCTTAACGGGCGTCATGCTCGACCGGTTGATGCTTCTTGCGCCGCGGGCAAAAGCAGCGGGACATAGGATTCCCGACGCGATAGGCGATCTGCGGGAAGGGTTCAACATTCTCGATCTGCGCCGGGCGCGAATTGGGCTCCTGACTTATTCGAGACGGCGCGTCGATGCGGTACTGATGATGCTGAAACGCCATTACCTCTCTGGTTCGGCGACGCCGGCATCGGATCTCCTTTTGGCGGCGATCAATCGCGCAATCTCAACAGTTCGTAACGAGCAGGGCGCTTCGGCGCGCAGCGCCTTACGTGGCCTCGTGGGGCTGAGACCCAGCCTATTCCCCGACCAATCGCCGCCGCACTTGCCTCACGCGCCGGAATTTCTGGAGGCTGCACAATGAACGCAGAGATCAGCATATTCGGCGTTTTCGTCCCTTCGATCCTGCTTTGCGCGATCATCGCGTATGCGACAATGGCGGTGATTGCACGCGGGCTTCGCGCCGCCGGAGGTTATCGGTACGTCTGGCATCAATCGCTTTTCAATCTCTGCATATTCGTGTGCCTACTCGGCGCGAGCGTCTTGTTATTTTCGAAGGTTCATTCATGAAACGCAATTTTTTTGGCTTTGCACGCTATGCGTCTACCGTTGTTCTTGCCGGTCTCGCCGTGCTCGCCGGGTGGCAACTTTGGGTTCACTATGAGCTTGAGCCCTGGACGCGCGACGGGCGCGTTCGAGCAGACATCGTCGCCGTCGCTCCTGACGTGTCCGGCCTCGTGACGGAAGTATTGGTTCACGACAATCAGATCGTTCATAAGGGAGACGTTCTCTTCCGGATCGACCGCGACCGGTATCTCTTGGCGCTCCGCCAGGCGGAGGCGAATGTCGAAGGCCGCACGGCAACGCTCGATGCCGCCCAGAAGGATCTCGTGCGCTATAAGACGATGACGAGCATCGCCGTCAGCGAACAGAAGATCGAGCAGGTGACAGCAACCGCAGCACAAGCTCAAGCCGATCTTCATCAGGCAGAGGCAGATCGTGACTTGGCGAAGCTCAACCTCGAGCGATCGGCGGTCCGCGCGTCAGTCAACGGTCCAATCACGAATTTCGATTTGCAGCCGGGTAACTACGTCACGGCTGGCAAAGGCGTCGCGGCGCTCATCGATCAGGACTCGCTGCACGTCGACGGATACTTCGAAGAGACCAAGCTGCCGCTGATCCATGTGGGTGACAAAGCGGTCGTGCATATGATGGGTGAAGATCAGGCGATCCTAGGGCACGTCGAGAGCGTTGCCGGCGGCATCGAGGATCGCGATCGAAGCTCCGGCTCAAACCTGCTCGCCGACGTCAATCCGACTTTCAGTTGGGTGCGGCTCGCGCAACGCATTCCGGTCCGGATCGCGTTGGATCAGGTTCCCTCCGGGGTGCGTCTCGTCGCGGGACGCACGTCGACGGTCGTCATCAATCCTTAAAGGATCACACAGGGCCCGCGGAGTTCCGCGGCTCACGGTCGTCTTCTGCCTCCTGGCAAACCGATATATCGTATGAAGCCCTAAGACGGCGGCCGATGTGGGCTTAGCGATATCGGACGGAGGTGGAGATGACTATTCAGCAGCAAATCGCACCGGACTTCATAGGTCTCATTCGGAGAGCGTTGCTGTCGAGACGCCAATTCATGACGGCGTCCGCGGCTGCCGCCGCGGGCTATACGCTCGCGGCCGGTCCGGTGCGCGCCGAGGCCATAAAAACGGATTCCGATGGACTCGACACCGGCACTGCTAAAATCGAAACCGCCGAAGGCGCCATGCCGGCGTACTTTGCCAAGCCGGCGGAATCGCATAGTCCGCCGGTCGTCCTGGTGGCGATGGAGGTCTTCGGGCTTCACGAGTATATCAAAGACGTAACGCGGCGTCTTGCCAAGCTCGGAGCATTTGCTGTGGCTCCCGATTATTACTTCCGTCTCGGCGATCTGACGAAGATTAGCGACATTCAACAGCTGATGCCTCTCGTCAATTCGAAGCCCGACGCTCAACTCGTCGCCGATCTCGACGCGACCGTCGGCTGGGCCAAGAGCCAGGGCGGCGATACATCGAAGCTTGGCATCATGGGCTTTTGCCGCGGCGGCCGGACGGTGTGGGTTTATTGCGCGGCCAACCCCAACGTGAAGGCCGGCGTTGCCTTCTACGGATCACTTGTCGACCCCGCGGCGCAAAAGCAGCTCTGGCCCAAGAGCCCAATTGAACTCGCGCCTGAGATGAAAGCGCCAGTCCTCGGCCTCTACGGCGGCGATGACCAGGGCATACCACCTTCTCAAGTAGAGACAATGAAGGCAGCCCTAGCGGCCGCAGGGAAGACCGCCGAGTTCAAGATCTATCCCGGCGCGCCACACGGCTTCCACGCCGATTACCGGCCGAGCTATCATCAGGATGCCGCGAAAGACGCGTGGGTGCAAATGCATAATTGGTTCAAGCGATGGTCAGTGCTGTCCTGAGGAAGGTTCGCTGAATTTTCATGGCGCGTCGCAGGAACTTCAAAGTCGGCTACCGGTTTGATTGATCAGAGGCACAAACCTGATGAGGTCAGTCATGTGCGATTATTCGCTAGAAATGTTCCAGAGCCGACCCGCAAGGCAGGGCGAAGAGTACGTCAGCAATAAGTTTCCGAGCGGAACCGTGGGCTTCGTGACCCGCGGAGATCAATCGGTCGCCATCTGCATGGCGTGCGATATGGAACTCCGACTTTTTGGCATCTCGTCCTTCATTCAAGAGCATGCCGACGTTTCGGTTCGCGAGGATGTCACGTTCACGCAAGTGGACGGACCTTTTCACCGGGACGCCGTTCGCTTCCGCAACGGCCGAGTCGTAACGCTGCAGGCTCTTGGGCCGGGCGTCGTGGCTCACGTTTGTGAATCCCCAATCGAACGCGAGTTCACTCTACCGATGAAAGAAGCGGCCGTCGCCTAAGCTAGAAGCGCACATTCTCACGATGTGATGTCGAGAGCGCCCGAAATCGAAAGGGCGCTCTTGTGGTGTCCAGGCCGCGACGCTCGGCGCGGACCATGAACCGGCGTTTGAACTCGGCTCATCAATTTTGGCTCAATTGAAATAACGCGCTCACAATCCCGGCCTACGCTGCTCCTGCTTTTGTGGTGCAGATCTGGGGTCAGGAGATTGCGGGGGCCTGTTTGCCGCCGGCCGTTGGATGTAGCTGGTAACCCTTGATGTCGGTCAATGTTCGACGCCGGGCGACGTACCATTGATCCGGCCGGGTTCTTAGCCGGGAAAGATTTGAGCAATGGCGTCGCTTGCCGCCGCGGCCGAGGAGGGAATGCGGGAAGCGCCCGGTTCTTCGGACATGGCCACGAACAAAACAAGCGCGGCTCTGCAAATTGCTGCGTCGTTGCTGTGGCTACCTCAGGCCGCGTTGATCAGCATCGCAATCGGCAACATCGCAAGCGAGAGGGCCTCCGATCAGATCGGGTGGCTCGCTTTTGGCGTACTTGGCGTCGGAATTTTGAGGGCCGTTCTGGACGCCATCGGGAGCCGCCTCGCTTTTCGCGCCGCGCGCGAGGTCGTTACGACAGCTAGAGAGCGAGTTGTCGCAGCACTAGCTATACTTTCGCCGCTTGACCCAAGCCGTCCGGCTTCCGGGCGTGCCGCCAGCGTGATCGCCGAACAGGCCGAGACGATCGTGCCTTATCTCGCCCGCTTCGAAATTGCGAAAATCCGGGCCACCGTAGTACCCGCCGTTTTCTTTCTCTGCGTTTTATCCCTCTCCTGGGCGGCTGCCATCGTGCTGCTCCTTGCTGCACCGCTTATCCCTATCTTCATGGCGCTCATCGGCTGGCGCGCCAAGCAAGCCAGCGAAGCGCAGCTTGTCGAAGCCGGCAGCATGAATGCCTTCCTGCTCGATCGGTTGCGCGGCATGACAACGATCCGCTCGCTTGACGCGGTCGATGTGACGGCACGCAGACTTCGCGCCAATGCCGAAAGCCTGCGCGAGCGGACGATGTTGGTTCTCAGAATCGCGTTTTTGTCCTCGGCTGTTCTCGAGCTGTTTTCAGCTCTCGGCGTCGCGATGGTCGCCGTTTATGCCGGGTTCCATCTGCTCGGCCAATTGCGCTTTGGTACATGGGCCGGACCGCTGAATTTGAGTGAAGGGCTATTCATTCTTCTGCTCGCCCCCGCCTTCTTCGAGCCCCTGCGCGAGCTTTCATCCGTCTGGCACGACCGCGCGGCGGGGCGTGCTGCGCTTCATGAACTCAATGGCTTAGCGGCCGATGGGAGCCGATTGCTGGGCGGTGATGACGCCCAACAAGCCAGATATCTTGCTGATCCAGCGCCAGCAGTTCTCGCCGAGAACTTAAGCTTTCGGTATGCGGGAAGCGAAACTTCTGTGCTCGATAGCTTCGAGCTTTCGGTGGCGCAGGGCGAGCATCTCGCCCTTCTCGGGCTCAGCGGGTCAGGCAAATCAACGCTTCTTGCGCTTCTGGCCGGGCTCGATTCTCCAGCTTCCGGTGTGATCTCGATCGGCGGCCGCCCGCTCTCAGACGAAAGCGCTGCGGACTTGCGACGAGGCATCGCATGGATCGGCCAGCGCCCGCACGTCTTTGCCGGGACGCTTGCGAGCAACGTCGCTCTTGGTGGGATGATCGATCGTGAGAACATCGCGAAGGCGCTGCGTTTTGCGAGCCTCGATGAAATCGCTCAGGCGCGCGGCTCAGATGCCATAGGGGAAAACGGCATCGGGCTTTCGGGCGGAGAGGCACTGCGCCTTGCACTTGCGCGTATCGCGATTAATCCAGATGTGACGCTCGTCCTTGCGGATGAGCCGACCGCACATCTCGATGCCCATACGGCCCAAGAGATTACAGATAATCTTCTTGCTCTTGCGCGGGGCAAGACGCTGATCGTCGCCACGCACGATTTGAATCTCGCGGCCCGCATGGATCGAATTATCCGCTTCGGAGACTTGCGTCTGGAGAAGGCGGCATGACTCACGTTTTCGGTGATCTGAAACCCGTTCTTGAGCTTTTTTGGCGTGGCCCGCGCGGCAAGCTTCTCATTGGAATGCTGCTCAGCTCCGCGACTGTTCTCAGCGGCATCGCTTTGCTCGGGCTCTCGGGCTGGTTCATCACCGCGACTGCGATAGCAGGTCTCAGCGCGGCGGCGGCGTTCGCATTTGATGTATTTTCCCCCTCAGCGGGCATTCGCTTCTTTGCGCTTGCGCGGACGGCCAGCCGATACGGCGAGCGCTTGGTTACGCATGACGCTACGCTCAGCACGCTCGCGGAACTTCGCGAACGTCTGTTTCGGGGTTCGGCTGAGGCGCGCGCGGCAGAAGACTTGCGCATGCGCCCTGCGAAGCTCTTGTTCCGATTAACGCAGGATGTCGATGCGCTCGATTCCCTTTATTTGCGCGTCCTGGTTCCGATGGGCGCGGCGCTTGCTGCCGCCATAGCGACCGGCTTCTCCCTCATTCTTCTTCAACCGACCGTCGGGATTGCTGTTGGTCTTTTTCTCATTGCCGCCGGTCTGGGGATCCCCATTGTCGCCGCTCGCGTTGCTGAGCGTTCCGCCCGGCGCCGCGCCCATGCACTTGAAGTGCTGCGGTCGCGCGTGATCGACCTTGTTTCCGGGCAAACCGAGCTCGTCATGGCCGGTCGGGTCACGGCTCAGCGTGGGGCGATTGCCGACGCCGACCGAAAAGCCGCCGATGCAGATGACGAGCTGAATCTCGTTGAAACCACCGTCGCGGCCTCGTTTGGAACCGCGTCTTCTTTTCTTATCGCGGCGATGCTTCTTGTCGTTACCGACCTTGCCCAATCCGGCAGCATCAGTGCTCCGGTTGCGGCCTTTGCGGTGCTGATCGTGGTTGCAGCCCTCGAGCCGTTCTCGGCTTTGCGTCGCGGCGCGATCGAACTTGGACGCACGTGCCTTGCCGCGCGACGAGTCGGCCCGCGCCTCGTCACAGAAGCTTCGCCGCGGCTTCCTCCGCCGCGCGAAGGGATGGCCGTAAAGTTGGATCATGTCTCCATACGGCACGGCCATGCGCCGCAACCTTTATTCCGCGATCTTTCGCTGTCGCTTCGAGGCGGCGAGCACCTGGCCTTGGTTGGGGACAGCGGAGCCGGAAAGTCCACGCTCCTGGCAGTGATCGCAGGCGAGCTCTCAATCGAGCAGGGCGAAGCAAAGAGCCTTCCTGCGACTCTTCTTACGCAGCGGACGGAACTCTTCGTCGATTCGCTTCGCGATAATTTGTGTCTTGCCAATCCGAGCGCGGATGACAGCCGGATTTTTCAGGCTGTCGCGTCGGCCGGATTGGGCGCTTATGTCGCGGCGCTGCCGAAAGGTCTCGATACGCGACTTGGCGAAGGGGGTCTTGGTCTCTCGGGCGGCGAGGCGCGCCGCCTCGCGCTCGCTCGTCTCCTTCTGCGCGATACACCTCTTTGGCTTTTGGATGAGCCGACCGAGGGGCTCGATGCAGCAACGGCCCGTGATGTCATCACGCGCCTCAAGGTCAACGCAAGGGGTCATTCGCTCGTCATCGCGACGCACATTCGACGGGAAGCCGAAATCGCAGACCGCCTACTGATCATAAATAGAGGGTGCATCGTCGCAAGCCCACGACGCGGGGAGGCAGCCTTCGAAGCAGCTCTCGCCGCATTGCGACAGGATTGAGAAAAGCGAAGCCGGCGGCGCCGCTTCGGCGTCGCCCATTCGGAAGGAGGCCGGCCAAAGGTCGGGAAAAGGCAGATGGAACTCGACATCGTGGCGCTATCGCGCCTGCAATTCGCGGTGACAGCACTTTATCACTTTCTGTTTGTGCCGTTGACGCTCGGCCTATCAGTGCTCCTCGCCATCATGGAGACGGTCTACGTTATGACCGGTCGACCCATTTGGCGTCAGATGACGAAGTTCTGGGGCACGTTGTTCGGCATCAATTTCGTGATCGGCGTCGCCACCGGTCTCGTCATGGAATTTCAGTTCGGCATGAACTGGAGCTACTATAGCCATTACGTCGGCGACATCTTCGGTGCGCCGCTCGCCATCGAAGGGCTTATGGCCTTCTTCCTAGAAGCGACTTTCGTCGGGCTCTTCTTCTTCGGCTGGGACAGGCTTTCAAAAGTCGGCCACCTCATGGCAACATGGGCCGTCGCAGCGGGTTCCAATTTATCGGCGCTCTGGATCCTGATCGCAAACGGCTGGATGCAGAACCCGGTCGGGTCGGCGTTCAATCCTGAGACCATGCGGATGGAGGTCACCGACTTCTACGACGTGCTTTTCAATCCCGTCGCTCAAGCCAAATTTGTGCATACCGTTTCGGCAGGCTACGTCACGGCCTCCGTATTCGTCCTCGGTGTTTCAGCCTGGTACTTGTACAATGGGCGTTTCGTCGATCTTGCCAAGCGCTCGATGACAGTCGCCGCATCCTTTGGCCTTGCTTCCGCTCTTTCTGTCGTCGTTCTCGGCGATGAAAGCGGCTACCTCTCCACAGAGCATCAGAAGATGAAGCTCGCGGCGATCGAGGCCATGTGGAAAACAGAACCAGCTCCGGCCGCTTTCACCCTTTTCGGCTTCCCCGATCAGAAGGCGCGCGAAACCCATTTTGCCGTGAGGGTCCCCTGGGTGATGGGCTTGATCGGCACGCGCACGCTGACGACTGAAATTCCCGGCATCGAGGATCTTGTCGAACACGCAAAGGGGCGGATCCGGCAGGGTATTGCAGCCTACGACGCGGTTCAGCAAATCCGGGCGGCGAGCGACCCATCCTCCATTCCTCAAGCGGCCCGCGACGCGTTGGAGAAGAATGGTAACGATCTTGGTTATGCCCTTCTCCTGAAGCGCTACGTGGATGATCCCCGCAAGGCAACCGACGCTCAGATCGATCAGGCCGCCTGGGACACAGTCCCGAACGTTCCTTCACTCTTCTGGGCATTCCGCATCATGGTCGGGCTCAGCTTCTTCTTCATCCTGATGATGGGAACCTTCTTCTATCTGTCGGCTCGGCGAAGGCTCGACCATTACCCGTGGCTTCTTCGACTGGCTTTATTTGCAATTCCGCTCCCGTGGATCGCTGCTGAGTTCGGTTGGGTGGTCGCGGAATTCGGTCGTCAACCCTGGAGCATCGAGGGGATACTGCCGACCGCGGCAGCCGTCTCCAGCCTAGGCGCCACCACGGTACTTCTAACGCTTCTTGGCTTCATCGTGATCTATACCGTGCTCTTCATCGTCGAGATGGGACTGATGGTGCGTGCGATACGCACTGGACCAGCTCCCGATGACGAACGGGAAGCTGTTCTCGTTCCCTCTTCACTCATCGCCGCGGAGTAGACCAATGATCCTTCATCAATTCATCGATTACGAAACCCTCCGAATCATCTGGTGGCTTCTTCTTGGCGTCCTTTTGATCGGCTTTGCGGTCACAGACGGCTTTGATCTCGGCACGGCAACACTGTTGCCATTCGTCGCGAAGACCGACTTGGAGCGCCGCGTCGTCATCAACAGCATCGGTCCGACGTGGGAGGGCAATCAGGTGTGGCTGATCCTCGGAGGCGGCGCGATTTTTGCCGCTTGGCCGCCGCTCTACGCCGTTTCATTCTCTGGCTTTTATCTTGCGATGTTCGCGATCCTGTTCGCACTCATTCTGAGGCCGGTCGGATTCAAGTATCGGTCGAAGCGAGATGATGCGACCTGGCGCAATGTCTGGGACTGGGCATTGTTTGTGGGTGGTGCGGTTCCGTCCCTCATATTTGGCGTGGCCGTCGGCAATGTGCTGCAGGGCGTTGCGTTCCACTTCAACAATGACTTGCGCATCTTCTACGACGGCACGACTTTATTCGAGCTGCTCAATCCCTTCGGACTGCTTTGCGGACTGCTGTCGGTCGCTATGCTTGTCATGCACGGTTCGGCGTGGCTCGTATTGAAAACGGAAGGTGTCGTGGCCGATCGTGCGCGCGCTTACGGCAGCATTGCCGCCCTGGTGACCGCAGTGCTCTTCGTACTTGGTGGAATTTCACTATGGGTCGGAATTGACGGATACCACATCACCAGCCCAGTGAACCCGCTTGGCCCATCAAATCCATTGGCGAAGACGGTCGCCAAAGCGGCGGGCGCGTGGTTTGAGAACTACGGAACTCATCCTTGGATGGTGCTCGCTCCAACGCTTGGCGTGGCCGGTGCGGGAGCGGCGTTTGCTTTCATGGGCGCGCGGCGAGAGATCGCAGCGATCCTGGCGACCTCGCTTTCGATATTCGGCATCATATCGACCGTCGGCCTCGCGATGTTTCCCTTTATTCTGCCGTCGTCGGTCGATCCGCGTTCGAGCCTGACGGTCTGGGACGCTTCATCCAGCCACATGACGCTTTTCATCATGCTGGTGGCGACGGTGATCTTCTTGCCAATAGTCCTCGCTTACACGACCTGGGTCTACCATGTGATGTGGGGCAAGGTTGATGAGAAAGCCATCCGTGACGAGCGCGGCCACGCTTATTGAGGCCAACGAAAGGAGAAATTGATCATGTGGTATTTTGCTTGGCTACTCGGTCTGCCGCTCGCCGCTGCCTTCGCAGTGCTCAATGCCATGTGGTACGAGCTCATGGAGGATGCTGCGGCGGCCCGCGCGAACGCTGCGCCGGCTGATCGTGTTCAGCGGAAGTAGAACGGAATTACGAAAGCGAGCTGAGTAGGCGACAGGTCCGGCGGCGGCTGTCCGAAAGGCGCCGCATGCCAGACGGCAGCGAGCGCGACATCGTCTAGGTTCGAGCTACCCGACGATTCGGAAAGACGCAGATAGCTGAGTTCGCCGTTTGCGGTAATTCCGAACGATACGCGGACAGTGCCGCGGAGGCCGTTGCCTGAAGGCTGGTTGCGTTCGACTTGCGCGCGAATGCTGGCGGCGTAGCTCAAGGCGTTCCCGTTGCTTGCCGAAATTCGGCCGTTGACCGCCGCCTGTGCGGCGCTCGATCGCGAGGTTGCGCTACCGGCAGTTTGCTGGTGCGACTCCTGTTGTGCGGTCTTTTGTTCCTTCTTGACCTCCTTTTCGCGTTTCGCTTTCTCGGGCTCGTCCTCTTTGGTCTCGACCTCTTCAGGCATCTCTTCGACAGGCTTCTCGGCGATCCGATCGGCCTTGATCTCGCTTGCCGTATCCGGCTCGCCGCCGCCGCGAATGACCGGCAGCGGATCTTCCGTCGGCGCAACGGCGGCGGGTGTCACGTCGGCGACTTTTATCGGCTTCGGCTGCGGCTGATCGAAGACGGGGACGTCGTTGATCTCCGCGAGTTCCTGGGGCTTCGATTCTGCCGATTGAACACCGCCGGCCTGAGACGCGGCAGATGCCGTCGCAGCCATTTGCGAGACGTCGGTAGAGATCGATTCCAGAACGACCGTTTGGGTCATTGAGAGGCTGATCGTATCGCTCTTATCGGCGAGCGTACCGAACTGTTCGGCGGTGTCCCGCGGCATGGCGGCGGCTATCGCCGCTGCGTGAAGTGCGGCGGAAAAAATGATCGTACCAATGAGGAGCCTACGAGACTCCGGTTTTTGGGGTTCCGAAACGACGGCCGGCTTGGATGCTGTTTCTGGCAATGGTCGTGCGGCGGGGCCTTTGTCGTGTTCCGCCACTTTGCCAAAGCTAATTGACACGACATTGGTGTGCGACGGCTTCGCTCCGAACGCTTGAAAATCGGATTCAGACGAGCGCATTTTGCTCGGTGGGACGATCATTGCGTTCGATGAGCGTCACTTTCGCTCGTCTCCATTCAAGCCAACGGTCCTGTATCGCGAAGGCATCGGCGAGCTTTCACTCGCCGATGCCTACTTTGCTTTTCCAGCTGCCGTGATCGCAGCGGGCCCTTAAAACCTCGCCTTTGCCGTCACAAAGAATGTGCGGCCCATGCCCGTATCATTGCATCCTGGAAGGTTCGAACCGTAGCAGTTGGGACCGTCGAAAAACGCGGTCGTGAGTGCGTCGGTATAATCTTTGTTGAAGAGGTTATTGATGTTGAAATCGACCTGGAAATTCTCGGTCACCTTGTAGCTCGAGAAGAAGTCGACAAGCGTATACGCCGGCATGAACTGACTCGCGTAGAAGCCTTCGACATTATTGGCGCCGACGTCGCTTTCCGAGAAATAAGACACGCGACCCCCAAGCGTCAGCTTGCGATCGAGCAAACGCACACCTGCCGACGTCACCACGGTGTGGTCGAGGGAAGAGCGCTGTGAGCGCCAAAGCCATCTGTTTGAGGAGGAAGATCAGTGTGTGTAAATGTATAGCTCGGGCCGGCAAACGCGTACCCGGCGTCATACATGCCCTGTAGCTCGACGCCCTGAACCTGCGAATTTCCTGGCGCATTGCAGAAGTACGCAGCGCCCATGTCCGTGAAACACGCCGCCACGTAGTCGGCGACGTCCATATGGTAATAATCGGCCTTCAGGCGGAATGAATCGCCGGAGAAGAAGAGATTATCCTGCTTGATATTAGCACCCACTTCCAACCCCTGCTGACTTTCGGGATTGAGAAGCGGATTGGGGAGGAAGCCGATGTTAGCGCCGCCCGGATGCACACCGCCCGTGAACAACTCGGACACGTCGGGCGGACGCGAAGATTCTGAATAGGTGATATACGGCTGGAACCAATCGGTAGCTCGCGCTGCGAGCGTGACCTTAGGATTGAAATTTCCGCCCGACTTATCGAGCTTGAACGGACCCGCCGCCACGCCTGGAGGCAATCCGAATGAAGGGTCCGCGTTCCCGCTACCATTGATGTCATACATGTCGTAGCGAAGGCCGACGATGAGATCGAAGATTCCCTTTGAAAGGGTGGTTTCAGAGAAAACGCCGCTGGTTGACGACCATCCGGATGGGTTCACGCCGCCACCGACGTTTTGCTGGAAGCGGTTGTAGGCTTCGACATTGTCGCCGTAAAATTCGTATCCGTATTCCGATTTGACGCGTACGCCGCCTAAATAGAAGCGCGAGATGTTGGATGCGTCGAATCCGAATCCCTTATCGTCGATGACGCGCCCCCAGCTGCTTCCTTGCGGAGGTTTGCCGACGGTCGAAGTCGCATCCGTGCCGTACTTCATCGTGACGTCGTTGTACGATCCGTTGAGCCGGAAATCGATGAGATCATTGCCGATCGGCTTATACGCGTACTTGGCCGTGTATGTCTGAGTTTGGACATTCTGGTTGTAGGAGTTAGCGAAGAAATCGTTGTTATAGAATACGCCGCCGAAACGGATCGATTGTTCTTCGTTCAGCTGGAAATTGGCCTTGAAGAGCCCAGATGTCAGGTCTTGAAACGTGCCCGGAATTTCGACGCCGCTGCCATTCTGATAGTTATCCGGTTCGCGGTGGCTCACAGCACCTGCGATGCTAACGCCGCCGCTTCGTGCGGCAGCGGCGCCCATCTCCGAGAAGCCAACATTGTTGCTGCCCCACGTGAGACTCGTCATGCCGCCGAAATTCGTTCCGGGCAGCAGGATGTCGTCAACATCGAGCGTTCGGAAGTTTGCCGCGCCTGCCAATGCGCCGGCGCCTCCTGCCGTCGAGATCGCGCCGCGTTCGATATCGACGCCCGCGATGAGAGACGGGTCTAGTTAGGTAAACCCTTGGGCTTCGTGCCCGTGAATCTGAAGTTTTGACGCACGCTGTCGATCGACATGGCAACGCGGCCGGAGCCTTCAAAACCGCGAATATTCACGGCGAGACCAGCGTTCTGTAGGCTTATCCGCGTGAAAGTACCCGGCTGCGACCGCAGAGCGTCGTTAAGATCGGAACCACCAAATGTCGTGAGTTCCTCTCCAGTGATAACGCTGATGCCAGCAGGGGGGTATTAAAGGGAGCGTCAGACTTCGATACTCCCATGCCTTCGCTGGCCGGAGGAGGCGAAGCAGGTTGCGATGAGTTGCCTGAACAGGCTTGGGCTTCGGCTTACTTTTTGCGGCGCTGCTTTTCTTCGCCTGTGCTCCCTGGACATTGATGCCGGGCAGCTGTGTCTCCTGCGCAGAAGCCGCCTGAGCCAATGTCAGCGCCGCTACAGACACCGAGAGTGCGAGCGCGGCTTTGCAGCCCGCAATACGATTTGGGCTCCGGCGCGACGCGCCCACACTTGTCGAACTCGAATTAGAAAAAACATCAACGCGCTGTGCACAGCCATCCCATAGTCCCCCGTTGGTCCCAAGTTGATACGGGGCTGGCTGGATGAGCGCGGTTGCGCACGATGGCGGGCTTGCCTCCTCTTCGCGGAACCTCCCCCGGAGGTGCTCGCAACGAAGAGCCCGAAGCGTGATCGGGCTTATGCACATTATGAAAGTCTACATTATGAGTAAACAATTAGACTGCGCTTCCTTGTGTCTTTGACGCGACAGTATCGGATTTGGATACAGCTGCGGCCCCAGTCGCTTGCAGCTCAATTCGAGAGCAAAAGTCCGAGGCCGCACTTTGTTTCTGAATTAAACTCGTCGCCTATCAGCCGAGACCGAGCTTACCGCGCAGCGTCGAAAGATCCGTTGCCAGCGCGTTGACCTTTGCAGCGAGGACTTTGCGGTCGGCTTCCGAAAGCTTGTCGTAGAGCTCGTAGCCTTCGCCGGACTTGTACTTCGCGAGTGTGTCGTCGACGTTTCGCGAAGTCGGCGTTGTCCTTCTCGATGAGCGGCTTCACGAGATCATAGATTTTCTTCGAGCCGTCGAAGTTGGCCTTGAAGTCCCAGAGATCGGTGTGGCTATAGCGATCCTCCTCGCCCGAGATCTTCGTCGCGGCAACTTCTTCAGGTCCCGCCGCCGCGGCCTCGGCCAGCTTTCGGCCCAGATAGTCACCAGCATCCTGCGCCCCTGGAAGAACGAAGAAATAACCGCCACCGATTGGCTTGATGTATTCCTCTAACGGCTCGCCCTTGAGCCGCGACTGCACGGTAATGAACCCCCTTTCGAGGTTGGACTGATAGGCAATGAACAACAGGCCCTGATCGAGTTGCCCGTTCTTAGTGAAGCCGTTCGAGTAGTTGAACGGGCGCCGAAGCAACAGATTTTTGTTCGTTTCTGCTGTGCGTGGATTGGCCAGCCTGATGTGGGCATCCAGACGCGTGATCTTTCCGTCTGGGTCTTTCGCATAGTTTGGAACATCACTTTCGGTCGAACCGTCGAATGGCGCGCCGGACATTTTCTTGCGCCCGATGATGCGCTCCTGCTCGCCGAGCGGCGTGCGGTCCCAACGTTCGACGAAGCTCCTGACGATGCGAACCGCCTGATAGGTCCCTCCAACGGTCCATTCGGGCTCGCCGTCGTTCGGGCCGACCCAAACGATCCTGTCCATCAGCGATTCATCGCCGGAATGGGGATTGGCTGAACCATCGCGAAAGCCGAGGAAGTTCCTTGCGCTTTCGACCTTGCCATCGGCGTTCGGCAAAATCGTCGGAACGTTGCCCTCCTGCTTCCAACGCGGAACCAGGTATTCAGGAAGGTTCTTCAGGACATCGCGTAGCGCGTGGATATTCGTGTCGGCCGTGTTCGCGCAAAATTGCAGGGACAGATCGCCGTGGCAAAGCTCTCCGACAAGCGCATCGTTGGTGAATTGGCTCATGCGCTGGAGATGTCTGGGCTTCAATGATTTGAGCCACGGACGTGTCTCGAAAAGCGAGGCGCCGAGCGCAACTGTCACCGTTGTCGGGAAAGACAACTGGCGCGAAAATACCGGAATCGGCAGGCGACAAAAGACGGCACAAGTGGAATCGCACCAGCAAACCGCCGGTAGCGCAACCTCGCGATCGAGCGCCGCGCAGGCGGTGGTCAAACTCGAAATCGGCAGGATAGCGCTCATGTCGTATGCGTGGCCCTTCAAGCAGCACGCCGACCCACACTGCCGGCATCCACTCGGAGCGGCCCGTATGCGACAGGTAGGTGGCGACTATTCCTGTGATCAGCGCGGCTTCTATGCCCTCGCGGAGCATGATAAGGAATGGGGCGAGCACGTTCTCTTCCCCTCACAGTATGGCTAAGGGCAATGATGACGACATAGGAAACTTGACTTAAGTAATCAAGTTTCCATATGTCGCAACTTGCTTTGATTGAAATCAATTTCTTGGGATAGCCGTCCTGCCGACGGCGAGCGCTGCCGTTCGGTCGCTAGCTTGCTGTTCTTGAATGGTAAATTTTCCCGCGTCGGCGGCCGCTGATCTCCCTTTTCGACAACCGGAATGGCGCTCGCTTCCGTTGTGGCGGCGCTGCCGAACCTCCCTAAAACGGCGCGCAAAATCGACCGCTCGTCCTCCAGGCTCGCAATTCCGCCATAGTCATTCGACTAAAAATGTTATATTATATTTATTGTCGAACATCGATTCCGGGTTGGCCTGATGATGAGCCGCGATCCATTCCGATACTCGCTGATGGCGCAGCCGGCGTATGCACGGCTTTTCGCAATCGTAGCCGTGCTCCTGTGCCTGTGGATCGCGATTGCCTGGGCGGTGTCGCTGCCATGATGAAGCCGGTGATCAAGCTCGACGATGTTACCGTCGCCTATGCGCGCCACCCGGCGGTACATCACGTGTCGGGCGCGTTTCGGCAAGGAAGCATGACTGCGATTGCCGGTCCGAACGGGGCGGGGAAGTCGACGCTCCTGAAAGCGATCATGGGCGAACTGCCCTTGGCCGAAGGGTCGATCGATCGTTGCGGCTTGTCGGTATGTGATTTCGGATATCTCCCGCAGGCAGCCGAGATCGATCGCCAGTTTCCGATGACGGTTGCCGATACCGTCATGCTCGGCGCATGGCGTCGAAGCGGTGCTTTTCGACGAATAGATCCAAAGGCCGCCGAACGAGCGCGAGAGGCGCTGATGGCGGTCGGATTGAATGGATTCGGCAATCGGAATATCGGGTCGCTTTCGGCGGGACAGTTTCAGCGGGTGCTTTTTGCACGTCTCCTCTTGCAAGACGCGAAAGTCATCGTGCTCGACGAACCTTTCACTGCCATCGACGCCCGTACCACGCGGGACCTCCTCGACATCGTTTGCCGATGGCACGACGCGGGACGCACGGTCATCGCGGTTCTGCATGATTTCGATCAGGTCCGCGCCCATTTCCCGGAAACGCTGCTGCTGGCGCGTGAAGCAGTCGACTGGGGCCCGACCGAAACGGCGATGTCATCGCGCAATCTGCTTCGCGCGCGAGCCATGGCGGAGAGCTGGGACGAAGAAGCTCCCGTTTGTGCAGAAGAAGACCGCGCGGCCGTCGCATGACGCTCTATTCGACCTTCATCTCGCCGTTCATCGAGTACGGCTTCATGCGCCGCGCGCTCGTCGGATGTTTTGCGCTTGCCCTCGGCTCCGCGCCGGTCGGCGTCCTGCTGATGCTGCGCAGAATGAGCCTCATGGGCGACGCGATGAGCCACGCCATCCTACCTGGAGCCGCCGTTGGCTTTCTTGTTGCCGGCGGATTGTCGTTACCAGCCATGGGGCTCGGCGGGCTCGTTGCGGGCCTCAGCATCGCGCTTCTCTCTGGCGTGATCAGCCGCACGACGGCGCTTCGGGAAGATGCAAGCTTCGCGAGCTTCTATCTGACGTCTTTGGCGCTCGGCGTTTTGATCGTCTCGCTCAGAGGCTCGAATATCGACCTGCTGCACGTGTTGTTCGGAACGATCCTCGCCATCGATGCACCCGCTCTTTATCTCGTCGGCGGCATTGCTTCGCTCACGATCGTCACTCTGGCCGTCGTCTATAGGCCGCTTGTCACGGAATGCTTCGATCCCGGATTCCTCCGATCCGTGGGCGGATACGGCTCCCTCTATCATTTCCTGTTCTTGTTTCTCGTCGTCCTCAATCTCATCGCGAGCTTCGAGGCGCTCGGCACGCTGATGGCCGTCGGGCTCATGATGTTGCCGGCCGCGGTTGCACGTCTCTGGACGCAGACCTTACCCGCGATGTTTGCCGTCGCGTCGTGTACTGCAGCCGTCTCCGGTTATCTCGGATTGGTCGCGTCGTTCCATTACGCGTTGGCATCGGGCCCGACGATCATCCTCACAGCCAGCATCATCTATGGCGCTTCGCTGCTTCTTTGCCCTTCGGGAGCACTGCGGCGTCTCTATCCGCGTCCACACTACAGGGCATAAATGAGGAGATTGATCATGAAAGTTAGCAGCGTTCTCTTGGGACTTATGGCGTCGACGGCATTCGGTGCGGGGCTTTCCGGCGCGGCTTCCGCCAAGACGCTAAATACCGTCGCGAGCTTCACCGTGCTTGCAGATGTCGTGAAGCAAGTCGGCGGAGACCACGTGAACGTCAAGAGCCTCGTCGGTCCCAACGGCGACCCGCATGAGTTCGAGCCTTCGCCGGACGACGCGAAAACCCTCAAAGAAGCAGACATTACTTTTATCAGTGGCGAAGGTCTTGAAAGCTGGTTCGAGAAGTTGGTCTCGGCGTCGGGCTATAGCGGCAAGCCGTTCGTCGTCTCGACGGGCATCAAGACCCGCACGATGGAGGAGGACGGCAAGACCGTCACCGATCCGCACGTCTGGAACAGCCCGGTGAACGTCAAAGTATGGGTGGCGAACATCGAGAAGGCGCTCGCGTCCGCCGACCCCGCCGACGCTGCGGACTTCAAGGCGAACGCCGCAAAGTATTCCAAGGAACTCGATGACATGCACGCTTATGCGAAGTCGGTCATCGGAACCGTGCCGAAGGACAGACGAAAAATCCTGACCAGCCACGATGCCTTCGGCTACTTCGGCAGGGAATATGGCGTCGAATTCCTTTCTCCTGTCGGCCTTTCGACCGAGACCGAGGCGTCCGCTGCGGATGTCGCCAAGCTGATCGATCAAATCAAAGCGGAAAAGGTCAAAACGTACTTCTTCGAGAACTCCAACGACTCACGGCTTGTCGAGCAGATTTCCAAAGCAACGGGCGCCCAGCCGGGCGGCGAGCTTTACGTCGAAGCGCTATCGAAAGAGGATGGTCCGGCTCCGACGTATGCCAAGATGTTTCGATACAATGTCGACCAGCTCTCGAAGGCGTTCGCCGGGTCTTGAGCGGTCAGGGAATAGATATCCAGAAATATCTGCGGCGGGCCTCAAAAGTCCGCCGTTTCGATTCCGCGAGGTTAATGTACCGTTGGATCGCTATAGCAGCGGCGCATGGCTTCGCAGCGGTGAGGTCCTGCAAAGTGCATGTTGTCGCCCTTAGCCATGGCGATGAAGTCACACACTTGATTCAGCCCGTCCTCGGTGAGCCATCCTTCGCGGCGGCCCCTCTGGACGC
>CAVPYR010000027.1:0-87890 GCA_963710005.1 uncultured Alphaproteobacteria bacterium
GAACTTGTCTTGCCGACGATCCCGCGCAATGGCATCTGAAGAGAGACTGAGCACGCGACCGTGCAGCAGGCCGTAGCGGGTGAAGTTGAAGGTGTCGACTTGATCTCTGCAGCCTGTCCGCTGTGAACGAACCCGATGTCGCGGTTCGACACCATGGCTTCGATTTCGAGATGGCTGTCGTCAGGGACAACGGCGAGCAGGGCCTGTGCCGGCGTCACAATCGCGCCCACGGTGTGGATGGCAAGCTGCTGGACGACACTCAACCGGTGCGGTCAACAGCTGCAATTTGGTCCGCTGCTCTGCCTTGATCAGGTCTTCACCGATGCCCGCAGCCTTGCGTTCGGCTTCCGCGAGCTCGGCGTAACGCGATCGACGGTATTCTTCTACGGTCTGGGCTCGCGTATCGACAAGGGTCGCGACCGCCGCCTCTGCTTCATGCAAGTGCGCCGTTTGGATCTTGAGATCCTCTTGTTGTTCGGTGAGGAGTTGCAAGGTTTCAAGGTAGGCGAGTCTCGTGCCGAAGTCTTTGAGGGCTTGGCGAACGGCCACACGCTGCTGAACGATCGGAATTGTGGCTTCGAGCTTCTTGATCGTGGCGGCGATGGTCGCAACTTCGTCTTGCTTTTCTGCCTTTTGACCATCGAGTGCCTTAAGCTTGGCGCGATACTCAGCAACCTGCGAGCTCAGATACGCTTCCTGCATTGCGACGAGCGAGGGGCTTGCCACTTCGGGGGGATGGAAACTGGTGAGGGGATCGTCAGCCTCGGTAAGTGAAGCGTGCAGGCGTGCGATTTCCAAATTCGCTGCGATCAAATCACTCTTCAAATGGTCGCGCTCGGCGGCATTGATGGTCGCATCCAATTCGATCACGGGCTCGCCGGATTTGACGCGTTGGCCATCGCGGACGTAAATCGTGTGAACCACGGCAAGACCTTGCCCGGAGCCGTGGCGACGATATCGATCGTGCCGATCGAGGCCCAGGCGAGCGCCACGCAGGATCAACGGTCGCCGCCTGTCACCCGATCAAGATAGGTCACGGCACCTCTGGCAAGTATTCGTGCGCTGATTAGCGTCAACAAAGCGGCCCAAATCACCATCTCACGCTCCACAACTACTTAAATATTTCGGCAACATTCTACCCCGGCCGCGACTTTTCAATATTCGCAAACGGGCTGCTGCAACTTAACGGTGGACGTGTTGCGAAGTGATCAGCGTTTGCGAGACGAAATGATCTCTTTGCGCGCTCTGCGGCTTCTTCAGCACCCTATGCTTTATCGCTCGGCCCCCGATTACGCAGTTCGCGATCCAACATCAGTTTGGCTATTTCTAGTGGGGTACGGGAAGATTGTAGACGGCCCCAGTGAAAAGTCAGACGATCTTCGCCCTTCCGAGCACTGACAACGGGCAATGGCGCAAAGTTCCGGACGGAACCGTTGGTACGAAGGTAGTGCTTCTCGATCTAAAGCATATCGCCGGAATGTGGGTGCTTTGATGGATACCGACGTTCTTATCGTCGGCGCCGGGCCGACGGGGCTGATGCTTGCAAATCAGCTCGCGCGCCGCGGTGTCCGGACCGTGATCGTGGACAGGCATTCGGGACCCGCCCAACAGACCCGCGCGATAGCGGTGCAGGCCCGCACGCTAGAGATCTATTCGAAGATGGGGATCATCGACGAAGCCCTCGCTCTAGGGGAGCGCGGAACCGGCGCGAATATCTGGGCCGACGGGCGCTGGTCCGCTTGTGTTCCGGTCGGCGACATCGGCCGAGATTTGAGTCCCTTTCCATTCGTGCTTGCTCTGGGGCAGGACGACAACGAGCGGATCATGGGGAACAAGCTGCGCCAATCCGGTGTGGCCATTGAATGGAGCACCGAGCTCATAAGCTGTGTTCAGCGGCGCGATTATGTCGATGCCACGCTCAAGGTGCCGGATGGGGCCTGCCGCAAGATCCAGACTACGTGGGTGGCTGGCTGCGACGGCTCACACAGCGCCGTGCGTGAAATGTGCGGAATTGCTTTCCAGGGAGCACCCTATCAGCAGACATTCTTCGTAGCGGATACCGAGGCGACAGGGTCCATGATACCCGGCGAACTTAACGTCTATCTTTGGCAGGACGGATTCCACTTGTTTTTCCCCATGCGGGGCCGGGACCACTGGCGCGTCATCGGTATTCTCCCGAAATCGATGCGCCAAGGAGATGACTTGACGTTTGAGGAGCTGGCTCCCGAGCTTTGCGAGGAAGTAGGGGCCGACCTGAGTTTCAAGGAATGCAGCTGGTTCTCGATATACCGGATCGCGCACCGGGTCGCGGAGCGGTTCCGCGACCGGCGATGCTTTCTCCTGGGCGATGCCGCACACATTCACAGTCCAGCGGGCGGCCAGGGCATGAACACGGGCCTCCAGGATGCCTACAATCTTGCCTGGAAGCTCGCGCTTGTGGTGAAGGGCCGTGCCGATGCAGCATTGCTCGACACGTACGATGAGGAGCGCAGACCGGTTGCCGAGCAGCTCCTGCGCTCGACTGATCGTGCGTTCAGGCTGATCGTGTCGGAGAGCTGGCTCGCGGGCCTGTTTCGCACCCGAATCCTCGCCAGGATAGTTGCTCGCGCCATGACGTTTGAGCGCGTCCGCAAGCTGGCTTTCCGTACCCTGTCACAGATCGGCATTAAGTACCCTCAAAGTCCGCTGTCCCAATCGTTGGCGCAACTCCCAGCCGGGGCACCGGTCGCCGGAGATCGCTTTCCGTGGCTGCGACTCAGGTTCGAGGGGAACGGCGAGGTCGAGGATCTATTTCAGAGGCTTGATGACACCAAATTCAACCTCCTGGCTTTCGGCCAGACCGGGCTCCCCGAAGTGCCGATCGACCTCCGCGACATGTTCCGCAGCTACGCATTTCCTGTCAGCTCCATCAATGACGCGGAGCTTGCGCGCGCGAAGATTCCCCGGCCTTCCTTCTATCTCCTGCGCCCGGATGGCCATGTAGGATTGTGTGGAGTCCGGCTGGAGCCTTCCGCACTTGATTGCTACCTCTTCGGGCGCCTACCGTTCAAAGTTTGACTATCGCAAGGTATCTGGCCGAGCTGGATTCGGGCCGACGAGGTCCTGAGCAAGACCGGCATGGCGATCCCAGAAGCGAGGGTGGCACGAGCAATGAAGAAGCTCGCTCACTACAAGAAGGAAGCCAATACTCTGAGGGCCGTCGAACGGCGCATGGACAGCAGCGGCGAGACGCAGGTCTCGCTGATGGATCCGGATGCCCGCGACATGGCAACAACGAGCAAGCAGCCCCGCGTGGCGCCCGGCTCCCAAATGGTGTTGGCAGAAACCTCGCGCGGTTCATTGGCACGTTTGAGTTTCGCGCGGGAATGTTATCACCAACCTCTGCGATTCCTCCCAAGCCTGAGACATCGAATGGATGTCATACTTGGTTAATTGGTAATTGAAAATCTCCGCCTCAACACGGTAATTGGCGTTTGTCTTTACTAAAGCGCGGCGTCTCGGAATAGGGAGTCGTGAATTGACGACGGACCCCGAGTTCGTAAAATGGATGGAGGGCGCCGACCAGAAAGGCTACGTGCGGGCGCAGTGGAACTATTACGGCGATATGGGCCTGCGTTTCGATGAAGTCGTCGTGAAATCCGTAGTGCTCGGCCCGGGGCAGCTAGTGACCGACGATCCGATGATCGGGGCTAGGTCCCCGGACGATGACCGGGCGAATTGGGCGATGGAAATAAAAAAGGGCTACCCCAAGAGTTGGTAAAGACTTGAAAGATAAGCCATGGCGCGCACGCTTTGGGAGGCTTTGGAGCCCTGGGATCCTTCGAACAATTAAGCAGATCAAGTGGCTGCGGGCGTTGTATTTGAGCGCAAATTTCTAATGCTGATGGTCAAGACCCGCATAGCACCAAGTCGCATCGCTGGAATTGGCGTCTTTGCCGATCAGGACATCCCCGCAGGCACGGTCACCTGGCGGTTCATGCCCGGCTACGACCTACTGCTGACGCAAAGCGCGATCGACGCCCTGCCGGAGCCGGCGCGTTCGAGCCTGATCGACCTCGCATACTATCACGCCGCCACGGACTGTTACGTGCTGTGCGCCGACAATGCCCGCTTCATGAATCACGCGGACGAGCCGAATACGGCCCGCGTCCACGTCGACGGTGCGATCGAGGGTGATGACATCGCCACCCGACACATTCGCGTGGGAGAAGAGATGACTTGCGACTACCGACTGTTCGACGCCGACGAGTTCTGGTAAAGGCTATCTCGCTAGCACCATTTCGCGCACCTCGCACGGTGGAGCGGCTCTTATGCGTCTTGGTAGGACGACAAGATGCCGAGATCATCGCTACTCAACGCACTGATGCGCATCGCGGCCGACGTGGACCGCGCTCAGCGACCGGCCCGATCGGTCGGTTGGGGGCCGAAGATCGAGCGGCGCGCGGCGCTTCGCGGGGCTGCGTCTCTGGCTGGCATGGCACTTCTGCCCCGACTGCCGGCTCTCGCTGCAGCGGAGGCTCGAGTGGCCATCGTCGGCGCGGGTCTGGCGGGGCTTACCGCTGCGTACGAACTGTCCAAGGCGGGACTCAAGCCGGACGTCTACGAGGGCAGCACGCGGCTCGGAGGTCGCTGCTTACTCGATCAAATTCCCCGACGGACAGATCGCCGAGCATGGCGGCGAGTTCATTAACAGCTACGGTCACGAGGCGATCATGCGCCTCGCTTTTGAGCTCCACCTGGTGCTCGATGATGCCTACGACGAAAATGATCTCGCTATGACGAACTCTGGAGCTTTGACGGCGAAGACTACACCCGCCCTCAGGCGACAAAAGATTACGAGAAGCTCTCGACCCGCGATTCAGGAACAGTTCAACGACTATCGGCGGCAACAGCTGCAATTACAAGGACCCCTGTCCCAACGCGCGCGAGCTCGACCGGATGAGCCTCGCCGACTGGGTGGAGAAGCATGTGCGTCCGGGCGGCCGCGCCAGCAAGCTCGGGCAGTTGATCGAGAACGCCCTTTCCGAAGAATGTAGCGGCCGACGCAACGAAGCTCAGCGGCCTCTGCCGGCGCAGCAGTTCTGCCAGACACAGCCAAAGACTTTAAACTCTACGAAGCAGTCTCCGACGAGCGCTATCATCTCCGCGGCGGCAACGACCAGATTCCGACCCTTTTGGGCAAAAAGCTCGAGCGAATCGCGGTTCAGACGGGGACGGCGCTGACCGCCGTTACCTGTATGCCGGATGGAAAGGTGCAGCTGACGCTGACCCGCGATTCCAAGGTTTTCGAGGAGGTCTATGACCGGGTCATCCTCGCGCTGCCATTCACCATCTTGCGTCAGCTCGACATTGCACGCGCGGATTTCGGCCGCTCAAACTCTGCGCCATCGAACACGCTCGGAATGGGCGCCAGCACCAAGTTCCAGCTTCGCTTTAAAAATCGCGACGTTTGGCACAACGACAAAGTCCTGCTGCGACGGCGCAATCCGCGTGAAGTCGGATCTGTTTCAGACGACATGGGACGTTACCAGCGCTCATCGCGGAGACCTTGGCGATTCGGGCGGCATGTTGTGCTTCTGGTCCGGCGGATCGCAGGCCGAGCGGGCGGGAGCTCTCGATCTCCACGAGTTGGCCAATGGCTGCCTGGCGGAAGCGGAAAAGCGCTTCCTCCGCGGCCTCGCCAAAGCGACCTCTGGACCGGTGAAATGACCCGCGACGCCTGGCGGACCAATCCATGGTCGTTAGGCTCATACTCTTACCTGCCGATCGGGTACGCGACCACATTGTTCGGCATCGAGAAGGAGCCGGAAGGGAGCCTGCTTCTTCGCGGGCGAACATACCGCGGATAAAGCGGTGGAATGCGGCTATCTCAATACCGCCGTGACGACCGGCCAGCGCGCAGCGAAAGAGGTGTTTGGCTCGCTAACCCGATCCTGGAGGCCGAACAGTGACGCGTGCTATAGAAGCCCAGACCGCTGACGGTGTCATACGAAGAGCATCCGGAGCTTCCCGGGGCCACCGCCGCAAACGCGCTCGATGCCACCCCGCTCCTGCGGTCAAGTGCGATAAGGCTCTCTGCAGCGACTGTAGTCGTTCGTGATCGGCCAACGACGCGCACCTTATGACTATCGGTTTGCTCATTTTAATTTTCGGGTCAGACGGCGGTCTCTACGACCGGTCCGGTTGAAGTTGCGAGTCTTTGGTCCTCAATGGATTGGAAGATGACCGTGTCTGCGCGGCATGATTGCGAACTGAACTTTGCAGCCAGATTTCCTCGCATTGCCGAGATCGCGAGACCGTCTGAGGCATTATAATCGCGTGAGCTTGACCCTTGTCACTGGCAAGCCGGTATCGTGCGCAATCGGCGCCGACGGCTCGGGAAAGACCACGGTCAGGGAATAAGGATTGCGCAACGTTGCGAGATTCGCCGAGCAAGTTTTTTGACGAGGTTGTCGGCGCGCATAAGGCATCGGCGAACGTCAGCGGTGAAACCGGCGACGCCGTGTCCGACAATCACGCCCAGATGGCCAGAACTGCATGCCTTGCGATCGGCATGGCCGGATACCTCGCCGCGCGCAAGAGCCTGGTGCGGTCAAGTCAGCTCGCGTGAAGCAGCGGTTTCTCCCAAGCATCGTCATAGCGGCCAGTTATCTGGACATCGAAATCACGCAGACTTACGTCAGCGCCTGTCCATGTTGGGGCCAGCTATGGCACTTATTGCAATACAGTGGGGGATGAGGGTAAGCGGGCGCTGCGTTTCCTCGAAAAGACGCCGAACCCTGAAATTATCATGGGCTTGGATGCCATCGGCGAAGGGGGCTTCATTGAGACACTGTTGTGCCACGCGGCCACCGGTGATCCACTTTTGAAGACTCTCGAACCAAGTTGTGACGCGTGGTGGATTAACGGGTTGTAAGCGAACCTCGTTCGCAGGATAATAATTCATCGCTGGGTTTCTCTTTTTTCATTGCCATTCGTCGAGGAAACCCTAGTCGGAGACCGCTAAATGGGCGGGCGAACGATCGCAAAAAAATCGCCTGGGCCCGCAAAAAATGAGTTGCCAGAGGTAAAAAATGCGACCTGGCGGCACAGACTCGGCAACCCTGGGGGAAGGCTGTGGAAGCTTTAACCTATTACTCCTTGCTGAATTTGCCCTGACGACACCGGCGGGTGTTCGCATCGAGATTGGCAGCAAAAAAAACAGGGCATTGCTTGCCGTTTTGGCACTTGCGCCCGGCCAAACAGTAACGCGCGAACATCTAGCGAGTCTGCTTTGGGGCGACCATGGCGAAGAACAAGCAAGGAATAGTTTGAGGCAATCGCTGGCTGTATTGCGAAAGGAACTTGGACCTTTCCTTGCGGAGTCAATTCACTCTCAAAACGACGTCCTAACATTGCGGACTCGAGAAATTGTCGTCGATGCTTTGACTGTTCTGCAGGGCATAGACCAAGAAGATATTTCGGTACTTCGCAAGGCTGCCCGAACCTATAGAGGCGAATTGCTTGCAGACCTTGCGCTTCGCGACGAAGCGTTTGAAGAATGGCTTGGAGCGGAACGCTCGCGCCTCAGGATCGCTGCCATCAAACTGTACGACAAGCTTGTTGAACGTGAATATGGCGATGACAGAATTGATGCTGCTCAGCGCCTGCTGGCAATCGATTGTTTGCGAGAAGCTTCACACCGTTCACTGATGTATGCCTACGCCGCTCGGGGCGATAAGGCGCTCGCCCTAAAGCAGTTCGAACAGTGCCGTGCGATCCTCCACGGACAGTTAGGCGTCGAACCTTCCACGGAAACTCAGGAACTGAGAAGGCAAATTGCGGAGGGCGAATGTCTACCTTCCAATGCGGCACTCGCGAAACAGGAACGAACAACATCCCAGACGGATAGCAGGCTTCCCTCGATCGCAGTCATGCCATTCGTCGATATCAGTGGTGACGCCACGCACTCTTATATCTGTGACGGCATAACCGAAAACATCATCACGGGTCTATCCAGGTTTCGCGACCTGCATGTTATCGCTAGTCAGTCGACGTTTGCCTATAAGGGCAAGGCGATAAAAATACAGGATATCAGTCGAGAACTCGGCATTCGATTCATACTCGAAGGTAACATTCAAAAAGCAAATGAACGAATGAGAATTACGACCCAGTTGGTCGATGGATTTACGGGCACTGACCTGTGGGCTGAACGATTTGACCGGAGCGCCGAAGATATCTTCACAGTGCTGGACGAAGTTACCGAAATAATCGTCGCCAGACTCGCGACGGCCTATGGCGGGCGGCTGGGCAAGGCTTGGCGAAGGAGAGCGGAAAGGAGCAGTCCTCAGAATTTCCAAGCCTATGATTATTTTCAGCGGGGTCTGGACACCTTCAATCTCTTCACCCAAGGGTGCACTGCTTCCGCGCGCGAGTGTTTCCAAAAAGCCATTGAACTGGATCCCGACTATGGGAAACCTTATGCGAAAATCGCCTGGGCGCACTTGTGCGACGTTTGGCTAGGATGGAGCGAAGACGTAGACTACTCGATGGCTGAGGCTTTGAAATTTTCCAACCTAGCCATTGCGCGTGATGACGATGAAGCCTGGGGCCATTGGGCCATGGCCGGCTATCATATGTTTGGCGGACAGCACGATCGTGCAATCGCGTCATATGAAAGAGCGCTTGAGCTCAATCCGAACGATGCCGATGTCCTGAACGACTTCGGTTATTGCTTGAGCTACGCCGGACAAGCAAAGGCGGGCCTGGAAATGGTGCGGAAGGCCATGCGGCTCAATCCGCATTATCCGGAATATTGGACCTTGCAATTGGGCCCAATTTTTTTCGACGCTCACCAATATCCTGAAGCCATCACCACATTGGAGAGTTTGCGGCTGCTAGACATGATTGGTGTTCACCTTTACCTCGCGGCGAGTCATGCCGCCTTGGGCCACCTAGAGTTGGCCCGCGCCGCCGTGGCGAGAGTGTTGGGGTTCGACGCTCAGGCAACCATTCAAGATTTGGCGCCTACCTATTTATCGCCTTATAAAAATGCGGAAGATCGAGACCATTTGCGCCACCTCCTTCTCAAAGCCGGCTTGCCAGAATTCTCTGCAGATGACCCCGCTGGAGTACTTAACTCGACAGGCCAAAATGCCTTGCCTCGCGGGTAGTCAAACATTTCTTCTTTGCGGGCGCTGCGGCTTGGTGCTCATGGAGCCCTCGCTCACCGTGGTCTTTCTAGTTCGCTCACTTGCCGGACCCAAACATTCTATCCTTCGCCAGTGTTGGCGGGAGCAAATGTCATGATCGTTCGTGACGTCGTTGTCATCGGTGGAGGGTTCGCAGGTCTTACTGTCGCCCGAGAATTACGCCACGCAGGACTCGACGTCTTGTTGCTCGAGGCTCGCGCGCGGATCGGCGGACGCACGGTGACGACCGCGATCTCCGGGCACACCATCGAGTTGGGTGGGACGTGGGTGCATTGGCATCAGCCCCATGTATGGGCAGAGCTAACCCGGTATGGCATCGGCGTAAGGCCGAGCCGCACGCCAGCACGCGTTGAATGGGTCGTCGGTGATGAGCGCCGTGAGTTCTCCGGCACCGAGTTCGACAACCTGATGGCGAACGCTGTGGATGCCATCTGCGCCGATGCCAGATCTTGGTTCCCGACCCCGCATGACATGTCCGGGCATGAGGCCGCTCGCCTAGATACCCTTTCGGTGCGTCAGTGTATCGACGCGTTCGATGGTGACGCGGAGTTCCGGATGCTCGCCGAGTCGGCGTGGGCATCGGACTGCTCGTCGAGATGCGCTGATGTGAGCGCCGCATCGGCGTTCAGGTTGTACGCGTTGTCCGGCTTCGACGCACAGCTGGAGGCTGAGTGCGTCAATATCTACAAGGTCGATGGCGGGATGAACCGCCTGTCGAGAGCCATAGCGGCGGACGGATCACCCGAGATTCGACTCAATGCCCCCGTCGCCCGAGCGGAGCAGACGGATTCTGGCGTCAAGGTTGTCCTTAGGGATGGCGAAGCGCAGCAGGCACGCGCGGCCGTCGTGGCCGCGCCGCTGAACACGTGGACCTCGATCGACTTCGATCCCCCTCTGTCCGACGCCAAGCGGGAGCTTGCCGCGCGTGGGCATGCGGGTCACGGGCTGAAGGCCATCGTCAGGGTTCGCGGACGCCACGACCTGAGGGTTGTGCTTCCCGAGTCGTCTCTCTTCACCTGGATCCAGGTCGACTACCTCAACGAGACTGAAACGATCTTCATAGCGCTCGGGCCGGATGGTGCCGTGTTGTCACCGACCAATGGCTCCGCCGTCAGGGAAGCGTTCGAGTCGGCGATCCCGGGCATCGACATCCTCGAGGTGATCGGTCACGACTGGGAGGATGACGCGTTCTCGAGGGGAACCTGGGCGATGTATCGCCCGGGACAGCTGAGCCGATCGGTCCCAGCCGCTAGGACGCCGGAAGGCCGACTTGTGTTCGCGGGAGCCGATCTGGCACGGGGATGGACTGGCTTCGTTGACGGAGCTATCGAGAGCGGCCTGACCGCGGCGATCGCGGTCCGGCGAGCGCTCCGTATCTAGTATCTGAATTCTAACGCTTGGTCCCGCTCCATGCATGCCACTGTCGCGATGTTCGGCGAGTCGATTTTCCTTCGAAAACTCGCTCCTGGCGCAGGTGCCGACTGCTGTACCCGGCGCTTATCTTGCATCGTCAAGAATGGACCACTCAATGGGTGGCTTACGTCTATCCACCGATTGATTGGCTCTTTGTTCATGCCTAAGCAGGGCGATCAGCAGTCTACTACAGAACGTTGTCTTCCGATCATTGCGGCGGATATCTCATCAGCAAGCTCCCTATGCTTGCCTCCGAAATCCCCGCCACGATCCTAGTTCGGCGCAAACTTGCGGACAACACGGCCGTGCCACTGCGGGCTAGTAGCTCGCATGATACGGCTCCCTGTGAACCCTGTGTTTTTGTCAATGGCTTGCACCAGTGTGGCAGTCGCCATGTCGAAGACTGAACGGCTATATTCAGTCTGACGGAGTCGCTTGAGCCAGACCACCGCCGCCATCAAGTTCAGCTTGCACGTTGGCATAGACATCGAGGGCGACATGCGACAGCAAGCCATCCTTTATCGCCTTGGCGCGCCATATCCCCTGCTCGTCCCGCCTGAGGGTGCCGATGTTGGTGTAACCTTTGCTTTTCAAAACTTGGATGGCTTGCCTTTCTGACATCCATGTCCAGGCAATCTCACCCATCACAGTTGCGACGGGCCTAGCGGGCGTTAGTCCCGTTGGGGCCACGCGCGAAGTGGAAGCCACGACAGGGCCGTTTAACGTCGCCAGCATAGTGATCGAAGGTTTTGTCGTTTTTTCTTTAGCGCGCTCAAATGCGACAATTAGGCTCTTTCGATCCATGTGACCAAAGACGTCGGCGTAGCGATTGATGGCCACATAGTAAGAAGCGCCATCTCTCATCGCCTTGCCTCGCCAGAATTGACCGGCCCTTTCTAGATTGAAAATGAAGTCGTAGCCGTGGGCTTTAAGAACACGATCGGCCTGATCTCTCGTCATCCACGTCCACTCTGGATAGAGATCGGGATGCCAACTCAGTGCCCGCTCTGCCGGGCTCAGCATGTCATCATAATCCACTGCGGTTGGCGTTTGTGCGAGTGCTGTGCCGAGCGCCAGTAGGGGCAGATTGATCAGTGCTATTGATAGCTTTTTCATAAAAGGTATCTCCTCTTATCAGCTGTCTGTCTCCTGTTGTGACGCATGGTGCGCGAGCCTCGTTCGCAGGATATTTATTCATTGCTGGATTCCTCGTTTTTCATTGCCATTCGTCGAGGAAACCCTAGTCGGACGACCGCAAAATGGGCGGGCGAACGATCGCAAAAAAAATGGCCTGAGCCGTAAAAAATGAGTGGCCAGAGGTAAAAATGCGACCTGCCGACACAAACTCGGCAACCCATCTCTCATCGCCTTTACCCGCCAGAATTCGAGATTGAAGCTGAAGTCATAGCTGTGGGCTTTAAGAACAAAACCCGCCTGACCTTGCGTCATCCACGTCCACTCTGGATCGAGGCTGGGTCTCCGATTGAGGGCCTGCTCCTGCGGAATGAGCATGTCATCGTGGGGTTTGGGCGAGTGCCGCGCCGAGCACCAACGCTTTGCTATCGGAAGGCGGTGGAAGGTGGGGGTGCAAAAGGGGCCGGATAGCTGACACGCAGTCAGATGACTCGGACGTTCTTGAACTGCCAGGGATCCGAGGTGTCGATGTCATCGGGTGAGAGCCCTGCGCGGTCGTGCAGCGGGTTCCAGTTGGTGTATTCGCCGAAGACCTGGCCCAGGTAGGGCCTGCAGATCTCGAGGTTGCGGCGGAAATCCATCTCGTCGGGCTCGACGAGGCCCCGGCTCGGATTCTCGATCGCCCAGATCATCCCCGACAGACAAGCCGCCGTGACCTGCAGGCTGGTCGCATTGTTGTACGGGGCGAGCTTGCGCGCGTCATCGACCGACAGCTGCGATCCATACCAGTAGGCGTTCTTCTTGTGACCGGCGAGCAGCACACCGAGCTCGTCGACGCCGCCCGGCACGATGTCGTCCATCAGGATTCGCTTCTGTTCCTGCAGGTGCCAGTTGCGAGCCGCGAGCTCATGCACTGACAGCACCGCCGACACACAGGGGTCATAGGCATAGTGAACCGTCGGCCGGTAGAGCAGCCGGCTGCCGTCCTTGACGGTGTAGTAATCGGCGATCGAAATCGCCTCGTCGTGCGTGATCAGGAAGCCGTGAAAGTGTCCAGCCTTCGGCGTCCAGCTCCGCACCCGCGTCAAGGCGCCCGGCTTCATCAGATAGATTGCACAGCCGCTGCCGAAGACGTGCCTGCGGCCGTCGCGGGGGAAGGTGCACTCGTGCGAACCCCAGCCGAGCTCGGCCGGCTGGCCGCATTCGTTGGCGAATCCGTCCACCGACCAGGTGTTCAAGAATTCGCCCGGTCGCTTCGGGACGGTCGGCACCTGGGTGTCACGCTCGGCGATGTGGATGACCTTGACGCCGACAGAGTACGCGAGCGCCGCCCAGTCTTCGCGCGTGGTGGGATTGCCCACGTTGATCTTGAGGTCTCCGGCAAGGTTTATGAGCGCCTGCTTGACGAAGTGCTGCACGAGACCGGGATTCGCGCCATGCGCGAGCACGGCGGTCGGCTTCGGCTCCTTGTGCTTTATCTTGCGCTGCGCGAGAACTTCCTCGCGCAGCGCGTAGATGGAGCGGCGCGACGGCGACAGCGGCGGACCCTTGTAGCCACCCCGCCACGGCTCGATACTGGTGTCGAGGTACAGGGCGCCACGCTCCCAGCACCACTTGATGAGAGCGATCGAGGAAACGTCAACGGACACGTTCATGACGAAGTCGCCACGGCCAACCAGCGGCTCCAGCTCCTGGCTGAAATTCTCGTGGGTCAGGGGCTGCTTCGTGAAGCGGATGCCGTATTCTTGGGCTTCCTTGCGACCGACATCGTCAGCCGTGACGATCGTGATCCGTTCAGGAGTTAGCCCGCCGACGTGCCGCAGGATCAGCGGCAGCACTCCCTGGCCGATGCTACCGAAGCCGATGACGATCAGCCGGCCGGGAAAGGTAACGTGGACTTTGTGTTGCGTGGCCGGAGGGCATGAGACGACTGCCTCTGGGGGGATGGCGTCTTGCGCCACGAGCATGGGGCCTCATACGGATAGCTTGCCAGGAGGCCACCTTGATCGTTTTCCGACATCATGTCGAGGCGTGGCGGATCGATCTCCATCTCTCGGGGCTGCTCTCGTCAAATGGGTATCGGCGCTATCGAATCCTCCAGGTGACATTGAAACATCGCTTTTCATTTTCCGGTTTTGCGATGCATAATGCAGCGTGCCAGGAGCCGGCTGACCATGCAGCTGTCGGAGTGCGAATTCGAGTTGGTCTGCCCTGCCGGTAGCGGCAGCCTTATCGCCCATCTTGCCGAACATCCACAGCTCACCCATCTCGAAGGCGCAGTCCCTCTGCGCTTTATTATCTCGCGCTCCTCCGATGGTCGCTATCATTGCGAGCTTGGGCTGCTGCAAGCCTTCGCGGGCCCGCACCGTCAGCACCTGCAGTCGATTTTCACCTTCCGCCCTCGTCGCTTTGAGAACCAGGAGCGCTTCACCGCGGTAATGCTTGTGCCGACAGGCATCGGTGCCCTGATTGGTGGTCATGCCGGTGATGCCGCTCCGGCAGCGCGTCTGCTTGCTTCCTGCGCCGATACGCTGATCACCCATCCCAATGTGGTCAACGGTGCCGACATCAACGAGATGTCTGATAATACACTTTATGTCGAGGGCAGCGTAATAACCCGCCTGATGATGGGAACCGCCGGGCTGGCCTCACGCCGGTGTAACCGTATTCTGACCATCATGGACGATCATGAGGCGCCGATTATCAGGCACAATGTGGTAAACTCCGTGAACGCCGCGCGGGCCTCTGCGGGCTTCGCCTGCGACCGCATCGAGATGCTCTCGTCGCGGCTTCGGATGACAACCAGCTATTCCTCCTCAGGCCGTGCGACAGGTGTCGTGGAAAATCTTGAGGGCCTGCTCGAAATCATCGCGCGCAACCGAAATGCTATCGACGCGGTCGCGATTACAACTGTCATCGATATGGACGCGGACGAGCAAGAGAACTATTTCGGTGAGCCGGCGCTCCAGAGTGACCGCGCGTCGGATGCCGAACCTCTGCTCGAGACCGTCAACCCGTTCGGTGGCATCGAGGCTCTGCTGACCCATTGCCTATCAAGCTTGTTCAACATTCCGACCGCCCATTCGCCGATGTATGACAGCGTCGAAATCATGAATTCTGATGTCGGCCATTACGAGCCGCGCAAGGCAGCGGAAGCGGTTTCCGTGTCCTTCCTGCATTGCGTGCTGAAGGGCCTGTCGCGCGCGCCCGCGATTGTTACCGATCCTGGTCTCTTCACTCATCGCGGTGTCATTTCGAATGCGGACATCTCCTGTCTTGTAATCCCCGACGGCTGCATAGGCCTGCCAACCTTGGCAGCACTTGAACAGGGCATCCCGGTGATCGCCGTAAAGGGCAACAAGAATGCCATGCGCAATGATCTCGTTGATCTGCCATGGCGGCGCGATCAGCTTTATCGGGTTGAGAATTACTGGGAAGCCGCCGGTGTCATGTTGGCTCTGAAATCCGGCGTCCCACCCAGCGCTGTCCGCCGTCCATTAGTGGCGGCGGAACTCGTGACGGTGGCGGCAAGAGCCGAACGAATGGCGGGTGACCGTCACCCAATATCTCACCAACTGTCAATTGTCCAACAATAAGGAGATGCCAGATGACAACCAATCAGTTTAAACAACTGAAAGATGCGTTTATTTGGGAAAAGCAGCGTCTGCAGACCTTTGTAGACAAAGCGAGTACTGACCCGGTGCCTGACCCTACGCAAAACCCGATGATGAAAGAATTGAATGACGCTTGGGTTTCGTACTTTCAAGAAATGCGGATCACGAATGACACTGTGATTGCAATCTGCGACAAGGCGACCCCCGACCCCCTAATGCCCGGATCGCCCCCGCCGCTAGATGAGCAATCGGCGAAGATTTAGATTCAAACTTATATTTCCAAACTCAGATTACCAGGACGTGCGTAGTGCCATCAAAAAGTGCTCGCTCAGTGAGTTATGGTGATGCTCGCGTTTGAAATTGCTGAGCGTGCCCGAGCCAAGTATCTCGCCCATGACCTCGCCGAGGCGGCGGAGGCCGCCTTGGCCGTGGCTACGCAAGCGGGGATTGCCACCGCCGATACACTTGCTCTGCAGTCAATCTCCTGTCGCGTCGGCTGCACCTTTTGCTGCCATATGCGGGTTGTTGCGACGGTACCTGAAGTCGCGGCACTGGTTGCATTCGTCCGGGACACTTTTTCTCAATCGCAGCTAGCAGCGTTGCGTGACCGCGTCATCACTGTTGATGCCATGACCCGCGACTTCTCTGATGAGGAATGGGGGGTCGCCCGACCGCCCTGCCCGCTACTCGTGAATGGCGCGTGTTCAGTCTACGCCGCGCGGCCGTTGGATTGCCGCGCCTACACCTCGACGAGCGTTGATGCCTGTCGCGCTGCTTTCGAGAACTACCTAGAGTGGGATGTTCCCACCAACGAGCAGCTCCGTTCGATTTACAAGAGTGCTCAGGCTGGCCTGATCCAGGGTATAGTCGCGACCAATCGCCGACCGCGGCTTGTCGAGCTCACGGCCGCGCTCCGCATCGCGCTCGATGATCCGACAGCTATCGATCGTTGGATCGCCGGCGAAAATTCGTTTGCTGCCGCCGAACTCGACGAGGCAGATCCCGAACAGCGGGCGTTCCTTCCCTGGGTGCCGTCTGACGAACTTCGGGCGGCTCGGGAGGTCCTGGATGAGCCTTGACGTTGGCGATGTGCCACAGGAGACCCATATCCGCTCCTCATGGATCCGCATTGACTAATCTTTCCTCGCCGCGATCGGCCATATGATTGATGCTGGTGAAGTCCGTGAAGCTCGAAGCCCGGCGCAGCACAACAGACCCGTCGACTCTTTCGAGATAGATATTCGGCAGGGGCTGGCCGTTGAACATGTGTGCCTTGACCAGTGAATAGGCCCCCATGGCGGGGAAGACAACGCGCGAGCCGATCGCGAGAGGCTCAGCGAACCGATAGCTTCCGAACAGATCGCCGGCGAGGCAGGTGCCGCCGGCGAGCACATACCCGAAGCCTTCGCCTGCCGGTAGATCGTCGCTGTGGCCAACGACGTCGGGTTCGATGTCGGGCAGATCGCAGTACTCAAACACTTCGGGCATGTGGTTGACCGACGTATCGAGCACCGCCACGCTCTGGTCGTCCGTGTCGATGAAATCGACCACGCTTGCTACAAAGACCCCGCCGTCACGCACGAGGGAGGCACCGGGCTCGATATAGATGTCTCGGATTGCCGTTGTTGACCTGAGCATGGCCGTTGCCTCGATGAGCTGCCCAACTGCGCCGGGAACGCACCATCCGTATCCGCCGCCCAAATTGATCCAGCTAATCTGCGCCAAGATGTGAGGAATCTCATTTTGCAGCCGCTCAATCGTCGGCTTCAGGCCGGAGAAATCGTTCGCCTCGCAATTGTTGTGGAAGTGAATCCCGGAAATGCCAGTGGGAAGTGCCTTAAGCCGTTTCAGATTGCTTACAGGTTCACCTAACTTCGACTGCTTGCGGCATGGATCGTAGCGTTCGTCGCCGATTAGCGAGAGCTGTGGATTGATGCGCAGACCCGTGCGCACCCCGGAAAAGTGACCGCTGAGCCGGGCGCTCTGTGACAGAGAGTTGAAAGTTAAGGCGTTGCAATGCCAAGCAAGCTCCGCGCAATCCCGCTCGCGCAGCCCGGGCGAGGTCACCTGGACCTCGGCATGCGGTCCTACGGCATGGCGCACCAGAAGCGCCTCGAAGAGTGAGCTTGCTGAGAAGCCTGCGAGCTGAGGGACCATAAGCTGCAGCACGTCGGGAAGACCGAGCGCCTTAAGCGAATAGAGGGCCCGGCAACCTGCCAACCCGCACACGCGGGCTAACTCGTCCCGGCTCGCCGCGATGGCTCCCGGCCTCACGATGAATGCCGGCGTCTCGACAGCATCGCGTGAAATGGCAGATTGCCGCGTCACGTCCCGACCTCCGCTCCGGACTTTCTGACGCCAGACATTTGCAGCTCGAACGTTTCCGACAGCGGAGGGGTGTAGGCGGTGATCTGCACGAATGTCTCCCAGTATCCGTGGCTCACCTGCTCCACGATTTCGGCCTTGTGGGCGCGGTAGGCCTCGGGCAGGCTGAACCAGGGAATGCTGGAATACCTGTGATGTAAGGCATGGTAGCCAAGGTTGTGCGAAACAAAGGAATTCAAGAACCAGTTCAAATGCGAGCGCGTTTTGGCTCCGCTCACCCTGTAGTGATCTCCGACTTCGAACCAGTAGTTCAGTGTCGAAAAGACGAAGGTGTAGGGGACCAGCCAGTAGAGGATCAACTCACGCCAAAGGTTGAAGTAGGCCGCGCCCGCTATGACCACCGCCCAGGCAACCAGCATCAGCCGCGTCTCCCACAGATCGAAATCGTAACCGAAATCTCGTACTGTCTTGAACAGATGCATAATGCCAGTTAGGCCGACTGCAGGTCGGACGACGAAAAGCCAGAATGCGCGAGCGCGGCCCAGTTTTTGGCTTGGATCGGGCAGTCCCCAACCCTCGTAGTCCTCCCAGATGCTGTTCTCAGAATCGGCAATATTGAGCTCATGGTGAAGCTTGTTGTGGAATCTGCGATAGGCCGCGAGGGACATAAAGGCCTGCCAAGCGAGGATCGCTCCGAGAAGGTCGTTGACACGCTTCGAGTTGGAGAGGTGCCAATGCGTTGCCTCGTGCAACAACGCCTCGCTAAGCGCGTACTGGCGCGTACCGATGATCAAGATGGCAAGGGCCGTCACTGACCACCCGTTGCCCGGCATGGCGGCGGCGATAACGATAGCTCCGACAATGATCGCGTACTCAGCAGCGATCGTCAGCAATGCGCGCCCAGTCGAACGATGCGTGAAGCGTGACATCCTCGTGCCACCGTACGTTAAGCAAGTCGAGAAATCCAATCCGACCAAAAAGCAAGCTCAGCCTAATACGAGCGTCCTCACGTCATGATACACTGCCTAACAACGAGTTCATTTCCTCAGGGTGGAAAGATCGTACGCTCGCCGGCTCGCGAACCGTTAAAGTTACATAGTTATGTACAGAAGAGCTCGATAATTGGGAATGTCTGGAAGTACAATTTGTGACGTACACGCAGCGATCATGATTGCGGTTAAACCAAACCCTATCGGCTGAAGACGGTCTGCCCACTTGGTTTCGAGAAGACAACATAGCATCGGACGCCCTTTTCTCGATGTTGGGGGCCCATATGGCCGAATATGTCTGGCAACACGATTTAAAGGGTGAGCGTAACCGCCTGCGGCTGATGTCGGACTTGCTCGACCCGTCGAGCGAATTTCATCTAACGCGCATCGGCGTTACCTCAGGCTGGCGGTGCCTGGAGATCGGCGCCGGGAATGGTTCACTGTCGCAGTGGCTCGCAAAGCGCGTAGGCCCTACGGGGAATGTCATCGCAAGCGACATCCGTTTGGATCTGATGGAAGGGATTGCAGGCGGCAATCTGGAAGTTCGCAAAATGGACGTCGTGCATGACGAACCGCCTAGTGCGCCGTATGATCTCGTAGCGATCCGTGCGCTTTTGCACCATCTTCCTGAACGCCGCGAAGTGGTGGGCCGGATAGCGCATTGGCTCAAGCCGGAGGGGTGGCTTTTTGTTCAAGAGCCCGACTTTTATCCAACATGGACCGTTGAACCGCCGTCCCAAAAGCAATTCTGGGAGCACTTCATTCAATGGGCGGCAATCCATCAGATCGATTATTACGTCGGGCGCAGAATTGCCCCCTGGCTGCAAGCAGAAAGCTTGTGCAATATTAACTCTGAAGGACACGCCATCATTTATAATGGAGGATCAGAATTCGCGGGGTGGTGGGATTACGGAATACACGAGGTGGCGGAGAAGCTGCAAAATGAACGTGGCATTTCGAGCGCGACGTTAGAAGAGTTCTTTACGCTGTATAGCGACCCAACGTATTGGACGACCTCGATTTCGTTTACCGCGACAACCGCGCAGTGTCCGAGAAGTGCTGCTGGCAGGCTTTCGTGGTAGTCGTCTGCTCTCTTTTCACCGCGGCCGGAGCTTCAGATGCGTGAGTTTTGCGGTAATTCGTCCCGCATTGTCCCGAACCGAGAGGCATTTGCTGCAACGGACGCCTCGCTAATATATTGAATTTACTTAACTTAAATGCGATATGGCGGTTTCCTAAACCGTAGGTCGCAGGTTCAAATCCTGCCGGGGTCGCCATCTCCGGCGGGCTTTCGAGGCGCGTGCGAAGTCGTCACCCCTTTTTAGGAAGATCACTGCGCGAATGGCCGCCAAGATCCAGGTCACGATTGCCGATCAAAATCCGGTCGTCCGTGCGGGTCTCGACGTGAACGAACTTCTCGAAATCCGGCGATCCCAACAGCTCGGGCAACTCGCCATGGCCGAAGCTCACGGCCGACGCCAACGGGAAATATTTCGTGCACTCGTCCGCAGAGTTCGTCTCTAAGCTCTGAGTGCCCAGCCTGTTCGCTTGATGCCAAGAACGCTGTTCCGAAGGGTCATAGATTGCGCGCTCTCTAAGGAGGAGAGTCATGCAAAAAAATAAACTTAGTCTGGCCAGAAAAATGGCCGCTGGAAGCGCCGCACTCTTGTCACTTGCGTTGATGCCCGCGATCGCAGGAGCACAAGAACTTTCCGATCTCAAATCCTCGCCGCCGCTCACGCTAAAAGGGGAAGGCAGCTTCTTTGTCGGTGGAAGCACGCATGTGGTCGATCCCAAATATATCTCGCCATCGACCTTCTCGGCAGATTCCGGGAACTCGATGATCAACCAAATGTACGTCCAGTACCAAATCCCGCAGAATACGATCGATCAATATCCGATCGTCTTCGTGCATGGCTGCTGCTTGACGTCCAAGACGTGGGAGACGACGCCCGATGGACGCATGGGTTGGTACGAATACTTCACCCGCAGGGGTTTCAAGACCTACATGGGCGAGCAGGTCGGTCGCGGCCGTTCCGGCTTCGACGCGTTGCAATACCAAAAGGTGCTGACCGGCGATCTGCCAGGCAGCAACAACCCGGCCATTCTGATCGCCACTGACAAGTTTGCGTGGAACGTATTCCGCTGGGGCGATTACGATTCGAAGACGCCCTTCAAGGACGAGCGGTTCCCGATGCAAACGGTGGGGATCGGTAAAAACTCGACGCTAACGTTCTACAAGCAGGTCATTAACTCGACGTTGAGCGAAGCCTCTTCGCCGACCTGCGCCGACGGCAATTGCACACCCTCGGATCCCAACGCACCTTTCAACTCACCCGACAACATGGCGTTGCTTGCGAACCAACTGGGCGGTGCCATTCTGGTTGGTCACTCGCAATCGAGTGGCTACCCAACGATGGCCGCGTTGAGACCAGGTTCGACGGGCGTCAAAGGAATCATTCAGCTCGAAACGGGCTGTTTCTCCAATCTGACCGCCGCGAACATCAAGGTCCTCAAGAACATCCCGATCTTGATTATGGTGGGCGATCACTTCACCACGCCGCAGCCATCGGCTGCATGCGTCACGATGCAGAAGCAGATCAAGGATGCGGGCGGCGACATGTCATTCGTTGCGCTGCCCGACCTCGGCATTCACGGCAACAGCCACATGTTCATGCAGGATAACAACAACCTGCAGATCGCTGACATCATCATCAACTGGATCAACAAACACGTGAAAGTCAGAGGTCACGGCCAAGGCTAGTCGCGCTCTTCTTGACTAGAAGGCATTTGGAACTCGCCGGTGGCACCATCGGCGGGTTTCTCGAAGTGCGTATTGGGGTCCAGGCAGCTGAAGACGCGCCGTCTGCGTCGGCGGATTCTAGTTGCGACAACAGCACTCATGGCGCTTATTGCGCGGACTTTGACGCGGGCGCCAGGGCGATATTTAGCTAATTCTTCAAATGTTTAGCGAAACGCAAAAGGGGAGCCTCTGCTCCCTGCCCTGAAAGCACAGAGAAATTTAGTACGCATCCGGTTGGGGGACGCCCTAGGAAACGTCGCACCTTCGGTTCAAAGACTTCTGATTGTTTGTAGGTTCGGTTTCCGGCGCAGCGACTTCTGCTGGAGCCGCCCTCTTGGTCTGCTCCCCTGAACCGAAGTGGACCTCACCCCATCTTTGGTCCGGCCATCATGCGATAATTCGGGCTGGTGGACCAGTCTCAGCTCTTAACAAAGCCGGCAGGTCCTACCTGATTGCGTCGTTGGGAACGGTGCCATCTTCATCTTTAGATACAACTCACCCAGAAACATCCTCATCATATACATTTTATCGCCGCCGCAAGGCTGCGAAGATAGTAAACTATTGAAAAATAAGATATATTTCGATGCTTGGCTGAAGCAATAGAGTTCTATACCTATCCACGAAGGGTCGCCATCTCCGGCGGGTATTCGAGGCGCGCGTGAAGCCGTCACCCCTTTTCTAGGAGATCACTGCGCGAATGGCCGCCAAGATCGAGGTCACGATCGCCGATCAAAATCCGGTCGTCCGTGCGGGTCTCGATGCGCTGATCGAGCGCGACGGGCGCTTCAGGGTGTGCGGCGTTCATAGCAGCGGCGAAGCGCTGATCAATGCGCTCAAGGCCAAACCCGTCGAGATTGCCGTCGTTGGCTGGACGCTGCCCGACATGACGGGCGGTGCCGTGCTTGCCCGCGTCAAAGAGGAAAAGTGGCAGACGCGGATAATCATCTACACGGGCGAGCGCTCGAGCGAGGTTCTGCGCCAAGCCATCAAGGGAGGCGCCTGGGGGTTCGTCTCGAAGACGGAAGATCCGCAGGTTTTGCTTGAGGCGGTTGTTTCGGTCGCGCGTGGCCGCTTGTCGCTCCCATACGTCGATATCGACCTTCTCAACCACGATCCGCTCGAAGGTTTGACGGCGCGCGAACGCGAATTGCTTGCTGCACTTGCGAACGGTTGGACCAACCTGCAGATCGCGGCGCGCACCGGCATCTCGCGTAATACGGTGAAATACCATCTGAAAAATTTGTACGACAAACTCGGCGTCTCGAACCGCGCCATGGCTGTTGCGCTGCACGTTTCGGTTAACCGCAACGAGCAGCAATAACGTCATCGGATAATCGTCGCCGCGGCAGGCAGCAAAACACGATTGAGGTGGGTAGCTCCCGCTGCCCAACAGGGTGTTGATAGTTTTTCGTTCACACCCTCACTGTCCCCCTGCTAGTTAAGACTGACGCCCGCATCTGCGATCGGGCGGAAGGATCAGCAAAAGCACGCCGGAACGCCTCCCCTGCTGCGTCGGGGATCGTCGGCTTGGCTCAACGCAGCGCGGAGGAACGCTTCAATGACGGTTACGCCTCATCTTTTCATCCCCGGCCCGACCACAATTCCGGACCAAGTCCGCATGGCCATGAATCTTCCCATGGAGGACATGCGCTCGCCGGAGTTTCCGAAATTCACGCTGCCGGTTTTCGAAGACCTGAAGAAGGTCTTCAAGATGAAGGACGGCCGCGTATTTATTTTCCCATCGTCGGGTACCGGCGCTTGGGAATCGGCAATCGAAAACACACTCGCCGTAGGCGACAAGGTTTTGATGAGCCGCTTTGGACAGTTCTCGCTGCTCTGGGTCGATATGGCCGAGCGGATGGGCCTCAAGGTCGAGCTTTGTGATGAAGAGTGGGGCACGGGCGTGCCGCTCGAGAAGTACGCCGACATTCTCGCGAAGGACAAGAACCACGAGATCAAGGCGGTCTTCGCCACGCATAACGAAACCGCGACGGGCGTCAGCTCCGATATCGCAGGCGTCAGGAAGGCACTCGATGCCGCCAAGCATCCTGCGCTCCTTTTCGTCGACGGCGTCTCGTCAGTCGGCTCGCTCGACATGCGCATGGGCGAATGGGGCGTCGACTGCTGCGTCTCGGGCTCACAGAAGGGCTTCATGTTGCCGACCGGTCTCGGCATTCTCGCCGTCAGCCAGAAGGCGCTCGACGCCAACAAGACGCAGAACGGGCGCATGAACCGCTGCTTCTTCTCTTGGGAAGACATGATCAAGACGAACGACCTCGGATATTTCCCCTATACGCCGGCAACTCAGCTCATCCGCGGTCTGCGCGCTTCGCTGGATCTGATCTTCGCCGAAGGTCTCGATAACGTCATCGCGCGTCATCACCGTTTGGCGACTGGCGTTCGTCACGCCGTCGATGCGTGGGGTCTGAAGCTCTGCGCCAAGGAGCCCAAGTGGCATTCCGATACGGTATCGGCGATCCTGGTGCCGGAAGGCTTCGACGCCAACGCGGTGCTTAAGGCCGCCTACTATCGCTACAACACCTCGCTTGGAACCGGCCTCAACAAGGTCGCCGGCAAGGTCTTCCGCATCGGCCACCTCGGCGCGCTCGATGAGTTCATGATCGGCGGCGTTCTCTTCGCTGTCGAGATGGCGCTGAAAGACACGGGCGTCAACATCAAGCTTGGTTCGGGCACCGGCGCCGCCGCGGAATACTTCAGCAAGACCGCGACCAAGTCGGCAACCGGCGTCACGCCGAAGCAGGCGAAGGCTGCCTAAGAGATAAGCGCCCGGCTTCGATTGAGGCCGGGCGTTCTCGTGATGTGAGCATTGCGATCCGAAAATAAAAACACGCATCAAATCCTAGGAAGGCACACCCCCAATGAGCTTCACGCTTTACCCGCTCCGCAAACAGAGATTGCAGCGCTCCTATCTCGCGGTGCCAGGTTCCAACACGACGATGATTGACCGCGCCTTGAAGAGCGCCGCCGACTACGTCTTCCTCGATTGCGAAGATGCCGTTGCGCCGCCCGAGAAGGAGCAGGCGCGCAAGAACATCATCCAGGCGCTGAACGATCTCGATTGGAAGGGCGCGGGCAAGAGCGTCAGCGTTCGCATCAACGGTCTCGACACCCACTATATGTATCGCGACGTCGTCGACATCGTCGAGCAGGCCGGCGCCAAGCTCGACACGATCCTCATTCCGAAGGTTGGCGTTCCGGCCGACGTCTACACGGTCGAGTGCATCGTGAGCCAGATCGAGGTCGCCAAGGGCCTGACGAACAAGATCGGCACCGAAGCGCTTATTGAAACTCCGCTTGGCATGGCCAACGTCGAGGCTATTGCGTCGGCCAACAGCCGTCTTGAATCGATGCACTTCGGCGTCGCCGACTACTCAGCGTTCAACAAGGCGCGTACTGTAGTCATCGGTGGTCTCAATCCCGATTATCCCGGCGACCAGTGGCATTTCCCGCTGTCGCGCATGACGGTCGCCTGCCGCGCATTCGGCCTAAGGCCAATTGACGGACCGTTTGGTGGCATCGACGATCCGGAAGGCTACAAGGCCGCCGCGCGCCGCGGCGCAGCGCTCGGCATGGAAGGCAAGTGGGCCATCCATCCTTCGCAGATCGAGCTTGCCAACGAGATTTATTCGCCGACCGCCAAGGAAGTTGAGCGCGCCGAGCGCATTCTCGTCGCCCTGAAGGAAGCCGAAGCTCAGGGTAAGGGCGCCGCTTCTCTTGACGGCAAGATGATCGACGCAGCTTCCGAGAAAATGGCGAGAAACCTGCTGGTCACGGCCGCATCGATCAAGGCGGCCGAGGTGGCTCGCGCGAAATAAAAAAGTCAGGAAACAATCCCAAGGAGTCCAAGACATGGACATTCATGAATATCAGGCGAAGGAGCTTCTGGCGAAGTTCGGCGTGCCGATTCCCCGCGGTGGGCTCGCCTATAGCCCTGAGCAGGCGGCCTACCGCGCCAGCGAGATCGGCGGCCCCGTTGTCGTGAAGGCGCAGATCCATTCCGGCGCGCGCGGCAAGGCCGGCGGCGTCAAGCTTTGCAAGAACGAAAGAGAGATCGAGGAAGCGGCCGAGTTCATGCTCGGGCGCAAGCTCGTCACCACTCAGACCGGCCCGTCGGGAAAGCTTGTCTCGCGTCTCTACATTGAGGAGGCGACGAACATCGACCGGGAGATCTATCTCGGCTTCGTGATGGATCGCGCCTCCGAGCGTATCGTCGTTGTCGCGTCCGCCGCCGGCGGCATGGACATCGAGGAAATCTCGGCGACGCAGCCAGATACGATCATTCGCGTGACAGTCGACCCGGCGGTCGGCATGCAGCAGTTCCAGGCCCGTGAACTTGCATTCGGCTTGGGAGTTGACCCTGATATCGTCAACAAGCTCGTGCCGGCGATCATGGGTTGCTACCGCGCGTTTCGCGATCTCGACGCGATGATGGTGGAGATCAATCCGCTCGTCATCACGAAGGAGAAGCAGGTTCTGGCGCTCGACGCCAAGATGTCGTTCGACGAGAACGCCTTGTTCCGCCGTCCGCACATCGCCGAGCTTCGCGATAAGAGCCAGGAAGACCCGCGCGAAACCTACGCCTCCGATCGCGGACTTTCCTACGTCGGCCTCGATGGCGATATCGGCTGTATCGTCAACGGTGCCGGCCTCGCGATGGCGACGCTCGATATGATCAAGCTCGCTGGCGGCGAACCAGCGAACTTCCTCGACATCGGCGGCGGCGCCTCTCCCGAGCGCGTGACGAAGTCGTTCAAGGCCGTGCTTCGCGACAAGAACGTACGCGCCATCCTCGTCAACGTCTTCGCCGGCATCAACCGTTGCGACTGGGTGGCGAAGGGCGTCGTGGACGCTGTCAAAGAGCTCAACATCACGATGCCGATCGTGGTTCGCCTCGCCGGCACGAACGTCGAGGAAGGGCGCAAGATCATCGATACCAGCGGTCTGACGGTCATCAGCGCCGATACCCTGGCGGAAGCGGCAAAAAGAGCGGTCGAAGCAGCCAAAAAAGCGGCCTAAATCCGGAGAAACGCACCATGGCAATCTTCATAAATGAAAAGACGCCGATCCTGATCCAGGGCTTCACCGGACGCATCGGCACGTTTCACGCCCAGGAAATGATCGACTACGGCTCGAACGTCGTAGGCGGCGTGACACCCGGCAAGGGCGGCACGTCTCATCTCGGCCGGCCCGTATTTAACACCGTCAAAGGCGCGGTCGATGAAACGGGCGCCGAAGCCTCGATCGTATTCGTGCCGCCGCCATTCGCGGCCGACGCCATCATGGAAGCGGCCGACGCCGGCATAAAATACTGCGTCTGCATCACCGACGGCATCCCGGCACAGGATATGATTCGCGTGAAGCGCTACATGCGGCGCTACAAGAAAGTGAGCCGCATGGTCCTGACAGGGCCGAACTGCGCCGGCACGATTTCACCCGGCAAGGCAATGCTCGGCATCATGCCGGGACATATCTATCTTCCGGGCCGCGTCGGCATCGTCGGCCGTTCCGGTACGCTCGGCTATGAGGCGGCGGAGCAAATGAAGGGGCTCGGCATCGGCGTTTCGACCTCTGTCGGCATCGGCGGCGACCCGATCAACGGTTCATCGCATCGCGACGTGCTCGAGGCCTTCGAGAACGATCCGGAGACGGATGCCGTGCTGATGATCGGCGAAATCGGCGGCCCGCAGGAAGCCGAAGCCGGGGTCTTCGCCAAGGAGCACATGAAGAAGCCTTTGATCGCCTACATCGCAGGTCTGTCGGCTCCCAAGGGCCGTCGCATGGGCCACGCGGGGGCTATCGTTTCGGCGTTCGGCGAGTCAGCCGCTGAGAAGGTCGAAATTCTCAAAGACTGCGGCGTGACGATCGCGCCGACGCCTTCCGAGATGGGCTCGACGATCGCGCAAGTCCTCGGCCGGATGAGGAAAGTAGCCTAAGATCGGTGCCGGCCGGAGCCTTGTTTTGCTCCGGCCGCCCCTCCGCTACATTAGTGATTGATGCGCGAATTCTGTTCCCCCGATCGGGACGTGGAGGCTTTGGTGATGCAGGATACGACGCCAGCGGTTGGCTCGACCAAACTCGACGAGACCGAGCTGATCAATGAGCTGAAGCGTCTTAGAAGGCAAATTCCTGACAATCCTTCGCTCAACCCAATTCTGAATGTCGCGTTCGACCTTTCGCGTCGTCTCGAATCGAATTCGGTATCGTTCGACGAGGTGAAGGGGCTTGCCGGACGTTTGATGGACCGGGCGTGCGTCCGCCGCGCCCGCAAGCTGCGCGAAAAGATTGGCTACGTCGACCAGGCCTCGACGCTCAAGGATTTCACGTCCTACGTCGAGAAGACGGCAAATGAAGCCGGCAATTCCCTCGAAGCCTTCGCCGAGCGGTGGTCGCGCGCGCACACCGGCATCGTTCTGACGGCACACCCGACATTCGGGCTCTCCGACGCTCTTTATCGCCGGATGGTCGAGATCGCCATTTCCGATCCGGCCGCCGACGTAACGATCGGCCTCCCGCACCGACCCGAAGACAAGCTGACGCTTGAGCACGAGCACAAGTGTGCGCAGGACGCGATCCGAAACCTCCGCAACGCTTACGAAGAGCTGTTGCACGGCTTCTTCAGTGTCGCGTCGCAGAAGTTCGGCGACGCGGCGTTCAAGCTGCGGCCGAAGCTGACGACGTTCGCCTCCTGGGTCGGCTACGATCTTGACGGGCGAACGGACATCGCTTGGAACTTTTCATTCCAAGTCCGGCTCCGCGAAAAGCGTGCGTGCCTGGCGGACATTCGCGAGCGCTTTGTCGTCTTGAAGCACAAGCTTGAAGGCGGCGACGCCGCCCAGCGTGTCGCTCGCCAGATCGTCGGCAAGCTTGATCTCGGCATCGCCGCCGTCGATGAACAGCTCAAGGCGCTCGAGAGCTTCACGAACGATGCTGAAGGCCTCGCGAAAGCAGCCAACGTGATCACCAAGACGGATGGCTACAATCTGCTGACGGTCGAGCCGTTGCAGACGTTGTTTAATACGCTTATCGACACCGTCGAAGCCCCCCAGATGAAGCGTGCGACGGCTGCGCTCGCCGGCCTTGTCGAGGCGACCGGTCTCGGCATGTCGCACATCCATTTGCGGATCAATGCGCTCCAGCTTCACAACGCGTTCCGCGCTTACGTGCATGAACCCTGGACTCGCGACTTGACCGAGAGCCAATCGCTGGCCCGCATCGTCGACATGATCAAGAACTGCCCGCGCGAGACCGTCAATTTCGCGACGCTCGATCTCGAAACGGCGACGGCGATCCGTCAATTCGCGCTGACGGCGCAGATCATGAAGCACGTCGACAAGGAAACGCCGATCCGGTTCCTCATCGCCGAATGCGAGTCGCCCGCGACCGTGCTGATCGCCGTGTTCTTCGCGAAGCTCTTCGGCGTCGAGCACATTACCGATATCTCGCCGCTGTTCGAAACCCCATCGGGCCTCGAGAATGGCACCCGGATCATGGAGCGCCTCGTCGAGGAGGAAACGTACCGCGAGTACGTGCAGGGGCGTAAGCGCCTCAGCATCCAGACCGGCTTCTCCGATGCCGGCCGGTTCATCGGCCAAATCTCGGCGACGCTTGCCGTCGAACGCTATTATCACGGCCTCGCGGCGATCGTTGACAAGGCGAAACTCGAAGACGTCGAGAACTCTTGTCTTCTCGACCCACGGAGAATCGATGGGTCGCGGCGCCCACCCCGGGAACCTTTATCGTCGCCTTCACTACGTCATGACCAACGAAGCTCGGCGCCGCTTCGGCGCTGCAAAAATCCCCGTCAAGCACGAGACCAGCTTCCAGGGTGGCGACGGCTACATGTTCTTCGGCAACCGGGCGCTGACGACCCGCGCGTTGGCGACGATCGTGATGGACGGCGACATTCCTCCCGCCGAAACGGACCCCTTCTATTCCGAGCAGAATTTTAGCCTCGATTTCTTCCTCCGTCTGCGCGCCTTCCAGCAGACGCTGTTTGCGCACGACGGATACCGCGCGGTTCTCGGCGCCTTCGGACCGAACCTGTTGTTCAAGACAGGCTCGCGTCCCGTGAAGCGCCAAGGCGATCATGCGTCCGATCGCGGCAATCCCGCGCGCATGCGAGCCATCCCGAACAACGCCATCCTCCAGCAGTTCGGCTACATCGCGAACGTGGTCGCTGGTCTTGGTACCGCCGTCGGCGCCGATCGCGAGCGCTTCAATAAACTTGTGAAGTCCTCGAAACGCCTGCAATCACTGCTCGCGATGATCGCCCACGGCAAGACGATCTCGAGCCTCAACGCCATGGACGCGAATTCGCAGGTGTTCAACGCCGGCCTGTGGGCTGCGCGCGCATCTTGGGGCCGCGAGGAATCATTACACAGCGCATTCCGTACGCTTGCCACGTACCTGTTGCCCGACGATCGGCACGGCGACATTTCCGAGCTCGTCCATCTTCTCCGCCTCGACGCGATCGATCTGCACGCGATCCTGGTCGATCAGAATATCGAGGATGGCATGGTTCCGGACGAGAACCGGCTGGAGCTTGATCTCTTACAGGCAATTCGGCTGGCACTCATCATGCGCATCTTCATCTTGGCGGCCCAGCTGCCGCGCTTTGCTCCGCAGGATGGCCTCTCGCATGCGCAGGTCTTGGAGATGGCACTGAGCCTGGAAATCCCAGAAGTCCTGAGCGTTCTGCGCAGAGCGTTCCCGCACGATGCGAAGAACCTGGCCGGGAAATCCTTCGACGAGCAGGCAAGCTACCGTCCGCGCGGTATCGACGACTATGCCCGTCTCGAAACGGAGATTCTCACGCCGATCGAAATCTCTTACGAATTCGTGCGCGAGATCGGCACCGGCATCTCGCATCATTTCGGCGCTTTCGGCTAAGGGCTTTAGCGACCGGGACGGCTCTGCTGCTTTCGGCCGCTTGTTGGGTTCTCAGGGCGAGCCGGCTTCAAATCGTTTGCGAGCAGCGCGAAGACCTCGCCCTTGCTGGTTTCCGTGTCGAGCCACAAGAACGGAACGTCCGGTCGGGACGCTTCCAACGCCTTCTGACCGTTGCCGATCTCGACGATCAGGCTGCCTTTCGACGTGAGGAGGCCCGGCACGCCGTCGAGAATGCGCCGCACGAGATCGAGCCCGTCTGCGCCACCGAGATGCGCCAGCTTCGGTTCGGCCTGGTATTCCGGCGGAAACGCCGCGACGGCATCGCTCGTAACGTAAGGCGGGTTCGAGATGATGAGGTCATAGGTGTTCGATGGAAGACCCTCGAACAGATCCGCCTTGAAAGTGTGAACCCAATTCCCCAAGCCATAGTCGCGAATATTTCGCTGCGCCACCGCAAGCGCATCCTCAGAAATGTCGCTCGCATCGATTTCAGCATTTGGGAAAGCTTCGGCGGCGAGAATGGCAAGACAGCCCGAGCCAGTGCAGAGATCGAGTACACGCGTGACGGCAAGTTCGTCTGGCACGATGGCCGACAGATGATCCTGCACTAAGAGTTCACCGATGAAAGACCGGGGCACGATCACCCGCTCGTCCACGTAGAACTTGTGACCCTGAATGTAAGCCGTGTTCGTCAGGTATGCCGAAGGCTTGCGCGTTTCGATCCGCGTTGAAATCACGAATTCGACGTTGTCACGCTCGGCTGCGGTCAGCCGGCAATCGAGCCATGGATTGATATCTTCGATCGGTAAATCGAGCGTAGTGAGGATGAGAAAGGCTGCTTCATCGACAGCGTTCGCGGTGCCGTGCCCGTAGACAAGCCCCGCGCGGGTCATGGAGGTGACGGCGTATCTCAGCCAGTCGCGAATAGTTATGAGTTCGTCGATCGGCGCTCGCCCATTCTTTACTGTCATGGCAATGCGCTAAGGAAATCGCCGTCAGGCCGTCGCAGGAAGCTCGTCGAACCCGACAAGGCGGCGCTGATCCTCATCCCAAAGTTTCAGACGAGCGCAACGAATGCTGTCGCGCAGCGTCAGACGGTTGATCGATTTGAGCTCGGGGCTGGCGTCGAGGCAAGCCTCAAGCCGGTAGTTCGGAATCATGCTGTTCAGATGATGGATATGGTGCAGCCCGATGTTGCCGGTGAACCAATTGAGCGCCTTCGGTAATTTGTAGTACGAAGACCCCAGCAGAGCCGCGACCTGGAAGTCCCAGCCTTCCGCCTTGTCCCACGTCGTCTCTTCGAACTGATGCTGGATGAAGAACAGCCAGCCGCCGGCCGCCGAGGCGAGGTGCAGCACCGGCAGTCCGACCCAGAGCACGTTGGCGACGCCGAAGAAGTAGCAAAGCGGGGCATAGAACGCCGCCAGCCCGATGTTCAAAGCGACGACGCTTTTCCAGGTATCCCGCGGCGGCAGCGCATGAAACCACGGCAAGCGCTGAAGTATGACGAAATAAACCGGCACGCCAAAACCGAACAGGAACAGCGGATTGCGATAGAGCTTGTAATGCAGTTTTCCAAGCTTCGAGAGCTGCAGATATTCCCTGACGGTAATGGTGTCGATATCGCCAGCCCCGCGACGGTCGAGGTTGCCCGACGTTGCGTGGTGCTGCGCATGTTCGCGACGCCAGACACCATATGGCGCCAGCGTCAGCACACTCATGCAGCGCCCAACGAAATCGTTGAGAGGGCGCGACGCGAAGAACGAGCCGTGGCCGCAATCGTGTTGAATGATGAAGGCGCGGACCAGAAGTCCGGCAGCGGGAAGCGCGAGCAGCAGCGTCGCCCAATAGGCGTGCTCGACCGTCGCGAACATGACGCCGATGACCAGGACCAGCGGCACGAGCGTTGTGATCAGTTGCTGGATCGCAAGTCTCGGGACCGATCCGCGATATTTCTGACAATGGGCCGCGAGCCGGCGCACGCGCTGCTTCTGCGTTTCGGGCATTAAAGCCGGAGCGGCAGTTGCCGGCCGCGCGTCGCGCATTAGAACGTCGGCGCGGCCCTCCGCCTGCAGCGGCTGCTTAAGGCTCAAGTTCAAAGCTCTAGTCCCCCACGAGTGGAATCGACATCCGACCACTCGTCGGCGTCGCGTAGCATATTCGACCTGCTTCGCGAAACGCCGTTGACGTCGTTTACCGCAGATATGCGTGCGTTGTGACGCATTTCTGGCGCAAAACGGACATGTTTTCCGGCCGGCGAGCATTCGTGCGCAAAAAAGAGGGCCGGAATGTGCCCGGCCCTCCTGATTCTCGGTCTGGGTGTCATTCTAACAAAACCCTAATAATGCTGACCCCAGATCTCGACGATCGCGGAGCCTTTGCCCTTCGCAGACGAATCGAAGAACCGCGACCGGTATTTCGCTTCGATATGGTCGATGGCTTGGCGGCGCCGGCCCTTGAGTTCTATCGGTCCGAATGTACCGCCAGCGTCGACCCGCGTTCGAACCGGGATGGTTTCCTCTTCGCCGTCCGCATAGATAACCTTTATTTCGTTGAGCGTGATGGCGCGGTCGCGGACTGTAACGCGGATGCGCCGGAAACCGCCTTCGTTGCTTCCGATCGGAATGATGTCCTTGTCGAAGCCTATGAAACCCGCCGTCTGCGCGCCAAGAAGCACCCAGCCCTGGTTATATTTCCGGCCTTCGCCATTCGGCCCGAGCCATCCCGGAGCATACTGCCCGAAGACTTCTATTCGCGCCTGGCCGTTGAAACTCGGCCGCGAGCGATAGACGAGCTGGATCTCCTTGATGAAGCGATCGCCCCTGAGATCGATCCAATTCGTCCGCGAGTTCTTCGGTATGTCGGCATTGACGGCAAGCGTGTCGCTTTCGCCGTTCGCATAGACAACCTTCATCTCATTGATGTGGATGTCGTTCTCGAGCACGCGTAGCCGGATTTTCGCGAATTTACCGACTTCGTTACCGACACGGATTACATCGCGATCCGTCAGGAAGCCAACGGATTGAGCCCCGAACAGGACATCGCCGCCGGCCGTCGGTTGTCCGGGCGTCGTCGGCGTCGCGACCGGCACTGTCGGCCGGACGGGGAGATCGCCGGAAACGGCACCCTCAGTTCTGTCGCGATCACGATCATAGCGATCCGATGGTGGACCGCTGCGGCCAGCCCGATCCATCTCCCGACCTTCACGGTCTTGAATGCCGATGATCTGCAAGCGCCCGCGGCCGTAGCCCGGTGTCTGCTCTATGTTGATCTGATCGATGAATTTGCCGTCGTACGTCGGATTGATCGGACGGCTGCGCTCGCCCCAATACATGTCGATCTGACGGTCTTCGTTCCAGACGGAACCGTCGCTGTAAACGATTTGCACACGTCGAATATCGAACAGCTTGCCCATCGCGTTTTTGACGCGAATGCCTTTGTAGGCGCCCTTCGCCTGACGCACATCGATCGTATAGCGATCGAGCGATAGATCGACATCCTGTTCGGAGATCAGGATGAGCTCATCGCCGTGCCGATAGTGATAGTGATGACGGTGGTGTCGCCAGTATTGTGCGTCGGCCGCAGTCATAGCGCCCATGGCCAAAACGGCGCACAGCCCCAGTACCAGTCTGCGCAACATAAACATAACCCCTCTGGTTACGAACGCCCGTGCCCCTAGACGGCGGCACTTTAGCGGCCGCCGCTCAAAATGGGAGCAAACAGACCAACGTTCGACTGTTCAGCGGTGGGGATGGTGTGAATCTGCAACACAGACTTCTGGCTGATCTCTCCGAGGGTTATTCGGGATAGAGAAGGATTCGCTTTTTCGCCGCCGACTGATACCTCCGCACACGCCATTTCAGCGGCTGTGATACGACCGACGCGAACTAACAGGCTCACGGGTGCGCTCGTCGATAACCGAACGTCGTTCGATTCCCGAGCTGTCGTCCGGAGACGATGAGATCGAGGGTCGCGCTGTTGAAACTTCATCGATCCGCGCCGATGAATACCGCCAGCGTTGCAGATTAGCACCGTGCTCCGAACGGAAGCGCCACATCTTGTCATGAAAATGCGAAGCGCCAGCGCAGCGAGCTTGAAACTCCTGCGACATTAGGCTGTATTTGTCCGCACAGGGTTTTCGCGCTGTCCATCAACCCCAGTGGCGCAAGGCCTACTTCCGACCCGCAGTCTCCCCCGACTGCGGGATTTTTTTAAGCTTCCGCGCGCCCCGATGCGGGCTTTGCCTCAGGATTTATCCGAGGGCGAGAATCCCGCGGCTTTTGCCTCGTCCTCGCTGCAAAACCAACGCTCGCCGCGCTCCGGTCTCACCCGGGCATTGGCGTAAGAATCCGACCACGGCAGCGCATAGATTTTAGCTGAGGCCCGAACGACACCTTTGATCGGGCAGCCGTCAGGCGCTTCGCGCTTGGCGGCTTCCCAGGTTTGGTCACGCCACTCCTGAGGACGGACGACTTCGCCTTGCCAGATACCGAGTTTGCTATTGCGCGCAGTTTCTTCCTCGCTGCTGAGCGAACTGAAGAAAGAATAACTCGTTGCAAATACGTATCCGCTGCGGACTAGCTCGGTGGCGATGTCGGTTGAGCCGTCGACAGCGCAATGGGCGAGCGCTCGGCCAGACTCGTCCTGTCCCGACGGAGTGCAGGTCACCGGATGCCCGCGGATGATCTTATTGAGGCCAGTTCGCGATGCCGAAGCGCAACTCCAGCGACGCCCATTCTCGCGATAGCAGGGTTGGGCCGGAGCTGGTGCCTCAATACCTTCGAGGCGCACGAGCGTTCCGTCAACTCGCAACAAATCACCGGAGATCGCTGTCGCCGGCCCTGAAATCTCGGACGAAACAGTGACCTGCCGAGCATCGTCTGGGGCGAGGTTCGCAACGGTAGTCCCAACGCCGTCGGCGCTGCGGAGCATCGGGCCACCAACGTAAATCAGCCCAAGAGCCAAACCCGCGCTGATGAGATGATGCGCCTTGATCGGGAAACTGCGCGCGACATCCGGCATCATCTTGATCTTGTCGCGCGCTGCGTCGGCCGGAATGCGGATCACATCGATCAAGGGCTGGAGGAGAGCGCCGGAGGCATCCTGGACGACGCCCCACGCGAATTTCGCCCAACGCGCGAGTCCCAAGAACAGAGTGACGGCAATGTCGGCAACCGCTCGGCCGATGAACGACAGAAATTTTGAAAATTGCGAGCGTGCCGCCGATACGCCCGCGCGACCGACGTCGACACCGGCATCGGCAGCGCCCTTCACCTTCGCGAGCGCCGCAAGGCGCGCATCATCCAAACGGCGTTGGCGGTCGGCACGGCGGACAAGAATGGTCGTGCGAACGTACTCTCGCCATTCAAAGCCTTCGCTGCGTCTGCGCCACCCGAACATCGAGCGCACCTCCCGACATGATTCGAACGAATTATTTTTGGGACGAATGATGGCAGCCCTTTGTCGCCAAAGGGCGTCCCCACAGGCATTCCCAGAAGGCCGGTCGAAGCCGTTTAGCGAACGAACCCGCGTCTCGCAAGCATTGAGCACGCAAAGCTCAATAGCGCTGTGCAATCTGCGCGTCCGGCAATGACCACAGTCTGATGACGCCGTCCTGACCACCGGTCAAAAGCGTTCGTCCGTCGTTGCCAAACGCCACGGTTTTTGCGCCTGAGCCGAGGCCAGTCAGCGGCAAGAACGAGCGCGGACGCTTCAGGCTCCTGATCCGCACGACGCCGTCCTCCGATGCCGACGCCACCAAGTCATTGGAACTCGAAAAGGCAAGCGATGTGATGCGTGCGCTATGTCCGCTTAGTGTTCGCTGCATTCGGTACGAGTTCATCGACAAAAGCTTGACGGTACCGTCGAGACTCCCCGTCGCCAGCATCGTTCCGTCCGGCGAGAATGCGAGCGCCGAAATGAAATCCGAGTTGTTGCGATAGAGCCGCCGCGTATCTTTCGTCTCCGCGCTCCAGACCCTGACGGCGCGATCGGCGCCGCCGGATGCGATCCATTGGCCCGAAGGATCGACGGCAAGAGCCTGTACCGCGTTCTCGTGTCCTTCGAGAACAGCCGCTGGAGCGCTCTCCGAGGCCGTCTCCCACACCGCTACCGTCCAGTCATGGCTGGCGGCGGCAACGCGATCTTCCGAACCAAGGAACGCGACCGCCCATATCGTTGCGTCATTGCGCTTGAACCGAAAGAGGCGGCGTCTCGTATCGAGGTCATAGATCGCGACGGCTCCATTGGAGTGACCGGTCATAACCCGATTATTCCGCACGGCGAGCGAGGTCGCCGGCCCATCCTCGAGCGCGATCGCGCCTTGCTGATAGCGGGAATCGTACGACCATATTTTGAGTTCCGGCTCTCGCGACGTGGTGACGATCAGGCGCCCGTCGCCGCTGAGCGCGAGCCCCTCAACCGCGCCGTCGTGAGCCTTGATTTCGGCGGTCTCCGTCAGCGACGGGTCGGGATTTGCAACCGGCTTCGCGATCGTGCCCGTCGTGATGGCGCTGCCGCGAACCGAAAGCAGTTGCGGAATGCGATCGTGGAAAGCAAAACCGACGCTGGCGATTGCGGCCGCGATGATGAGCCTCGTTTTGAGCCAGCGCCCGAAAGGACGCCGCGCGACATCCGGATTCGGGCGGACCTTCGGTTTCGACTTGACCTTCTCGGCGACCACGCGCGGCGGCGGCGGCAACGGCGGCAGCTTCTCCGCCGGTTTGGCCTTCTCCACCTTTGCCTTTTCGGCCTTGGGCTTTTCAGGAGGTGGCGACTTCTTCGCCGCCACAGGCGAAGCGGGAGGCGGCGGGTTCTTTGCTGGGGACGGTCGCTTCAGCGACTCGACGAAATCCAGAAGCCCGCCTTTGGGGCCGGGTGCGTCCGGTGGCGGCGGAACAGGCGTCTGGGTGATGGCCTCGGCAACGCGCTGCGCGTCATCCTTGCGGCGCCGGACTTCCGTTTTTTCCTTGAAGCGCTGAAACAGGCCAGGCTTTTCCGGCTCCGGCGCGAGAAGCGCGCCGCGCCAAGCTGCAACCGACCTCGGACGGCCATCGACGACAAGCGTCAGCGCCTGTTGAATGGCATCGAGGAAGGACGCGCGATAGCCGCCAAGTGCCGCCTCGCGGACCGGCACCATCTCGTCTTTCAACATGCGAGACGGCGAGTTGGGCGGCCGCTTTCCGGTTACGGCATGATAGAGCGTCGCCGCAAAAGCGTAGATGTCGGTCCACGGCCCCTGCTGACGGCTCGTCTCGGCATACTGCTCATAGGGGCTGTAGCCGGGCTTGACGAGCGCCGAGACGGTTTTGGTTTTCGAATGGGCGGCGATATCGCTTCGCGCCGCACCGAAGTCGATCAGCACCGGATCGCCCGTATTGCGGATGATGATGTTGTCGGGCGCAATGTCGCGATGCAGAAAGTCGGCTTTGTGGATGACTTCGAGCGCGTCGAGCAGCGGCGCGACGATCTGATCGAGCTCCTTCTGCCGCGGCGCCCGGCCGAGATCCTTCAGCCAGCTTTTGAAATTTTTGCCTTCCTCGAACCGCAACACCATGTAGGCGGTGTTGTTCGCGCGGAAAATGCGATGCACCTTGACGATGTTGTGGTGGTCGAATTTTGCGAGCGTTTGCGCCTCTTCGACGAAGCGGTCGAGCCCCCAATTGTAGTCGCTCGTGCAGCCCTCGGAACGCGGCGTCGCTTCGAGGCTCTCGGTTCTGAGTGCGAAATCGCTCGGGAAGTATTCTTTGATGCTGACTTTGCGAGTGAGTTCCGGCTCGTCGGCAAGATAGGTGACGCCAAAGCCGCCTGCGCCGAGGACGCGCACGATCTTGTAATCGCCCGCAAGCTCCGTGCCGTCAGGTAAAGCAACAAGCTGCGTCATGGTCCTCGTGCGCGGGCCGTCCGCGCGCTTCTGATTACACGCCTCTAACGCTGGTTTTGCCGTAATCTCAGAGCCAGCCCGCTACCTCTTGTCTCTGTTTTGTCCACATGAAGCAAGAATGTGGCGTATCGACGGGCGATGAACCCACGCTGAATAAATCCTCACGGTGTCGTTTTCCAGCCATGTTGCCGCCGCCATCTCTCAGCCTAAATCGCGTCGTGCGGTTGGGACGCGAATCATGACGCACACGCAATCACGATGGAATAAAACCACCGTAGCCGGTACGGCGATTCTGCATGCCATTGCAGTCTTGACTTTACCGGCACACGCAAGCAGCGCGGAAACCGTGTTCGATACGTCTCTTCGCTTCGCAAGTGTTGTGCAAGCTGCAATTTTCGAAGGTTATCGGGCGGCTCCGGCGTTGATGCTCGGCCTTGCGCTTGCGGCCAGCTTACCCCTTCTTACGATGCTCAACAAAATCCTCGAGCCGCTCACACGCTTGCCAGACGCGCCGCGCCGCTATCGGCCCGGGCACGATGACAATTTCGAAGCAGATGTCTCGGACGTCCCAGGCTCACACCACGGGATTCCCTTTGTCGAGATCGAGAATGGTGGCCACGGCATGCGCTGCGCAATTCTGCGCGATATGCTGAGAATTGGTCGGGAGGACGATAACGACGTTCGCATCCCAAGCAGGTCTGTGCACCGCTATCACGCTGCTATCCACCGCGAAGATTACGACGATTGGCACATCACCGATCTGACGGGTGTTGAAAGTAACGGGTTGATCGTCAACGGAAAGCGCTGCTGCGAAGCGCGCCTCAACGATGGCGACCTCATTCAGCTCGGACCCGGCAAGCTGCGCTTTCGCGCCGGCGCCGGATAATACTCACGTCATCGCCAAGGTTCTGTCTAGGTTCCGGTTCATGCGTTTCACGAATAGTCGCTGGCACCGCGGAAGGCTGTGCCTGTTTCAAATCGGAGGGAGATTTTGATGGCCGTCGAGCGAGGTGAAACGACTACAGGCAACGAGGCGAAGGCCATGAAAGCGCACAAGTTTCTTGGCTCACTCAGAGATGCCCTCATGGCTGCGGGGCGTGATGATCCGGCTCCGGTGGCCGCTGCACCTGCCCCAGTTCAGGCTCCGCCCGCTGGCCCACAGTCAGGAATTGCGGCCTCGAGCGAAGAAAAGATTGCGCCCCCGCCCCCGGCAGCAAAACCCGAAGTCCTGAGCGCCGAGGAGGCAGCAAGACTAGCGCGAACCGGTCCCGAGCCCAAAATTCCCGATCAGCTGGGCGCGCCGAATGAAACGGACCCGCCCCCCACGACGCGGGTGATCCGCCCGGAGTCAAAGCCGCGAAAAGTGGAGCCGGAGGCGCCTGCGCGCACCGTTCTCGTCCGCGGCAAGCAGAAAATCGAGCACGGCGTGTTCGAGCGCGATCCGGTCGTCGGGTTCCTGATCGTTGTTGGCGGCCCAGGACTAGGCTCGTTCCGGCCCATCTACGAGGGCAATAACACCGTAGGAAGGTCCGCCGATAACCGTATTCCGCTCGATTTTGGCGATGACGCCATCTCGAATGAAGCGCAGGCCTACGTGCGCTACGATTCGAGCGATCGGTCTTTCCTCTTCGTACCAAATCTTGCTAAGACGAATGTCGTTTCCGTGAACGACAAGCGACCGGCGGGCCCTGTGCCGCTGCAGCCGATGGACGTCATAACACTCGGGCGCACGCAAGTCGCATTCCTGCCGTTCTGCGGGAGCGACTTCGACTGGTCCGAGATATCCGAAGCTTAAGGATCGAATGCCGCCGTTCGAGCATGCAGTCGCCGCAACGCGCGGAGCCCGCGACTACCAGGAGGACACAGCCGCGTTCCTGTCGGACGGCGGAGACCCTGTAGCTTTATCGAGCGAAGGGCCCGGCTACGACCAGAGCGGCTTTGCGGTCCTTGCCGACGGCATGGGCGGCCATACCGGCGGCGCGCTGGCAAGCCGGACCGTCTGCGAGAATTTTCTGAAGTTCGTTGCGGCGGCGAAGGGAGACGTGAGCGAGCGGCTGATTGCCGGTCTCGGCGCCGCTAACGCAGCGATCGCAAATAAGATCGCCGAGAACCCGTTACTTGCGGGGATGGGCTCGACTCTCGTCGGCGCGGCTTTCGGACCGGTCGGCATCGAATGGGTGAGCGTCGGCGATAGTCCGCTCTTTCTTTTCCGGCGCGGCGAGGTCGCCCTCTTAAACGAGGATCATTCGCTCGCGCCTGAACTCGACCGCATGGTCGCCGAAGGCAAATTGACAGCGGTCGAAGCCCGTCATGATCCGCGGCGGCACATGTTGCGTTCCGCAGTGACCGGCGAAGAGATCGACCTCCTCGACGTCTCGCGGCAGCCGCTGAAGCTAGAGCCAGGTGACTACATCATCTTGGCAAGCGACGGTATCGCGACGCTTGAGACAAACGAAATCGCGCGCGTCATTCAGGGTTATGCGAAGGATGGCGCCACCGCGGTCGCGAAAGCGATCATTCGGTCTATCGAAGCGCTGCGCGAGCCGTATCAAGACAACGCCACTGTGCTTGTGGTGCGAGCCGTCGGCTGAACGTCGTGATTCAAATAGCGCTTATGGCCCTTTGCGTATGAAATGGCGTCACACGTTCGTCTCAGGGCCGATGACGCTGTGCCGAATCAGATTTCATTTCTGTAATGACGATCTGAGAATCGCTGCCTTTTCCTATAGTTGGGCAAGGGGCAGCGCAACCTTACGCAAATGTATGCTGGCCGCCAGAAACTGGCAAAGAACCTTCCGTATCCAGCGCTGTCTTACGGCCGCCATGGCCGAAGGAAACGCGAAGGAGAGACGAATGATTTCCAAGATTCTCAGCGGCGCCGTCGTTGCCGGTCTTCTGATGGCCGTTTCGGCCCCCGTCGTTGCCTATGCTGACGATGCAGCCCCGAAGACCAAAGCCGACTGCAAGAAGGCTAAGGACATGAAGTGGGACAAGGCGACGAAGACCTGCGTCAAGAAGTAAGTCCCTAAGACTTTGAATGCGCGGAAAAGCAGTGAGCCCACGGCTCGCTGCTTTTTTATTTGGCTACTCGACGAAATTCGAAATCAGTGTTTCGCGCTCGCCATCATGCGATCGGCCGCATCGCTCAACTGACGTAACGCAAATTCCGGCGCGATCCGGCTCATCAGCTTGAGCACGTTGCTCTCGCCCGGACGAATTTCGAGCCGGTCTTGCTCTAATCCCCGTAGTGCTTGCTTCGCCAGCGTTTCGACACTCATCAAATGCGCACTCGCAAGATCGACACCGGCGAAATCGCCACCCATCAAAGGCGTCTCCGTCGCCGGCGGCGCGAGTTCGAACACCTGCACGTTGGTCTTCTTCAACTGCACGCGAAGCGATTGGGTGAACGAGTGCAGCGCCGCTTTCGTTGCGCAATAGATCGGCGAGATCGGCAGCGGAACGAAAGCGAGGCCGGACGAGACGTTGACGATCGCCGCACGTTTTTGCTTTTTGAGTTGCGGAAGAAACTGTTGCACCATCCGCACCGGACCGTCGAGATTGATAGAGATCTTGCGCGTCAGATCTTCAAGATCGCGCCCCGCCTGGTTGAAGTCGATGACGCGCATGATCCCGGCGTTGTTGATCAGAACATTGAGAGTGGGAAAAGCGTTCGTCACCTCGTCGTAGAGCGCAACGATTGCCTTCGGATCGCCGACGTCGCTTTGGTAGGTTACGAGCGCCGGAACCGCGCGCTTGGCCGCTCCGAGTTTCGCCGGATCGCGACCGGTGATGATGACGGTGTTTCCTCGCGCGACGAGATGCTTCGACAACTCGAAACCAATGCCGGTAGACCCGCCCGTGACGAGCACTGTATTCCCTGAAAGCTTCATCTGGCCACCTCACGCGTTGGGGTGCCAACGGCACGCCGTCACAATGACAATTATCGTCTTAATGTCAGAATTGACAATCTAGCAAATTTTGTCAAGGCTTGATGGATGTCGGACGCAAAACGAGAAGCGGTCCTTGCCGCGGCTCGGCAGGTATTTATGAGATACGGATATCGCCGGGTAACAATGGGCGACATCGCTGATGCCGCCAAGATGTCGAGGCCGGCCCTTTATCTCGTTATCCCATCGAAAGAAGAGATCTTTACAGCCGTTCTGTCGCAGACGTTCGCCGAAATGCTGGGAAAGATCCGCCGAGACGTAGGTTCCTTCCATACGGCGCGAGAGAAGCTGACTTTCGCGTTTGAGATTTGGTTCGTAGGTCCCTGCGAGCTCATCCAGAAGTCCCCCGACGCGAAGGACTTACTCGAATCCGGGTATGAGTTCTCCGCGGAGGTTGTCACGAACGCTTTCGCGGATTTCGAGTCCATTCTGACAGACATTCTCGAGCCTTTGGTGCGCTCGCAATCTACCCTGAGATTGTCAGCGGCCGAACTCTCGAAGCTTCTGACGAACTCCGTTATGGGCCAGAAGCGATCGGCGAACGGGCCTTCCGAGCTCAGGCACCGTGCTGCGGACCTAATCTCGATTGTGCTCGCAAGCGTCGGCGCCGCAAACTAGTCCCGCTTAAACTTCGTCGCGAAAGTCGGAAGCGAGACGACGGATGTGCGAGGCGATGTGCGGTTGCTTCGATGCAAGGCGATGAAAGTCGTCTCTATCCAGCTTTAACAATCGGCATTTCGAAGCGGTGACGATCGCGACGTCATGCACACCGTCATCGAGCATCGCCCCGACGCCGAAGACATCACCCGCGGCGTATGTCTTTTGCCCCTCCCCCGTGTGTGTCTCAAGCTTGCCCGACGCGATGAAATACATGGCATCGCCCGGCATGCCTTTGCGAATAACCTCGACGTGGGGCGGAAGATTGTGCGCCTGCAGCAAAGGCATGATCTCTGCAGCCTCTTTGGCGTCAAGGCGTGCCAACAGCGGCACTCGTGACATCAGCGACCAAGTGACGACGAAATCACGCCGTTGCAGCTCCTGCGCAAAGCCCGTCGAGATAATGGCAACAGGCAATGCCAGAATGCAGAGGCCGGTGATCATCGTGATCCCGCCGATGACCTTGCCGAGTGCGGTGATTGGTGTTGCGTCGCCGTAGCCGACCGTCGTCAAGGTCGCGATCGCCCACCAGGCAGCTTCCGGCACGCTTCCAAACTTTTCGGGCTGGGCATCGCCCTCGACGTAATACATCAGCGTCGCGGAAAAGAGCAGCGCCGTCGCCAGCAGCAGACCAGCGCCGAGAAGCGCTTTGCGTTCGTTCGAAAGCACACGCATCAGCGTGTACATCGCTGGTGAGTAGCGCGACAGCTTCAGGAACCTGAGAAGTCTGAGTGTCCGCAGAACGCGAAGGTCGATCGCAAAGAAATGGAGATAGAAGGGCAAGAACGCGAAGAGATCGATGAGCAGCGCCGGCTGGCGCGCAAGCTTGAGTCGTGCCTTCCAGGGTGCGGTGCGGGATAAATAAGGAACTTCGACCGCCGTCCAGATTCTCAAGGCATATTCGATCGTGAAGACGGCGACCGAGAAGATCTCGAACCAATAGAACCACCTGCCCCATGCCGCACGGAGCGCGGGCACGGTTTCAGCCACGAACGCCGCAACGTTGAGCAGAATGAGAGTCACGATGAAGGCATCGAAGATCTTGCTTGCCAAATCCTCGCCGTGGCCGACCTCGATGATTTCGTAGATGCGGCGGCGCAACGTCTTGCGCCCGAAGCCGCGCAAATGATCGAAGACTCGATCGGTCCGTTCCTGCAAGCCTTGGTCCCCCTCGGTCCGTATAGAGAGCATCGAACCTTCCCCCATCGCACCGCATCATAGATGCGAAATTTATCCGTGCCCCCCGCGACGCTGAGAACGCCTTGCGTCATCGAGCTAACTAAGGCATCAGCGCGTATCCCGCCGAGCGCTCACGCTGATTCCGGATTTTTGGCCGCAGGTGCTTGGCGTGTGTTCCACCGCAGTCCAATATCGCGGCCCACCCGACACTATTAAGACCCGTCCAATCAAAAAAGATTTCTTGGAGGAAAGACCCGTGCCCGTGAAGTCCGACATAGAGATTGCGCGCGAAGCAAAGATAAAGCCGATCGCCGAGGTTGCAGCAAAAATCGGCATCCCGTCGCAAGCACTTATTCCCTATGGCTGGACCAAGGCCAAAGTCTCCACGGATTACATAAACCAGATTCAGGTCAATAAAGACGGCAAGGTGATTCTCGTCACCGCAATCAGTCCGACGCCTGCCGGCGAAGGCAAGACGACGACGACCGTCGGCTTGAGCGACGGCCTTAACTATATCGGCAAGAAAGCCATCGCCGCGCTGCGCGAGCCATCGCTTGGACCGTGCTTCGGCGTGAAGGGCGGCGCTGCGGGCGGCGGCTACGCCCAAGTCGTGCCGATGGAAGACATCAACCTCCACTTCACCGGTGACTTCCACGCCATCACGAGCGCGCACAATCTGCTTTCGGCCCTCCTCGATAATCACATCTATTGGGGCAACGCCCTCGGCATCGATCAGCGCCGGATCGCCTGGAAGCGCGTCCTCGACATGAACGATCGCGCGCTGCGCTCGATCGTCAATTCACTCGGCGGCGTATCAAACGGCTTCCCCCGCGAGGACGGCTTCGATATCACGGTCGCCTCCGAAGTGATGGCGATCCTCTGCCTGTCTAAGGATCTGAAGGACCTCGAAGCCCGTCTCGGAAACATCATTGTCGCCTATACGCGCGATAAGAAGCCGATCCGCGCCCGCGATCTCAAAGCCGACGGCGCCATGACGGTGTTGCTCAAGGATGCCCTGCAGCCAAATCTCGTACAGACGCTGGAAAACAACCCGGTCTTCATCCACGGCGGTCCATTCGCCAATATCGCGCACGGTTGTAATTCCGTTCTGGCGACGAAGACGGCGATGAAGCTTGCCGACTACGTGGTGACGGAAGCGGGCTTCGGCGCCGATCTCGGCGCGGAGAAGTTCTTCGACATCAAATGTCGTAAGGCTGGCATTTCCCCTTCGGCCGTCGTCATCGTCGCGACCGTGCGCGCGCTCAAGATGCACGGCGGCGTCGCCAAGGACGACCTCAAAAACGAAAACCCGGCAGCGGTCGCCAAGGGCTGCGCTAACCTCACGCGTCATATCGAGAACGTGAACAAGTTCGGCGTGCCCGCGGTTGTCGCGGTCAATAAGTTCATCACCGACACCGACGCCGAAATCGCTGAGGTTCAAAAAGCCGCCGAAAGCATGGGAACAAAAGCATTCCTGTGCACGCACTGGGCGGATGGCGGCAAGGGCACCGAGGCGCTTGCGCGCCACGTCGTCAAGGTGATCGACGAAGGCAAGGCAAACTTCAAGCCGCTCTATCCCGACGACATGAAGCTGCGCGACAAGGTGAAGACGATCGCGACGGAGATTTATCGCGCGGCCGATATCTCCTGCGATTCAAGCGTCGAGACGCAGTTCAAGGATCTCGAGGCTGCAGGCTTCCGACATCTACCGGTGTGCATGGCGAAGACGCAGTACTCGTTCTCGACCGATCCGACGAAGCGCGGTGCGCCGACGGGCCATATCGTGCCGATCCGCGAGCTGAGGCTTTCGGCTGGGGCCGAGTTCGTCGTCGTCGTGACCGGTGAGATCATGACGATGCCGGGGCTCCCGAAAGTTCCCGCCGCCGATTCGATCCACCTCGACGATAAAGGCCAGATCCAGGGGCTGTTTTAACGGCTCGCGCCGGCGGTTGGCTCCGCGCAGCAGTCGCCGGCGCGAACCCAAGCTTGTCATTCCGGGCGAGCCTTCTTGCCAGACCCGGAATCCAGAATTTAGTCCTGGGTCCCGGCTCATCGCTGCGCTCCCGGCCGGGATGACAGCTGAGTGGGTGTCGCGAGCCTAACGTGCGCCTGGAACAACACTGCCATACGGGGCAGGTCTTACGCGGCTTGCCCCGTTCCTGTTAGGAAGGCTGCGCTTTATTCTGGCCAATCGATCTCCGAAATGCGCCTCCTACCCATCCTCGCCGCGAGCTGCTTCGTCAGCTCGATGTCGATGCGCCTCATCGATCCCGTCGTGCCCGACATTTCGCGCGACCTCGGCGTCGATCCTGCGTTGGTGGCGATGCTCGCCTCCTTCTTCGCTTTTCCCTACGCTCTCCCAACCCGTTCTCGGCGCGCTTGGCGATGCGTTTGGCAAAGCCCGCATCATCAAGATCGCTCTTTCCCTGTTGGTCGTGTGTCTCGCCGCATCCGCCGCGGCTCCGACGCTCGACATGCTTTCTCTTGCACGCCTTGTCGGTGGCGCGGCCGCGGGCGGTATCATTCCCCTGGCGTTTGCGATCGTCGGCGATCGGTTCGCGATGACCGAGCGCCAGCTTGCCCTGTCGCGTGTCTTGACGGCGATTATCGCGGGCCAGCTCACAGGCTCGATCGGCTCCGGATTTGTGGCGTCCTATTTCGGTTGGCGCGTAGCAACAGGCGCCGCGACAGCTTTGACGCTGGTGGCCCTCATCGTGACGGTCTGGCAGTTGCGCTCAAGCGCCCCGTCACAACCGGCCGAATCCAGTCGGGGCGAGTTCTTCGATGGCTATCGAGCTGTGTTCGCCAACCCGCGATCGGTCGTCTGCTTTTCAGCCGTGTTCGTCGAAGGCATCGTGATCTTCGGGCTATTTCCCTATGTCGCCGTGCTGCTCGAACAGCGTGGCGCCGGGGGTCTGAAGGAAGCAGGCTTCGTGCTCTCGGGTTTTGGCTTGGGCGGCTTCATCTATACGGCCCTGGTCCGTTTCATGTTGGGCCGACTGGGTCTCTACAAGCTTATCATGTCAGGCGGCGTCGTTTCAGGCCTCGAACTGGCGCTGCTGTCGTTCGGGGCATCCTGGCCGGCGGAAATGGCAATTTTCGTCGTTGTCGGCGTCGGCTTCTATATGATTCATAATTCGCTGCAGACACAGGCCACCGAGCTCGCGCCTCGACACCGCGGTTCGGGAGTGGCAGCGCATTCGTTTTTTGTTTTCCTAGGTCAGGCGTTCGGTCCGATCGTCTACGGGATGAGCTTGGAGCGGGCCGGGACACTCTCAACGTTGCTTCTCGCCGGCGCCGCGATGGCCCTTCTGGGCGTTACGACGGCATGGGGCTTGAAATCCGGATCCGCTGCGCTCGTTCCAGGGCTCATTGACCCGGCGAAGACGTGACACGCTCCGCGCGAGTGGATCCCCACCACCCTTCTTCACTACTTGCCGGAATTTTATGCTTATAAAGTCGATGGCTGCATATTTCGGAAGCAAATTGCTCCTGTTGTGAATACTTAGGTGCAGCAATTCCGGGCTTTGCGTAAATTGGCCTAGCCTTTGCGATACCTATCCGAAAAGAATCGTGACGGGAGGGTGGTCTTGGTCGCGGCATTCGACGAAATGAACGGCTTCGGCGGCGAAATCCGCGCGCCCTATCGGGCGTTCGCGGAGTGGCTGGGCGTTCAGCACCTCGAGACGCTGCGGCAGAAATCCGCCGAGGCGGAAGTCCTATTCCGGCGCTCCGGCATCACCTTTGCGGTTTACGGCGCCGAGGAGGCCGCTGAGCGGCTCATCCCCTTCGATATCCTTCCGCGCATCATCGCGGCTGACGAATGGCGCCGTCTCGAACTAGGCATCGAGCAGCGCGTTCGGGCGCTCAACGCCTTTCTCTACGACATCTATCACCGTCAGGAGATCCTGAAGGCCGGCAAGATCCCCGAGGAACTGGTCATCCAGAACTCGGCATTCCTGCCGGAAATGATCGGCGTCGACCCGCCACGCGGCGTCTACAGCCACATCATCGGCGTTGATCTCGTCCGCATCGGCGAAAACGACTTCAGGGTACTCGAAGACAATACACGCACCCCGTCCGGCGTCTCGTACATGCTCGAGAACCGCGAGACGATGATGCATCTCTTCCCCGATCTCTTCAGCCGCAATCGGGTGAGGCCCGTCGAGAATTATACGGACGCACTACTGAAGACGCTTGAAAGCGTCGCGCCGGCAAATCTCGATGCCGAGCCGACGATCGCGCTGCTGACGCCCGGTGTCTACAACAGCGCCTACTTCGAACACTCGTTCTTGGCCGACCAGATGGGCGTCGAGCTGGTCGAGAGTTCGGATCTCGTCGTCATCGACGGTCTTCTCCGCATGAAGACGACGGAGGGCCTGAAGCGGGTCGACGTGCTATACCGCCGCGTCGACGACGATTTTCTCGACCCCCTCGTCTTCGACCCCACATCGTTGCTTGGTGTGCCTGGAATATTCGACGTTTATCGGTCTGGCCGCGTGACGATCGTCAATGCGCCGGGAGCTGGCATCGCAGACGATAAGGCGATTTACAGCTACATCCCGGCCATCATTGAGTTCTACACCGGGAAGTCGCCAATTCTGGCCAACGTCGAAACCTATAGCTGCCGCGAACCTGGCAGTCTCAAGTATGTGCTCGAGAATCTTGCCGATCTTGTCGTCAAGGAAGTGCACGGCTCCGGCGGCTACGGCATGCTCGTTGGCCCGAAGTCCACCAAGGAACAGATCGAAGCATTCCGGGCGAAGCTCGTCGCGAACCCGAAAAATTATATCGCCCAGCCGACGCTCTCGCTTTCGACATGTCCGACGCTCGCCGACTCGAGCGTTGCACCCAGACATCTCGACTTGCGTCCCTTCGTGCTCATTGGCGATCAGGTGCGGCTGATGCCGGGAGGGTTGACGCGCGTTGCCTTGAAAAAGGGCTCGCTGGTCGTCAATTCGAGCCAAGGTGGCGGCACCAAGGATACATGGGTGCTGCAGGAATAGTTTCGGAATGCTTGGACGGACGGCAAACGATCTTTTTTGGCTGTCGCGCTATATCGAGCGCGCGGAGAACATAGCGCGCCTCCTAGAGGTCGGTTACCGCATCGTGTTGCTGCCGCGCGAAGGCGAGAGCTTCCACGAAGACTGGCGGTCGACGCTCGAAAGCGCGGGGTGTATGCAAGGCTACACGCAGCGCCACGGCGAGCTCATGTCGCAAAACGTCATCGACTATATGCTGTTCGATACGTCCAATCCGTCGAGTATCGCATCTTGCCTTGCGGCCGCGCGCCGAAACGGGAGGGCTCAGCGCACCGCGTTGACACGCGAAATGTGGGAGAGCCTGAATAGCGCGTGGCTGGAATTCTCGGCGATCCGTCCGGCGACCGTAACCTCGAATTCGCTCCCCGAGCTTCTGGACTGGGTGCGTTCACGCTCCGCGCTCTATCGCGGCGCCTTGCTGAATACGATCCTGCGCAACGACACTTTTTATTTCAGCCAAGTCGGAACGTTTCTCGAGCGCGCCGACAGCACGGCTCGTATCCTGGACGTCAAGTATTATCACTTGCTGCCGTCGAGCGAGATGGTCGGCAGCGAAAAGGACAACTACCAGTGGGCCGCGCTTTTACGTTCGGTCTCGGCGCATCGCAGCTATCGGTGGGTTTTCAAGGATCACTATCGGCCGCTCAAAATTGCGGACTTCATGATTCTCAACCGCCAGATGCCCCGCTCGCTTCGTTCATGCTACGATGAGCTGACCGCGGCGCTTCGCGACCTCGCCGTCTTCTATGGCGATAGGCACGACTGCCAGATGACGGCTGAATTGACACGCGATCTCCTGCTCGAAGCCGACATGCAAAACATTTTCCAATCCGGGCTGCACGAGTTTGTGCAGGACTTCATTGCCCGCAACAACAAGCTCGGCAACGAGATCTCCGCCGCTTATCACTTCAGCGATTAAGGGTCCGACGATGCGTATTTCGATTGGGCATGTTTCGCGATACGTCTATAGCGAGCCGACAAAGTATTCCATTCTGGCGCTGCGCCTCACACCTCCGTCTTTTCAAGGGCAGCGGGTGATTGAATGGCGCGTCAGCGCTCCCGGCATCGATGCGGTGAAGCCGTTCCGCGACGGCTTCGGCAATCTCGTGCATCTTGCGAGTACCACTGAGGAGCATTCAGAATTGCTCATCATCGCCAAAGGTGTCGTCGATACAGAAAATCGCGCCGGCATCGTGCGCGGGCTCACCGATCCGGCACCTCTCAGGGTCTATCGCCGCCAGACTCCGAAGACGGCTGCTACCGATGAAATTCGCGCACTTGGCCGGGCGGCAGGCGCCAAGCCTGATATCCGCGGAATGCACAATCTGATGCATGCTGTCCGCGACGCCGTCAACTACAAGATCGGCCCCACAAATGCTCATACCACAGCCGCCGAGGCGTTGAAGGAAGGCAAAGGCGTCTGCCAGGACCACGCCCATATCTTTATTGCGGTCGCGCGGTCTCTCGGTATTCCGGCGCGCTACGTGAGCGGCTATATTCTGACGGGCGCCGATGGGCCGTCCGACGCCAATCACGCCTGGGCGGAAGCTTGGCTCGAAGGACTGGGATGGGTTGGCTTCGACGCCGCCAATCGGGTATGCCCTACGGAGAAGTACGTGAGGCTGGCGACGGGGCTCGACGCGACGTACGCGGCGCCAATTCGCGGCTCTAGACGAGGCATTGCGAACGAAGAGCTTGACGTCATCGTCGAAGTTCAGCAGCAGAGCAGCCAGCAACAGTAGCAGCCTGCCGACCCTGGAGAAGTTTTATGACATACGCCGTAGCGTTCCGCCTGGAGTGCGGACTCGTGTTCGCGGCCGATACGCGTACGAACGCGGGCGTCGACAACATCGCCCAATATAAGAAACTGCAGGTCTGGCGCCGTCCGGGCGATCGCGTCCTTGTGCTTTTGAGCGCCGGCAATCTCGCAGTATCTCAGGCCATCGTCAGCCTGCTCAACGAGCACCTCGCTGAAGAGGCCGACGAGGACGTCGCGACGCTCAATTCCGCGCCGAACATGTACAGGGCCGCTCGGGTTGTCGGCGACGCTATTCGCGAGGCGCGCCGCATCGACGGTGCCGCCCTTGAAGCCAGCAAACTCGGATTCAACACCAACTTCATCTTCGGCGGACAGATCAAGGGCGAAAGGCCCAGGCTCTTTCAGATCTACCCGGAGGGCAACTTTATCGAGGCGACGGACGACACGCCGTTCTTTCAGATCGGCGAGCATAAGTATGGCAAGCCGATCCTGGACCGGGTGGCGCGCTCCGACATGCGTCTCGGCGAGGCGGCGAAGCTGATGCTTCTGTCATTCGACTCGACGTTGCGATCGAACCTTTCCGTCGGCATGCCGCTCGACCTCGTAATCTATGAGCGCGATACGCTTGACGTGACGCGCGAGAAGCGGATCGGCGCAGACGACGAGTATTTTCGCAAACTCTCCGGCGCTTGGTCCGATGCCTTGAGACAGGCGTTCTCCAAGATCGAAGAATTCGACGTTTGATCGGCTCGCGAGATCCGCTCAGCCGCGATTGACTAACATTTAATAGTTTGCGAATTCTGACACGGGGCACACGCGCAGGCAGCGGCCCGGCAATACTTATGTTGCACCCCAGCAAAAATCCGTCGACTTGCCTATGCACGACTGACGTCAAAACTGCTGTCTCGCTTCTCGCGCTCAAGTAAGCTTAGATAAGCACGGCGCGGTGAATGGCAGGTGGGCGCTGGAAGGGCATAATGGGTCTCCCGACACTTAAGGAGTATCTGTCGAATTGGACGCTGGACGGCCGCACACGCGGCCAAGTCGCGGAGACCGTTCTCGCGCTCGCGGCGGCAAGCGCCGGTCTTTCGGAGCTCATCGGCCGGGGAGCGCTGGCCAACAAGCTTGGCCGGGTCGTCGCGCGTGCCGGCGAAATCGACGAGCAGAAGGAAATCGATGTCCTCGCCAACAATATAATTGTCGAGGAGTTGAAAGCCCTGCCCGTAGCGGCGCTCGCCTCCGAGGAATCAGAGTTCCCCATTGCAATTCAGAACGACGCACCGCTTCTGGTTGCGACCGATCCCCTGGACGGATCGTCGAACGTCGATGCGAACGTCTCTGTCGGAACGATCTTTTCTATCCTGCCGCGTCACCCGTCGTCCGCTGGAGAGGCGGCATTTCTTCGGCCGGGTTCCCATCAGCTCGCCGCGGGCTTCTTCGTGTATGGCCCACAAACGGTTCTGGCTCTCACGGTCGGCCACGGTACTCAGATTTTCACGCTCGATAAGGAAACGCGGACTTACCATTTAACGACGCGCAACGTTTCGATCCCCCCTGAAGCGGATGAATACGCAATCAACGCGTCGAACGCACGCCATTGGGACGATCCGATCCGCATCTACATCCACGATTGCGAGAACGGCGCCAACGGCCCACGCGGTCATGATTTCAATATGCGATGGACGGGTTCGCCCGTGGCCGACGTCTACCGCATCCTGACGCGCGGCGGCATTTACCTTTACCCTGGCGATCGCCGGAAGGGCTTCCGCCAGGGCCGCATTCGTCTCGTCTATGAGGCTAATCCGTTGAGTTGGATCGTCGAGCAGGCGGGAGGACGAGCTTCGACCGGACGCGAGCGCGTGCTTGACGTCGTGCCGGCCGCTCTCCATCAGAAGACGCCGCTGATTTGCGGCTCACGCGATGAGGTCGATCGAGTTATGCGCATTTATAGCGGCCAGGAATTCAAGGGCGAGCGCTCGCCGCTGTTCGGCCGGCGCGGCCTCTTCAGGGCTTTGCCATGACTTCCGCATCCGTGAACCGAAGCGTCTCGAGCCTCGTCAATGTCGATTAAGCATCCGATCATATCCGTCACCGGTTCTTCAGGAGCAGGAACGACATCGGTGCGGCAGACCTTTGACAACATTTTTCGCCGCGAGCACGTCAGGGCGGCCTTTGTGCAAGGTGACGCCTTTCATCGCTACGATCGCTGCGGCATGGAAAAGGCGATGAAGGCGGCGGCCAAGCGCGGCAATCACAACTTCAGCCATTTCGGCATGGAGGCGAATCTCATTGAGGAGCTCGAGACGCTCTTCCGCACGTATTCCGAGAGTGGCAAGGGGCTGCTTCGCCATTACGTCCACGACGACGAAGAAGTCCGCGTATTCGGGACGCCGATCGGCACCTTCACGCCCTGGAAAGAGATTGAACCCGACACGGACCTCTTGCTTTACGAGGGCCTGCACGGCGCCGTCGTAACGGGAGATCATGATGTTGCGCGCCACGCCGATCTCAAGATCGGCGTCGTGCCGGTGATCAACCTCGAGTGGATTCAAAAGATCCAGCGTGACCGTACAGAGCGCGGCTACACGACCGAAGATGTGACGCAATCGATCCTCAGGCGCATGCCCGACTACGTTCAGTATATCTGTCCCCAGTTCACGCAGACCGACATCAATTTTCAGCGGATTCCGACTGTCGACACCTCGAACCCGTTCATCGCGCGATGGATACCGACGCCCGACGAATCTATGGTCATCATCCGCTTCAAGGAGCCGCGCGGCATCGATTTCGCGTATCTCTTGTCGATGATCAACGACAGCTTCATGTCGCGCGCCAATTCGATCGTCATCCCTGGTAGCAAGCTTGATCTCGCCATGCAGCTCATCCTGACGCCGCTCATTTTGCAGCTCGTCGAGCGTCGGCGGCGAGTTATTTAGCGAACGCATTGAAAGGTAATCAGTGTCCCGGCCTCTTCTGATCGCTCCCTCAATTCTGTCAGCGGATTTCAGCAAGCTCGGCGACGAGATCCGAGCCGTGGACGCTGCCGGAGCCGACTGGATTCACTGCGATGTGATGGACGGTCACTTCGTTCCCAATATCACTTACGGCGCACCCGTTATCAAAGCCGTCCGCGGTGCCTCGAAGAAAATCTTCGATGTGCATTTGATGATCGCCCCGGCCGATCCCTATCTCGCGGATTTTGCCGCCGCGGGAGCCGACATCATCACGGTTCACGCCGAGGCGGGACCGCATCTCGATCGTTCGTTGCAGGCCATCCGCGCGCTCGGCAAGAAAGCCGGAGTCTCGCTCAATCCGTCCACTTCCGAGAGCGTCATCGAATACGTTCTTGATCGCCTCGATCTCATTCTGTTGATGAGCGTCAATCCGGGCTTCGGCGGCCAGTCGTTCATCCCGGCGGTCGTGGATAAGATTCGCCGCGTCAAGGCGCTCGTCGGCGCGCGCCCGATCGATATCGAAGTCGATGGCGGCGTAACGCCCGAGACGGCTCGGCAGGTTGTCGAAGCCGGCGCCAACGTTCTTGTCGCAGGCTCGGCCGTGTTCAAAGGCGGAAGCGAAGAAAGCTACCGGGCGAACATCGGCGCCATACGCAACGCCGCCAAGTCCAAGTCGAAGTCCAAGACGAAGATCTGAAACGCCGCTTGAATTCATAGCGCGCGAGCGTATTCCGACGGGTCATGACCGAGCGCAAGTTCTCCGAGCCATTGCCGATCGACGTCGTGCTCGACGACGTCCGAGCCGCGCTCCGTTCGAGCGGCGCCGCCGTCCTCGTTGCGGCGCCCGGCGCCGGAAAAACGACCCGCGTACCGCTCGCGCTTCTCGATGAACAATGGCGCAACGGCAAAATTCTCGTTCTTGAGCCGCGCCGTATTGCTGCCAGGGCCGCCGCCGAGCGTATGGCCGCCAACCTCGGCAGTCGCCTCGGAGAGGACATAGGCCTGCGTGCCAGGCTCAATTCAAAAACGGGCCCCCGCGTGGACATCGAAGTCGTGACCGAGGGCGTCTTCACGCGCATGATCCTCGATGATCCGGAGCTTAAGGGTGTCGCCGCAGTTCTGTTCGATGAATTCCACGAGCGCTCTCTTGATGCGGACCTGGGTCTTGCGTTGGCGCTCGATGCCCGTGCGGCGCTGCGGCCCGATCTGAAAATCCTCGTCATGTCGGCCACTCTTGAGACTGCAAACGTCTCGAAGCTGCTTGGCGATGCGCCCATCATCAAGAGTGAAGGTCGCGCATTTCCGATCGAGACCCGCTATCTCGGCCGGCGTGCGCAACGGATCGAAGACGACGTCGTCGATACCGTGCAGTGGACGATCGCAAACGACGACGGCTCCATTCTCGTCTTTCTTCCCGGCCAAGGAGAGATTGCTCGCGTCGCCGAGCGGCTGGGTGCGCGAGCATTGCCACCAAACATAGATCTCGTCCCGCTATACGGCGGATTGGACCCCGCAACGCAAGACCGTGCCATTTCGCCAGCGAAGCCCGGCCGCCGGAAAATCGTTCTCGCAACATCGATAGCGGAAACCTCGATCACTATCGAAGGCGTGCGCGTCGTCATCGACAGCGGGGTTGCCCGCGTTCCTCGTTACGAGCCGGACGTCGGCATAACGCGCCTCGAGACGGTGCGCGTATCGCGCGCCTCAGCCGATCAGCGTCGTGGTCGCGCCGGTAGGACCGCGCCTGGCATTTGCTATCGCCTCTGGGACGAACCAGAGACACAAGGTCTTGTGCCCTTTGCGGAACCCGAGATTCGTTCGGCCGACCTCTCTGGACTACTGCTCGATTGCGCGGAGTGGGGAGCAAGCGACCCGCGCTCGCTCGCATGGCTGGACGCTCCCGCCGAAGGCGCGATCGCAGCGGCCCGTTCCGGGTTGCAGGCAATCGACGCACTCGACTCCTACGGACGTATTACCGATGAGGGCAAGCGTCTTCGCGCTCTTCCCCTGCCGCCCCGCTTGGCGCGCATGGTGCTCAAAGCGGGCGAGAATGGCAGCGCTAGAACGGCCGCAGAACTCGCCGCAATCCTCGTCGAGCGAGGCATAGGAGGCAACGACGTCGATCTTGCCGTCCGCCTCGAAAATTTTCGCCGCGATCGGTCGCAGCGCGCGGAGAACATGCGTGGGCTGTCAAGGCAATGGGCGCGCATGGTCGGCGAGAAATCGGCCTTGGGAGAAGAGTATTCGCCGGCCGCGTTGCTGGCTCTCGCCTATCCGGAACGGATCGCAAAGAATCGGGGAAAGCGGGGCAGCTTCCTGCTTGCCAACGGCCGAGCGGGTATTGTCGAAGAAAGCCAGCATCTGGCTTCGGCGCCGTATCTTGTCGTTGCCGAGCTGCAAGGCCGCGCTGCCGCAACGCGGATCATGCTCGCAACTGCTACCGGCGAGGCGGAGATAGAGACCTTCGCCACCGACCGCGTTGAGACTATTGACGAGATCGTGTTCGACAAGGACGCGCGCGCCGTAAGAGCGCGAAGAACTCGCCGGCTTGGTGCCATTGCGCTCAAAAGTGAGGCCCTGCCGATCCGTGCCGAAGACGACGTATCGCCAGTTCTAGCCCGAGGCCTGGCCGATCTTGGAATTGATGCCCTGCCGTGGACGAAGGCGCAGCTTCAGCTTCGCAACCGTGTCGCGTTCCTTCGTCAAAACGACGATGCGTGGCCGGATCTTTCGGATGCCGCGCTGAAACCCACTGTCGAAGAATGGTTGGGATCATTTTTGTCGGGCAAATCGCGCGCTTCGGAAGTCGATGCCGAGACCCTCGAAAACGCGCTGCATACTTTGGTGCCCCGGCAAATGCGTGGCCGCCTCGATGCAGAAGCGCCAACCCATTTCGACGCGCCGACCGGCAATAGATTTGCGCTCGATTACGAAGCGGCGGACGCGCCCGCCCTTCATATCCGTGTGCAAGAGCTGTTCGGATCGAAGGAGCATCCGTCGATCGCGCGCGGCCGCCTACCGCTCACGCTCCACCTTTTGTCCCCTGCGCACCGGCCGATCCAGATCACGCGCGATCTGCCGGGCTTCTGGGCCGGCTCATGGCGAGCCGTGAGAGCCGACATGCGCGGTCAATATCCCAAACACGTTTGGCCCGAAGACCCCGCGAATGCGACGCCGACAGCGCGTGCGAAGCCGAGAAAGGCATGACGCCGCGAGGAGTTGCAGAAGGCAAAAAAATGCCCCGGCCAAATGAAAGCCGGGGCAGGTGCTCTGGAGGAAATGGGCGTCAGCAGTCCAGCGTGTTGTCGCGTTCCCAATCGGTGAAGTGGGAAGCGTAGGCATTCCAATTGGCGGTCTTGAGCTTGATGTAGGCTGCTGAAAATTCTTCGCCGAGCGCGCTCTTGAGCGACGTATCCTTATCGTAGGCCCGGATCGCATCGAGCAAGTTCAGCGGCAGACGCGGCGCGTCCTTCACCGTATGCCCGTCCTGGTACATGTCGATGTCGAGACGCTTGCCCGGATTCGCTTTCGAGCGAATGCCGTCGAGGCCGGCAGCGATGATGACCGCCTGCAAGAGATACGGATTGGCAGCGCCGTCAGGTAGGCGCAACTCGAAGCGGCCCTTGCCGGGCACGCGGACCATATGCGTCCGGTTGTTACCGGTCCAGGTCACGGTGTTCGGGGACCAAGTTGCGCCGGAAATCGTGCGCGGCGCGTTAATGCGCTTGTAGGAGTTGACGGTCGGGTTGGTGATCGCGGCTAGGGCTTCCGCGTGTTTCATTATGCCGCCGAGGAAGTAATAACCCTGTTGCGACAGGCCCATTTCATCGGCCCCGTCGTAGAACATATTCGTCTTGCCGTCCTTGTCCCATACCGAAATGTGGGCATGGCAGCCGTTGCCAGTGAGGCCAGCGAAAGGCTTCGGCATGAATGTCGCGCGCAGGCCGTGCTTCTCCGCGATCGAGCGCGCCATGAACTTGAAGAAGGAGTGCCTGTCGGCAGTCACCAAGGCATCGTCGAAATTCCAGTTCATTTCGAACTGGCCGTTGGCGTCCTCGTGGTCGTTCTGATACGGCCCCCAGCCGAGTTCGAGCATGCTGTCGCAAATTTCGGCGATGACGTCATAGCGGCGCATGAGAGCCTGCTGGTCGTAGCAAGGTTTCGCTGCATTGTCCTTGTCGTCGGAGATTTCCGACCCGTCTGGCGAGATCAGGAAGAACTCGCATTCGACACCGGTCTTAACGTAGAGACCGAGTTCCGCCGCTTCGGCCATCAGCTTCTTGAGAACGACGCGCGGCGCCTGGGCGACGTGCTTGTCCTCCATCACGCAATCCGCAGCGACCCACGCAACATCCTTCTTCCAAGGCAACTGAATGACGGACGCTGCATCCGGCATGCCGAAGAGATCGGGATGCGCCGGCGTCATGTCGAGCCATGTCGCAAAACCCGCGAAGCCTGCGCCGTCTTTTTGCATATCGGCGATCGCGGCAGCTGGGACGAGCTTTGCGCGCTGCGATCCGAAGAGGTCGGTGTATGAAATCATGAAGTAGCGAATGCCGCGCTCTTTCGCGAGCTGGGCGAGATCGTGGGCCATGCTGTCTGTCCTCAACACTTTTGTTTCATTTTTCGATTGCTTCTCTGACGGCGGGCTAAAAAAGGGGCGGCCTAAAAGCCGCCCGAACCATTCGCTCCAGGTATCCATGACGTTCCTGCAAGGGGCACGCGTGCCATTGCGGCTGCTTCGATAGTCAAAGCACAGAGGTCTTCCGGTTCGAGATTGTGAATATTGTTGTGTCCTGCCGCGCGAGCGATGGTTTGCACTTCAAGCGTCATGACCTTCAGGTAATTGGCGAGACGGCGACCGGCCCGTACGGGATCGAGCCGCTTTGAGAGTTCCGGATCCTGGGTCGTAATACCGGCTGGATCGCGGCCTTCATGCCAATCGTCGTAGCAGCCCGCTTTCGTGCCGAGCTTCTGGTATTCAGCTTCGAGCGCCGGATCATTATCACCGAGTGCCACGAGGGCGGCGATTCCGATCGACACGGCATCGGCGCCGAGCGCCAGCGCCTTAGCAACGTCGGCACCATTGCGAATGCCGCCGGAAACGATGAGCTGCACTTTGCGGTGCATACCGAGGTCTTGCAGCGATTGTACCGCTGGGCGAATGCACGCGAGCGTCGGCAAGCCAACATGCTCGATGAAGACTTCCTGCGTCGCCGCAGTGCCGCCCTGCATGCCGTCCAGCACGATGACGTCGGCGCCGGCCTTGACGGCAAGAGCCACATCATAATAAGGCCGCGTGCCGCCGACCTTGATGTAGATCGGCTTCTCCCAGTTGGTGATTTCGCGAAGCTCCAGAAGCTTGATTTCGAGATCGTCCGGGCCTGTCCAGTCCGGATGCCGGCAGGCCGAGCGCTGGTCGATGCCCTTGGGCAGGTTGCGCATCTCGGCGACGCGATCGGAAATCTTTTGACCGAGAAGCATGCCGCCGCCGCCGGGCTTGGCACCTTGACCGACCACGACCTCGATCGCATCCGCTTTGCGCAGGTCGTCCGGGTTCATGCCGTAGCGGGACGGCAGATATTGATAGACGAGTGTCTTCGACTGACCGCGCTCTTCCGGCGTCATGCCGCCGTCGCCGGTCGTCGTAGAGGTACCCGCGATCGACGCACCGCGCCCAAGCGCTTCCTTCGCATTCGCCGACAGCGCACCGAAGCTCATGCCCGCGATCGTTATCGGAATCTTGAGCTCGATTGGCTTTTTCGCGAACCTCGTGCCGAGGGTTACGCTCGTACTGCACTTCTCGCGATAGCCCTCGAGCGGATAGCGCGATACCGAGGCACCAAGAAAAAGCAGATCGTCGAAGTGCGGAACACGACGCTTGGCGCCGCCGCCACGAATGTCATAGATGCCGGTCGACGCCGCGCGCCGGATCTCCGACAGCGTGTAGTCATCGAATGTCGCCGACTGGCGCGGCGTAGTAAGCGGGATTTTCGGCGACATCAGTATGCATCCGCATTGTCGATGTTGAAATTATAGAGCTTGCGTGCAGAGCCATACCGGCGGAACTCGCTGGCCTTGGCGTCCGTGATGCCGGCGCCTTTGAGAAGCTTGGCGAGCGCCTCTTGATGCTCGGGACGCATTTCTTTCTCGATGCAATCGGCGCCGAGGCTTTTCACTTTGCCGCGAACGAAAAGCTTCGCTTCGTAAATTAAATCGCCAAGCGCGTCGCCAGCATCGCCGAGCACGACCAGATGCCCCGACTGTGCCATGAAGGCCGACATGTGGCCGATATTGCCTTTAACAACGATGTCGATGCCCTTCATGGAAATGCCGCACCGGGATGAAGCATTTCCCTCGATAACGAGGAGACCGCCGCGGCCGGTCGCGCCCGCGTATTGGCTCGCGTCGCCTTTGATGACGACTTTTCCCGACATCATATTTTCGGCAACGCCAGGGCCCGCCGAGCCATGCACGGTGACGGTCGCCTTCTTGTTCATGCCCGCGCAATAGTATCCGACACTGCCTCGGACATCGACGCTGATTGGCGCGTCGATGCCGACGGCGATGGCATGGCCACCGCGCGGATTGAGAACTTCCCAATGAGCTTGGTTGGAGCCATCTGTTTGCCGGTGCAGCTCTTCGTTGAGTTCGCGCAACGGGCTCTGGGCCAGATCAAACGTACGCATAAGTTCCCCAATTAGCTGCTGCATTAGCGTTGCCAGAAATAGACGGTTGCGGGCTCAGGCTCCCAAACCTTTGCCTTGTCAATTCCAGGCAAGCCTGCAAGCGCGCGATATTCCGAACCGAATGCAACGTAATCGTCCGTTTCCGCCATCACTGCGGGCTTGCACGCGATTGGATCGCGCACGACTCCGAAACCCGATTTCGTGCCGACGACGAAATTAAAAAATCCGTCCAGATCGTCGAGACTTTTTTCGAGAGCTTCGCCTAGGTGCATGCCTTGCTTCATACGCCACGTAAGATATGAAGCCGCGACCTCGGTATCGTTCTCGGTATTGAAGGTCATGCCGTCGCGAATGAGCTCGCGGCGCAGGCTGGCGTGGTTCGAAAGCGACCCATTATGCACGAGGCATTCGTCGGCTCCCGTCGAGAACGGATGGGCACCAAGCGTCGTCACCGCTGACTCGGTCGCCATGCGCGTATGACCGATGGCGTGCGTGCCCGTCATGTGCGCCAAGTCGAAACGCTTGGCGACATCGTTGGGATATCCGACTTCTTTATAGATCTCGATATTCTCGCCGGTCGCCATGATGCGGATCGACGGATAATCGGCGCCAAGCATGGTCTTGACGGCGTCGAGCTTGTCGGTCGGCACACTGAGAACGGCATGCGTGTCGTTGATGCTGAGTTTCGTGTCGGACTTCTTATCTTTCGCCAGGCCTGCTTTTAGCTTCGCGAAGTCCTCAGCAGCCTTCGGCGACTGCAGCGTGATTTTCGAACGCCCGTCTTCGGCGGAGCCATAAACGGCGAAACCGGCCGAGTCAGGTCCCCTTTCGCACATCGTCGAAAGCATGCGCGACAGAAGCTCGCCGAGCTGCGGCTCCATTGCAGGGTTTTTTAGGAATAGTCCGACGATGCCGCACATGATTGCCTCCTGACCGGGCCACGAAGGAACGTTTCCGGACACTAAGCGTCAGTCACTAATATGTCAACTCAGAAGAAAGAAGTTTTCTCTGAAGGAAATCTCAAGAACGGCGTCGACCCCGCGAATATCAGGGACGAGGATAAATGATGATCGAAAGATAAGTCATCGGCGTCTTCACGAGGCGGGCCGGGCCGTGAGGCGCCGCGCTATCGAAAAGGATCGCGTCGCCTTCGCGCAGGTGATAGCTGCGGTCGGCATGTGCGTATTCAACTTCGCCCGACAGCATAAAAATGAACTCGACGCCTTCGTGTTGAAAGCCCGTATAGGCAACCGCATCATCCGACAGGGTGATGAGATAAGGCTCGACGATGACAGGACCATCGAGCGAATGCCCAAGCAGCTGATATTGATGCCCGACTTTCGTTCCGCGCCGGCGGATCACCACGCCTTCGCCCGATTTCACGTAGGAGCAGTCGCGGCGCTGCTCGAAGGACGCAAACAACACCGTCAGCGGCACGTTCAGCGCCGAGGCCAGCATTTGTAACGTGCTGAGCGAAGGTGAGATCTGGCCGTTCTCGATCTTCGACAACATTCCGGGAGATATTTGCGAAGCGGCGGCAAGTTCGGCAACGGTCAAGCCTGCGTGCTTGCGGTGGTGGCGCACCTGATGGCCGATAGCCTGCTCGAGAGTATGCTCGGCAGCCCCGGGCGCATTCGATCCGGTCGCAAGAGGTTCCGGCTCCAAAAGCGCAACGGGGGTTTTGCGTGTCTTATCTGACATGAAGGCCTTCCGCCGGATACGGCGGCGTAAAGACATTAATATTGAAATAGGTTCGCACGCCGCGAAAGATTATTCCACTATGCGATTAGAAATTGTCTATTGTCTGAAGGACGCAGGGGCGAACAAAGTAAAATTATCGCATCTCGCAAGCTTATACTTTACGCAGCCAATCGAGAAAATCTCTCGAATAGGTACGTGCGCAGGCGAAGTCATAGCCACTGCCGTCGGGAAGCCGCCAGACAATCGTGCCGAGATGGGCGACGTGCGTAATTGCAACGTCCCCAGGCCTAAAAGCGGCATCGTGAAAATCTATTCCCATGCTTCTTGAAAGGGCGTCAGAAGGATGCGAAGCGGGAATACGAAAAATCGTGCGGCTGTCGGTAACGTCGACCACCGAAGCCAATCCATTGAATGTCTTTGCAAGTTGACCGCTCAGGTCGACGCCGGCTTCTTGCCGTTGAATGATGAGCCATTGGTCAGGGCCTGCCCATACAATCATCACGCCGGCAGCTTCGACGGCGCGTGGAGTAGATGGGAAGGAGGTCCCGAAGGTCGCGCGAGCCAGATCATCCAGCGATGTCTGCGCACCTCGCCGGGCGGCAATATGGGTAACGGCGACGTCGGTCCGCTCGGAAATCGCAGCGCCACTTTTTGTTTTGACGTCCTTGACAAGGTCAGACACGCAGCCGCGCTCCTTCAGCATCGTAAAACGTAGCCGGGACCACTTCGACCTGGACGGCGCCATCACGTACAGGATCGATTGCGGTTAAAATCTCTCCGACGCGCGCCTCGGCTCCCGAAAGTAGGCCCAAGCCGATCCAATGGCGAAGCGTCGGCGAGTATGCAACCGAGGTCATATAGCCCTGATCGTTCGCGGCGCTGGGCTCGGCATCTTTACCGATGAAGTGCGCCCCGCCTCTAAGCCGTGCCGACTTGTCGACGGGCTTGAATCCAATAAGGCGCGGGCGGCTTGGATCGGTTAGGCCGGGCCTTTGCGACAGAACGCGGCCGACGAAGTCCTTCTTGGTTGATGCCATCTTGCCAAGACCGAGATCCGTGGCGGTCGTTGTGCCGTTAAGCTCCGAACCGCCGACGTGCCCTTTCTCGATGCGCATGACGCCCAACGCTTCCGTCCCGTAAGGTGTCACTCCGAGTTCTTGCCCTCCCGACATCAGCTTGCGCATCAACAGTTCGCCGTGCCGAGCCGGTACCGCAATCTCGTAAGCGAGTTCGCCCGAGAACGACAGGCGATAGAGCCTCGCCTTGATGCCGCCGAGCGCACTGAGCTCAGCGACCGCCATATAAGGAAAGGCCGCGTCGGAAACGTCGAACGGCGCGTCGGCGATCTTCGCAATAAGATCGCGAGCGCGCGGCCCTGCAACCGAATACTGTGCCCACTGATCGCTGACTGGAAAGAGCTGCACGTCGAGATCCGGCCAATGCCACTGACGGCAAAGCTCGAGGTGCTGCAAAACTTTGATCGCATTCGCCGTCGTCGTCGTGATGAAGTAGCGATCGCTATCGAAGCGCGCTGCCGTTCCGTCATCCATCGCGATGCCGTCTTCGCGCAGCATCACGCCGTAGCGCGCCTTGCCCACCGCGAGCGTGCTCATCATGTTGATGTAGATTCGGTCGAGGAACTTACCTGCATCCGTTCCATGAACTTCGATCTTGCCGAGTGTTGAGACGTCACAGACGCCGACACCGTTTCTGACGGAAGTCACTTCCCGGTTGACCGTTGTCAGCCAATCGTTCTCGCCCGGTTTCGGAAAATACTGCGCCCGCAGCCACATTCCGGTTTCGATGAAGACCGCGCCTCTCTCCTTCGCCCAATCGTGAGACGGAGTGAGCCGCGTCGGCTTGAAATGCTTGCCGCGATGGTCGCCCGCAAGCACTCCAAGCGATACTGGTGTGTATGGCGGACGCGCTGCCGTGACGCCGGTTGCGGGGATGGTCTTCCCGGTCAGCTCCGCGAGGATCGCAAGCCCGTTGACGCTCGAGGTCTTGCCCTGATCGGTCGCCATGCCGAGCGTCGTATACCGCTTCAAATGCTCGACCGAGCGATAGCCTTCCCGCTCCGCCAGGCGGATGTCGGAAGCGGTGACGTCATTCTGTTGATCGACGAACGCTTTATGCTTTGCGCCCTCTACGTGCCAGAAGGCCGAGATATCGGTCAGCTCGTCATCGGCGACCGGAATAGTCGCAGCCCTCGCTTCGAAACCGCCTGCGGAGGCAGCCGCCACGCCGGCATTGGCACCGTCGCTGAGGCAAGAAGACAAGGAATACGTGCCGTTTGCCGCACCGGCGACCGCCATTCCCTTGGGCAGTGCGCCCGGAACGAAAGCTGCCAACCCCTGCTGCCATTGCGGACGTCCGCCGAGATGCGTCGTCACTTGAATATTCGGATTGAAGCCGCCGGAGACCGCGATGAGATCGCATGCCACTGATTGCGAGGTGCCATACGCAGCGATAATCCGAGCGCCCGCAACGCGCGAGCTTCCGAGCGCGTCCGCCACGACCCCGCCTTCGAAGACGCGTATCCCGTGCTTGCGCGCCCGCGATTTGAGCGTGGGCGGCAGTGCGGGGCGGGTGTCGACCAAAGCGGCAACTGTAACGCCGGCACTGACGAGATCATCAATCGTGCTCGCCGCATCGTCGTTATTCGAAAACACGACGGCCGTTTCGCCGGGCGCTACGCCGAAGCGGTTGATATAGCTGCGGACCGCGCTGGCCAGCATAACGCCCGGCCGGTCGTTGTTGCCAAAAACGATGGGACGCTCTGTCGACCCCTGAGCGATGACGGTGCGTTTGGCAACGATACGCCAAAGGCGTTGCCGCGGCATGCCAGCCGCAGGGACAGCGACGTGGTCCGCGACCCGTTCGACGGCTCCGAAGGCGCCGGTATCGTAGGCACCGAAGACCGTCGTTCGCGACATCAGTTGAACGCCGGGAAAAGACAAAAGCTCGGCGATGGCGGAATTGACCCACTCGACGCCGCTCACGCCGCCGACGGCTTTCGCATCGCTGAGGAGCCTTCCGCCGAAAGCAAAGCCTTCTTCGACCAGGATGACCCTGGCTCCCGCGCGCGCCGCCGATAACGCCGCCATCAATCCCGCAGGGCCTGATCCGATGACCAGGACATCGCAGAACGCATTAGCCTTCTCATAGATATCGGGATCTTCGTCGGCCGCGGCCCGGCCAAGGCCCGCAGCGCGCCGGATCATCGGCTCGTAGACTTTTTCCCAGAACGAGGCCGGCCACATGAATGTCTTGTAGTAGAACCCTGCCGACAAGATCGGAGACAGAAGTCCGTTGATGGCGAGAAGGTCGAGCGAGAGCGACGGAAAGCGATTCTGGCTTTTCGCTTCGAGGCCGGAGTAGAGCTCGGCAACGGTTGCCTTGGTATTGGCCTCGCGGCGCGCTCCCGAACGAAGCTCGACAAGCGCATTCGGCTCCTCCGAGCCGCAAGTCAGAATGCCTCGCGGACGGTGATACTTGAACGAACGGCCGACCATGCGAACGCCGTTGGCGAGCAGAGCCGAAGCCAGCGTATCACCGGCATAGCCCGTATAGGGAACGCCGTCGAAAGTGAATTCGAGAGGCTTCGAGCGATCGATCAATCCACGCCCATTGAGTCTCGATGTCTGCGTCGATTGGATCATGGCGCCGTGCCCGCAACTTTCTGGCGTTCGAGAGCAACGTCCTGAGCCAATTTGACTTCGGAGATTTCATGGGTGCGGGTGTCGCGTGAAACGACGAGCCAAGCGTGGCATCCCGCTGCGTGATACCAAAGCTCCTGCATCACCCCGGGAACGTTCCGGCGCTCATACGCATACGCGTAGAATGCGTCCGCGGCATCGGGCGAAGCAGGATCAGGACGCACGACGCTCGCATCTCCAAGGTAGGAGAATTCGTCGACCCCGCGTTCACCGCAATAAGGACAATGGATGCGCATCGTGCGTTGCCTTCAGTGCAGGTTGGGCTGGTTGCCCATGCCCTTCTCATCGATCATGTGGCCGGTGCGGAAGCGGTCGAGACGATAGGCACGCGCCACTTCGTGCGGCTCATTGCGAGCAATAAGATGCGCGAAGCACAGTCCCGATGCCGGGGTCGCTTTGAAACCGCCGTAGCACCAGCCGCCGTTGAAATAGAGACCATCGATCGAAGTCCGGTCGATGATCGGGGAACCGTCCATGCTCATGTCCATGATGCCGCCCCATGAGCGCAGCAGCCGCACCCGGCCGATGCGCGGCATCAGCGCCATCCCGCCTTCGAGGACATCCTCGACGGCGGGAAGGTTACCCCGCTGCGCGTAAGAATTGTAACCGTCGATGTCGCCGCCGAAGACGAGACCGCCCTTGTCGGACTGACTGATGTAGAAGTGACCGGCACCGAAGGTGACGACGCCATCGATGAAGGGCTTGATGCCTTCCGACACGAAGGCTTGCAGGACATGGCTTTCGATCGGCAGCGTCAGGCCGGCAAGCGCAGCGACACGAGACGAGTTTCCGGCGCACGCCAGACCGACTTTATTGGCACCGATGAAGCCGCGTGTCGTCTCGACGCCCGCAATCCTGCCATTCGCGATGCGAAATGCGGTAACCTCCGCATTCTCGATAATATCAACTCCGAGCCGGTCGGCGCCCCGTGCATAGCCCCATGCCACGGCATCGTGGCGCACCGTCCCGCCGCGACGTTGCAGCAGCCCGCCCTGGATAGGAAAACGCGCATTCTCGTAATTGAGCCACGGATACATCGCCTTGACGGCATTGCGATCGAGCAACTCGGCATCGATGCCATGAAGGCGCATCGCGTTGCCTCGCCGGGCGTAGGCATCGCGCTGCGCGTCCGAGTGATAAAGGTTGAGAACGCCGCGCTGAGAGACCATGGCGTTGTAGTTGAGGTCCTGCTCCAGCCCTTCCCAGAGCTTCATGCTGGTCTCGTAGAAGGGGATGTTCCCCGGCAACAGATAGTTGGAGCGGACGATCGTCGTATTGCGGCCGACGTTGCCGGAGCCGATCCAGCCCTTTTCGACGACCGCCACGTTATTGAAGCCGTACCGCTTCGCGAGGTAATAGGCCGTAGCGAGCCCGTGCCCGCCGCCGCCGACGATCACGATGTCGTAGCTTGGCTTGGGGGCCGCCTGGCGCCAAGCTGGGGTCCAGCCGGTTTGCCCGCGTAGCGCCTCCATGAGGACGGAAAAAATCGAGTAGCGATCTGAGCGGGGCATGGGCTGTTCTGCCGGTTTTTCGGGGCGATCAGAAGATAAGACCACGGACCGAATTATCGGCTAACTTATACATCAGGCCATAATTGACGTTAATATAAGAAATACTTATTCTGTGGAGATGGCGACGCGCTCGACCCGGCTACCCTTCGATCTCCACGCCCTTGAAGCTTTTCTCGGTGTTTGCGATGTGCGTTCCATGGCCCTGGCCGCCAAGAAACTCTCCTTGACGCAGCCGGCTGTATCTCAGGCAGTAGCTGATCTCGAGACGCGGATTGGCGTGAAGCTGTTCGACCGCAGCGTCCGGCCGCTCGCGCTGACGCCCGCCGGCGAGGTGATGCGGCAACGCGCCTCCGCGCTCGTATCCGAAGCTCGCCAGATTGCGACGGCGATCAGGCATACGGCGCGAGGCCGCCTGGCGCTCATTCGCGCAGGACTGGTTGACAGCCTGTCGCGGGCCTTGACCGGACCGATCGCTTCATTTCTTGCTACCCACGCCGAGCAGGTCTCGGTGCAATCCGGACTGACGGCAGCTCACGCGGGCGCCCTTTTGACGCGAAATCTCGACCTTTTCATCGGCGTTGACGACATGAGCGACATAGAAGGTTTCGACCGGCATGAGCTTGTGACCGAGCCCTACATCCTCGTGATGCCGCCGAGGCATAAAATTCCGCGCTCCGTCGCAGATCTCGGGGCCTGTGCAGAGAAGCTGCCGTTTATACGCTATAGCGCCCGTTCGAAGACCGGTATCGATATCGAGCGTCACCTTCGCCGCCTTAATATCGATTTTCCTCAAGGTCTCGAATTCGACACGCCCTTCGGGGTCAGCGACATGGTCGCCCGCGGCAAAGGCTTCGCGATATCGACGCCGATCTGCATCGCCGAGGCGGCACTGGAGAACCGCGATATCCGCGCAGCGGCGCTGCCCGGCCCGCAGCTTAAACGGACGTTAACACTGGTGAGCAGAAGGCAAGAGCTTGGCACTCTGCCGCGTGATCTCACAAAGGCGTGCAAATCGTCACTCGAAGCATCGACATTGTCGACGCTCCGAAGTTCGATGCCATGGCTCTCCGACGAGCTAAGGACGTAATCGGCAAATGCCCGAGGGCACGGAGCGGACGGTCGCACCCGCGCTTTTATTGCACCGCAATGTCGACGGATTACAGATATCGCAGCGCAATTTATGCCGCCTTCAAGGCGGCTCTCCCAGACCTTACGTCGCGTTGGCGGAGGCTCCAACTCGGAGTACGAACATCGCATACTTGAATAGAGATTGGACAATCACTGGCAGATGACGCTGCAGGCGATCATCATTCGAGCAGACGGTGCTCTCGCTGAAACGGAGGACGTACGCCGGCGGGCTTTTGCTCGAGTATTTGCAGAAGCCGGTTTTGACTGGTCGTGCGACCGCGAAGGTTTCGCGCTTACGGCCAAACTAGGCAGCGGCGAGGCGCGCATGGCGCACTACGTGCGCTCCATTCTTCGCGGCAAGCCCGAGTTTGAAGATTTGTCGCTGCTCATCCAGGCGATGCACCGCCGCGCTTCGAAAATCTTCGGCGAGATGCTTTCGACGGTGGCGATCGAGCCCCGTCCCGGTATTCGCGACTTGATTATTGCGGCGCGCGGCGACGGCCTGCGGCTTATCCTTGTTTCGCTTCTCGAACCCAAGGATACCGAGCGCTTGCTCACGACTCTTCTTGGCGCCCGCGGGCGCGCGTTGTTCGATCTCGTCATTTCCGGCGACAACGGCGGAAAGGGCGAGTGCGAAAGGCTCTACACCGAAGCACGGTCTGCGCTTGGCTTCGATCCGAAACACAGTCTCGTCATCGAAGGCGGACGCCGTGGTGCGCTCGCCGCAAAGGCCGCCGGGTTTTCCGTCATCACGACGCGGAGCGCCTTTTGCCGGGAGAGCCCGGCATTCAGTAAGGACGCGGTTTTTGTAAACGATCTGACCGGCCTTTTGCCGGCGCGCGATCGGAGCCCCCACGATCCGCTGACGGCTGAAGATCGGGCGGATCTTCTAGCGGCAATACACCGTCTGCACGCAAGCAATTGCGCTGGGCTGACAGGTCTTGATTGGAGCGATCAAATGAAGGTCTCAGACATTCTGAAGACCAAAGGGTCAGCGGTGAAAACCATCGAGGCGAACGCCACGATGCGAGCCCTTGCCCACAGTTTCAGAAAAGAATCGGTCGGCGCGATGCTGGTTCTCGACGACAAGGGCGGTCTCCAGGGGATTATCTCGGAACGCGATCTGGCGCGCGGCATCGATGAATTTGGCGTCGACCTCCCGCAGATGCGGGTTTCGAACTTGATGACACGCTCCGTTGTAACCTGCGCTCCGGAGGATCGCGTCGCCGCGGTTGCGAACATCATGACCCAGCGGCGTATTCGACATCTGCCTGTCGTCGTCGACGGCAAAGTCGTGGGTCTCATCAGCATTGGTGACGTTCTGAAGCATCGCCTGGATGAGGTACAACTCGAAGCAAGCATCCTGAGAGACGTCGCGCGTTCGCGCCGCTAGGCGAGGCGGTCTCGCGAATTGGGTTTGTTTCGCAGAATACTTTCATTTCGTTGTATAAACAACCAATCGATATCCCATCGAGTAGCGAACGGCTGCCGGTCAGGCGTTCGCTCCAGCAACGATCGCCGACGGCCTCGCGACGAGGCGAGCGGCTGAAGCGCAATATTCAAACGCGGTCAACATCAACACCGTCGTTTCAATCTTGATTTGGCCGAGAAACTACCGCATGGAGGCCAACGCCGAGGCAACTCGGTCTGTTGAATAACGCGTTCATTGCCGGGTTAAAGGCGCGCGATATCGACGGGGCAATTGCCGAACCTTGTGCAGCAGTGCTTTGAGGCCTGTCCTTCATGTCTCCCGACACGTGCGCCCTGAACGTTGAGTTGAATGAGCGCTGGATATTGATATGACGGTGACTAAACCGGGAGTGGCCTTAATCACGGGAGTCACCGGTCAGGATGGTGCTTATCTTGCCCGCCTACTGCTCGCGAAGGGATATATCGTACACGGCATCAAACGACGGTCCTCCTCCTTCAATACGGAGCGGGTCGACGACCTTTATTTAGATCCGCACGAACAAGAAACGCGTTTCTTTTTGCATTACGGTGATTTGACGGATGCGACCAACCTCATCCGCATCGTGCAGGAAATCGGGCCGACTGAGATCTACAATCTCGCCGCGCAAAGCCATGTCGCCGTGAGTTTTGAAACCCCGGAATACACGGCGAACGCCGACGCTCTCGGTACGCTGCGTCTGCTTGAGGCCATCCGCATCCTCGGCCTTAAGGATCAAGTTCGCTTTTACCAGGCTTCAACGTCGGAGCTTTACGGCAAGGTCCAGGAAGTTCCGCAACGGGAAACGACTCCATTTTATCCACGGTCGCCTTATGCGGCCGCCAAGCTCTATGCCTACTGGATCACTGTCAATTATCGCGAGGCCTATGGCTTGCATGCGTCGAACGGCATCCTGTTCAACCACGAGGGACCGATGCGAGGCGAAACATTCGTGACCCGTAAGATCACGCGTGCCGTCGCTGCAATCGAGCTCGGGATGCAAGAGAGGCTTTATCTGGGCAATCTAAATGCCAAGCGCGATTGGGGTCATGCCCGCGACTTTGTCGAGGGCATGTGGCGCATCGTACAGCAACCGTCCGCCGATGATTATGTGCTCGCGACGGGAGAAATCCATTCCGTTCGCGAGTTCGTCGAACTGTCCTTCGCGAAGACTGGTCATCATATTGTCTGGCGTGGCACGGGAACGGATGAAGTTGGGGTCGATGAGAAGTCCGGAATAGAATTGGTGCGCGTCGATCCGCGCTACTATCGACCGACCGAAGTCGACGAGCTTCTGGGCGATCCGTCTAAGGCGCGCGCCAAACTTGGGTGGGCCCACAAAACCAAATTTGCCGATCTCGTCGCCGAGATGGTTGAGAGCGACTTGAAGGCGGTTGCCAAAGAAAAAGGGCGTAGAGATCCGGGGGCAAGTTAACGGCGGGCGCGAACAACGATGACAACAACAACCAACGACCGTTCGCCCGCGGCTTCGGCAGACTTCCGTTACGAGCTCGGCGGCAAGAAGGTTTTCGTCGCTGGCGATCGCGGCATGGTCGGGTCCGCGCTGGTTCGACAGTTGGCATCCGAAGACTGCGAGGTCCTCACGGCTTCGCGAAACGAGGTCGATCTCAGAAATGGCGAACGCGCGGCCGCGTTCTTCAAGACGGCGCGCCCGCAGGCCGTCTTCATGGCAGCCGCCAAAGTGGGCGGCATCCTGGCCAACGCTACCTACCCTGCGGATTTCCTCTACGACAACCTGATGATCGAGGCCAACGTCATCAAGAGCGCTGCCGACATTGGTGTCGAGCGGCTCGTGTTTCTTGGCTCTTCCTGTATCTATCCGAAATTTGCGACCCAACCGATCGCTGAAAGCGCACTTCTGACGGGACCGTTAGAGCCAACGAATCAGTGGTACGCCATCGCGAAGATCGCCGGCATCAAGCTCGCGGAAGCCTATCGGCAGCAGTTCGGTTGCGATTTTGTTTCGGCGATGCCAACAAATCTTTATGGTCCCGGAGACAACTACGATTTAGAGACGAGCCACGTCATCCCGGCCCTTATTCGCAAGGCGCACGAGGCGAAGGTATCGGGTCGGGCGTCTGTCGTCGTCTGGGGTTCAGGACTGCCACGGCGCGAGTTCCTGCACGTCGATGATTGTGCCGATGCTCTCGTTCACATCATGAAAGTCTATTCGAACTCCGAGCACATCAACGTCGGCTCGGGCCAGGATGTTGCGATCTCTGACCTCGCGAAGCTGATCTCAAAGGTCGTGGGTTTTACGGGTGAAATCGTGCTGGATCGCTCGCGGCCGGATGGGACTCCGCAAAAGCTGATGGATGGTGGCAAACTCGTGGCCCTCGGTTGGCGACCGCGCATCAGCCTCGAAGACGGTCTCAAAAGCACGTACGCCGCGTTTCTAGCGGGCAGCCATTAAGGCCTTGTCCGAGAGGTTCGGTGCCGGGAAGGGGGAACCGATCCGACCGAGGACCCAATACTCGAGCAGCCCGAAGACTTCGTGCAACGTCGCTCGGCTCGTTTGTATCGTGCCTACCGTGCCCGTTTGTTGCTCAAAGACTGGCCAGGGCAAGACCGAGAAGCCCGCCTCTCGGAAGCTGCCGACGGCGCGCGGCATATGTACGGCCGAGGTCACGATCAGCCACTTTTGCCGGCCATCCGGCGCGAGCAACTGGCGTGAAAAAAGGGCATTTTCGAACGTTGTCTTGGCCCGCGGTTCAATCAGGAGGCGGTCCTTGGCAAATCCCTGGGACTGCACGTAGGCGACGTCCTCGGCAGGCGCGCCCGTCACGACGAGCTTGGCGTTCGGATATTGCCGGGCAAGGCGCACGGCTTCGACAATGCGGTCGTGCGAGCCACCGAGGGCGATGAACCCATTGACGTCATCGAGTGACGCATCGCTCACCCGCGCGAAGCGGTCTTGCAACATCGCGGTGAGAAACGCGCACGAGGCATGATAGAGTTCAGTCGCGAGCGAGAGGCCTGCACAGGCCAAAATGGCGGCGAGTACGGCACGCTTACCGCCGCTTGCGCCTGGCGTTAAGCTCGCGTCTTGCGCAATCGTGGCTCGCGTTGCGGCGACATGCATTGGTCCGCAGTCCCAGTCCCGGTAAATCTGCCCGACAGGATATAGCTGATCTCTGAGACGTAGAGCTGACCAAAAGAAGGTTAAGTAAGTCTTTGACCTTTTGACCTTAACGGATCTAAGTGCGGCTTTCAGCGTCGCTCAGGAGTCGATGCCAGGCTTCGATCGCGTGCGCCTTGCTATAGAGCGCTTCACAAGCCGCTCTGGCTCGCTCGCCCATGGCACGCGCGTTGTCTCGCTCGCGAGCCATTGTCGCGACGGCCGCTGCGAGTCCCACCCCATCGCCCATGGCTATGGTGACGCCGCAAGCGTGGCGTTCGATGAGGCGGGCTATTTCGCCGTCTTGAGCACCAATGAACAGCGTGGGCCGGCCCGCTGCAGCGACGCCGTAAAATTTGCTCGGTACGATAAGCCCTTCAAGTTCGGGTCGCAGCGACACGATGTGGACATCCGCAGCCGAGAGGCTTTGTGACAAACGCGCGCGCGGTTGATACGGCTGGAAGTGTATCGCTGCCAGGTTTCGGTTCCGAGCCTCGCGCCTCAGGTCCTCGAATAACTTGCCGCCGCCGATGAAGAGCCACTGGATCCGCTGCTCCGGCGAACCCTGAGCGTTGGCGACATCGGTTGCGCTGATGGCCTGGAGCAAAGTTTCGATGTCATGGGCGCGACCGAGGTTTCCCGAATAGCCGACGACAAAGTCCTGCGATAGAAGCCAATCGGCTCTGAGCGTGTTGGCCTGGCTCTCGACGGGAGCGATGGCGTCGCAATCTGCCCAGTTTGGGATCACGGCAATCCGCTGTGGCTCGATCTCAAATTGCGATAACCGCGCGGCCATGATCTCGCCGATCGCGACATTAAGAGCTGCGTGCCGCAGGGACGCATTGCGCAGCCAACGGAGCGCCGGAAATGCAAGCGGGCCTAACCGACCGCCGACATGAAGGGCCTCGGCAACCTCCGGAAAGAGATCCTGCAGCCAGTTAACGAGCCGGGCACCGCGCAGTTTTGTGATCATTGCGGCGACGATCGAGAGCATGGGCGGGTCGGTCATGGCGATAACGACGTCGCCTCGCGTTACGGTACGAAGCAGCGCCCCAACGGCCGACAGGTAGAAGGTCAGGTAGTCAATCGACCGCAGAGCGAGGCGGCTACGGCCGAAGTTCGAGGTCCAGACGCGATCGACGCGAACCCCATTGATCGTTTCGCGCGGCGGCAAACGTTGGTCCTGAGACTCATAGCTCAGTCGGCTTGTGATGACAGTGACTGATGCGCCGCGATCGGCGAGACCGAAGGCCAAGTCCGATAGCAATTGGCTGGTGGCGGAATGGTCCGGATAAAAGAATCGATTGAGGAAGATCAGCGTCACGCGAAACTCGAGGTTCGGGGACGTGCCCCCAACGGTTGGTACGGTGTTAGTTGAAGCTAGTGTTCACGCTATAGGCGACTGCGACGACGTCGTCTCAGTGACGCGGGTGCCGAGGAGAGTGATCGAGTTTGCTTTTACCGACAGAGTGAAATCTCGTCCGCGAACAGGCTGTTGGTTTGAAAACGTACGCCTCCCTCGAAACGCTAAGCCCCGCGACCTCGAAACCCGCTCTGGCAACCCCGCCCTGCGCCGATCTCTTTAGAGTTCGATCACGCTTTTGACGTAACCATGGCGTTCCGGCAAGCTCTTCGAGGCACCAAGTCATGTTTCGCCTTCTGAAGGTTGGTCTGTTAGCGCTCCTCGCCTACGCGATTGCAACGGCGGCCCCGACCCAACAGGCCGCCATGCTTGAGGGTGTGCGCGCGCTAGGCGAAGCCGTCATCGGCGCCTGCACACGCGAGGGCAGTCCCTGTCAGCGGGGCATCGCCTTGCTGCAGGTGGCGACCTCTCATCCTGCGAAATGAACACCGTCAATGAGATCTTCTGAGTCTGAGCAAAGGCGAGCCTGAGTATACGTGACGTGGCAAGCAAGAATTTTTGAGAAGAATTCTTGCGAATGACGATTGGCAGTCGATAGAGCGACCGGCAGAACTGGCGAAGCGCTCATCCTCCGGGACGATACTTGCAGCGTTTTAGGGCGGACAAGCGGTGCGGAACAGACGTGACGATCAACGTCTTGGAGCGCTGTTGAGCGTGTCTATTTGACGCGCGGCACCGGCTTTCGAGGTCGGTCGAGGCACGCCGCATTCGGGTCCGGTCTTGATTTTACCGAGATCGTGTCGCAATGGCTGGGGGGTTAGCGTAGTGGGGGTGGGGCATGTCGGGCGAAGGGGTTTACGTCGCGTCGAAGGCGTGGGTTGCGGTCAACACGCAACCGCATCGCGAGGCCGTCGCAATCGAGCACTTAGAGCGGCAAAAGTTCGACGTCTATTGCCCGATGCTGCGTAAACGCGTTCGCCATGCGCGCAAAGCGCAAGACGTGTTACGTCCGATGTTTCCTGGATATCTTTTCGTCAGTATGGACGCCGACCTGCAGGGCTGGCGGCCCATTCGGTCGACGATCGGCGTGCGCAGCGTTGTCACTTGCGGTGATCGCCTCAGCATCCTCGATGCTGCATTTATTGCCGCACTGAAGGCGCGCGAAATCGACGGCGCCATCGCGAAGCCCGAAACTCCATTTGCGGTTGGACAGCAGATCCGTCTTAGCGGCGGACCGTTCGAGGGATTGATCGCGACGATCATTGAGCTCGGCGACAACGAGCGGCTGACCGTCTTGATGAATCTGCTGAACGGGCTCGTCAAGGTTCGCATTGAGCCGCGCTGGGCCAGTCTGATGGTATCGGCGGTCGGCTAAACGGTGCGGCGCAAACTCACAGAGAAGCATTGAGGAAGCGACGGCGGCATCTAGCGACCCTGAGCACGACACGCTCCAGCGGTGCCATCCGAGCGGAAATCGACGGCATCCTGATAGGTCCCGGCCTCGACGGCTGCAAAGAGATACCGATGCGGGGGTCGTTTCTTGTTGCCGCCTGATGCTTCTTATCCTGGCTGCGGTTATTGCGGGCGGGCATCATTCTCTCTTCAGCGTCGCGAGGAAGGCGTTAAAAAGCCGCTCCGGTTCTTCGGCATTGTGTAGAAAATTGGCATCCCTTTCGGCCATCTCGGCATCTTCCGGCACGGCGCGACTCCGCTTTCGCTGCGCTATGCGCTGGATCTCTTCCCAAAATTCGTCCTCCTTTTTCGAATCCTGCTCCGAGGCCGCCACGTTGTAGGCGTAGAAGGCCTCTTCCTTATCGAGGCTGGGATACGCCGCCTCGAGTTCGAGCCACGTCTCGTAACGCCTGAAGCCTTCACGCTTGCCCTCAATTGCGGCGAAATAAGACCGCCAGAATTCGATCAGGTCTTTCGTCCTGTCCATGTGCCCCTCACTTCCTCTTGGCCTTCGCCTTCTCCTCTGCGACGTGCTTTTCTAAGGCGAGGACGATGTACGGGCTCAAGGCCCTCCGATCGGCGTCCGCCAGCTTCTTCAGGTCCGTTTTCAGTGATTTCGGAAGTTTAAAACTGAGCTGATCGTTTTCCCCTGCCATTATTACTCCGTGATATTTCGTGATTTGTAGTGTTATCAAGAAATAGCTAGTCTCGTAGCATAAGCAAGTCAACAGCACCCCCTCAAAAGCCAGTGGAGAGAGTAAGCCACGATACTGAACACCGAAGAGGCCATTACCGCCACCAGCCCCTCGGACACCCGCGTGGTACGACTCGTCCGGGAACGAGATGCCCTGCGCATCGGCTACGAGGAATTGTGGCGCCGATCCAGCGATGCCGATGAGGCGTGGATCGATCTCGGCGACAAAGACCCGAAATCGTCACGATGGTCTCCGGCTCACCGGTGAACGGGACAGACGTGATCCTCTCGCGAGTGACACGGCGGACGATGCGAACAATGCCGGCGTGCTCGAGGCGTGCCAGCGCGTCGGAGATCGCCTGGCGACAAAGCCCAGTGCAGGCTTGTAGCGCCGTATAGGACGGGCAGCAGAGACCAGAGCTCCGATTGTGGAACCGCAGCAGCAAGCGCGCGCAGGACAGTTAGCCCAATGGCGCCGAGGCGGCCATTCCGGCGGCCAGGGGCTTTTTCAGCTCGTTCGTAAACTTCGGCGAGCCAGAGGATCTTGGCGCGTTGATTGCGGTCCAACTTGCTGGCGTGGACGAGCTCGTCAGCGACGAAGACGGCGTTGTGCCGATAGGCGCGTCGTTCCCAGCGTGAGGGCTTGGCCTGATCGGAGTTCTTGGTATATGGGGTCGTTCCTGCAAATGCTACCTTTTCGAACCTTAGCCGGTCTCTGCATTGCCCTGCCATCGAGCGGGGTTTTTGCATCTTGGACGCCTACGCGACTGTGGATGACTTGGGGATACCGTGTGGATACAACTCGGCACCAACGCTAATCATTCAGCGCTGTCAGAATTGCTTTGCATGGTCAATCGCAAATCGCATACACGCTTCAGCATGAAGAAACGCGAGCTTAAAACTGCACCGCTTGCCTTCCGCGTATCGCCGACCATGAAGGCGGCGATAGATACGATCGCTCGTGCGGACTATCGCAGTACATCGAGTCTGATCGAACTCGCGCTGGCGCAGTTCATTGAACGCGAGACCACCAAGCGCGGCGCGGGTCATTGATGCTCGGGGTCACCCTCATCTTTGTGATGGGACTCTGCGCGGGCTTCCTGATTTCCGATCACATCAAGAAAATCTGGCCAGAACCTAAGAAAAAAATTGAGCCCGAAGAACTGAGCGCACTCATAGGATCTGCCGTCGATGCCATTCGGGGAGAGCGTAGCTGAGCCGTCTTTGACTGATTTTATTCGACTTTCCAAAAATCTGCACGTTCACATTGTCAGAAGTACACGTTCTACGCTTGATGGCCCTAGGGTCCCGGAAGTTCTGCATAGCAGGAGAAGGCATGGTGGCGGCTGTATTTCGCCATGCGGCGGAGGCTCAATAGAGCCTGTCGCAGTTTCAACGGATCGACCCCGCTGAACTAGAGCGCCGAGCGCCCACTATCTTTTCTCTCACCACGGTCGTGCTCCGCATACGTTCTTGCACGGACGGAATGCGGTTCCTCATTCACGCGCCCCCTTTGCAGCGTAAAAATAAGGCGATCCATTCAGTTCTTTTTTTGCGGCTCTGCACCGTTACCTTTTCTCAAGAAATCGCTCGCGGCGCCGCCCGGATCGAGAGTCCGACAGTCGGGCGCCCCCGGTCGAAACTCTCAAATCCAGGCACCGAGCCGGACCGCGCTTGGGCAAGCGCGTGTCCTCCGACCCAGCAGTGCGCAAACAGACACCCGTCAAGTCGAGGGCCCCGATCGAGAGGTTTGCTCACATGACGGCCAGGGCTGGCTCCCCCGAGCCCTTACGCGCTGGCAGCCGCAAATTGCTGGGTTCGATCTCGTTGTGCATCCCCGATTTGGGGGAGACTTGATTTAGGGAATGAGATGCAATCGGAGCGCCTGGGCGATCGCGTGACTTCGGTCATGAACGCCAAGTTTGGCTTCCGCCTTTTTGAGATGACTACGAATAGTTTCCTCGCCGAGTTCAAGAAGGGAAGCGGCGTCGCGCATCGAATGCCCGGTAGAGAGCAGCCGCAGCACGGACAATTCCCGAGCCGTCAGGACATGACCTTTGCCGACCCCGCCGGCGTGCGGGCGGAATGAGTTTTTGCAGGCGGATCGCGGTAAACGTCGCGCCCATCAGGAGGACGGCGCGGGTTTCCTCGGATAGCGCTAGGACGTTGGGCGACCAGAAGATCACCACCCATCTTCCAGCCACGGGGCAATTGAAGCTGTCGCGCATGCCGTATTTCAGCGCGAGATCGATCGGCCATCGGTCGATGCCCAATGGCTCCATCATTCGCATAATGTCTGTCAGCGTGAATGGCGCCATGGACAGTTGCGCGAAGGTAATGCTTGGACCCGGATACCGCTTCGTGAGTTCGGTATGTTCTTCGAACCATCCCGCCGGCACGCTCTTGTGGAGGAAGACCGTCTTATTTTTTTCAAAGCCGCTCCAGTCCCCCCAACGTATGGGAAAACGCGCCGCGCCGAGGACGTTCAGGGATGGGACGCAATGGGTCGCTTTGTGCAGGCCATCCAGAAGCGCGTCGGGCGTTTCGAGGGTCTCGATGCCGCTCATAAACTGCAGCACGTCTGAACCGAGCTTGAGAACCTTGGATTGCATGGATGCTCTGGCCGGCCGCGTCCCTTGAGGCTGGAGAGCTGCGCAAGGATCCTCGGCGAGTCCGAGCGCGACCAAAGAACCCTGGCGCAAGAAATCACCACGCAGCTCAGGGCAAGCAATGCACGGAAAGCGCGACGACCGTCATCCCCGATTTAGGGGAGACATCAGGAAACCCAAAGAATGCCGACTGATGAGGAAGGGCGGGGTCATAGGCACCGCAGGGCGGTGACCTATGACTCCTGGATCCACATTGGCCTGTATTCCAAGCGGTGGACCCAGCATTGAATTAGTGCGCGAACCATTTCAATCCAAGTGGGAAATTGGTTGATTTCGTGAGTCCTGAGGGTGCTCGACCTGGGAGTCAGAAAACTTGATGAACCACCCGCAAAGGACAGCGCTTCGGCCCTACGATTTGGCGACCTGGGGACGCTGCGGTTCCGTCGAACAAATAAAACGTAAGCTGGCACAGGAACGCCTCTGGCCAGAGTTGGTCGACAACGCGTTCGCGAAAGAGCTTGAGGCATTAATTCGCGATGGCAAGCAGCGAGACGCGGCCTAGGATCATCTCGTTTCCAAACGTCCCTTATTGCAGCAACCCAGGCCGCTGGCTCCCCTCTCACCTAGCACCGGCGGTCTGGGAGTTAGCAATTTACCGCGCACGGGCTGGACGGCGTCGGCCTGAAGCGGCGATCAGAGGTCCATCTCTGAATCCAGCCACGCACCGCCACAAACGTCTGGCGATGTAAATAGCTTGTTTACTGTCGCCAATCAGGTTACGCTTTCCCCATGCTCAAATCGTTCATCCACAAAGGGCTGGCTGAGCTTTGGGAAACGGGTCGAACTGCGTTGATCGACAAGCGTCTGCACAAGCGCGTGCTGGCTCGGCTCGACGCTCTGGACGAAACATTGGACCTGGCCGACTTGGCGTTGCCGGGATTTGATTTTCATCCGTTAAAGGGTTTCAAGCCGGAGCGGTACACAGTCCACGTCAACGGACCGTGGTGCATCACTTTCGAGTTCGACGCCGGCGACATCGTGCGGGTGAACTTCGAGCAATACCATTAGGAGACGACTGCCGTGACGGAATACACCGCGAAGCGAAACAGGAGCCGATGCCCAACCCATCCGGGTGCCGTGCTGCGCGACGACGTGCTGCCTGCGGTCAAGCGCACCAAGATTGAGATCGCCGAAATGCTCGGGATCTCGCGCCAGCAGTTGAATGGCATCTTGACCGAGAAGAAGCCGATTTCGCCAGCCGTTGCCGTACGCATTGGAAAACTGTTCGGAAACGGACCGGGATTGTGGGTCCGGATGCAGGGTGCCTATGACACGTGGCACGCCGAACGCGAAGTGGACACGGCCAAAATTCCGACGATCAAAGCCGCGTAGGCAAAATGGAGAGGCCACCATGCCCGACTGGCAGGACACCGTCGACCACATCAGGCATATCGATATTCTTAAGGCCGATCTCGAACGATGGGAGGCGACGGCGCGGCGCCTAGAACCACTCGCAACCGTGCCCCTCGTCGCGATCTCCGCTCTGCGAGCGGATCCGTGCAAGTACTGGCTGTATCGAGCAGGGTGCGCCGCGCGGTACGCGGCGTCAATTTCGGACGAACCGTTGAAGACCAAGGCCGTGGCGCTGGCAGAAGAACTAGAGCAGCGGTCGGTTTAGGACGGGGGATTTCCCTTGGGCAACGCACGGGCGGGAGGATAACGTCGCCTATGCTGTCGCGCCCGCGTTGGATGAAATCTCGTATCTTCATCGAATGCAGACCGCTTCGAACTTCTTCATAAAAGACGCCGAAGCCGTCGGGGCGGCGTGCCTTTAGGAGTGTCTGATATGAACCGCGAGGTCTTGCTGCGTTACGCGCTCATCGCATTCGGCGTTGTCTTTTGCCTCGTGTATCCTCTAGCGATTGTCTGGCCGTCGGGTTGGGCGTGGCATGAAGGGCCACCCGCGGATTCGCAGTATTTCATGATGATCGTCGGCATTTACGCAACGTTGGGTGTTTTCCTGATCCGCGCGGCGTCAAATCCATCCGCGAACCGGTCATTGATCCTCTTCACCATCGTTTCAAGCGTCGTACACGCCGGGATTATGGCGGTACAATCCTTTGGTCATGGAATGCACATGGGTCATTTACTGGGAGATGTCCCTGCACTGATCCTCGTTGCCGTCGTTCTTGGGGGGTTGTTGCCGAAGGACGGAGTAAGCTGAACCGCCACCGCTGGGAGATGTTTGAGAAGCGCTAGCCTTGTCAGTTCACGCTTTCGATTGTGCGTTTGGCAAGTATTTTGACAGCCACACTGCGACGTCGGCTTAGCGTGAGCAATTCATGGACTTTAGGGGGCCGGCCCTGGGCTATTCGAGGAGCCGGATCCGTTCGGTCCACACGCCGATGTACTGGCGCAAGCGCTCGCACTCGTCTTTGATCGTTTTCAGTGCGATGTGAGACTCAAACGAATTTGGCTCGATACCACCCCTGTCGAGCTTGTTGGCTTGGTCGCGAATAAGGATCAGTCCGCGCGCAATGCGTGTGGGTATTCTCTCGGTATGCATGTGCCGATTGCCCCGTTTCAAGGGACGCGTTTTGAATCCGAAATAGGGCGACAACGCGACTTCAATCTTCACGTTGGATTACGAAAATCGGACCGACGCTAGCCGCGGCGCAGCCGCCTCGCCTGATCTGACGATGCGCGTGCCTTGAGCCAAAGCCGCGGGCCTGCGCCAACCTGGGTGGGTCACCATCTGCTTACACCGCGCAGGGACGCCTCACTGATGGCTACCGTTTCCTGAACCTGCTCGAAATGAACCGGCCGAGCCTGGCCCTTTTACTCGTCAAGTCTGCGTCTGTGCCTTGCGTCACCTCGAAGTCGCTGCTGCTGCAAACTTGCAAAAGCCAACGGATTTGAAAGCCGAAGCTTATCGAGTTCCTGACTTGCGAGCCTTGCCCCAGCGAATGCTGCTGCGCATTGTGCAAGCGTCACACCGGAGGCGCCGCTGACTAAGGCAGCAGAAATCTGCTTTGCATGGGCCAGAGTTCCCCCATCCAATCGTCCGAAACTTTCCGGGTGGGTCCAAATTTCTTTCGCGACGAGACCTGGAGCGTCGAGGTATCGAGACAGAATTTGGGCTCCAGCCGACATCGGATCGCGATAAAATCCGGCCAACGGAGAGACGAACGACGGGAAGGTCCTGCGCCAGAAGGTGTCGAGAACTTGGACGTGCTCCCAATAGGCTTGCTCGCAAGCCTTCGAATAAGTCGTCCCCTTGCGCATATTATCTTCGCCCCACGATCTCTTTGGCTAAGTGCACTGGAGCAACGTTCCAGCGGTCTGGGGTCGAGTTCAGGGAGCGACAGCTAGATCGGTTGCGGGTTCTGCTCGCCGCCGGTTTCCGTATCTTGAGCGGCTTTCCGGCCGATCAGCGTCCGCTGCGCGCCGGATCCCTCGAAATCGCACGGCCATCGCCAATCGAAATTGAACAAATACGGGACCACACGTCATCCCCGGTTTGGGGGATACCTCAGTGGCGATGATGGCGTATTGATATTCAGCTAATTCCCGTGGCACCCGATCACGATGAGCTTTGGGGAGCTGATACCGATATGCCCAGGATCAAACGCGGCCGGTATGTGATCATCGTCGATAGCCCATCGCAGCCGCCGTTCTTTGTCAAAGTCGATCGGCAGTTCGGCATCCCGAGCCTGGCCCTAGCGGTCAGCGAAAAACCTCCGAAGTCCTTCAGCTATTCCGAGGACGACACGCCAATTCTGCTCGAGCGTCTGAAAAGCGAATTTCCCGATGCCGCGATCCAGGCCGTTGCAATTTCGTCGCTCGACCACAAGGCCTTGGCGGAATGGTGGGAAGCGAGAATTGCGACACTGAAAGCCGCCAGGGAGTTTGCCGAGTTTGCCAGCCACAAGCGGGGCGACCGGTCGTTGCACTAGGAGGCTTGTCGGTGGCACACGCGTAGGACAACTCCGCTTTGATCGTTGCCCAGTCACGCACTTTCTTGGTCAGATGGCAGGACGGTGATGAACTGTGGCGGTGGTCGACGCTGTCGTGGACAGCAAACGCATCAAGAGCACGCTGGATTCGATGGACGAAATCGACCTTTGATGAACGCATCAGTCCGACGCGATCCATGATGCGAAGAGGGACCCAGGCCGCCCGGTGGTATTGAGGGAAGCAAGCGGCCTGGGTTACGCGAGACGAGAACCAGCCTAGCAAGTAGACGTTTATGAACGGTTTCGGAAACAAGGGTCTCTTCGGCCTCTCGCGTGGGGCCATTGGCGCTCGGGCGACCTTAGCCAGCAAGAACTCCGACCAGGACGGGCATCGAACGACTAAGTGGCCAACGGCTGATAGGCGACAGACTGGGATAGTCCGCACACAGGCCACTTATTTCGGACCAAGCTTAACTACAACTACAGCAAAATCTGGCTTTTCGGAGCGTTCGGAGCGATTTTACGGGGCGGGCCATCTTGTGTTGTCACTAAGGAGTGTACCGCATGGCGAAGCGAGACATGTTCGGCGGCTACGTGAAGCCGGCGCCGAGAGCTAAACCCATAAGCGCAACTGAAGTTACGGTGTGGGCGCTCGTGATCGGCACCATTCTCGTTGGCAGTATGTATTCGGTTTTGGGTGTGAGTTTCATCCACCGGCTTTTAGGTTGAATTTCGACAATACGGAACGTACAGGGCGGGTTCGAGAAAAAGGATCCGCTGATCGCTTAACGCAGGTGGGCGGCGCGCCCCTATTTTGCTGTGCCAGAAGCGCCAATTCACCGAACCCCAATTCGAGAAGCGCAAATTCTCGGGCTCTAACGCTGGCTAGCGCGGCAATGGCGTTAATGAATTTTCGATGCGGACGAGGCGACGGCGCCGGAAAACTCGTCGGTGGTTCCACCCCGAGGCCTTCAACCTAAACAAATCGATTGGCTCGCGACCTCGCTTATCGTGTCAGGCGTTCGCCAAGTGCGGAAAGTTCCAACGGCGCTTGAGCAACTTGTTCGTCGAGTCCTTCGTAATCGAACACCGGTTCATCGAGACTGATCGACAATGTGTTTGCGGATTTCGAGCAGCATCTGAGTCCTGCCATCATCGTGTTGTGCTTTTTCAATTTGTTTGCGCGCGGCGGACATCGGCTAGTACAGCAGTACGCTGACATCAAAACCTCAACGCTGGGATCGTGCATGCTGACCTCAGCAGCTCATTCAGCATTTGGGCGAAAATGATTCGATCGGATGAGTCAAGGCTCTCGAGACGCACTCGGCCAGCTTCTCAGTCTCAACGCGTAATCGCTGAGTTGACGGCGCCACACCGAAAAAAAATCGCGACTTAGCGGGAATAAGTTGTCGGGGCAGCGTTGCCTGACCGACGGACTTTAGCTCATGTCCGGTTAATGGGTTCGAATAACGAGTCGCGATGATTTGTTATCAGGGGGGTACGCCATGAGCTTCAGACTTTTGGGCATCTTTACGTTGCTGGCTCTGCTCATCAACGTTGGGGCGCAGGCGGCGACACTGGCCGGGCTTCACGGCGATGTTCTGGTCAATCGCGGGGGCGGCGGCTATGTGCCGGCCTCTGGATCAATGGAACTGGTGCCTGGCGATAGCGTCATGGCCCAGGCCAACGGCGGAGGAGAGATCACTTACCCGGACGGCTGCAAGGTGCAGGTTGCACCTGTTGGCGTGGTCGCCATCGCCGAACACTCGCCGTGTGCAATCGAGACCGGCTCGATTCCGCCTCAGCCAAGCCCGTTGTTAGGAGGATTTACGGGCACGCAAGTTCTCATCGGCGTGGCGGTCGTGGGAGGAATCGCGGGCGCGGCTGTTGCATTCAGTGGCGGTGGCAGCAAATCGAAACCCGCGAGCCCCTGATAGGCCCGATGCCGAAGGCAAATTTCAGGCAGGCGGCAATTGCTTACTCTAACCGCCTTTAAATTAGCCAATATTCTATATGCAACCACAAATACTGACGAATGAGTGTTGAAAAACCCAATTCAGCATGAAATGGGACTTGCCAATCTCTGCGAATTGAGCCGGCATATTGCTTAATCTTGCAAAAGAGAAAATCTCCAAGACCCGCGAATAATCGAGATGATTTCATCGGATTAATCCCGACGTTCCTCACGTCTACGTTGCAGGATCAATCAATACGCGGATCTCGGAGACAGACGTCTTGGCAAGGGGCGAAGGGCCAAGGGGCAAATCGCCGTCCGGTTCGCACGGGATCGCAGTGAGGTTGTGTCAGTGTTTGGTGAGGAGAAGAATTCAGGGGAACTAAAATCGATGGGCACCTACGACGACGCACTCCGTCCACTCCTTCTTGAAGCCGAGCGCAAGAACCGGGTGGATGCTTCGGTCATCCAGCGGATCTGGAGTCTGGTCGCTGATTTCGAACACGACAAGGACATCGCACGCCAGACCCTGCACCGCGGACTCGCGACTTTGATGGAATCCCTGACCTCGCCGAACCAGCCGCCCGCGCCCCCGCTGAATGGCAGTTCCACGCATCGGCCAATCGGTCACGCACCGCCGAACGCCAATTAAATGTAAATCGTGATCGTACGTCTCGTAACGTAAGACATCCGGACGGCCGCGCCAATGAGCTGGCATCGCCGCCGCCCTTTGATCGACCCACGCGCATTCGGTGCGGGACGAAGTTCCGTCGGCGCCGCGAGATTGGGCGACGAAAATGCTGGCTGTCGATAGCGCCAAGCTATTCGAGCCCAATAAACGTCTGCCCATCGTTGAAGAGATGACGGGATGCCTAAAGTCGCGATCCTACAATCATTCAGTAGTCTTTTGAGGGCATCATGCTCTTTAGCCGGCGCGACCCTCCCCCCGTAGGTCCCTTCGCATCGGCTTTGGCCCTGCATCCGCCCCCCGGATCGCAGGGCTTTTTTCGTGTCAACGCGACCGAGCCCTTCGACACGATGCGTTCGACCCCGTCTTCGATGTTCCAAGAAGGCGCGAAATTTTCGGTGCAGGATGCGACGGGCGGCGTGACATGGCACGCCTAATGCTCTCAAACGACAAATGAGATGTCTGATTCGGAGCTTGACCAAGGTCCCGATGACTCTGATGACCAGCGCAACGCGCCTCAAACAATTCGGCTTGCACGTCTGCTTCCGCGAAGCCTGCACGCGCGTGCTACGCGCCCGCTTAATAGCCCTCAAGGCTTTGTTTTCTCAATTTGGGGCGCACCCAGTTGATCGCGCTGCCATCGACTGCGCTATTGAGGATTTTCTAAAAGAGGAGAGACGGCGCGTGCGTCTTCTTGAGGCGCTGACCCCCAACATCCCAGCCGAAACAAAATGAAGACGAGCGAACCGAGAGCGTCCGCCGTCTCCCGTGACAAATCATGGATGGCACCGCGAGACCTTTCCGTCGCCGATGCCAACGGGATTCAACGTGCGTTTCAATCACGACCATCCGACGCGATTGGAACGCGGCGAGCCGAAGACTTATTGCCGGCCACAGACCTTCCAAGGTGAAACCAGCTCATTTACAAAACGCCGACCTATCAAAGGGCGTGGCTATTTTGTTTCGCCTCTGCAATGGCTTAGGTCATCAGGCGCACTTTGTGTCATTGGCAATTCATCTCTGACGTGTTTACGTCGGACTCGATCGGGTTGGCTTTCAGGAGCTGGGGACCGGTCATCATGGCCGCGCCGGCACAAAAGTTTCAACGTGCCGGCGCGGCTTTTCGCTGCGTGTGTCGGACGTGCGCGACCGGTTCCCAGACAATTCCCAGTGACCACGGTTCGCTTGCCACCTCAGGGGGCGAACGTCGGTGTAACCTTGTGGGTCTTGTAGGGTGAAGGCTTAATCAGTAAAGGGGCCACAAAATGCTTGAGTGGTTGTTCCATTTGCCAGTGGTGTGGATGGCTTTGGTCATTTTCGCCGGCACGTATCTCCTGGCAGCGGCAGTCTACTGGGGGACGACAAGACTGGGGTTCAAAGGCAAAGTCGTCGAACCGGCGCTGCTGTCGCCGCTCGGCATTGTCTTTGGACTGCTGGTGGTTTTCACGGCCTCCCAGGTCTGGGGTGATCTCGACCGGGCGGGTAGCGCGGTCGCCTCCGAAGCCAGCGCGCTTCGCACGGTCGTGTTGCTGGCCGACGATCTGCCAAAAGACGAGGCTGCAAACCTTCGGGCACTGATAAGCCGCCACATCGAGAAAGCGGTGAGCGAAGAGTGGCCAGCGATGGAGAAAGGGCGCGCAACTCTTGCGAAGCCAGCCGGCCGAACTCAGCGAGGCTCTGCAAAAGACGCCCACTTTTCCGACAACCGATGATGCGCAGAAGATCGTGCAACGGGAAATCGTGAGCGCGCTCAACAGCGCCCTCGAAGCACGCCGACAGCGTATCGTCATCAGCCAATCGAGTGTTAATCCGGTCAAATGGATCGGCGTCTTGCTCACGGGCCTTTGCGTTTTGATCGCGACTGCCCTTACTCATCTGGACAATCGTCGGAACTGCGGCATCGCACTTTGGCTCTTCGCGACGGGCATGGCGGTGTCGCTGCTGATGATCGCTGCTCATAGTCGTCCCTTCACCGGCGAAATCTCGGTTGGCCCTGACCTCCTGCGCCAGGTTGCTCCAACTGCCACTCCTTAGTTCAGGG
>CAVPYR010000028.1:0-61234 GCA_963710005.1 uncultured Alphaproteobacteria bacterium
TTGGTCGGAGCGAGAGGATTTGAACCTCCGACCCCCAGTCCCCCAGACTGGTGCGCTAACCAGGCTGCGCTACGCTCCGTGCTCGAAATTCTCGGCGGCCCTTGAGGTCAGCTCAGAAGGAGAATAGGCCACGTCGGCTCGATCGGGGTTGGGTACTCGGAACGCCTCCCCCCGTCAAGGACGGATGCGGTCCCGCCTTCCTGCGACCGGCCAAAGGGCGGGCAAAACTAATCAACGACGATATTCGGGCAACCGCTTCAAGAGATCGATGATCGGATTGTCGACCCAGGCATGGGTAACGAGGTCGCGGTGGCGGCCATCGCCGCCCGGAACGACGGCGACGCCGCCGGACGCGAGCCGGGTATTGATCTGCGGACTGACGTCGACGTCGTGGGCCGCGAGAATGTCTTCGAGCTGGGCGTTCTGATTCCGGGTAGAGCCCAGGTAAACGCTAACAAAGAAGGCCGACGGGTCCGCCTCGATCCAATGCGCGAACTTGTCGAGATCGCCGTAGAGCGAATTGAGTAGAACGACGCCGCGAACGCGCTTCTTCAAGCCGCCACGTTCGATGGCCGAAGCCGCTGCGACGTAACCTCCGCTATAGGCGACGATGACGATCGGCATGCTCGCAAACGTACGGAGCGATTTGCGATCACCGTGCAGGCGCGCGAGCTGCTGGCCCGCTTCGCCGATGAAGCGCCCGAAGGCGCCAGGCTGCCAGAATTTTCCCGCACTTGAATCCCTGGCGTCAACGGCGAGCTGAGGCGCAACCAAAACGACATTGGCGTTCGAAGCCGAGATTTGGTCGGGGACCTTCTGGCGCGCAAGAACGTCACGCTGAAGCGTTGCGCCGTGGCCGTGAAAGAAGACGAGCATCAGCGCCGGGCGGCGGATGTCGAAGCCTTTCGGGATGTGCAGAAGGACGCGATTGTCGTTGTAGGTTTCATCTTCCCAATAGACTCGGCCCGATCCCGTTCGGTGTCCCTTGCGACCGTTTTCGTTGACATCGAGAAACGGTGCGGTCGAGCCGGGCATCGTCCCATGATAGGGAAAGGGCGCCGTATCGAACGGAACGAGGCTGGTTTTCGCGATCTTGAGCGGTCCGCTCCGCGATTGCACTTGCGTCTTGGAAGGCGCGACCGCGCGTTGCTTGCCGGCTTTGCTTGCTGCCCCCGCGCCGGAGACGCCTAACGTCCAGGCGACACCCGCCCCGAGCGCCCGCGCAAGAAAAGTCCGTCGCCCGTACTTCATTGCCGTCGGCGCCATGCGCTGCGACACTCTGCGGTCGTTACGGTCAGCATCAGAATTGCGTTTACCCTCGCGCAGAATAGTCGGCTATTGATTTGCCGTTGAATCGATGTGTGGCTGTAAAGTCCAAAATTGTTCAATTCGTGAGCCAAACATATCGAATGCAGTAGGGACGTTATGCCCCGCTGCCATGAGGATAGCGGTGACGAATGTTCCTCACAGTGCGCCTAGATGCATTTTGGCAACTCAGTTTTAACATGTTCTATCGGCAGTTGTTGCCACGCACCCGAGTCAATACTGTCCCCCGAGTCGGCCATGGTTAAGCCCTTTTCATGACAACTGCCGCTAGCATCAGCGCACCGTCTTCGATGACCCCCGGACTCGACGTCCGTACCGTTTCAACGGTTACCGCTACAGCCCTCGCTGTTGCCGATATGATCGGCATCGGCGTTTTCACGAGTCTCGGCTTTCAGGTCGCGACAATCCCTTCAGCATTCTCGGTGCTGATGCTCTGGATCGTCGGAGGCATTGCGGCGCTTTGTGGCGCCCTCGCCTATGCCGAATTGGCCGCGGCGTTTCCCCGCTCAGGCGGCGAATATAATTTTCTCTCTCGAATCTATCATCCGGCGCTCGGCTTTCTTGCCGGATGGATATCCGCAACGCTCGGCTTCTCGGCGCCTATCGCGCTCGCGGCAATGGCGTTCGGCGAATACTTCAAAGGTATCGTACCCGGCGCTCCGCCGCTGCTCTTGGGGCTCGCTGTCGTGTGGATCGTCTCGTTCGTCCATTTGAGCGGCATCAAGCACTCAAGCAAATTCCAGAATGTCTCGACGATCGTTAAGGGCGCGCTTATCCTCGGATTGATCGTTGCCGGGCTCGCATACGGCAGCCCGCAGCCGATCTCCTTCGCGCCGTCGGCTAGCGACTTGGGCTACATCGCGAGTGCGCCGTTCGCGGTCAGCCTCGTGTTCGTCATGTATGCCTATTCCGGCTGGAACGCCGCGACTTACATTGCAGGCGAAATTCGCGAGCCCGCAGTCAGCCTGCCGCGCTCGATCATTGCGGCGACCGTCATCGTCATAACGTGCTACGTCGCGCTGAATGCCGTCTTCCTTTACACGACGCCGATCTCAGCAATGGCCGGGCAGCTCGACGTTGCCTTGATCGCCGGCAAGCACATTTTCGGTGAGCTCGGGGGCGCGATCGTCGGTGGGCTGATCTGCATCGGCTTGATTTCATCGATCAGCGCGATGACGTGGATCGGGCCTCGGGTGACGATGGCGATGGGGAAGGATTATGCCTTGCTTCGTCCGCTTTCGCGCACGACCCGCGATGGCGTACCAACAACGGCGATCCTGGTGCAACTCGGCATCGTCAGCGTGCTGCTTATGACACAGAGCTTCGAGGCGGTGCTCGATACAATCCAGTTCAGCCTCACGCTCTGCTCGTTCCTTGCCGTGCTCGGCGTCATCGTACTGCGCCGGTGGGCCCCTGAACTACCGCGCCCCTACCGGACTTGGGGCTACCCTTTCACGCCGCTGGTCTTCCTCGGCGTCACGGCCTTCATGATGTACCATCTTGTTGTCGAGCGTCCTTTACAGTCGCTGGCCGGACTTGCCATCATGCTGACGGGTTTGGCGGTCTATGCCTTTTCTCAACAGCGCCAAATACGTGGCGAGGACCTCAATAGGACCCAACATGGTTAGAATGCGCGTCACCGTAGCGATTGCCGCCATTGCGGCTGCCGCATTCTCGATCCTGCCGGGTGCAGCGCGTGCTGAACCCAGCGCGAGCTTCAACGATGCGGCCCGCTTTATCGCGGGCCTGCCGCCCTCCGCCGGGTCGCCTCTCAACACGTATACGAATGATGCGTTCTGGAAGCAGTACGCGCACAATTTCGACGACGCTTGGGATGGCCTCGACAAGCGCCAACTAATGAAGATCCGCACCTTGGTTTCGAGGGACTTCAACAATCCGAAGCCGGTGCTGTTCTATCTCTTCAGCGGCCCGGACTTTCTCTATGGGGATGCGTTTTTTCCTTCCGCCGACACCTACGTCATGGCTGGCCTTGAGCCCCCCGGACAAATCCCGGATCTCAGGAAATATTCGCGTGGCGAACTTGCCGGTGCCCTTCGGGATCTGCGCGCGTCGTTGAGTTCCGTGCTTAGCTACAGCTTCTTCCAAACCAAGTTCATGCGCGTCGATTTCAGCCGCGCGAAGCTCAACGGCACAGTGCCGGTGCTGATGACGTTCCTCGCCCGTTCCGGCAAGACGATCTACGACATTTCGCTGTTCGATCTTCAAAACGATGGCACGCTGCATCCTGTCGAAGAGAAGATCGCGAACCCGACCGGCAGAGGCGTTCAGATCACTTTTTCCGACGCCAACGTCGGGAAGAAGCGAACACTCTACTATTTCAGCACGGACCTCTCGGATAGCGGCATCAAGTCGAGCGGTTTTCTCACCTTTTGCGACAAGCTCGGCCACGGCGATGCCTTCGTCAAAAGTGCATCGTATCTGATGCACTCCGATAATTTCTCAACCGTGCGCGACTACCTGCTGTCGCATAGCGCGTCGATCCTCGAAGACGATTCCGGCATCCCGGTGCGTTTCTTCGCTCAAGGTTGGCAGCTTCATCCTTATGGCCGCTACGTCGGACCGATCAGCCTGTTTGGCGGCCAGTACCAGTCGAAGCTCAAAGAAGTTTTTGCCAAGGGCAAGACGACACCGATCGACTTCAGCCTCGGCTACCAGTGGAAGCCGACGGAGTTGAATATCCTGCTTGCCGTCAAAGACGATACCGCGACGGCTTTTGAGGTTGCGCCGCCTGCTGTCGTCAAGAAGAGCGTTGCTGACGCGGGCTCGAAGCCAAAGGTCGAGGCAAGGGCCGATATCCCACCGAGGCCTCGGACCTATCGTTACCGGCGGCATAAAGAGCAGACCGTCAGCACCTTCCCGAAAATTTTCGGCTATTCGCCTTAATCGTGGAGTTACGCTCTGGCGGTGGTCGGTTCGGCGTGTCCGTCACGAGGATGCGCCAGCGATGAATTCGAGCAGATTGTCCGTCGGGAACGAATGCACGGCGATTTTTTCGGGGAGCCGTGCGGCAGCAACCGCCGCAACATAGTCGTCGGGAACTGCCAAGTTTCTGATTTCAAGGGTCCGGGCAGAGCCTTGCGCCCCATCTTCCCTCTTACCGCCGATTACACCGTGCTCGGTCAGCAACTGGCCGATGCCGGTGCCGCGGGCCTTGGCGGCGGCTTCGAGACGGACCCAGGCAATCAGAACATCGCCGGCGCTATCGGCGGATAGCGGCGGCTGGGGCGCGAGGCGCTCGGCTGCGGCAATGATCCGACGGCGGCGGTCATCCGACATCGTCAGAGTGCGTTTTTTTTCCAGATCGACGCCCATCGGCATCTCTTTCGAGACGGCGACAAGGGCGACGTCGCCGCTGTGCGAGACGTTAAAATAAGGGTCGCCGGGCCCAAGCCCGGGACGGCCGCCTGCCGCGATAGCGAAGTCGATGTTGCGAAGCCCGACGCCGCCGGCGCGTTCAAGCACGATGCGCGTCGCAATGCGTGCGTCACGCCATAGCCGCCGCCGCTCGCGGTCGGGGGACATGGACTCGGCTCGCTTGTGGTCGTCGGCGGAAAGCCTCGGAGTTCTTCGTTCCTCGGCATCAAGGAGAGCGTGCGATTGGGTAAGATCGACGAAGAATACCTCGATGTCGCTTCGGGCCTCGTGCCGTCGTCCAGGCACCACGCCTCCCGCGATCAGAGGCTTATGGCCGGCCTGCACGCGATTTCTTCACATCGTCGGAACTCGCGGCCGGATTGATCGGCTGGCCGCGGAGAATAGCGCAGGCGATTTCGAGTTCACGGATCGCCATCGAAATCTGGGTCTTCGTGGATGCGGTGGTTTCCTCGCGGGCTTTGCTCTCGATCTGCGCGGCAGGTGCAACCACCTTCGCGACGGGCTTCCTTCCGCGCTTGCGCGCCGACGGCTCGGTCGCGGCAGCTGCCTGGGCGGCCGCCACCCTGTGCGCCGCCTCCTTGACCTGCTCGACCCCATGCTCGCGGAGGATCTTCTGAACGCCCCTGATCGTGTAGCCTTCGGCGTGGAGGAGCGCACGGATGCCGCGCAAAAGTTCCATATCCTCAGGACGATAATAACGTCGCCCGCCGCCACGCTTCATCGGACGGATTTGCGGGAATCTCCCCTCCCAGAAGCGCAAGACATGCTTTGGGATCTGGAGCTCGTCGGCCACTTCGCCGATCGTGCGAAATGCTTCCGCCGACTTGTTCATGGCTAGCTACCCCTCGCGCTCGACCGTAAGTGACCCTGATTGAACGCCGAGTTTCGCTCCGATGCAATCGGGTCGTTAGCGCTTTGAGTGGCCTTTGTTGATCCGGTCCTTCATGATGTTGGAAGGACGGAACACCAAAACCCGCCGCGGCGTGATGGGGACCTCTTCGCCCGTCTTCGGGTTTCGCCCAATCCTCTGGCCTTTTTGGCGAATTCCGAACGATCCGAAGGACGAGAGCTTGACCGAGTCGCCTTCCGCCAGGCTTCCCGAGATTTCGTCGAGCACCCGCTCGACGAGATCCTGGCTCTCGTTGCGTGGCAATCCGACCTTCTCGACGACTGCTTCTGCAAGATCAGCCCGCGTCAACGTCTTGCCCACCATCTTTTCCTCCCAGCCGAAAAATCACTCCGACCGGGAAGGTAGCGGCGGTTCGTCGCGGGGTCAACCGGAGGAACCGAACAAGCGTCTGAAAAATCACGATATTCTACGCTGCAGCGCACCAAACTGGAGGTTTACCAACGCGCCAGGACGGCACCCCACGTGAAGCCTCCGCCCATGGCCTCCATCAGAACGAGGCTGCCCTCCTTGACCCGGTGGGCCTCGAAGGCCTCGTTGAGCGCCAGCGGGATTGACGCCGCCGACGTGTTGCCGTGCTTGTCGAGCGTCATCACGATCTTCTCGGGCGCCACGCCAAGCTTTTTGGCGATGCCGTCGAGGATGCGCTTGTTCGCCTGGTGCGGAATGAAAAGATCGATCTCGTCGGCGGCATAGCCCGTTTCGACGAGCGTTTCCTCGATGACGCCGGAGATTTTCTGCACGGCGTGGCGGAAGACCTCGCGCCCGTTCATGCGCAAGTGTCCGACCGTCTTTGTCGACCCTGGGCCACCGTCGACGTAAAGCAGATCCTCGTAGCGGCCATCGGATCTGATCCGCGTCGCTATGATGCCCCGATCTCCGCGCGTTCCGTGCTGCGGTTGCGCCTCGAGCACCACGGCTCCCGCGCCGTCACCGAAAAGGACGCACGTCGAACGGTCCGACCAATCGAGAATGCGCGAGAACGTTTCGGCGCCGATGACCAGAGCCCGCTTCGACTGCCCGGCCTTGAGGAAATTGTCGGCGATCGACATGGCATAGACGAATCCCGAGCAGACCGCCTGGACGTCGAAAGCAGCGCCCTTCGTCACGCCAAGCATCGCCTGGATCTTTACCGCGGTCGCAGGAAAGGTGCGATCGGGCGTTGAGGTGGCGCATACGATGAGGTCGATGTCGATCGGATCGATCCCTGCGCGAACCAATGCCTGCTTCGCCGCGGCCGCGCCGAGATCCGATGTCAGCTCGCTTTCATCGGCGATATGACGACTGACTATTCCGGAGCGTTCTTGAATCCAGGCGTCGCTGGTATCGACGATTTTCGCAAGGTCGTTATTGGTCACGACGCGTTTTGGAAGATGCGCGCCGACGCTGCGGATCACAGAGCGGAGAACTGCCAAGTCTATGCCTTTCCGAGGGAGCTTCCAGCCGCGCCGCGCGGCTGCGAATTGGCGGCTGCCGCCGAAAGCCTGTGGTGAAATCCGTCGATATCGGCCGTCAGACGCGCAATCAACCCGGAATCGGCCATCTCGTACGCAAGATCGACAGCGCTCGCAAATCCGAAGGCGTCCGTGCCGCCGTGGCTCTTCACCGCAATACCGTTCAGACCAAGAAATGTGCCGCCGTTGACGCGGCGGGGGTCCATCTTTTCCTTCAGCACACGGAAGCCGCCCTGTGCGAGAAGTGCGCCGAGCTTGCTCAACAAGGAACTCGTCATGGCGGCGCGCAGATACGAGCTGATCTGCTTCGCGGTTCCTTCCGCCGTCTTCAGAGCGATGTTGCCGGCGAAGCCTTCAACGACGACGACGTCGACAGCGCCCTGGCCAATCTGATCGCCTTCGACGAACCCCTTGTATTCGAGCGGCAGGGCATCGATCGATTTCAGCAACGCGTGCGCGGCCTTGACGTCCTCGTTGCCCTTCATTTCCTCAGTACCGACGTTCAACAGGCCTACGGACGGTCTCTCGATGTGGAACACGGCACGCGCCATCGCGGCGCCCATTAGCGAATAGTCGGCGAGCTGGCCTGCGGTGGCGCCAATATTGGCTCCGACGTCGAGAACGATGCATTCCGATTTGATCGTCGGCCAAAGCGCCGCGATCGCCGGCCGCTCGATGCCCGCTATCGGCCGGAGCACCAACTTCGCGATCGCCATCAGAGCGCCGGTGTTTCCCGCCGAAACAGCCGCGTCGGCTTCGCCGGATTTCACGGCTTCGAGCGGCAGCCACAGGCTGGAGCCCTTGCCGCGCCTCAAGGCCTGGCTCGGCTTTTCCTCCATCGCGATGACGAGATCGGTATGGACGACCCGCGTTTTGGCTTGAAGAGCGGGATACTGCGCGAGAACAGTTTCGATGCGCGGCTGCTGGCCGAACATGATGAAACTCAACGCAGGCTGGCGCTCAAGCGACAGAGCGGCCCCCGGGACCACAACCTCGGGGCCGTGATCGCCGCCCATTGCGTCGAGTGCAATCGTTTTTGGGCTCGCCATGCCTGCTGATTGCCGTTGCAGCCGCGCTTGGCGCTTAAAGCGCCAGACCCGCCCTAACGGCCCTATCTGTCCCCGAAATTCGGCGAGACCATAGCCTTTTGAGGCCCGCCCACAAGGCGAAAACGCGCCTCGTGACAGAACCACTCACATGATCCGGTATTAGCTTGACTTTTCGTCCACATACTCACCGCAGGCGGCCCGCTTCGAGCGTGTCGGCGGCGGGAGTCCAGCGGGCGCCGCTCAGTTCAGCCCTTATCTTTGAGTTTCGACAAGGCCGCGAACGGATTGGCACTTTCGGCTTTTTCCGCCTTGGGGTCCTGCCAATTGAACTCGGCGCCCTCGCGACGCGGATAGGGATCGAGGGAGGCGGACAACGTCTCGAAGACGATTCGGCCAACCGGAATAAGCCCGTGCTCGAGCACCTCGACGTCGGAGCCGCTCAGGATGCTGGCCTCCTCGTCGCTATCGCCGTGGGCGACCGTCGGCCAGAACTCGACGTCGAAGGCGGCATTTATTTTGCCGCTCACCGGCTCCAAGGAGACGATGCAGGACTGCTCGACATCCGCGGCGATCGTACCGGCGAGCCGGTAGGCGCCCCCTGCTATTGCCGTGATGCGATAATTCGAAGAAAGGTTGCCGACCTTCAGGATATCAAGCGCTTGGGCGATTTGCTGGAGTTCGACGGACGTCGCCTCGCGGTCGCGCTTCAATCCGCCAGCGGGTATATCTGTCGTCTTTTCAATCCAGTCCAAGTGATCCGTCACGTCGCTGCTACCCTAGTTTTTGCCGGGCTGGATGCGAGCAACCGGCTCGCGGACCCGCTTTCCACAAAGAGCTCGAATGATTGCTCCGATAGAGCGGATGATGCGTCCTGCATATATCGAGCAAGCGCGTCGGTGTCGTCACGGCGCTCCGACGCATCAGCAAAAATATAGCTGCGGAGGCTCGCTGAGAGATCCCCCGACCCAACTTTGGCAAGGTCGCGGCGATAGATCGTGGCGCGCTCGTAAAATGCCGCAGCCGCCCGCTTAACCTTCTTCGGCACCGTCAAATCTCCGACGCCCATCTCCCGCATACAGTCGTCCATGTCGGCGACGAACGCCTCGATCATGCGCTGAGTCAGCTTCTCCGCCGAAGCGCCCTCACGGCGCAAACTCTCTATCGCCAGAAAGAGATGCAGGGCAACAAGCTCAATCCGCCCTTCGGGTGTGTCCGGTACGCCGATTACGTCATAAAAAGCCGGGTGCCGCGCCGCGGTCACGACGCTGCCATAAAGCTCTCCTGCTTTGTGGGTGATCTCGGCTCGCTGTCTCAGCCATCGCAACATCGTCGAAATCCTCGGATAACGGCACGAGCAGAGCAAATGTCTGGGGATCATGCCTTGCCGCCACGGGGGCGCGCAGTTGCCGGCTTTTGACGCACAATCTAAACACACGTCGGCGAAAGGGCGAAGCGATTCGCGCGGTAAGAAAGTTCGAATGAAACAGCACGGGCAAAAAAGTCGGTATCTGTCGGCGACGCTTTGCTTCGCCGTGCTGGCGTCAGCCATTCCGCTGGCGGCGTGCGGGACGCCGACGATTACCAAACATGGTCAGCAGTTTCGTGCCACCGATCTGCAGGCAGTTCAACCCGGCATGAGCCAGGACCAAGTGCGCACCGCACTCGGCACGCCCGCAACGCAGGCCGTGATCGGGGACGGCAAGGCGTATTATTATATTTCCAGTACCGATACGCAGAAGTCGTTTTTCCTGCCGACCGAGGCAGATCGTCAGGTCGTCGCGGTGTACTTCAACCAAGGCGGTACCGTCGACAACATCGCGAATTATGGTCTCAAGGACGGCAAAGTCTTTGATTTCATCAGCAGAAAGACGCCGGCGCCGGGTGGCAAGGATGAAGGCATCCTGAAGGCCCTCTTCCGCAACCTCGGCAAGCAGCAGCTCTTCGGCAACGGCTGATCGGCCGTTTTCGTTTACTTCACCTCGTCCCGGCTATCGTTCCGCGCCGCCGCGACTGCTATACGGTCGTGATTGAGGCGCCGCGCTTGAAAATGCTCGGCGAAACAGCAATGAACGAAACTGCCGCCGGCCCGTTCCATGGTCGGCCGTCAACCACCGCGATCAGGTACTACATGACCGAACACATCGAAGAAGGCTTCATGGCCTTTCTAGTAGACGGCAAAGACGGGATCGGCGCCGTTCGCGAAGTCAGCACGACATCGCTCGTCATCTATATCGAGAATGCCGGCGAATTTGTCGTGCCGCGCTCCGCGGTGAAAGACGTGCATTCGCAAAAGGTGCTTTTGAAGCCCGAGCTTCTGGACAAGCGCATCCTTAAGGCGATCGGTCACGTCCACGACAGCGAAGATCCCAACCTCGTCGGCTAACGACGCATTCCGGGCTGCAGCCCAATACAAAAAAGGCTCCGCGAATTTCCGCGGAGCCTTTTCATTTCAAGTTTCTGCGGCGCTCACCAGTGCGCGAGCACAGCGAGCAGCAGAAGCGCCACGATATTGGTAATCTTGATCGCCGGGTTGACCGCCGGGCCAGCCGTATCCTTGTAAGGATCGCCGACCGTGTCGCCGGTGACGGATGCCTTATGGGCTTCCGATCCCTTCATATGCTTGACGCCGTCCTTGTCGACGAAGCCGTCTTCGAAGCTCTTCTTCGCATTGTCCCAAGCGCCGCCGCCGGACGTCATCGAAATCGCAACGAAGATGCCGGTGACGATGACACCGAGCAGCATCGCGCCGACCGCCGAGAAGGCCGCTCCCTTTCCGGCAATCGCATTGATGACGATAAACAGCACGATCGGCGATAGAACCGGCAGCAGCGACGGCACGATCATTTCCTTGATCGCGGCGCGCGTCAGCAGGTCGACGGCACGAGCGTAGTCCGGCTTCGAGGTTCCCTTCATGATGCCCGGATCGGCCTTGAACTGACGCCGAACCTCTTCGACGATCGAGCCCGCAGCACGGCCTACAGCGGTCATCGCGAGACCACCGAACAGGAACGGGATGAGGCCGCCGAGCAGGAGGCCGGCGACGACGTAGGGATTGTCGAGGCCGAAGTTCACCTGCACGTCCTTGAAGAACTGATAGCTCGTCGCGCCCGCCTTGTTGCCTTCATCGATGAAGTGATGAAGGTCGTAGTTGTAGGCCGCGAAGAGCACGAGCGCGCCGAGGCCAGCCGATCCGATAGCATAGCCTTTGGTGACGGCCTTCGTCGTGTTGCCGACCGCGTCGAGCGCGTCCGTCGAGCGCCGAACTTCCTTCGGCATTCCGGCCATCTCGGCGATGCCGCCGGCGTTGTCGGTCACCGGACCGAAGGCATCCAGCGCAACGATCATGCCGGCGAGACCGAGCATCGTCGTCGTCGCAATCGCGGTTCCGAACAGGCCACCCAGCTTATAGGTCGTGATGATGGCTGCAACAATCGCGAGCGTCGGGAGCGCGCAGGCTTCAAGCGAGACCGCGAGACCCTGAATGACGTTCGTGCCGTGGCCCGTGACGGATGCCTGGCTGATCGATCTCACCGGTCGATAACCGATGCCGGTGTAGTATTCCGTGATCCAGACGATAAGGCCCGTGAGCGCGAGGCCGACGAGGCCGCAGAGGAACAGGTTCCAGCCGGAGATCGTCTGGCCTGCTGCAGTTCCGACGTCACCGAAGCCGCCGAGCACATACTCGGTCGCGGCGTAGAGACCGATGACCGATAGGAGGGCCGAAGCGATCACGCCGCGATAGAGCGCGCCCATGATCGAGCCGTTGGCGCCGAGCTTCACGAAGTACGTGCCGATGATCGAGGTGACGATGCAGGCTGCGCAGATCGCGAGCGGATAAACCATCAGCGCTGAGAGGTTCGGCTGACCGGCGAAGAAGATCGCGGCGAGAACCATCGTCGCGACGACGGTGACGGCATAGGTCTCGAAGAGGTCGGCCGCCATGCCGGCGCAGTCGCCGACGTTGTCACCGACGTTGTCGGCGATCGTCGCGGGGTTGCGTGGATCGTCTTCTGGGATACCGGCTTCGACCTTGCCGACGAGATCGCCGCCGACGTCGGCTCCCTTCGTGAAGATGCCGCCGCCGAGACGGGCGAAGATCGAGATCAGAGAGGCACCGAAGCCGAGCGAGACGAGCGCGTCGACGACATCGCGGCTACCGGGCTCCTTACCAAGGACACCGGTCAGAAACGCGTAATAGACCGAGACGCCGAGCAGCGCCAAACCCGCTACGAGCATGCCGGTGATCGCACCGGCCTTGAAGGCAATGTCGAGGCCCTTCCCAAGCGACACCGTTGCCGCCTGGGCGGTTCGCACGTTGGCGCGCACCGACACGTTCATGCCGATGAAGCCCGCGAGGCCTGAAAGGACCGCGCCGATCAAAAAGCCGAACGCCTGCAGAGGTCCGAGAAGCAGCCAAGCCAAAACGAAGATCACTGCGCCGACGATGCCGATCGTGCGGTATTGCCGATTGAGGTAGGCCTGCGCGCCTTCGCGCACCGCCGCAGCGATCTCCTGCATGCGGGCGTTGCCCTGATCGGCGCTCAGCACCGCGTTCGATGTGAGGAATGCGTAGAGAATCGAAAGCGCCCCGCAGGCGATGATCCCCCAAAGTATGTTGGTCATGAGTGGTCCCTTTTGGCACGCTTCCTATCGAAGTCCATTTGATCGGACCCCGTATTACCGGTGCTTTCAGGCGCTGCCGAAACAGCTGTCCGCCCGGCGTTTTTGAACTCGTATTCATTGCCTTGTCGGCTGAGAGTCGCGGCGGACCATGCCAAAAGTGTCGCAGTGTTGCAACTCGCACGGTCGGGCTCTGCGCATAAAAGAAACGGCCCGAGTGGAAGAACCACGCGGACCGCTTGATCTTGTCTGCTTCTTTCGAAGCTTATCAGCGCAGGATGCCTAGCGGCGCCAGCCGCGATGACCACCCCAACCGCGATGGCCCCAGCCACGGTGACCCCAGCCGCCGTGCCATCCACGATGGCCCCAGTGACGGTAGCCCCAGCCGCGATGATGCCAGCGGCGATAGCCGTAGCCGCCGTAATAGTAGGGGCCGCCATAGTAGTAGCTGCTATAGTAGTAGCGGTGACGCGGATAATATCCGTAGCCGTAGTAGGGCCATCCACCGAAGTAGATCCCGGGGCCCCACCAGCGACGCCGCCATCCCCAACCGCGATAACCCCAGCCACCGCGCCATCCACGATGGCCCCAGCCGCGATGACCCCAGCCGCCGTGCCATCCACGATGGCCCCAGCCGCCATGGCCCCAACCGCCGCCGTGCCAACGGGCCTCAGTCACAAGGTCCGAAGATTTCTCAACCTGTACAGCCGTCAGACCCGCCGCCGCGTTAGCGGACGCTGGGAGTGTTCCCGCGAAAAGAAGTCCGGCGAGAACGGACAAAGACATGATGAGTTTACGCATTGGTCTCTCCACAGAGGGCATTCGCCCTCGGACGTTTCTTTTTGCCGGGCGCAACCCCAGCTGATTTTTGAACGCTCGAAACACCGACCCGGTTTCCCGGGCATGCGAGGCACTTGACGTGCCTTCTCCAACTTTGGGCAAATTAAGTCCTGTTGTCGTGAACGGCTGATGAATAGGCGATCCGCTGCCCTGCGCGTTCGACTCACTTCCAGTGGCTGCTGTCAGGCGAGGGCGGTCGTGCTAGGTAGATTTCTAAATCAACTAGGGGCCGGAGGCGGACGTGACGATTGAAGAAAGCTTGCGTAGCGCCAAAGGCCAAGAACTCGTCGGCAAAGTTGCAGAGGCTTTCAATGTCGACGAGCAGAAGGCCGCTGCCGCGGTGCAGTCGCTGACCGACGAGCTCAAGTTTCGCATCGAGCGCAGTATGCTGTCGCGCGGCGGTGTCGCGGACGTGGTTTCACTCGTGACGGCTCCGAGCGCAGGGAGGGTGCTGTCCAACCCGGACGATCTTTCGTCTCCGGGCGTTGCCGCAAGCGGCAATCAGATCCTCGATGTTCTGATCGGCAACAAGCATGTGAGCCGAGGAATTGCGGCGCGTACGGCATCGAGCGCCGGCCTCGATGCCGATACCGTTCAGAAAATGCTGCCCGTGGTCGCGAATTTGTTGATCGGGGAATTACAGCGGCAATCGGGTCCTCAGATCGCCAAGGTCGCGGGAAGTATTCCTGGGTTTTCAGGTGCGGGCGGCAGTCCGCTCCCCTTGCCGGGCGATACGTTTCCGCCGTCTGGACCGGCAGAGAACACGACATCCGATTATCAACCTTCCAGCAGTGGGTCGCCAAGCTCACCGCGAGGGCCGATCGACGGCGGCAATCCTCTGCCCATTCCCGGAGACAATATCCCAGGCCTTGGGCGTTCCAACCGATATCCGGAGCCTCAATCGGAACCTGAAGACAATCCGTACAGCCGGCTGCCCGACATCGTCCGCCGTGGCGGTCAGCGCGTCCCTGGGCCGGACGGCGGCTCGCTCGAAGACATTATCCGGTCGATCCTCGGCAATCTCCTCGGATCGAACAGCGGCGTCATCGGCACGATGATCAAACTGTTCCTGGTGCGCTGGCTGGTATCGTTTGTGCGTCGCATTCTGGCGGGAGCAGTTGGCGGCCGCTAGCGGCCCGATCAAAATCAGCAACGAAGAAAAGGCCGGCTCGAAAGCGCGGCCTTCGTCGGCTTCGGAGGAATGCTGCCTTTAGCGGCAAGGCCTCGCGCTGATATCGCAGCTCCAGGGACCGCCGATTCCAACTTGCGAGCACTTGACGCTCTTGCTCGATGCGCGGCCCCAGTGCGCCCAGTCGGAGCCATATTCGAAATCGGTGAAATCGGCCCAGGATTTGATGCCGGCAGCAAATGCCGCCTTCTTCGATGGCAGACCTTGGCTCGACCCGTAGTGATAGTGGTCGACAAAGCAGGTATTTCCATGCTCGCGCCGCTGCTCGTGAATAACTGCGACGCCGGTATCATCCGCGAGCGCAGGTGCTGCGCAGGCGAAAAGCACAGCCGCCGCGAACGCCGGCCTCACCCATTCGAAGCGAATCATTGTTTGCCGTCTCCGAAGACAATCGGGGCCCACTTCCCCCTTGGGCTATTTCGCAGATTCAGCGATGTTCTCGTAGCGTTGTCGACCCCCGCGTGAAAGAATTTCTCCGAGAGAGGCAATCCGGGCACAGATTTCCTGCCGAAGCGCAAAGCCTTCAACGCGCGCTTCGGGAGGATGATGGCGTTCCCTACTCGGGATTTTGTGACGTTCTACTTGACGGCTACGACCGAGATCTCGACGAGCATTCTCGGATCGATGACCTTGGCTTCGACGCAGGCTCTCGCGGGCGCGCCTTGACCGTCGATCCACGCGCTCCAGGCCTTGTTCATGCCGTCGCGATGGCGGATGTCGTTGAGCCAGACGGTCGCCTGGACGACCTTCGACTTGCTCGTGCCAGCGAGAGCAAGCAGCCGATCGATCTCGGTCAAGACTTCGGCGGTTTGCCCTTCGACGTCCTTGGAAAGATCGGCCGGGATGACGCCTGCCGTGAATACGAAGCCGTTTGCCTCCGTGACCTTCGAGTAGACGGGTGAGGATTCGTAGCGCGTGACGGTCACTTGAGGTCTCCTATTTCCGGATTTGATCCGGGCGCCTCTTAGCAGGCGCCTGCCCAATGGTCGAGCAGCAGGACAAGGGTCAGATCAATCACCGAGAACAGCAGCATCCCCGATGACCGGCACCGTCTCGCGAATGTAACCCGCCTTTTCTTTTGCGAGCGGCGAATTACGCTTCGCTCCTCCGCACTGCTCTACGGGCCAGCTTTTGTCAGGGATATCCCAATGCCGGATCACGGCAGTGTCACCAATACGGTCACTTTCTTTCAAGGCGGCTTCACGATCATCCTGGCGCTGTCGCTCGGTGAGGCGCTGAAATCTTTCACCAGCGACAACCAGGACCTCCCGGTGCATTGGAATCGCGTGCCCGCCTTGCTCGCGTTTCTCCTCGTCTTCTTCCCGTTCTTTCAGAGCATGAATCAATACTTCTACTCTACGTATTTCAGCCCGCAGACTGCGTTGAAGTTCTATCCCGCCTATCTCGTATTCGACGGCATGATATTCATGCTCCAGGCCGGTTGCTTTTTCACGATGTCGCGGTCGCTGGCGCCCCACCGCTGGCAGCGCTTCTACACGACCGTGCTCATTCTCATGCTGATCAACATCTGCTGGAACGTTGTCAGCTATTCCCGCGGCATCCATGTGGGCGGCTGGTTGGCCATGAACGTCGTTGTCGTCGCCGCAATTCTGTCGATGGTATGGTTCGAGCGCGGCAAGCCTACGTCCATGCGTCCCAGCTATATCGGTCTTGCCCTTCTCACGACAACCACGGCGCTCGCCTACTGGCTTGAGCGAGATATGTATTTCCCGTGAGGCCATCCCGACAAGATCATTGCCGCCGCCAGGGCGCGCACCGAGCGTCAGGTTCGCTCCACTAGCGGCTTCAAAGCAGAGGTGGGTCCTCGTGCCGCTCGCCGTCGACGATGAGGCCCTTCAGGGCGGCCGTCCCGTCGGCTGCGACCGCGACGATGGCCTCGATCTTATGGGCGCGGACCTTGTCCTCCAGAGCGCGGCCGGTGCCTTCGGGGACGAAATAGGTTTCAATGCCGTAGCGGACATTGACCATGGATTCGGCTGGGTTTTCAGACTTCCAGACCGTCTTGACCCGGCCCTTCAGAACGATCTCTCCGGGCGCAACCTGCGATGGATACACGCTGCCGACGTGCGTCTCAGTCCAACCGCCGGCGGGCGCCGGTATCATCGTGACGTACGCCGTGGAACCCGGGGCGAAGCCATTGAAGTCGGGGTCGGTCTCCGTGTTCGACTTGTGCAGCGTTGTGATGTCATAGCCGAGCGTGACGTAGTCGCCGCGGAAAATATCGCGCGGATCGAGCGGCTGCACCGGCAGGGTGATCTCGCGGCCCGACTTCAATAGCCGGTCGCGATCGTAAACGATCTTGAACAGCGCCGCCGATTGGATCAGCGCAACGCCCGCGAGTAGCGGCCACAGGTATGTCCGGTTGACGATCATGCCGGGTTTTCCTTGCTCGCGCTTTGCCGTGCCAATCGCAGGGCCGCATACGCAAGAAGCGCGACGATTACCGCCGCGATCAGGAAGAACAGCGACGTTCCGAGAATGGTGCCTACCGTTACTCCGTAGAGCGTAAGAATCTCGGCCGAGAAGCCGATATAGCCGAGCCAAAGCGCTCCGCGGTTCCCGGTCGATAAGGCATGAGCGATCGCCGCGAGCAGCAGAACGAGCGTCAACGCTGCGAGCAGGATCAGCTTGCCTCCATGCGTATCCTCGAAGAACTGCAGCGCAAACAAGCCGGCGAAAGCTATTGCAAGCGCGTAGGCGAGGACGGGCGCCGCAATGTAGGCAAGGTCGGGCCGGGATTTCTCCAGGCCGACCGCGGCAAAGGCCGCGAGTATGCCGAGGATCGCGACGAGCGCATGCTCATGTCCCGTCCCCAACAGGTAGCCAAGCGAAATCACGAATGACGTCAATGCGAGCGCCGAAAGGTGCAGCCCGGGCCACCACCGCTGCCAGACCAAGGCGGCAGTCACCAGACCCCAGCCGATGAGGAAGGGCCAATGGACCTCGTTGCGTTCGGAGCTCTCCATGAAGGACCAGACGCAGACGAGGATCATTGCCAACGCCAGCGCAGGGTTAGATCTCAACACGGCTCCGGCGAGTAGTGCTCCAATCCACCACATCAGAACGCCGTCCGACGGATTGCCGCCGATATTGTACATCTGGCTGACGAGCATGATGCTGGCGCCGAACATTCCGACGGAGAAAAGTACGGCCGCGTCCGCCAGCAGAGATTGGCCGCGCGTTTCAAGCCATCCGGCAACTCCGTAGCCCGCCCAGACGGCGGCGAGCAGCAGGAACAAGCGGCCCAATCGGGGCATATCTTCCCAGTGCGCGGCGACGAAGGAGATCGCGGCAAAACCGAAAAGAACGCTCGCCAGAATTCCCAGCGCCGATGCGAGACTGAATTCGCGCCCGCTTCTCTGGACATCGGCGAGGATTGCGAGGCGCCCCTCCTCGCTCACCCAGCCGTTCGCTTGCCAACGGTCGAGATCGCGCTGCAGACGTTTCTTATAGGGCGACCACATCTCGAGCCTTCACCGAGCGGACACACTTCTTTTTTAATCTGACCACTGAAGACCACGGCGGCGGGCCGTTGACCAGACTACGGCAGCGGCTTGTTACCGTCCGATGTCCGACGCTGACGACACTTATCTCTAATTTCGGCTTTCTTCGAATTTGTCACAGCATTGGCTCCGGCCAGCTCCTTGACGGCGGCGCACTTCTCGACCACTCTAGTTGCAAATGATTGTCATTTGCGAAAAAGGACTGGATTAGGTCGTGGATGCACGAATAAAGGCAGCGACGGCCGAATCTGAGCTGATAGCGGATGGGACGTGGCGAAATCCGGCCAAGGACCCCTCCCTGAGCGACGTTTTCCGCACGGTGCGGGTCGCGGAACACCAAAATAGGTGGCGCCGCCTCGCCGCCTTTTTCGGCCCCGGCTACATGGTCGCCGTCGGCTACATGGACCCGGGCAACTGGGCGACGTCCATCGCGGGCGGATCGAAATTCGGCTACACGCTGCTGTTCGTAGCTCTCCTCTCGAACATCATGGCCGTGATCCTGCAGGCCTTATGCGCCCGCCTTGCCATCGGCTCCGGACGCGATCTCGCGCAGGCGTGCCGCGACGGTTATCCACGTTGGGCGGCTTTTCCCCTTTGGCTCCTTGCCGAAACCGCAATCATCGCAACGGACGTCGCCGAGGTGATCGGCACGGCGATCGGCCTCAATCTGCTGTTTGGCGTCCCGCTCGAGATCGGCGTGCTTCTGACAGCCCTCGACGTCTTCGTCGTCCTTCTGCTGCAGCGCCTGGGCTTTCGCTATCTCGAAGCCTTCATCATTACGATGCTCGGCGTTATCACGATCTGCTTCGCCGTTCAGATCGCGCTCGCCGATCCGGAATGGGGTGCCGTCATTCGCGGCTTTGCGCCGACCACGGAGATCCTCAGAAATCCCGATATGCTCTATCTGGCGCTCGGCATCATCGGCGCGACCGTGATGCCGCATAATCTTTATCTGCATTCGGCCATTGTGCAGACGCGGGCCTACGGCACCACGACGGCGCAAAAACGCGAGGCGCTCAAGTTCGCGACGATCGACTCGACGGTGGCTTTGAGCTTGGCCCTCGTGATCAACGCGTCGATCCTGATCCTCGCTGCTGCGGCTTTCTACAAGTCCGGCAAAACCGACGTTACCGACCTGTCGCAGGCGCAATCTCTGCTGCATCCGCTGCTCGGATCGGCGATCGCACCGACGCTATTCGGCATAGCGCTGCTCTGCTGCGGCCTGAACTCGACCGTGACAGCGACGCTTGCGGGCCAGACCGTGATGGAGGGTTTTCTGCATATCCGGCTAGCGCCGTGGGTGCGCCGCCTGATCACGCGTTCGGTCGCGCTGCTTCCTGCCGCCGGTGTGACGCTGCTCTACGGCGAAGCGCAAACTGGAAAGCTGTTGATCCTGACGCAAGTCGTTCTGAGCCTCCAATTGCCTTTCGCCGTCGTGCCGCTCGTGCAGTTCACCGCGAGTCGCGGCAAACTCGGCGATCTCGTATCGCCACGCTGGTTGACGGCAATCGCGATACTTATCGCCGTGACGATCATAGCGCTCAACGCAAAGCTGACCTGGGATTATTTTATGGGGTAACACGTCATCCTCGAGCGCGTGAGCCGTCTTTGCGATCGCGCTCGGGGATCCAGCGTTAGACTCGTCGGAGACGACCGTATTTCTGCAAGCCTCTATAAGAGGATCCTTATTTGTTATGAGCCTTCGGCAACTCTTGCGCTGGATCCCCGGCCTTCGACGCGGCTTCGCCGCGCTCGGCCGAGGATGACGCTGAGAAAATTTACTTCGCTGCGACCGGCAGGTTGTCGAGATCCTTGATGTACCACTTCTCGACCTCGACGACGGCCGGGTTCTCGCCGTTGGCATAGATCCAGCTGTCAACGGCCCAGCGCTGGCCGCCGGAATTCTCCTTCAGCACAGCGGTCCAATGCGTCCAGCCGGCAACGCCTTTCCAGAGCTGATCCTTGGAGAACGGCGTGCCGACGGTATGGTATTTCAGGAGACCGTTATTTTGCATCACGAGCATGTAGCTCGTCGTGTTTGTCAATTCATCGACGCAATCCATTTGCGTGGGATCGCCGGACGCCGCGAAGTCCATGCCGGCTCGGTCGGTCGCCGTGCCGATCGCCTTGCCGACGCGGGTTTCGATCCAGCCGATCGAATAGGCGACTGCGCGGCGCTCTTCCGCGGGCGTATCGGCCTTCTTGATCTTCTTGAAGATCGCGCGGAGTTCGTCGATGTCGGCGTCGGTAAACCTGAATTTCGTTTCCATCTTGCACGTGTAGGCGTGGCAGACGGTAACCGTGTTCTTGTTCGGCGGATCGACCTGAAAATCCTGATAATGGCCCTCGACCGGCCCCAGGCGGTCGTGCGTGCAGCCCGCAATCAGTATCGAAAGCAATGCGAACCAGAGAACTCGTTGCAACCCCATGCCGCCCCGCTTAAGTAACTCCCACAGGCCGCTGAGGTGCTTCCTGCGCATAGTCGCTTAGCACCCAACCGATTCGCCTCAAAACAACTCATCGAGACATTATTCCAAGGCTGTGGAGCCCCTGTGCATATCGTTGGATCATCTGCCGTTCATGTGATTGGGGCGGGCCTCGCAGGGTCGGAAGCAGCGCATCAAATCGCGGCAACGGGTACGCCGGTCGTACTGCATGAGATGCGACCGCTCCGCTCGACGGAAGCGCACAAGACGGATGGCTTCGCCGAACTCGTCTGCTCGAATTCTTTTCGTTCTGACGACTGGGAGAATAACGCCGTCGGCCTTCTGCACGAGGAATTGCGCCGCGCCGGCTCGCTCATCATGGCGGCGGCGGATGAGTACAAGCTTCCCGCGGGCGGCGCTCTCGCGGTCGATCGCGACGCGTTCTCGGCGGAGGTCACGGCGCGCCTTTCCGCGAACCCTCTCGTTACGATCTCGCGCGGTGAGCTTGACGGTCTGCCGCCGGAGGACTGGACGAACGTCATCGTTGCGACCGGGCCTTTGACGTCACCGTCATTGAGCGCGGCACTTGCGAAACTGACGGGCGAAGACTTGCTCGCATTCTTCGATGCCATAGCTCCGGTCGTGCACCGCGACTCGATCGACACATCGATTGCGTGGTTCCAGTCGCGCTACGACAAGGCGGGGCCAGCCGGCACCGGCGCCGACTATCTCAACTGCCCGATGTCGAAAGACGAATACGAGGCGTTCGTTGACGCGCTTCTTGCGGGCGAGAAGACGAGCTTCAAGGAGTGGGAAGCATCGACGCCATACTTCGATGGCTGCCTGCCGGTCGAGGTAATGGCGGAGCGGGGCCGCGAGACGCTTCGGTTCGGACCGATGAAGCCGGTCGGTCTCGACGATCCGCGCACGGGACGGTGGCCCCATGCCGTCGTCCAGCTGCGTCAGGATAACGCGCTCGGCACACTTTGGAACATGGTCGGCTTCCAGACGAAGCTGAAGCACGCTGAGCAGGTTCGCATCTTCCGGATGATCCCGGGATTGCAGAACGCGGAATTCGCACGCCTCGGCGGTCTGCATCGCAATACCTACCTCAATTCGCCGAAGCTTCTCGACCGGTCGCTGCGGCTCAAGGCGCTGCCGCGATTGCGTTTCGCGGGGCAAATCACCGGCGTCGAGGGATACATCGAGAGCGCTGCAATCGGTTTGCTTGCGGGACGCTTTGCTGTCGCAGACGCACTCGGCCTCGCGTCCGACGCACCGCCCGCAACGACGGCGCTCGGCGCGCTGCTCAATCACATCACGGGCGGCCATCTGGTGAGCGACGACGGCGAGCGCGGCGCTGCCCGGTCATTCCAACCGATGAACATCAATTACGGTTTGATTCCGGATCTCGATGCCAATCCGACCCACGACAAGAACGGACTGCGGCTCAAAGGTCCCGAGCGTGGCCGGGAGAAAAAGCGTGCCATGTCTCGTCGCGCGCTTGCCGATCTCGCGGGATGGCTCGGCGATGCGATCCCGGCAAAGCGATCGGCTTAGTGAGCCTGCGTACCTGCCGCGGGCGCTCCACCGGACGCAGGCGCGAACGGTTGCGGGGTAAATTCCGCGTCGCCGGATGACGTCGGTGCTGTCGTGCTCGCAACGGGCGGCGGCTTTGCCGTCGGCTCGGCCGCCGCCGGCGGAGACGGAGACAAAGATCCGGTAGAAGCGATGGGAGCTGGGACCGGTGGAACAGTTGGCGGGCTGACGGTGGCGGCCGCTGCGGCTGGAGCAGGCGCCGCCACGGCTTCGGAAGGTCCACTCGCCGGGTCGCCCGACGTAACCCCAACGGTCGCTGCTGGCTCCACGTCCGTTTCATCGCTGTCCGGCTGCGTCGGTTCGGGGACCGGCGGCGCGGCCGCCTTTGCGGGCAATGCGCCTGTCACTGCTTTGTCGTCTCGCTGCTGAGACAATATAGACTTGACGTCCGGGATCTGAGCATTGGGCTCCGCAGCCGCGGGCGCCGGGACGTCGTCGGGAGACGGCACCGTATAGCCCGTCGAATCGGCATCCGGTCCCGCCCCGTATTTCGCCAGAACAGCCCGCGCCTTGTCGACCACTGCATCGGCGATCGCCGCTTGTCCTTCGGCCGTCGGATGGAAGGCGCCAGAATAGGTCGATGCCAACACGAGCTGGAACGGCGCGAACGGTTCGATCTTCAAAAGTTTCGTCAGCAATCCGGCCTCGACGTGGAAGTTCCCCGTCATGAAGGCGTCGTTCGGTGTTCTGAACCAACGCTGGCGAGACGCGTACGGCTGGTAGTCAGCGGGATTGTAGGGCGACCACATGCCGTCGATCTTGCGGGGAAGCCGGAGATCGTCGACCTCGCTTACACCTTCGACGCTCAAGCCTGCGCATATTCCCCGGCCGATGAAAGCCCGCCTGTGCGTTTCGACGAACGTCCAGCCGTACTCGTAGGCGCTGGCACGCATCTGCCGGTGCAGCTTGTCGGCGAACCAAGTGCCGAGCTTCAGCTTGGTCCTGTCGAGTTGGAAATCGGGGACGACTTCCATACCGGCATTGCCGCTTCCGCACATTTGGCTGCCGTCGCCTTCGAGCGCGATCCCGGGATAGGCCACGAGCAAAATGCGGTCACTCTCCTCCCACGGCACATAAAGGATACTGTGTATGGCGCGGTTGAGCGATTTATAGCGCCCATCCAAATGATCGAGTTCGGCTGAAGCTTCGGCTTCGCCGTGGACCTCACCCAACCAACCGCCCAGCTCGCGTAGTAGCGATTCGTTCGACAGCACCGCATTGGCGAGAAGCCGCGAGAAGCCGATGTCGTTGCCGCCAACCGAGAGCAGCACGAGATCGATCTTGCGCGCCTCGTCCTGCGGACATTTGCGGAGAACGATATCCTTCAGTTCAGGGATTTCTCCGTTCAGGTGATAGGCCTCGGGAAGATCGAGCGCTTCCGTCTTGTTATTTCCGCACTGTGCCTCGGCAACGGCCGAAAGCTGTGAGAAGCGCGGCGGGTTCGGCACCCATTCGTTACCTTTGTAGCGGAGAAACAAGCCGTCGGTGACCTCGGCGCCGGCGCAGGATACGCCGACGAAGGTGACGGCGCGGTGCGGATCCTCGATCGCGAGCTGCAGGGCGGTCCGCAATTGCTCAGAGTAGAGCGAGCGGTGGCACGCCTGATCGAGCCAGCGGGCATTCTCCTTGATGAACGTCTTGTCGCCGAGATCGCGCCACGGACCGATGCGCGCCGGATAACCGCTCAAACCGCTGTAGAATCCGATGGTACTGTAGTCCGCCGTCCGCTCGCGCGAAAATCGCACCGCGATATCAGGATTACCTTCGCCCGAGGCAAAGCTGTCGCCCATGCCGGCAACCAGGATGTCGCGAACCTTGATCTCCGTTCTTGCGACTTGCCTGCCGCCGATCTCGACGGTGACCATCGCTCCGCCCGGATAGGGGACGACGAAGCGCGCCTGCTCGCTGCACGGCTGCGTTATCGAATCACCGCGCGGGTTCTCGGAATCGCCGCGCGGCGCCGTGAGCCACGTGCACGACAGCGCAGACGCGTCGTCTACGCCGGTGATCCTGGCGATGACGGGGTGGCTCGAAGGGTTGATGTAGTCGTCGTAGGCGTCGCACTTGAAGCGGTTGTTATGCCAGCACGTCCTCTGGAACATCGATGCCGCCCAGCCATCCTTATCCTGGCTCTGGAGCGCGTGCTCTTCGGCCAGAACCGGCGTCTGGCGCTCAGACGGGCCGAGGGAGCGATACGTCGCGCGATGAGCTTCGGTATCGTGAGGATCGGTGAAGAAGCGGAACGGGTTCTCGAGACGCCAGGTGACGACGGGCGAAGCTTCGGCGCGGCTCGGCGCGAAGATGCCCGCAGCTGCGCAAGCCAATGGAAAGAGCAGCGCCGCTGCGATCGCTCGCAGCCCCCGTGTCGAGAAAGATCCCATCAGCCCTCTTCGCCTGGCCGTCAGATGCGACCTGACCAATGCGCGCGTGCAATACGCCACAATCGAGCAATAGGCGCGATTTCCTCGATGTCGCGCGCCGGCTCGTGCCGAGGGTTCTCCAAAGCGCGGAAATAGGGCTCGACGAGGGCAAGAGGCAGCAAAGCCGTCGTGAAAAGTCTTGGTTTCCCCGTGAGATGACGCCGCACCTCATTGAGAGCCTGCCGCCCTTCGGCTGCGATCCACGCCATCTGCGGGCGCCAATCGGCTGCGTCGTCCGGCCCAAAGGGATTGGGCGATCGCGCCTTCGGCAATAGCGCCCGGCCATGCATCAGGGCGTAGGGAAGCTCCAGGCCAACGCGCGCAAAGCCAGACGCACGGCCCGCCGCATCGACGATGTCCTCGTCGAGGGCGACGCCGAGGATTGACGCGGCGAATAGGAATGGCGTGCCATCGATGACTCGCAACTTCGCCTTGAGCTCGGCGTCGTCCGCCGGTGGATCGCCGTAGAGCGCGTCGGCGTGAGCGGCAAGATAATCCTCGATCCTACCGAGAGAGAGCGCGCGGCGCCGGATGACCTCCGCGAATGCGTCGAGTGTGGGGTTGCCGGAGCGGCCGCTTTCCCCCCTGCTCAGAAACGCATCGCGCCACCAGGTCACGCGGATTTCGCCGAGCGCCGCTTCGCTGACCTGGCGCGAGATGCGTTCGATCTCGCCCGTGAATGCCGCGAGCGCGATCAGATCGTCGCGCGCCTCGGCAGGAGCTAACAGTGCGGCGTAGTAGCGATCGGGCGCATGAGTTCGGGCGCCGTCACGGACCGCATCGAAATCAACCGCTCGCATTCTGGCGTCGCTCACACGGTGCTCGCGGGTGGGTTGGCACGGCCTCGGAAGTTTCTAGGGGACGGCGATCAGCGCTGCCGCGATCGGCCGCTTTTCTGCGATCAGGATGTTGTACGTGCGGGCGGCGGCTCCTGTCGACATCGGTTCGATCCCAATACCGGCTTTAGCAAACGCCGAATAGATTTCGGGCTTGGGCCAGAGCTGCTTCTCTCCGGTGCCGAGGAGCACCGTGATCGGAGCTTCGACAAGGTTCAGAAGAAAATCGATGTCGTTCTCGCCGAGCGTTTCGGCGCTAGTCGCGGACCACGCATAGACGCCGGACGGCAGGCAGAGGATCGAGCCGCGATGGCTCATCTCCGCGAAGCGAAAGCCGCCATTGCCGTAGGCGGTGACCGGCGTCTCATAAGGATAGCGCGCGACCTGATTGGCCATTCAGCGCTACTCCCGCTTGCAGCCTTCAGGCTTTGGCACGGCTCGTCTTCGTCGCGGCCACCGCTTTCGCGGCGGCATCGCTCCAGTCGCGCTTGACGCCGAGGTAGCCCAACAGCGGCGCGGCGATGAAGATCGACGAATAGGTTCCGACCACCACGCCCAACAGCATCGCGAGGTTGAAGCTGCGGATCACTTCGCCGCCGAAGATATAAAGCGAGAGAAGGACCGCGATGGCCGTCATGCCGGTCAAGATCGTACGCGACAGCGTCTCGTTGATCGACAGGTTCAAAAGCTCGTTGAGCTCCATCTTCTTGAACTTGCGCAAGTTCTCGCGAATTCGATCCGACACGACGACGGTATCGTTCACCGAATAGCCGAGAATGGTCAGAAGTGCCGCGACCGTCGAGAGATCGAATTGAATCTGGAAGAGCGAGAAGATGCCGGCCGTGACGAGCACGTCATGTGTCAAGGCGACGACGGCGCCAACCGCGAACTGCCATTCGAAGCGGAACCAGACGTAGGCGACAATCGCGAGGATGCCGGCGGCGACGGCGATGAAGCCGGTCGTGCGCAATTCGCTTGAGACCGCGGGACCGACGACCTCGACGCGACGCTGCACATAGTCGGCTTCCGTTGCGTCGATCACCTTCTTGACGGCTGGCTGCTGCGCTGCTTCGCCGCCCGGCTGCTCTTCCATGCGAATGAGCACGTCGTTTGGCGCGCCGAACTCCTGGATCTGGACGTTGCCGAGGCCCAGTCCATTGAGCTTGTCGCGAAGCGCGGAGATGTCGGCATTACCGGTCTTCGTCTGGAGTTCGATCAACGAACCGCCTTTGAAGTCGACGCCGTAGTTAAGGCCCAGCGTCATGCAGAGGGTGAGCGATATAAGCATCGCTATGATCGATGCGGCGAGCGCCGGGGCTTTGAACTTCATGAACGGCAGGCGCAGGTCGTGCGGGAAGAAGTCGACGCCCTTGAAGACCGGAATGTATTTCATCAACACGGAAGTGGTCCCCTAGACCGGTACGGTCTGAATGCGGCCCTTAGGCTGGGCCTTAAGCCAAAACGAAATGAGCAGCCTGACGACCGTAACGGACGCGAAGATCGACGTCAGAATGCCGATCGTCAGCGTCACGGCGAAGCCGCGGATCGGGCCCGAGCCGAGCCAGAACATGATGACGGCGCAGGCCAGTGTCGTCAGCTGGCTGTCGGCAATCGTCACGAAGGCGCGCTGGAATCCGGCGTCGATACCGGCGATCGGCGATTTGCCTGCTCGCAATTCCTCGCGGATACGCTCGTAGATCAGCACGTTCGCGTCGACGGCCATCGCGACGCCGAGGACGAGACCGGCGATGCCCGGCAGCGTCAATGTCGAGCCGATCAGCGTCATCAAGGCGAGCGTCAGCATCAAGTGGACGATGAGGCCGACGCAGGCGAAGATGCCGAATGTGCCATAGGCGAGTATCGTCAGGATAATGACCGCAATGCCGCCGATGATGCCGGCGAGCTTGCCGTCGGCGATGGAGTCGGCGCCGAGTGACGGGCCGACCGTGCGCTCTTCGACGATCGTCAACTTCGTCGGCAGCGAGCCGGACCTCAACTGAACAGCAAGCCGGGTCGTGCTTTCGACCGTGAAGTTGCCGGAGATCTGGCCCGAACCGCCCAGGATCGGCTCGCGGATGACGGGCGCCGACAGCACTTTGTCGTCGAGCACGATCGCAAACGGCCGGCCGACGTTGTCTTTCGTGAAATTACCGAACTTGCGCGCGCCCGTCTGGTTGAAGCGGAAGTTGATGACGGGCTCGTTGTTACGGCTGTCGAACCCCGGCTGCGCGTCGGCGAGATCTTCACCTTGGACGACCGGTTGTTCTTTCAGGAGATATTCACTCGGGCCACCTTCGTCCTTGTCGTTCGGGTAGATCTTGTAGCCTGCGGGGATGCTCGTCTGCTTGGCATCCTCGGCGCTGGTCGACGGGTGTACCTCGTGGAACGTCAGCTTGGCAGTTTCGCCGATGAGCGCCTTCAGCTCCTTGGTATCCTTGAGCCCGGGGAACTGGATCAGGATGCGGTCAGAGCCCTGGCGCACGATCGTCGATTCCGAGGTGCCGAGATTGTTGACGCGGCGGTTGATCGTTTCGATCGAGGCCGCGGCGGCATTGGAGATACGCGCGCGCATCCCTGCGTCCGTCGGCTTGACGATGATCGTGCCGTCGTCGTTGCCGGCGCTGACGTCGACGTCATAGCCACCCGTTCCCAGCATGGCGCTGCCGAGCGATTGCCTGACCTTATGCAATTCCTTGATCGCCGCGTCACGGTCGTCGGGTTTCGCGAGCTTGACTACGAGTTGCGTCCCCTGAATGCCGATACCGGTAACCCCGATCTTTGCGTCGCGGAGAACCTTGCGCGATTCATCGCGCAGGTTGTTCATCCAGTCCTTTTTGATCTCGTCCTGATCCATGGCGAGCAACAGATGGGCGCCGCCCTGGAGGTCGAGACCCAGCGGCAATTGCTTCTTCGGCATGAACGAAGGCCACGATGCGACCGTCTCCTTCGAGAAGAAGTTCGGCATCGCGACGATAAAGCCTGCGAGGCAGATCAGCAGAATGGTGGCTATTTTCGTGCGTGTGAATTGCAGCATTGGGAAAGGGTCTCAGGCAGCAGGAGAGGCGCGATCAAAAATCACGCACCGGGCGCAGCTTCTTTATCGCACGCGAAAAAGGTCCAATCACGTTGCGTCTTTGACAGGTTCGCCCTTGGCGCGCACTTCCATCAAGGTGCTCTTTATAATGCGAACCTTCAGGTTGTCCGCCAGCTCGACCTCGATCTCGTCGCTCGTATCCGAGGCCTTCGTGACCTTGCCGACCATTCCGCCCGAGGTAACAACCGTGTCGCCACGGCGGACGGAATTCACGCGTTCGCGAAGCTCCTTAGCGCGTTGGGACTGCGGGCGGATCAGCAGGAAGTAGAAGATCGCCAGCATCAACAGCATAGGGATCAGAAGGCCGCCGAGCGGATCCATCGGACTGGATGCGGCAGCCTGTGCGAACGCGGGGGTCGTAAACATTGGAAAGGGAAGTCCTCTTGGATGCGATTGAAATAAGCACTGCCGCCCCGAAACCCAATGGGCCGGGGGGAGAGCCCCTCAAATTCGGGCGGACTATAGTGGTCCGAAGCCCTTTTGCAACCTCGCAAAGGCTTGTGAAAGGCCGTTGGCACTGGCTCCGGCAGCGATTAAACACGGTTTTCCCGGCGGATAGCTCGCCGGGCTTTTGACCTCCCTGGAAATCCTTATGACCGACGCCGACGCCTATCGCCCGCTTCTGGAGCGGATCGCAGACGCTCTTGAGCGTTTGAGCCCGCCCCCCGTCCGGGCGACTGATTTCAATTCCGCCGATGCCTTCATCTGGCAGGCCGACACCCACGGCTTCGAACCCATGCCCGAAGTCAGCCGCGTCCCCTTGAAGCTTTTGAAGGGCATCGACCGCACGGCCGGCATTCTGCTCGACAATACGCGCCGCTTCGCAGCCGGCCTCGCCGCCAACAACGCACTTCTCTGGGGCGCGCGCGGCATGGGAAAGTCGAGCCTCGTCAAAGCTGCGCACGCCGACGCTCTCGGCATCAGCGGCGGGCTGAAGCTCGTCGAGATCCATCGCGAGGACATCGGCTCGCTGCCGAAGTGCCTTGCGGCGCTCAAGGCCGCCGCGCCGTTGCGCTTCATCGTCTTCAGCGACGACCTGTCGTTCGATCACGACGACACGAGCTACAAATCGCTGAAGGCCGTTCTCGACGGCGGCATCGAGGGGCGACCGAAGAACGTAATCTTCTACGCAACGTCGAACCGCCGGCATCTGATGCCGCGCGATATGATCGATAATGAGCGTGCGACGGCGATCAATCCGGGCGAAGCGACGGAAGAAAAAGTTTCGCTGTCGGATCGCTTCGGCTTGTGGCTCGGTTTTCATAACGCCAGCCAGGACGATTATCTCGCCATGGTGCGCGCCTACGTCGATTACTTCGGCATTGCGATCGAAGATAAAGAACTCGAGCGCGATGCGCTCGAATGGGCGACGACGCGGGGTGCGCGTTCTGGCCGCGTGGCGTGGCAATACGTGCAGGACCTCGCCGGCCGGACGAAGACTTCGACGGATAAGCTTTAGAGGTTCTCTGAGCGGAAAAAGCAGTTGGCCCTATCGTCCCACAAAGTCGTCCCGGCCTGACCAGAGATTGCCGACTTAAGCTCCGTCATGCCGACGAAGGTCGGCACCCAGCCAACGATCTGCAATCTTCTTGTTGAAAACCGACTGGGTCCCGGCCTTCGCCGGGATGACGTCTTAGAGATAGGGTCGCACGATAGCGGTTCTGCTGAGGATGACGCGTTCGTGCTTGCGGAACGAGTGTCGCCAAGCGCAACCAGAAATGAAAAGAGAGCCGGATCGGATGATCCGGCCCCCAGTCTTCCCTCTGTGCCAGCGCGTTTGCCCCCGCGCTAGAGCGATGCGTCAGAGCTTCTCGAGATACGGCATCGGATCGACCGGTCTCGAGCCTTGACGCAATTCGAAGTGAACCTGCGGCTGGTCGACGGAACCCGTTTTTCCAGCCTTGGCGATGACTTCACCGCGCTTGATCTTGTCGCCGCGCTTCACGAGCAACTCGTCGTTGTGCGCGTAGGCGGTCACCCACCCGTTGTCGTGACGCAGCAGAACGAGGTTGCCGTAGCCTTTGAGCTCGCTGCCCGCGTAGGCGACGACACCGGATTCCGCGGCGTGAACTTCCGTCCCAAGCGGCACCTGCAAATTGATGCCGTCGTTATGCGTGCCGTCTGGGCGACCGCCGAAGCCGGCGATGATCTTGCCGCTCGTCGGCCAGCGAAGTTTGACACTGTTGGCTGCCTGGCCAGCGGCCGAAGGGACGACGACAGCAACTTTTTGATCGGGCGCTGTCGGCTTCTGCTCCGGCGATGTCGGCTGGACAGGAGGAACGTCAGGAGACGCATCGGTCGCCTTGTCCGAAAGTGATGCCACGCGCTTCTCGCCGTTGATGACAGTCGGCTGCATGGTCGTCGCATCGCCCAAACGCGGCGGTTCGGAAGGCTTTAGATCAGCCGCTTGCGCCGACTGTGCGGGCGGCGCGGGCATTGCCCGCGGCGTATTGTCGGCTACCGGCGGCGGCGCTTCTCGCGTGCTTTCGCCCGGGACCTTCAACACCATTCCGGGTTTCACACGGCGTGGATCGCTGATGCCGTTGACCTGCTGCAGCTCGGAGAATTTGACCTTATGCGAGCGCGCGATGCCGTAGAGGGAATCTCCCGGCTTCACTGTGTAGCTCGCGCCATAGCGCGCGACGGCGTCGGGCGAGGCCTGAGCCAGCGGCACGGGCGCTGGCGTCGCAGCTTCGACGGCGGCACTCGCGGCCGCGGCGCTCGACTTCGGCGAAGAGCCACTACCGCCTGCAGGCAGATAAAGCTTCTGCCCGGGCTTGAGGTTCGGGTTGCTGAGACCATTCAGTGAGGTCAATTCGACGAGTGAAACATGGTGGCGCCGCGATAGCCCATAGAGCGTATCGCCGGGTTGCACCTGGATCATCTCGCCCTTTGCGAGCGGCGGCGCATGCGGGGCTGCGGCTTCGCGGCCAGAGTTCGGCTCGCGTGCAGGGCGACTAAACGGCTTCGATTGATACGATGGCTGCGGTGGAGGCGACGCGTAGGATGGCCGGTCGTTGCTCGCGTCCTGCAGGGCGGCGACCTGAACCGATGAAGCACCGGCGCCGTATGGCCCCCGAGGCGTCGAGCCGTCAACCGATTGGTTATCGCTCAATGAACTCGTGTGCACGGGCTCGCTCGGCACCGGAGTGCTGCCCGTTTCGGGAGGATCGTTAAGATTGAATGAAGTACTGTCGAAGCGCGTGATATCCGCGCTGCAGCCCGCCATCGCAAGGCTTGCAAGTACTAGAGAAACGGCACTCGCGGACTTGAGGCCCAAGCGCCCGCAACGGCCAACGCCAAAACAACTCATCATGGTACGCACCTCTACTCGCACCATCCATTAACCTTTAACCGGTTAACGGGCGGTAAACGCCGCCGCGCGATTTTATCTCGATGCCCCGAGTTGTATTGCATTGTGGTGAGCCACTCGCCCATGCCCCACAGGCAAAGCGACCCTTGAAGGAGTGAGATCGTTTCCCAAAACGATGCGTGACACACCGCTCCGGATTTTGTCGGTTTAGATGAGAATTGCGATCTCTTCGCGGAAGGATTTGGTCTTTCCGGCGGCTTTTACGGGATTTGGATTAAGGCTCGGCCGTTGGCGAATTGCGCTCAGCCCAGCCGGGCGCCGAGCATTTTCAATGCGCCGCTATTCGTGAGATCGACGCTCAGTGGCGTGACGGAAATTTTGTTTTCGGCAATGGCGGCGAGATCCGTTCCAGGAATAAGCGTCGATTTGCGACGCTCGAATCCGAACCAGAAATACGGCGTGCCCCAAGGATCGGTGCGGCTGTCGATATCGAGAAGCGCCTGGTCCCTGACGCCTTGCGACGTCACCGCGATGCCTTTGACTTCTTCAGGCGCGGCATCGGGAAAATTGACGTTGATGAGCGTCTTCGCGTCCCATTTTTCTTCGAGCAATTTCTTGATGAGCGAGGGGGCGTGCGCGAGCGGCGTATCCCAAAGCGCTCGCCTGCCGCCTTCTTCGAAGCCCATCATCAGCGACAGCGCAATCGAGCGGATGCCGAGCAGCGCGCCTTCCATCGCCGCCGCGACGGTGCCCGAATAGGTGATGTCCTCGGCGAGGTTCGAGCCGTGGTTGACGCCGGATAAAATGAGATCAGGCGGCTGCTGTCTGAGGATGTGACGCACGGCCATGATCACGCAGTCCGTCGGCGTGCCCGCAACCGCGTGCGTGCGCTCGTCCAGCTTGCGCAGCCGAAGCGGTGTGTGCAGCGTCATCGAATGCGACGTGCCGGATTGGTTTGTTTCGGGTGCTATCGTCCACACATCGGGCGAAATGCCGAGCGCGATCGCCTTCAGGATTTCGAGGCCCCGAGCACTGATGCCGTCGTCGTTGGTTATGAGAATCCGCATGTGTTTTTCCGAAATTTCGTATGACGACATTCAATCAACTTGTCATCCCGGCCGAGCCGCACTTTGCGGCGAGAGCCGGGACCCAGAGCCACGCACTACGTCCCGTTTTCGGATGCCAAGCTTGGCCATAAGTCAAGCCATCGCGGGTTGTTGGCTTCAATCAGCCGTATCTTCCAACTTCGGAGCCAACGCTTGATCCGCTTTTCGCGAAGAATTGCTTCGGCGATATCTTGATGCACCTCATAGTAAACGAGAAGCTTGACCTGATAGCGCTTCGTAAAGCCGTCCACCAAGCCTTCACGGTGCTCTTGCGCGCGACGAACGAGATCGTTTGTGACGCCGACATATAACGTTCCGTTGCGTTGGCTCGAGAGTATGTAGACGAAGTAGGTATGATCTCGTGCCATGCCCCTGTGGCCCTGGGTCCCGGCTCTCCGCTTCGCTTCGGCCGGGATGACAAGTTCGAATTCTGCCGCCGCTTTACCTCACCTACTAGGCCACATTGTCATCCCCGCCGAGCCGTACTTGCGGTGAGGACCGGGACCAGAGGATTATGCTTTCTGTATCTGCGCCAAGCCGCCCATGTAGGGGCGGAGTGCGTCGGGGATGACGACGGTGCCGTCCGCCTGCTGATAATTTTCGAGAACCGCGATCAGCGTACGGCCGACGGCGAGGCCGGAGCCGTTGAGCGTGTTGACGTAGACCGGTTTGCCGCCGTCCTTCGGACGATAGCGCGCGTCCATGCGGCGGGCCTGAAAATCGCCGCACACGGAGCAAGACGAAATCTCGCGATAGGCATTCTGCCCCGGCAGCCAGACCTCGATGTCGTAGGTCTTCTGCGAGGCAAAGCCCATGTCGCCCGTGCACAAAAGCATCGTGCGGAATGGCAAACCGAGACGCTTCAAGACTTCTTCGGCGCACGTCGTCATGCGCTCGTGCTCTTCGAGAGCTTTGTCGGGCGTGACGATCGAGACGAGCTCGACCTTAGAGAACTGATGCTGGCGGATCATGCCGCGCGTGTCGCGACCGGCGGCGCCGGCTTCGGAGCGGAAGCATGGCGTCCATGCCGTCAAACGCATCGGCAGTTGCGCTTCGTCGAGGATCTGCTCGCGCACGAGATTCGTCAGCGAGACTTCGGCGGTTGGAATGAGCCAGAACCGGCGATAAGCACGGACAGCGTCGTTGGTAAGTGTTTCGGAAGCCGCTGCCGCTAGAGAACTCTCTTTGCTCATAGCCGCCGCGGCTTCTATCTTCCCTTGCGCTACGTCCAGCGCCCGGAGATCGGAATTAGTCGTTTGAAAAAGGTCGGCTTCGAATTTCGGTAGATTGCCCGTCCCATATGCCGCGTGGTCTTTCACCAACAATGGCGGATTGACCTCGGTGTAGCCGAATTCACCCGTATGCAGATCGAGCATGAAGCTGCCGATGGCGCGCTCCAGCCGCGCGATCGCACCTTTCAAAACGACGAAGCGGGCGCCGGAAATCTTTTGCGCGGCCTCGAAGTCCATAAGACCCAGCGCTTCGCCGATTTCGAAGTGCTGTTTCGGTGCGAAATCGAATTTCCCCGGCGTTCCGACTTTGCGAACTTCGACGTTGCCCGTCTCATCAGTCCCGAACGGCACGTCATCGCGCGGCGTATTCGGAATGACGGACAGTGCGTCGCGAATCTCGGCATCGAGCTGGCGCTCGTCCTCTTCGCCTTTGGCAATTCTGTCTTTGAGTTCGGCGACCTCGGCCATCAGCCTCGATGCGGTGGCGTCGTCCTTCGCGCCCTTCGCCTTGCCGATTTCTTTCGATGAGGCGTTTCGACGTGCCTGCGCTTCCTGCAGCGCCGTCAGCAACGCGCGGCGCTTCTCATCGAGCGCGACAAGGCTTTCCGCCTGCGGCTCAAGCCCGCGTCGCCGCAGCCCCTCATCGAAGGTCGCGGCGTTGTCTCTGATCCACTTGATATCGAACACGGAGGGCCTCTTCACGGTCGAAACTGTGAGGCCGTCCTATACGATGGCGCCCAGGTGGTCTAGCTGGGCCAAACAGCAACGGCGGCGGCCGCCTCGGGCAACCACCGCCGTTGCAGGAAATTCAAGACTCAGCGGCAGTCCCAGACGCCATGCGTCGTAAACGAGCTGGACTGGCAGGACGGCATGTCGCCGCCCGATGCGAAGGCTGCAGTGATCGAGAACCCGCTGGCAATGACAGCAGCAGCGGCAACCGCGACCTTCAGGAATTTCGTCATGGGGGAGTGCTCCTTCAAGAGTTGTCTAGGGATCGGTGGGCTGCCGAACTCTCAGGTAGCGGCTCGCTCACGGGGGGTTGACGCCGCAGGAGCGAACGGCGTTACCGCTTTCATCGGATTATATAATTTGCTTAGAGCGTAACGATTTCGGATTGGCACGAAACGTCGCAGCTGCGTGGAGACAGACACAGAAGGAGGATGGCGTCCGGAGAATCCGGGCGTCATCCTCGGTACGGACTTACCGGCAGTCCCAGACGCCATGGGGCGTGTAATCGTGGTCCAGGCAGGCCTGGCGGATGCCGTCCGTGTCATAAGGGGACGCGTCAGCCAGATTGCTTGCCGCAGCCGAGAGGGCGACGGCAGCGATGAAAACTTTCAGAAACGTGGTCATGGAAGAAACTCCTATCTGCGGAATTGTGTTTGAGCGTCCCTCGAAGCGAGATTGCTCTTCGCTGCAGATAGGCGTTGGAAATTCCGACCCTTTTCAAAAGGCACTAAAACCGCGACGCCGTGCATACGCGAAATTCGACGTTGTGACTCAGCAATCGCCGTTTCGAGGTCAGCAATTGCGGCGGCTATCGCGTGGTCCGACGTCGCCTCAAGAAGTGAAAGACGGCCGGGACGTCTCCCGGCCGCCGCCTATTCACAAATGGGGTCAGTGGCAGTCCCAGATGCCGTGCTGCGTCAAATCAGAGGCCTCGCAGCCTTTTTGAAGACCTCCCGCCGACGCGGCGGTTATGGAATAGCCAGCGGCCGCGATCGCCGCTGCGGCGAAGGCCATTCTCAGGTACATCGACATGGAATTGCTCCTTAGATCGGATGCGGGGGTTTACTTCCGAGCAGCGCTCGCCGATCGCGACTTGCTCGTTCCTGCATGTAGGTCTCGGGAGTATGCGACGTTAGCTGCGCTTAGCCGCTTTTAGATGATGCCTGTCATGTATTTAGCGAGCATGTGCGCGTACGTCGCTTTTACAAGACCGTCGATCTAGTCGTTGGCGGCCCGCGCCTTCGCCTGCTGTCTCTCAACAAAACGCACGGCAAGGATCGAGACTTCGTAGAGCCCGATGGTCGGCAATGCCATGATGCACATGCTTAAGGCATCCGGCGGCGTCAGCAGTGCCGCAGCCGCGAAAATCGCGACGACTGCGTAGCGCCGTCCGTGCGCCAACGTCTCCGAGCTCACGAGACCCGTCCGTGCGAGGAGCGTCAAAACGACCGGCAGCTGAAAGACGATACCGAAGCCGAAGATCAGCGTCATGATCAGCGACAGGTATTCGGAAACTTTCGGCAGCAGCTCGATCTCGGGAACGCCCTCGCCCGACATGTGCGTCAATCCGATGGAGAAGCGGATCAATACCGGCATGGCGACGAAGTAGACCATCATCGCGCCAATGACGAAAAGCACGGGCGTCGCGATCAAGTACGGCAGGAAGGCTCGGCGTTCGTTTTTATAAAGACCGGGTGCGACGAACTTGTAGACCTGCGTTGCGACGACCGGAAACGACAGGAAGGCCGCGCCGAACATCGCGAGCTTCACCTGCGTCATGATCTGCTCAAGGAAGTGCGTCGCGATCAGCTTCACGTGGTCGTTGCCGGATGCCCACATGTAGGGCCAGACCAGGACGTTGTAGATGTGTCCAGCGACGGAGAAGCAGAGGAAGAACATCACGACGAAAGCGCCGAGAGCCCAAATGAGCCGCTCGCGCAGCTCGATCAGATGATCGAGCAACGGCGCCTTGCTCGCGTCGATCTCGTCCTGGCCTTCGCGCGAGGGGTCGTCCCCCGGGGCCGTTGGGAGCCGCTCCTGCATCGCCTCAGGGCTCCGGCCGCTCTACGGGAGCAGGAGACTTCTCGGCCGGCGCTTCGGAAAGCGGCTCAGCCGCGGGTGGTGCGGGAAGCGGAGGCGACGGGAGCTTATTCGAAGAAATCTCGGGCGAAGAAATTTCTGACGAAGAAGTCTGCGGCGCCGGTTTAGGGTCGCTCATCTTGGTGTCGATTTTCGTCGCCGCGCCGGCTTCGTCGATCGAACTCTTGGCCTTCATGACTTCGGAATTGATCGAGGTCTGCATTTCGGCGACCTCTTTACGCATCGAGTTCGAGCTCGGCCTCGCGCATGGCGGCGTCAAACTGGGCTTTGAACTCGTTGGCATGGCGCCGCACCGTCCCGGCGTAACGGCCAAGCGTCCGCAGGAAAACGGGCAGTTCCTTCGGGCCGACGAAAACCAGCGTCACGATCCCGAGGATCAGAAGCTCGCTCCAGCTGATGTCAAACATCGAGAAACCTTGTCGAGATCAGCCGCAAACGTAGAGCCGTGAAGCGATCACCCGACCTTGGAGCGGTCCGGGTTTGCAGCCTCGTTTTCGATCGTACGCGGCGCGGGCTTTACCGGCTCGTCGTCCTCGGCCATGCCCTTCTTGAAGCTCTTGATGCCCTTGGCGACGTCGCCCATCAACTCGGAAATCTTGCCGCGGCCGAATAGCAGCAGGGCAATGATCAGGAGCAGGAGAATATGTTGCGCGCTGAGACCCATTGGAAAACCTCTCGGCGGCAGCCAATCACTGGCGGTAGCTGACGCTTCCTCGTATTTAGGACCTTATCGCAGAACCACCAGGGCGCGGCAAGGTTTGCAATGGCGCGGAAGCGTCCCGGGAACGGTCAAATCCGCAATGATCACGCCGATTTAGGCTCGCGGGAGCAAGCTTATGCGGGCCGCGCCAGCTAAATTAATCAAATGTAATCTTCATCAGGACAACGGCGCGAGGACGGGCGTCACTCGTCGCCGTCTTTTTGCTCCGGCCGACCCGGCTCGTCGGCCTCGTCCCCGTCGTCGCTATGCTCCAGGGGCAGCGTTTCCTGCTCTTCCTCTTCCTCGTCGCCATCATCGGTGAGCGGAAGCTCGTCCGGCATCAGCGCTGCGACGTCCATCGGGGACGGCACGGTGAAGCCCGGCGGCAAGTTGGCATCGAGAAGGCCGGCGGCCTTGAGATCGGCGAGGCCAGGCAGATCCTTGATGTTGTCGAGGCCGAAATGGACGAGGAAGTCTTCGGTCGTGCCGTATGTCAGCGGCCGTCCGGGAGCCCGGCGGCGGCCGCGCGGGCGAATCCAACCCGCCTCCATCAGCACGTCGAGCGTGCCGGGCGATGTCGAAACGCCGCGAATTTCTTCGATCTCGGCGCGCGTCACGGGCTGATGATAGGCAATGATCGCCAGCGTCTCGAGGGCGGCCTTGGAAAGCTTGCGCTCCTCCTTCTGCTGGCGCTCGAGGAGATAAGAAAGGTCGTCGGAGGTGCGGAACTGCCAGCGACCCGCGACGCGCATGAGCGTCACGCCGCGATCCTGGTATTCGGCCTGCAGGGCCAAGAGCAACGCAACGACGTCGTCGTCCGCGTCGAGGCAACGTGCGAGCGCCTTGGCATCGAGCGGTTGGGAGGATGCGAACAGCATCGCTTCGAGCCTCCGCAATTTCTCACGCAGGGCGCTTTTCGACAGATGATTGACGACGTCCTCCGGGTCGCTCAGAGCCGCAGGAAGCTTGTCATCGCGCACCGCATCAGCGTGCTCGCTTGCGGCCGTTTCATTCTTCTCACGCGTGTTATCCGACACCAGCGTCAGTCTCGGCGGAACCATGGCTTTTTCGAGCCCCCCCTTATAGCGGTCTTTGCTGCCCTGCTAGCCGATCTTTTGCCACTCAGCCCCTTCTTCACGTTTGCGCATATAAATCGGCGCAAAAGGCTCATCCTGGCGAAGCTCTATTAACCCTTCGCGGGCCATTTCGAGAGTAGCGCCGAACGAGCTTGCGAGCGCGGATCGCTCCTCCTCGTTCTTCGGCAGGTATTGCTCCAGGAAAAGATCGAGTTGAGACCAGTCGCCCGCGGTGGCGCCGATGAGCCTTTCGAGGCGCATGCGCGCTTCCTTGATCGACCACACGCGGCGCGCCTTGACGACGTGGACGACGCGGATCGTGCGCCTTCTCTGGTCCGCATAGGCTTTGAGCAGATCATAAACCGTCGCCGTATAGGTCGTGTCGCGCGTGACCTTCACGTGCTCGGGCTGACCGCGAGCGAACACATCGCGATCGAGCCGGCGGCGCGTCAGCAATATAGCGGCCTGCCCGCGCATGGCTTCGAGGCGCATCAGCCGGAACGACAGGCGCTGCGCCAGCTCTTCAGCCGTCGCGGTCTCGGCGTTGTCCTTCTCCTTCGGGAGCAGGAGGCGGGATTTGAGGTAGGCGAGCCAGGCCGCCATGACGAGATAGTCGGCGGCGATTTCAAGCTTCAGGAGCTGCGCTTCGGCGATGAAGCCGAGATACTGCTCGACGAGCGCGAGGATCGAGACCTTTGCGAGATCGACCTTCTGCGTGCGGGCGAGCGCCAGCAAAAGGTCAAGCGGACCTTCGAAACCGTCGATATCGACGACGAAGGCTTCGCCCGCGGCCGGCATGTTTTCGAAGCCTGGAGCATCCCAGTCGGAAACTCCGCCTTCGCCTTGAGCTGCCGTTTCGTCCATCGGGTCTCGATTTATGTTCCTGTGGCGGGGCACCTCTTCTCGTTCGGAGGCGCGTCTTCCGACATTACACTGATTCAGACAATTGGAGTCTGCTCACCCAGAAGGCCTGCGAGGAGTTGCAGAGCCTCCTTTCTATCGTAGGGATCGCTGCGGCTGACGCAAGCGCAGGCGGCTGCAAATCTCTCCGCGGCACGCCCTCCAAGCGCTGGCACGCCTTCGGCGGCGGCACGCATCTCGTCGAGATCGCCGTTACAGTGAAGGGCGAGATCGGAACCCGCCGCGATGACGGCTTCGGAGCGCGCCCGCATCGGCCCGCTGAGCGCTTTCATGCTGAGATCGTCGCTCAGCAGAAGATTGTCGAAGCCGATTTCGCCGCGGATGACGTCGTTGGTCACGATCGCCGACGTGCTCGCCGGGTTCTCCGCATCGATCGCCGAATAGACGACGTGTGCCGTCATTGCCGCTGGCAAATCGGCGAGGACCTTGAACGGCGCGAAGTCTGTTTCCGACAACGTCGCGTGCGGCGTTGAGACGACGGGAAGAGACAAATGACTGTCGGCGGTTGCCCGGCCATGACCCGGAATATGCTTTACGACCGGAACGACGCCGCCGGCGAGATAGCCTTCCGCAACCGCCCGAGCCAACGCGACGACCTGTGCGACGTTGCTCCCGTAAGCGCGATCACTGATGATCTCGTGTGCGCCTTCGACGGGAAGATCGGCGACAGGCGCGCAGTTCATTGTGATGCCGTAGGCGCGAAGTTCCTCTGCCGTCAGCCGGGCGACCGCGAAGGCGGCCCGTTTCGCCGCTTCGGGATCTCTTGCATAAAGTTCTGCATAGGCAGCCGCAGCAGGCAACGCCCGCGCGATCGGCGGCTTTAAGCGCTGAACGCGGCCGCCTTCCTGGTCAATCAGAACGAGAAAATCCTCCCGCCCGACGGCCTCACGCACGTCGTCGACCAACCGTTCGAACTGACCTCGGTCGAAGACGTTGCGGCGAAACAAAATTAACCCGGCGGGCCGGACGTCGCGATAAAAGCGGCGCTCGTCGTCCGTCATGATGACGCCGGACAGACCAACGATCAGGCTCGCAGTCATCGCAGCTGGGCCCTCCGAGGCCGACACGTTAAAACGCAACCGGCCGGCGCGGACGCGCCAGCCGGGCAAATATCGCGGAACCTGAGATTATCAGTAAGAGGTCACCCAGCAATCCTTGTAGCCTTGCGCCTTAAGCTGCGAGCAAACGTTGCTCGCCTCTTCTCGTGAGCCCGGCGGTCCGACAACAAGCCGGTCATAGGCGCCTTTCGAGAGATTGGCGGATGCTATGTCGGGCGTTTTCCCCGCAAGCGCGGTCCCGTACTTCTGCTGCATGTCGGCAAACCGCTTCAAAGCGTCGATGCGGCTAGACGCGGAGTGGGGCACAGATGCGAGAACCGCCACGAATCCCGTGCCGCCTCCACCGGATGGTTCTGCGACGACCGGCGGCGCATCTGCCGTCGCGTCGTTTTCGACCGTCGGCTCAGCTCGCGCGACCTTTTTCAATTTCTTCTTCGGAGGCGGCGTCGGGGCGTCCACGCTGTCGTCGGCGCTGCCGCTCGAGGCGTCCGCCGAGTTAATCGTGTTGATCTTGGCAACCTTGACCGGTTTCGCCTTCTTCGCCGGCGGTGCCTCCGCATTCAATGGTCTCGGTTTTACAGGAGGGCCGTCCGCTGCAGACGCGGGAGCGGGCCCGCCGCCGCCTTGCTGCCCGAAGACGTCCACCAACGATGTGCCCGGAACGCCGGTGGCACCTGATGCAGCTTGAGGCTGCCGATCCTCGGTCGGTGGCGGTGGCGCCTGAATGCTACCGTCGCGGCCAACAACGAGGGTCGATACCTTACGCGCACCACCGTCATCGGTGGACGATGAAGAGGAATCTGAATTCGTTGAATTCGCCGAGTTATCGGGCGATGAGTTCTGTGAAGAATTACTCGCATCATCTGCCGAAGCCGACGACGTGCCGTCGCCCAGCCGACCCATGATCTTGGTGTCGGAATAGGGAAACTGCTTGCCCCCCGCATCCGCAGGCTTCGTCTTGGACGCGAAGTCGTCGCTCTTGATGATCGGCGGATCGCCATGCGGGCTGCCGCCGCCTGTGAATTTCTTGTAACCGTAGGCCATGCCTCCGCCGATCACGATAGCGCCTACTAGGGCCGCCAAGATCATGATCGGACGCCGGCCTCGGGGGGCCTCTTCCTCGTACTCGTAGTCCCCTTCTTCCTCGCCATAGACGGGCTCGATTTCGCCGCCTTCGGCTTGTCCGAAACCCAATGACGGGTCGCCGTGGGTCTGTTGGTACGGATCGTGGGCGAAATTGTCATGCGGGCCGGCCCAGTCGGCCGCGCTCAGCTCGTTCTCGTGATACTGCTGCTGGCCGAACGTCTGGGCCGCGTGCATGGGCTGTTGAGTTGGCTGGGGCGCGGAATAGTTGCCGGCATCAAAACCGCGAGGATCGCCGCCACGGCCGGGCCACTGGTTTGGCTGCTGCTGACCTCCAAAGCCCGGCGCAGGCTGCTGTCCCTGGCCGTAATTTGGGCGTGACGGGGGAACATACGGCTCGAATTGCGGCGCATAGGGATCGCCCTGGCCGGCGGAAGCGCCCTGCGGATAGCCATCAAACCCCGCGTGACTTCCAGCTCCTTGGGGCTGCAGTTCGCTCCACTGGCCGTACTGCTGTTGATCAGGTGCCTGGGCGCCGTAGCCCGGCTGCGGGTAGCTCGGATAGGCGGGCGCTGGTTGCTGGGGCTGCTGCGGACCGCCGCCCTGCGCCTGCGGATGCACCCAGGAAGGCTGACCATTGCCCGTCTGCGTTGTGGGGCGGGCAGCCGGCCTGCCGCCGTTCGGCCCGGGAAATGCGTTCTGCGATGACATCGCGGAAACCCCCTTAGAGTGGGGCGCAAGCAGTGGTTGCGCCTAATCGTCGATTCGAGACTTTAGCGCATCGCGTCGGGCGCCTCGACGCCGAGGATCTCAAGCCCCGATTTTATCACCGTCTTTGTTGCAGAAATCAGCGCTAGCCTCGCGGATGTCGCAACCCCGTCATTTGACTGGATAAATCGCAAATGTGGCGAATCGTTGCCTCGCGTCCACTGGGTGTGGAGGACGCTCGCGAGGTCGTAGAGGTAGAACGCCAAACGGTGCGGCTCGTGCGCCGATGCCGCTCCCTCGATGAGCCGTGGGAAGCCTGCCAACCGCTTGACGAGATCGAGTTCGCCGGGATCGACAAGGGTCGATAGGTCAGCCTTTTGAAGCGCTTCGGCGGACACGTCTATTCCTGCAACCTGCTCGACTGCATTACGCAGGACGCTCGCCGCCCGAGCATGCGCGTATTGCACGTAGAAGACAGGATTGTCCTTCGACTGCTCCGTCACTTTCGCGAAATCGAAGTCGAGCGTCTCCTGGTTTTTCCGATAGAGCATCATGAAGCGGACGGGGTCGCGGCCAACCTCATCGACGACGTCGCGGAGGGTGACGAAGGTGCCGGCCCGTTTCGACATCTTGAAAGGCTCGCCGGCTTTGAAGAGCCTGACGAGTTGCACAACCTTGATATCGAGATCGGCTTCGCCGTCCGATAGTGCGGCGACGGCTGCTTTCATCCTCGGGATGTAGCCGACATGGTCGGCGCCGAAAACGTTGATCAGATGATGGAAGCCGCGTTGCAGTTTGTCGTAGTGATACGCGACGTCGCCCGCAAAGTAAGTGTAGCTGCCGTCGGATTTCTGCAGCGCGCGGTCCTCGTCGTCGCCATAGGCCGTCGATTTGAACAGCGTTTGAAGGCGGTCTTCCCATTCGGCGTCGTCATGGCCTTTGGGCTTCTCGAGCGTGCCCTCGTAGATGAGGCCCTTTTCCCGCAGCACCTCGATCGCAGCTTTCACCTGATCGCGGCCGCCGGATGTAAGGGAGGCTTCGGAGAAGAAAACGTCGTGACGGATGTTGAGCGCGGCGAGGTCATCCTTGATCATCTCCATCATCCTGGAGATCGCGAATGAGCGGACGATCTGGAGCCAGCGCTCCTCCGGCATGTTGAGAAGCGAAGGGCCATGCTCGGCCGCGAGCGCCGCACCGACGGGCTTCAGGTAGTCGCCGGGATAGAGACCTTCCGGAATGGCGCCGATGTCCTCGCCCAGCGCCTCGCGGTAGCGGAGAAAGGCGGAACGCGCGAGCACGTTCACCTGGCCGCCGGCGTCGTTGATGTAGTATTCGCGCGTGACGTCGAAGCCCGCGAAGACGAGCAGGTTTGCGAGGGCATCACCAAAGACGGCGCCGCGGCAATGGCCGACATGCATCGGGCCAGTCGGGTTCGCCGAAACGTATTCGACGTTGAGCTTGCCGCCTTGGCTGGCCGAGCCTCCGCCGTAGGCCGATCCCTCATTCAAAATTGTGCGGATCAGCGACTGCCAGACGTCGTTCTTGAAGGTGATGTTCAGAAACCCTGGCCCTGCGACGTCGATCTTTTCGACGTCGGGCGCGGCTTCAAGCTTGGCTTTGAGAGCATCGGCGATATCGCGCGGCTTCTTTTTCGCCGGCTTGGCGAGCACGAGTGCAGCGTTGACGGCAACGTCGCCGTGGCTCGGGTCGCGCGGCGGCTCGGCGTCGAAGGCAGGAAGCTCTAAGTCGCTCGGCAGAAAGCCTTCCGACTTCAAGGTTTCGAGCGCTGCTGTTACGCGTGCTCCGACTTCGGCAAACAGATTCATAAAATAGGGGACCTTTGTTTTCGCGCTGGCGACTCTCCTTCGTCGAGCCGGGCGCCAGCGCGGAATTTGCGCTAGCGCGCCTAGCCCAGTTCCGGGGTGACGTCAAACAGGCGGCGATGTTCTGCGAGGGCGTAGCGGTCGGTCTGCCCCGCCAGAAAGTCGCAAGCGAGACGGGCTCGACGCCGATCATCGAGTCCTTTCAGCGCCTCGCGCCAGCCATCCGGCAACGCATCGGGATCGGAGGCGTACCTTTCGAACAGATCCCGGACCACCTGCTCGGCCTGCTCCATGACATCGAGAACCCGCCGGTTGTGGTAGACGGCCGCAAACAAGAAGGCCTTGAGACGGGCGAGATCGTTTGTCATCACGTCCGAGAATGCGATCACCGCGCGGCCCGCTCGCCGAACGTCCTCGGGCGACTCTGGAGCAAGATCCGACAGGCGCCGTCGGCTTTCGATCACGACATCACCGACCATCGCCGTGATCATCCGCCGGGTCACTTCGTAGATGGCGCGGCTGGGCTCGGCGTCGCGGGCGACAGCCTTTACGTCGCTCGCGATCGGCCCAGCCAGTGGCACATCGAAGAGCATTTCGAACGTGATCAACCCAGCGCGCAGTCCGTCGTCGACGTCATGAGACAGATACGCGATGTCGTCGGCGAGGCTTGCGACTTGAGCTTCGGCTGACGGCCACTGCTGGAGGTTCAGAGAAGACCATTCTTCGATGTGGCGCACGACTTTGGCGATGGGGGAAGCGTCATCGCGCACCGGTCCATTGTGCTTCGCCAGCCCTTCGAGCGTCTCCCATGTGAGGTTCAAGCCATCGAACGCCAGGTACTTGCGTTCGAGCGCCGTCACGATGCGAAGAGATTGCGCGTTATGGTCGAAGCCGCCGAATGTCCGCATCGCCGTATCGATGGCGCGCTCACCGGCGTGCCCGAACGGGGAATGCCCGAGATCGTGAGCCAGCGCGATCGTCTCAGCGAGATCTTCGTCGAGGCGAAGCTGACGCGCGATGGTGCGGGCGATCTGCGCCACTTCCAATGAATGGGTCAGGCGCGTTCGAAAATGATCGCCCTCGTGCGGCAGAAAGACTTGCGTCTTGTAGGTCAAACGCCGGAACGCGGTCGAATGGAGAACCCGGTCGCGGTCGCGCTGGAACGGACTGCGAGTCGTGCAGTCCGATTCGCGGTGATAGCGCCCTCGAGATGGCACACCGCTCGCGGCATAGCGCGCCGGAGCCCGTTCGCCCGGCCGCAGGCTCTGCCCATAATCCTGGGCCTCGCAAGCAGATTTAAGCCCCGTTACCATCGACTGCGACGTTAGCATTTGACTTCGCCTGCCGCCTTCCTATCTTTTGGGGGTCGCAGATGCCAGCAGCTCTTATATATGGCATGGTGCGTTATGACCGCTGCAAACCCAATTGAGCCGATGACCATCACCGTTACAGACCGCGCCGCGAACCGCATTGCCGAGATCACCGCGAACGAGGCGACTTCGCCCGTGCTGCGCGTTTCGGTCGAAGGCGGCGGCTGCTCGGGCTTCCAATATAAGTTCGATCTCGTCGGCGACCAGGCGCAAGACGATCTGGTCATCGAACGAAACGGCGCCGTCGTGGTGATCGACCCCGTTTCGGTGCAGTACATGGAAGGCGCCCAGATCGATTTCGTCGACGATCTGATCGGCGCGTCGTTCAAGATCACAAATCCCGTCGCGACCGCCTCGTGCGGCTGCGGGACGAGTTTCTCGATCTGACCTTCTCCGCATTTGCTTTGCAGCCGATTGAGTGGCACATCGTTGTGCCATGATCATCGCCACCTGGAACATCAACGGCGTCAAAGCGCGGCTCGAATCCGCGCTCGCCTACCTGCGCCAGCATGCACCTGACGTCGTTTGCCTGCAGGAAATCAAATCGGTCGACGAGGGCTTCCCGACTTCGGCGTTTCAGGACCTCTGCTACAACGTCGCGACCAACGGCCAAAAGGGCTTCAACGGCGTCGCGCTGCTCTCAAAGACTCCCCTTGAAGATGTGACGCGAGGGCTGCCGGGGGACGAAGCCGACCAGCACGCACGCTGGATCGAAGCTTCGGTGGCGCTCGGTGACCGCATGGTCCGCGTCGTCTCGCTCTATCTCCCGAACGGCAATCCAATCGGGACGGAGAAGTTCGCCTATAAGCTTGCGTGGATGAAGCGGATGCAGGCCCGGGCCGCAGCACTGCTCGAAGACGAGATGCCACTCGTTCTCGCGGGCGACTTCAACGTCATTCCGGAGCTCGAGGATGCCAAGCGCCCGCAGGCCTGGGTAAGCGATGCACTCTTTCAGCCCGAGAGCCGCGCCGCTTGGCGGACCCTCGTCAATCTCGGTTTCACCGATGCAACGCGCGCGTGCCATCCGGGAGCGGGCGTCTACACGTTCTGGGACTATCAGGCGGGCGCGTTCCAGAAGGACGACGGCATCCGCATCGATCACATCCTGCTGTCGAGCCAGGCTGCCGATCTTTTGCGGTCATCGGGAATCGATCGCGATACGCGGGCGCAGGAAAAGCCGTCCGATCACGTTCCGGTCTGGATCAAGCTCGCGGCCTAACGCGTTTGGTCGTTCGCATTCAGCGAGCCGTGGCTCCGCCTGGAGCCAATCCCACAACCGGAGCTCCGATGCCGGAAGGCGGCGGGAACGACGACGCTCCTGCCGGAATGAACGAGTTCCGCTGAGCCGGGATTGTGGGCGCCGACGTAATGACCTGAGCAGGCGGCGACAAAGGCGCGGTGACGCCCATCGGGCGCACAAGCTCGCCGTTGGCGCATGTCCTCACCGGGTCGGCGGACAGATCGTCGAGGCCATCCTTGTCGTCGCGTGCCGCGGGCCTGCGGCCGTACAGATTGTGCCATTCGGCGACGCGTCCCGTCGCCTGCTGACGCACGCCTTCGCCGGCATTGCAGAAGATGTTCTGATAGATGTCCTCTATCCAGACGCGCTCGCTCGCGGGCGCGTTGGCAACAGCAACGTCGATGAGGTTCAGCGCGGCCGCCTGATTCTTCTCGACGAACTTTCCGCGCCACATCAGATCGGCGAGGAACGCCTGGGCGCCCGGATGCCCAGCCTGCGACAGCCTCGAAAGCCAGTGGCGGCCGTTGGCGATCTTGCCCGAAATATCTTCGGAGCCCGCAATCGTGATGTCCGGCCCCTCGCCTCTCAAAAACACCTTGGCGAGTTCGAACTGCGCATCCTCATCGTTGAACGTCAGTGCGGCGCGTTGCAGAGCGCGGTTGGCCGCCTCGACGTCGGGCTGAATGCCGGCATCGGCAATGCCATCACGCAGATACGTGGAAACAGCGGTCAGCGATTTAGCGGCGATCGGCGCCAGATCATCGTTGTCCGGATCGACGTCCTGAAGCTCGTCGGCGAGCGCTTTGTACAAATGGAATGCTTTGCCGTGGTCGGTGTAGGCGCCTTCGTTGTCGCCGTAGATGCGCGCCATGTAATAGCGCGCGATCTGCGGTTTCGTCGTCTCAAGCGCCTCGAACGCCGGCAACGCCAATTCGTAATAGCCGCCGTTGAACGCCGAAATACCCTGCTTCATCGCGTCGTCGGGCGAGCGGAAGACGACCTCTCCCGCTACCGCCGAGCCAAACATCAACAGGAACGCCACACTTCCCGCAAGAGCAAGCCTAAATGTCCGCATAGCAGTGCACTTCCGCCTTTCCTCCCGCATGGGTTACGGCGCCATACCTGGCCGGTCCCACTTGGTCTGCAAATTTTCTCAATGCCCCTGACTGATACATATTCGGCGGCGCCTTCCAGACCTTGCGCCGCTTCTCCAGCTCTTCCTCACTAACCTCGAGGTCGAGCGTTCCCTTCTCGGCGTCGATCGTGATGATGTCGCCGTTCTGGATGAGTGCAATCGGTCCGCCGACAGCGGCCTCCGGACCGACGTGTCCGATGCAAAGGCCGCGCGTGCCGCCCGAGAAGCGACCGTCGGTGATGAGCGCAACCTTGTCGCCAGCGCCCTGGCCGTAAAGCGCGGCTGTTGTCGACAGCATCTCGCGCATGCCGGGGCCGCCCTTTGGGCCTTCGTAGCGGATGATGATCACGTCGCCATCCTTGTACTTCCGCTCCTCGACCGCCTGGAACGCATCTTCCTCGCAGTCGAAGCACAAAGCCGTACCACGGAACTTCAGCGTATGGAGGCCAGCGACCTTCACAATCGCGCCGTCGGGTGCGAGCGAGCCCTTGAGCCCGACGACGCCGCCCGTCGACGAGATCGGATTGGAAACCGGAAATACGACTTTCTGGTCGTAATTGAACTTCACGCTCTCGAGATTTTGCGCGAGTGTCTTGCCCGTCACAGTTAGACAGTCGCCATGCAAAACGCCGCCTTCGAGCAGCGCTTTGAGGATCTGCGGCACACCGCCGATGTCGTAGACGTCCTTGGCGACGTATTTTCCGCCGGGCTTCAGGTCGGCGATGTAAGGCGTGCGCCGGAAGATCTCGGCCACTTCGAAGAGATCGAAGTCGATGCCGGCTTCATGCGCCATCGCCGGCAAGTGCAGCGCACCGTTGGTCGAGCCGCCGGTCGCCGCAACCATGATCGCGGCATTCTCGAAGGCTTTGCGCGTGCAGATGTCGCGCGGACGGATACCGTCCGAAATCAGGCGCATGACGGCCTTGCCGCTTTCGAGCGCATAGGCGTCGCGACTCTCGAACGGCGCCGGCGCGCCAGCGGAGCCCGGCAGCGCCAAGCCGATCGCTTCGGAAACGCAAGCCATCGTGTTGGCCGTGAACTGGCCGCCGCAGGAGCCGGCCGACGGACAAGCGACGCATTCGAGCTCGTGCAGCTCCTCATTCGACATCTTGCCGGCCGAATGCATGCCGACGCCCTCGAAGACGTCGACAACGGTGACGTCGCGGCCGTGAAACCGGCCTGGCAAAATCGAGCCTCCGTACAGGAACACGCTCGGCACGTTGAGGCGCAGCATCGCCATCATCATGCCGGGAAGGCTCTTGTCGCAGCCAGCGACGCCGACGAGAGCATCGTAGGAATGACCGCGAATCGTCAGCTCGATCGAATCGGCGATAACCTCGCGCGACACGAGGCTAGACTTCATGCCCTGATGCCCCATCGCGATGCCGTCGGTGACGGTGATGGTGCAGAATTCCCGTGGCGTGCCGCCGGCTTCGGTAACCCCGATCTTCGCCGATTGTGCCTGGCGCATCAGCGAGATGTTGCAGGGAGCGGCTTCGTTCCAGCACGAGGCGACGCCGACGAAGGGACGCTTGATATCGTCCTCGTTCAAGCCCATCGCGTAGTAGTAGGATCGGTGCGGAGCGCGTGTCGGTCCTTCCGTCACGTGGCGGCTCGGCAGCTTCGATTTATCGAATGTCCTGGCGTCCATTCATTCCTCTTTGGGCATCCTGCCCTTGTTCTTATCCATCCGACTTTTCGGATGACGGAGGGATGCCAGTCACTGAGCTTCGGCGGAAGTGCTCAGCGTGCAAAAAAGTGCCGCTGCATAGCCGAGTTCAGATTTCTGCACCTGCGCGGTCATTGTGGCTCGAAAGTGGCGTAGCCGCTTCCCGAAAGTTGCTTAATGGCAACATCAGCCATGCAGCCGGCGGATCATGCTTAATGCAGCGTTCCCGTCGCGACTCCAAAGATAGCTTTCTCTGCCCGCGCGACGCGCTTCGGCCGTGGCCGATGGCGAGCGCATATGGCTGCAAGAGTTCGACGTCACAAGGGCCCGACTTTGTCACTGGCGAGACATTTCTTTCGCCCCGCGGCATGCTTAGATGATGTCCCGCGCCCGTGCTGATTGAACTCCCGTGAAGGCCATCGATGTCGTCAGGCAGTCCGACCAAATCGTCGTCCAGCCCAAGTTATTGTCGTTTCACCGCGGGCCGTGGGTCTTCGCCGGCGGACGGGACGGCGTCGCTCGGCGTGACCGGCGTCGAGATCGATCTTGGCCATGCCGAGCCCCGGCGCATCTGGCGCTACGCGACGCTTAGGACGCAAGAGCCGATCCGGCCGAATGCCATCGACGTTCTTTTGTCGTCGAGCGAGGAACCCCGCGCGTCGCTCTTCGTGCAAGGCGCCGCATTCGCCGCCGACCTCAGGGAAAGGGCACCGCACGTTTCGGCCCGGGCGGCATGGTTGCGGCGTAAGCGAATGTGGATTGCACTTCTCGCACTCATCGCCGGTCTCATCTTCGCGGGTTACGCGCTTAACTGGAGCCCAGCGAAATCGATCGCGAAAGTGCTGCCCGACAGCTGGAGGGAACGGCTCGGCACCGCGTCCCGCGAATCGATGACCGAAGGACACAAGGAGTGCGTCGACTCAGCCGGGCTCGCGGCACTCGCCCGCTTGACGGAACGCCTTTCAAAAGGTGCTTCGGTCAGCAAGCCCTTCAATATCCACGTATACGACTGGTCGCTGATGAACGCCTTCGCCGTTCCAGGCGGGCAAATCGTTTTGACGAAGGGTTTGCTGGACAAATCGCAAAGTCCCGACGAGGCCGCGGGCGTTCTCGCTCACGAGATGGGACACGGCATCGAAATGCACCCCGAGGCCGGGATCATCCGAGGCATAGGCCTTGGCGCGGCGCTTGAAGTCATGCTTGGCGGCACGGCGGGGGGCAGCCTTGCAAACGTCGGGCTGATGCTGGCTCAGCTCGGCTACTCCCGGGAAGCCGAGCGCGAAGCGGACAAGCATGCGCTCGAACTTCTGAAGGCGGCAGGTATCGCCCCGAAGGGCCTCGGCGATTTCTTCACGCGCGTGATGAAGATGGAAGCTGAGGATGGCGCCAAAGCGCCTGGTGCGTTCAGCTGGCTTCGTACGCATCCACCGCCGGCCGAACGGGCCCGCCTCGTCAAGGACCAGCCGGATTATCCTTCGACGCCGGCGCTCGACGCGCAGTCGTGGCAGGATCTGAAATCGATCTGCAAGACGACGCGCGAGCCGGAAAAGGGCGACAGCGCCGACTGATCGTGTGCTTACACAGCTCAGAATTGGGCTTGGATCCGGCCGGCCTGAAGTTCGTCAGATTTCGTGCATAACAGAATGGTGACGGCGCGAACGCTGTCGCTCAACTAGGATTCTACATGAAGTCACTATTCGCCGTGTTGGGACTCGCTCTTCTATTCGGCACGATTTACGTCGGCTCGCCATTCGTGACCGCCTGGGGCATTCGCGAAGCCGTCCGCAACGGCAATTCGGACTACCTCGCGTCGGCCGTCGAGTGGGGAAGCGTGCGCGAGACGCTGAAGCCCACCATCGCGCAGTTCGCTCTGAACCTTCCCGATCCCGATCAAGATCCCGCAGCGAGCAAAGGATTGTGGGCGCGCTTCAAAGCTTATTGGGGTCAGGGCGCCGTCAATAGCTTGGTTGAAAAGTACGTGACGCCCGAGGGGCTGCCGCAGCTTTTCACCTTGCGCAGGACTTATCGCAACTACGTCGCCAGCGACGCCGATGAAGCCAACAAGCTGCCGATCATGGAGCGGATTGAACGCGCTTGGGCTCGCGTGAGGCGGGCAGAGTTCACGAGCCTCACGAGCTTCGAGATCGACATGGAAGACAAGTACGATCCGACGCGCCTCTATCTTGGAAAGCTCGAGCTACGGCCGGTCGGCTGGAAGCTCACGGAGCTGCGCGTCAAATTCCTGACGACGGCGAAGAACGCGATCCAGAAGTTCACGGGGATGGAACAGGGCGCACTTTGAGGTCCACGAACAGTTGCTATGGGTCCCGGGTCTCGCCTGCGGGCTCGCCCGGGATGACAACTTTTGTTGAGCCTCGAACACCCCGCTGTCATCCCGGCCGAAGCGAAGCGCAGAGCCGGGATCCAGGGCTTCCCCGAACGACATCGGATCCCACCAGTACCGTCATGCCGACGGAGGTCGGCACCCAGTCAACTGTACGTACCCTCTATGTTGAAACTTGTCTGGGTCCCGGCCTTCGCCGGAATGACGAGTGGATAAACGATATTCTTTTGCATCGAGAAAGTTGTCATCCTGGGGCGAGCCCGCGGGCGAGACCCGGGACCCAGGGCTTCCCCGATAGATCGTCAGGCGGCGTCGCTGAGGCGCTTCAGAGCGGCTGAGAAGCGTTTGATCTCGGCTTCGAGCTCGGCTTTGCGCTCTTTCGCTTCCTCGATCGCTTCCTCTTTCGCGCGCTCGATGAACTGCGGGTTGGAGAGCTTGGCGTCCATTTTCTTGAGGTCGCCTTCCGCGCCTTCGATCGCTTTCGCGAGGCGGCGTTTCTCAGCGGCCATGTCGATGATGCCGGCGAGCGGTAAGGCGGCCGTCGTTTCGCCGGCGACGATCAACGCCGCGCCCTTTGGAGCAGCATCCTCGAAGTCGATCTCATCGATGCGCGCGAGGCGCATCAATGTTTCCTCGTTGCGGTCGATACGCTCGCGGATCACGTCATCGGCACCGACGATGACGAGCGGAATTTTGGCGCCAGCCGGGACGCTCATTTCCGTCCGCACCGAGCGGATCTCAGAGATGAGATGCACGAGCCAATTTACTTCGTCGACCGCGTCCGTCTCAACGAGGCCATCGAGATTGGGCCACTGGCTGAGGCAGAGAAGATCGTCGCGCTTGACGCCGTATTCGACCATGTGCGCCCAAAGCTCTTCGGTGATGAAGGGCATGAACGGGTGCAGCATCTTCAGGATTTGATCGAGCGTCCAGGCCGTCACGGCGCGCGTCTCGGCCTTTGCCGCCTCGTCGTCGCCGGCGAGCAGCGGCTTGATCAGTTCCAGATACCAATCGCAGAACTCGCCCCAGACGAAGTCATAGATCGCGGCGGCCGCCTCGTTGAACTTGTAGGCTTCGAGCGCGCTCGTTACGGCCTTCGCGGTCAGCTCGGTCTCGCCGATGATCCATTTGTTGAAGGTTTGCGACGCGGACTTCGGATCGAAACCGCGCTGGCGCACGCATTCGTTCATCTCGGCGAAGCGCGAGGCGTTCCAGAGCTTGGTCGCGAAGTTGCGATAGCCTTCGACACGCGATTTGGCGAGCTTGATGTCGCGGCCTTGCGCGGCCATCGCGGCCAGCGTGAAGCGTAGCGCATCGGCGCCGAACTCGTCGATCAACACCAAGGGGTCCATGACGTTGCCCTTGGACTTCGACATCTTCTGCCCTTTCTCGTCACGAACGAGGGCATGGATGTAGACGTCCTTGAACGGGACCTCCTTCATGAAGTGGAGGCCCATCATCATCATGCGGGCGACCCAGAAGAAGATGATGTCGAAGCCGGTGACGAGAACACTCGTCGGATAGTACCGGTCGAGCTCGGGCGTTTCGTCCGGCCAACCGAGCGTCGAGAACGGCCAGAGTGCGGACGAGAACCACGTGTCGAGGACGTCCTCGTCACGCCAAATAGGGACGATTTCATTCCCATTTACTGTCGCGACGTCGAAACGCGCTTTCGCTTCATTGCGGTCTTTCACAAATTCTATCGGCCGGCCGCCGTAGTACTCTTTGAGTTTGGCGAGAAGCGCGTCTTCGCTTTCCGCGCAAAAGGTTGCGAAGATGTCGTTCTTCAAACCAAGCATGTATTTGCCTGGAGTGACCTGTTCCGGGCCGTACCAGGCCGGTATCTGATGTCCCCACCAGAGCTGGCGCGAGATGCACCACGGCTGGATGTTGCGCATCCACTCGAAGTAGGTCTTTTCCCAATTTTTCGGAACGAAGACTGACTTTCCGCCCTCGACCGCGGCGATCGCTGGCTTCGCAAGCTCGGCAGCGTTGACGTACCACTGGTCCGTCAACCACGGCTCGATGACGACGCCCGAGCGGTCGCCGTGCGGGACCGTATGTCCGGTCGGCTCGATCTTTTCCAAAAGACCCAATGCGTCGATGTCGGAGACGACTTTCTTCCTCGCCTCGAAGCGATCGAGCTTGCGATAGGCTTCCGGCGCCTCATCGTTGATCTTGCCGAAAGCGTCGAGGATGTTGATCTGCGGAAGATCGTGGCGCTTGCCGACCTCGAAGTCGTTGAAGTCGTGCGCCGGCGTGATCTTCACCGCGCCCGTCCCCTTCTCCGGATCGGAATATTCGTCGGCGATGATCGGGATCTCGCGGCCGACGAGCGGCAGCTTCACTTTCGCGCCTGCCTTGACCAGCGCGGCGTAGCGCTCGTCATCGGGATGGACCGCAACGCCGGTATCGCCGAGCATCGTCTCCGGCCGCGTCGTCGCGACAACGATGTAATCCTTTTCGTGGCCCGGAACCTTCTTCGCGAGCGGATAGCGGAAATAGTACATGTGCCCGCTCGGGTCCTTGGCGAGGACCTTTGCAAGCGCGGCGGCATCGAACGGCTCTCCACTGTCCTTCAACCACGAAAACTTGCCGCGCGACTCAACCTGCACGACTTCGAGATCGGAAATCGCGGTCTGGAACTTCGGGTCCCAGTTGACGAGGCGCTTATCCTTGTAGATCAGCCCCTCGTTGTAGAGCTGCACGAAGACCTTCACGACGGCCTTCGACAGACCCTCGTCCATCGTGAAGCGTTCGCGGCTCCAATCGCAGGAGGCGCCAAGTCGCTTCAACTGCGTGATAATCGTGCCGCCGGATTCGTCTTTCCATTCCCAGACGCGCTTCAGGAATTCGGCGCGGCCAAGCTCGCGGCGGGACGGCTTCTTGTCGGCTGCGAGCTGGCGTTCGACCACCATCTGCGTCGCGATGCCGGCGTGATCGGTTCCCGGCTGCCACAGCGTGTCGCGGCCGCGCATCCGCTCGAAGCGGACGAGAATGTCCTGCAGGGTATTATTGAGCGCGTGCCCCATGTGGAGCGAGCCCGTCACATTCGGTGGCGGGATGACGATCGAATACGCGCCATTTTTGCCGCCCGACGCGGACCGTCCGGCTTTGAAGGCGTTGGCCTTCTCCCATTCGGAATTGATACGCGGCTCGATTTCAGCCGGTCGAAACGTCTTTTCAAGCATGGGAGGGAGCGTCGCTTCTCAGCTATCAGGCCGTGGTTGGTCGACCCCGGTGGTACGGCCGACCTTCGCCGGCTGTCAACCGTCGCTCCCTTCTGCCCGATAGCTGCCGCCCTTGCGCGTTAACGACGCGAAGATCCGCCCCCCCGGCCATCGCCTCCGGCCTCGTTCATGAGCGCCTTCTCGACGATTCTGGGCATGTTCTCCGTCAGCCACTGCTTCAGGATCGGCCGCAAAAGCTGTGCTGCAGCGTCCTCGACCCCGCCGTTGCTGTCCGCCGCCACAGAAAGTTCGGGCAGTCGTGGCGGGTGTGGAAACTCGGCGGTCGGCCTCGGAGCGGGTTCGTTCCGGGGTTCCTCCACCGGTTGCGACATCGCGCTCATGCGGGTCATGCGCGTATCGAAAAACGACGTCATGTTTCGCTTCGCGCTGTCGTTCTCGGCCGCGATCTTATCGGCGGCCGCCGCCAGATTTTCTTTGACCGGCTCGATGGTGACCGGCGGCGGCTCGAGCATACGACCATGCGCCGGCTCGAATGGAATTACCGTGCGCGACCGTTCGCGCTCCTGTTGTCCGCTTGATGCCAAAGCTTCACTTAGCCTCCCAAGTAGGTTGGGCCGCTCGTTGATCGGTTGTGCCGAAGACTTGAATATCGCCGGCAGCTCGAACTCCGCGGCTTCGTCCGCGATGGCGCTTCGTCCGCGGAGCGTCGTGATGCGGACCTCGCGCTTCTCGCTTTCGAACATTGGCGAACGATCAGCTATGCTGGTGCGGATCGATGCCAGAATGTCCTCAACGTCGTGCTTCGCTCCATTGATCATTGTCATGACGCTTCCTCTTCTGCGTACCCAACTTCAATTCGCAGAACCGCGTCGGCAGCCCCGTTGTTGCCCCTCCGGTTCGTCGTAGCTGGATCAGCGAGGCCCATACTCAAAAGCATGCGCCAACCCAGTGACGTCACGGGAGGTCGAATCAATTCTTGCTTTGATTGATGCGGCCCCCCGCTGGGACAAAATGCTAGGGCGAGGTCGCGGCAGCCGTGTGGCGAAAGCAACGCGCAAGAAAAAAATTGTTATAGCGACAGAAGGCTTGGAGGGTGTGCGTCGTCGTCCGCCGAAACGATATTCTCGGCGGATAGTTTTTCGTTTCGATCAATGAGCTAGTCTTGCGGGTTCTTCTGACCTGGCAGAAGCCGCTCGGACATTTCACGGCGAAGAGCCCTTTCGACGATCTTGGGCATATTCTCAGCGAGCCATGTTTTGAGTAATGGCCGGAGCAGATCAGCGACCGCGTCCTCCATCGGCCGATCAAGACCCGTTTCATTCGATGACGTCAGCGCCGGAGGCGGCGCGGGTTGCAGAACGGCTTCGTTTCGCTCTCTACCGGCAGCCGATGCAGGAGGTTCGGGCGCGCGGACAGGCTCGGGCGCGAGCTCTGCGGCCGGAATGTGCCTTTCTAGGAAACTCGGCGGCGGCGCTGGCCGGAAGGCATCGGAAAGCGGCTCGAGCTTGCGGGACGGGCCGAGCGTCGCGGACACGCTCGGCACGGCAAATGACTGGCGCGGCTTCGGCGCGGGCGCTGCCGGCTCTGCGCTCGCCGGTTCTACTCTTGTGGCGCCGGGAACAACCGGGCTGACATACGAACCGTTAGCGGACGGACCGCTTCCGGCGCCGTAACCCGGACGAACGATCGCCCGCTGCGGATCGAATGGTGTGATGGGCGACTGCGCTGCCGATGCGGTGTGAGCCGGGCGTTCCGGCTCAACCTTCGGCGCGAACGGAGACGGCCCGAGGTCGAAAGCGAATGGATCGCTACCTTCGGATGCCGATCTGGAACTCGCATCGGAATCAGAACGCGGCGTTTCGCCGACCGGGGTCAAGGGCTCGTCGGTCTTAGCCACGAGCGTATCGACGGCTGACTTGACCGTATCGATGACAGACTTGTTGCGTCCCTCGCGGAGAGCATTGAGATCTTCACTCAGCAACTGGCTGAGCTGCGCCTCGATGCCCGATGTGTCCGTTTCAGCAATCGGCCGGACGACAGCCGGCGCGGGCTCGGTGTCAACGGTCCGGTCCGCATCCGCTTCGATCTCTACCAATTCTACGGATATGGCCTCCAACGACACGGAGCCGTCGCGAGGCGTCTTCGCCGGCTCGGGTGTGAGGGGCCGCGCCGGTTCGCCGGCTTGGACCTTGGGAGCGCCGGCAACAGGCGTCTCCTCCCGCTGGCGCAAGCGGGCCGGCGATGAAAGACTTCCGGCGCCAGCATTTGCAGACCGCGGCGGGTTTGAAGGAACGTAAGTCTCCCGGACCTCGGGCTCGGGTTCGACCGGCTGCGATGATTTGAGGAAGGCCTCGCGCGACATAAATCCACGCTGCGGCGCCGGCGCGGGTGACGGTAGCGGCGAAGTTGAAGTTCTGGCGGACGAAGAAAATGGGGTGCCGGGCCTCGGCGGCGACGAGGGCGACCTCAGGCCAGAGGAATCCTCCGCTATGATCTTGCGGATAGAGGCGAGGATCTCCTCCATGCTCGGCTCGGCGTTGGATTCAAGTCTCGACATACCCCTACCTTCTTCGCAACTGGGCTGCCTTCACCGAAGGCGTACGCGATCCTACCGCACCATAGCCGCCGTTGACGTCCTTTAGAATCACCGGGGCCCATCCGATTGCCGGTATGGTGGCAGGTTGCGGAAAAACCGCAACGATCTCACAACCAGTTATCCCCGGAGAGCGGCACTCTCAAGGCGACGAGGGGACGCTGGATTTTAAAACCTTCGGGGTATGGAAAGTCGAAGCACAACGGTGCCGTGTTCCGATCACTTCATGGGTGTCGGCGCGACATCCAGGTGCTCCTGACGCCCGTCGTCATGGGTGATGTCTATGCCCCACCACTTTCTCCGGACATCTTCGTAATGGACCTCGGGGTTATAAACCTCCGTATACGCCCCAACCTCTGAAACACTCAGGCGTCCGATGGCCGAGACCAGCGTGTAAGAGGCGACGAGAATGTTACGTTTCGTGGTTTCCAGGTTGACCTGGGACTGAAGCAGTTCCTGTTGTGCGTTCAAGACGTCGAGCACGGTCCGCTGCCCCACCCGCTCTTCTTCCCTGACGCCGTTGAGAGCGGTTGTGTTGGCGACAATCGAGGCCTTATCGGACTCCGCTTGGGCCTTGAAACCAACCAACTGCGACCAAGCCTGAACGACTTGCGACTGCGACGTGGCGCGCGCGACCTCGATTTGCTGAAGGGCCGCGATGTGATTGTGTTTCGCCTGTCGAACACGCGCAAACGTCTCGCCGCCAGCCGCATAAATCGGGACGTTGACCCGACCGACAATCGACGCCGAAGTTTCCCGGGCAGTTGCTAACGCTGGATCGAAGTCGTCCGTATAATTTGCCTCAAGTTGGGCCTGAGGGAGCAATTCGCCACGGATCTGGTCGACGGAGAACCGTGCAGCTTGCTCCAGATAGAGCGACTGGACCACCAGCGGGTTCTCTTTCGTACCGATCCCGACAGCGTCATCAAGTGACCGCGGAACGAGCTTCGTATTGGGGCTCGCCTCGATCAAACGGATCGGGGGATGACCGATCACCTGTTCGAAGATAGCGCGGCTCGACTTGAGATTGGCCTTGGCCTGATCAAGGTCGGATTGGCCTAGCGCGCGACGGGCTTCCGACTGCGCGACGTCCGTCTTCGTGACCTCGCCAACGCTGAAGCGGTCCCGCTGGGCTTTCAATTCGGCGTCGAGGAACTTGAGGTTATTCTCATTGAGCTTGACGATCGCTTGGTCGCGGGTCACGTCACCAAATGCCGTAACGGCGTCCAACAAGACCTGCTGTTCGGTGTCCCTCAGCGTCTCACGTCCGGCGCGGTCGTTGGCTTCAGCGGCGTTGACGGCGTTTGTCGTCGAAAAGCCCGTAAACACCGGCTGGACGAGGTCAACGGCATAACCGCGCGGAGATCCCACGAAGTTAGTCGTCGCTCCCAGCGGTCCCGAGAAGTTGTTCGTGTTTTTCACGCGGCCGACGTTTGCGGACACGTTGATGTCCGGCCGGTAGCCGGAATTGGCCCGCGCAATGTCCTCATCGCGTGCCCTTTGCTGGGCGCGCGCGGAATCAAGCGTAGGACTGTACTGGTAAGCGGCGGTCAGGGCGTCGAGCAGAGTTTCCGCATGAGCGGTCGCCGACGCGGCGACACAAACGGCGAAAGCCGCTAAAGTTGTTAGCGTGCGACAGCGGACCGAAGTGGCGTCGCTACGTGACGGTATTTTGGCTGCAGTCTTAGTCAATTGCCTACACCTGCATTCCGCTCGCAGCCCAGATATGAGCAAGCGGACCCCCCGATTTATTCCGGTCTAGCCAATTCGACCCCGATCAGCTAACCGGTTTCCCCTTCATCAACGACTAGCGGGTAACTTATGGTGGCATTCTCGTCTCGCTAGTGGTCTTCGTGATTTTTCTTTGAAAGCGTTGCGCGAAATGCACTTTTTCACACACCATCCAAAGCACTACTGACAACGTTGCACGTCACCTATTCCGTCACCCGCGGATGAAATGCAGGTATGTGTGACCGGACTGCCTCAGGTGGACGCGATTTAGAATACGAATGCCGGCCGGGCCTCCGCAAAGCCGGACAGAAGGGGCGCCGCCGCCTGGAAAGCGTCACGGCGCGCGAACAAACCCGCCCGCTTGTGCATCAGCACCGCACGGCCAATTCTGTCGTCCATTGCCACTGCAACCAAGCGGCCGTTTTCGCGGATCTGGCTCTTGATCGCGTCGGGCACTCTCTCGATGCCTCCCTCAATCAGAACGACGTCATATGGACCATTGGGCTGCCAACCGGATGTGGCGTCGCCGCCGACGGCTGTGACGTTACCGATGGCACACGACGAGAAAACCGCACTCGCCGCCTTGGCACTTTCGTCATCGGCCAAAAGCGCGACGACCTTGCCGGCAAGCTGGGCAACCAACGCTGCAGCATAACCGGACTCGCTGATTACCAGGACATTGTCGTTCGCCTCGAACTCCGCGAGCTGAATCAGCTTGGCGAGCACCCGGGGCGGCAAAATCTCTCGGCCGGGCCCGATCTCCAGGCTCTCATCGCTATAGGCCAGACTCGCAAGCCGAGCCGGAAGAAATTCCTCGCGCGGAACGGCCGTCATGACCGCGGTGATGCGCCGGTCTGTCACATCGCTCGGACGGATCTGACTTTCGACCATATTCTTGCGTTGCAAAGCGGCGTCCGCCATCGCTCGTCTCCGCGCCCCGTGATTCCTTACTCGGGACACTCTATACGCGAGGCGCGATAGGAGCGCGACAGGAACGCCGTCGCATGTGAATGGTTTGTCCACGCCCGTAACGGCTTGTAAGGAGTGAGCGGATTATGTTAGACGGCCGGTTCGGTCGGCTGGCGTGTCTCGCCCTCTTCAGATGAGATATCCGAAGCTTTCGGATAGTGTTACGTCTGCGGGACGGGCGGCCGAAACGAACAGAAGCGAGGCCACGTGGCGGAGTGGTTACGTAGCGGACTGCAAATCCGCGTACCCCGGTTCAATTCCGGGCGTGGCCTCCAAGTCCCATATATGTGCTTCCACTTGTCGCCGCGAGGCGCCATTGCTGGCACGAAAGAAAATACCCCAAAGGCCTCGCCAGCGCAGAGAGCTTCTGCTATGCGGGGCCCCTTCCGGCTTTGCCGGTATTCCGCGGTAGCTCAGTGGTAGAGCGTCCGACTGTTAATCGGATGGTCGTAGGTTCGAATCC
>CAVPYR010000029.1:0-93465 GCA_963710005.1 uncultured Alphaproteobacteria bacterium
AGGCAACCCCGATACTGCCATGACGAATTGCCCGGATTCATCATATCGTCCGGGCTGTATGAAACCAGACGGCATTGCGGTTGAAGTCGCCGGATTTCCTTCAGCGTCGACGGGCGAACCATGCGACCCTTATCGACCCAAACAATGTCGAAGTCTTCGGCCGCAGCCAGCTTCAGCATCCTGCGATTGGCCATGGCCGGGTCGGAAGCGTATCCCAATCGCGACAACAGTCGGGAGGGGGAGACACTACTCCACGGCGTGCGAGCGACAAACGTCTCCACACCAACAACCTGGTGACCCAGAGCACGAAGCGCCTCTAATCGTTGTCGCGATGTACTACCGAAAGTAAGCGTGCCGACGTATAGAATTTTCATGATTTTGCCGGCGACCCGGTATGCGACGTACACGATCGTACGGCATCGAGCGTGCCCGCGACGCTCCTGCGCGTGTCGAGCTCATCAAAGATCCGCAGTGATGCCCGCCCCATTCGCGCCAGTGTTTCCGGCTCGCTTGCCAGCTGCCGAATGGCATCGGCTAGTGCCCGCACATTGCCACAAGGAAAGATGATTGCGTTCTCCCCCTCTCTCTGGCGATGTCGGTCGGGCCCACTGCACCGACGCGGCTGCTGATTACCAGCGGCAAGCCGATGCACGCGGCTTCGCTCAGCACAAGCGGATGTGGATCTTGCTCGGACGAATGCGAGGACGTCCGCCGCACAATAGACCTCTGGGAGTTGATCCACATTGACGAAACCAGGAACTTGATGGGCGCCCCACAGATCGAGGATCGCGCCTCAAGACCCTCCAGAAGTGCCCCGTTGGCCGGCAAATACGATATGAATGGGCGCGTGCACGCTCGACTTGAGAATGACCGCAGCGTCGAACAAGTCCCGCGGCCGTTTGCGCTCCGAGAGCTTTCCGACGGACAGCACCACACACGCTCGCGCGTCGATACCGTGAGCCTCCCGAAACTGATGGCGAATCCACGCCCGCTTCGTTCTGGCATCCCTGTATCTCATCTCATCGATCGTGAACGGGGAGCGGAAGAAGCGCTGCTTACTTACGCCATAATAGCGATAGTACGCCTCATTGTTGTCACCGGTAGTGAGGAAAGCCGCATAATTGCGCAATAGGATCGGTAACACATTTCGCTTAGCAAATAGTGTTGCAAAACCTCTCTCCCCCAGAAGCTCACTGTCACCGGTCATCATCACCGGCACGCCGCGACGTTGGCACCACGCCAGTACGCGCAACTGGGTGAGCTGGCTGAGCCGGTCAACACGACGTCGGGTTCGAAGCGTGCCAACTCGGCGCCGACACTGGGATTATTGATGCGGAGCGGACCGCTCTGATCCTTTCGGCCTCCGGGAGGAACGAATGATCATATCCGCCCGTCATATCCATCTTCCACTCGATCTCGCTGTTCATCTCGCGATCGAAGTAGGAGTTGAGCCCGACCCTGGAGCAGAAGAATACCTTCACCACGATCTCTTCGCGCTGGGCAAGCGCGCGGTAGTAGGGCACGAAGTGCTGAATTGGGTGCGAGACTATGATCGCAAGCCGGATTTTTTTTTGCTTTGCCTCTGACACGTTACGCTGCCCGATCGCAATACCAGAGCGATCGGTATTGGCTCGTCGTGAAGCCGTTGCGGCGCAGTGTCTCCATGACCTTGCACTCGATCTCCGGCCCGTGAAGTTCCACGATGATGCGACCAACGCGGCCGATCCACGCATCGGCCGTTTGATCGAGTACGTCGGCCTCGGCGCCTTCGATGTCCATCTTGAGGATATCGAGCCTGTGCCAGCCTTTCAGCGCCATTGCAGCAGACACAGTGATGGCTTCCACCACCTGGTCTCCGAGATGACAGCGCCATCATGGGCGCCATCGATATGGACGCGCCCTGGCGTCGAGCCGAGTGCCTTGTTTAAAAGCAGTACGCGGTTTCCATATGGCGACAGGTTTCGCTTGGCCAAGTCATGGTTGCCCGAAAGGGCTCGAGCGCAACGATCTCAAGACTTGGATATTTCGTCAGGAAAATGCGGGCGCCGCTGTCGCCGATGTAGGCTCCGGCATCGATCATCGTGGTCGGAGCCCGCCGCGCGGAAAACTGCCCGTACTCCTCGCGCACGATATTGTTGATGACGGTAGCGATGTCGGGCGGCGCCGGCTGGGACGAAGATTGGATAGGCGAGATTACGAAACCCGAGAGGCACCGGAGCCCCGGGCTCCGCCATCGCGAGCCGATTTAACGTGCGCATCATCTTCACACCCTCGCGGCGCACGATCTCTGCTGCCGTGTAGGCCCGCGAAGCCGCGCGATACCAGGCGGAGTTGTAGCCCGCAATCGACCTCACGGTGCGTCTCAGAAGGTCCACAGCACATTCCTCATTGCCTAGCCCGAGAGGTCGATGACAGAGCCGTGCTCAACATGGCGATGTTTTGCGCAACGGCATCGCTGTCCTCGATTGTCCGCTCGGCCAGGAACCGTGCAGCACCTCGCATGCGGTTGAATTCATCAGGGGCCATGCGATGAACGGCATCGATTGCCGCCACAAAGCGCTCCGGCTCGTCGAGCGGCAGGGTCCACCCAGCACCGTGTCGCTCCAGGTCGCAGAACGGTGTCTGATCGGATATCAGCGCAGGAACACCAGCCTCCAATGCATCGAAGATAGCGTGGCCGAAATTCTCACCGCGCGTCGGTAGGAAGAAAAGGTCGTAACCCGCAAGCGTGGCGGGGACCACAGCGTTCGCGATCTCGCCCTTGTATGTGACCCTGACGTTCTCAGGCAGACCTTTCGCAATGATCCGTTGGCATGCTTGCCAATAGTCTGCCTCTTGGATCGGACCAAAGATATCGAACACAACAGGCCAGCGCACCTCACTGAGTACGCGTAGTGCAAACTCGAGATTTTCTACCCGCGCTATCCGCCCCAAAAAAGCTAGCCGCAGCGACACTCCTGAGGTTTTTGTTACCGACGCCGGTGGCAACGGGGCGAGCTGGCGCACATTCGGGGCAACGAATACCCCGCGTGAGTAAGGATAGGAACGCCAGATATCTTCGGCCTCCCGCGCGCTGGTCGCATGCAGGTATACATCGCGACTAAACTGAGCCGTCGCGCCAGAGCCATATAGCCTTGCTTACGGATTGGTTTGAGCGAAATTGCTCCGACGGCGAACTCGCCTCGCGTAGCGAGTATTGTCGGCTGTCGCGGAATAAGCCCTAATCGACGTAGCAGGAGGGTGGGGATCGAGAACTGGTTGTCGAAGAAGCCGTTGAGCATCAACACTTGATGCGGCGTGGTCAGCAATATCTCGCGCAGATCCGTGGCGCCGTGTGGGCCAACCGAAGTGTAGCGGGCTTCGACACGTCCGTATTTGATCCATTTTCCGTCGGCCGCTCCGGCTGGGACGAGCCGAAATTCCGGTCACGGCCGACGACCTTGAAGTCGAATTCGTCGGCCAGTGCCGCGGCCATTGTTTTGAAGCTCTGGTTGGGACCGGTGGCATCGTTTCCCGGCCAGAATACGCCGACGTCACGAGGACGACCGGCCTGGCGCATATAGTCGAGGTCATGCTGCGCCGGCCAGTGTCGGTCCGATCTGCAGCGCGATCTGGCGGAACAGCTCCACCGCATCGAGTTTCGCATGCTCGGTGACGCGGCGCGCGTTGAATACTGCATGGGACGGCTCGAACATCGATACCAGCACGGAACCGCCGGCATTCACTTGAAGTGCATTGCCACTGCCAAATCGACGGGGCGACGGCCGACGACGCAAACGTCGAAGCGGGCACCTGCAGCGGCAGCGATAGTGGTGTCGATGCTCGATCAATCAGTCCTTAACCTTTGTGCAAACATGCAGGCGCAAAGGATCGACCAGTCGATTCGATATCGCGCGTCTGCACCAGCTTCACGAGCACATACGTTACGGAACAGGCGGCTCCATCGAGCCGACTGAAATGGAGAAGGTCCAGCAGTCCTGCCCGTGCTAGCTAAATATTAAGCAGGCTTCTGCCCTTCGATTTGCAGGTAGAGGCCGAAGCGGTCTCCGAGTAAGCGAACCAGCGGTCGGGGGTAGAGCGCAAATGCTAGCCGTGCCATCGCGCCCTGGTACTGCGCTCTCGGCTTGATAGTGAGTAAGTCGCCTGGCCCAAGCCGGGTAGACACACGCACGCCGTCGAACCCGGCGCCGCGTGCCAACGCAAGTCCCTGGCCCGGGTGTAGGCCTTGGTTCCGGGGCTTTCGAGATGCTGGTAGATCGCGCCGCGCAAGCCGACGAGCCGGTCGTTCGCCAAACCCATGGACGAGATAGAGCACGGCCGCCGTCCACGACGGCACGTGATAGATCATCGTCCGCATGGTGCCGCCGGGCTTCAGCACTCGGCGCAACTCGCGATAGGCGCGTTCGGTCGCGGCGTGTGGTGGAGCACCCCCCATGAGTAGACAATATCAAAGATGCATTCGGGAATGGCAGGCTTTCGGCGTCGGCGGCCAGCAGGGTATAGCGTGCAGTGGGCATGCCCTCGAGCTCCAGCCTTTCACGCGCTAACGCTATTCCCGCCTCCGTTAGGTCGATGCCAGTAGCGTGAGCAGCGTATGCGCACCACCTTACGAAGTCCGAGCCTGCGCCAACACCGATCTCGAGAACTCGCTTGCCCACGCTGTCCTCGAAGCGAGCGAACTTACCAATGTAGGGCTCGAGCGCCTGTCTTGCCTGTGCAATTTCGCGAAACCAGGATCTGCGATCGTCAGCTTCGCCATAACGGACACCACAAGTCTCCTGCTCCCAGTGGCTACGAACGCGCGCCTTGAGTTCAAGTGCGCCCTTAGTCTCTGACCCTCGAGCCATCGATGCAGAAACATCCATGCTATCCTCCCGACGGTATCTCGATATGATGGTGCTGCGACAGATGGCGCCGGAAGGCTTCGATACCATGATCGCGGATAAACGACCTGGCTTCGTCGATCTTGGCATCGATCAGAACGAAGTAGGCAAAGCCATGAAGGCTGTGGAACACGAACCCCTGCCGGCCGTCGAGGAACCCGAGACGAACGAAATAGCGATAAATGAAGTAGCAGGCGCTTCTGACGTAGAGCGGCGCGTTGCCGAACACATAATTGCGCAGGATTCTTTTCAACCTGATCGAAGCCTGGGCGTCCCGCTCTACTCGTCCGTCGATCTCGAACAGACGGTGCTCGCGGTTGATGAAGTCGACCATCTGGCGCGTCGCGTAGCGGTTGTGCTTGGTCATCCACGCGTCGACGCCGGATAGGTTGTCGTCGACGAGGTCGGCCTTATCAAATAGCACGGAGCCGCCGCGTGTCAGCACAATGTGCTCGTCCATCCAGCGCTGCTCGACATTGGCCGCCCCGGTGCGCCAAAGCCGCGTCAATATGGTCGGGTAGTAGCCGCCCCACCTGATCCAGCGGTCCATGAACATAAATTTTCGTTTTAAGTCGATGCCTGTGACGTCAGGCGGCAAGGTCGGCAGGCGGGATCGGATCTCAGCGAGCGCCCCCGGCTCCAGATACTCATCCGCGTCGAGACGTAGCACCCACTCGGTCGCGATGTTGCAGGTGTCGAGGGCCCACTGAAACTGGTCTGCTTGGTTCTTGAATGCGCGCTGGACTACATGCGCGCCTTGTGCCTTTGCCAGCTCGACTGTCCGATCGGTTGAGAAGCTATCGACTACGATCACCCGTTCTGCCAACCCATCGAGATGAGTAATGCAGCGCTCGATGTGGATTTCCTCGTTAAATGTGAGAATGATTGCGGTCAGCGAAAGTATCTGGGGCGGTTGATGCGCTACCGCTACCTCCTTGGCGTGCATATTTGCCCAAGTCACGACTGCTGCTTCCTGGGTTTTAAGATGAGCGGTTTTCGTTTCTCTCGCTAACATAAAAAATATCTTTCGAATCGTCCGCCGATAGTGCGCTTGTCAGCAAAGTACCGAGTGTTCGACCGCCGTCGTTTTGCTTCCGCTCCCAGCAACGCCCTGCAGCCTCGCCATCAGGCGGGCCCAATTGCGGCTGAAGTATCGATTGCGCTGACTGAGCAGATCACGCCCCAAATCGCTTGCCGCGAGCCAATTCTGCACGGGAATGCCAAAGCCTGTCTTCGTCCGATTGACGATCGTGTTTGGAAGTGGCTGGCTCGGCGAGCACGCCAGCAAGGCCTTACCGCTCGGCCGTCCGGGGAGTGCCATCAGCGCCGCGACACGGGCGAGCAGGACGTGATCGACGAGGGGCGTCCGAACCTCGAGCGAATGCGCCATTCCCGCCCAATCCGTATCGCGCAATAGCTGATTGCGCAGATAGAAGCACGAACTCCAATGCCGCGACCCGGCCGAAGTCGGCTCGCGGGCCATCCTCGAGTGCTTCAGCGATGAGCTGTTGTGGCCTCAACTGCTCGACGCCCTCCTGCACGAAGTCGGGATCCGCGACGACCGCGTCGAGTTGCGAGGGCAAGAATACCGAACGCTGCAGCAGATAGGCGCCAGGCAGGTTGCCCCCGTAGCGCATTAAACCGGCAAGCTTCGGATGCAGATCGAGGCCGATCCATCCGGCCATGCGGAGACCGCGTAGGAACGGGCGTTCCAGCGCAGTGACCCCGGGCAGCCGACTGACCCGGGACACCATGCGCGGCAGGCTGCGGAACGTGCTGTAGCCACCTAGCAGCTCGTCGCTACCGACACCCGAGATGGCAACTTTGATGCCCGCCTCGCGTGTCGCCTTGCTGACGAACCAAGTATTGATGCCGTCGATTGAGGGTTGATCCATCGCAGCCATGATGCGCGGCAGGTCATCATTGAACTCTTGTGCCGAGATCCGGCGCGTCGTGTGCGAGGTGCGGTAACGGCGAGCCGTCTCTTCGGCCAGCGGCGCTTCGTCCTCGGGTCGATTGCGATACTCCTCATAAGCGAGCGTGACCGTGCGGATGTCGCACTGTGTGTGATCCCGCATTAGACCAACGAGCGCACCTGAATCGACGCCTGCAGAAAGGAAGGCGCCGATCGGTACGTCCGCCACCATGTGGTGCCGGACGCTATCGCGCAGTGCGGCGCGCATGTCATCGACAGCAGTAGAGTTCCAGTGCTTCCCTTCCGCCTCGATCTCGGCCTGCCTCAGCGCTTGCGGTATCGAATGATAGCGGGCCGGTCCGTGCACACCACCGCCGTCGACGATCATCGTCGTTCCCGCAGGAAGGGCCTTGATGTCTCGGTAGATCGTCCATGGTTCCGGCACGCTGCCGAAGACGTAGAACCCGACGACGCCGGCCGGATCTGGTGATTGCGCGACATGTTTGTCGGTGAGCAGGGCCTTCACCGAGGACGCGAATAAGAACGTACCTGCCGTATCAGCGTAGTAGAACGGCTTGATGCCGTAAGGATCACGGGCCGCAAAAAGTTGGCGTCGCTTTTCGTCCCACAACGCAAAGGCGAACATGCCCCTCAGTTCGGAGACGAACGCCGGTCCCCGCAGGCGATAGAGGTGGATGATTACCTCGCTGTCGGTGCCACTGCGAAAGCGGACCCCCTCTGCCTCGAGCGCCCGACGCAGCTCCTTGTAGTTGTAGATTTCTCCGTTGTAGGTGAGCGAGAGGCTGCCATCTTCGCTCAGCATCGGCTGCGCTCCGGCGGGCGATAGGTCGATGATCGCCAGCCGGCGATGGCCAAGCCAGACGCGCCTGTCAGCGCTCTGCCATTCGCCGCTGCCATCGGGCCCGCGCGCCGCCATGCTATCGCGAATCTGGCGACCAATTGCCGGCTGAGGCAGTTCCAGAGATTTGTACGCGAACGCGCCGCAGATGCCACACATGTCAAACTATCCCGTGTCGCGGACTGGTATCACGCGCAGTGCCAGCCCCAAGGGCTTCCTCGATGGCAAACGTCGCAGCGGTGACGGCCTCCAGCTCGGCGAGCGGGATCGGCAGCTCACACTGACCGCGGGTGGCCGCGAGGAAGGCCGCCACCAGCGCCGTCTGGCCTTTGTCCTGGGTAGCCTTGGTCACGCTCGCTTTGCCGGACGCGGTGACCGTAAGCTGGCGGAAATCGTTGAGCTGCAGCACCCGGCCAGCCGCGAAGACCTCGATGTACTCCTTCGGCACCGCCGCATCGCCGAGCGAGGAGTAGAGAATCGTGCCCGTCGAGCCGTCGGCGAAGCGGATCAGGATGGAAACCGCATCGTCGTGACCGCGCGCCGAAATCGCCTGCACCTCGATTGGCAGACTGCCGGCAAGGAACGTCAGCGCGTCGACGAAATGGCAGACCTCGCCCACGATGCGGCCGCCGCCCTCGTCGCGTTGGATCCAGCTGTCGCCTGGAATTGCGCCGGCATTGACGCGGTAAAGCATGACCAGACGGCCCGGAGCGCGGCTCGAGCGCCGCCTTGGCCTTCACGAGGAGCGGCGCGAAACGGCGGTTGAAGCCGACCGTCAGAACGCCGCTCGCCTGTTTGGCTGCCGAGGCCACCGATGCAAGCTCGGCCCAGTCCATCGCAAGCGGTTTTTCGCAAAACACATGCTTTCCGGCCGCCAGCCCATCGGCTGCATAGCGTGCGTGCGTATCGTGGCGCGTGGCAATAAATAGAGTGTCGATCTCATCAGCGGCGATGACGGCAGCCGGATCGGTCGCGATGGTTGCGAATCCATGTTTGTCGCCCGCGTGCCCGGCCGAGATCCCGGTGGACGTTACAACCGCCATCAGGCGCACCCCCGAAACGCTCTTCACCGCCGGCAGCAGCACGCCCTTCGCATAGGTACCCAAGCCGATGAAAGCAACACGCCCGGTTGCAAGTTTACTCGCAGGCTTCGCCGACGTACGGGTGATGCAACGCTGGACGCGATGCACGCCATTATCAGGATAACTTAATAGAATCGCGAGGTGGGGCTCACCGCGCTCCATAAGCCCGTAAGCCTGCTCGGCGTCGGGAATTGGGAAACGGTGTGTGACGAGCTTCGATGGCGTCACTCGACCCTCGGCGATGAGCGTCAGAAATGCCTCCATGTTGCGCTGTTCCGTCCAGCGCACATAAGCGAGGGGGTAGTCGTGCCCGCCGATCTCGTAGGCCGGATCGTTACGGCCGGGTCCGTAGGACATGGAAAGCTTGAGATCGAGTTCGCGCTTGTAGAACGGTTCGCGGTCGATCGTCATACCGACGAGACCAACAACGATGATGCGGCCCTTAAGACGGCTGATCTCGGCGGCGACGTTCAAGGGCTCGTTTGACTTGGTGGAGGCGGTGATGATCACCGCGTCGGCGCCGTAGCCCGTAGTGAAGGCATCTGTCGCCTCGCGCAGGCCGTCACTGATAGCCGTGTCGGCGCCAAGCTCGCGCGCAAGCGCCGCCCGCTGCGGATTGGGATCGAAGCCGAGCACGCGGCAGCCGTTGGCCTTGAGGAGCTGCACGGTGAGCAGCCCGATGAGGCCGAGCCCCATCACGACGATCCGCTCTCCGAGCGTCGGCTCGGCCTGACGCACGCCTTGTAGGGCGATGGCGCCAAGTGTGACGAAGCTCGCGTCCGCATCCGTCACAGCATCCGGGACGCGTACGGTGAGATTCTTCGGGACCGCGTTGATCTCGGCATGGTTGGCGAGGCCCGCACCGGCGCATGCGACGCGGTCGCCAACCTGTAGTCCTGGCACGTTGCGGCCGACCTCAAGCACCTCGCCAGCGATCGAGTAGCCGAGTGGAATCGGCGTATCGAGCTTGGCAAAGACCTTCTCGATGGTCGGCCGGAGACCGTCGCGCTGCACGTTGCGCACGACGCGGCGGACGAGATCGGGTCGTGCCATCGCCTTACCGGCGAGCGAAGCCTTGGCGATGTCCATCAGCTGCTTCTCAGTGCCGGAAGAGATCAGCGACACGCGCGTTGCGACCAGCACGCAGCCCGCGCCCGCGCGGGGCGCCGGCACATCGGCGACCTTGAGTTCGCCGGAGCGGTAGTTCTGCTGAACCTGTTTCACGCCGCTCGCCTCACTTGATAGAATCTGGAACGTCGTAATTGCCTCACGCGTGGCGGTGGGAAGGGTGAGGGTCAATCGCCGCGTGGCCAGTTCGTGGCCCATATCCGGCCACCAGACAGCCGGCGCACTTCGATCGGGAGCGTTGACGTCAAGCACGATGTGGGTCGCGCCGCGAGTGAGACGCGCGTGCCTCCCGTCAACATTGACGTTGACGTCCGGATGCAGCAGAAACCCGATATGAGCCGGCACGATTGGCGAGACCTTCGAGGCTATCACGAATGACGAGCCGATCTGTCGAGGCGTCGAGGCGGCGAACGTGGCGTGGCCGTCCTGACAGATGACGCGAAGCCATCGTGACTGCCTTCCAGCACGAAGCCGCGTTCGCGCGGCTCGTATCTGGCGCACCTCAACGCTCGGCCTGCGGCCGCAGCGGAAAGCGCCGAAGAAGTCGGCTTGGTCTGCCCCGTCAACACAAAGCGTATTGTGGCTCAGCGCTGAGCGCGCCGCATGGCGCTTTTCGCCCGCGATGTATTCAAAGACGCCCTGGTCTACGATGATGCGCTGACCCGCAACCGACCATTCAAACGATAGCACATCGCCATGACCATGAGCCGGCAAGTCGTCAGGCGCGATACGCCCGCAGTCGATGACGAGATAGACGTCGTCATTGCGAAATCCGAAGTATCCAGCGTCAGGGTAGGAGAAGACGTGCTGAGGCTCGGGGCGTCGCCCTGCAACGATCTCGTAAGCGTCGAGGCATAGTGCAGGCGCGTAGGCCATGGTCAGCCCCCCATCGTTAAAGAGCGCAACGTAGCCGTCGGGGTGGGTCAAATCGGCCACCGTCTGAGCCATGCGAGAGAGGGCGACGTCGAGGCGACCATCCAAAGGGTCGTCGCCGAGGGCGTGGCGGCATTCGACGAGGTCGGCGAACACCTGGCAGTGGTAGGAGGGGGAGCGCTCGATAGTGCAAGCCATCGGGGAGGATCTGATGCTCGATTTCGTTCTCAAGAGAGCGAGCCCGAGCTGACGCCAGCGGCTGGCTTCTCCGCCAGCGAAATACGCCGAGCCCCAGATGAGCGCTTTGATATTTTTGATGAGGTGATTGCCACCGAGATCGGTCTCAAGGTTTTGTTCCAGGAACAAGAGCTGCTCGGTCAGGCTTGCGTGTATACGGCGCAACAGCGCCTGATCCAGACGGTGCCTGCGCATCGCAAGCTGTTGCATCCAGATGACAACACGGAGAGACAGAGCATAGCTGTTCCAGCTATCGCGCCAGGCTCCGCGCTGGTTCGATGGGTTCGTTCGAATCCACTGATCGACGATTTCCGATAAGAGCTCGTCGTCCGCGGCCTCGAGGTACTCCATATAATGCAAGGTCATACGCAGGAGTTGCTGCGCAGAGCCTGGACCAGGCGCGCTCCAGTCGATGCAGTTGCGGGACATGCGCAGCTCGCGGCCAACTAGATCGACAGCGAGCGTGCCGTCGGCTTCGACGCGCAGACCTTCGCGGGGCGGAAACAATGGCTGAGGTGCACTGGTGCTCAAAGGTTGGGCGCTGGTCGACGCGGGTGCTTTTTGGGGTAAGTGGTCGCGAAGGCGGCGCCGCAGATCAAGTTCGACCCTGTGCACGATTTTGCGCATGGGGATGTGACGGCCGAAGGCGATCGCTCGGCTCGCGTTCGAGATTGTGCGATGGATGATCAAGCGGCGGGCTTCAATTCGGCGCGGCTTTGACGTCGCCCCGTCCTGTCAGAGGCAACTGCAGACAGAATGTCCACGTATCGGGCTGCGAGTTTTGTGCGGTCAAATTCCTCGCGGGCATAGACGGCTCCGCTCTCGCCGTATGCTGTTGAAAGAGCGGGTTCAGCGGCGAGCCGTCGGACGGCAGCGGCGAGTTCCTCGGCGCTCTCAGGAGTAATGGCTATTCCGGCACCCGCTGCATGCAAAAGCTCTTTTGCCTCGCCTTCAACGCCGAGCACAATCGGGCGGGCCATTCCCATGGCTTCGAACATTTTCGACGGTAGCACTTTTTTAAAGAGTTCATTCCGTCGCAACAGAATCAGGCTCGCGTCCGTTGCGGCCCATACGAGCGGCATATCTGATTTTGGCCGCTGACCGAGGATGCGGACGTTGTTGAGTTTCATGGCGCGAGCTTTCTCAATGAGACGCTCCCGTTCGGCGCCGTCGCCGACCATCACGTATAGGATGCGCGGATCATCGATGGTCAGCCGGGCAGCTTCAAGAATGGTGTCGAGCCCATGCGCCACCCCGTGCGTCCCGACGTAGGCGGCGACGAAGTGATCTCCAAACCCTAGCGCCGTCTTGGCGGCGAGCGGATTTCCGTCGCGGGTGAAGAAAGTCAAATCGACGCCGTTCTTGATCACGCTGATCTTAGCGGGATTGCCGCAGCGCTTGGCGATATGCGGCAAAAAAGAGTCCGTCACCGCAACGATATTATCCGCGCTTCTGTAGGCCGAACGTTCTAGCCACTTTAGGGCGCGCACCGACAGACCCTTTTTCATTGCGCCCACAGTCACAATACTCTCGGGCCAGATGTCGCGAATTTCAAGAACCCAAGGGGCGCGTAACCACGTCCGTGCGATGACACCGGTGAGTCCACAGAAGAATTGCGGGGAAGTTGAGATCACGACGTCTGGCCGCTTTAGCCGTGGCAGTGCTAGCGTGACGCCGAGAATGTAGGATAGGTAATTAAGCGTTCGGCGAAGAAAGCCCGCGTTTGCCGCGAGGTAGGTCCACACGCGGATGACTTCAACACCGTCTAACGTTTCGCGTTGAAAGAGACGGTTGCGATAGCCGTCATAGAGCTTGCCTGCCGGATGATTGGGGGCACACGTAACAACCGTCACGTCGTGACCGGCTTTGGCCCATTGGCGGCAATGTTCGGACGTGCGCGACGCCGGGGCGTTAACCTCGGGCGGATAGTAGTGGCTCAAAAACAGAATGTGCATCGGTTTGTCCATTTGAAGAACGATGTGAACGGTCAAGAAAGGCTATGACGTGGTCGGCGACACGTTCGGCGGCTCGGCCATCCCATAGCTCTGGAATTCGGCCACGTTTAGCACCGGAGCCGAGAGCATCTCGGGCCGCCGCGAGCAAGGCTTTGGGAGAGCTGCCAACAAGTGTGTTGGTGCCTTCCGCAATGGTGATCGGTCGCTCCGTGTTGTCGCGAACCGTCAGACAAGGTACGCCGAGCGCGGTCGTTTCTTCTTGCACACCGCCGCTGTCAGTGATCGCCAATCGCGCATCGCGCATCAGCCCCAGGGTCTCGAGGTAACTCAGCGGCGGTGTTGTCAGAATGCGCCCCTCTTTCAGCCGACCGGTGAGATCGGCCGCTTCAAGACGCGACCGCGTCCGGGGGTGGAGCGCAAAAACGAGCGGTAATGACCGGGAAACCTCGATGAGCGCGTTGATTAATCCGGCAAGCTGAGCCGGGTCATCGACATTAGACGGTCTGTGCAAGGTGACGAAACCGTAGCCCTCACGGGTAGCGTCGACAAAAAAGGCGCCTGGAGAGGTGTAGTGCGCTATGGTTTGCGAGGCAGGGCGCGCCCGCTCCAAATTTTTGCGCAGCGTGTCGATCATGACATTGCCGACAAAATGAACTTGCTCGGCGGCGACGCCCTCGCGTGTGAGTTGGTCAATTGCATTTCGCTCGGTCGTCAGAAGTAGGTCCGACAGCCGATCCGTGACGAGGCGGTTGATCTCCTCCGGCATGGTGCGATCGTTTGACCGTAAACCGGCTTCAACGTGCGTTACGGGAATCATTAGCTTCGATGCCACCAGGGCCGCGGCAAGCGTGGAATTGACGTCTCCGACGACGAGCAACATGTCGGGGCGGAGGGATACCAACACCGGTTCGAGACCGAGCATGATGCGAGCGGTCTGCTCCGTATTCGTTCCTGAGCCGATTTCGAGGTTAATATCCGGTGGCCGGATGCCGAGTTCGTTAAAGAACACGTCATTCATGCTCTCATCATAATGTTGACCGGTGTGGATCAAACGCACGTTGCATCGACCGGTGACATCCATTGCCCGCAGGATGGGCGCGATTTTCATGAAATTCGGTCTGGCGCCGACAATGCAGTCGATGCGATAGTTCTTCTGCGATTTCATCGCTTTTCTCATCTCAGTCAGGAACGGATTATTTGGGATCGAGAGGGCTTAAGCTAAGACGAGGTTTGGCGAAGAAATGCCATCGCGGCGGCAGACGTTGCGTGTGTCGACAACCAACGCGGCGTGCTCAGTGACGGCCGCATAGTCAACGCCGTCGTGGTCAGTCACGATCAGGACCGCGTCGAAATGGGAGGCAAGATCTCGAGACCACGGCACGCTTTGCCGACCGGCCAGCGTCGCGTGCTCACGGGTCGATGGTATGACCGGGACAAATGGATCGTAGTATTCAGTTATGCCCCCGCGCTCCTCGATAATTTCGATGAGTCGAAGCGCCGGGCTCTCGCGCATGTCATCGACGTTCTTCTTGTAAGCGATGCCCATGACAAGAACGCGGGAGCCATTAAGGCCCTTGCGGTAATGCTTATCGAGAGCAAGCGCGAGTTTGGCAGTAACGTGCTGTGGCATCGAGGAGTTAATCTGCCCGGCGAGTTCGATAAAACGCGTGGTGATACCGTACTCGCGTGCTTTCCAGGTGAGATAGAAGGGGTCAATCGGGATACAGTGCCCACCGAGCCCTGGCCCCGGATAAAAAGGCATAAATCCGAAGGGCTTGGTTTTGGCTGCCTCGATCACTTCCCAAATGTCGACGTCCATCTGCTCGAAGATGACTTTCAATTCGTTGACGAGTGCGATGTTGACAGCTCGGAAGATGTTCTCAGTGAGCTTGACGGACTCAGCCGCGCGTGTCGTCGAGACTGGAACAACCGAAGCTATGAAGTTACTGTAGAACGCAGTCGCAATCTCGAGGGCTTCGGGATTGTCAGCGCCGACAACTTTGGGAATTGTCGAAGTGCTAAACTTGGCGTTGCCGGGATCTTCTCGCTCGGGCGAAAAGGCAAGGTAAAAATCCGATCCACTCTTGAGGCCGCTTTTCTCTAAGATCGGAAGAAGCACCTCGTCCGTTGTGCCGGGGTAGGTGGTTGATTTCAAGTATAACGATTTGGTTCCGACGAAGGTGACGCGCGATCTCCTCCGTTGTGGAGATGACGAAGGACAGATCAGGCTCGAGATGCTTGGTCAGCGGGGTGGGCACGCAGATCACAAGCGCGTCAGGCTCAGACAAACGCGTCAAGTCTGATGTGGCGTTGAGGCGCCCAGTTGCGATGGCAGAGGCGATTGCGTCCGAAGGAATGTGGCGCAGGTAACTCTGACCCCTCGCGAGCAACTCGGGCTTCGCTTCATCAATGTCGAAGCCGAGCACCTCCAGGCCGGAATTTGCTGCCGCGAGACACGCCGGCAATCCTACGTACCCGAGGCCGATCACACCGACGGTTGCCTGCTTTGTCCGGAACTTCGCCGCCAGGTCGCGCGCGCTTCCCGTTCGATGCAGATAATCGCTGTTCATGCTCACGGTCCTACACTGGCGCTAGGCGGACGATAAATTCCTTCCGCCAAGATGGTCTGATTAATGGGATTGGATTTGAGACAGGTTTAAGTAGAACGTGCCTGAAATTTCTGACCAAGGCGGATAAAAAGATAAGCAACGTGATAGGTCGTTATTGCAAATCGAGCGCCTAACGGTCCTGCCTCGCGTCCTGCACTTCTTTGGTGTCCAAAAACGCGACTGCGATTGCCATTGAGATGAAAAGAGGAAGCATCAGTAGGCACAGAGCCAGCCGGTGACGCGTTTTCGAGTTCGAATTTATCGAGGATGCCCAATAAATAGCGGTTGTCGTTCCGGTTCCATCCAGCAATTTTCATTCCGCCGCTTCCGCTTCCTTCGACAGGCGGTCCGAGAGCAGCTGATCGAAGTAGGCGATCGATTGCTTCAGTCCGTCACGCAGAGCGATCTTCGGGCTCCAGCCCAATTCGCGCTTGGCGAGCCCGATATCGGGCTGGCGCTGTTTTGGATCGTCTTGCGGCAGGTCACAGTATTCGAGCCGCGATCGCGACCCAGTCATGTCAATGACGATCTCCGCCAGTTCCTTGATCGTGAACTCTTTCGGATTGCCGAGATTGACCGGCCCGGTCAGAGTTTTCGGGCTTTTCATCAAGCGGACGAAGCCCTCGATCAAGTCATCGACGTAACAGAACGAGCGGGTTTGACTGCCGTCGCCGTAGAGGGTGATCGGCTCGCCTTTTAAGGCCTGGACGATAAAATTCGAGACGACACGGCCGTCGTTGGGATGCATGCGCGGGCCATAGGTATTGAAGATCCGCGCGACCTTGATCTCAAGCTTATGCTGGCGCCAATAATCGAAGAACAGCGTTTCGGCGCACCGCTTGCCTTCGTCATAACAGGACCGTGGTCCGATCGGATTGACATTGCCCCAATAGGCTTCCGTCTGCGGATGCACGGAGGGATCGCCGTAGACTTCCGAGGTCGAGGCCTGGAAAATCCGGCACTTGAGGCGCTTGGCCAGCCCGAGCATGTTGATGGCGCCGTGCACACTCGTCTTCGTCGTTTGCACCGGGTCGTGCTGATAGTGAATGGGGGAGGCCGGGCAGGCGAGATTGTAGATTTCATCAACCTCGATGTAGAGCGGGAAGGTCACGTCATGACGCACGAGCTCGAAGCGCGGGTGGCCGAGCAAGTGTTCGATATTGCGTTTGGTGCCGGTGAATAAATTATCAAGGCAGATGACGTCGTGGCCGTCGGCGATCAAACGATCGCAGAGATGTGAGCCGAGAAAACCGGCGCCTCCGGTTACCAATACGCTTTTGCAATTGTACATGGGTTCCCCCTAACTCTCGTTTACAGTCCCCTGAAATGCGATCGAGAAAAATCCAGTGCAGTGTCGCATCAGATTGGTGCGAGCCCATCGCAGCATCTACGCGCCGCTGCTAAATTTCTGGGAATAAAACGAATGCGGCTAGATTTTGCACAAAGCTACCGCACATCGGGTGAATGCACCTGACGCTAACTAAATACAAAAAACTCTCACCCCCACCCGGAGACAATGGCTAGGGAGTTATTTCACTCGTGCGTATATCAAGCAGCTAATAAAGGCAGAGTCATGAATTCAAGCGGCGCGCACCGACGGCGAATCGCTCTGATTCTGCAAGAGCAAACGATTTGGCAAATCGCGTCCGAATGCGCCACATATGCCGGATGAGCAGAGTTCCGACCAGGCGGTCCGGATAGCCTCTCGATCGACGCGTTCGCCAAACAAGATCATCAGCGCAGTCTTCACGAATATTTTGAGATCAATGCTGAGCGTTGCGTTTTGGATGTACCAAACGTCGAGAGCGACTTTATCCGCCGGCGAAATGTCCCTGCCGCCATTGACCTGCGCCCATCCGGTTAGCCCGGGTCTTATCAGTGTGCGCGCAGCCGAACCTACGGGTTGGTCGACGGGTAGAAGAGGCCGGGGGCCGACGAATGACATGTCGCCGATGAGGATATTGTAGAGTTGCGGTAATTCGTCGAGGCGCGTCCGTCGAAGAAACCGACCTATGGCGGAGGACCGCAGGTCATCGGCGACGAGCCGTCCATCGGAATCGTGGGCCGCGATCATGCTTCTCACTTTATAGAGTCGAAACGGTCGCCCCCCGACACCCGGCCGTTGTTGCCAAAAGACGATGGGGAGACCCACATCGACCGCAGCGAGAATAGCGACGCCTAGAATGGCTGGCCAACAAAGGCACAAGAAAACGAGAGAGAGGACGACGTCAAAGACGCGCTTGATGCGCCAATACGGGCGGCGCGCCGAGGCCATGAGCTGATCTTCGGAAAGATCAAACGAGATGTCGTCCGATTGCGGTGCAACCGCGCGATCCTTTTCGCTCGTCGTTGCCGCGAAGCCCAAGATCGCTTCCTCAAGATAGACGATTTCAATATCGGTGCCGAGCTCGATTGCGCTGAGCTGTTGCCGTTCCTTTTGAGCGAGGTCGCGGAGCGAGGCTGTGACACAAATCTTATCGACTTTAATTCCGTGAACTTCGAGATCACGCAGCACGTTCGTCAAATCATCGGACGTTCCAAGGACTTCGGTGCCGAGAAAGCTGTCGTCCCACCTTTGTTTTTGTTCGGGAGATCAGGCCTGCGATGCTGATTTTGTCGCTCGCGAACTCTGCGACCGAACGCAAGTAGAGTTCTGTTAGTCGTGTCGTGCCGAAGACGAGGACGTTGGTCTGATTTGATGCCGTCGGTTTCATCACCAATTGCGAAGGGTGAAACCGACGCTGATGCCTAAACTGGACCAGCAGTCTTGATCCCAGCAATAGGAAGATCATAGTCATCGCTTGCAAAACGGGGACCGCGCGCGCGACGCCTTCGAGCCGACTCATCGAAAAAGTGATCGCGAGGGTTGCGAAAACCGTCGCCGCAATTGCCCCCAACAATCTCAAGTAGTCGCGAAGCGTCGAAGAGCGCCAAACCGACCAACTGACACCTGTGAACGAGAAGACGATGCCGCCGCTCACGAGCGTGACAACCAGATAGGGCATTATTGCTTGTAAGTGCGATTCTGAAAATACGAAATTATCTCGCAAAAGCAATGCTAGCAACGTGGCGCACGCAATGAGAAATAAATCCAAAAATAGCAACGCAACGCGCTTCATGTAGCCCCCCGCAGGACCCCAACAAAAACTTGTGCTTTCTAGCAGTCCAACTGCAAACGTACAAAGTGATTTCTATGCCGGTCTCGTCGCTTTTGAACACCGTGTGGCACGTTAGGGTCGATGCTCAAAAAAAGATCGACGGCGAGTCCGAGCGCAAAGAACCCTGGCTCAAGAATCACCACGCAGCTCAGGGCAAGCAATGCACGGAAAGCGCGAAGACCGTCATCCCCGATTTAGAGGAGACTTCAGGAAACCCAAAGACTGCCGACTGATGCGGAAGGGCGGGGTCATAGGCACCGCAGGGCGGTGACCTATGACTCCTTGATCCACATTGGCCTGTATTCCAAGCGGTGGACCCAGCTCTGAATTAGTGCGCGAACCATTCAATCCAAGGAGGAGCCACTCGTCGCCGCCCATATTTTTTTGCATTGGAGAAGTGCAGAATAACGGTCATATGCCGAAAAAATATGCACGGCCAGTTGGGTCTCGCTGTTCGCTAATCTCTTGCAATCTTCAGCGTATCGAACCAGACGGATCCTGATACGATCGTCTCGGATGCTGAGCGCGCGTCCAAAACGAGCCGGAGCATCTGAGCGCGACAGTTTTCCGGCACGTCGATAGCTGTGGAAAAGTCCGTCCATTGCGGGAAATCACCGAGGAACATCGTCGTTGCGCCGAGCAGGATTGCGGGCGTCTCGAGACAGGCAACCTGCCACTTCAGCCCCCGTGGCCCGCGGATCTCACCTTTAACAATGCCCGACAGTTTGTACTTGCCGGGCGCCAGCATCAGCATTTGGGTGATGGCAGGAAAATCGACCTGTCCAAGGCCAAACTCGATCTGCAAAGCTTGCTTGTTGGGTTGATCGTCTCGTGGCGTGATTTCAACCGTCACACCATTGCCGGACGAAATCGTCCAGTCGAAGGGCAGTCCAGACGGCGCGAATTTGAAATCGCCATTGAACAGCAATGCGGCCTTGCTCAGCTGCTCGGCTGAGAGAAATTGCAGCCACGTGTAGTAGGCCAAATCATAGAGTTTGTTGGTGATGAGAAGCTGAAGATAGGCATTGAGTTCCTGCGTCGTCGGCGGATGCGTCGTGTCGTTCAACGCCACAAGCAAAGCGAGGGGTGTTCGCGCGTCTCGAATATTTCCGCTGAGACTTGAGAAAAAATTGGCTCTCCAGGGCGGGTCCGCCAAGAGCAGTTCTTTGACGGCGTCCTTCGCCTCCTGATGTTCAGCCATTTGCGCAAGGATTGGCGCGACGACCGGCATCAGTTCGGGCTGCGAACGCAGAAGCGCATCAGCAAGAGCTGCAGCCCCCGCAAAATCGCGCGTCTTAAACTTTTGCCGCAGGCTCCAATAGACGGCAGTTTGTTCTCGCAACGAACGCCGTGATGCCGCGAACATGAATGGCTCGGCTGACGCGGGGTCCGAGCCCGTGGCTGCGAGGAGGCCAAGGATTTGCAATCCTTGTGGGTTCAGAGGGTCGACCTTGAGCGCGTCCACCGCCCAGTCTCGAATTTTTGCCCTGAATTCGCTGCTCAAGCGCAAAGGAAGGTCTGCAAACCCGTTTGAGTCTTGTGACAAGGGGGCTATTGGGATCAGCCGTTCGCAAACGCTCGGACATGGCGCCGGGCAGCAAGGCGATGTCGTGCCCTGAGTTCTGGCTGGTCTGTCTTAGCTTTGAGCGCATCCTCGATGGCCTTGTTGGCAAGAGAGAGACGCGCGCCGGCATTCGATGCGCTCAACCGCAATGCGCTCTCGGGGTCTGCGGTATCAAGGAAGGCGACGAGGCTCCGTGTCGCGATGAGCCACAGCAATAAGACTGCGACGCATCCTGCCACGAATTTGACGATCAGACTTTTTGGCTCGGATAGCGCGGTCATGCCGAATTTGAACTACTCGATGACACGAGGGAATTGCAGGGTTGGTGTTAGAGGTGACGGCCGGCCCGCGAGAAGCGGAAGAAAAAACCGAAAAGCCCTCTGAGCCGTCGCGGCCTTTTCGCCCGGCGTGCCGCGCTCGGGAGCGCTTTATCTGATCCGCGGCCTTTTCCCGAGGCACTGGGTTCCGGTCGAGTGCCGATGCGCAAGCGACGTGAAGTGCGTTGCGCTTCTCTGGGTTGATGTTTTTCATCGTGAAGCAATCGTCGTTCGGGTGTCTTGATTTGATCCCAGGCGCGAATGACACGCCGCGCCAACAGAGTTGTGTGACGATCATGATTTAAATCTGGATGCAGCCACTTCAAAAGCAGTGCCATGTGATTGCGGAGTTCGCTCGGCGTTGCGGAACGATCCGAACCAAGAATTCGATAGCTGTCCGCGTCGGGATAAAGAAGAATTTGCTGAATAAAAAAAATGGCTGCCTGGCGGCTGACGTCTGCTGGCCGGTCGCTGAGGTCTTGCGCTTCGCGCGCGGCCTCGGCGTCGCCGGCGGCCAGCCGCAAAAGCAATGTCGTGCCCTTCGGCAGCGGCGCGAGCCTCACCGCGTGCACTTGTGATGGAAGATAAAAGAGTTCAATCGCGGCTTTGAGCGCGCTCACGTCGCTCATGAGGACTGGCCGTTGGGCAAGCGAGGCGCTGTGTCGTCCTTCGCAATCGATGCGCCGTAGGAAAAGGCCCTGTCGTTTCCGTGGCCATATCCATAGCCGTAGCCGTAGCCGTAGCCCGCTCTCTTGGCATCGAATTGCGTAACGACACTGCCGATCACCGGGCTTTTCGAGATTTCGAGACGCTTCAGCGCCCCCCGGACCGATGCCGCGCGAGCGACACCGGCGCCGATGACAAACACGGTTGCTTCGGTCGCATTCGACAATAGCGGTGCGTCGGCGATACCGATCACGGGTGGTCCATCGATGACGATCAAATCAAAGACTTCAAGGCCGACCGCAAGCAATGACATCAGACGCGAACCGCCCAAGACGTCGGCGGCGTTGGGAGGCAAGGGACCCGACGGCATGAATGCAAGGTTAGCAAGTTCGGTCTTTTGCATCGCATCGGGCGGTTCGCACGCGCCGGTGAGATACGACGAGAGGCCAACCGAATTGTCTCCTCGTAGTTTTAAGTGCAGCGACGGTTTGCGCATATCGGCATCGATAATGAGCACCTTGAGGCCCAGCCGCGCGAAGTGCTGAGCGATGGCCATCGAGGTGATCGATTTCCCTTCCGCGGGGCCGGCGCTGGTGACAAGCAGGGTTTTGGGTAGACCCCGAGCCGTCGTGAATTGCAGGGATGTGCACAGCGATCTGTAAGCCTCGGACATGGGCGAGCCGGCATCGGCAAGGGCTGATTCCGCGCCACCAGCGTCTTTAACCAAGGGAATAACGCCGAGCGTGGCCAGTCCCGCAACGCGCTCGGCTTCCTCGATCGTATCGATGACGTCATCGAGATTTTCGAGCAAATAGGCCAATCCCAGACCGCCGCCCAACCCGAGCATCAACGAGAGCAACATGGATCTCAGCAATTGCGGTGAGGAGGGCGCGCCGGGCAAATCCGCCTTATCGACGATAAAGACGTTATTGCTGGCAGCGCCGCCCGCAACGTCGACTTCTTTGAACCGCTGAAGCAGACTATTATAGAGTTCTCTGTTGGTATCGACTTCGCGCTTTAAGATATTGTATTGGATCGAGCGCTTCTGAAAATCGAGCACATCGGCGCGGAGTTTGTCGACTCTCGCCTTGAGTTCGCGCTCCTGGTTGAGGGAAGAGTCATACGCCGCCTTGAGCGACCCGCGGATCGTTTTGACCTCGGCGGCGAGTTGTCTGTCGATTTCCGCAATCTTGTTATTGATTTGCACCATGGCGGGATAGCCGGGCTTGAACGTCTCAAGCTTCTCTTGATAGTCCGTCACAAGTTCATTGCGCTTTGCCCTGAGCCCATCAATCACGGCGTTGCTCAGAAATTGCGGTAAATTGATCGCGTCGGTCTGGTCGACCTGTCGCCAGAGCTGCTCGTTTTTAATTCTCTCTGAAACAAGGCCACCCAGTGCTGTGTTGGCGGCGGCGAGATTTGTCTCGGCAATCGACGATTTATCTTCAACCGCGACGATCTGTTCTTTTTCTGCAAAATCAAGCATCGTTTTTTCCGATTGCTCGAGTCGCAGCTTGAGTTGCTTGATTTGATCCTCCAAAAAAGTCTTCGCCGAAGCGTTCGCTTCGAAGCGCTTGTCGAGATTGGAGGCGATGTAGGCATCCCCGTACGCTGAAGCAATTTTCTGGCTTCGCGCGGGGTTAGGATCGCTGTAGGCGAGGTCAACAAGACGCGTGCCGGGTATGGGCCGGACCGCGAGATTTCCCGCGACGATGCCGGCGGCCGCGTTCGTCAAGTCGACCTTGCTGTCACTGGTCTTCGGCTCTTCCCGAAAGATAAAACTTTTGGCGGCACCAATCAGTGAGAATTCGCGTGGCCGGAAGAAATCCTTGTCTTCCGCCAGCCGGGCAGACGACGCGACGCGCTTCGCGAGATCGCTGCTCTTCAGAAGCTCATATTGCGTTTTCAAAAACGTGTCGTTGTAATCGTAACCGCTATCATCGCTGACATTACCGCTGTTCAAGATTTTTGCGGCGTTTTGATCGATCTGCAAACGAATGTTCGACGTGTAAAGCGGCGTCGTGAGTAAAGTTCTGACGGTCCCGACGGCAAAGACGCCGGACGCGATGGCCAATATGAGCCATTTGCGTTTGTTGAAAATGCGCAAGTAGTCCCTGAGCATTTCAGCCAGAGTCATTTGATCGCGCGGCAGTTCACCCGGGTAACGTCCCAACGACCGATAGGGGTCGCCTATGTCGGGAACGGATGCACCATTTGGCGTAAGGTGGCCAACGCTCACGCCATTTGCTCCGGAACTCATGTCACCCGAGGACGCCATTGATCTCGCTAGCTTATGTCGGAGTTTTTAAAGGAGCGGCGCGACCGCCGCGAGCGGAAGCGCTTTGAGCAGGCCTTGATAGGCCGATTTCACCATCGAGTCGCTGACAACGACGACATCACCCTGCACGAGTTGCGGATCTTTGGCGTTTCCGGTTCTGATCTCGCCGACATCGAATTTTGCAGCCGTGCGTTTTCCATCGACATTCCGAAAGACCGCCACCTCGGATTGAGCCGTATCGGTAAATCCTTCCGCTGTCGCGACCAGTTGCAGAAGCGTCGTGCCGCCACGGATCGGGTAAACGCCGGGTTTCTTGACCGAGCCTTCGACCGTGACGCGTTGGCTGTTATACTCTTTGACATAGATGTTGACCTGCGGATTCTGCAGGTATTTTGCCCCGAGCCGTTTCGTCAAATCGCGCTCGACGTCCTGTGCGGTTCGACCCGCAGCAGGAACTTCTCCAACGAGTGGAAGATTGATGGTGCCGCTGTCCGCCACCTGAACCGTTCTTGAGAGGTCAGGAACTTTGAAAACCGAGATTTCGAGGACGTCCAATGGCCCAATTTTATAAGCCGAGCTGCTCGGGTCGGAAACCGCGATGAGCTTGAGAGCGTCCGGGGTGTTCAGGACGTCTTCTGCCTTTGAATTTGAGCCTGCGGCGATGCTGCCGGTCACCGTCGTATTTGTTGCCTTGCTGGTACTGCCGGTCGCTACTGCCATTGTCGGGTTTGACGGAGATGGCATTGCGGACGTCGCCGATGGCGTGGCGGATAACTGAGCCGGCGTCGCGGCGAATTGGCCATTGTTATTTAACGTCGCCCCGCACGCAGCGAGCATGCCAGACGTCATCATCACAGCCACCAATCCAGAGGTGCGCTTCGACGATAGCCCGCATTTCGGCAGTTTCAGCTGCCTATGCGCTCTTGGTCGGCGCGATCGATCCGATCTTGAAAGGTGATGGAAGATTTGAGGGAAGTTCATTTTTAACGACACCCCGCGGACGTGTAAAAACTAAATGCCCAGCCTCAACATCACCGACGCGCTTCGCTGCCGCTTTCAAACCCTTTGCAAGGTTGGGAGGACGGCGGACCGTGTCGTGAGCGTCGGTTGCTAAAAGATGCACGATCCCTTCGTCGAGCATCCGTTCTGCCAAATATTGCGCACTCCGACCAAAATCCCCAGTCAGTGAGCCCGCCGTAATCTGCATCCAAACGCCAGCGTGGGCCAAGCGCTGAATAGCTGCATACTGAGCCTTTACCCAGGTTAAGCGCTCTGGGTGTGTCAGAATTGGCACATAGCCTGCGACGAGGATCTCAAAAAAGAATTGTTCTAGTCGCGCCGGCGCAACGTGATGCGGAGGTTCGACCAACACGTAGCGGCTGTCGGCAAGCGACAAAATTTCTCCACTTTTCAACTTGGCCACAAAATCGGGCGTCATGTGCGCGTCGGATCCGCAAACCAGCTCAAGCTTTAGGTCTGATTGGCCGAGCGCCAAGCGTAACTGATCGATCGCCGTCCGAATTTGCGGGCCTGTGTTGTGATAACGACCCGGCAAAATGTGCGGGGTGCAGGCAACGATCTCTACCCCTTCAGCAATGAACATCCGGGCCATGGCGAGCGACGTCGCGACATCGGGTGCGCCATCATCCACCCCCGGTAAAATATGACTATGTAAATCAATCATACTCAACAACCCCCCACACACGTTGCTGCCCTGAAGCCTATCAATGCAGCCTGCCGTTGAGTCAAGCTGCCCCGGAAAGCCCCTCCGTCTCTGAACGGCCTTCTCCACCATTGCTTTGACGAGAGCTCGCGGGTACCGGAGCGTTGCGGCGAAAATATGCTGATGCTGAGTGCAGCGAGGTGGCCGCTTAACTTTTTTGGCGCTCTGCTTGGCAAATGCGCGACACGGTAGCGGCCACGATCGCCGCGGACGAACGGCATAGGCTCCAATTGGCGCCAGAAGCCGTATGGCATTGCGATCACGCCGAAAGAAAATCTTGGAACTTGTGGATATTGTCTCCGAAGCTGCGAGCGACTCGCTTAAGCACGCAGAGTGGGCTCGGGTTGAGCTAAGCGGGGGTTTCATTATGGCTCGTCGTACGATCGCAGTTGTTTGCGCGACAATACTTGGCGGTTTCGCATCAGCGGCGGAAGCCGCCACCTTAAACGTCAGTCACGGCGAGGTACTGCTCAGTCGCGGAGCCGGGTATGAAACCGTCAAAGGTTCTACCGATTTGCTTGTCGGCGACACCGTCTTGGGCAAACCGGACAGCGCGGCTCAGATCGCCTTTGCTGATGGCTGCACAATCCCTTTGGGCGTCGGCGCCGTCTTCAGAGTTGGGACGATGTCGCCGTGCAAGCCTCATAGCGCCGGCGCCGGGGCGTCGGGCGCCACCGAAACTCCCGAGGGTGGCGGCTGGTGGAATCCGGGTTGGAATCCGGCCAGTTGGAATGAAAATGGCTGGATGAGCAATCCGGTAATTCCTTTGCTGATCACGGCCGGCGTGGTCGGAGGCATCGTCGCGGTCGTGGAATCCGGGCATAGTTCTAATGGCGGCAGCAACCCGCAAGCCCAAACTAGGCAAGCTAGACATCGATGCTAGGCGCTTTCGTCAGGCGCGCGCGCGGTCGGAATGTCCCGCCCCGCGCGCCTTCTGATGGCGTTGCGTCGACGACAGCGCGCCATGTTGTTCACCCGCGACATCGCGCTCGCGACTCGCAGCAATCGGGCTCGGCGTCTGTGGCTTAACGAACACAGAATACAGTCCGTGTGCGGTCGGCTGAACTTATACAACTTGATAGAAGCGGCGGGGTTATGCGACGTGATGAGCGTGTGAAGCGTGCCGCTTGTTGTTTGACAGGCGGCAGTTGCGTTCAGCGGGGGTTAAAATGCGTAAGTTTGCTTTACGTCCGTCCCTATTTGTTTCTGTCGTTTGCAGCCTGGTTTTAACGTCAGGCGTTTCGGCCGCAACGGTAACATCCGTCAGCGGCGGGGTTTCGCTCAATCGCGGCAGCGGCTTTACCCGAATTTCGAGCGGCACATCGGCCAGTCCCGGCGATTTGGTGATGGCAGGTCCCTCCGGCCACGCCGTCATTGTTTACGCTGACGGCTGCCGAGAAAAGGTTGAGCCGGGATCCGTGGTGACGGTTGCTGATTTTGCGTCGCCATGTAAGACAGGCTACTTTACCGACGATGGATTGTTGCTAGGTGCTGCGGTCGTGGTAGGAGGCGGCGTCGGGATCTATTTCGCGACGCAAGGTCATGATCACGATCATAATCCGGCAAGCCCCAACTGATCGGGCGGCGATCCGGCGCGCATGGAGCGGCGGACGGGTGTGACGGGTGTATTGAGTAAGAGCATCGCATATATGACTGGCGGCGTCCTCGCCGCCAGCATCGTTTTAGGCGGAAGCCGCAGCGGACTTCTGGGTGATATCATCCTCGAAGTCATCTCGGTCTTTCTCCTCTGCGCAGCGTTGAGCGAACTGATCACGTCACATGCCGTTCGGCATTTGAAATGGCCGCTCATTTTTGCTGCCTTGGTCGCACTCCTTCCTCTAGCTCAGCTTATTCCGTTGCCGTCGGCGCTTTGGACTCGTCTGCCCGGCCGCGAGGTCATCTCCGAAACCTATCGGCTGCTCAATGTAAGCCAGCCGCTGTTGCCGCTCACGATGTCGCCGTCGGCGACGTGGCTCAACGCATTGTTACTGATACCGCCGATGGCGATATTTCTTGGCTGCCTGACGCTCAACTTCGCTCAACGCAGAGCGATCAGCGTTGTTGTCATCGTCATGGGCGTCATCAGCGTGTTCCTCGGATTTTTGCAATTGGCGCAAGGCCCGAACAGTGCGCTGCGCTTCTATGAAATCACCAATCGAGACGATGCGGTTGGCTTCTTCGCCAACAGGAACCATTTTGCGGCGCTGCTTTACGCGACGATGCTCTTTGCCGCTGTTTGGCTGGCGGATGCGACAATCAAAGTCGGACTGGAACCGCGTCGCCGAGCAACGCAATCCTCTTCTGTCTTGCTGTTCGTCGCTTGCTTGATGGCCTTCGTTCTTTTGGTCGTAGCGCAGATGATGGCACGCTCACGTGCTGGCCTCGGGCTGTCGATCGTTGCGCTCTTTGCCTCTCTGGCTCTGGGCTTGACGGACCGCCGCGCGGTTTCATCACGCGCCAAGTCCGCCAAAATCGCGTTTGGCGCCACGGCCCTGGTCATTATCTTCTCGTTGCAGTTTGCCCTCTACCGCATCCTCGAAAGGTTTGCATCCGATCCTCTGGCCGACGCCCGTATCCCATTTGCGCGAAACACGATCACGGCTGCCAAAGCCTACATGCCTTTTGGATCTGGCTTAGGGACCTTTGTTCCCGTCTACCAAATGTTTGAGAAGCCGACCGACGTTTTCGGCGCCTATGCCAACCATGCCCACAACGACCTGCTCGAAGTCTGGCTCGAAACCGGAGTCTTTGGTCTCTTACTGATCGGCCTTTTTCTGCTGTGGGTTGCGCGACGGACGTTTTTGCTCTGGCGCGGTCAAATTTCAGCGCAGGCAGGGGACGTCGATCTCGGTCTTGCGCGGGCGGCGTCACTCGTGATTGCACTGCTGCTTCTTCATTCTCTGGTTGATTATCCGTTGCGCACAGGGGCGATGATCGCGGTGTTTGCGTTTTCGTGCGCTCTCCTAATCCCTCCACAAACGTCGGGCGAAGCGCTGGCCGCAGATGCCGACGCCGCGCGTCGCTCGCGTCGGGAAGAAAGCGATGTTTTAACGCCGCGAGATTCACATCGCCGCCGCGGCGGATCAGCAAATCCGATGAATCCCGATCTCCCATCCTCACCGCCTCCGCGAGAGCCGTGGGGCCAATCGATCGAATGGCCAGAGGCCTGGCGCGGGCCAAAGACATCGTCGAAGGATGTCGACGGATCTGATAAAAAAAAGCGCTGAACTCGGTCCAATGTCTCGGAACCCATCAATTCGGGATCGGATGAATGCGCCGTCATTGACCGCCTAAAATTGTCGAAGATGGACGCCGCTATTCCCGCCCGTTAAGTCGGTGACCTCAAATAAAAAGGCGCCCCGCACCATGAGGCAACGGAGGCGAGGACTGGCGAAGGGGTTCGCTTCTGCATCCAGATCCAAGGCCTGGAGTTGAAGCGCCTCCGTTGAGAGGCGGGACACGGACTTGCCCAGCCCGAAAAAAGGATAACGAGGAAAAACGGCCCAAAACTGAGAACCGTACCCTCGCGAGCAACATGGGTCACGGTCCGCCGCTGCTAAGACATCCTGAGTAAGTGGTCTTCAGAACTCCCTGTCTTGATCCGCGTCACTCCTGTCTAGTCCGGCTTTGAGCTCCATTGCGAGCTCAACGCTATGAAACGTTAGGTGGTCTTGTGTTGCAGTCCTCAGTTGCGCCCAGTCTGACGCTAAAAGACGCAGAAACAGCGGTCGAACGGTTAGCCGAGATAGCGGCCGAACAGCTGAATGTGCTGACCGCGCAGTTTCCTGCAACGATGGCTACGGGTAACGATCAAAAGCTGCGGTGGGTTCGCACATCCGACGAAGCTGACCTGCTGGTGATTTTCCCGAATTCGGATATGGACGCTATTCGCCACCTTCGTCTGTCCGATACGGGTCACCTGCTACCGCTAATTGACTTGACCGGTCGGTTCTCCGACGACGCCGATCTGTCAATCCCTCCCGAAGACACATCGGCATGGCCAAAGGCCGCGTCCCTCGCCGCAACGTTCAGCAGCCGTCGGCAATCGCTGACACCATGGACAGGCAGTCAAACCAGTCCCGAGTATCGACTGCTTGCTTATCTCGCGGTGGGACATCGATTGGTCCGCGCCCGTTACGCGCCAAACCACCCCAATTGTATCAGCTACGGCGCGTTTCCCCCGATCAGCGATGTCACAACCATTGCCGAAAAACTGGCCGGTGAAGGTTTGCTTGACTCGAACATTCTTTGATCGCCTGCAATGCCTGCCCCCACTGTGCGTCCTCTCGGCTCAACGTGCGCGAGGAATGCGATACCTGCCGTTCGTCTGAGATTGCCGACGTCGGCCTCCTGCACCATTATCGTTGTGCCTATCTGGGTCCTGCAAAAGACTTCGAAGCGCCTGACCGCCGGTTGATCTGTCCGAAGTGCGCGAGGGAACTGCGCCACTATGGCAGCGATCACGAGCGCGCGGGGGAGGCGGTCGAGTGCTTGGCGTGTGGTCACGTCGGTGATGCCGCCGCCGTCGGTTTTGTTTGCATGGACTGCAATGCGCGCTTCGACGCAGCAGCCGCACGTTTAAAGAGCATTTTTCACTATGCGATGTCAGATGCGGGTCACGCTGCGTTGCAGAGTCCGCACCGTTTTGCGTCGAGCAGGTGAAAGCGATTGATCTCCATCAGATCGGGCTCGAGCCAGCGTACCGCCGGATTAGCGCCGAACGGATGTAATTTGCGACTGAGAAGGCTGTTATGCTGCAACACGACATCGCAAATAGCTACGATTTTATAACCAATCAAAGTGCTGTTGGGCTCATCGCGCTCTTTTGGTATGTGCTGCTGTTCGAGATTCCCCGCTACGGCTTATCATTCGTGGCTCTAGCCCTGACGCCGTTGGGGCTTTTTCGGAAGGGCGTCCCTATTCGGAGCGGCCTACCAATCGGGTCCGTTAGCATCGTCGTAGTCGGTCACTCCGAGGGTGGATCACTCGAGCGTTGTGTCCGTTCGCTACGCGCCCAATCGTTCCAGAAACATGAGATCGTCGTGGTGTCCGACGGTTCGCGCGATGACATGGCCGAGGTCGGCCAAAGATTGCTACGCGCCGGCCTTATCGATTGCAGCCTTCGCACTGATCTTCGATGTGGCAAATCTGCGGGAACGAATCTTGCGATCCGGCTCGCAAAGGGTGACATCGTCATCAACATCGACTGCGATTGCTCCCTCGACCGATTTGCGATCGAAAGCATCCTCGCACCGTTCTCCGACCCACAAGTCGGCGCGGTGTGCGGCGACATACTGCCCCGGAATGGCAACAGCAGCCTTGTTACCGCATTTCAAACCATTGAATACCTAATCAGCATTTCCCTGGGCAAGCGGGCTGCCGACATGCTCGGGCAAGTTGTTTGCGTGTCAGGCGCCTTCGGGGCATTTCGTTGTGCTGCGCTCAATTCGATTGGGGGACTTGATCCAGGTGGAGGCGAGGATCTTGATCTGACCATGAGGTTGCGAGCGAGGGGTTGGAAGATCGCATTCGCTCCCGACGCGCTCTGCTATACCGACGTTCCACACGATGGTTGGACCTTGGTCCAACAGCGATTACGTTGGGAGCGCGATTGCGTCAGGGTTCGGTTTCGCAAACACAAAAGATTAGTGTCACCGCTTTCACGTCACTTGATCACTGCAGAGACCTTCCACCAGTGGGATTTTCTGATTTTCCATGTGTTGTTTGGCTTCGCATTCCCTGTTTACCTTGCATATCTCGCGGTCAATTTTGGTCAGGGTGGCGTTATCATCCTTCTCGGGGTGGCCCTCGTTACATTTCTCCTAGATTTATTCGCGTTCTTCCTAGCGCTCGCGATTACCGGTCGCTGGCGATATCTGCCCTATGTGCTCTATCTTCCCGGCTTTGGTCTTTACTCCGGCCTCTTCATGCGCGCCGTACGGCTCTGGGCATATCTGGAGGAATGGATTTTCGACCGCTCCCGGTCTGACGATTACGTGCCGACGCGCGTCCGTCATGCGCGACATTGGTAGGGTAAAGGCGACATGATTTCACGCCTGCGAAACCGAGGTCGTGTTGGTGTATTAAATAACAACGACAGAGCGCGAACTCTAAAATGGGGAAAATGGATCTATCTCATCTTGCTGTTCGTTTTCGCGGGCAGTCTTGTAAATTATATTGTCGGTTCGACCATATTTCTACGTGCGGAAGGAATCGTGCTGCGGCCGGTAACGGTTGTCGCCGCTCCCTATGATGCCCACGTCCGGCAGATCGAGGTAAGGCCTGGTCAAGTCGTTGAACAAGGCGCACGTCTTGCAAGCCTTCAATCGGCCGCCATGACGCGAAGCTTATCCGACCTTGCTTCTCAGCAAGCGAGCCTACGAGTCCGCGTTGCCCAGCTGGAGAGCCGCTTCGCCATCGTCACGCAGGTCCTGCCCCTCGCGCGACAGAGCGAGAAAGAATCCGCTCACTACTTTGAACTGGTTCAGTCTCTGGCGCGAACAGGTAACTTAAACGCGGCACGTTTGCAGGAAACCGCCGTTGCAAATTATAATGCGACTGAGCGGCGGATTGCATTGAGCGCGGAATTAGATGCAATCAGCAAAGAGTTAGAAGTAAATCGCGAAATGCTCGCTAAAGCGGATAATGCTTCCGAGCAGCTCCAGGCCATCTACAATCAGGGCGAAATAATTTCGCCGGCAAGTGGTACGATCGGCCCGTCGGTCGCGTCAGAAGGAGAGGTGCTTGTGACCGGGAAGCCGGTGCTCGAGATTTTCCGCGGCGAGCGCTACGTCCTGGCATTTTTGCCCAACGAATATCTCTTCAGCATTAGAGAAGGTGAGAAAGTCAGTGTCAATTCGGGCGGCGACAGCGTCGTAGGCACCATTGAAGAAGTGCTGCCGGTGGCAGACAGCCTGCCCCCGGAATTCCGCACCTCGTTTGGGGCCAGAGAGAGAAGCCGGCTTATTCGTATTAACTTGGCACACAACTCGAGATTTGCGATTCAGCAGCAGGTCGAAATCAGATCATGTCTTAGCAGCAGCTGCGAGAACGCTGGCAGTGTCGCGATGCTCCTTGGGAGCGCAATCAAGTCATCCTTGCAGAAGTTTTTTGCGGAGCAAGCAACGGCATCGCCCTCTACGACATCGACGATATCTGGCGCACCTGGCGGCGACCCGTCGGGCCTCCGCCGTCAAGGGAAGCGCGTAGCGCTCGCCCGTATATCGAGCCTCCGCCAACGAATTTGGTTGGCGTGTGACTCTGGCCACGACCAAGTGGGTTCACCGACCCTCACGTTTGCGGCCTTTCACGAGCGAACCCCACTGCTATCGATCGCCGAGCAACTCGTCTGCACGGCGTGCGGTGAACACAAGGCTCAGCACTGTTGGCCTGAGCCGGAAAGCTTTGAGAGCAAGACGCCCGAACCTTGATGCTCTAGGCCCCGCGAATGGCCGCAAAGAGCTTGTGACGTCACTCGTGGCCGGCTCCCTCTTGCGAACGGCATTCATCGTACGTCGGACCGCACTCACCGACGTTGCGCGTTCCGAGGCCATCTCGTTTGGTCTTCAAGGGCGATCATCTCACCGCCGAAGCATCGCCGACTTTGTTCCCAGGTCCCATGTGACGCACTCACACGACTGCATTCAAGCACGAATTGGAGGAAGAACTTCCCGAAGTCCAGCGTGATGGGACCGCATTTGACTGAAATTTCAGCTGAGTGCCTAGTTATTGCGAGCGACATCGCGGTCATTGATTGTCATTAGTGAAAGCTTCATTCTCACCGCGAGTGATCGTTCCTAGCGATCCTCTTCCATCTTTTGGCTGTCAGCTTTCTTAGACAGCTTTTTCTATGCGGGTCCGATTTCGACGATACGTTTCGCACTTATAACGAAGACTTCAAATCATGTTGGCTAACAATGAAGCCGTCGATTTCAACCTAATGGAATGATGTACCCAACCGCTTTTGCCGGAGCACAGTTTCATGCCCACCAATCCACTGACGCTGCTCAACGTCTGCCAAGCGATTAGGCAAACACCGCAAGACGCATTGCTCTCGATGGATCGCGAAACGCTTCTGGCCACACGCCGCGCGCTATTGGCGCTCAAGGCAGAAATTGACAACACGCTTCTTCGGCTCTCGTTCGTCGACGAGCAGCAGTTGAATTAGCGTCGTCAACATTTTCAAGTTCGCTGTATCGCTCGACGTCGTATCTTCGCCCGCGAAGATTGTCTCGCCCATGTCTCGAAGCAACGAGATCGCAAGATCGAAACGATAATCCGCTCGACCCTCTCGATAAACGACCGACGCGCCGGCAAGCATCTCTTGAGGACTGAGAGCCTTGATGCGAGAGGTCGCCTTAGCGCCTCGCGGATCTCGGCGGCCAAGCGTGGGCGCGGCAAGACCTAATGTCATAGCTGTTTGGGGGTCTAGCGCTAAGGGAAATGGGCTGAGCGACGTAGAAGTATGGACGCCCCCGAAGACGGGACAACACGACAAAGGTTGTCAGCCCGCTATAGCTTAAAAGCTATCCCGAGCACTCTCGCAAGTCAAAAAATCAAGAGTTATTTTCGCTAGGAAAAATTCTTCAAATTTCGAAGTCGGCCAAGTCTGCGCCCTTCTTCAGCCGAGCGACAACCCAGAAAGGTCGACGACCGCGACCTGACCACGTGTCAGTGGCGTCATCGGGATTGGCGTATTTTGCGATCGAATGGGATTTCGATTTCGCCGTCGCCTTGCCGCCGAATAACTCGGAGACAGAAAAGCCGTGAGACAGGGCTAATTCCGCCACTTTGCTCTTTAGCTCCGAGCGTTCTCGCGCACGAGCCTCGGTTATTGCATTTTGTATTTTTCCGTCAAGAGCAACGAGTTCCTTGAGGCTCAATTTCTCGACGTTGATGGCCGCCATCTTCTCGCTCCTTTGGAGAGTTCTTTTGTGACAGCGGTGTGACAAACATTAGAACAATGTTCCTGTCAATTCACGATCTCCGTTTGCCGCCTTTTCAGGTGGGACCTGGCGACGATATAATTCTTGCATTATGTCCTCATTCAATTGGAGGACCGCACGTGTCCGTTGATTAATATGGAGTTTTATCTTTGCCATTCCATAGCGGAGGCGCTCACAGCGATCTGCCGAGCGCAGACGTGAAAGCTCGTACTGCAGCCTCATTGTCTGAGCTGACCGACGCCGTAGAAAAAAACGCTCTTCTCAGCGGTTCGGGCGAAGGGCGTTTCGCGAGCTAGTGCGCCAAGCCTCGCGTCGAATTGTTTGGGTGGAGACCGCTGTCCTTCGTCCGCGAATTAGTTCAGACGCCGCGCGACGCCCTGAGTGTGCGTCGGCTCAATGTGTGTTGCGACGTGGAAAAATCGCGACGTTCAAATATTATCGATCTTCTGCGGATCTCTGCGCATATCAGCGCCGGGCCATAGCCTTTGGGTTTCGAGGAACTGCCAGGCGATCAGAGCCGGCAAACCTAGCGCCACTTCTCGGGCCCGCTTCAAAAGCGAAAGAGCAAGCGCAGCCTCTGGACCCAGACCGAAAATTGCACCGATCAGCACGTAGCCACCCTCCTGCACGCCGACGGCAGAGGGCACAACGAATGCTATCGTCCGAAGCGCGTAGACGAGCGCCTCGAGAGCGATGATGTTGAGGACTGGAAGCGATTGGTTCATCAAATACAAAGCGGCCATCGCTTCGACCGATCGCGCAAGCCACGCCACAAAGTGCGTGGCAATCGCGGCTAAGACCCGGCTCCGCTGGCGATAGATGTCCTGGATTGCGGCATGCACGGGTGCCGCGTCCTTTGTTTCATCCCACTGCTGCACAAGTCCTAGACGCGAAGGTAGGGACTCCAAAAAGCAAAATAGACCGTTTCTTTGCGCAAGGATAAATCCGACGAGAATGATCGTGGCGCCTGCAATGCCGGCACCGGTCCACCACGCGCTTTCGCCTCCAGGCTGCACATTGATAAGTACACCAAGACCCAGCAGAGCAAAAATCAGTTGGCTCAGCAGCTCTGTGGTGACGTCGACAATTGTAGTGGCGCCAGCAACTCCCGCCGGCACGCCGCGCAGCCTCAGTTCCCGGGCGCCGACTATTTCGCCTGCACAAGGAACAATGCCGACGAGATTATTGACGCCGTCACGAAGAAAACGTGCCCAAAAGAATGCCAAAAAGGCACGAGGCGGTGCGGTTACTATCAAAACGCGCCAAGCCAGAGCACACAATGCGATCGCGACCAGGTGTGCGATCGTAACGGCTGCAAAACCTTCCCATCCGGCAGTGAGCAAAGCGTCCCAGACGTCGTTCAATCCGAAATCGAGAACTAAATAGACAGTGACGGCAAGACCGGCAATCGCAGCGAATATCAGCCCAATCTTCAAATGTTACGTGCCCCAGTCCAAAGATCTTGCGCGCCTGCAGCCAAAAAATTTCGGCATTCGGTTGTCCAATTTAACTTGGCGCCATTTTGGTCGGATTACCACAAAACCACCAGCACCTTCCCTGTGCAAAGCCGGGATCGTGAGTTGGATGACGCAACGCGAGGTGTCGGTCTGGCAACACCCGCCGGCCGCTAGCGTCTCGTCAGAAACTGAACTGTACGGGTAACGAACCGGGTGGGTAAAAATTGCTCCGCACGCTGCGGGAGCAGGGGCAGCGGCGCGGTCAACCATCCTGTTAACGCGCGCATACTCCGTGGAGTATGACAACACCGCTCCCTTTTTTTGTCCGTACCCGGATTATGACTTGTACATGACGGTAGCTCTGCTACCGATTTGGTGCAGCGGGGCATTAGCTCTTGGCGCGACGTGTGCGGGTGCGAAGTGCCCGGAGCGAGGGTGATGCGACTACTGTAGGCCCCGTCAGCAATGGCGGGGCTTTCGCTCCTTGCGGAGCGCCCGCCCCCCTTTTTGAAGAAGGACTGAGGCTTCTCACGGAAGTTTCCGTGAGCCCGATACGACTTCTGAACATCGCTAAAAGCCAGAAGGTGCAACGACACGACCATCGCTCCTTTTGTTTATTGCAGTTTCTTACATGTTTTGTGAATTGTGCACGATAATAGCATTAGCTACCGTCCTGTCTCAGCGGGAAGAACGTCCGCGCATGGCAGGTCGGGATGTGTGTCCGATACCACCGAGCCCGAGGGCCGATGTATCCCGTTAAGCCCTGCCGGTAAAATGGCGGGGCTTTTGTGTTGTCCGCGGGGGCGTACTGAAAAAGCCCACGCCGAGAAGTTGAGCCGGCGCATTTTTTTGATTCGTATTTGCGGCAAGTTATTGCCCGGTGCGTGAGCGCTCATTGACCCTGCATCAGCATCGCCATGGTTGAAATCCACAGCGCGAGTTAATGTGCGTCGATGTTTGGTGATCTCGCAAACTTGCTCGCACTCGCGGCCGCTATCGTCGGGCTGGGATTTGCTGCGGACTGCTGGCTGACCTCCCGAGACGACTAAAGCCTGCGCGTTTTTCGCTACCGTTAGGAACTCGTTAAACGCATCCCGTGTAAATTTAGCGCAGATTCTCCGCGGGGGGAAAATCCTGACAATCTGACGAGTTTCGCGGGGCGCGGCCAACCCGCTGGCTATGCCTGCGCGAGCGCCTCCCTGCTTTGCTATAGAGGGCAGACGGGGAGGCGTGTCAGTGACTGTCGATTAGTGGAAGCGTTGGTGCAAGAGCGAATGGGCCTCAGCCAGGGAGATGAATGACGCCCGAAAAACGGTACCAGAGGGATTGGGGGCAATAGAATTCAATTGGTCATTTGGTGGGTGCCGGCGTGTGACGGCCGTCGTTGACCGAATGCGTCAATGCCGCCCGTTGACCCTCGACCAAACCGACACCGTTACACGTCGTTCGCGTGTAAACCTGCGACGCTGGCTTCCTCCATTGTCACCAGCCGAAATGACCAGAATGCCCGCGTGGCCGTTCGCAACATTTTCGGAGTGGTCTTTTCGCTTCGTCCTGTGCTTTGCACTCACAAGGGATTGGCAAAGAGCTTTCGAAGCACCGCGGCCGGTACGGCACGCGAGAAGAGAAAGCCCTGCGCTTCCACACAACCTTCGGCCCGCAACAGATCGAGCTGCTGCTCGGTTTCGACGCCTTCAGCCACAGTCGTCATGTCAAGATTGTAGCCAAGTTGGATAATGGAGCGACGCAGCGTCGCGGAGCGTTTGCCGTTGGCGACCGCAGAGACGAATGATCGGTCGATCTTGATCTTGTCAAAGGGAAAGCTCTGCAGGTAACTTAGCGACGAGAAACCGGTGCCAAAGTCATCGATCGCAAAGCGGACCCCCATCTTGCGAAGGCGTTCCAGCGTATTGGAGGCCACATCCCGATCTTTCATCAGGAGCGTCTCGGTAATTTCTAGGACGAGCCGGGAAAGCGGTAGACCCTGGGCTGCGCCAGTAACTTTATCGGTAAGGTCTTGTCGAATCTGAGCCGGAGAAATGTTGACCGCAACCCAGATATCGTCGGGCCAGCGGCTCGCTTCGGCGCAAGCCGTCTTCAGCACCCAATCGCCGATCTGGCCGATCAATCCACACTCCTCCGCTATCGGGATGAATTCCGAGGGCGGGATTAGTCCGCGCGCGGGATGTGACCACCGGATCAACGTCTCACAGCCGACAATCTTGCGGGTTTTGACGTTGACGATGGGCTGATAATGCAACTCAAATTTGCTGTTGGCGATTGCCTCGCGCAGTCCCATGATGATCTGGTGACGAGTCTGCAGGCGTTCATGCATGGAATGTTCGAAGAAGCCGAACGTGCCTCGATCCACCGCTTTGGTTCGGTAAAGCGCCGTATTGGCATTCATCATCAACTGCTCGGCGTCAGTGCCGTCCGACGGCGCAACTGCAATCCCGATGCTGGCGCCAATCGAAACCGTATTCGTTCCGACAACAAATGGCTGGGAAAACGCGGCAATCATCCGCTTTGCAAGAGACTCGACTTCTTCGATCGAATGAGGCGCCATCTGAATAATGGCAAACTCATCGCCGCCGAGGCGCGCAACCGTATCCAATTCCTTAAGCTCGGCTCTCAGCCTCCGGGAAGCTTCTATCAGCAGAGCGTCGCCCACCGGATGCCCAAGCGTGTCATTCACGGACTTGAAGCGATCGAGACCCAGACAATGGATCGCCAAAGTCGGGCCGTTTTGTGCTCGCAACAGACCTAGCCGTACACGTTCTTGGAAGAGTACGCGATTGGGTAAGCCAGTCAGGACATCCTGATGCGCGAGCCGTCTGATCGTTTCCTGATCTCGCTTGCGTTCCGTGACATCGAAATGGGCGGATACGAACCCGCCGCCAGGCAAAGGCGTGCCGCGAATTTCCAGACAGGTTCCATTAGGCCGTTGTCTTTCAAAGATATGTGATTCGCCCTTGCGCGCCAGTTCAAGGCGGGAACGGACCTGCTCTTTCGCATTTCCCGAACCATATTCACCGCGATTGGCGTTGAAGCGGTAAAGCTGTTCAAGGGTCGGCGGCCCATTCGCGAAAAGCGCGTCAGGATATTCGAGGAGTTGCCGATGTTTCTGGTTGCAAAGAACGAGTCGGAGGTCGCGGTCGAAGACGGTGAGACCACCCGGAAAGCTGTCGACGACCGCCTGCAACAGCGAGTTGCGATCCTGAAGCCCAACGTGAAGCGAAACTGCTCTCGTAATGTCGATTTGGAACGAAAGAAATCCTTTGGTCTGGCGATTCTTTCCGTTGAGCGGCACGATGAGCGCATCGACCCAGTAGAATGTGCCATCCTTTGCGCGATTTCTCACGGGCGCGCGCCAAGTCCGCCCCTTGCCAAGGGTTTCGTAAGCATCCGCCCAGAATTCCTTTGGCTGATGCGAAGAATTTAAGATGGAGTGGTTTTTGCCGATCACCTCTTCTCGCGCATATTGGGTAATGCGCGAAAACTCGTCGTTCACGTGGACGACGCGACCGGTGAGATCGGCTACTGACACGATACCAAGCTGATCGAGCGCGGACGCAAAGGCCTGGGCGTCGGTGCCGAGATAGGAGGGAGCCTTCTTGTTCCTCCGCGCTTTTTTGGGAGCCGGAGCGCTGTAAGCAAGTCTGTCGAGTTTGAAAGCCTTCACGGCTTTAGTCGCTGAGCCTCGCATGGGTTCGCCCGATTAAATCCCAGCCGACGCATCATAACCGAGATCATGCCATCGCAGATCTCGAGCGGACCCGTAAGTAAAATTGGTCATGCCAATCCTGCCTTGGCGGTACAGGTCGGCGTCATGACTCTGCATCCGGTGGTGGGAACACCCATCTTCCAACAATTAGACATAAATGTCTTAAAGCCAGATTAGCCGCCTCGGCGGCCAAATCATGTAAGGTGCATTGGCCGGTGTGCGGCGCTATTGAAATAGCGTCGTACGCGGCAAAATCCGGCTCACAAAATAACCGATGGCTTTGCGACTGCACTGTCCGTTAGCGGTTTGTTTTGAGCCGAATGCAAAGGATGCACGGCCAAATTCCAGTGAACTCCAACATCGAGAACGTCTTGCCGATAGAACGACGACAACGACCAGCGAGTATTCGGCGCGCGGTCTGACTTTAAGGCGGTCACGATCGCGCTCGAGGGCGGCGAGCGACTTCCCGGCACCGCCATCAATTTTTCCGAGGGCGGCGCCAAAATCAAGGTGGCGAATCCGGAGCTGGTGAAGGGCGAGTTCTATTTGGAAATTCCAGGCGACGATTTCATCGTCAAATGCCGCCTCATTTGCATCGAGGACGCGGCCGTCGGTGTGCAATATATCAAGTCCCCCCGGCGCTTATCCTGGCTTAAGAGATAGTTCATACCTTTTCTTCGGCCCATTTGAACGGTGGACTGTCGAGGCCAAGAAGCTCGTGCGTCGCGAGGGCGATCAAGATAAAATTGTTCGCACAGATTGAGATTTAAACGTAGTTCAACCTGGCGGCCGATTGCACATCCAACCAACGCGCAAGTCCGACGTCAATGTTATCGTAAGTTATTTGGCCAAGGTGGACGGAGCCATGATTGGGACGAGCCGCCGACTAAACCTTCGAGAAAATGGGCCTCCCTCGCCCAATGCCGGAGCAGCCAAGTCTCGCTCGACGCTATTTTGCAGCGGCGGACCGGATCGGCGCCTGGGGAGCGCGAGCGTTTTGCTCGAGCCTTGATATCTGGGCGTTGCCGCGGCCGATGCCGGAATAGCTGAGGCCGAGTTCGCGCGCCACATCGGCGTCGAAAACATTCCGAAGGTCGACGATCGTCTTTCCCTTCATCCGGGCCTTTATGGCCTCGAGATCGAGCGCACGGAACTCATTCCACTCGGTGACGACGACAAGCGCGTCGGCCCCTTCCGCGGCTTCATTGGCGCTTTCGCACCAAACAACGCCGGGCAGTAAAGGCTCAGCCTGACGCCGGCCTTGCGGATCGCAGGCCCGAATAGTGGCGCCACGTTCCTGCAGCATCGGTACGATAACGAGGCTAGGCGCGTCGCGCATATCGTCGGTATTCGGCTTGAAGGTCAGGCCCAACACGGCAATCGTCTTGTTGCGAACAGACCCGCCGACCGCTTCTTCGACCCGGATAGCCATGGCAAGCTTGCGCTCATGATTGACGCGCTCGACCTGCTCGATGATGGACACCGGAGATCTCGCTTCCCGCGCGGTGCGGATTAGGGCTGAAACGTCTTTAGGGAAACATGACCCGCCGTAGCCCGGGCCGGGATGAAGAAACTTGTCTCCGATACGTCGATCTTTGCCGATTGCAGAGGCAACCTCTTGAACGTCGGCACCCAGGCTCTCGCAAAGATCCGCGATTTCGTTGATGAAGCTGATCTTGAGCGCGAGAAAGGCATTCGCCGCGTATTTCGCCAGCTCCGCCGATTCGCGCTCTACGAACATCACTGGCGAGCCGCGTAGCGCCAACGGCTTATAGAGACGCCCCATCACCTCGCGCGCCCGCTCATCGTCTGTACCGACGAGGACACGATCGGGATGGGTGAAGTCCTGAATCGCGGACCCTTCGCGTAAGAATTCCGGGTTTGAGCAAATGGCTACGTCGGCGTCCGGGCGCTTCGCCTTGAGCCGGCGCTCGATCTCGCGGCTCGTGCCGACCGGCACAGTCGACTTGGTGGTGACAACCGTAAAGCCCTCAAAATGCGGAGCAGCCTCTTCGACGGCCGTGTACACGTACGAAAGGTCCGCATATCCGTCGCCACGCCGCATCGGCGTGCCAACCGCCAGAAAGACGACGTCGGCATCGGCGACAGCGGGACCGAGCTTGTCTGTGAACAGCAAACGCCCAGCCTTGATGTTGCGCTCCATGAGCGCCTCAAGGCCCGGCTCGTAGATCGGCGAGCGCCCGGCCTTCAGATCCGCAAGGCGATCGGGGTCCTTGTCGACGCATGTAACTGTCCAGCCGAAATCGGAAAAGCAGGCGGCCGAGACAAGCCCAACATAGCCTGCGCCAACCATGCAAATCTTCATAATCGAGATCCCCTGCCGCGTTTGAAATCGGTAGCTTGCCGAGACGAGGTGTATCACCAGTCCGAATTCTGGGATATGCCACGTTTTGGCTCAACTCAATTCAAAAATCATTCGCAATTCCAGTGCGATAGCTCTTGCGAGACGTTAAGCGCCAGGTTTCTTAAATATCATAATTGTCGACGGGCTCGCCGGCTTCGGCAGCGAGCACGACAAATTCGCTGAGTGCCGGTGAGCAGTGCTCGATGAAGCGATAGACGTATCGGCGGAGATACCGGCCGCGCCGGATGGCGATGCTCGAAGTGCTTTGCCTGAACAGACCATGTGCAGGCAGGCGAACGAGCTTGAAATCGTGATCCGGTTCGTACGCAACCGACGCGATGATGCCGACACCGAGGCCAAGTTCGACATAGGCCTTGATGACGTCGGCATCGAGCGCGGTCATCGTAATATTCGGCGTCAAACCCGCAGCCTCGAAAGCTTCATCGATCCGGAGCCTCCCGGTAAGGCCGTCATCGTAGGTGATGATTGGCCATTCGGCGATGGCCTGAAGCGTGACAGGCTTGCCCTCGACGAGCGGATGGTTGTGCGGGACGACCACGGCATGATCCCAGCTGTGGTAGGGAAATGCGATGATGCCGGGAATATTGTCGAGCGTGTCGGTCGCGATTGCTATGTCCGTGTTGCCCTCGAGCAGAATTCCGGGAAGGTCCTTGGGGCTCGCTTGGTGCAGGCTGAGACGGACGTCCGGAAACGAAGTCCTGAATTTTGCGATGATGGGCGGTAGCGTATAGCGCGCTTGCGTATGGGTCGTCGCGAGCGTCAACGTCCCTTCATCGCCCTGCGAGAACTGCGCTGCGACTTGGGAAAGGTTTTCGGCGTCGACGAGCATCCGTTCGACGAGCTTTGCCACTTCCTTTCCGGGTTCGGTAAGACCGAGCAGGCGTTTGCCGCGCCGCACGAAAATTTCGACCCCAAGTTCTTCTTCAAGATCGCGGATGTGTTTGCTAACGCCCGATTGCGACGTGTAGAGAGCGTTGGCCGCATCGGTGAGATTGAACTTGTTGCGAACGGTCTCTCTGATGATCCGAAGCTGCTGAAAATTCATTTTGCGAAGGCTTCCAACGTCTCGAGGCGCAAACATCGGCAATACGGCATGTCGCACCGACCGCCGAGTGTAGCTTTGGTTATCACGGAGAGAGCGTTAAGCCAGCCGCTTTTGCACAATCAAGAATAGACAAATCCATTTTTGACCAGGGAGATTGGGAATTACCGGTGTCCGCCGGAAATTTTCTCCGCACCCAAGACTCGTCCCTTCTAAGCAATGAAGTTCTTGTTATTTGACCCGGACCGCCAATCGAAGCTTTGATGCGTTTGTCGGCACGATGTTGTGCCTTCCGCGGTGATTTCGACAGAGACTTGCGCCGCGTCATCAAACGCTAAGCTCCACGACGACCTCGTGGGCTCCGCAATGGAGACCGCTATGAAAAACAAAGAATCCTGCTTCCTTTCCTCTCCAATAGTCATGAGCAGCGGTTGCTGTATGGCCGTCTATTGTTGCTGCTGTTGAGCGTACGCAGCCCAGACCGACCCATTTCAAGCAAACAACTCGCACATCAGAGGATGCTGGCCGCGGCCGGCAGAGCAGAAGACATGTCTAAATCCTACGTTATCGAGGTCGGCAACGACCAAGCCGGACTGATTGTCCGCGAAGAAGGAGAGCGCGAATATCTCTTTCATGCGGCGCTCGAAGAATACAATGCCCTCGAGGGGCGCCGTTTCGCGAATGCCTTTCTCGCAGAGCGGGCAGCGATAGCCCACGCGGTCAGCCGGCGTCGGCGCCGCGCACCGGCCCTTGCCCGGGAGGGGTTCGCGCAATGACCAAGAGCTACAGCTATTTCAGCCGGTTGAGAGACAAGCCAAGACGAGCGGACGCTCGGCCATTGCCAAAGCAGCAAGCGTCGTCGCGACGATTGACCGTCGTCACGGCCCGAGTTCCCGATCAACAGGCTGAACTTGTTTCTCCTCTGGCTGCAGTTGGACCGTCGAACGACTTCTAGCATCGGTGGCTCACAAGAAATCGGCTCACTGAGCTTCTTCCTCCCTGGACCTGCTCGCCTTATCAGCGATCAGGAACTTGAGACCGGCGGCCACGTTGCCGCCGGTCTCTCTTTCGGCTTCTCGCTGAAATCGGGTAGGCGGATAAGCTCCAAAAGCGACTAAGCTTGTCACTTTTTCTTCGTTCTCTTCGCGGTTCCGCTTTGAAACAAGCACTGTAATGATAACCGGCGATATAACAGAGGGTATGGATATGACGTTAGGGCGAGCGGTCTCGCGGCTAGGTTTGGTGTCGGCCTTTCTGCTTTCAATCTCGGCGGGAGCGTTCGCGCAATCGAGCATTCTCAATGCTTCGTACGATGTGTCGCGCGAACTCTACAAAGATATCGATCCGGCCTTCGTCGCCGCTTGGAAGAAGCAGTCCGGAGCCGACATCGAAATCAAGCAATCGCACGGCGGATCGACGAAGCAGGCTCAAGCCGTTGCCGAAGGCCTCGACGCTGATGTCGTCACGCTCAATCAGCCGACGGATCTCGATTTTCTCGTCAGCAAGGGAGCGGTCAGCAGCGACTGGCGAAAGAAGTTTCCTGACGGCGCCGCTCCTTACACCACGACGACGATTTTCCTGGTGCGCAAGGGAAACCCGAAAGGCATCAAGGATTGGGATGATCTCATCAAACCCGGCGTCTCCGTCGTCATCCCGAATCCCAAAACGTCCGGAAACGGCCGTTACACCTATCTCGCAGCGTGGGGATATGCTCTCGACAAGCTCGGATCCGACGACAAGGCGCGAGATTTCGTCGCCAAACTCTTTGCCAATGTCCCCGTATTCGACGGCGGCGGGCGCGGTGCCACGACAAGCTTTACGCAGCGCGCCATTGGCGATGTTCTCGTGACATTCGAGAACGAAGCCGCACTGATCAAAGCGGAGGTCGACGGACAGAATTTCGACGTCGTCTATCCCTCGCTCAGTGTCGAGGCTGCTCCGCCCGTGGCGATCGTCGATACTGTCGTCCAGAAACGGAAGACTGCCGATGTCGCCAAGGCGTATCTCGACTTCCTGTATTCTGACGAGGCGCAGAAGATCATCGCCAAGCATCATTTCCGCCCGCGCAGCGAAGCGGTACTGAAGGAGTCGAACCTGCCCGAGATCAAAACCTTCTCCGTCGAAGACAAGATCGGTCCCTGGGCGACGGTGCAGAAGACGCACTTTGCCGATGGTGGCATCTACGATCAAATCACGACGAAGCAAAACTAAGCTGCATGGCTGCAAGCATCCGGCCAGCTGCCGGTGTGGCGAGATCGAAGCGCGGGTCGCCGCTCTGAAGGATATCCAGGCCGAAACGGTCTGACCCGCCTCTGATCGGCAGGCCGCATACCGTGCTGCGACCTGCTTTCCTTTTGTCGCCCGCCCCCTCGTCGGAGCCGTCATTGACTGATATCAAGCACAGTCCGCGCTCGGGCTGCTAGCTGCAGTCGGGGCAAGCGAACTCCGAGGGATCAGCAGGCAATGGATGATCATTTTTGGCCGGCCATGTATCCGGGCCTTATCGTAGGAATTCTCTACGGCTTATCTCTGCGGGGAGTGTTCAACACGGTCGTTGCCACGATCGGCGGGCTGATCGGCGCCGCGATCGCCTATGCGGCCTTGATTGCGGCCAACATGAACGATGGGTTGCCGTCGGTCATTGGTCTGATCGCAGCGGCGCTTCTTGGGGCCTACCTTTTGACGGCCGTCGCGCAAAGGTTCTTCGCTTCGCGACCGAAATAGCGAGCAAGCGAAGGTCCGAGCCTAGGCATCGGCCGCCAAGATCTCCTCGCTGATCCCGGCGTCGAGATCGATACGCGCCGCGCAATGCAGAAGCGCCTGCGCCAGCGGGGAAAGCGGATCGCGATCCGATGTGACCAATCCAATAGCCTGGCTATGCTCCGGTTCTATAAGCTCGATGAGCGAGAGATCCTTGCAACCGGCAAAGATATAGGAAAACGTATGCGGGATGATGCTGGACCATTCCCCGCTGCAGACATGCGAGCAAACCGCGAGAAACGAATCCGACGTGACAGTGGGATTGAGACTCAAGCCAAGCGAGCGCGCCAAATTGTTCAGCACCCGCCGGTTCTGCATACTTTCCTGCAGCAAGCATAGATTTTCGTTTGCGGCCTCGCGCCAGGTAACGGCATCGGATTGTGCGAGCGGGCCATCGACGTGCGTGACGAACAGATATCGTTCGCGATAGAGCGATTTCTTACGAACATGGCTCAGGGGCTCGTTATCGAGATAGGTGAGCCCCGCATCGATCTCAAACTTGTCGAGTGCGCTCTGTATCTGCATTGAACTCATCGACAGAACGTCGACCGTGACGTGCGGGTGCTTGGCACAGAACGGCGATGTCAGCCTCGCGACCGCCGGCATCGCGGCCGGGATGACGCCGAGTCTCAACGTCCCCTTGAGCCCTTGCCGGAAACCTTCGACGCTTTGCTTCAGGCTTTCATAGTCGGAGATGATCTGCGTGGCCCACTCGACGACGCGCTCGCCTTCAGGCGTCAGCCCCATGAACCGCGGCTCCCGGATGACGAGGCGCATGTCAAGCTCCCGTTCGAGAGCTTTAAGGCCAGCGGAGAGCGTCGATTGCGTGACGTGGCATTTGTCGGCGGCTCGCGCGAAATGCTTCTCCCGGGCGAGCGCAACGAGATAGCTCATCTGTCGAATGAACATGGGTCAGGACCTCGGGCGTTAGACGTCATCGAGCGATATAGCTGAACAAATATATCGCTTCCAGTCGTGTTTCTTCCCGGTCAGAAAGGAAAATAGGTGCAGTTGGCCAGCGGGCCAGTGCTAAAGCGACCGAAATATAGGCCCTCACCCATTCGTGAAGGTGTCGAGGAGTTGTCCGAAGGTCGGCGTGCTCGTGATGCCCAATCGCGGCAATTCACACCTTTATCGTAGGTGCGAACTGCAACTCGGCAGTATTGCCATTGCCCGTCACGAAGTCGTCGCGCAACTGTCGTCGATATTTCACTGAATCCTGAAATGCAGCAATTTCACTCTAATTGACGGAGGAGCTATGGCCGATTTTGTAACGGCGGCGGCTCTGATCTTCTGCATCCTGGCTACAGCCACGCACCTCGTCACGGCGGCGCTGGCATTATCGCGCGTTTTGGCATCGCGAACCCGAGAGCGCGGATTGAGCGTCGAGCCAGTCAGCATCGTGCGGCCCGTCTGCGGTCTCGACCACTTCGACGAAATGACGTTGCGCTCGACCTTCGAACTCAACGACAGCGGTTATGAGATCATTTTCTGCGCCGCTCGCGAAGATGATCCGGCCGTTCCTTTCGTCAGGAACTTGATTGCCGAGTACCCCCACATCGAGGCCCGGTTGCTTATCGGCGACGACAGGCCGACGAGCAATCCGAAGCTGAATAATATCGTCAAAGGCTGGGCAGCCGCGCGCTTCCCGTGGATTGTTCTCGCCGACAACAACGTTTTGATGCCTGCGCACTATCTCGGCGACCTCTTCCGCAGCTTCGAGCCGGGCGTTGGCCTCGTCTGCTCGCCACCCGTGGGCAGCCATCCGATAGGATTCTGGGCCGAACTCGAGTGCGCGTTCCTCAATACCTATCAGGCTCGCTGGCAAAGCGCCGCCGACACCATCGGCTTCGGCTTTGCGCAGGGCAAATCGATGCTGTGGCGCCGCGACATTCTCGATGAAGCCGGCGGCATAGAAGCGCTCGGCGCCGAAATCGCTGAAGACGCCGCTGCGACCAAGATCGTCCGGGCACATGGCCTCGACGTCCGCCTTGTCGACCGCCCCTTCGAGCAGCCGCTGGGGCCAAGATCCGTGACGCAGGTGTGGGATCGCCAGGTGCGCTGGGCACGATTGCGGCGAGCCACCTTCCCGATTTTCTACGCGCCGGAAATCCTGACCGGAAGCACGCTGCCGATTGCTGCAGGCGTGGTGGCCGCGTCGAGTTACGATCTCGATCCCTTGTCGGTGTTCGCCGGTCTGCTCTTTATCTGGTATGGAGCGGAAGCGCTTCTGGCCTGCGTGGCAGGCTGGCATTTGAGATGGCAGTCGCCCCTCGCTTGGGTGCTCCGTGATGCGCTGCTGCCCGTTCTCTGGGTTGAGGGCTGGGCGGGAAATACCTTCGTCTGGCGCGGCAACGACATGAGCGTCGCGAAAGCCGACGCGGACAACCCGATACCCGGATCGAGCCGCGAGCTCGCGACGACAAAGATTATTTGAGCCGCGAGGCCTTACCTTTTATCAGCCAGAGTTGCATCGGGCTCGAGGCCGACTGTGCGCCCCTCGAACCCGGCTGCATCGCAGTACTTGGTGTCGCCGACCATCTGATAGTTGACGATGGTCCTGAGCCCCGAGGCGCTCGGCTCCGATGTCAGCGTCTTCTTCGTCGATTGTGGCACCTCTCCGCCGGGGAACGCCTCGACCATCGGCCGTCCGATCAGCTGGCCGTGGCTCTGCGGCAGGAGCCCGAGGATGGCGGCGATCGTCTTGCCGATATCGGGGTTGCCGACCGGCGCTGGATCGACAAAGCCCTTCTTGAAGCTCGGCCCGATGGCCGCCATGAAATTCCTGGTATCGCCGCGTCCGAAGCTGCCGTGCATGCCTTGGCCCTGCTGCAAGGGCGTGTCGGCGACCTCGACGCTGCAGGTCGTCGGCTCCGCGCAGAAGGGCGTGTCGCTCTTCGTCCAGGTGCTCTTGAAGTTGACGACGATCGCCGGCGCGCGGGCCAGAGCATCGCCCTTGAGGTTGATGGCGCTCAACGGCAGGGTGCCCGGATAGGTGCCGAGTGCATCGTCGACGAATAGCCCGCTGACGTAGTCCTGCGCCAAGAGCGCCTCGACTGCTTTCTGCGTCAGGTCGCGCTCGCCGTTCGGAATATAGATGAGGTCGGAGCCACCGTTCGCCGCGACGACCACTTTCGGCTGCGCCGGGTCTTCGCCGAGAAGTCCATTGCCGCCCTTGGGATGTGTGTTGCCTTCGATGCGGACGTAGGACTGTTCCGGGTCCCAGAGCGGCAGTTTGAGCGCGGCTGCGAGATCGATGGCGACGAAGCCGGGCGGTAGGAGCGACGGCGGCACGTCGTCATATTTCTCCTTCGTGGTGCCGCTCGTCTCGCTCTGCTTGGAGATCGTCGAGAACCCATGATCCGCCGAGATGATGATGTCCGTCGTCTCGCCGAGGCCGAGCTGATCGAGCGTCCGTCGGATCGTCGCGAGGTTGCTGTCGGCGTTGCGGATCGCGGAGAGCGACGTCGGCCCGTTGATGCCGGGCTCGAGTGTTAAGAGGCTGTCGCCCTGATTATGCTGCGTTCCGTCCGGATCGCGCGACCAGAAGACGACGATGAACGGCTTTCCGTCTTTCTTGAATTTGGGCAGCACGACCCGAGTCAAAGCATTGGCGAAATAGCCCTGCTGGATGACGTTTGCATCCTTCGTGCCCGGCTTCTTGAAATCTCCGACGTCCTTGTTGCTCATGCGGCCGGGCGCGGTTGTGGCAAGCCCGGCGTCGGTAAGTCCGTCGCTGACCCACGGAGCCAGCGGAATGCCGGCCTCCGAGCCCGTCGCGTCGTCGATGATGACGCTTTCCCCGCCGCCGCGGCTCGTATGATCGAAGATGAGCGTCGGGCCGAGCTTGCCGATCGCCGCGGTATTGAAGCCGGCGCGATGCGCGACGTGCAGGATCGTCTCCTCGTCGATGTAGTTTCCGGAGAAATGCTCGTCGATGTCGCCGAGCACGCCGTCGTGCTCGATGAAGGCCATGCGTGCGTTGCTGACCGTTTTGATCGGGAATCCGGCATAGATTGTGTTGCTGAAAATGCTCGTATCGCCGAGATAGTGCCCGGTCGCCATGCCGCTCGAGTTCGGCATCGTAAAGGTCGGGAAAAGCGAATGGCTGTTGACGAAGTTGACACCTTTGTCCCGGACCTCGGCGAACGTCGGCGCCGTTTCCGGCGTCACCATACCGGCCCGCAGTCCGTCAGGAACGAAGAGCACGACGTTGTGCCGGGGCGCGTCCGCGAAAGCTGGGGCTGCGATCACAAATGCCGCAAGGCACGCGCACGAGAAAAGTTGCTTCACCGTCATTCTTTAATGCCCCCACTGAACCGGAAATCGTTGCTGTTCGCGTAGCCGACGAACGCGACGTTCTGCTGACATTCATTCGTCTAAAGCTTGGGCGTCCGTCCGAACCTCGGAAACCAGCTCGCCGTGCCATCGGACAGCGATTCCATCATGTCCGATAGCCGGCGGGATTTGGCGACCGTCAAGAGCGTCAAAACGATCGTGGGTACGAGGACCGCCACGAACGCCGTGAGCCGCCACGGAGTGGATTGATCGGCCCAGGCCAGAATATTCATGCCGAGGAAGCCGGTAACGGTCGTACCGATGAGGCCGAGCGTGGTCACGACCGTCAAACGTGTCATCGTATCGCTTTGCCTGCGCAGCGCCTCATTTTCGAGGAACTCGCTCATTTCCTGAATTTCCTGCCGGATGTCGTCGAACAGGCTATCGATCTCAAGATGCGAGCGGCAAAGCTCGAAGATGTCGTGTGCTTGCGTCTGGTTGCTGACCGCGTGGAACCAATAGCGATGCGTGAAGCGTAGGAATGTTTCGAGCGCCCGGCGGGACGCCTTTCGGAAGAGCAGCACCGCGTTCTTGTCGTTGGCATCAAGCTTGCTCAAGGCGCCGGTAAGGCGATCGGAGAACATGAGAAGAGAAGCTTTGTGGAAATGCGCGATCAGGAACACGAGGAAATGCTCGTGCCTGAAGCTGTTGACGCATCCGTGGTTGCTGTCGACGAAGAATGGATTGTCGGCACTGCCTGTAACGACAAGCGCATGTCCGCAGGACATATAGCGGCTCTCCGGCCACTCGACTTCGTTGTGCTGGCAAAAATAGCGATCGTAGCAATACCGCTCCTCGAAGTCTTCGAGATGCCGCTGCGAGAAGGGAAGCTCCGAGCAATCTCCGGGACCCGAAGCAAATGCGAGCCGTACGTAATCAGCGCGTGTAAGATCGTTGCCCGCTTTCATGGCGAGAAGCGTCATCTGCGGCATGCGGTAGTATTCAAGCTGCTTGTAGCGCAGCAGCCCGGTTTGATCGGAATGATGCGGGACGAGCGGATTCAGCAGGAATTGCCAATGAGCAGCGACGCGCGCCGCTCTCTTGGCGCAGACTTGCGTGAGAAATTTTTCGCGATCCTCATAGTCGGAGGCGGAAAGAACCTTTCCCTGATTCGAAATGAATTCGACCTTGGCGGGGCAATGCCCCGCGACGCCTGTCTTTTCCCAATAGGCTGGATGTGTGCGGCCGAGCCGGAACATAGCGTCCTGAGCCGCAGCCAGGCTGATGTCGTCGGCGTAGAGTTCGAGCGCGAGAATAGCTACGTCGATCTCGAAAAAGAAATAGAGATCGACGTGCGCGACCTTGAGCTCGACCGGCTCTGAGCCAGGCGTGAGCGTAACCCGTACAGCAGAAACGTCCGTCCGCCGAAACGTTGTGATCGGGCTTTCAGAAGAAACGCCGCCCGAGACTTTCGCCCGTCCGCTGCCATAGAGAAAGCGCTGCACCGGCGGCAGGAAGGTCACAAATTCATTGTAGTGACGCTCCTGAAAATTCTTCGGATCGCCGGTGAATTCGTCCTCGATCTCTTTCCATGGATTGTCGGGACCAAGCGTGGCCAGGACGGCTGCAAAGTCGTGGTGAGCAGGCTCAGGATTTGTCGGCACCAGCTCCACCGGCCACAGCAGAATTTGGCGGAAATGGCCCACGCGCTTCGCCGCGGGTGCGCGGGGCGCAATTTCTGGCCCGGCCTGGTTCTCGGAGCGGACTTCATCCAGCATGTGACCCTCGGATTGCTATCACTTACGCGCGCCAAGCATGTTTCGAAAGGAAGGCTATCGGGGTCTTTGGGACGCGGGCGGCGATCGACGGTCGAAGATCCCGTGAGGTCGGATGCGCGTCGCTTAAGACACCATAACACCATTGCCGAAGTGTGTGACAGTTATGCGACATCGCTGTAATCATTGCGAAATTCCGCATTCTTGGAACGAACCTGCCCCGGTGCTGACAGACCCGGCTCAACCTTCCCCGATGCCTGCGTTGACACGATTTTACTAAACACCAAAATATGCGGCGCTGATGACGGGGGCGCCAAACGCGTGAGGCGGAGGTCAGGCCGCTTGATAAGTAAGCGCGACTTTCCAGCGTGGCTATTTCCTTCCGACTATGCCAGAGGAGGCGCCCAAAAACGAATGAGGGGGCCAGATGCACTTTCTAGTCTTTCAACACATTGCGTGTGAGCATCCTGGCATCTTCCGAAAATTTTTCGCCGCCGATGGTGTTTCGTGGGATGCCGTCGAACTCGATGAAGGCGAGGCCATCCCGCCGCTCGAGAACTACAATGCGCTTTGGGTCATGGGCGGCCCAATGGACGTTTGGGATGTCGAAGAGTGTCCGTGGCTGATTGACGAGAAGCGCGCGATCCGCCGCTGGGTGCGGGAGCTTGGCAAGCCGTTCGTAGGGCTGTGTCTCGGTCACCAGTTGCTGGCCAATTCACTCGGCGGCACATGCGGCCCGCAGCGTCCGTCGGAAATCGGAATCCTCGATGTGTCGTTGACACCCGCAGCAGACAGCGATCCGGTGTTCGGTAGTTTGCCGAAGCAGTTCAAAGCGGTCCAATGGCACTCGGTGAGAGTGGCGCAGCCGCCCGAAGGCGCAGTTGTTCTCGCCCAATCGGATGCTTGTCCCTGTCAAGCGATGCGCATCGGCAAGAATGCCTGGAGCATGCAGTATCATGTCGAGATAGAGGAAAATACGATTTCGGATTGGGGCAACATCCCCGCTTACGCCGAAGCATTGGAACGAACGCATGGGCCCGGAGCGCTCCCGCGCATGGCCGAGACGGCAAAGCCCCACACAGCAAATTTCGCTGCTGACGCTGAGAAGCTCTATCGCAACTTCATGCGTGAGATCCGGTCGTAATTTCGATCGCGCGCTCGGCTCCTTCCGAACACAGTGTCGACAATTGTGCCTCTCACGAAATGGATTTTATTGTGAGTCCGATACATCCATGTTAGCGTGGAATTCTCGTGAGTTAGCAGCCTGAATTGGTTGCGATTGGTACAGGGGTTCGCATGTCCGATCCGGACACGGCGCAACTATCCGGAACCATAGCAGGCGCAAATGCCTGTGGTGCCTGGCCAAGTCCCAGGCACGATGCACTTTTTGAAATTCCGCTGAATGTATAGCGCCACGCGCCGGCCACCCGGTTCGTGGCGTTCGCGTCTTATCACGTCGATCTTCTGATCACTTTCAACGTCGGGGATGCCAATGACTACGACATACGACCCACCTGTTGGGGGAGTTTCCGAGAATACGCTTCATCGCGCCATCGATTGGCGTGGTGCTTTTTGGGTCGCAAGTGGCGTACCTGCCCTCGTCCTCTTTTCGATAGGAGGCATAGCCGGCACCGCCGGAAAGCTCGCCTTCGTCGTCTGGACGATCTCCATGATCATGGGGTTCCTGCAGTCGTTCACCTACGCTGAGATAGCTGGCCTCTTCCCCAATAAGTCGGGCGGCGCTTCGGTCTATGGCGCGACGGCATGGCTTCGCTATTCGAAATTGATTGCCCCGCTGTCGGTCTGGTGCAACTGGTTCGCGTGGTCGCCGGTTCTATCGCTCGGCTGCGCCATCGCCGCCGGATATATCTTGAATGCCGTGGCGCCCATTCCGGGCTTCACCGATAAATCGCCTGAAGTCGTCGCTTGGCTCGCCGATCCCGCCAATGCCGGGAAAGCCGCAGCGGACGCAATCACCGCCGTCACCACGCTCCACACGCCCGCGATACAATCCTTTAACGCGCTAAGCATCGTGGTACCGGGTCTCGGAACGTTGAATTTCAACTCGACGTTCTTCATCGGCGCCGCGTTGATGCTGATCGTATTCGCCATCCAGCACCGCGGCATTCTTGGAACCGCAAATGCCCAGAAGTGGATCGGCCTCCTCGTCATCATCCCGATGCTGATCGTCGGCATAGTGCCCTTGTTCAACGGCCAGTTCCACGCGGCCAACGTCGCAGGGCCTTATCTTCCGGGCGTTGACGGCAATGTCGGATGGACGCTCTTTTTCGGCGCCATGTTCATAGCAGCCTGGTCGACTTACGGGTTCGAAACGGCGGTGTGCTACACGAGTGAGTTCCGCAATCCAAAGACCGACACGTTCAAGGCCATCTTCTATTCAGGTCTGCTTTGCCTTCTGCTCTACATCCTCGTGCCCTTCACTTTTCAGGGTGTTCTCGGCGTCGACGGTATGAAGGATCCCGGCATCGTTGCGGGTACGGGTGTCGCCGATGCGATGGCCAACATGGTGGCGAGCGGCAATGCGTTCATCAAGGAAGTCTTTGTAGCGCTGATGATCCTGGCCCTCGTGCTTGCGATCATGACCGCGATGGCGGGATCGTCGCGGACGCTCTATCAGGGCTCGGTCGATGGCTGGCTGCCGCGCTATCTGAGCCACACGAACTCGCACGGTGCTCCGACGCGCGCCATGTGGACCGATCTCGTCTTCAACCTCTTCCTGCTTGCGATCGCATCGGACTCGACCGGCTACTTCTTCATCCTCGCCGTGTCGAATGTCGGCTACATCATCTTCAACTTCCTGAACCTCAACGCCGGGTGGATGCACCGGGTCGATAGCGGCCATATCGAGCGCCCCTATCGTGCGCCGACGTGGCTGATCGGATTGAATACGATCCTTGCATTCGTCAACGCGCTCTTCATGGGCGCAGGCGCGAAGGTCTGGGGCTATTCAAACGCACTCTGGGTTGGCTTTGCCTTTGCTGCGCTCATCCTCCCGGTCTTTGCGTTTAGGCATTACGTCCAGGACAAAGGTCGTTTCCCGCAAGGGGCGCTCGATGATTTGGGACTGACCGGCGAGGATCTCGGCGAGCGCAAAGCCGGCATTTTGCCGTACCTGACCCTATTGGCCGGCCTTGCAGTCGTGCTTGCCGCGAACTGGTACTTCCAGATGCCGCCATCCTAACGAAGGGCGACACGAGACGTCACGACGAACGACAGGAAAGGGCCGGATGTCCTGGCCCTTTCAGATTTGAAAGGATGGAGTGCCCCGGCGAAACGCGCCACAGAAAGCCACGCTCTCCATGCGGTCCGCGCTCGAAAAAAGCTGGTGGGTCGCAGTCTTCCATACGGGCGCCGATCAAAAAATTCGACCCGTCAGAGTGCTGCTTATATTTGCGCCACTTGCCCTGAATTTGGCCTTGAATGCGCTGCCGGATCGGTAGCATAGTTCAACAATTATCACTCGCAGGAAAGTCCAGTCGTACCGATTTAGTAGTTTCGACCTCAACAAAGTTGGCTTGGAGGCTAACCAATGTACCATACCGTCAAACGAGTTTTGGCCGGAGGAGCTTGCGCGACGTTCCTTTCTATCGCGGGCCTCTCGCAGGCTATGGCGGCACCGGAATCGACCGATCCAATCAAGATCGCGCTGTTCGATTGGACGAGCGTCAATCTCAACGCCAAGATCCTCGGCGGCATCCTCACGAAGCTCGGATATAACGTCGAATATCCGACCGCGGATTATCTCTCGAGCCTGACAACTGGCCTCACCAACGGCGATATCGATATCGGCGTCGAATACTGGGACACCACTGCGCGCGAGGCCATGAAGGCATCCGACGCAACCGGCCAAACGGAGCGCCTTGGCGCGCTTGGTCCCAAGGCCAAGGAAGAGTGGTGGTTTCCGGAATACATGAAAGAGAAGTGCCCGGGCCTTCCTGACTGGAAAGCACTGAAGGATCCCAAGTGCGCTGCAGCCTTCGCAACACCGGACACCGCACCGAAAGGCCGTTATCTCGGCGGCCCGGTAACGTGGGAAGGCTTCGATGACGAACGCGTCGAAGCGCTCGGCCTGCCATTCACGGTCGTTCACGCGGGAACCGATGGCGCCATGTTCGCCGAACTCAATTCCGCATATCAGCGGAAAGCACCGATCCTACTCTGGATCTATTCTCCACATTGGGCGCCTGCGAAATACCAGGGCGAATGGATCCAATTCCCGGAATATGAACCGGCCTGCTACACGGATCCGAAGTGGGGCATCAATCCCGACAAGAAGTACGACTGCGGCAAGCCGCACGGCGAAATCTGGAAATACTCCTGGAAGGGCCTGAAGGATAAGTGGCCCGTCGCCTACAAGGTCGCCAAGAACTACAACATCGACACCGCCGAGCTGAACAAGATGTCGGGCGAAGTCGACCTCGAAAGCAAGTCGATGGATGACGTCGCTGCTGCTTGGATCAGCGCCAACGAAGCAAAGTGGAAGGAATGGGCGAAATAAAAAGCGGGTACGTTTCCCTTTGTCGCTCTGAGTGAAAAGAGACGGGAACCGGCGGCCATTGCGAGGGTCGTCCGGTTCCCTTTGTTTTTGGGACTACGTCGCGCACAAGCACATGGAGCAATCCGGAATGAACGACCAAGCGCCGCTGCGCGATGAAACGAAATCGGCCGCAGACGCCCGACCGGTAAAGCTGCTTTGCAAAGATATTTGGAAGGTCTTTGGCCCGGGTGCGGAGAAGTTTCTCGCTGATCGCGGCGGGGTGGCGACCGCAGAAAATCTCGGCGAAGCCAAACTCGTCGGCGCCGTACGGCACGCTTCCCTCGAAGTGAGGCGAGGCGAGAACTTCATCGTCATGGGTCTTTCGGGTTCTGGCAAGTCGACACTCGTCCGTTGTCTTTCTCGGCTAATCGAGCCGACGTGGGGCACGATCGAACTCGACGGCATCAACTTGCTCAAGGCGACGCCCGACGAGCTGATCGAAATCCGCCGGCACAGAATGGGCATGGTGTTTCAGCACTTCGCTCTCCTTCCGCATCTGACGGTGCTCGAGAACATCGCATTTCCGCTGTTGGTGCAGGGGGTCGATCGTAAATCGCGCGAGGCGCGTGCGCGTAAGGTGATCGATCTCGTGGGCCTGAACGGCCGTGAGCAGTTCTATCCGCGCGAATTGTCGGGTGGCCAGCAGCAACGGGTTGGCATCGCCAGAAGTCTCGCGGTTGAACCGGAAATCTGGTTTCTCGACGAGCCGTTTTCGGCTCTCGATCCCTTGATCCGCCGCGAGATGCAAACCGAGCTCCTTCGGCTGCAGAGCGTGCTCAAAAAGACGGTCGTGTTCATCACGCACGACTTCGATGAGGCGATACGCTTGGCTGACCGCATCGCCATTATGAAAGATGGCGAGATCATCCAGACTGGCACGCCCGAAGAACTCGTCCTTCACCCTGCTACCGATTACGTCGCCGAATTCACCCGCGACGTGCAGCGCGCCAAGGTCATGTCGGCCGCGCGGCTGATGCGTCCTCTATCGCCCTCGGCGGACTACGGCGGATCGGTGAAGGCGACCGATAAAGTGTCGACGTTTTCCGCTCGCATCGTCGGCGCACGAAAAGTCTTTCTTGTTACAAACGCGGATGGCAAGCCCATCGGCGAGGTCACACCCGATGACGTGATCGATCTGCTCGCCGATCGCGACCAGTTGCGCGAGGCGCGAGCATGACCGTTGCGGATGCTTCAGCGCCGGTACGGGCGCCCTCGATATCGGCTCCCACATTGTTGTGGATTGCAGCCGTGGCAGTTGTCGCGGTTCTCTACATGGTGCCGAGCATCGCGCCCTGGGCCGTAAAATATCCCTCGTACGCCATCATTCCGGTCTCCGACTGGATCTCGGCTTTCATGGCGTGGCTCAAAACCAATTTCACTTGGCTGACGCGCGGGATAACCGACATCTTCAATGTCCCGCTGCAGTGGGCGATCAACCTGCTCGCCAAGGGCTGGAAGTCCGGATACGGCCCCGATGCGTTTGAGTTTCCGCGGCTCTCGTGGGTCGGCATATGCGCTGCATTCGCCCTCGCCGGTAATGCATTCGGAGGCTGGCGTCTCGCCGCGCTCGCAGCGGGCTGCATGACCTACATCGCGCTCTTCGGCCAGTGGGATAGCGCCATGCTGACGCTGGCATTGATCGCGATCAGCGTTCCGCTCTGCGTCGTCGTTGGATTGGCGCTCGGCGTACTCGCCTTCCGCAAGCCCCGGATCGATCGCTCGATCATCGAGCCGATGCTCGATCTGATGCAGACGATGCCGACATTCGCCTATCTCATTCCGATGTTGCTTCTGTTCGGCAATAGCCCCGTTTCGGGCATGCTTGCGACCGCCGTGTTCGCCATGCCGCCGATGGTGCGGGCTACGATCCTTGCATTGAAGCGCGTGCCGCACGAGATCGACGACTTCGGCGAGATGGTCGGCTGCACGCCGCGGCAGAAGCTGCTGAAAGTTTTGCTCCCATCTGGCCGGCCGACGCTGATGATCGGCGTCAATCAGGTGATCATGCTGGCCCTCAACATGGTCATCATTTCTTCGATGATCGGCGCCGGCGGCCTTGGCTACGACGTGTTGCTTGCACTCCGCGCATTGAAAATCGGGCAAGGCATGGAGGCGGGCCTTGCGATCGTGGCCCTTGCGATCGTGCTCGACCGGTTGAGCCAGGCGGCGGCCAAAACCCGGCCGTCGCCGCATATCGCCGATCAGAATTTTGTGCAGCGCTATCCGATGCTGACGGTTGCCGTCGCAATACTCGCGGTTACCACGCTGCTCGGCGTTTTCCTGCCGGCGTTTGCGTCCGTGCCGGCGGCGATCAAGATCTCGACGGCACCGTGGTGGAAGGCTGCGGTCGATTGGGTGAACATCCACTTCTTCGACGCCATAGAAGCTTTCCGCACAACGCTGCTGCTCTACATCCTCAATCCGATACGTGACTTTCTCGTGGGCTTCCCGTGGCTCGGAATGGTTCTGCTCGTCGGTCTCGCTGGCTATCGGCTTTCAGGGCCGCGCCTTGCAGTGCTCGTCGTCCTTATGACGTCCTTCTGCGCCGTAACCGGACTTTGGGAAAAGTCGATGGCGACGCTCTATTTGTGCGGCGTGTCGGCGATGATCGCTGCGCTGTTCGGCATCGCTCTCGGTATCACCGCGTCCCGGCATGACCGCTTTGCCGCTTTTATGACTCCGATCCTCGACACGCTGCAGACGCTTCCATCGTTCTGCTTCATCATCCCGGTTGTCATGCTGTTCCGCGTCGGCGACGTGACGGCGATGATCGCGACGGTACTTTTCGCGATCGTGCCGGCTATCCGCTATACCAATCACGGCATTCGCCAGATCCCGGAAAATCTCATCGAAGCCGCGACCGTATCCGGATGCACGCCCCGTCAGATGTTCTGGCGCGTGCAGTTGCCTCTGGCGCTCCCCGAGATCATGCTGGGGATCAATCAGACGGTGCTCTTGGCGCTCAGCATGATCATCATCTGCGCCATGATCGGAACGCGCGATCTCGGCCAGGAAGTGTTCATTGCCCTGGCGAAAGCCGACGCGGGCCGCGGCATCACCGCCGGCTTCGCGATTGCCTTCATCGGCATCGTCGCGGACCGCCTGATACGGGCGTCGACCGATAGATTGCAGTCGCGGCTGGGCCTCGTCTGAGTGAAGCCAAGCCGCGCGCTTGCGCTTAATGCAGAACCCGTTCGATCGCGATGGCCGTCGCCTCGCCGCCACCGATGCACGCAGACGCGATGCCTTTCGTCGCGCCGCGATTTTCTAGGGCATGCAGGAGCGTCACGATCAAGCGAGCTCCAGTCGCGCCGATCGGATGTCCGAGTGCACACGCGCCGCCATTCACATTGAGCCTATCGCGCGGGATCGAGAGATCTTTCTGCGCAGCCATCGCCACTGCTGCGAAAGCTTCGTTGATCTCGTAGAGATCGACGTCGCCTGCGTTCCACTCGGCCTTCGCGAGAACTTTGCGAATTGCCGGGATCGGCGCCGTCGTGAACCACGCCGGCTCCTGGCTGTGCGTCGCGTGCGCGCGGATCTCGGCAAGAATCGGAAGACCTTCGCACTCCGCAATCGAACGGCGCGTAAGAACAAGCGCCGCAGCGCCATCGGCATTAGCCGACGAACTCGCAGCTGTGATCGTTCCGTTGGGCCGGAAGGCCGGCTTCAGCTTCGGAACTTTTTCCGGCGAAACCTTTAGCGGATTTTCATCATCGGCCACCACCTTGTCGCCGTCCTTGGTCGTAATCGTGATAGGCGCGATTTCGGCTTTGAAGGCCCCGGACTGAATGGCGGTCCTGGCGCGGGTCAAAGTCTCGACTGCGAAGGCGTCCTGGTCGGCGCGCGTGAACTGATAAGCCTCTGCGGTCGCCTCTCCGAAGTCACCCATGCTTCGGCCCTTTTCATAAGCGTCTTCGAGGCCGTCGAGCAGCATGTGATCCAGTATTTGACCATGTCCCACGCGGAAGCCGGCGCGCGCCTTCTGAAGGAGATACGGCGCGTTCGACATCAACTCCATGCCGCCCGATACGACGATGTCGGCGGAGCCTGCCACCAAAAGATCGTGTCCGAGAAACGTCGCCTTCATGCCCGAGCCGCAGACTTTGTTGATCGTGGACGCGCCAACCGCATCCGGAAGGCCCGCGGCCCTGGCCGCCTGCCTCGCCGGAGCCTGACCTTGGCCGGCCGTGAGCACATTTCCGAACAGAACCTCGTCGACTTTTTCCGGCGCAATCTTCGCCCGTTCCACAGCCGATCGAATGGCATGGGCACCGAGATCGGAAGCCTGAAGAGGCGCCAAATCCCCCAGAAACCGGCCTAATGGTGTCCTGACCGCTGATACGATCACGATCGGATCTCGCGACATTGGTCCGCTCCTCTCTCGACTAGCTATTCATGATGTCCGACATAATATATGATCAGTGTAATGCAAGAACCGGCGCAGGCCGGCAACACCTAAAGTTGACGCACCTCAAGGTTGGAGAAGGCGAAATGGACGTGAATGGGCAAGTACCAGTTGGAATCGTTCCTCGCGATGTCGCGGCATCGATGACGGGTCTCGCCTTTCTCGCTGCGTTGCGAGACGGTTCTCTTGCTCGTCCGCCCTTCAGCGAAACGACGGACATTCTCCCCGTGGAGATCGGGCTAGGCAGGGTCATATTCGAAGGCACGCCGTCCGAACGGTTCTACAATCCGATGGGAACGGTTCACGGCGGATGGATTGCTGCGCTTCTCGACACGGCAATGGCTTGTGCTATTCAGTCAATGTTGCCAGCGGGGCAGTCGTACACAACGTTAGAGATGAAGACGAATTTTGCGCGCCCCGTATTCGAGGCCACCGGGGTGTTACGCTGCGAAGGCGTCGTGCTTTCGATAGGCGGGCGAATAGGAAGTTCAGAGGGTAAAGTCTTCGACAAGGAAGGTAACCTCGTCGCTCACGGTTCGGAGACCTGCTTGATCATGGGGTCACGCAGCGTCACAGAGACCCGAGTGCGGGCTTAAGGAGAACAGATAATGCCGCGGGTATCGCGCAAAGAAGCTGACCAGCACCGCGAAGATGTGATCAATGCCGCATCTCGGCTGTTTCTCGAGCACGGCATCGACGGTGTCAGCATTCCAGCCGTAATGGCTGAAGCGGGTCTCACGCACGGCGGCTTTTATGGGCATTTCAGCTCGAAAGAAGCTCTTGTCGCGGAAGCCTGCACAAGAGCCTTCGAAGACAGGCGCAGCGTGTATGACGGCATCGCAGAGCGAAACGGCTCCGATAAAAAGGCCGCGAGAACCGAGTTCATCAAGCGATATACGGCAAAAGGACATCGCGACGCGATCGGACTTGGTTGTCCGGCGGCAGCGATGTGCGGAGATATCACGCGGGAAAATCCGAAAGGTTCGGTTCGCGCCGCCTTTGCAGCCGGTCTGAACATGATGATCGAAAAAATCTCTCCGTTGCTCTCGGGAAAAAAGAAGGCTGCGACGCGAGAAGAAGCACTGACGGATATCGCAATGCTGGTAGGCGGGCTGGTACTCGCGAGATCGACGAAGGGGCATCCGGTTTCCGACGAAATTTTGCAGTCGGTCCGGTCTGCGCTCCTCAAGGAATAAACTTTTATGACTCTTGAATTGCGTGCGGCGCAATCGCGCTTCCTCTTTTGATCCGCTTGCGTTCGGAAACCTGAATCCCCAGCTGCCCGCCGTCACCCGATGATCGCGTGACCAGAAATATGATGATAGTAATGTATGCTGCGGAAAACTGAACCGGCTCGTCGGCGCGAGCCCATCATCTCAAGGAAAGGGCCTCTCTCATGGCGAATTCAAAAGGCACGGCGTTGGTTACTGGCGCATCTGCGGGCATCGGCACCATATACGCCGACCGGCTGGCAAAACGAGGCTACGATCTCATTCTCGTAGCGCGCGACGCCAAGCGATTGACGGCGCTTGCCGATCGGATCAAAGCAGAGACCGGGCGCTCTGCCGAAGTGTTTCCTGCCGATCTCACGTCGAAAGCTGATCTTGCAAAGGTCACCAAACGGCTTCGCGACGACCGGGCCGTCACGGTCCTCGTCAACAACGCAGGCATGGGCGGAAACGGTCCCTTGGTCGGCGCGGATATGGACGTCACCGATAAGATCATCGATCTCAACATAACCGCTGTTACCCACCTTGCATCCGCCGCGGCGGCGAACTTCTCGGCGAAGAAATCCGGCACGATCATCAATATCGCATCCGTCCTCGCCCTCGCGCCGGAACGCTTTAATGCCACGTACTGCGGCTCCAAAGCCTACGTCCTAAACTTGTCGTTGACCCTTAACGCTGAACTTGCCGAAAGCGGCGTTCGCATTCAGGCCGTGCTGCCCGGCGCCACGAAAACCGAGATATGGGAGCGCGCCGGGATTGATCCATCGGGACTGCCGCCGGAGATGGTCATGGATGTCGAACCCATGGTCGATGCAGCGCTCGCCGGATTGGATCTTGGAGAGCTTGTGACGATCCCATCGCTGCCGGACGTGGCGGATTGGGAGAAATATAACACAGCGCGTCTGGCGCTCGGACCCAACCTTTCGCGAAACACGCCCGCGGCACGTTACAAAGGCGTGAAATCTCCGGCGCACGTCTAGTTTCTAAACCGCGTCTGGGAAACGTCATCGAGATGGGATGACGTTTCCCTCGACGATTCAAGCCGGCGTTTTCTTCTTCCTCTTGCCGGAAAGGTGGAGAAGCAGCGTAAGTGCCCCGAGGACAGGCGGCACGACGAATGCCCGCTCCCTGAAGTGCAAATAGAGAAGCGCCGCAGCCCCGCAACCGAGCGCGAAAGCGACGACGCTATCGAGCATGCTGGTGAGCCGCGGCCTCAGCGCCGCCTTCGCTTCGGGCGAGACGCCGTGAAACAGATCGGCAAGGTCGAGCATCACTTGCGTCGTCGTTCCCGTCATGATGGTCGAGGGTGGAGCGCTCGAAAAATGAGTTCGGTGGAAACCGTTCTGGATGGCCATCGCGATGACCAGAGCCATTCCGGTCATGAGTGCTGGCAAGGCGTCAGCATCGGGAAATGGCCCGAAGCGCGTCGCGAGAAGTCCGCCAAGCGTGAGTAGAGCCAGCTGCAACGTTAACAATGTGCCGAGTGCCGGCAAGCCCCGTCGTTCGATGCCATATTGTAGAATGCGAATGCCGACTACAGTTGCGCAAAAGACGGGCAGGGCAAGGATCTTCGCAGTTGCGCCGGAGGTGCCCTGCACCAGAGATGCGCCAAGCGTCACGAAGTTGCCGGTGACGTGAGACGTGAAGAGGCCATGCAGGGCAAGGAAGCCCGCTGTATCGACATAGCCCGCGGTAACGCTGAGCACGGCCGGCATAGCCGGCAAAGTCCAAAAGCTCAGTTTCATTTGCCCCCCAATTCGCGGCGGATATCGGCCTCAGCTTGAATAGAGGAGGGCCTTGCGCCCGTCACCGGATGTCCCGCTCGAAATCCGACTTTTATTGCAATTTTCTCAAATGCACGAATTCGAGTTGGTGCCGGTGGACAACCGCCGTCCCTCGGGGCTAACAGTGGCGCCTGCTGAAGCGGTCAAACCGGAGCGGTACTAAGGATGGTCGAAGGCTTGGTCACGCTTCGGAGCCAACACCCGCCGAAAGAGACCGCAGATAGGCTGGTAGCTGCGGTAGTGAGTCATGGGATGACCGTCGTCGCTCGTGTCGACCATGCCGCGGCGGCGGCGAAAGTTGGCCTCGACTTGCAGCCGACCGAGGTATTGATTTTCGGCAATCCGCGTGCCGGTACGCTGCTGATGCAAACTGCGCGAACGATCGGAATTGACCTACCGCTGAAAGCTCTCGTTTGGCAGGACGATACCGGGGTCGTGTCGATATCATACCAAGATTTAGGCTGGCTCGCGAACCGGTATGGGATAGCGTCGACCATCCAATCGACGATAGAGAAAATGGCATCCCTGCTAAAAATGGTGGCCGAAGAAGCCGCGGGTGGCATCGATCAATGCAAATGATGGGCGGTGACCGTCCTGTGATGATGGATTTCTTTGAAGGCAACTCCCCCCGAGCAACACACAGCAAGGAAATGACAAACATGAAAGCCGAATCTGCCAAGTCCCGACGCAAGGCGGCTCTTGATACGCCGTCGCACTTTTCCGACAACGCCATCAAGGACATCTCTGCCGCTTTGTCGGCGCTGCTCGCGGACTTTTTCGCGCTCTACATCAAGACAAAAAACTTCCACTGGCATATGTCGGGTCCGCATTTCCGCGATTACCACCTGCTGCTCGACGAGCAGGGCGAGCAAATTTTTGCGGCGACCGATGATATCGCCGAACGCGCGCGCAAGCTCGGCGGAACGACAATCCGCTCCATCGGCCAGATCAACAGCCAGAAACGCATCCTCGACAACGACGCCGACTATGTCACGCCGAACGACATGATCGCCGAGCTCAGGGACGACAATCTGCAACTGGTCGACGAAATGCGGCAGGTCCACGACCTCTGTGACGAGCATGGCGACGTCGCAACTGCAAGCCTCCTGGAAAACTGGATCGATGAAGGCGAACGGCGCGTGTGGTTCCTTTTCGAGACGACTCGGAACATCCCCACCCAAGCCTGAGTTCTTCAGGAACTAAGTCCCAGGCATTGGAGCAAGACATGGCCGACGAACAGGGTGAACCTCGCGGCCCGGATCTGACGCGTGGCATCGCCGCTTCCGATCTCGGCGACGGCGCCATGCTGTTGGGACACATCGGCGATCAAGCCGTGCTGCTTGCTCGTCGTGGCGCCGAACTTTTCGCAATCGACGCCACGTGCACCCACTACAACGGGCCCTTGGCTGAGGGTTTGCTCGTCGACGATACGGTTCGATGTCCGTTGCACCACGCATGTTTCAGTCTGCGGACGGGAGAAGCCCTTCGCGCGCCGGCCCTTAATCCGGTTCCCTGTTGGCATGTCGAGCAAGCGGGATCGCAGATTTTCGTCCGGCGGAAAGTCGATAGCCCGAGGTTCGGGAAGCAGGTCGAGCCCAAGCAGGACATCAAATCCGTTGTCATCGTTGGCGGCGGTGCTGCCGGCAATGCTGCTGCTGAGATGATGCGTCGCCAGGGGTTCGCCGGTGAGTTGATCATGTTGAGCGCCGACGATGCGCTCCCCTACGATCGGCCAAACCTGTCGAAGGATTATCTGGCGGGAACGGCGTCGGAAGACTGGATTCCGCTCCGCACACCAGACTTCTATTCGGAACAGAAGATTGACGTCAGGCTGAACGCCAGCGTGCAGTCGATCGACGCCGCCGGGGCCGCCCTCGTGCTTACGGACGGAAGCAGACTTTCGTTCGACAGATTACTCATCGCGACCGGAGCCGACCCCGTTCGGCTCGATGTACCTGGAGCCGGGCTATCGAGCGTCCATTATCTGCGCTCCCTCGACGATAGCCGCGCGATCATCGCGAAAGCCGCCAACGCTAAAAAAGTCGTCGTCATCGGCACGAGCTTCATCGGCCTCGAGGCGGCGGCTGCGCTCAGACACCGCGATATCGAAGTCCACGTCGTCGGACCACAGGCGCGGCCGCTCGAACGAATCCTAGGGCCCGAGCTCGGTGACATGGTCAAGGCCATCCACGAAGAGCATGGCGTTGTCTTCCATTTCGGAAGGTCTGCGTCGGCGATCGAAGAGGGAGCGGTCATTCTGGCGAACGGCGAACGGCTCACAGCCGATCTCGTCGTCGCGGGCATTGGAGTAAAGCCGAACGTGGCGCTTGCGTCGGGTGCCGGGATCGCCGCCGACAACGGCATTGTCGTCGACGAATACCTGCAAACGAATGTCCCCGGAATCTATGCCGTCGGAGACATCGCCCGTTGGCCCGACCGGCACAGCGGCAGTCCGATCCGAGTCGAGCATTGGGTCGTTGCTGAACGGCAGGGCCAGACCGCGGCGATCAATATTCTCGGCGGACGTCAACGCTTCGATGCCGTTCCGTTCTTCTGGAGCCAGCACTACGACGTGACGATCTCCTACGTCGGCCACGCGGAAAAATGGGACAGGCTCGAGATCGATGGCGACCCCGCGAAGCACGACTGCAAGGTGACGTACCTGAGTGCGGGAAAGAAACTCGCAGTCGCCACCGTGTCTCGCGATCTCGAGAGCCTGCGCGCCGAAGTCGAACTCGAACAGTCGTAAGACTATTTCAAGCGAACACATTCGCTGTTCTCGAACTCCGCATACGGTTCCGGCCGAGGCATCTGAAACGCATCATCGCTCGTCGCGTACCATCCACGGCCGTGTAGGCGTCCGATGAGATGCATCGCAGGTGTATCAACGTAGAACTTCGCAGCATCGAGAATGAAGGCGTCGGCGACGTGCGCCTGCACGACCTCGCCGAGCGCGATCAGCTGGTTTGAAAGCACGATCGGCGTATGAAGCCGGCATTCGAACGCGACGGGACTGATCGCGATCCGCTCCGGCTTGACCTTCAGCGAAGGCCGCGTTTCGAGCTTGGCAAGCGCAAGCTCGTCAACGTCAGACGTTGCATCGATCGACGTCAGGTTCATCGATTGCGCGGCAGAGCGCGGCACTAAGTTGATGACGTACTCGTGCGTATCGAGAATGTTGCGCGCTGTATCCTTCATGCTGCCGTCCCCGTCGGCCGTGATGCCGAGCGCAAGCAACGGCGGTTCCTTGCTGAGCGCATTGAAAAAACTGAACGGCGCCGCGTTGCGGACGCCGTTCTTGGACAGTGTCGTCACCCAGGCGATGGGCCGCGGCACAATCGTACTGGTCAGGATCTTGTAGCGATCGTATGCCGCGAGCGTCTCGAAGTCGAATTCCATTCCATCACCTGTTCTCGGGCAATCCCACGCCTTGCAGGATCTTCTTAACGTGATCGACCTCGTCCTGCACGATCGTGTGGCCCATGCCGGGGTAGATCTTCTCGATCACATTGCCACCGAGCTTGGTGAGCACCTCGGTCAACTCGTGCACCCGCGGAAGTGGAATGTGAGAGTCGACGTCGCTGCAACCGAGAAACACCGGCGTGCTCGCAAGTGAACCCGCATAGTTTCTCGGCGTGCCCTCCGGCCCGATCAGGCCGCCGCTCAAGGCCACGACACCGCCGAAGCGACGAGCGTTGCGAGCTGCGAACTCCAGCGCCAGACATGCCCCTTGTGAGAACCCAAGCAGCACGATCCGGTCCGCAGGGATGCCTTCCCGTTCAAGGTCCTCGACAACGCTCGAAAGCGTTTTCAGCGCGTTGCCGAGATGCGGTTCGTTCTGGGAAAGCGGCGCCATAAACGAATACGGATACCAGCTTCCCGAACGTGCCTGCGGCGCGACGTAAGCGACATCGGACGCGTCGAACGCATCCGCGAGGCCAAGCATTCCCTCGGCACTCGCGCCACGTCCGTGCACCAGGATCATCGCCGCGCGGGCGGCGGCGATAGGTGCGCCTGCGCGGATGACTTCAGAGGTTAGCGTCGTCATGCTGCCTGCTCCAAAGGTTGCAAGGTTGCCTCGATTTCCTTCCGCTGGCCCTCGAGGAACGCCGGCAGTTTCAATGCCTGTCCCAGCGAGGCGACCGGCTCATCGACGGCAAATCCCGGCTGATCGGTTGCGATCTCGAAAATCACGCCGCCAGGCTCGCGGAAGTAGATCGACCGGAAGTAGTTGCGGTCCATCTGCTCCGTCGCATGGATGCGATGGTTCTCGACGAGCTTCTTGCGCATCTCGGCCTGCGCTTCGTCCGTCGCAGCGCGGAACGCCACGTGATGAACGGAGCCTCGACCCATGTGTCCCGACAAGAAGCCCTTGGCCTCGCGGATCTCGACGACGCCGCCTGCTTCCGTGCCGTTCGCAATGAACCGCGTAACCGGTCCTTCGCTGCCGGCCTCGGTGAAGCCGAGGACGTCAGTCAGGATCGCGCCCGTGCGCTTCGCGTCATCGAGCAGAAGCCGGATGCCGTAGAAGCCGCGCAGTGCATGTTCCGTCGGGACGTCGCCGCCCTGACAAGCCGCTTCCTTTTCGGCACCAGCCACGCCGACGAGGGCGAGGCTCATGCCGTCCGGATCGGTGAACGACAGGACCGATTGGCCGAAGCGCTTCTCGATAGCTTCATGCGGCACGCCCTTCTCGACGAAGCGATGCGCCCAGTAGCCGATCGCGCCTTCCGGAACGCGGAACATCGTCTGCTGCGCGAGACCGACGCCGTTCCGCCCACGCGGCGCATGTGCCCACGGGAAGAACGTCAGGATCGTGCCCGGATGGCCGACCTCGTCACCGAAGTAGAGGTGATAGGTGCCGGGATCGTCGAAGTTGACCGTCTTCTTGACCAGCCTGAGGCCAAGAACGCGGGTGTAGAAATCGAGATTGCGGGACGCATCGCCTGCAATCGCGGTGATGTGATGAATGCCAGACATGGCTTGCCCTTTCTCCCATTCGCACGGGATTTCGCTGTGTTGATCGGTAATGTGGTCCTATCGATCCGGCGCTACAATCGTCGCCGGACGAAGCAGACTGTCGCCGATTTAGCGACGATCTGAATTCCAACGGCTTAGGCCTTCAGGCGCGCCGCAATCTGAGCAACGTGGCGGCCTTGGAAGTGCGCGCCAGCCAATTCGTTGGCGGAAGGCTGACGCGAGCCGTCACCGTCCGCGATCGTCGATGCACCATAGGGTGAGCAGCCGGTGACTTCCTTGACGCCCATCTGTCCCTGGAATGAGTACGGGAGCCCAACGATGACCATGCCCTGGTGGAGCAGCACCGTGTGCGTAGAGAGAATCGTGCTCTCCTGTCCGCCATGCTGCGTTGCCGACGACGTGAACACGCTGCCGACTTTGCCGATCAGCTTACCGCCAAACCAGAGGGCGCCTGTTTGATCGAGGAAGTTCTTCATCTGGGCCGCCATGTTTCCGAACCGCGTCGGCACGCCGATGATGATTGCGTCGTAGGTCGGCAGCTCGTCGACCGTCGCGATCGGCGCCGCCTGATCGAGCTTGAAGTGCATCTGTTTGGCGACGTCTTCCGGCACAAGCTCCGGCACGCGCTTGACCGTGACCTCGGCGCCGCCTTCGCGCGCACCCTCGGCCACAGACTCTGCCATTTTCTCGATATGGCCGTAGCTCGAATAATAGAGAACGAGAACCTTGGTCATGAGTGTCTCCAAGCACCTTCGAATTCGCTTCGTGTTGCGGCTCTAGCCGCTCACGGGGTGATTTATCGTACGTTGACGTAAATTGCTCAATACGCGATAATTCAAGCACTCTGGTTCCAATTTGGATACAAATGGACAAGCTTGAGGCCATGAATGCCCTAGTAAAGGTGGTCGCCAGCGGCAGCTACGCCGAAGCGGCACGCCGGCTAGGGTTGACGCGATCAGCCGTCAGCAAGGGCGTTATGGAGCTTGAGCAGATGCTCGGCGCGCGTTTGCTGGATCGGACGACGCGGCGCGTGACCCCGACCGAAGCCGGCCTCGCCTACTACGAGCGGTGCATGGCGATCCTCGCCCAGGTCGAGGAGACGGAAGCGCAGGTCTCGCGCCTTCACGACGAGCCGAAGGGAATTCTGAAGGTCAACGCGCCGATGTCCTTCGGCGCGCTCTATCTCGGTAAGGCAATCGCGGACTTCATGATCCGCTACGGCGATCTCAAGGTTGAGTTGACGCTGACGGACCGGTTCATAGATCCGCTCGAAGAAGGCGCCGACATAACCGTGCGGATCGGCACGCTCACCGATTCGAGTCTGATCGCGCGCCGCATCGCGCCCGCACGTATGGTTCTCGTAGCATCGCCCGATTACCTCAAGAAGCATGGCATGCCGCAAGCACCGGCTGACCTGATCAATCACCACTGCCTGAGCTATGGCCATACAACCTCTATGCAGCGCTGGCACCTGACGGAAAAGGGCCAGCCGATTTCTGTCTCGATCGGGTCCTGCTTGTCATCGAACAATGGCGACGTGCTGCGAGACGCGGCGGTGAAAGGCATCGGCATCACGAGCCTCCCGACATTTATCGTCGGCGAAGATATCGCAGCGGGGCGATTGAAGATCGTTCTGCCGGACAACCGGCCGGCCGATCTGACCATTCACGCGCTCTATGCGCCGAACCGTTATCTTGCCGCGAAAACGCGCGTCTTCATCGATTTTCTCGTCGAGCGCTTTGGCAAAAACCCACCTTGGGACGACTTCGAAACGAAGCGTTGAGTTACGACCGCGGCGCGCGCCGAAGCAGATACGTATCCATGATCCAGCCCTTGCGTTCTCTCTCTTCGGCGCGGGCCTCTTCGATCGCGTCGACGCACTCCTTTAGCTTGCCCGAAATCAGGATTTGGTCCGGCGTTCCCAGGTACGCACCCCAGAAAATGTCGACGTCTTCGTTGATCAAGGCCCTGAGGCCCGACCCGTTGTCGAGCATGACGACGGCCGTATCGACCCCGCCCGGCAGACCTTCCAGAAGCTTCCGGCCCGTCGTGATATGAACCGGTTCGCCGATCGGGTTCAGCGCGATCTTATGCTCGGCCGCAAGCGCCTGCACGCTGGTGATACCGGGAATGACCTCGTATTCGAACGCCAGCGTTCCATGGGTGATGATCTGCTCGATCACCCGCAAGGTGCTGTCGTAAAGAGACGGATCACCCCAAACGAGGAACGCACCGACCTCGTCGTCTCCAAGCTCATTCGAAATGAGCGAGTTGAAGATCTGCGCTTTGTCGCGGTGCCACGCATGGACACCTGACTTGTAATCCGGTGCTCCGAGGTCCCGTTCCGGACCCGGAACCTCGACAATGCGATAAGACTTTTCTTCTATGAACCGCTCGCAGATCGTTCTTCGAAGCTTGATGAGATCTTCCTTCTCCTGTCCCTTATCGAGGAAGAAGAACACGTCGACCTCGTTCAATGCCTTGACGGCCTGCATCGTGACGTAATCCGGGTTCCCGGCGCCGATACCGATGAGAAGGACCTTCTTCATGCGAACGCATCTCCAATCTGATCGAGCACGGAAACCGTAAATTACGTGATTTGTCGATGGCTGGCGTGCAGGAGATTGCAACGAGCGCCGTTCGGTGCCAATTCACGGAAGACAGTCGTAAAAGGAAATGCCCGCCGATGGCCAAGCGCATCGTATTGGTAACAGGGTCGCTGGCCGAACCCCGGGTAAAACGTATCGCCGAAGAGCTCAATGACGCCGATCTCGAGCCAGTCGTCGCCAACGTCGGAGTCAAAGTCGCGGCCTTGATGACGACGGAGATCGTTGAGCGACGGCTGAAGCTGCCAGAGCACGCCGATCGAGTCATAATGCCAGGCCGATTTCGCGGCGACCTCGATCGTCTTTCCGATCACTTCGGAACGCGCTTTGAGCGCGGCCCTGAGGAAATCGCCGATCTGCCGGCATACCTTGGTCAGACGGCAAGAAAGATCGATCTTTCGGAGTACGACGTGACGATCTTCGGCGAGATCGTCGACGCAACTCTTTTAACGCCTCAGCAGATTGTCGAGAAATCGCGTAAGTTTCGCGCCGACGGCGCCGACGTGATCGATCTCGGGTGTCTGCCGGATAGCCCTTTTCCGCATCTCGAAGAGTCGATTGCGGCGCTCCACGCCGACGGCGCGAAAGTCAGTGTCGACTCCTTCAATCCCGAAGAGCTGTCGCGAGCGACGCGCGCAGGCGCCGACTATCTTTTCAGCCTGTCGGAAAAAACGATTTCGATCGTCGATGAAGGACCCGCTGCGCCCATTCTCATCTCCGCCGGCGCGGCCGATATGGCGTCTCTCGATAGGGTGATCGATATCATGATCGCCAAGGGTCGGCCGTTCTACGCCGATCCCATCCTCGATCCGATCCATTACGGCTTCACGGCATCAATCGCCCGCTATTACGATCTAAGGAAGCGCCGCCCTGACGTGCCGATCCTGATGGGCATCGGCAACGTCACCGAATTGACCGACGCCGATACGACGGGCATCAACGCCCTTTTGATGGGGATGTGCTCGGAGCTTCACATCACGGCCGTTCTTGCCGTGCAGGTGAGCCCGCATTGCCGGACCGCGATCAAGGAATTCGACCGCGCGCGTCGAGAGTATTTCGCGGCTCGCAAGGCGAACGCGCTGCCGCAGGGTTTTGGTTCAGGCCTGATGGCGTTGCGCGATCGCAAAGGCTTCGCGTCAACCCCTGCGGAAATAAAATCGCTCGCTTCCGAGATCCGCGATCAGAATTATCGCATCGAGGTCGCGGAGGATGGCGTCCACATCTACAACCGCAGCGGCCACCACGTTTCCGACGATCCGTTTCGACTCTATCCAAATCTCGATCTGCGCGGAGACGCGGCTCACGCCTTCTACCTTGGCGTCGAGACGGCTCGTGCCGAGATCGCCTACCGGTTGGGAAAGCGATACGCCCAGGACGAGCCGCTCGAATTCGGCGTCGTCGCCGAGACCAAGGGCTCGGCCGACGATGCGCACCTGATGAAATTCAAGGAGGCTGGTGCAACGCTGTCTAAGCCATCGAAAGCCGATTAGGGCCGGAACGCGTAAGGCAAAGCCCAAAGCTTCCCGTGAATTAATGTCTCTCTAAGCGCCGAGGCAACCTTAAGCGAACTGTTACCTCGGTCACAGTTAAGGGCCTAATTCCCTGACATGGAATTGCGTTTCATAGTAGGCTGAGAACTGAACATTTCGGACCAAGTGGGATACGAAATTGAAACGCAAGATTGCCGCGATACTTGCTGCCGACATTGCCGGCTATAGCCGCTTGGTGGCAGAGGACGAAGAGGAAACACTGCGGCGGCTCGCGGTTTATCGTGGCGTCTTCGAGGATTTTGTAGCGCGCGCGAGCGGCCGTATTTTCAGTACCGCCGGTGATGGTTTCCTGGCTGAATTTCCGAGCGCCGTCGACGCAGTGCGCTGCGCAATAGATATCCAGGAAAGCATTCGAAATCGAAACGCCGCTTACCCGGCAAGCCGTCAGATGGCATTTCGAATGGGCCTCACGATCGGCGATGTCGTCGATCGCGACGGCGATCTCCTGGGCGACGGCGTCAACATAGCGGCACGGCTCCAAACGCTTGCTGATCCGGGGCGCATTTGCATTTCAAAATCCGTCTACGACTCAGTCGCCAACAAGCTTTCTGTGCAGTTCACCGATCTCGGTCCGCAGCAGGTCAAAAACATCCCGAACCCGGTGCACGTGTTCAGCGTTGCCACTGGCGAACCCCCCGCACCGGAAAACGCAGCGCCTGGGGTCGAGAAAAGCAAAAGTCGGGCGTTCGGTGCGTTTCCCTCCGCGGTTGCGATCGTCCTCGCCGTGGTTGCTGGAGCCACAGTGGCGATACTGACGACCGGTATCCTGAAGCCGTCGAAGAAAGAAGTATCGAGCAGCGAGGCGCCGTCAAAACCCGTCGCGAGCGCACCCGTTGCGGTCGAAGAAACCAATAAAGGCAGTTCTGATTCTGACAGCGCCAACCCCAAGAGCGCGGCCACTGAAAAGTCGGCCGCGACCTCCGCCACGCAGCCGACCGTCGTGGCGAATACCGGCCCCGCGCAATCGCCGCCATCGAATGATGATATCGCGTCGCTGCAGCGTCTGCAGCCGAGATGGTGGAGCGAATGCAAAGGCGATGATACTGCGGTCGCGATCAATGCCTGCCACCGATTGATCGACTCAGGCGGAATCCAAGGCCCAGACTTGGCGGAAGCTCATGAGAAGCTGGCCTTTGCACAGCGGCGCGATGGCCAAATAGACGACGCCATATCCTCTTTCACGAAATCGATCGGCATCGCGGAATCAACCGACGCCTATAACGAGCGAGGCACGGCTTATTTCCTCAAAGGCCAAGTGAACGACGCCATCACCGATTATGACCGGGCCATTACGCTCGCCCCCAACAATGGGGAAGCCTTCAACAATCGCGCTTGGGCGAATTACAAGCTCGGACACATGAGCGAGGCGAAGGCCGACGTTGACAAAGCCGAAGGCTTGATACCCGGCAAGGCCGACGTCTGGGACACCCGCGGGCATATTCTGGAAGCGCTCGGCGATCGCGCCGGGGCGATAAAGAGCTTCGAGAAGGCGCTCGCGATCGATCCGACGCTGCAATCGAGTGACGCCGGCCTGAAGCGGTTGGGCGCCCGTTGACGTTACGGGCGCGCCAGCTGGCTCATTGTTGTCCGACGTTGACGATCTGGACGCGGCGATTTTCAGCCCCGTAGGGATCCTTCGGATTTTTCAGTTGCTCGGTTCCATACCCGACAGCGATCAATTGATCGTTTGAAAGATTGAACTCTTTGACGAGCGCAGCCCGCACCGATTGCGCGCGCCGCTCGGAAAGAACCTGGTTGTAAGGAGCGCTGCCCGTCGCATCGGTGTGACCGGCGACGACGAAGTTAGCTCCTTTGAGCTGTGAATCCTGAAGCGCGCGCCCCAAGGCTTCAACGGCGGGCTGAGCTTTCGGCGAAATGTCAGCGGAATCCAGCTCAAAGAGAATTTCCATATCGTAGTTCGGCATCGTCTTTACAGCTTCGGAGAGGCGGCTGCGTTCTTCCGACGTTATCGAAATTCCTCTCGACGATTTTTCTTTGAGCGTCTTGATCAAATCCGCAGTCGCGCTGTCAGGAACGCCGCGGGTCGGGCCCTTCGACTTCAGCGCTTCGACGAGGCTCGACGCACTTGGAGCAGTGACAGAATCGCCAAGTGCAATGCCGGCTCCAAAGACCAGCATCGTGGAGAGCGCCGCTCCTAGCGCGAGCGCCCGGCGGGATTGGAATTTGTTTCCGGTAGCCACGTTTGATCTCCTCAGAGGATCGATGCGAAATTTAGCCAGCGCAACGGCCGGCATCAACGAAATCCCTTTCAGAATGAACGCACATCGCCATTCAGCGTAAATAGGCGCCGTCGGGCTAACCTATTTCGACGCTCATCGGCAAAAACGTCTTCCGAAAGCGAATGCCGCTCTCTGGCGCGAAGCCAGGGAAGCGAGGTCCATTTCGTAGTTTAGATCATTGGAAAGCGACGGCTGTTCCGCGAGAGACGCTCGATGGTAGGCGACACTCGTCTGGGGCTCTGGTCAAACTGAGTTACTCTGCTGGTTGCATTCCCGCCGCCACCGCCGCTAAATTGATCGTCGTTCAACTGTCAAAATTGAGGGCTTCCCCTAATTCTTATTGTCCGTATGCAACACAGCGCAGCTAAAGCCGCGGTCAGGGGGTGCCCCGGCGCCTTGCTTCTTGCCGAATCGCGTAGAGAACCGCACAAGAAAATGAGTGCCCATGTGCGTCCGCGAGTAGACGATTATTCTTAGGGTCGGAAGCCATGATGTTGCGCTCGTCATCGTTCGCGTTGACCCAGTTCGTCGACAATCATACGGACGGTTCTTTCGTCGACCATTGTCGTAGCGCTCCATCCCAATTGTTAACCCGCATCGCACTCGCCGGACTGATGGCGAGCGTTTCGGCTACTGCCGTTCACGCCGCCGCGTGCGGCATGGCCGCTCTGGGCGGAGGCGACGGCGGCCCGCCTTCGATTTCCGCGACTGAATCCTCGACAACACAGGTCCTCGAAGAAATTCGGCGGCGCACGCAGGTTGCGCAGCAGGAGGCACAGCCGATCCCGGTTTCCAACACGGCGCCGGCGGCGGCAGCCGAATCTCAGGCGAGCGGCGGTTCCAGTTCAGCCCCGCCGAAAACCGTGGTGGAAGGCGCCGCGCCCCCTTCAGCAAAAAAGCCCAAGTACAAACAAGTCGCTTCGGCTGAACAACCTGCCGCCGAGCAAGCCTACGCATACCCCGAGGTGATGGGCGGCACCGAGCGGATCATGGCGTCCTGGGGCCAGGGCTTCCTCGATTACGAGCATCACGACAATATCGCCCCCGGTCAGCAGGAAAACCGTGGCAGCACGTCCAAGACTGCGGGTGTCATATCCGGGTCCGATTGGACATGGATCAATGCCGGTGCGAGGCAGGCCGTCCAACTCGGCTACTTCAGCGGCTACTCGGCGACGTTCAACAATTTCAGTAACACCAATTTTACGACCTCCGATGGCTCCAACATTGACAGAACCGACAGTAAGCAGAAAATCGATGGTTCATTTCTTGGTGCATATTTGGCGGCAATTCGAGGTAATGCCACTTTCGATCTTGCTTTCAAGGCCGATCTTTTCGACCTGAGACAGTCGAGCAATCTAACTCAGACGATCGCTGGGTCGACGACGTGCCCTGCTTCGAACGCTACCGAGACGGGCAGCGCGTCGGTGAACAATTACACAATCGCCGGCGATGCATCCTATCGCTACCCGGTCAGCGCTACTGGCTGGTGGGAGCCAATTTTCAGTGTTCGCTACACGATCACTGACTATGGCAATGACCCAACCACAATATTCCCCGACCAGTTCCATGGGGGTATCACAAACCTCACGGACGGCCGCCTTGGCCTCGAAGATGGCACTGTACTGCGCTTGCAGGGTGGTATACGTCGTGGCGAGCAGGGCGTGTTGCCGGATGGCGGTCTCTGGACCGTTGTCGGAGGCGCTTTCCTTTATAGCGATGTCCTGATCACGGGGTTCAAGTTTGATCCTGGCGCCGGCAACGGCACTGCAGTATTCCCCGTGGACGAGGGCAAGATCCGCGGGCTCGGGCAGATCCTCACAACGTTCGACTATGCCAACGGCTGGTCATACCTGATGATGGGCGAGGTCAGGGGCGGCGAGGATCTCATCGGCGTCGGTGGCCGCGTCGGCGCCCGATATAAGTGGTAACGACCGACCGCGAGATCTACGACCCCTCGCCGACGACGGAAAAAGCCGCCCAGAACGCCGGATAGGCATCCCAGAGTTGAGCGGGAGTCTCCGGCGCTTTCGTTATTTGCTGCAGCATCGCTTCGCGCAGCGCCTCTGCACGCCCGATCGCCGGGTTCTTGGCTTTGATCCCGAACGTCGTCGTCGTAAGCGTCGCGGCCGCCTCCGAATCGACCCGCCAATGCGAGACGAGCAGAGCACGTGCCCCAGCATGAAAGAATGCTTTCGCAAGGCCGGAGAGCGCGCGCGCGCCGGGCTTTGATTCCGCCGCCGTGTTGCAGGCGGCAAGAACCACCCAGTCGGCATTCATGCTGAGTTGCGAGACGTCGGACGCAGTCAGCAGACCGACATCGTTAGCTGTCGGATCGGCTGGTGGCGTCATCACCAGTGCTGGTTCGGACAGTCCCGGCACGTCGTCCGCGACGAGGCCGTGTGTCGCAAAATAGATGACGGAAAATTTCGTGAGATCGGCGTTCTTAACCGCGGACACCGTAGCCGCGTCGCCGACATGAAGATCGTCGTCCGAGGCACCGAGGTCCTTGGCGACAGTCTTGAGTTCCTCTTCGGCGCCAGGTAGCGCCGGAAGGCTCTCGAGAATGGCCATGACGCGCTCGACAGTCGAAGACCATGTGCTGCCCTTCGCAGCGTCCGCTGAGCCGCGGGTGGCGCCTTTCGCCGGGAGGCCACCAAGCTTCGGGTTGCCGAAGCCAATCATTGGCTTCCGGTTCTGAGCGAGCTGCGGCAGCGTCCGGAGAGCTTTGAGGCTTGTCACCGACGGCAACACTGTCACCGAGTGCTCGCGAATGATCCACGCCGCATCGCGATACAACGGAAGATCTCCGAGTACCGGATGTTGGATCTTTGGCTCCTTTGTCACGAGCACCTGGAACGGCAAGCTCGTCAGCGGCCCCGATGGCACGATGATGAGCTTCGGTTTTGAAGCAAAAACGCTTTCGACTGGAGCCAGAAGCTTGGAATAGAGTTCATAGGAGAGCCCGAGATCGAACAAGCCGCTCGTGGCTGTGATGTTCCGCTTCAAATCCTCGGTGTCGAGCGTCTCGCGGAGCTTCTTGACGGTATCCTGAAGCCAGACCTTTGGCATGGCCGATTCATGCCACGCAAATCCTTCTTTGGTGAGCGCCCAGACATACGTGCGATCGGTGCCCGACACGATCGTAATCAGCGCCTCATCATCCTTGATCAGATTTTGGGCGTCTTTTGAGGCGACCGAGCTTGCGTTGACGAGGTCGAAGTACTCGGGAAACGCCGCCTTCACTTCGCCGTTGATCGATGCTCGCTTCTTCTCAGCGTCATCAAGTAGCGGACCGATGCTTTGGTCGCGTTCCTCCGGAGGCTTTGCAAGATCGTCCGTCAGATGCCGTTCGAGGAATGCTTCAGTCGCTTCGATCGTCTGCAGATCGCCCACGAGCTTTTGCAGCCTTTCGTCTTGCGTCGCAAAGCGCGCGGCCATGCCGGCGACGGCCTTTGCAGTTTCGCTCTGCTCGGCATTCTGCCCGACGGTGAAGCCCTCGTCGAAGTCGAGTTTGTGGTTGGAACTCGGCGCGGCGTCGGCTGCCGTGAGGATTTGCAGATGCTCGGTTAAATGTTCGACCGACTTCTCGCTCCTCTGAGGGCGCGAAAGGATAATATCCGTTCCCTTGCGGATAGTCTCAAGAGCTTCTTTTGGCTTTCCCTCATAAAGCAAGGCTCGGCCAAGATAGCGGTAGGACTCCGCGAATTGCTCCGCTGTGGGCGCGAACACCTGAGTGCGGATGGCGATCGTTTCACGGAGCATTTGCTCGGCTTCTTGCGGCTTTCCTTGTTCAATCTGGTTGAGCGACAGGCCGACCAGCGTTGCCGCAATATCGGGATGGTTTGCTGGCTGTGACACACGTCTCAAGGCCAAGGCCTCACGAAAGCGCTTTTCAGCTTCGCGATATTTGCCCTGATTGAACAGGTTCGTCGCGAGCTTGCTGAGCGTCCCGGCAATCTCCGGATGATCTGGACGCTGCGAAGACCTGCGGATCTCCAGCGCCTTTTCCAGCAGCTTTTGCGCTTCCCGGAACGAGCCACGACTGGGATCGGCCTCGATGGCGCCGGCGAGATTCTGCAGCGTCGCAGCTATGATCGGATGATTTGGCGGAAGGCTGCGTGTTCTTATCTCAAGGGCGCGATTGAGCAACGGCACGACCTCGTCCCATTGCTCTTCCGATTTGAAAAGTTCGGCGAGGTTGTTGAGCGAGTCCGCGATCGCAGGATCATTTTTCGGAAGCTTGCGCTCGCGGATATCGAGAGAGCGCCGATAAAGATCTTCCGAGAGCGAATAATCACCGGTCTGGGAGTAATAGAATCCGAGATTGTTGAGGCTCGTCGCAAGATCGGGATCGTCGGGAGGAAGAATCTTTGAATAGACGTCGACCGCCTCGCTGAAAAGCTTTCCGGCTGCTGTGATTTCTCCCTGTGCCTGATGCAGGAAGCCCATCCATGACACCGCTTCCGCGTAATCGCGAGAGTCGTGCTTGCCGTCCGCCAATGCTTTGTCTGCCAGCTTTTTGGCTATGACCATAGCTTCTGGGTAGCGGGCGTCGCGGGCGAGCTTCGACAACTCGCCCTTGAGGACCTGGACGTTATCCGCGTGCGCCACGATGCTCGCGGCCAGCAGCGCGATCAAAACCGCAACCGATTTGATAAGACGGCCCACGTAATCGCTGCTCCGAGATCTGATGATCAGAGGTCGCTGCCAAAGAGCAGTGTCCTCCTCGGAGCGTCAATGAGGTGGGCCGGAAAATCTGTCCCCTGGGTAACCGAAGACCCACATGCAATCTATGATTGCAGATATTCAGAAGCCCGATGTCGTCGCCTCAATTATCGAGAAACGACATCATTCGTTCCGTAAACCGCGCGCCCGAGACGCCTTCTGTGCCCGCCGCGTGATCGAGGCGCTCGATTTCGTCCGTTGTCAATTTGAGCGTCGCCGCCCCGAGATTCTCTTCGAGATAGCTGCGCCGCTTGGTGCCGGGTATCGGGACGACGTGAGGGCTCATGGCAATAAGCCACGCCAGCGCCACCTGGCCCGGCGTCGCGCGGTGAGCGACCCCGATCTCGCGCGCGATGTCGGCGATCCGCATATTGTCATCGAAGTTCGCACCCTGGATGCGCGAATCGTTGCGCGAGCGATAGTCATCCTGCGGGTACTCCTCCGCACGCTTCGCCTTGCCGGTGAGAAAGCCGCGTCCGAGCGGACTGAACGGGACGAGTTCGATGCCGAGCTCAAAGAGCGTCGGTAGGATGCGGTCTTCGAGACCGCGTTCCCACAGCGAATATTCGCTTTGCAAAGCCGAAACCGGCTGAACAGCGTGAGCGCGCCGGATCGTTTCCTCGCCGGCTTCCGAGAGCCCGAAGTAAAGCACCTTGCCTTCTTTGATCAGGTCCTTGACCGCACCGGCCACATCCTCGATCGCAACCTTGGGATCGACGCGGTGCTGATAGATGAGATCGATGCGATCCGTCTGTAAACGCTTCAAGGACGCTTCGACCTCGCGAATGTGCGCGGGACGGCTGTCGGTCCCTGATACCGCGTTGCCGCCGAAGGTGAAGCCGAACTTCGTTGCAATCACGACCTTGTCGCGCTTGCCCTTGAGGCACCTGCCAAGAAGCTCCTCGTTGGTAAACGGACCGTAGGCTTCGGCGGTATCGAAAAAGGTGCAGCCGAGCTCGATAGCGCGATCGAGAGTGACCGCCGACTCAACGTCGTCGGGCGCGCCATAAGCTTGGCTCATGCCCATGCATCCGAGTCCGATGACTGAAACCTCGAGTCCTTGTGTGCCGAGTTTTCGTTTCTGCAACATGGGATCACCTTTCAGAAAGCGCCGATTTAATGGGCGCAAAAGAGCGCCGGTTTCCGCGAACATAGGCCACATCTAGCTCCGGCCCGGCATTGCGATAATGTTATAGAAACCGAATAGCTCCTTTGACTTTGAGGGTATAATGCGCGGAAGCGAGTTTGCCGAGTTGCGCGCCTTCGTCACCATCGTCGAGCAAGGCAATTTTGCTCGCGCCGCCGCGCATCTGCGAATTTCACCATCAACATTGAGTCAGACGATCCGTGAGCTCGAAAAGCGGCTCGGCGTCAGGCTCCTGAACCGCACGACACGTAGTGTCTCGATGACCGATGCCGGGCAGCGCCTGTTGGCCCGCTTCAAGCCCGCGCTCGAAGAAATGCAGGCCGCCGTCCTGGACGTCCAAAATTTGCGCGATAAGCCCGCGGGAACCGTTCGCCTCCACACGCCGCGCAAGGCAGCGTCCCTGCTCGTCGAGCCGCACCTCGGCCGCTTCGCAAAATTCCATCCGGATATTCTGCTCGACATCACCATCGACGACGCGGTCGTCAACATCGTCGAAGCCGGATTTGATGTCGGTATCCGCCTCGGCGAGCTGCTTGAGGACGACATGGTGGCCGTGAAGCTCGGCAACGAGATTCGGATGTGTGCCGTCGCCTCGCCGGGATATATCGCCAAGTACGGGCGCCCAAAAAATCCGGGCGAGCTTCACGACCATCGCTGCATCAATTGGCGCTGGGCAGGCAAGAATGGAATCTACAACTGGGAATTCTTCAAGGACGGGCACTGGACGTCTGTCGCTGTGAACGGCCCGCTGATCGTGTCCTGCAGCGATATGGCCATCAGCGCCGCCGTGCAGGGCGTCGGCATCGCATTCTGGGCCGAGTACGCGGTCCGGCAGCTGATCGCTAAAGGCAAGCTGGTGCCGATGCTTGAGGAATTCTCGCCCTACTTTCCCGGCTGGTATCTCACGTATCCGAAACAGAGATACATGCCGGCGGCAGTGCGTGCCCTGGTCGAGTTTCTTCGCCGGCACAACACACCGGCCCCAACGAAAGACGAAGTGTTGGCGCCAGCTTGAGTGAGCTGGCGCCAGAGATCGCCTCAGTTGAAAGTCGCCATGTCGATGACGAAGCGATATTTGACGTCGCTCTTCAACATGCGATCGTAAGCGTGATCAATCTCGTGCATCGCGATCATCTCGACGTCGGAGGTGATGCCGTGTTCCGCGCAGAAATCCAGCATTTCCTGCGTTTCAGCGATGCCGCCGATCAGCGATCCGCCAACCGATTTGCGTCCGAAGATCAAATTGAACACCGACGGCGACGGATGCGGCTCCTCAGGAACGCCGACGAGCACCATCGTGCCGTCGAGCTTCAGAAGCGAGGTGAACGCATCGAGGTTGTGGGAGGCAGCGACCGTATTCAGGATGAAATTGAAGCTTCCGGCGTGTGCGGCCATCTCGTCGGCGTTCTTCGAGACGACCACCTCATCGGCGCCAAGATCGAGCGCCGCCTGCTTCTTTGAAGCCGACGTCGTGAAAGCCACCACATGCGCACCGAGCGCATGCGCGAGCTTCACACCCATATGGCCAAGACCGCCGATGCCGACGACCCCGACTTTCTGCCCCGGGCCGACTTTCCAATGTCGGAGCGGCGACCAGGTCGTAATCCCGGCGCAGAGCAGCGGGGCGGCCGCGGCGAGCTGGTCTTCCTTGTGCCGGATATTGAGTACGAAGTGCTCGTCGACGACGATATGCTTGGAATAACCGCCAAACGTATTTGGCAGTCCGCCCTTTGCTGCGCCGTTGTAGGTACCCGTGAAGCTGTGCGGTCCCGCGCAGTATTGTTCCAGATCGTGCTCGCAGGGTTCGCAGGTCCGGCAACTATCGACCATGCAGCCGACCCCGGCCACGTCTCCCGCTTTGACTTTCTTCACGTCCTTACCGACAGCCGTCGCGCGACCGACGATTTCATGGCCCGGCACGCACGGGTAAAGGATGCCCGGCCATTCGCCGCGAGCGGTATGGAGGTCGGAATGGCAGACGCCGCAATAAAGAACGTCGATAGCGACATCCTTTGGACCCACGTCCCTGCGGTCAATCGTGATCGGTGCGAGCGGCGCTTTTGATGTTTGCGCGGCATAAGCTTTGGTCTGCATGCTATCCCTTTTCGATGTAGGTGGCAGTAAGCGAGCGGACGAAGACAGCCCTAAAAGTCGGTGCTTAGCGAGACTTCTTTCCATTTTTCAAGCTCGGCGGAAAAGCGGGTCTGCTTATCGAGCGTTCGCTTGAGCGCGTCGGATCCCAGAACTAGGTGCAACGGAGGTTCAGGTGAAGAGACGGCCTCGATGATCGCAGCTGCGGCGCGCTCGGGATCGCCGATCTGCTTGCCCGCCATATTTTCTAGGGCCTTCATCGTCGCGCCGGCGGTTTTTTCATAATCGCTGACGCCTACGCCGCGCGTGCGAATGGAATGTTCCGACAGGAAGTCGGTGCGGAAGGCCCCCGGCTCGACAAGCGTCACCTTGATTCCAAGCGGCGCAACCTCTGGTGCGAGGCTTTGCGAGAGCCCTTCGACCGCGAACTTCGACGCGGCGTAAAAGCCCGAACCTGAGCCCGGCGCCAATCCCGCAATCGAGGTGATGTTGACGATGTATCCTGAGCGCTGCTTCCGCAGATATGGAAGGGCCGCTTGCACCACCCGGCGCGTGCCATGGAAGTTGACGCTAAACAAATTCTCGATCTGATCGTCCGTCGCCTCTTCGATCGATCCCAAAAGGCCGTAGCCGGCGTTGTTGACAATGACGTCGACGCGGTCGTGCAGCCCATGAGCTTGCGCGACCACGGCCTTGATCGCATTGCCGTCTGTCACGTCGAGCGCGAGAGTATGCAGCCTGCCGGTCGCATCCTCTATCGGCGCTTTACCGTCGCGTGTCGTTCCAATGACGATGTCGCCCTCTGACAGCAACGCTTCCGCGAGTGCTTTCCCGAAGCCGCGCGATATGCCCGTAATAAACCAGACTTTGTTGTCATCCGTCAGTGAAGCGGCCTTTCAGGTTTCGGGGGATGTGGGAGCACGCTGGACGGCCGTGCGGTCCGGCGAGATGGGCTCCGCCCAACTTGGCCGTCGGAAGCACGATAGATAATAGGATATAAACCGAATGCCGTATTCGGTTTCGACGGCATAATGCACATCGCTGACAACGATAGCAGCGCCGGACGGATCATTGGCCGCGCCGAATAGCGCATGTGGAATACGTCACATTGTTTCGCGGTGCTCGATCCATTATACCCACACTCATCTCCCCAATCCGCGAGAGGATTCGTCACCAAATTTTGCGATCAGATCGTACCGGCTTGAATGCCTGGTTGCGACTTTCCGCGTTCATCAGGACGGAAAATCTTATGCGCTACAAAAACCTCGGCGGCACCGGCCTGCTGGTGTCGGAAATCTGTCTTGGAACGATGACGTTTGGCGGCGGCGGCTTCTGGACCGCAATCGGTACGCTCGATCAGTCGATCGCCGATGGCATCGTTGCGCGTTCGCTCGAGGCTGGCGTGAACTTTCTTGACACGGCCGACGTTTATTCAGACGGACTTTCCGAGGAAATCACGGGCCGCGCTATCGTCAATTCCGGCCGCAAACGATCCGACGTCATTCTGGCAACGAAGGTGTTTGGCTCGACCGGCTCCCGCAGAAATGATTGCGGCGCATCGCGTGGTCACTTCATGGATGCCGTGAAAGCCAGCCTGAAGAGGCTTGGCACGGACTACATCGATCTCTACCAGATTCACGGCCTCGATCCGCTCACGCCGATCGAAGAAACGGTCCGCGCTCTCGATGATCTCGTGCGCCAAGGCCACGTTCGTTATGTCGGCGTCTCGAACTGGTCCGCCTGGACGATTATGAAGGCGCTGGGCATCGCCGATAAGAACAATTGGACGCGGCTTTCGACCCTGCAGGCCTACTATACGATCGCCGGCCGGGACCTCGAACGCGAGATTGCACCGTTGCTTCAAGCGGAGAAGGTCGGGCTGATGGTTTGGAGCCCGCTCGCAGGGGGCTTGCTCTCCGGCAAGTTCGAGCGAGATGCAAAGGGCCCCGAAGGTTCACGTCGCGCGAGCTTTGACTTTCCTCCGGTCAACAAGGTTCGAGCCTTCGATTGCATCGACGTCATGCGCGATATCGCAAAGGCGCACGATGGTTCCGTCGCACGCATCGCGCTCTCTTGGGTACTGCATCAGCCGTTCGTTATGTCCGTCATCGTTGGCGCAAAAACGCCGGAGCAGCTCGACGACAACCTTGCTGCAACTGACGTCAAGCTTTCCGCTGAGGAACTCGAACGCCTCAATAAGGTCAGCGCGCTTCCACCGGAGTATCCGGGGTGGATGATCGAGTATCAAAGCGCGAATAGGTTGAAGGTTTGAACGTCCAAGCTCCCCACGCAAACGTCAAAGAACCGTCCGCTGCCCTCGTTATCGTATTTGCGATTGCCGCCGGCGCTCTCGTTGCGAACCTCTATTACGCGCAGCCACTGATCGCTTCGATCGGAAAAGAGCTCGGCATCAAGCCCGATCTCGCGGGTTCCGTAGTCAGCATCACGCAGATCGGCTATGGCGTCGGTCTTTTCCTGTTCGTCTCGCTCGCGGATCTCGTCGAAAACAAGCGCTTGGTTCTGACGATGCTATCGCTGACCGTCGTCGGTCTCGTCGGCGTCGCGACGGCGACATCCACTTCGCTGTTCTTCGCCGCCTCCTTTCTCGTCGGATTGTGCTCCACAGGTGCGCAGGTGCTTGTTCCGTTCATTGCCCACCTGGTGCCGGAAGCTCGGCGCGGGCGCACCGTCGGCAATGTGATGTTCGGCCTCTTGGGCGGCATCATGCTCGCCCGGCCCGCAGCGCTTTTTATCGCGGCGAATTTGGGCTGGCGTGCCGTCTTCTGGTGTTCTGCTTTCCTGATGTTATTGATTGGTGCGGCGCTGTTTCGACTGATGCCGCGGCATCAGCCACCAGGTGGAAAGCATTATTTTCAGATATTGCGCTCCATGGTGGGCTTGTTTCGCGACCTGTCTGTCCTTCGGAGACGCGCCCTATATCAGGCGCTGATGTTTGCGGCCTTCAACATGTTCTGGACCGCAGTGCCGATCATGCTCGCTGAGCGCTTCGGCATGAGCCAGCAAGGCATCGCATTGTTTGCCCTTGCGGGTGCTGGCGGCGCCCTCGCTGCGCCTGTTGCAGGGCGATTCGCCGATCGAGGATATACGCGCGCCATGACCGCGGGCGCGATGTTGACCCTCGGCCTCACATGTTACGCGACGGGCTGGGCGGCCGATTGGAAATGGCTTTCAGTGCTCGTCGTGCTTACGGTCATTTTCGACGCGGCGGTTCAAACAAATCAGATCGCCAGTCAGCGCATTATCTTCTCGGCGCCTCAAGAAACGCGCGGCCGCGTCAACGCGATCTATATGACGATCAATTTCATTGGCGGCGCGATCGGGTCGGTGCTCGGTACGATAACGTACCATTCGGGCGGCTGGTCTGCGACCGCAGCAACCGGCGGTGTTATTGGAATGGTGCTATTGGCTATTTTCCTGACGGAGCGGCGAAAGACTTAGCTCAATTGTGGTCGCGTAGGCGCCCATGATCTAAAATAAGCGGCGCTGAAATCATATTGCGCCAGGCTAAGAAAGGTCCGGCGAATATTGCGAAACATTCGCTATATGAGGCCGCGAATTAATCGATTTTGAATTAAATGGCGCAGATATTAACTTTTTGTTTACCGAAGCATTGCGGACTCAATGGCGCAATCATTCGTCTAACATTTGGGCTGAAGCCTGTGACATTATACCGGATTTCGACAATCATCATCGTAATGGCCATGACGACACTCCCCGGCGCACAAAAGAGCTTCGCCCAGGATCTGAGCGACGCCTCTTTGGCGGTCGGCACCAACTGGGCGCGCGGGTACATGGGGTTGGGCGGCAACTTGGGTAAGGCCATCGTAAAGCACCCAAGCGCCAGGACGGCCAAGGCAGCCAATGCACAGCGGCGGCCGACAACACGCCGCAACCGTCCGGTCACGGCGGAGAGGCGCGACACTTATTACGACACGCCTGTCTTTCTCATCTCGCAGTCCCTCGACCATACCGGTTTGAATGTCGGCGCGCTCCGGACCAGTACGCCCGGGCCCTGAGCCTCCGCGCGCCGGGGCCTGAGCCCCTGCGCAGGCCATTCCATTGGTAGTGAGTGCACCGGTCGCACGGGGCTCCCATACGCAAAATGGCGTGCAACGGCACGCTCCTCATCGAAATCCCAAGATAAGGGTTTCCAGACGAATTTTTTGTGCTATAGGGCGCGTTCAGGCCGCTCGGAAACGAGCGGCCTTGTTTATCCGGCTAACGCGCAGGCTCACCGGGCCGCGCGTTTTGGTGACGCGGGGTGGAGCAGCCCGGTAGCTCGTCAGGCTCATAACCTGAAGGTCGTTGGTTCAAATCCAGCCCCCGCAACCAATCTAAATCATTGAAAATTCGAGAGAAAACTGAACCGCTATCGGACGGTTTTTTGTTTGTTCCGACGCATTCCGAGACAGTCCCATTCATCCCGACAGATTTTCAGTCGGTTCAATGAGTCGTTCGCAGCGCTTACGATTGGTTCCGTGCCCGTTCCTGAGCTTCGCTAAAGCCGCGTTGGCAGATAGCGCATTGCAAGCACGCGAGGCACTTCCACACACTTCTCACCAAGCCCTCGTTCAGACCAGGAGCCCGCAACTTAGGTAGAATCTTCAGGGTGCTTCGCGCGGCGCACGACCAGCTTCCTCTTCCCCTCACTCGACGGCTCGGGGTAGCGCTGCGTCGTCGTTAAGCTGGCGCGACCGAGCAGGTCCTGAACACCCCTCAATGAACCGCCGACGGTTGTCGCCTTGCGCGCCGCTTGCGTCGCGAACGTGCGGCGGCCGGAATGCGAGGAATATCCTGTCCACCCAAGGCGGCAAACATAGATATCCCTGAACCAGCTTGTCACGCTATTGGCGGTCATGGCGTTTGGTGAAAAAAGAAAGTTGACCGGCCGCCGAATAGCCTTCGCGGCGTCAAGACCGCGAAGGCAAGTTCAAGGCTAGGGGCAACGCCACTGCAGCAATTCCACGCGTGGTGACCATTTCCTACGGCAATCGTCACGTGATATGAAACGCGTTGGGGAAAGGGAACGGCGGCCAACCGAGACCCGCCATGTCACACGGACCAGCCACGCCACAGACACCCCGCAATCCCAGGCTCAAAGACGGCTGGCTCGCTGCCGCCGGGGACCGCACCTCCCGCGGGCGACGATTTTCCGGCTGATACGTAGCTCTTCGAGGATGTCTCTGCGGGTGTTCATCAGCGGGATCGAGCGGCACGCGCCGGGTGGTTGGCAAGCCAGTGTCGTCGTGCGGACCTGGGCAGCAGGCGTAAAGCTCGCGACCGCGTTCGATGAAAGCTCGTATCTTCATGGCCAGCTCCATTTGAGCTCAGCCGTTCCCTTTTCCCCAACGCTTTTTATATCACGTGCCGATTGCCGTAGGAAATAGTCCCCGCGTGTGGAACTGCTAAGTCGGCGTCGCTCTCTCACGCGACGTCTCCTGGACTTGCCTTCGAAGTACCTCCACTACGGAGGCATTCTTATTCGTCGTCTTTCGGCCTGAACCACGTCAGCTCGGGCACAGTGCCGTTTTCGAATTCTCCTATTATTACCATCTCGTCCGCACTCAGCTGCACGAACTTCGCGGGCAGGAGGTCGATAATTTCTTCGCCTAGCTCCTCACGACCGAACCAAACGGGCTCCGCAAATTTCACAGGATCACGGGTAATCAACTGAGAGGCGCCAATCACCTCGTCTCGCGTCACCAGCGTAGCCGTGATGGCGCCAGAAATCTTGAGTTCGACTGAGAGGATAAATCCGGTTGCCGCTTTCCACACCATGAAAAGGTGAGCGAGCCCCGGAAGTCGGCTCGCCGCTCTTCCTCATTATCGGGTAGCGGCAGCATGAGGATGTGGCTGCCAGTCGGACTGTAGACCACAAGGCGCGGCGTCACTTCCATCCCTCTCACAGTTCGATCCGGAAATGGATCACAGCGAGTTGCGCGGCAAGGTGCGGTGCTCCGGCACTACTGACCACCGCAAAATCCTGCTCATCCCACAGACTGATCGCCAGATGCGCCAAGGACGGCAGCGGTAGTGGCTGATCTATGGGGTGTCGTCATTGGAGTTGCCGCCACGCAATGGTATCATTCGCTCAGCGAGTGAGCTTCGATCCCTTTGGAGATTGCCCAATCGAGCAACGCCTTGGGATCATCGATGCCTTTGGCGAGCAAGTCCGAGATTGCAGAGTTGATCGCCGCCAGCACATCCGGGCGACAAGACGCACCAGATTGATTTATCTCTAGCTCGATTATCGCGGCATTATGAACGTCGCGCAGTGCTTGCTCGGAGATCATTAGAACGCCTCCCTAGTCAGCTCTGGACATCCAGCCATAACGTTGGCCAGGAGGATTTCCGTTCGCCGTGCATCAGGCAGCCGTCTTAGGCCATTGAGCTGAGTTGAAGGCGCTCTGACACGAGCGCGAAGTCCGGGGGCTACTCGTCCGCTTGCTAGCGCGACAGTGGCCCGCTTGGGCGCCCTCTCTCCATCCGCCCAAGCAGCCGCCGGAGAACTTGGCGCGGCTTTCCTCTAGGGGGCCGCGTCCTTCCGGAGGCGATATTTCGAGAGCTACTAGCCCCTCTCAAACATCTCCCAGCGATCCCGGTTCGCGGCACGCCAAGCCGCCGTCTTGACCTTCAGCCAGAGAATTAGATCGCGAGTTCGGCTTCTCTCTCCGTCCAATAGAGATCGGAGAGTCGATCGAGAAGGCTATCAGGAAGCGGATGGTTCGCGAGGTCGCTGATAAGGTAAGCGTTCGCTCTCACGAATAGCGGCGCTGCCTTCGCGGGCAGGAAATCATCTTCCGGTCGATATTCTTTGCCCATGAGTGTCGCCTGCCAGATGCGGCACATCACCATCGACCACATCCAAAGCGCCATCGCTGGATGCATCATCATTCTCCTACTAATGCCGACACGCCAACGCGCGAGGTTACGGTTCAGTTTCGGTATGCGACGATGCGGTCCTAGGAATAGGAATATCGCTGCTTTGCGAAAAACTCGTAGCGCCTGCTCTCGGTCGAACTTCGTCATCTTCGCCATCGGGGCACCTCCTATAGATGCCCAGCAGAGTCGGTTTTCAGATCTCCGCCCGCCGCCGGAGCATCGCCCTCGACCATGTGCCGGATAGACTTTGGGTGATAGCGAACACCGCGCTCGTTCACATACCCGGCCTCCTCAAGCCGGACTGCGATGTCCCGGTAGCGCTCATTGGCTTCGGCGACGGCGATCCCGGTCCGGCCGCTCACAGCTATCTCTTCAACAGCCGCCGCCGAGCGCCTTCCCAATAACAGCGCGCCAAGTAGGCGCTTGCCGAGCCGCTAAGGGCTTCATTGGCCGCGAAGACATCCCAGCCCTCTGCATCGGCCTTCAACCGAGGCCGGCCTTCCCGGATCGGCGCCACGATCCTCGATTGAAGGGACAGTTCGCCGGCTCAGATCAATCGGACAGACCGAAGCGCAGCGGTGCTCTGGAAATAGGCCGGGCGATCAGCGGAAAGACCGCGATGCACCTGGCGGGTGATCTCATCGGCCAAGACCTCACCTTCCCCGCGTTCAAGGGCGTCGAGCGTCGTACGCACGATTTCCTCGGGCGAACTCTTCGGCGCGTGGAAATCGCGTGCAAGGTCGGTGTCGATGAAGCCTGCATGCAGCGCGACGACCTGGGTGCCCTGTTGCGCAAGCTCGATGCGAAGGCCATTGGTTAGCGCCCATGCGGCTGATTTCGACGCACCATAAGTCGCCAGCCCCGGACCGTTCATCCAGCTTGCAACAGAAAGCACGTTGATAATCGCGCCGCCGCCATTCTTCGCCAGGACGGGCGCGAAGGCACGCGCCATCCGCAGCGGCCCGACAAAGTTCACTTCAAACTGCTCGCGCGCGGCCTCGACCGCCCCGTCGGCGAGAAAGCCGCCAGGTCTGGCGATGCCTGCATTGTTGACGAGCAGGTTGACGTTCCCGGCCGCGCGCGCCGCGGCGACGACGTCTTCGTCGCTGGTGACGTCCAGTTTCAGCGGCACGACGCCCTTCAGGACAACCGCCTCCGGATTGCGCGCCGCGGCGTAGACCTTCGCCGCCCCCATCTCCACAAGCGCCTTGGTAAAGGCGAGGCCGAGGCCCCGGTTTGCGCCCGTCACCAGGGCGATTGATCCTGCAACCTTCATGGTCAACTCCTGTTTTGCTCTCGGTTGTATATGATGACCATCATACTTGCGTACTTTTTCCGCAGTTGAGGTAAAGGCGGACAACAGGGGCGGAGCGGCTCACTGTGCCTTGTTTCTCGTGTCTTGGGCCTTTTGCTGGAGCAGCTTTTCCTCCGCGGCATTCAGCGGGACGAGCTGGACCGTTAGCTTGTAGATCTTGCCGGTGAAACGGTAAGGCGGCGGTGAAGCGCAACCGCAGGCCACAGCAGGACGTCAACTCCAAAGCCTTTTCCTTGATCACCCCGCCGAATGCCGGATCAGGCGGCGGGAGTTGTTTTCCGTCGATAGTAACGGTGGCGCTCGGCGATCCCGGCACATTACGGCTCCCGAGCGGTCGCGGATCGGATGCATCGCAAAATCCACGATGCGTTCGCCCCCGTCGGCTACCCAGTATCGAAGCTCTTCGCGAAAAACTAATCCTGCGGCAGCTTGATCCGTCGCGAAGCGAATCCTCGCCGTCGTCTCTTCACGCCACCAAGGGGTGTCCCAGAACGGTCGGTCGACAACCTGCTCTCTCGTATATCCGCGCAACTCCAACGCCAAGTCGTTCACTTCACGCAAGGTGCCTTGCAGGTCCATAATGCCGGCGAAGATCGTTGTTTGGTTGAAAACAGCTTCGAATTTGGCAGCAGCAGTTGAAAGATCGCGTGCGAGTGTTTCCTGGCGAGCGGCGAGCGTCCTGAGTTCCGTAACGTCGCGGTTCACCTCTACGCCGTGCCATCGACGAGTAACTGCATCCGGCTGTCTGCTTGGACTTCGTGGCGGTCATCTTGCAGGTATGGCGGCTAGCTCGCCGGACCAGTAACGCTCACTTGAAGCTGTAACCGGAGCCCGGCAAATTCGATCGGGAATTTGGTTTGCAGCAGGGCGTGGCTGCTGCGCACGATCGCTCGTTCGGTGCAAAACCGTAAAGCCTTTCGGCTTCCAACGTTCCGAAACTCGATCGGCCCATCCAGGCTCCACGCGAACATGGGCTCATAAGATAACATGAGCGGGTCCTAGCCAAACGCCCTTCGCGATCGGTGATCGCGTTTGTCCCGGCAGGATGGCGTGTCATCTTCAATTCAACTTCGCGCTGTATTTAGCATGCGGGCGGCAAAGTAATCTTATGCTGCCAAGCCGTAAAGGCGGCGGCTATCAAAGCGAATGCAACAAGCGCCGGAAGGGCTAGCTAACCGCACTTGTCCGAACACCCGCCGTCCAAGCTTGCTGGGCTCGCGATTTTATCGTGCTCAAAATCTGAGTTTGGGCATGACTAACAGACTTCCGCTTTGGGGCTCGCTCCGGATGATCTCGAAAAAGCCATCGGCTGCGCTGGTCGACGCGGTAGCCTTGCCAGGCCGAGGGCGCCGACTGCCCCTGCTGAAGCTACTGTAGAACCCGTGACGGGACCAGGCGGCCAGCAATCGGTGTGGTGCCGCTTACTACCACCAACTCTGTTGCGCCTGATAGTTGCGGCCGCGCCGCCGGCTATTGCCATATTGCGGACTTGGGCCCGGCGCGTCAAAGAAGCTGAAGAAGCCGCCGTCGTTCCAGGATTTGCTGCTTTCTGTGGGGAAAGAAATCGTAGGCCGTCGCGTTATGAAGCCGCCCTGCCGGCTGGTTGCTGGCGCCACCGCAATAAACTCGGTGCGATAGTTGGTCTCGCGGCTCAGCGGCTCGTCCGAGACGATGATTGAGGATCTGGGTAACGCCGTCGGTGCGATCGGGATCGAGAACTTCCTTCGGGATGCTGATCCGGTCGAGCGCGTCCTTGGCATCATCCCCGTTGTCGATCGTGACCTCAGTCCAGCGAAGGCCCGCGTCGTTGCGAGCGATCGCCGTGAACACATGAGTGCCGATCGGCCTGTCGGAGCCTGCATGGATCACGACTGGAACTTCAATGCTCGCATCGAAGACCTCGCCTCCGTCCGGCCACGTCTTATGCGTGTTGCGCCGCACCGTCAGAGCTTCTGTGTCGCGCGGCTGATGTAGATCGATACCGGCTCAAGCGCGAGCTTTGCGTCGTTCGCCGCTGTGGCCGTGTCGGTCTTCCTGGTCGCGGCCCCCTTGGCGGCATCCGCTGCTTTGGCTGCGGCATCAGTCTTCGCCGTCGCATCACCTTTGGCGGTGTCGAGTTTCATACCCGCTTCGGTGGCAAGCAGCGTCGTCGAAAACCGTTTTTTAAATGCCGCTTGCTAGGCTGATCTTGTTTCCAACGTCCGCCCAGCAGTAACCCAGGCCGCGGGTCTCCCCCTAGCAAACTCGCGGTCTGGGCCCTTTTATGCGCGGCTAGACGGCGTCGGCCTGAAGCGGGCCTAGACCTCGTCCGTCGC
>CAVPYR010000030.1:0-156553 GCA_963710005.1 uncultured Alphaproteobacteria bacterium
AATCATCTAAAGGAACAAGAAGTCCAGTGAATTAGCGGTCTTAGCGTATCGATCCAAGCAATACGGCCATGCAACAAATACACTTTGGCTGGGTACGTCCCAAGACGATTAACATGGGCAACGGCACGAAAGATAAGCACCTCAGGTGGTCGCATCGTCAGTGGTGCTTCATCCGCCGCTGGCCGAAGCCGATAGCAGCGCAGCTCGGCAAAAAGTACTTCACTCGCAATCTCGGCACTGCCGATCTCAACCTTGCCAAACGGATGCGAGACCGTCTCGTGGTCGAGATGAACGATCTTGCTGCGCTGCCCGGGGGGAATAACAACGATGAGGCAGAGGCGCACATCTTAGAGGCCGTACTGGAACTGAAGGGGACACGCGGGATGCCTACGAGTGGGCTCTACAGGACCGCGCGGAGGTCATGGAGGCTAAGGGACAAGATGGCGTAGCTTGGTATAAGCGAGTGACCGGTCAAGTCGTGCCCATAACGATGGACGTAGAACGCTACGTCAAAGAGAAACCAGCGGCCGAGACCACACAGAATGCGAGACGCTCTGCGATAACGCGCTTCTCGAAGTGGCTCCCCAATCCAACTCTTGAGGCCGTCGATAGGCGCAAGGCTGGCAGCTACGTGAGTAAGCTGGTCGACGAAGGTCTCGCGCCGAAGAGCGTCAATTCACAAATCAGCCACCTGTCTGCTTATTGGCGCTGGCTGGAGAAGCGCGGGATAGTTGCTGTCAATCCGTGGATGGGTCAGCTAGTCCAGAACAAAGTTCAGACTAAGCGTTTGGCGTGGTTGATGGACGAGGTCGTGCATCTGATCGAACTCCGCACCTACGAAACTCTTGAAGCACGCCATCGCCATAAGTGCGCTCGCAGGTTTGAGGGCTGGCGAAGTGGTCAAGCTCAAGGTGTCTGACTGTTCTGACGGTGAGCTTGTGGTCCGCGTTGGCAAGTCTGCTGCAGCGACGCGCAAGGTTCCAATTCACTCGCAGCTTGTGGAGATCACCAACTCGAGGATCAACGGCAAGGCTCAAGACGACTACCTGCTGCCTGAGCTTCACGGCAACGCAAACCCACTCGTGAAGAGGTTCGCTGCATATCGTCAGAGGCTCTATGGAAAGAATGAAGGCCAAGCCCAGAAGACCTATCACTCACTGCGGCATCACTGGGTTGATGAGCGTCTCAAGGCAGGCTGCGAACCGTACCTCGTGCAGTTTCTGGCAGGCCACAAGCTAAAGGGCGTGACGTTCGAGAACTACTATCACGGTCCTGCGGCTAACCAGCGGAAGGCGATAGTCGAGGCCGTGTCGTTGCCGTGGCGAGCAGGCGATCTATAGAGTTGCAAGGCTCAACCCTTTGATTCAGGACCCGATAACTTCTTCGACCGCGCGAGGGCATCAGGTGGCACACTTAAATTGATGCACCCAGAACGACATTTGTTGTGGATGTAACACGCGGCAGCATAACGATGCCGCTTTTGACCCTTCCGTTGATAACTGCCGAGCGATGGCGGGTCTTCCGTGGCCGCTTGGGGTTTCCTCCTTAGACTTGGGCCGCCTCTAGTGCGGCTCTCTTTTTTTTCATACGAACCGTAGTGCGCACTGGTGGTCGGATCGTTAAGTCCGGCTGTAAGCCACCCATTTGATTCAGGACGCCCGCAATTTTTTGAGTGTCAGCGCGGAATCGGGAGAGCCGCGGGAGTATCAGGGGCGCTCTGCGGCCACCAACTCATTGTCGTATCCCCTGGCCCCTCGCTGACGTCGGCCAATGCCTGTAAGGCGTCGATGTCGAGAATTCTGAGCCCGCTTTCCGTTACATCTACGACACCCCTTCGCCGAAGGCTAAGCAATGCGCTTGCAAGCGCATCGATACTCATTTGAAGTTGTTTGGCCGCGTAACCCGACGAAATGTCATCGGTAACGAACATCAGGGCGCGACCCTCAGAGGCATTGACGCCAACGATCGCGAGCAGGAAGTTGGCAACCCGCTGTATCGGCGGCCCTAACCCACCTTGGAGCGATCTTTTTTTGAGATAATCAAATTCGCGCTCGCGTGCTTCAGCAATCCTGCAGACCAATCGATGATCATTTGTGAGAGCGCGGTCGATATCGGTTTCAGTGATAGCGCTAACGGTCGTTTCAACCATCGCCTTCGCCGTGGTCACGTGTTTTGCCAAGCGTCCCAGACCGATGATGTCCCCGGAAAATGCAAATTCAATAATTTCGTATCGTCCCTCGGTTGGTTGGACGTAATGGCAAATCGCGCCGGTTTCGACGCGGTAGAGCTGACGCGGTTCGCCAGGTCGAAAGAGCGTGGACCCGATCCCGACAGGTCGCCGAAACAGGTTAGAAAATTGTAGGTCAACGCTCAAAGCTTCAAGAACGCTCTGCATACTCTCACTCCGCTGCAGGTTGCGACCTGCGAATTTTCAGAAACTGATGAGCGAGAGAGTTGTTCCGGAGGAGCGGCCCGCGTGTGGGACGCAAGAATCTCAAACGCCTAAATACCTACACCAAATTCTCTCGAAAAAGACCCTATTCGCCTTTTTTCTAGCGCTCAAGTGACACTGGCCAAAGATTTCTGTTCACGTGAGGAGACAGCGGCGATGGCGCGCTTGTCGGCAAACCGAATACATGACGCTCGTTACTGACCGGGTCATGTCGAGGTCAGCTTCACATCCGCAAAGTAGCGGCGATGTCCAAGACCCGACACGTCCGGATGGTCTGACGTGTGCAAACGCCCCAGGTCTCCCCAGGGCGCTCGCGTCGATTTAACACTCAGTGGGAAGCTTTGAGCTTCTCCGGATGAACTTCGAAATAATCGTCGGCTATTTCTTCGATGGTCCTGAGGTGCGGCAGGTTCGGAAGGAAATTCGGGAGTGTTGGTGTCTCCCGCTCTAGACTGTCAACCAACATACGAACTCACCGAAGCCGAGGCCTCTGGATTCCCTGACGTCCCCATGTCTCGCCGCAGTTTTCGACGCCATCATATCGATCATCTTCAGGTACTGAGCCGTGGGCGTGTCGATGATGCGTACTTCGCCCGCAATGTGATCGTTTATGAATTGGAACGCGTTGCGAGCCACCAGCAGGAAGGTGTGATTCCGAACGGGAGATAGAATGTTTTAGTCATGGTGGATTGTGTTGCCGTCAGGAGCTACCGGACAGTTTGAGCTGATTGCATAAGAGAGAGTTTGCGGCTCATCGTAACCCCGAGGAGGGACACGATGAGACAGCGAGACAAGCAGGCTCCGCAAAGTGCGGAGGAGACAGTCAGGGACATCCGCAGAGCCACCAGACGGCAGTTCTCCGCTGAGGAGAAGATCCGCATCGTGCTCGAAGGCTTGCGCGGTGAGGACAGCATCGCCGAGCTCTGCCGCAAGGAGGGCATCGCCCAGAATCTTTATCTCGACGATCGAACGCCGCCGGACGGATGTGTGAAGCGAAGTAGATGGATTTTCACCAGTCGTCGTAATAGCGCCTCCTACTTACCACGTAGCCATAATCATATGCGTCATATGCAATAGGGGGCGCGTAATAGCGGGGTGGATAGTAGACGACGGGTGGCGGATAATAGGCCGCCGCTGGCGGATAGTAATATCCGTAAGCACGTGGAGCATAATAATCGCCGGGATAATACACGGGTCCGCAACACCATCTATCGCGGTATCGCCAATGGTTCACGTGAGCGACGAAGTGCGAAGGTGCGGGTAGCTTTCCAATTGCCGCAAATGGCGTAGCTTCGACCGGCGCCCCTTGAAAGCTTAGAATGGAGCACGCGACCGCAACCGATAGGATCTTTTTCATAATAGTCTCCATAGGACGACCGTTAATGTTGTGCTCTCTAATTGCTCATAGCGATGAAATAGATGCCGATGGCGATGAGGGGACCAGTCAGCACAAATAAAATCCCCATCGCCAAAAATTGCGCGACGGATGCGGATGCTTCAACGCCGCATCGTGGCTGAGCGGTAGGGGTCTGAAATTGATGATTGCTTGCGAAGCGACCACGTCTAACGACGCCGCCTGAGCTATGGGCTATCCACATCGATCGCGGCGCATTTGAAAAATTGCGACCGCGCCGAAATTTCGAGCGCAAGCGAAGTGCCGCTTTATGGCCTGCTAGAGATCTTTCAACGCTATAAACGCTATACATGTCCGGCTTCCATTGGAAACCGTAATGCCCCAGCCGTCTCGCCCGAAGATGCGCCGAGGGTCGTTATCCGTCAAACACGATTTTTGGCACCTCCGTTTTCGCCCAATAGCCACTGGCGGACAGCCTCAACAGCTGTCCTGGACGGCAAAGGGGCCGCTGGTTGGACCTTGCAGAGATTAAGCTATGCGAGCATGCGAAGACCCGGGCCACCCCAATAAATTGAGTGCCGGGACTGCTTTGCCGGCGGTAGTCGCAGCTCTGAATTAGCAGCGGATTTAGCCCGGACTGCGGGCTGGCCGCGGTCTTCGTTCTAATCAAACGGTCACTAGGATTGTGACTGACCGACACCGGCATTTAGCGCGGCTAGTCACGGTTATCCCGATCGATGAGGTTTACCGGCGGAACGAAGCGCCGGGAGCGTTGGGGAGTTCTATGATAAGGCGAGCGCCGGCCGCCGGCGCGGAGCCGATCGATATTGACCCGCCGTGTGCGTCGACGATTTGCTTTGCAATTGCAAGACCGAGCCCGCTGCCACCTGTCGACCGGTTGCGCGAGTTTTCCAGGCGATAAAAGGGCTCAAAAACCAGCGATCTTTCGTCGGCGGGGATGCCGGGGCCATCGTCATCAATAGTCGTTCTCACGAAATCACCGACCCTCGCGACCGAGACCGTGCAGGATTTGCCATACCGGAGCGCGTTGTCGATCACATTGGCGAACAGGCGACGGAGAGCGGTGGCATCCCCTTCGACATCGACCCGTTCCGTCGGTGCCCTAAAAGCAATATTTGAACGATCGTCGTAAGTTGAGCGGATGACCTCCGCGAGGTCGACGGTACTCATTCGTTCCGCAACTGCGGTTCCACGCGCAAGCGCGAGGGCCTGCTCGATCAAGTTTGTCATATCATCGAGATCGCGCTCGGCACGAGCTTGTTGGTCTTGATCCGCGATCATCTCCGCGCGGAGCTTCAATCGGGTAATATAGGTCTTCAGGTCATGAGAGATCGCGCCAAGCAGGACCGCGCGCCCCTTCAGTAGCGTGGCGATCCGCTCCTGCATGCGGTTCACTTCAACGATGAGCCGCCTCAGTTCGGGAGCGCCGCGTCGGAGAGCAGACGTGGCCGCTGGGGAAGATCGGCGTGATCCAACCCTGACGCCTGCAAGGCCAGCTCGAGCGTTGCGGTGACGTCGGCAGCGCTCATCGTGGTGCAGAGCTTCCAGGCGACGATGTAACGGGAGAAGTCATCGAGCACGGTCGACAGGTAGAACCACCCCCAGCCGGTGACCTTGAGGTAGGTGAAGTCTGTCTGCCAGAGCTGATTGATAGCGGTGGTCGGATTGGCGAAGGCATCGGCAGCCTTCATGACGATAAAAGCTGGCGAGGTCACGAGCCCCTCGGCTTTCAGGATGCGATAGACGCTGGCCTCGGAGACGAAGGTCTTCTCGGCATCGGTGAAGGCGACAGCCACCTCGCGAGGCGAGAGCTCCGGCTCCTCCAAGGCCCGTGCGATAATCCTGTCGCGGACCTCTTCCGCGATGCGGTTCCAGACGCGCTTCGGCCGGGGCTTGCGGTCTTCGAGCGCGTCGAAGCCACCGGACGCGTAGCGGTCGAGCCAGGCATAGAAGGTCGTCTTGGGAATGCCGATCTTGTCGAGGGTCTTCCTGACCGGCAAGTGCGAGGTCTCGACGGTGCGGATGATCTCGAGCTTCTCGGATGCAGGATATCTCATGCGATGTCCTCCCCATCCGCGATCACGCTTTTTTTGAGCAGGCGGTTCTCGAGGGTGACCTCGGCCAGTGCCTCCTTGAGCTGGCGGGCTTCGGCACGCAGCGTCTTGACCTCATCGGACGTCGCCTCACGAGCGGTGTCGCCGGCAAGCCGCTTCTTGCCAGCCTCAAGGAACTCCTTGGACCAGCGGTAATAAAGATTCTGGGCGATGCCCTCCTTGCGGCAGAGCTCGGCGATGCTGTCCTCACCGCGCAAGCCTTCGAGCACGATGCGGATCTTCTCCTCAGCGGAGAACTGCCGTCTGGTGGCTCTGCGGATGTCCCTGACTGTCTCCTCCGCACTTTGCGGAGCCTGCTTGTCTCGCTGTCTCATCGTGTCCCTCCTCGGGGTTACGATGAGCCGCAAACTCTCTCTTATGCAATCAGCTCAAACTGTCCGGTAGGTCCTGACGGCAAACACCCGCCGTACTATTGGGGATAACCTGGCGCCGTTTTCAGCAACGGCTTTTGGTGGGGAGCGGCTGGATTCGCGGTCGCGGGGGCATCTGGGGTTGGAACCGCTGGGATTGGCGCCGTCACGAAATTCATATCGACGTTAACAAGTGGAACCGGATCAACGTGAACCGCAACCGCATGGTATCGGACCGGTGGAGACATGATCCCCACCATCGCGGCGCGGTGCTAACTCACAAAACCGGAGTTGAGCAGGCGGAGCGACGGCGCCAACTAAGCAAGACCATCCGCCACACCGACGCCAATCTCAACGGCGCGAAGGTCGGTCGCAACCTCAATACCGGCGATGCTTCTCGCTTGCGGCACAAGTCCCAGTTTCACAGTCCCGCGCGAACGACGGGAAAGAACTTCGCCGCTCGTCCGAAGCGGTCGGTTGGTCACAGCACAGTCCGGGCCCACAATTTCAAAGCGCCGCGGGGTCATGGCGGTCACCGGGCGAGGCGGCGATAGTCAAAAGGGTTCCGGTCCTTTTGCGACGGAACCGCGTGACGATCGACTTCGCGAGGAGAGCGGACTGAATCAAGCTAGACCGCCTCCGGCCAACGCTTCGAGACGGCTTCAAGTGCGGACATGCGATCATAGCCGGCACGCCGATGTCTCTGCACAATCTATCCTATTGGGCGGGTTAAGGACGCCTCGAACTTCTTCAGCCGCAGCATACGACCCAGCCCATCTTGCGAAGGTCCAAATTGCCCTTAAAGATACGCGCACTCGCGCTGTGCGAGGGTATCTGCAATGCGCCAAAGACTGACATCGATCCTGGCTATCTTTTTTCTCGGCGGTCTCGTCGCCCTTGGGCAGTCGCTGCCTTTCAACATTCTTGTCAGCCTCGATATCTCGATACCGGATTCGTGGCGAAGGCTCACAACCACCGAGAGAGATGCGCCGAGCACAAGCGTTCAGAAAAAGCGCGCCCAATCTTCTGAAAATTCCCCTCTCACCCTGAGCACAACAGTAGAAGAAAAACCCAAGGCTGCCGAGGCGAATTCCGCAGATCTGGGGAATAAGCCGGGCCAAGGGGCCACACTCACCATTGCGCGCATTTCTCCCAGCGGTCCTTCGGTCTTTGGCGGCTCCGCGGCTCCGTTCGCGCAAGTGACCGTGCTCGACGGCACGACGCCTGTAGCGACAGCAACGGCTAATGCCCACGGCGATTGGTCTCTCGTGACCGAGTATAAGTTCGCAAACACGGACCCGAAGATAACTTTGCGCGTCGCGGACGCATCGGAAAAAAGCAAGTCAGCTTCACCAGCGCTGGCCGACAGCACACCTCCATCGACACCTCCAACGACAGGAGAAGCATTTGCAGATCAGGCGCCTCCTGCGGCCCAGCTTTTGAAAAAGTTCGAGGGCGTGGTGGCGGCTGCGCGCGAGGAAGCCAAGCAACGCGACGCCGCAAATTCCGCCAAGGCCAATGGACCAGGATCTAATGAGGCCCCGGCTTCCCAACCCCGAGATCAAGCGCAGTCTTTGGCTTCAAGGGACTCGCCGTCGTCTTCGTCCCAACCGTCGATGACTACGACACCGGTCCCGATGACCTTCGTGTACAACGAGGCAACTCTTACGCCGGAAGGCCGCGACGCGGCTCACCTGCTGCTTGAGTATTTGACGTTGAAGAAATTCGCCTCTGTAACCCTGTCAGGTCACGCCGACGAGCGCGGGTTGCCGGACTACAACATGGAGCTCTCGCGGCAGCGCCTCGTCACAATTGAGCGCGTTCTGCGTGACGGAGGATATCAGGGCAAGCTGGATTTGCTGCCGAAAGGGGCGACAGAGCCATTCATGGGCATCGATAGGAGCCGGTATCCGCATGAAGAACTGATGCAATTGGATCGGCGTGTCGAACTCCGCGTTGCAAACTAGAGAACACGCTATCGAACCGACGCCAAGCTAGGCAGGTTCATTTGGCACGCCGCCACGACTTTACAATTTTTCATATTAATGAAAATTTGGGCTCTTCATTCGCGGGGAGGGCGCCATATGGCAACCGAACTAATGTTAGCTTCGGCCTGGGCCGAGCAGCCATCTCCACCCCTCCCAGCCGACCCGCTACGCTCCGGTGAAAACTGCTATCTCGCGATCGTCGGCGGCGGTATTCTGGGGCTTAGCTCCGCTCTTCATGCCGCGCGCCGGGGACTTTCGGTCCGCGTTCTCGACGCGGCCAACGTCGGTGACCTTGCATCGGGCCTCAACGGCGGCCAGGTCATCGGCGGGTTCAAATACGATCCGGATTGGCTGCTAGAACATTTTGGCGAAAAGCGCGGCGAGGCGCTTATTCGCTTCGGCTCGGCAATACCGGATGCAGTCTTTGGCCTCATCGAACAGGAAAAACTCAACGTTCCGCACCAGCGTACTGGATGGATCCAGGCGGCACACTCCGAGGCCGCAGTGCGCGCCGCTGGAGAGCGCGCCAAACAATGGATCGCGCGCGGCGTTCCCGCCAGGATTTTGAGCGTGGATGACGTCACTCGCCTGACCGGCGCACGCGGATACCTGGGCGGCTGGCTTGATCCGCGCGGCGGCGCGGTTCAACCGCTGGCGTACACGCGCGAGCTCGCCCGCATCGCCGTCGCTGCCGGAGTCCGCGTTGCAGAGAACACGCGGATTACGAGAATAACTCGCGAAAACAAGGGTTTTACGCTCGAAACGGTTGACGGAAGTTCGCTGCACGCCAGGGGCGTTATCATTGCGACAAACGCCTATGCGGACAGTCTCATCCCGGGCCTCGCGCAAACCCTGCTGCCGCTTCATTCTTTTCAAATCGCCACCGCACCGCTGCCCGATGCCGTGCTCGCCGGCATCCTCCCGGAGGAACAGGTGGTCTCGGATTCTCGCCGAATCGTCGTCTATTACCGCAAAGGTCCGAATGGGCGCATGCTTCTCGGCGGCCGCGGCTCGATGGCCGAGCCGACGGAACCGAAGGCGTGGGCGCATCTTGAGCACGCTTTGAAGCGGCTCTATCCGGCACTCGCCGACGTCGCCATCGAAAAGCGCTGGTACGGCCGTGTTGCGATGACAATCGATCACCTCCCTCACGTGCACGAGCCGGAGCCGGGCTTGATCGTGGCCGCGGGATGCCAGGGACGGGGCGTCGGCCTGATGACGGCGCTCGGCCCCCGCCTCGTCGACTACTTCGTTTCGAGAGACCCGGAGCAAATTCCGCTTCCCTTGACGCCGATCCGCCCAATACCGTTTCACGCCTTTCGCAACATCGGCATTGGCGCCGCCATTGCCTGGTATCGCCTTGTGGACATGCTCGAGCGCTGAAACGCGACGGATTGACTTTTTCGCAAATGTGAAAAAATATCTCGCAAGTTCAGGAATGCGTACTCATGAGCGTTTCCGCCAAGACAGGCTACGCGTTACCGGGTGCTTCCGAGCGTCGCCGCCGGATTTTCGACTTCGGCATGACGGCCCCCGGGGCACTGGCGACGTCGGTGCTCGTCCTTTTCGCGCTCGGCATCGTTCTCTTTCTCGGGCTTCGGACCAATGACGGGTCGTTGCTCGGCGGCGGCTTCACGCTGAGCAATTTCTCGGCTGCATTGTCAGACCCACTCTATGCCACGGTCATATTGCGATCGCTGGCGATCGCAGGCTTGGTCACGCTCGCAACTGTCGTGACGGCTTATCCCGTTGCCTACTACCTCGCTTTTCACGCCGTCAAACACCGCGGGCTGTTGCTCTTCATCGTTACGCTGCCGTTCTGGACAAGCTACCTCCTGCGCGTCTTTGCGTGGAAAGTCGTGCTTGCCTACAATGGTGTGCTGAACTCGGCGCTCCTGTCGACCGGGATTACGTCCGAGCCGATCCTCGCATTCCTAAACACGCCGGCTGCGGTCGTGATTACGCTGGCGCACGCCTATGCAGCGTTCGCGATCCTGCCGATTTACGTCGCCCTCGAGAACATTCCCCGATCATTGATCGAAGCCGCCGAGGATCTTGGCGCGCATCCGGCTTCGATATTCCGCAGGATCATTTTGCCGATATCGATGCCGGGCGTCATGGCAGCGGCTCTCGTCGTGTTCGTGCCGACGGTCGGGGACTACGTGACCCCGGCTCTCGTCGGTGGCCCGAACAGCACGATGATCGGTTCGATGATCCAGGCTCAGTTCGGAAAGGCGAACGACTGGCCGTTCGGCGCGGCACTCTCCGTCATCGTCATGCTGGTGATCCTCGCGGTCGTGCTCGCCGCGCGCTTTGCCGACAAACATCTCGGGAGCCGGACATGACCGCAGCGCGCTCCTCGAACGGAAGTTGGCTCAAGATCTACGTCGTCGCGTATGTCCTGTTCCTCTATCTGCCGATCGCGATTATTCCGCTCTTTTCTTTCAACAACTCGATCCAGGCGGCTTTTCCTCTGAGCGGGTTCACGCTCGAATGGTACGGAAGCCTCCTCGACAATGAGAATTTGCACCGCGCTTTTGAAACGAGCCTGGTCGTCGGACTGGCGGCGGCGTTCCTGGCGACCGCGATAGGTGTCGCCGTCGGCTACATGGAGGTGGCTGCGGGCGATCGCGTTTCTCGCGCTATTTCTGCCCTTGCTCGCCTCCCCATCTTGATCCCGGGCGTCATCATCGGGATAGCGCTGCTGATCCTCGTCAACCTTGCCGGCCTCGGACCATCGCGCATCGCCATCGTGCTCGGGCACACCCTCGTCGCGCTGCCGACCGCCGTCGTCATCATGCGGGCGAGGTTCATGGCGCTCCCGAGAAGCTTCACCGAGGTCGCGATGGACCTCGGCGCGCACGAATGGACGACGTTCCGTCGTATCGTTCTGCCGCTCGCGGCTCCGGCCATCGCCTCGTCCTTCATGTTATCGTTTCTGACGTCGTTCGACGAATTCATCGTAGCGTTCTTTCTATCGGGCACCGAGCCGACGTTGCCGCTTTTTGTTTGGGGGCAGCTCCGCTTCCCGAAAGCGCTTCCGAGCGTCATGGCGCTCGGCTCTGTCATTCTGCTGGCATCCATCGTCATCGCGACGGCCGCCGAGATCATTCGGCGACGTGGCGCGGCCATCGACGATCTTCCGCTCACCGCACCAGGAAGCTTACCTATTTCATGAACGCGAACAGGGAGTATCAAGTCATGCAGAGATCGACGACACGCACCATGCTTGGCAAGGCAGCCGGCCTTGTGACGTTCATCGCCGCGCTCGCGACGCCGGCGCTGGCCGCAGAAAAGCTCACGTACTTCACTTGGTCGGGATACGAATTGCCCGACTTCAACAAGAGCTTCCTTGCCGCTCATCCCGGTGGCGTCGAAGCCTCTGTTTTCAGCGACGATGACGAGGCCTTCACCAAGGTCAAGGCCGGGTTCCATCCCGACCTGGCGCATCCCTGCTACGATAAGATCGCGCGCTGGAACAAGGAAGGCCTGCTGCAGCCGATCGATACAAAACGCATCAAGAACTGGGACACGATTTTTCCCGTGTTCAAGAACTTGCCCGACATCCAAGCCGGAGACGGCAAGGTTTGGATGGTCCCATGGGACTGGGGGAACACGTCGATCCTCTACCGGACCGACCTCGTGAAGGATCCGGCGCCGAGCTGGAACCTGCTCTGGGACAAGCAGTATACCGGCCGCATCGCAACAATCGATGCGGTCCATGATACCCCGGTCGTCGCCGCCATTCTCGCCGGCGTCAGTCCGTTCGACATGTCGGCCGCGGATATGGATAAGGTCGCAGCGAAATTGCGTGAGCAGCGGCCGCTTCTCAGGTCCTATACGACCGACATGACGTCCGTTGAGCAGTCGCTCGCAAGCGGTGAGCTGGTCGCGGCGATGACGTGGAACGCTTCGGCGACGACGCTCAAGAAGCAGGGCGTCAAAGTCGAATTCATGAAACCGAAGGAAGGCATGCTGACCTGGAGCTGCGGCTTCGTGATGCTGAAGGATGCCAAGAATGTCGATCTCGCCTATGACTTCATCAACAGCCGTTTGGAGGGGACCTCCGGCAAGGAGCTCATTACGCAATATGGCTACGGCAGCGCGTCGAGCGCGGCATTTGCCCTCGTTCCGAAGGAAGATCTCGACCGTCTACAGCTCCCTGCCGACCCGGAGATCGTTTTGAAGAGCACGGTTTTCACCGGACCCATGAAACAAAACGACGACCTTGCGAAGATGTTTGAAAAAGTTAAGGCCGGCGGCTAGCGGCTTCGATAAGACGCGGCGCGAAACGCCGGAACTCCGGAGAAAGGCAGCGAACGTGGGGCGGATGAAGGTGAGTGATGATGCGCGCGAGGAAAACTCGGATCAGGTTCCATCCGAAGCTGACGTACGTCTCGGGCGCCGTATCCGCGCGCTGCGTCTCGAACGGAAGTTGGGTATCGCGGAGGTTGCGCAGCGCGCCGGCATTTCAGTCGGCGCGCTCAGTCAAATAGAGCGGGGCATATCCTCGCTACGCGTGCGTGTGCTGTGGCCTCTCGCGGCGGCTCTCGACGTCGAGCCTCACAGCCTCTTGGCCGATAACCAGGAGTATGCAGGTGATCTCTACGTCGTTCGCGCCTCGGGCCGGAAAGAAATCCCCGTCCGCTCGGAAGGCATTCGCAAGGAGCTTCTCTCGCCTCCGGGTTCGGTGCTGACCGGGCTCCTCGTCTACGTTGAGCCGGACGGCGGAACGGGAGATTCCTATAGCCACGCGGGCTACGAGTTCGGTCTCGTCAGAAAGGGACAGGTCGAGCTGACGATCGACAGTGTCGTCTATCTGCTCAAGGCCGGCGACAGCTTTGCCTTCAAGAGCACGCTGAAGCACTCGTTCCGCAATCGCGGCAAGGAGCGGTGCGAGATTGTCTGGATCAATACCGCGAAGCCGACAGAGATCCGCAATGGTGCGTGACCCGCTTCTGCGTCTCGATGCGGTGTCGAAAGTGTTCGATGGCGGCACCATCGGTCTCGACAACGTCGACCTTGATATCGGCCACGGCGAGTTCGTCAGTCTTCTAGGCCCGTCTGGCTGCGGAAAAACGACCAGCTTGCGGGTCATGGCGGGGTTCGAGGCCCCGACCAGCGGCCGCGTTCTTCTCGACGGGGAAGACATCACCGCGCTTCGTCCTTACGACCGTCCGCTTAACACAGTGTTCCAGGACTACGCGCTCTTCCCGCACATGGACGTCGCGGAAAACGTCGGATTTGGCCTGTCGCTTCGCAAGCTCCCTGCTGCCGAGGTCGACCGGAAAGTGAAGGATGCGCTCGATCTCGTAGGACTTGGCGAAAAGATTCGCGCTCGCGTTTCGATGCTGTCGGGCGGTCAGCGCCAGCGCGTCGCGCTCGCGCGGGCGCTCGTGTGCTCTCCTCGCGTGCTTCTGCTTGATGAGCCGCTTTCGGCCCTCGACGCCAACCTGCGTGAGCAGATGCAGATCGAATTGAAGCGGCTGCAATCGCACCTCGGCACGACCTTCGTCCTGGTCACGCACGACCAAACCGAAGCCCTTTCAATTTCAGATCGCATCGTGGTCCTCAATCGCGGGCGAATCGAGCAGATCGCAACTCCGGCGGAACTCTACGACGCGCCGGCAACGCGCTTTGTCGCCGACTTCATAGGAACGATGAATGTCCTGGACGCCGATATCCTCGAGACGAAAGGCGAGCGCCTGCGCGTTTCGGCTGGGTCAATGATCTTCGAAGTTTCGGCGGACCGCACATCTTTGACGCCGGCACGAGGCGCGCCAGCTCTCATCTGCATCCGCCCGGAGGAGTTGTCGATCCTGCCATTCCCTTCCGACGACGCCATTTCAGCGCAAATCGTGTCGACCGTATTCTATGGACCGATGCTACGTTTGTTTGTCGAAATTCCCGGCGGCCAGAAACTGATGATCGACACCCGGCGGCGCAAAGCTGAGGTGGCGCTCGAGACGGGTTCCACGATCTACGTGCGTCCCACCCGCGGAGCCGGAAGGGTTTTGAGCAAGAGGTAGGGCGCCCGCATGTTCGCGTCGGGTCAGTCGCTGATCCGGACGCCGGCGGCATACAACGACTGCCCATCGCTTGGTCTATTCAGAACGTCTTCCGGAACCGGAGCGTTGTAGTGACCCCTTCTTAACTTTTGACTAACCGCGTTCGGCGGGAGCGTGAGAGTTGGGATTGGATTTCGTTCATTGTCCGGAAGGGGCGTCTCGATGCCGGAGGGCGCGCACCCCGATGATCGATATTCGAATACGAAGTTTTTCAGGGTCCCTAAATGCTCAGAGCAGTCCGCATAGCCCCACTAGCCATTCTCGCGTGCGCGGGCGTGGTCTTGAGTTCTGGCCTCGCCGCAGCGTCGGATGACGCGACCCGAAATGCGATGGCGAGAAAGGACTGCAAAAGGGGGACGTTCAAGGACTACTATCTTCAAAGTCAAGGCGGCGATCCATCGCCCGACTACAAGGGCAGAATTTTCAAACTCAGTCAGGACTACCCTACCGAGCTTCCGCCGAAGGAAGCCTATCCCTGGCTCAAAATCCCCTTTAAGGACGGCGGCCCGGTCGATCCGAAGGCCTACCTTCAGGCACTTCTCGACTACGGTCTTGAAGGCAACATCGACGTCGACTTCTACGTTCATGACAACAAAGCGCGAAAATGGTACGGCGCGCCTTGGATGGACTGGAACACCGAGGTCGCTTCCGATTGGCCGGGAACCGATGGCCGCGAATTCGTGCATGGCCTCACGCACAAGTTCGACTCTGCCGGAAATACCTTCGGAGAAAGCCAACTGGAGTTCGTCGACACCTGGGCGCAAGCCTATATGAATAACCGCTACGCCTTTGCTCTCGGCCAGGTCTACTGCGATCCCGATGATCCGAAGCCCGGTGCCTTAAACCCCGATCCGACAGGCCTCAACAGCATGCCAGACGGATCGTTTGTCATCAAACTCCTCTTCTCGACGGTCAGCGAGTCGGAGTTGCCGACAGTGAAGGGTGCACTCGAATGGGACGCCAATATCTACCAAAAGCCACACTTTTCGAAATGCGGGCCCGCTTTCCCGCTTTGAGCGCCACCTCGACAAGGTTCGGCTGATCCAGATCGATCTCCAAGTCCGCGACGAGCGCAGTCCCACCGGATGGCTTCTCGGAACCTATGGCTACAACGGCAACGCCAAAGGCGACACGCCTTGGAAGCGCATGGTGCCGCTCGGCATTCAATGGGGGAACAATCCCGGCATCACGTTCGCGGAAAGCTGTTCCGGTCCGAACGGTCCCTGCGACTACGACAAGCTGACGGAGCAATGGATCAGTCGGGAAGCGGTCAAAGATCTGGCAACGCCGCCGCTCAGTTTCAATCATCTAGGATTTGGTGGACGTCTAGCCGGCCCGGTCGACAATCCGAAGAGTTCCTGCATGGGCTGCCATCAAACGGCGGGCTTTCCCGCTGTGCCGATCCTCGCTGAGTTTGCGGCAAACGGCGCGGGGCTTAAGCTCGACGCTCAGACGCATCCGGAGACAGCACAAAGCTTGCGCATGACGTATTTCGGAAACGTGCTTGGCGGCTCCGTCTTCAGCGACACACAACTTTATTCGACGGACTATTCGCTGCAGCTGTCGATGGGCCTTCAGAACTTCGTTTCCTTGCGATGCGCGAAGGATGCGAGCCAGTCGCACCCTTCCCTTTGTACTCAGCTCGCCGAGTGGGCCAAATTGCAGAAAAAGTCGATCGAGCAGATTCAAGTGTTCGGGGCGCCCGGCGAAGGCGGCGCTCCCATCAAGCCTCAGTGATAGTCTTAATCTGTCTCTCCTGATCGAGGTGGCTGCAAAGAACACCGGCTTTCCTAAGCGCTTCAATTTTGATTTATGGGGCACGTAAGCGTTGCGATCGCGCGCCCGCCGAACTTGGAGCCTTGAGAATGACTGACTACACACCGCCGAAGGTCTGGACCTGGAACAAGTCGAACGGTGGCGAGTTCGCGAATATCAACCGCCCGATCGCCGGCCCGACACATGATAAAGAGTTGCCGGTCGGCCGCCATCCACTTCAGCTCTATTCGTTGGCGACACCCAATGGTGTGAAGGTCACCATTATGCTTGAAGAGCTGCTGGCTTTCGGCCACAGCGGCGCGGAGTACGACGCCTGGCTGATCAGGATCAACGACGGCGATCAGTTCGGAAACGGCTTTGTGGCCGTGAACCCCAACTCTAAGATTCCGGCCCTGATGGATTGTAGCGGTCCGACTCCAATCCGCGTGTTCGAGTCAGGCGCGATCTTGATGTATCTCGCCGAAAAGTTCGGTGCTTTTCTGCCGACCGAAGTCGCAGGGCGCGCCGAATGCCTGTCATGGCTGTTCTGGCAGATGGGTAGCGCGCCTTATTTGGGTGGAGGGTTTGGCCACTTCTACACCTACGCGCCGACCAAAATCGAATACGCCATCGACCGGTTCGCGATGGAGACGAAGCGCCACCTCGATGTGCTCGACCGCCGCCTGGCGGAAAGCCAATATATCGCGGGCAGAGACTACACAATCGCCGATATGGCCATCTGGCCATGGTACGGAACTCTGGTGAAGGGCTCGCTCTACGGGGCGGCCGAGTTCCTTTCGGTGCAGGAGTACAAGAACGTCCTTCGCTGGGCTGACGCGATCGGCAAGCGACCTGCTGTCCAGCGCGGGCGGATGGTGAACCGCACCTGGGGCGAGCCCTCAAGTCAGTTGCACGAACGCCATGACGCCGGCGATTTCGAGACGAAGACGCAAGACAAGTTGGTAACGGGGAGCTAGGACTTCGCGCGTCTGGTCCCGTTCATGGAGCGCTCCGCGCAACGAGCCACGCGTTGAGATCCCTGGTCTCACGATCTCCGGTCTCATGATGCATGCCGGAATAGGCATGGAATTCGTTTGGAACGCCAAGTCGCGCGAGTTCCGCCTTGGCGGCCGTTGCACTCGCGAATGGGATGCGCTCATCGTCCGTTCCATGTCCGATGAAAAAGGACTCGTGCGTCCAATCCGTACGCGCGGAAAGTTTTCCCGGGTCGAACGCGAAAAGAGAGCCACTGAGAACGGCGGCGCCGCGAAAACGACCGGGCTCGCGCAGCACGATTTGGTAGACCATGACGGCGCCTTGGCTGAAGCCGGCCAAGAAGACCCTTTGTGGGTCGGCGTGAAACTGTCTGACGGCAGCATCGACAAAGGCATCTATTCTATCGCGGCTGAGCCGGATGTCCGCCTCAACCGGTTTCCCTTTCCGGAACCATCGATAGCCGCCTCCGGCGTCGGCAAAAGGCCCCCGTGGCGATACGACTACGAACGTGTCGGGCAGTTGAGTCCAAAGGCTAATCATGTCGTTTTCATCGGCACCGCTCCCATGAAGCACCACGATCAGAGGCGGATGGTCGGACGTCTTCGTCGGTTCATGCACGAGGTACGTCAATTCTTCAGCCGACGCTCTCGCGTGGGACCCAACCGCGACCCAAAAAGCCAGCAGGACGAATGTGAAAATCCGAGAGGTCACGACGCCGTCTTCTATCCCAAATGTCAAAAAGGTACTTGGCCCTTATCGAAGTTATCTCGATCAGACAATTGGCCGGCTAGTCGGGACCTATCGCCCTCTGTTAGAATGAACAACAGGACCGTTTGAAAAGCTACGGAGTTCACGATGCGGACTGGCATATGGACCGCCTTGATTGCCGGGCTGAGCATAGTTGGCAGTCTCGTCTTCGCGTGCGCCACACCGTTCGCTGCCATTGGCGCATTGGCGGCGAGCAGGATGGACCGCGAACCGGGCCTGACGCTCGTCGTCGCGGCCTGGTTGTCAAACCAGATCGTGGGTTACGGAATTCTGGGCTATCCGCGGACAGTCGAATCTTTTGCTTGGGGCGCAGCGATTGGTCTGGCCGCCGTCCTGGCCTTCCTTGGCGCTCGCGTAGCGACGGCGTTCGCCGGCACGCGACCGTTCGGACTTGCAAGCGCTTTTCTCGCGGCCTTTGCCGTCTACGAACTCGCACTGTATCTGACAGGCACTGTCCTCTTCACGTCTGATGCCGCATTTTCCATAGCCGTCGTCGCACGCATCTTGGAAATCAACCTCGTATCATTTGTCGGCTTGCTCGGGCTCCATTGGCTTGCAGTCGCGGCGTCCCTGCGTCTGTTGACTGCGAAGCCAGCGGCCGCCGCAGGTCGACCCTAGGAAGGGCCTCGTCGCTTCCGGCCGAAATACATGCGCAACTTTCCTGCTCGCCGTCTCGTCTGCCTCACGGAAGAGACCGTCGAGACGCTGTATCTTCTTGGCGAGCAAGATCGGATCGTCGGGGTTTCAGGGTACGCCGTTCGGCCGCCGCAAGTCCGGCGCGAAAAGCCGCGAGTCTCGGCCTTCACCTCGGCGGACGTCCCGAAGATCGCGGCGCTGAAGCCTGACCTCGTTCTCGCATTCTCGGACATTCAGGCCTCGATCGCAGCCGATCTCGCGCGCGCCGGTCTTGCGGTCCATATTTTCAACCAGCGAGACCTCGCCGGCATCTTCGCAATGATCCGCACACTCGGCGCGCTGATCGGCTGCAATGAAAAGGCCGACGGTCTCGCACGATCGCTTGAAGCACACGTCGAAACGGTTCGCTCGGAAACACGCGCGCTTGCACGCCGACCGCGCGTCTATTTCGAGGAATGGGATGAGCCGATCATCACCGGCATTTGCTGGGTCTCCGAACTGATCGAAATCGCTGGCGGCGATGACATCTTTCCCGAAAAGCGTTTGGAGCCCGCCGCCAAGGATCGCATCGTATCGGCCGCGGATGTTGCGGCGCGGTCGCCGGAGATCATCCTGGCTTCCTGGTGCGGGAAGAAGGTAAGGCCGGAAAAAATTCGCGACCGCGAGGGCTGGCAGAACATGCCTGCAGTGATCGAAAATCGAATTTTCGAAATCAAATCACCCCTGATTTTGCAACCCGGACCTGCCGCCCTGACCGACGGCCTCGACGCCATACGCGCCGCCATAGGTCGAGCTTGTGTATCGGTATCGGCAGGAACCTGAACAACTGCAGGAACCCGCCTAATGCGATCTTCATCAAAATTTGGGAACAGCCGGACCGTTCAGAAGTAATCTGCTAGGTTGAGCGCACGGGGGCACACAAGCCAGAGGCCTTAGGCTGGTGCCATGTCTGATCGCGTCTATGCATCCGTTTTTTATGTCGTTCTGATCGTAGGATGCTCTTGGGCTGTCGTCACGGTCGGTGAAGCTCTCGCCCGCCAAGCCCTGACGATACTGGCGCTCGTTCCCTCCTTGGATCAGCGCCCTTCGCGCGTTAATGTCGGTTTGGCGGCCCAGGAGGCTGCGCAGCAGCATGCCGCCTCCCCGCAAAATGCTAAGGAAGTACTAGTGCCGGCCGCGCCGTCCATGCCTGTCGGAGCTTTGGCAAAAGCGCTCGACGATGCCGAACAAAACGGCGAGCAAGAGCAGGCAGCTGCAATTGTGCTGCGACCCCGCGTAGCCGGCTGGGTAAAACGGCTTCCCAAACCAGCCGTACCTGCCGCACCCGATGAATCCTCCGGCCACATCATCATGCGGACCCTGCGGGCCGAGATGTAGCATTCACAATCTGGTCGCGGGAATGGTGGGCACCCGGCGGGGGAAGAGGGGGGATGGCCGAGTGCCCACGCTTCTTGACCTCATTCCGGGGGGAGGACATGAGGTATACAAAATATATCAGACATCCGCGAGCAAGGGGTTAACGGATACCGGCTTTTGGCGGCGTAATCTAAACAGCGCTGATAAATCCCTATATTTTACAGACATTAAGGGACAAAAGATTTCGCCGAAAAAAGCCGCGTGCTCCACTCGATAACCCACCCCAAAAGTCCCCGCCCTATTGGGCCGGGAAATTTGTCCGGCGCACAATCTCAAAATCATAGGATCTCAATGTCGGCGGACACGCCCTTCGTGTCGCCAATCCTCGTCATCGGAAGGTCTTGATATCCGTCGCCCTCCGCCGCCACCATGGAAATGGCCGCCGCAAAAATGCACTACGCTCAAAGCTCAATTTCGAACGTCTTCACGAAGCGCCTTCGAACTCATCGTCTGCGATGAATTGATAGCCGCGCCGCTTCTTTGCGTCGGCGGCGATATTTTCTCGGGTTCCCCCGCTTCGCCCCGGCGCGGTCGCGTCGAGAGCGCCTGCTCCCAGGCGCGCGCCAAGACGTAAAGAAGTACGATCCCGAATGCGTAGACACTTGCAATGAAGATGATGATGGGAGCTGCATCGTCATTGGGCATCGGCGGCCTCCATTGTCGCTTCTTCGCTTAGGTGGCTATCTCGGCGCCATGGGACAAGGAGCAGTCTTTGATGCCCCGCAGAGCTTACGCTCGTTCAGCTACTGATGGCTTCCCCTTGGGCCTCCCGAGTGTCTCAAACTGAAGTAGACGCGAACCATTCTTCGAGATCCAATCGGAGTTGTGGAGATCCATCTGACATCGCTTCTTGCGCTGGCTCAAATCACCTAGCTTGAGCGAGAGGGTCTCGCTCATGAACACAAAGCTTGTCTCACTCTTCCAGCGTGAAGCCACCGCACGATTGAACGCAGCCGAATATGAACTTGTGACCTACACCAAGGCGTGCCGGGGCAAAGTTATCGACCTCCATGAAATGAATTACATCCGATACCTCCGCGAACGCGTCGACAAAGCTCGATCGCGGCATTTGCGGTGGACCCGATATCGGTTCCTGGCGGAATCGGGCGTGCGTTGAGACTGCGATTGCTGAATTGGTAGGCAGTGACAGCGCACTCTGTCTAAATTGTCGTCAGGAATTCCGATGTTCTTGATGTAGAATTTAGGGCGTACTCACCGATTCGCGTTCCACAAGGGACGGCCGACGTGACCCTGGTCATCGTCTTCATCGGCGCTACCTGCTACTATTATTTCGGTGCCATCGGCGCCGTTCTTGGTGCTCTGGTCGCGACTGCGTCGCTGTCTAAACCCAAAGTAGATGTCCTGCTTCCGCTGCTGACGCTCATCGGCTTGTCGTGGGGCGCGGGTGAACTTCTGGCAAGCCGTCCGGGAGCTATCGCGGGGGTCGTTATGGCGACGGCATTGGCGCTGTGGCTGGAAGCGGGCAGAAAAATCCGCCCCCAGTAGGCGGAGCCTGACAACGCTCCGCGCGCTTTGCTGTCAGCTTAGCGATTCTCCAAACTTCATCGCGAGGTACTGCCGGGTCATCGTGCGCAGTTCTACGAGCGCGCCTGGACGGACATCCTCTCCGAGCTCCGACGTCAGCGCTGCCATCGACTTCACATTTTGAAGCACGACGACAGCAACGTCCTCGGCTTGATTTTTTCGGAGCTTCGGGCAGCGAAGCATAAGCGTTCGCGCAATGCGACGTCTGAGCTCGCGACGGAACTCGAGGCGCCGGACAGACCATTCCGAGCGCGCTTCAAGCAAGGCAACAATCGGCTGGGTTTCTCCCCGCAGCTCCATCAGCACGTCGAGCAGGGCGTCCGCGAACGCGCTTGAAGACAACGTGGCGATCTGGCTTTCGATGCTGTCGAATGCCGCGGCTATGCGGGCGCGGAACCGGTCGACCAGGGCATTTGCGAGCACGTCCTTGTTCGGAAAGAAGCGATAAAGCGAGCCGATCTGTGCACCGGCCCGCGCGGCGACTTCCGCCATCGTCGCTGCGTCGTATCCCTTCTCCGCGATCACCTCGGCGGCCGCCTGCAAAAGCGCCGCGACGCGCTCCTCCCCGGCCCGCCGTTGCGGCTTTAAAGCGGTGCGCTCTTGCGTCTCTGTTGACTTATTTGAGGACATCCTCAACTATCTGATTACTTGAGCCTTCCCTCAAGCAGCATAGTCCCGTTCGCTCGGCCGTCAAATGCCGGGGACCCAATAAGCGAAAGGCGCCGCATATGATTCAGCTCGATCCCCGGACGACTGCGCTTGTCCTTATCGATCTCCAAAAGGGGATTGCAGCACGACAGGGGGCACCGCATTCCAGTGCCGATGTCGTGGCCCGCGCCTCGGCCCTCGCAAAGAACTTCAGAGCCGCAGCGGCTCCAGTGGTCCTCGTCAACGTGGCATTCGCAAAGGACTTCGGCGACGCCGTCAAACAACCGGTCGACAAGGCAATCCAGCATCCCGTGGGCGGCTATCCGGATGATTTCAGCGATCTTGTCGACGGCCTGGCCGCCCCAACCGATATCCGCGTGACGAAGCACCAGTGGGGCGCTTTCTACGGCACCGATCTCGATGTTCAGCTTCGCCGCCGCGGCATCCAAACGATCGTCCTCGGCGGGGTAGCAACCAACATCGGCGTTGAATCGACCGCGCGTCAGGCGTGGGAGCGCAACTACGCGCTCGTGATCGCCGAAGATGCCACCACGAGCCTTTCAGCCGAAATGCATGCCTTCTCGATGACGAGCATCCTGCCCATGATCAGCCGCATCGTCAAAACAGCCGATATCAATGTTGGCGGCGCTTGATTGGCAGAGGATCTTCCAGACAATCGCTCCGCATTGCTGACAGGCGCACCCCGCGTCGCGCAATGGGGCATTCTTTTCGTGCTCTCGCTCGCCTTCGCGTTGCTGCTTGAACTCACGGGTCTCCCGGCAGCGCTCCTGCTCGGCCCGATGATCGGCGCCATCCTGGTCGAAACCAATGGCGGCGTTATCCGTGTGCCCGCTCTTACCCGGCTCGCCGCCCAAGCCGTGATCGGATGTATGCTTGCCGGTGCGGTCACTCCGGAGATCGTCGGCACCTTCCTAAAAGAATGGCCGCTGCTCATTGGCGTCGTACTCTTGATCGTGCTCGCGAGCAGCGTGATCGGATGGATCATCGGGAAATCACAGATCATGCCGGGTACGACGGCCGTCTGGGGCCTGTCGCCCGGCGCCGCGACGGCCTCGATGCTGATGGCCGGCGCATACGGAGCCGACGTACGTCTTGTCGCATTCATGCAATACTTGCGCGTCGTCATCGTTGTCGCGACGGCCTCGGTGATCACCCGCCTTTGGGTGCACGTGCCCACCGTGGCACATCAGACAATTTGGTTTCCGCCGATCGATCCGGCACCATTTGGCGAAACGATTGCTCTGGCAATATTCGGAGGCGTCGTCGGTCGAATGCTGCGTTTCCCGGTGGCGGCCATGCTCGTGCCGATGTTCGTTGGAGCGACACTGCACGGCGCCGGTCTGATACAGATCGAGCTGCCCCACTGGCTGCTCGCCTTGTCCTACGCCCTTCTCGGTTGGATGATCGGGCTTAACTTCTCGCGCGAAATCCTTGTGCATGCGATCCGCACGCTTCCACAAGTCCTCCTTTCGATCGTCGCGCTCATCGCATTCTGCGGCGGTCTTGCATTCATCCTCGTGAAAGCTCTCGGCATCGACCCGTTGACGGCCTATCTCGCAACGAGCCCGGGAGGGGCAAACTCCGTTGCTATCATAGCGGTATCCGCCAAGGTCGATTTGTCCTTCGTTATGGCGCTCCAAACAGTGCGCTTCCTTATTGTGCTCGCGATAGGGCCTACCATCTCACGCTTCGTTGCGCGCCGGTTGGAGCAGGAACTCGAAATCGGCACTTTGAAATGACACCGCGGAAGCATACATCGGCACGGCTTTCGATTTCCACGCCTCAACGCCCGAATTGAGATCTGCCTCCAAGAGGACTTCATGGAATACGTCAAACTCGGTCACACCGGCCTCGAAGTGTCGCGCATCTGCCTTGGCTGCATGAGCTATGGGCAATCCGACGGCGGCGTCATGAAATGGACCTGGACCCTGAGCGAGGAAGACAGCCGCCCCTACATCAAATCGGCGCTTGAAAGCGGCATCAATTTCTTCGACACGGCAAACGTCTATTCGCACGGCGAGAGCGAACGCGTGCTAGGTCGCGCCATCCGTGATTTCGCGAAGCGCGACGAGGTCGTTATCGCCACGAAAGTGAATTCGCCGATGCGGGCCGGACCGAACGGCAAAGGCCTTTCGCGCAAAGCGATCTTTTCCGAGATCGACGACAGTCTGAAGCGTCTCGGCACCGACTATGTCGATCTCTACATCATCCATCGTTACGACAACGAAACGCCGCTCGAAGAAACGCTCGAAGCGTTGGACGAAGTCGTGCGCTCGGGCAAGGCGCTCTACCTCGGCGCGTCTTCGATGTACGCTTGGCAATTCATGAAAGCCGTCGGCATCCAGCGGGCCCACGGCTGGGCGCAGTTCATCTCGATGCAGAACTACTACAATCTTCTTTATCGCGAGGAGGAGCGCGAGATGCTTCGCCTCTGTCTGGCGGAAGGCATCGGCGTCACGCCGTGGTCGCCGCTCGCACGCGGACGCCTTGCGCGCCCTTGGCAGGACGAGCCGCAAACCGACCGCGCCAAAAACGATCCATTCGCACAACGGCTCTATACGAAGACGGCGCAAATGGACAAACCGGTCGTCGATCGCTTGATCGAGGTCGCCAAGGCGCGCGGAGATTCTCCGGCCCAGGTGGCGCTCGCGTGGATGTTGCACAAACCGGTTGTCACTTCCCCGATTATCGGCGCGACCAAACCTCAGCAGCTTGAGGATGCGATCAAGGCCGTCTCGATCAAGCTGTCGGACCAAGAGATCGCCCGTCTCGAAGAATTGTATGAGCCACATCCGGCGACAGAAGCCTTCGCCTAGGCCGCAGGGCCGGAGCCGTCGTAATGCGACCTCAATGCGCCCCTGACGCGCCGGCGCCGGGCTTGGCTTTGCGTGCGAAGAGCAACGCGACTGCTGCTATCGCCAGCATGACCCCGATCACGGCGAATGTATCGCTGAAGCCCATGATGAGCGCCTGTCGCTTTACGACATTACCCAGCGCGACGATCGCTTGATGCCGCGCGGTAGCAACGTCCGAGACGCCATGCGCCATGAAGTAGTTGGTCATCTCATCAATCCGCTGGCGAACGTCATCGCGATAGACGTTCACCGACTGGCCGATGATGTTCGAGTGGAACTGCTCGCGCTTGGTGATAATCGTCTCTAGCGACGCCGTACCGACCGCACCCGCCAAGTTGCGGAGCATGTTGAATAGGCCGGACGCGTTCGCAGCATCCTTCGGCGCGATCTGGGCTGTCGCGATCGCGGTCAATGGCGTCAAGATCAGAGCCTGCCCGACGGCGCGCACGATATTCGGCACGAAGAACTGATCGCCCGAATAATCGAGCGACATGTCGACGTTCATGAAACAGCTCAACGCAAAGAGCGCGATGCCGAATACGCCGATATAGCGGACGTCGACCATCTTCATGAGTCGCGGCACGAGCGGAATGATGAGTAGCTGCGGCAGGCCGGTCCAGGCCAAGACATTGCCGATCTGCTCGGCGTTATATCCCTGCACCTGCCCGAGATACTGCGGCAGCACATAGACGGTACCGAACAGCGCGAAGCCGACCAGCATGTTGGCGATCGTCCCGATGCCGAAGTTACGGTTCTTGAGAAGCCGCAGATCGACGAGCGGCTTTTTGACGACCAGCTCGATCCAGATGAAGGCCGTCAGAAACACGACTGCCGTAACCGCAAGCTTCACGATAAAGGGCGAACCGAACCAATCGTCCTTGTTGCCCTCTTCAAGAAGCGTCTGCAACGCCGAGAGACCGATCGCCATCGTGACGATGCCGGCCCAATCGCCTTCCTTGAGAAGGCCGAGCTGCATCTTCTCTTTCTCGAGCGTGAACATCAGCGCGACGATCATGATCGCGCTTGGAATCGTGTTGATGAAGAAGATTTTCTGCCAGCCATAGTTCTCGGTCAGATAGCCGCCGATCGTCGGACCGATGGCCGGAGCGAACGTCACGGCGAGAGCGAAAAGAGCGAGCCCAACCGGCTGCTGAGGCTTCGGCAGCTTGGTAACGACCATCGTGAAAGCCATCGGGATCAGCACGCCGCCGGCGAAACCCTGAAGGCCGCGCATCGCGATCATCGTACCGAGGTCATGCGCGAACGCACACGCCATCGAGAAGACGGCAAAGAAGAACGTGCTGACGATCATGTAGCGGCGGAACGAGAACACGCGGCTCATGTAGCCGGTCAGCGGAATCACGACAATCTCGCCGATCAGGTATGACGTCGAGATCCACGCGCCATTGTCGGCGCCGGTGCCGATGCCGCCTTCGATGTCGAGCAGCGATGCATTGGTTATCTGGATGTTCAGGATCGACATGAACGCGCCGATCATACCGGCGATCACGGCGATCCACGTCGTTACGCTTGCTTTTTCACCGCTCTCGACCGGCGCCGATCGAGAAAAGGCGCCGCTACCGGGTGTTGTTTGAGCCGTGCTTGCCATGCTGATTACTCCACCCTTGGGGCTCTCGCCCGGGGCATCACTTGGCTGCGACGGATGTCGCGGTCTCGCTGCGCTGCTTGGTTTCAATGGTCGGATAGACCGACATTCCCGGACGCAACTGACCGGCGAGCGGGCTATCCGGGTCGAGCGTGATCTTCACCGGAATACGTTGTACGATCTTTGTGAAATTGCCGGTCGCGTTGTCGGGCGGCAAAAGCGCAAACTGCTGTCCGCTTGCCGGCGCCAGACTATCGACGTGCGCCGGAATCTCGACGCCGGGGAACATGTCGACTTCGACGTTCACGGCCTGACCCGGACGAACATCCGCTAGCTGCGTCTCCTTGTAGTTGGCGACGATGTAAGCGGCAGACACAGGCACGACCGCCATCAGCTGCGTACCGGCCTGAACGTACTGGCCGACGCGCAGCGTCCGATTGCCGACCGAGCCGTCGACCGGCGAGACGATGGTCGTATAGGAAAGATTGAGCTCAGCCTGATCCTGCACCGCTTCGTCGTGAACCAGCGTTGCCCTCCCCTGCTCGAGTCCCGCCTTCAGAATATCAACCTGCTTGGTCGCATTCGTGAGCGCTGCCGTATCGCGTGCGATGGACGCGCGCGCCGCCGCGATGCGGGACGTTGCCTGCTGCGCATTCTGGACGCTGCCGTAGCCTGTCGTCGCAAGATGCGCGTAACGTTCGTTGTCCTGCTCGGCGAAGGTCTCATTGGCGCGATCGACGTCGATCGTCGCCTTGGCGCTGTCGATGACCGACTGCTGGGCATCGAGAGAGGCCTGCTTGTTCGCGACGGCCGCCTTCGCGGCGAGCACGTCAGCCTTTGCCTGATCCAGGGCAACCCTGAAATCCCGATCATCGATGCGCGCCAGAACCTGACCGGCCTTCACCACCTCGTTGTCGGCAACGAGAACTCCCGAGAGGTACCCGGAAACCCTCGGCGCAATCGTCGTATTATCGGCCTGTACGTACGCGTCGTCGGTCGACACCTGGAAGCGCCACGCCGTCCAATATTCCCAGCCGAAGTAACCGACGGCCGCTAGGACCACGAGGCTTGCCCCCGCTAGGAGTGCCCGGCGCACGCTTCGCCTCGGAGCAACCGAACTCGCTGGTTCCTGACCGGGCGCAAACTGTGCCGCATCGGCCGAAGCGCTCGCCTCAGACGCGGGCTTTTGCCGCCCCGCCACCATGGCGTGCTCGGATGTCTCGACGTAAGGTACTGTTTCGGCGTAGGAAATTGGCCGATCTGCCGTCAGCGAACCGGAATGTAAGCTCATCGGACTCCTCCTGAAAATCCCAGCGGCATCGCCGCCGTGCACATTAGGAAACTTGATGTTTTCCTAAATAGTCACTATAGAATGGATGTCAACAGGAATTTGGAAAATGATCATGGGACAAAATAGTGCGACGCTCAAACGCTGTCGCGGGCGGCCGCAAATCCGTCCTGACGAAGAGACACTCCACCTCCTCGTCGAGGCCGCCGCCGCGGAGTTTCAAGCGAGCGGCTATGCCGCCGCGACGATGGGCGGTGTTGCTCAGCGAGCTGGAATCTCGACCAAAACGATGTATCGGCTCATCCCGAACAAGGCCGAGCTTTTCAAAAAGGTGATATCCGAACGGATCAGCGGCTTCATGCTCGAAGTCGATCCGGCCGCGCTTGATGACTATGACCTGACCGAAGCTGTTGAGCATATTCTCATCGCGTTCGGCTCGCTGACCCTCCACAAAGAGACCCTCGCCATGGTGCGGCTTGTCATTGGCGAGTGCGACCGGTTCCCCGAGCTTGCCGCCGCGTTTCACGAGATCGCCGTCGTGCAGACGACAAATGCAATGGCGGGATGGCTCGAGAGGCAGCGCCAGCGCGGGTTGCTCAAATTGGACGACCCCGCCACGTCCGCCTCGGCGCTCAGAGGCATGATGACGATGGACCTGCAGCGCACGGCTATGCTCGGCCTTAGCCATGTCCCGACCCCCGAAGAAATCAGGGACCGGGCGCGCTTCTGCGCCAAGCTGTTTCTGTACGGATGCCGCGCTAGTACCTAACAGGCACCGCACCAACCGCGCTGAACATCAGCGTGCTTTTGAAAAATTTTGGGCTTCCCTTCGGCACGAAGATCGGGCAACGAGCGACTACGGCGCGGTAGCGGTCGTTCCAGCTTTCGCTAAGATTACCCGGGATCAACGGCCGTATCGCTTGGTTGGCGAAGTCCAGGAGAGCCTATGACGGATAGCACGGCCGGTGAGAAACAACCCGCTGAGTCTCCCGCCTCTCCCCGCTCCGCTTATCCCGCCTGGGTCTTCACAACTCTGCGCGTCCTCGCCGTCGCATTCGCTATCTTTCTCGCCTGGTACGTCGCCGGACATTGGAACCGCTGGACGGGCGCCGCCCGCTACGAAACGACGGATGACGCTTTCATATCGGGTGACGTAACACCGCTCGCCGCAAAGGTCTCCGGGTATATAAAGTCGGTTCCCGTCAACGACTTTCAGACGGTGAAGAAGGGCGACCTCATCGTCGAAATCGATGCCTCCGACTATAACGCCGCGCTGGTACAAGCGCAGGCGAACGTGAGCGCAGCGCAAGCCAACTTGGCGAACCTCGCCAACCAGAAAGATGTCCAGAGAAGCCTGATCCGGCAGGCGGAAGCGACGATCGAAGCAACCCAAGCAGACCTCAATCGCTACAATCTCGAAGCGACCCGCCAGCGCGATCTTTTGAAGTCGAGCGTCGCTGGGACGCCGCAAGGTGTCGAGCAGGCAGACGACAACGCCAAACGTACTGCGGCTCAGCTCCTGCTCAACAAGGCGCAGCTCGATCAGCAGAAGGCCATTCTTGCAAGTCTCGACGTCGAGCAGCAGCAGCTCGAGGCGCAGGTGCGCGCCGCCAAGGCGCAGGCGGCACTGGCTCAGAACAACGTGACGTACACGCGTATTTTGTCGCCCGCCAACGGTCTCGTCGGCCAGCGCCTTGTTCGGCCGGGCCAGTTCGTAAACGTCGGAACCCAGGTGATCGCTGTCGTATCGCTCCCTGGGATCTGGGTCATTGCAAACTACAAGGAAACGCAGATGACGAACATCCGCCTTGGCCAGGCGGCGCGGGTCTCGGTTGATGCATTTCCGGATCTGAAATTGACCGGCCACGTCGTTAGCTGGGCGCCAGGGACCGGCAGTACCTTCGCGCTCCTGCCACCCGATAATGCGACAGGAAATTTCACCAAGGTCGTGCAGCGCGTGCCGGTCAAAATCGTGCTCGATCCGAACCCGGCACTCGGAACGCTCGTGCGTCCGGGAATGTCCGTCGAAGCCACAATCGATACGCAAGGCACCGCGCCAGTGACCGAGCCAACCGCTACGACCGGCACACCCGCCATGCCATCGGACCCGGCCAAATGAACGCCAGTCGTACGCCCGCACTCGCCAATGGGGCAGCTCCGCCCGGCGATCCGGCGCAGGCTTCGGCGCGTTTCGATCTGATATCTGCCCGCCCCTACATTGGTCTCGTCGGCGTCCTGCTCGGCGCTACGATGAGTACGCTCGGAAGCCGTGCCACGACGTTCGGCCTCGCCGATCTGCGCGGCGGCCTGCACGTTGGTTTCGACGAGGGGGCCTGGATCACGACGAGCTTCGGCGTCGGACAGATGCTGATCGGCGTCGCCTCGCCTTACCTCGGCGCCATTTTCGGCGTGCGCCGCATGCTGCTGATGGGCATCATCGTCTTCTTCATGACGAGCTTGCTCGGGCCGCTGTCGCCAAACCTGACGACGTTTCTCGCGATGCAGTTTCTCGGCGGCATAGGCTCCGGCACGTTCATTCCGCTGACCGTCAGTTACATTCTACGCAATCTTCCGAAGGGTCTCGTCATCTACGGCATTTCGATCTACGCGATGAATTCCGAACTCTCGCAGAATGTCGCGGCATCGCTCGAAGGCTGGTACACCGACCATCTCTCCTGGCGGTGGATTGATTGGCAGTACTGCGTCGCGTTACCCGTAATGTATCTCTGCATTTGGTACGGCATGCCGGTCGAAAGCGGCCTGAGCCGGCGACTGCGCGACCTCGATTGGCCGGGAATTTTCTACGCGGGTGCGGGCTTTGGCCTTCTCTATGCAGCTCTCGATCAAGGCAACCGTCTCGACTGGCTGAACAGCGGCCTTATCGTCGGCCTGCTCCTGAGTGGGAGTCTACTTACCCTGCTCTTTATCGCGCGCGAGCTGTTGTTTCCACGTCCCTTCCTCAACATACGGGTCATCGCGCAGGAGAACCTGATACCTCTTCTTTTACTTCTCGCCGGCTTCCGCTTCATCATCCTTTCGACGGCCTACATCATTCCGAGCTACCTGCAGACCGTTCAGAACTTTCGAGAGCTGCAAGTCGGGTCGGTTCTGTTATGGATCGCGCTGCCGCAGTTTGCAATCGTTCTTCCCCTCGGCTACCTCCTGAAGCGAGTCGATGGCCGCTATATCCTAGCGCTCGGCAACTTGATGATCGGCATAGCCTGCTTGATGGCGACCAATTTGACGAGCGAGTGGGCGACCGAAGATTTCCTGCCATCGCAAATTTTGCAGGCCCTTGGTCAATCGTTCGCGTTGACCAGCCTTATCGTGCTCGTCATCAAATCGATCTCGCCTGCCGACGCGTTGACGATCGGAAGCCTCTTGCAACTCGCTCGATTGTTTGGCGGCGAAATCGGCACGTCCTTCATGCAGACGTTCGTTCGCGTCAGGGAGCAGGTTCATTCGAACCTGATAGGGCTTCACGTCGACGGATTGGCACCGGTGACGATCGACCGCCTGACGACCTACCAGAACGTCATCGGAGCACATTCCGCTGACCGAGCGGTTTCCGCGGCTCGGGCAACAAAACTTCTTGGCACGACGGTCGCACAGCAGGCCTCAGTTCTTGCGTACATCGACGGATTTCTGGCAGCGGCAGTCGGCTCGGCCGTCTGTTTGCTTCTCGTCGCCACCGTCCAGCGGCCAAAAAATCCGATGTTCTGAAATTCGCAACGCGCTAACGAAGTTCAGTCCTCTTTAATGCCGGTTTCCTGAATACCCTGCTCGTTGCCGTAATATTTGTAAGGCAGGAATTTGCCTGACATCGTCAACTTTACGCGATCGCCCTTGGCGTGCGGTTCGCGCGCGATCTCCATATCGAAATCGATCGCCGACATGATGCCATCGCCGAATTCTTCTTCGATCAGTGCTTTCCACGCCGGACCGTTGACCATGACGAGCTCATAGAAGCGATAGAGCAGCGGATCCGTCGGCGGCATGGGCGTACCCCGATACGGCACCTCGTTCAGCATTCGCTCTTCGATTTCCGACAGCCCGAAAAGCCCGGCAGCTTTCTTTGCAAGCGGCTTCACGAGCTTCATCTGCCCGAGCAGCGCTCCAACGACGAGTACCGGAGAAACGCCGCCCATCTCTGTCGTGATGTGCTTCCACGTCCAGCCTTTGGCGCGCTTGATATCGAGAATTTTCTCCGTCAGCTCTTCCCGCCGCATCGCGATTCTCCTCGACGACAAAAAATCGGGAGCGCCGCCGAAGCAGCGCTCCCGCAAATGCTCGCTCAAACCTTCTTGAATTTGGCGGCTTCTTCGGAACCGCCCGTCGCATTGCCGGCGCTGTAAGAGTGCGCGCCGACGCCGGCGAGCTTGCCGCCCTGAACGATGAGATATTCGTTCCGGATAGGGTTGTTCTCGAAATAGCACTCGAGGATTTCGCGCGTGCCGGCAGCATAGCGCGTCTGCGCCGACAACGACGTGCCCGATATATGCGGGGTCATGCCGTGATGAGGCATCGTCCGCCACGGATGATCCTGCGGCGGCGGCTGCGGGAACCAGACGTCGCCCGCGTAACCGGCGAGCTGTCCGCTTTCGAGCGCACGAACGATCGCGTCGCGATCGCAAAGCTTGCCGCGCGCGGTATTCACGAGATACGCGCCGCGCTTGAAGTTTTTGAGCGACTTGTCGTTGATCATGTGCTCCGTTTCCGGATGCAGCGGGCAGTTCAACGTCACGACATCGCAAACCTTCGTCAGGCTATCGAGGCTCGTGTGATACGTGAGGTTGAGCTCCTTCTCGACCGATTCCGGAAGGCGGTGGCGATCCAAATAATGAAGGTGGACGTCGAACGGCTTCAGAAGACGAAGCACGCGAAGACCGATGCGCCCGGCTGCGACTGTGCCGACGTGCATCCCTTCGATATCGTAGGAACGCTCGACGCAGTCGGCGATGTTCCAGCCGCCCTTGATCACCCAGTTGTACGACGGGATATAGTTGCGCACGAGCGAAAGCATCTGCATGACGACATGCTCTGCGACGCTGTTCGAGTTGCAATAGGTGACTTCCGCGACCGTAATGCCGCGATCCATCGCTGCCTGCAGATCCGTATGGTCGGAGCCGATACCGGCAGTGACGATCATCTTGAGCTTCGGCGCCTTCGCGATGCGCTCAGCAGTCATGTACGCAGGCCAGAACGGCTGCGAAATCACGATCTCGGCGTCGTGAAGCTCCTGGTCGAGTTTTGAATTCGCGCCGTCCTTGTCGGACGTGACGACCAGAGTGTGGCCGGCCGCTTCGAGGAATTTGCGAAGTCCTAGCTCACCGGAAACGCTGCCGAGCAACGCGCCGGGCTCGAAATCGATGGCGTGCGGGGTCGGGGTCGTCTGGCCGTCTGGATACTTCGTGATTTTCGGAATATCGTCGCGAGCGTACGACTTCGGGTAGCCGGTGACGGGATCGTCGTAGAGAACACAAACGATTTTAGCCATCTTCATCTCCATCATGGAATTCAGCCATGAGGCAGCGCTTCGGCCGGCAGCTGCCGGACGTCCGAACGGTTCGATGAGGGGCTTGATGCGGTCTGACCTGACCCGCGTCGCTCCTCGCGCTTCCTCGCCGTGACAACGGGCTTTTTTTCAAGCGTTGCTCTCGTCACGGCGCGCGAACTGTCGGAGCGAGGCAGTCCCTGGTCAAACGAATGAGCTTGGATAGCCAATCGACGGGCTCGATTAAGAATCGCTCGAAACTAACGGACTGATTTAGTGCTGGCGCGGAACGTCGCTTCGCCCGAGATCAAGCCTGAGTTCAATTTGGCTTGAGGCCGAAAAAGTGCGGCCAAACGCTGTATCCTCCGGCCTTTTCGTTCGCAAAACGCGCGCGCCTTGCTATTCGCAGCGGCCGAATGCTACAGACCTAGCGCGTTTTGAGTCTTAGAGCGTAACAACATCAATCGCTTAGCCTCTGACGCGACAGAGCTGTTTCGGCCTGAGCGGCGACGGACGGATGAATAACATAATGACCGCCCCCAAGATCAAACTCCACAAGGGCGACTTGCCCGCGGGACTGACGTTTCCGAACGGCGTCGCCATCGACACCGAGACGCTCGGGCTCAATCCGCACCGCGATCGCCTCTGCCTTGTGCAGCTCTCGAGCGGCGACGGCGCGGCGCATCTCGTCCAATTCGACGGCAAGGATTACGGCGCACCACGGCTCAAGGCCCTTCTGGCCGATCCCAAGGTCCTCAAGGTCTTCCATTTCGCCCGATTCGATATCGCGGTGCTCCAGCAGTATCTAGGCGTCGCGACAACCCCCATCTACTGCACGAAGATCGCCTCAAAGCTTGCCCGCACGTACACCGACCGCCATGGCCTGAAGGACCTCGTCGGTGAGCTTCTGGGCATAGAACTCTCTAAGCAGCAGCAAAGCAGTGATTGGGGTGCGGCAAACTTGTCGGACAGCCAAAAGTCATACGCGGCGAATGATGTCCTGCATCTGCATGCACTCAAGACGAAACTTGATGCCATGCTCGCTCGAGAAGGCCGCCAAGGCCTCGCCGAGGCAGCCTTCAACTTCCTCCCGACGCGCGCACGCCTCGACCTGGCCGGGTTCGAGGAAGACGATATATTCGCGCACTGATTGCAGGCACCGCTCGGGGTAAGAGCGGAAGGTCCCAAAGTCTCCCCAATTTCAGGCGAGATTAAGCGACCTTAGGGGGGCAACGGCATGGCCAGTATGGCGGCCACGACGGATAATTCGGTTACGGCGGGCGGCCGGGCGCGTGCGTCAGGCGACAGCATCGTCATAGCTGGCGATCGGACACAAAGCCGGCTGGCGGCACATCGCCATTCCAAACGCGTGCGGATGCTGAAGATTGGTCTGCCGGTCATTGCGCTTGTGACGGCCGGCCTCGCCACGCTGAACATTCTTAACAATGCCGGCGTAGGACCGACGCTTCCGCCGCTCGAAGTTCCGCAGATCGTCGCCGACAATCTCAAGATGCACAATCCGCATTATCAGGGATTCAACGACGACGGCGGCCACTACTGGGTCAAGGCCGAGACGGCACAGCAGGATCTCAAAACGCTCACCGCCATCCACTTGCAAGCGATAACGGGCGAGCTCACGGACGCAAAAAAACAGAAGACGCATCTGGTCGCTACGCGCGGACTATTTGACAATAAAGACAACATCCTCGAACTATATGACTCGATCGACGTGACCGGCGACGGCGGGCTCAACGCGAAGCTGACGCGCGCAACGGTCAGGACGAAGGAAAACATCATCACGTCCGATCAACCGTCGACGATATTGATGGGCGCGGGCACCATCACGTCCAATCAACTGACCATTCGCCAGAAGAGCAAAGAATATACGTTCGTCGACACTGTGCGCACGCACATGAAGCCGAAGGACGCCCCGCCCGCCGCAGACGACAAGACGGCGCAGCAAGCGCTTCCATTCGGCAAGCCCGGCGAACCTGTCGATGTTGCATCGAACCGGCTCGACATCGACGACGTCAAGAAGACGGCCCTATATACTGGCGAAGTCGTCGCTACACAGGCCGGGGCAACGATGACGTCGCCGGAAATGACCGTCACCTACGAAGGCGCGGTGGCCCCGGACAGCAACAGCGGCAGTCAAAATACCACGCAGGATACCGGCGATTCAGGAACGAAGGTCAAACAGATCATTGCGAGAGATTCTGTCCTTCTCAAACAGCCGAATGGTCAAACCGCGACGAGTCGCTCGGCGATATTCGATGCAGCCTCCCACACGGCGGTTCTGGAGGGCGATGTCGTCCTGACGCAAGGTGACGACAAGAAAGCCGTCGGCGATCGCGCGGACTACGATCAAACGGCTCAGACGATGATCCTCACCGGCCCCGTCGTGGTCACTCAGGGTCCCAACATCCTCAAAGGGCGGCGCCTGGTTTACAACCGCGCGACGAACAAAATGCAGCTCTCTGCACCGGCAAACATCACGGCCGCCACCACCGCGGGACGCATCACTGCGCATTTCGTCAAGCCCGCGGCGAAGGCTCCGGCGCAGGCCGCAAGCGACGATCAGGAGAGCAGCGGAGACGGCATATCGTTCGGCGCAGCTTTCAAGACGGATCCGAATTCGCCTTACGATGTGGTGTCCGACAAGCTCGACGTCGACGACAACGCGAAGACTGCGATATTCACTGGGAACGTTTCTGCCGTGCAGGGAAATGTAACGATGCGGTCACAAGAACTGACGGCATTTTACACTGGCAACGCGGGCATCGGTTCCGATGACAATGATGCTGCTGCCTCCGGCACACCGGCATCCCTGACCCATCTGACCGCGCGCAAGAAGGTCATCGTGACATCGAAGGACGGACAAACGGCGACCGGCGACTGGGCCGAGGTCGACGTCAAAGCGAACCTCACGACGCTTGGGGGCGCCGTCGTGCTGACGCAGGGGAAGAATATCGTGCACGGCACAAAGCTCGTTATCGATATGAACTCCGGCGAGGCTACGATTAAGTCCGAGCCGACGGCGACGAGCAACGGGGCAATGATCACGAGCAGCGAGGGCGACGGTTCCGGCGAGGTCGTCAAGGCCGAACGCCCAAGCGCGATCTTTTATCCCGGCCAGATGAACAAGTCGAAAGTCCACGCAGACGGCTGGCAGGTCCGTTCGTCACCTTGACCTCGCTGCGGGCACGGAGACAGTTCAGAGCGCGACGGGAATTGGTGAAAGACGTCGAGGTGTTTGGTGTTTAAGGCTCTCCCAATTCGCCTGAGATCGAACGGCGCGGCGCCGAACGGGGCGAGAAGTTACGTCAACGGCAATGGCGCGCGGCAAACGGCGTCCGCAGACGATCCGCACGCAATCGGCGCGGACGGCTGGCTTACTGCCTACGACGTCAAGAAATCTTACCGCAAGCGGATGGTCGTGAAGGGCGTCAACCTAGCGGTTGGGCGCGGCGAATCCGTTGGACTCCTGGGTCCGAACGGCGCCGGTAAAACCACAGTTTTTTACATGATTACGGGTCTCGTCGCCGCCGACGAGGGCCGCATCACGATTGACGGCGAGGACGTCACGAAGCTGCCGATGTATCAGCGGGCGCGGCTCGGAGTCGGATACCTGCCGCAGGAAGCATCTATCTTTCGCGGACTGACGGTCGAGCAGAACATCATGGCCGTCCTCGAGCTAACCGAGCCGAACCGCAAAGCGCGCAAAGAACAGCTCGACAGCCTCCTGGAGGAATTTTCCATCACCCGGCTTAGAAAGTCGGCAGCGATGGCACTTTCCGGCGGCGAGCGGCGGCGCTGCGAAATTGCGCGCGCCCTGGCCTCCCGGCCGTCGTTTATGTTGCTGGACGAACCGTTTGCCGGTATCGACCCCATAGCCGTCGGCGATATTCAGCAGCTAGTTCGCCACTTGACCGAGCGCGGTATTGGTGTGTTGATCACCGATCACAACGTTCGTGAAACGTTAAGCCTCATCGACCGCGCATATATCATTTATGATGGTCAGGTTCTGACACAGGGCAAACCTTCTGAAATCATATCGAATGAAGATGTGCGGCGGGTCTATCTTGGCGACATGTTCGTTAATACGCGCTGAGTATAGGTGGCTCCGAGATCACGAACACGGAGCAGCGGATTAGCGCATGGCGCTTTCAGCAAAATTAGAGCTGAGACAAGGCCAGCAGCTGGTAATGACGCCGCAGCTGCAGCAGGCTATCCGCCTGCTCCAGCTCTCCAACCTCGAACTCACCGAATTTGTCGACACCGAGCTCGAACGCAACCCTCTCCTGGAGCGGGATGAAACCGGCGGTACGAAGCCGGTCGATGACCCGGTCGTAGAACGAGCGGAAGAACACGCCGCCGGGTCCGATGACCGTTGGCTCGATTTGAGGGAACCCGTCCGCGACCACACCGGCGGCCTCGACGTCGATTTTGGCAACGTCTTTCAGGAACCGGGAACCGGCGAGCCTGGCTCGTCGTCAGGCGCCACAAGCGGGATGAGTTGGGCCAACGTCGCGCAACGGATGCACAACGGCGGCGACGGAGAGAGCGACCTAGAGGAATTCGTCGCCAATCAGGTTTCGCTCCGAGAATACCTGAGTGCTCAACTGCCGTTGACTGTAAGCGCGCCTATCGAGCGGCTCATCGGCCAGTACCTGATCGACCTGGTCGACGAGGCCGGTTACATCCCCGTGGACCTCGAAGCACTCTCGCAACGTCTCGGCGCTCCGCTCGAACTCGTCGAAAGCGTGCTGGGCAAACTGCAAACGTTCGATCCGCCGGGCATTTTCGCCCGCTCTCTGGCCGAGTGCCTCGCACTTCAGCTCAAGGATCAGAACCGCTACGATCCCTTGATGGCGCAGCTGCTCGCCCACCTCGATCTCCTTGCTAACCGGAATATCTCCGCCCTGAAAAAGGCGATCGGGATCGACATGGACGAGCTGGCCGACATGATCCGCGAGATCAAGCGCCTAAATCCAAAGCCCGGTCTGAAATTCGGCTCGGTGCAAATGCAGCCGGTCGTTCCCGACGTGATCGTGCGCGCCGCATCCGACGGCGGTTGGCATGTAGAGCTCAACAGTGACACTCTGCCGCGTGTCCTGATCAATCGCACCTATTACACGCGCATTGCCAAGACCGCGACGAACGAGAGGGACAAAGGCTACCTTTTCGACTGCCTGCAAACCGCGAACTGGCTCGTGAAAAGCTTGGATCAGCGGGCCCGGACGATTCTGAAGGTCGCCGAGCAGATCGTGCGCCAGCAGGACGCCTTTTTCATGTATGGCGTGCAGCACTTGCGACCGCTCAACCTTAAGGTGATCGCCGACGCGATATCGATGCATGAATCGACCGTGTCGCGCGTGACCTCAAACAAATACATCGCCACCCCGAGAGGCATCTTTGAGTTGAAGTATTTCTTCACCTCGGCCATCGCCTCGGCTGCCGACGGAGAGGCTCATTCCTCCGAATCAGTCCGCCATCGGATCAAACAACTCATCGATGCGGAAAGCGCCGATGACGTCCTCTCCGACGATCAGCTTGTCGACCGCTTGAGAGGCGAGAGCATCGAAATCGCCCGCCGAACGGTCGCGAAATATCGCGAGGCGATGCGCATTCCGTCGTCCGTTCAGCGCCGCCGCGATAAGAGACTGGTGGAACGTTTGAGCGGGATAGCCTGAGATGAAAGGAGCTAACCGAATGAACATGTTAGAGTTTTTCGTTACATTCAAATTCGAAGCGTGATTTGACAGGGCGCTTCGGGGGGCCTATCGCTTGTCACAGAAGCGCCCGGGTGAGGTGTCGGTCACATCCTCCTCTGGTATCGCGAAGGGCGGCTCGGAGCCTCGGAGCAGATTACGCTCGGTAACGGGATATGCGGCCTCGGTAAGTGCAGAACAGGCATTTTCATGACCATCCAGATCACCGGTAAAAATGTCGAAGTCGGCGATGCGTTCCAGAAGTACGCCGGCGACAAAATCCGTGCTGTCCTGCAAAAGTATCTTGCGCGCGAAGTGGACGGCCATGTCCGCCTGGAACGCGAACGCGAAGTGTTCAAGACATCGTGCTCCGTCCGCCTGGTAAACGGCCTTCTGCTCGAAGCACACGGCGACGGCGGAGACGCCTACGGTAGCGTCGATTCCGCCGTGCATCGCCTGGAAACGCGCGTGCGGCGCTATAAGGGCCGCATAAAGAGCCATTCCTCTGCTGCAGCCGCAGCCCGCCGCAAGGTCGGTGTCGAAACTCCAGATCACATTGTCAGCCTGAGCGACGATGATCAGCCGGAGCAGGACGAGGCGAATCCCCTTATAATCGCGGAAGGTCAGCGAAATATCAGTCATATGACGGTTAGTGAAGCCGTTCTGCAGCTCGACTTGTCGGAAGCGTCCTTCATGATTTTCAGGAACGCCGCCCACGGAGGGCTAAATGTCGTCTATCGACGGAATGACGGGCACATCGGGTGGATCGATGCCGATCTGCCGATGGCGGCGAAGCCAAACGGTGCTTCAGCGCCAAAACACGTGGACTGAGGGCAGTTTACCTCTTTTGAATCATAGCAGTGTGGAAACCGCCCAATATCTGGTGCGGTAGGCCACAATGACGGCCATATCATCGTGGATGGGACTCGAATGAATATCGAAGACATGCTCGCCGCCGACGCGATCATTCCGCGTCTCGATGCGGATGACAAAAAACAGGCGCTTCAGGCCCTCGCCGCGAAGGCGGAAGCCGCTACCGGCGCCGGCGCTCCTGATATCTATGCAGCGCTCCTGCAGCGGGAAAGGCTGAGTTCGACAAGCCTCGGCCGTGGCATCGCGATCCCGCACGTCAAACTTCCTGGGGTCAAAGCGATCACCTGCCTCTTCGCGCGCCTCGAGCATCCGATTCCCTTCGAAAGCCACGACGGCGAGCCGGTCGATCTCCTGTTTTTCCTGCTGGCACCCGAGGATGCCGGCGCCGATCATTTGAAAGCGCTGGCACGCATTTCTCGGCTTGTCCGCGATCCCGCGACGCTCGACGGCCTGCGCAGTGCCAAGGACGCCGATGGGCTCCGGCGCGTCCTTATCAAGCCCGTTGCCTCGCACGCGGCCTGAGACGGGACTGTTGCGCCGCTTTCCTCAGTGAAGGACGGCCAGCACACCCAATCCGATGCCGCCGACTAGCAGGCGCCACCAGCCGAAGAACGACAAGCCGCGCCGAGAAATGAAATCGAGCATGTAGCGGACCACGATGACGCCCGTTACGAACGCTGCGACAAACCCCAAGACGATGTGGCTGACGTCGTCCGGCGTTAAAATCGACCAGTTCTTGTAGAGGTCGTACGCGAAGGCCCCTGTCATCGTCGGCATGGCTAGAAAAAATGAGAACTCCGCGGCCGTACGCTTGTCGGCGCCGAGCAGCATTCCGCTCACGATCGTCGATCCCGACCGCGACACCCCCGGAATCATGGCGAGACATTGAGCAAAACCGATGATGAGCGCCTGCATTGGCGGGATGTCCATCACGTCGGTGTAGCGCGGCCGATACTTCATCCGGTCGACGACGAGTAGGATGACGCCTCCAACCACAAGCGATATGCAGATGATCAGAGGCGATTCAAACAGGATTTCCTTGATGATCTTGTGGGCGGCCATACCGATGAAGACCGCTGGCAGAAAGGCGATCAGGATGGCGAACACGAAACGCCTCGTTCTCGGATCGCTTGGAAAATCCCGTGCGAGCTGCCACAGCTTGCCGGAATAAACAGTCAGAAGGGCGAGGATCGCTCCAAGCTGAATCAACACTTCAAACGTGCGGCCTGAGGAAGACACGCCGAGAACACGTTCCGTAAGAAGAAGATGAGCCGTCGACGAAACCGGCAAATATTCCGTCAGACCTTCGATTAGCCCGAGCAGTACGACTTGCCACGTTTCCATATGATCTGCTCCCCCTCGGGCCCGTCAAAGCGCGCGAGCGTTAGCAGAATTTGCTGTGATGCCAAAGCGGTCGTTTGGCCGAGTTGCCATCGAATCGACGAGACCCGGTGTATAGTTCCGGCGCCATCAGCACAGGAACCCTATGCCTCCGCGCCTAACGCAATATCGCCTCTGCCCGCGATCCCGGTCGATACGCTTGGCGCTCGCCGAATACGGCGTCGAGGTTCAACTTCTCGACGAAAATCCGTGGGAATGGCGGCAAAGCTTTCTGTCGAAGAACCCGGCGGGCGAGATGCCGGTTCTCGAATACGATAACGGCCTGACATTATGCGGCGCCTATTCGATCTCGGAATTCATCGCCGAAGAAATATTGCCCAGCGCCACGATGATGGCCCCGGGACCGCCGATGCTCATCCCCGGCAACCGCGAGGACCGCGCCGAGGTTCGCCGCCTCATTGACTGGTACCTTGGTAAATTCGACCGCGAAGTGACGCGCGAGCTGCTGATCGAAAAGGTTTTTAATTCGATGCGCCCCTCGGGCCCCGTGGCGCCCGATCCCGGCATTCTGCGCGCTGTACGAACCAACCTCAAATACCATCTTTCCTACACGGGTTACCTTGCCGACTCGCGGCGCTGGCTCGCCGGTGACGACCTGAGCTTTGCGGATTTCGCGGCGGCGGCTCATATTTCGACCGTCGACTATCTGGGTGAGATGCCGTGGCATGAATACCCGGCAGTGAAGATCTGGTATCAACGGATGAAGTCCCGACCATCCTTCCGAGCCCTGCTCGGTGAACGCGTTCCGGGAACAGCACCGCCGCTTGCTTATTCGAACCTCGATTTCTAGTCGCTCGTATGCTCGAAACCCCAACCTCGCGTTCCGCTCTCACCGAAATGCTCCGCGACGAAGCGTCGAAGCTTGGCCTCGACGCCATAGGTATCGCACGACTTACCGACGACTCCGAACTGACCGGTAGACTTACCCATTTCCTGAGCGAGAACCGCCACGGCGATATGGACTGGATGGAGACGAACGCCGATCGCCGAGGCGACCCGTTGCGTCTGTGGCCCGGCGCAAAGAGCGCCGTCGTATTCGGGCAATCGTATGCGCCGCCGAGCAATCCTCTCGACGCGCTTGATAAACGCTCGAACGCTGCAATCTCAGTTTACGCCAAGGGCCGCGATTACCACGACGTGTTGAAGAAGAAGATCAAATCCCTGGCGCGCTCGTTTTCTGAAACGTCGGGGGCTGAGGTCAAAGTCTTCGTCGATACCGCGCCATTGATGGAGAAGCCCCTCGCCGCGAAAGCCGGTCTCGGTTGGCAGGGCAAGCACACGATCCTTGTTTCGCGCGAGCATGGCAACTGGCTCTTTCTCGGGGCGATGTTGACGACGGCGGAGCTTGAGCCCGACGAAAGCGTGCAGGACCATTGCGGCTCATGTCGGAGATGTCTCGACGTCTGTCCGACGAACGCTTTCCCAACGCCCTACCAGCTCGACGCAAGACGCTGCATCGCTTACCTCACGATCGAGCACAAAGGCCATATCGCGCCCGAATTCCGTGCTCCGATTGGAAATCGTGTGTTCGGTTGCGACGACTGCGCTGCGATCTGCCCTTGGAACAAGTTTGCCGGCGCGGCGACTGAAATACGCTATGCCGCCCGCGCCGAGACTGACAATCCGCCGCTCGCCGAGTTGCTCGCCCTTGACGATGCAGCATTTCGTTTGCGCTTTGCGGGCACCCCGATCAAACGGACGGGACGTGACCGCATCGTTCGCAATGCTCTCATTGCCTCGGGCAACTCCGGGGACTATTCCCTGCTCCGCCATGTCGAGCCCCTCCTCGGCGATCACTCCCCGCTCGTCAGAGCGATGGCGATATGGGCTGCGCGACGGCTTGCAACCACCGCTGAGCTGCAGGCTTTGCGAAAGCGCTACGAACGCAACGAACTCGATCCCGAAGTCGCTGCCGAATGGACCGTGACGATCGAGGAACGCGCAGCATGAGCCGCCTCATTTGTTTTGGGCTCGGATATTGCGCAGCTGAATTGGGCCGCCGCCTCCTCCCGCAAGGTTGGACCGTCGCCGGTACGACCGCGCACCCCGAGAAAATGCACGGATTGGCGGACCAGGGCTTCCAACCATTTCTGTTCGCGGGTGATACCGCGCCAGCTGATGTCGCTGGCGCCGTCAAAGCAGCAACCCACGTCCTGTTGTCGATCCCGCCTGATGCCAAAAGCGACCCAGCCCTGGCGCAGTTCGGCGACGAGATCGCCGGGAGCCCATCGGTCCGCTGGATCGGATATTTCTCGACCGTCGGTGTCTACGGAGACGCTAACGGAGGATGGGTCGACGAGACCACGGAGCCAAAGCCCGGAACCGAACGCGGGCAGCGCCGCCTCAAAGCCGAGAACGGTTGGATTGATCTCGCCCGAAGGAGCGGAAAGACGCTCGTCATCTATCGCCTGCCCGGAATCTACGGGCCGGGCCGCAGCGCCATCGATCAGCTTAAGGCGGGCACCGCGCGGCGTATCTTCAAACCGGGCCAACTCACCAATCGCGCCCACGTCGACGACATCGCGACCGCGGTTGAGGCAAGCATGGATCTTGCCCCCGGCGTCCACATCTTCAACGTTGTGGACGACTTGCCGGCGCCTCCACAGGACGTCATCGCTTATGGTGCCGAGCTGCTGGGCGTCCCTTGCCCGCCGGCGACGGACCCGGCCGATGCCGCTCTGTCGCCAACGGCGCGAAGCTTCTACATCGAGAACAAGAAAGTCTCGAACGCCCGTATGAAGGCCGAACTTGGTGTGAAGCTCGCCTATCCAACCTATGTCGAGGGGTTGAAAGCCATCGCCGGCCTTTCGCCGACAGCTTTTTAGTGGCCCGTCACACGTTTTCCGCCATTCCGCCAGAATAGAGGATAAAGACATCGAGCGTGCGCCCCATTTTGCGTTGGCGCGGCGAGCCGGACTACGAGATTCCCATGCTGATCAGGGTGATTTCTCTCGCGACGATGGCGTTCATAACCTCCGCCCCCGTGGCACATGCGGATCCGGTCGATCCGGCCCAAGCCATCGCACAGAAATTCTCCGAGGCGAGCGACGGGAAGCAGCCAGCGCCTGCGGCAACTCCACAAAAGCCCAGCGACGATGCCGATTACGAAGCCGATATGCTCCAGCGGGCGCGTGCGGAAGAACTCGATCGTCAGAAACAAGACGCGCAGCAGATTGCAGTGAAGCCGGTGGCGCCCGTTTCGCCACCCGCTGCTTTACCAGCTACGCAAATTCCACCGCCCGCGCCGACGATCGCAGCATTGCCCGAGAAGCCCGCGCCCGAACCTGCAAATAGCCCCGCGCCTAGCCCGAGACCTGCAGCAACGCCAGCCACTGTGCTTCTCGTCCTCGATACGGGCGGCACGGCGCTCGGGTTCAAACCCGATCCGATCATTTGCATCGACGATCGCTGCTGGCTGTCGAACGGCATCGGGGCACCCGCGTTAGCCATGCCACGGACTCAAGCGGTCGCGTTGCCGACCACGGACAACTCGACGGCGGATTCTTGCAGCGGCAAATCGGCTTGCGTCTATCGTGGCGTGGCGATTGATCCCGACGCTCGCATCGAAGTCATCGAGGTCGGCGAAGGCCATGGCGCATCATCTGGAGCCTATACTGTCGCCGCAGACGCAAGCTGCCGCAATGATCACAATACGCTCGTCTGCGACAAAGGCCTCGCAACGCAAAACTTTCGGATCTGGGTCGTGCCTGAAGCGACCGCTCAGTCGAGCGGCGCACCTGCTCTCGAAGATGCAGTCGCCGAAGGCCTTCCCGACACCGACGCTCACCCGAGCAACGACAAATAGCGCTAAAGCAGCTTGCCTATCTCGTCAAAAAGTAGCTTGAGGTCTTGCGGCCGCGACAGGCGATGCTCGCCGTCGGCGATCTCGATCAGCTTGACCTTTTCGCCTGTTAGAAACGTCATAAGCTCATGCGTGTGAGAAGCGGGCACATCCACGTCCTGAAGTCCCTGCAAGATAACGACGGGCCTCGCGGGATCGAGTGGCCGACGCGCGAGAAGATGGTCACGGCCCTCGTCGATCAGCTTGCGCGTGATGGTATATGGCGCCGCGTAGGCGGAGGGCTGTTTGAAATAACTCCTCTCGAAAATCTCTCTGCGAGTATCGTCGGAAAACCGCTTCCACATCAGTTCTTCCGTCATATCCCAAGCCGGCGCGATCAGAAGCAGCGCCTTGATGCGCCGAGCCTCGGCCGGCCGATCTCGTAGAAGCTTCTGCAAAAACAGGAGCGCGATATAGCCTCCCATGCTTGAGCCGATAACAATCTGCGGACCTTTCGTGACTTTGGCGAAGATTGCGTCAGCCTCTTCGAGCCATCGCCCGATTGTTCCATCTTCGATCCGGGACCCCGATATGCCATGACCGGAATAGTCGAATCGCGTCGATGAGAGGCCGTGGGCCGCCGCCCATTCAGCCACGGCCGTCGCCTTCGTCGATGCCATGTCCGACATGAAACCGGAGAGCCAGAAAAGTCCCGGCACCCCCGGCGGTCCTGACGGTTGCGCAACAAACGCGATGTTGCGGGCCTCAGCGCCCGTCCCGACAAGAAGGATTTGCGGTTCGGCCGCTGGAATTTTATAGGAACTGTCCATCGTTGATCTCGACGATCCGAATTGATGAGCTGAAATGAGCAAGACGTTGACGGTGCTGCAAGTCATTCCACGTATGCAAGCAGGAGGGGCCGAACTCGGATGCCTGCAGATTGCAACAGCACTCGTCAAGAACGGGCATCGTGCACTTGTCGCGTCGGAAGGTGGACAACTCGTCGATCAGGTCCTGGCCGCCGGTGCTGAGCATATGAATATGCCGCTTGCGTCCAAGAACCCACTCGTTTTGGCGAAGAATGCGCGGCAACTAGCCGACATCATCCGCCGTGAAAAGGTCTCGATCATTCATGCGCGGAGCCGCGCTCCCGCCTGGAGCGCCCTTTACGCTGCGCGAAGCACACATATCCCTTTTGTTACGACGTACCACTCCGAATATTCTGAAAAAGGCCGACTGAAGAATTTCTACAATAGCGTCATGGCGCGCAGCGATACGGTTATCGCAGTGTCGGACTACATGGCGCATCTTATCCGCACGCGCTATCACACGCCCGAGAATCGGATCGCCATCATTCATCGAGCGTTCGATGACAGCGTGTTCGATCCGGCAAAGCTGACACCGGAGAGATTGGCAGCGGTCAGACAGCAGCTCGATGCCGACGGGACAAAGCCGGTGCTTATCCTGGCCGGCCGGATCACGCCGCGAAAAGCTCAGCATCATTTGGTATCCGCGCTAGGACTTCTAAAACAGCGCGGCGCCCCCGACGTCGTCTGTGTGCTGGCAGGGGAAATCGAGAAACCCGCGTTTAAAGCGGAACTCGAAGCGCAAGCACAACGCCTCGGTGTCGCCCAGCAGTTGCGCTTTCCGGGACACGTCCGTGACGTGGCAGCGGCATACGCGATTAGCGATATCGCGCTGAATATTTCCGAGCAGGAAGGGCTGCCGCGGGTGGCGATCGAAGCCCAGGCAATGGGCGTACCGATAATCGTCTCGGACACGGGCCCCGGCCGCGAAGTGGCGCTGACGGAACCCGATGTCGGACCAAATGAAGCCTCGGGATTGCGCGTGCCTTATGCAGATCCGAAGGCCGTCGCCGGCGCCATCGAAACAATGCTCGCGTGGCAGCCGGAGAAACGGAGGGCCCATGGAGAAAGGGGAGCGGCCAACGTCCGCGGCCGCTTTACGCTGCAGCAGCTCACCTCCAAGACCCTGGCAGTCTATCAGCGATTGCTCGGTACATAATAAACGGCACAAACACCGATGCAGCCAAGTCAACCTTCGTCGTACCAGTGCATCTGGATGCTTGGTCGAATTTCTTCTGAAAAGGGCTAATCTGCTCTGGCCAAAGCCCATTTGTTTTGTAAACAAACCCCAGGCTGGGCCAGCAGGCACGGAGGATACCTGAGGCAACTCGAACACTATGCTGCCACATCGATATTAACTCCCGAAGAGTCGGCTACTCATGTTTTTGACGTTTATTCGACTTTCGATATGAATGACCAGGCTGGGTGGCCGGGCCGACAGGGATGTGACTGCGAGAGTTCAAAAGCGGGGCGATGCAAACAATAATCTGTATTAAATGGGGTACCCGATACGGCATCGACTACCTCAACCGCTTGGCGTCAATGGTTCGCCGGAATACGCAGCGGGAAACACGCCTCATCTGCTTCACAGACGACGCAAACGGTGCCGATCCGTGGGTACAGATCGCACCATTGCCGCCGATCAACCTGCCCCAACGCGAGTTTGCGACGCCGTGGCGTAAGCTGTCGCTTTGGCAATACCCCCTTCTTGATCTCGAAGGCGACGTCCTCTTTTTTGATCTCGATGTTGTAATCACCGGACCGATCGACGATTTCTTCGACTATATGCCAGGGCACTTCTGCGTCGCACAGAACTGGACCCAGCCCAACGAGCGTATCGGCAATACATCGATCTACAGGTTTCCGGTCGGGAAGATGTCCCACATCTACGACACCTTCAACGCCGACCCGGAAGCGACGCTGGCGCGCTATCGAATTGAGCAACAGTATATTTCGGCCGAGAGCGAAGACGTTGTGTTCTTCCCCCCCGACTGGTGCTTGAGCTTCAAGCATTCCCTCCTGCCGGTTTGGCCGTTGAACTTCTTCATCGCACCGCAGCTCCCGCATGGTGCCAAGGTTGTGGCTTTTCACGGCAAGCCCGATCCCGATGAAGCACGAGACGGAATTTGGCCCGTAAACTCGATCTGGAAGAGATTTTACAAACACGTCCTCCCGACCCCGTGGATCGCCGAGCACTGGCGATGAGGGCCGATTGCCTGGTGAAAAGCCCTGCCGCCGAACGCAATGTGTTCGAAAATCCCCGCATTTTGGCGTTTTCGTCCTTTTGCGACGCGCGTCCCGCTTGACTTAACAGCCTGTTTTTTCCCATGTTCGGCCCTGACCGGCACGGAGGCCGTTACCCGGTCATAATCGGAACCACAAAAGGAGTTCAACCATCCGTAAACCAATGCGACCCGAGCCTCAGAGCCGGGAAAACTCAGGGCCCCGCATCAACGATCAAATCCGGGCCCGGGAAGTGCGTCTCATTGATGAGACCGGCCAGAATGTCGGCGTTATTGCAAAATTCGATGCCCTTGCCCGTGCCGAGGAGGCCGGACTGGATCTCGTTGAGATCTCGCCCGACGCAGAGCCGCCGGTCTGCAAGATCCTTGATTTCGGCAAGTTCAAATTCCAGGAACAGAAGAAAGCCGCCGAGGCTCGCAAGAACCAAAAAATCGTCGAGTTGAAAGAGATCAAAATGCGCCCCGGCATTGATGATCATGACTACGACGTGAAGATGCGCGCCATAAAACGGTTCTTCGAAGAGGGCGACAAGGTCAAGATTACGCTTCGCTTCCGGGGCCGCGAGATGGCGCACTCTCAGCTCGGCATGGCCGTTCTGCAGCGTGTCAAAGCCGATACCGAGTCCATCTCCAAGGTCGAGAGCGAGCCCCGTTTCGAAGGCCGCCAGATGGTCATGGTCCTCGCTCCGAAGTGAAGTGACCGCAATGAAATGACTGCGGCGGGGTCATTCGCCCCGCCCTTAGTCCCCCGGTTAACCGCTTTCCCTGAGGCTCTACCGAAGCCTTGCTCCCGCACACGGACGGTTCTAGCTTCATCCGATATTCGACGCAGAGTTCGGAGCGGCCGCATGGACGACGACCGGCCATTTGATTTTTCTATTCTGGATCGCATTGGCGCGCCGTTTCGCCATTTCGAAGCCGGCGAGAAGATTTTCCTCGAGGAAGACCCAGGCAACGCCATGTATATGGTGCGGTCGGGCAGGGTCGACGTCATCACCTACGGCACGGTACTCGAGAACATCCGTGCCGGCGGTATCTTCGGCGAGATGGCGCTGATCGACGACGGACCGAGAAGTGCAGCCGCGATGGCTGCCGAGCCGACGGAAGTCGTCGCCATCGACAAACCGGCCTTTCTAAGCGTTGTTCGCGATGACCCGCAGTTTGCGTTGAGGGTGATGAGCCTACTCGCGACTCGCCTGCGGCGGATGAACCAACAAATCTGAAATCGCGCAGCAGCGGAGCTGAGCCGCTGCGCGATTGGCGCGGAACTCAGCAGCCGTGACGCCACATGCAGCGGCGGAAACGCGGGCCGCCCCAACCCCAACGGTCCGCGCAGATGTTGCGCCAACGCCAGCAATACCGGCCATAGGCAACGGGCGTTGCCAGAGACTGGTTCGCTTCGAGTCCTTTAAGGGGCGCTAGCTGAGCACCTTGCGAACTGGTGGCCGCCGCGGACACGCCAATCGCAACGACGGATGCTGTCAATAGTGATGCAATACGCATTGTTCATCTCCGCTTATCTAGTGACGGCACGCAAAGCGTGCAGGCAAATAATTGTTGCCCTGCGGCTGAATGAACTCTGAATGGGAAAGGCTGCGCACAGGCCGGAATTGCATCAACGTGTAAACGACATTGATCCCGGCGCGCATTGTGCAAAACGGCGTCCAAGAGCATTGCTCGCCCTCTCAAACGATCTGGCTATGCGACGAGTTGAAGCTTCGGCGCCGCAGCCGACTTCGCAAACTTCCGATGTGCTTCAGTGAGAAGTTGCAACAGGATGTCTTGGCGATTGTAGAGGTGCGGATAAGCTTGGCGAAGTTCATCGAGCTTCTCGAGGGCTTCGCTGTTCAGGCCGACATGAATGATGTGATACATGGCATTGATCCGTACGCTGCAGATGACAGCGCCGATATCACACGTCCGTAATATGCCCTGCTGTTCCCTGCGAAACCTCATTTGTGGCCGTCCGCCGCGGAAAAATCAGCGCAATCGTCCGACGTAAACCCTCTTAAGGGTGAATGATTTCGCGCTGTCGCCGGCTCTCACGACCTGGCCGCCGTCGCCGCACGCAGCCATTCTGAGCCAGTTGTTCGGCTCCCACGAAACCGACAAGGCTGGCCCGCGGGACGACGCGCAAGGAGAACGCCGCCGCCATCGCAATCAATGAAGCAACTGAGCTGCGTCCAATCGCATTGCCCGTCGGCGCGAAAATCTTCGCGCTCCGAAGTTCGCATGAGAAGCGTAAAGGCATAGCGCCAGTCGAAATGATGGCGGCTGCCTCTGCCGGGGTAGGGCGTTTGATCTCTCGGGTGATCCAATCCCAGAGCCAGCCTTGTGACGTGAACGAAACCCCGCGTCTGATGCGGCCAACCGACGATTAAAGCCTGCGTGCCGTCGAAATCGCCTGCAAAGCAAACCGATGACCCTTCAGCTGGAAGCAGAGGCGCAATGCGCGACGAAGCCACGGCCGATGCCAGCCGCTGCCGTCGCCGTCGCGAATGCGGCAGCGATCCTTTTGGATCTCGACAACCGCGTGCGTCCTCAGTCGAGGTCTACGAGACCGAGCGCAGCCAGCGAGATGAACGCAGCGATCATCAGAATGCCGACCAGCACGACGAGTGCCGGATAGAACGCCGCGAAGACAATGCCGATGCGCCATCCTGTGGCTGAACGCAAACTGATGGCGGCGGTCGGGAGCGCCGCGAGAAATAAAATAAAAACGACGAACGGATCGAGTTTCATGAGCAAACTCGCGATAACAACCGCCCATAAATGGGCGATTCTATCTTGTCACGCGGTAGCTCCGGCGCCAGTCAAGAACGGCGAAAGAGGAGCAAGTGGCGGTAATATGAACTTGCTGATGAATTCCGCCGCCGCCCCCCCGCCGATCAGCCTGCCTTCTGCGCGAATGAGCCCGCTTCCTCGACCTTCGCGATCTTTGCGTGCGCTTCCCAGATCAGCCGCTGGATGACCTGCGTACGGTTCGGGACGTTCGGATGCGCGCGACGAAGATCGTCAAGCTGCTTCAGCGTGGCCGCATCAAGAGCGACGGAGACGATGTGTTCCATTGAGGGGGTCCTTTTGATTGGGATCCAAATATTCCGACCCCGTATTAGGAGAGGCGGAGGTGCTCTGCTGTTACCGCGGTGACGCGCGAATGGGCAGGAGGCAATTGCCGCGGGCGATTTGGCGCATGACCGCGACTTTTCAATCGGTCTAGAAAATCAGGTCATATACCGAGCGGCGGTGGTTAATTCCCGCAGAATGATAATTAAATGTTTCCCATGGCACAGCGGTCGGCTTGTCGGCCCGCTTCAATCAGCTCATCGTTCGACATCAATGTTAGAAGGTTTTCGGCATGCATCCCAAGGTTAGCCACGCCCTGCTTTATACCGGCGTGAACCTGAGCGCGACCATCGTCGATTACATTGTCTTTCTGACGCTCACGCACTTCTTCGGCCTGCCCATTCTCCAGAGCGCTATCGCTTATTCCGTTGCCACGGTCATGAACTACTTGCTGACAAGGAACTTCGTCTTTCGCCACGACATGTCGCACAAGACGGAGCACCGGCGGTTCGTGGAATTCGTCGCCGTCGCCTTGCTCGGGCTCGTCATAACCGCCCTCGTCATCTGGGTGACGGTGCACGAGATGAATTTGCCGCCGATCGACGGAAAAACGATCTCTGTGCTGATCTGCTTTGTTTCGCTCTACTACGTGCGCAGTCGCATCGTGTTCAGTAAGGACCCGAACGACGCCGCCATCGCGTAATGCAAATCGAGATCGTTTCGGCGCGCTAGAAATTCACGTGCTGGATCACATAGCTGCCCGCAGCCGCGATAAGTCCGGCGATCAGCACGTAAGGCAGTATTGATATCAGCACCATCAGCAGCTCGACGAAGGCCCTGAAGATCTGCTCCGCGGCCTTCCAGAGCGCAAAGAAGCCCCTGTAAAGCACGTAGACAATGGCGATCACGACGACCGCCAGGATCGCAATTTTCCAGACCGGCAGCGCCTGCCAATTTGACTGAAAGATTTCGAACATCTGGCCGAACGACCATTGCCAGACGAGATCGACGAATTTGAAGATGGCCGCGATGCCCTGCTGCAGCAAATTGACAATCTGATCGATGATCTGCCTCACGCCCCGTCTCCCTCGCGTTTTTACGATCTAGCAACGCATTAACCTTGTACTTGGTTCGGATGTAACGAACGCGATTTTCGCAATCCGCCGCTAAAAAGGCGGCGGCCGTTGCATTTTTCGCAATGCCTCCCGAAAATGTTGCGATTTCCGACGGTCTCGCCTATAACCCCGCCCAGAGCCGCCCGGCAAGGCATGCCGTGGCGGTTCTTACGCTTTTGAAAAACAAGCGGAAACCGCAAAAAGCACCCTTCGCAGGACCGGCCGTAGCGATGCGGCCGAGAATGTGGGCGCCGAAAGGCATCTGCATTTCGGTTCGGAAACGAACCTAGGCACGCAGCGCCTCAAGCTCGCCTCAGCACTTCGGATCCATTGGGGCCGGGGCCGCAAGGCGGCCCGGCGCAAGCACCGCCCCCGCGGAGGGCCAGCTGATCGCGCGAGCGATCGGCGGCGGGCCCGTGAGCGAAAAAGGACAAGCAAAATGCCTAAGATGAAGACCAAGAGCGGCGCCAAGAAGCGCTTCAAGATGACCGGCACGGGCAAGGTTGTTGCCGCCCAGGCTGGCAAGCGTCACGGCATGATCAAGCGCACGGCGAAGTTCATTCAGAAGGCGCGCGGCACGGGTGTGCTGAACGACTCTGACGCGAAGATCGTCAAGAAGTACATGCCCTACAGCAGATGAGATGCGTCGGCGCTTGCGGCCGGCTCCCCATAGGGGAGTCGCCAGCGCCAAACAAAGACTCATCACACCCACAATCTTGAAGCACTAGGAGCAATCCCATGGCCCGCGTCAAACGGGGCGTTACCGCCCACGCCAAGCACAAAAAAGTCATCAAGGCCGCGAAGGGTTATTATGGCCGTCGCAAGAATACGATCCGCGTCGCCAAGCAGGCGGTGGAGAAGGCGCAGCAGTACGCCTATCGCGATCGCAAGCGCCGCAAGCGCAACTTCCGCGCCCTCTGGATCCAGCGCATCAACGCCGCTGTCCGCGAGCACGGCCTGACCTACGGGCGTTTTATCAACGGCCTGACGAACCTCGGCATCGAGGTCGACCGCAAGGTTCTGTCCGACATCGCGATCAACGATCCGGCAGGCTTCAAGGCGCTGGTCGACAAGGCCGCGGCAGCCGCAAGCTCGCCCGTCGCCAAGGCCGACCAGGACAAGATCAAGAAGGCGGCCTAGGCACACCTCCATTGTCATCCCGGCTGAAGCCAACCGCTCGAAAAGCGCGGTTGTGCAGAGCCGGGACCCAACGCTTCGGCGGAGATTCGACCCTAAATCCTGGGTCAGGATCGCCGCGCGGAGTTGATCGCGCGTGCGAGGCCTGCCAAACAAAGGCCGCGCGCCGTCCGGGATGACAAATCGTGCGTGGCGCCACGCCCTGGTTGAGGTTTTGAATGAGCACTTCAGACGATCTCTCCAAACTTGAAAGCGATCTCTTGGGCGAGATCACCGGCGCTGGCGACCTCGCAGCCCTCGATGCCGTCCGCGTCTCGGCGCTCGGCAAGAAGGGCCGCGTCTCGGAGCTGATGAGCAAGCTCGGCTCGCTGCCACCGGAAGAGCGCAAGAACTTCGGCCAGACCGTCAATACGCTGAAGTCGAAAGTTGCAGAGGCTCTCGATGCCCGCAAAGCGTCCCTTGAAACCGCAGCCCTCGACGAGCGACTGAAGACCGAGCCCGCCGACGTCACGTTACCTGTTCGTCTCGGCCCGGTTGCCGAAGGCCGTATCCATCCCGTCAGCCAGGTCCTCGATGAAGTCGTCGAGATTTTTGCCGACATGGGATTCTCCGTCGCCGAAGGTCCGGACATCGAGACGGACGAGATGAACTTCGACAAGCTCAATATTCCGGCCGAGCATCCCGCGCGCCAGGACCACGATACGTTCTACTTCGCGCCGAAGGCTGACGGCTCGCGCCTGCTGCTGCGTACGCACACGAGCCCTGTGCAGATTCGCACGATGGTCGCCCAGAAGCCGCCGATCCGCATCATCGCGCCGGGCCGCGTCTATCGCATGGACAGCGATCAGACGCACACGCCGATGTTCCACCAGATCGAAGGCCTGGTTATCGACGAGACGACGCATATGGGCCACCTGAAATGGGTGCTGCAGGAATTCTGCAAGGCCTTCTTCGAGGTGGACGAAGTGAAGATGCGTTTCCGCGCTTCGCACTTCCCGTTCACCGAGCCGTCAATGGAAGTCGACATCGGCGCCGAGGCGATCGGCAAGCCGGGCCAATGGCTCGAAATCCTCGGCTGCGGAATGGTGCACCCGAACGTGCTTCGGAACTGCGGTCTCGATCCCGAGAAGTATCAGGGCTTCGCATTCGGCGTCGGCCTCGACCGGCTGACGATGCTGAAATACGGCATCCCGGACTTGCGCTCGTTCTTCTCGGGCGATTTGAAGTGGCTCAGCCATTACGGCTTCTCAATGCTCGACGTCCCCACCCTCGGCGGCGGCCTGTCGAACTAAGGACGCGAAAATGAAATTCACGTTCTCTTGGCTCAAAGATCACCTCGACACGGACAAGTCCGTCGACGAGATCGCGACGACGTTGTCCGCGATCGGGCTCGAGGTCGAAAGCGTCGAAGATCCGTCGAAGGCGCTCGGCGCTTTTAAGATCGTGCGCATCGTCGAAGCCAAGAAGCATCCGAACGCCGACAAGTTGCAGGTTGTCCAGGTTGAGGTCGCCAAGGGCGAGCCATTAATGGAAGTCGTCTGCGGCGCACCAAACGCGCGCGCCGGCATGGTCTCGGTCTTCGCGCCGCTCGGCACTTACATTCCCGGCTCGAAGATCACGCTCGAGAAGAAGCCGGTCCGCGGCGTCGTCTCCAACGGCATGATGTGCTCGGCCGCCGAACTTGAACTGCCCGAGGAAAGCGACGGCATTCTCGATTTGCCCGCGGAATGGGCCGATAAGGTCGGCGAACCCTACATCGACGCCGTCGGCCTCAACGATCCCATCATCGAAGTGAAGCTCACGCCGAACCGTCCGGACTGCACTGGCGTTCGCGGCATCGCGCGCGATCTTGCGGCCGCCGGTATGGGCGCGCTGAAGACGGAGCCGAAGCTCGGTGCGGTGGAAGGCAACGCCGACTGCCCAATCGATATCAAACTCGACTTCACGAAAGATACGGCGAATGCCTGCCCTGTATTCGCAGGTCGCCTCCTCAAAGGCGTTAAGAACGGACCGTCGCCGGCGTGGATGCAGAACCGGCTGAAGGCTGCAGGCCTTCGCCCGATCAACACGCTCGTCGACGTCACGAACTACATATCGCTCGACCGCGGCCGGCCGCTCCACGTCTATGATGCCGACAAGCTCAAAGGCGCCGTTCGCGCCCGTCTCGGCAAGCCTGGCGAAAAATTCTTGGGCCTCGACGGCAAAGAACACGCCGTCGACGAGACAATGTGCGTCATCGCCGATGATTCAGGCCCGCTCGGCCTCGGCGGTATAATGGGTGGCGAAGCCTCGGGCTCCACCGAAGCAACGACAAACGTCCTCATCGAAAGCGCCTACTTCGACCCCGTCCGAACAGCCGCCACCGGCCGCAAGGTCGGCTTGCAGACCGATGCCCGCTATCGCTTCGAGCGCGGCGTCGATCCGGCTTCCGTTCGTCCAGGCCTCGATCTCGCAACCGACATGATCCTGAAATTCTGCGGCGGCGAGCCGACGAAGGCGAAAGTCGCCGGCAAAGAACCGATCGAAGATCGCGTCATTCCGTTTGATTTCGCGCGCGTCGAAAAGGTTTCGGGCGTGCGGCTCGCCGAGACGGAAATCTCAAAAATACTGAAGGCTCTGGGCTTCGCGATCGCAGGCAAGCCTAACGCGGCAAAGGTGACTGTGCCGACCTGGCGGCCTGACATCCACGGTCCTGCCGATCTCGTCGAAGAAGTCGTGCGCGTCGCCGGTCTCGACCGCATCCCCGCAACGCCACTGCCGCGCTCTCAAGGCGTCGCACGCGCCGTCCTGACGGAAAAGCAGAAACGCGGGCGCCGCGCTCGCCGCTTGCTGGCCGCTCGCGGTTTCGTCGAAGCCGTGACCTGGAGCTTCATCCCGAAGGGCGAGGCGACGCATTTCGGCGGCCGTGCTTCGGAACTCGATCTGGCCAATCCAATTTCGGTTGAGATGTCATCGATGCGTCCCGGACTGCTTCCGGGACTGCTGACGGCGGTTACGCGCAATCGCAATCGCGGCGTCGCCGATGCGGCGCTGTTCGAGCTGGGACAGGCCTATCGCGGCGAGAAGCCGGAAGACCAGTATCTGAGCGCCGCCGGCGTTCGCGCCGGTACAGCGCGCCTGACGGGCTCTGGACGACATTGGGACGGCAACGCTAATCCTGTGGGGGTCTTCGATGTTAAAGCCGATGTCTTCGCCGCGCTTACTTCTCTCGGCCTCGATCCGTCAAAAGCCCAGATCACCCGCGATGCGCCCGCCTGGTACCATCCCGGCCGCTCCGGAGCCTTGAAGCTTGGACCGAAAACTGTGCTCGCCTATTTCGGCGAAATTCACCCCGCAACGCTCAAGGCGCTCGACGTCGAAGCTCCGGTCGCGGCTTTTGAAATCTTTCTCGATGCGCTGCCGCCGGAGAAGAAGAAGTCACGGACCAAGCCACCGCTGGCGGCGTCCGATCTCCTGCCCGTTACCCGCGATCTCGCCTTCATCGTTCCGAAGGACGTTGCGGCAGGCGATGTTGTCAAAGCTGCGGCCGGTGCGGACAAGGCACTTATTCGCACAGTGAACGTGTTCGACGTCTTCGAGGGCGGCAGTCTCGCGGCCGAAGGCAAGAAATCGATCGCCATAGAAATAACGATTCAACCTGCGACGGAAACGCTCACGGATCAGGCTATCGAAACGATCACCCAAAAAATCGTTACAGATGTTAAGAAGGCGACCGGCGGCGAATTGCGTTCCTGAGGCCGCCCGTCATGACTTGCGCATGAGGCCAAAATGAATTTGCAGGCTCCCGCTACTGCGACGCAGACTAACGCGACGGAAAAGAAGCCTTATCGCATCGTAATCGTCGGCGGCGGCGCCGGCGGTCTCGAACTCGCGACGCAGCTCGGTAACAAGTTCGGCCTTTCCGGCAAAGCCGAAATCACGCTCGTCGATCGCGCGCGCACGCACATCTGGAAACCGCTCCTGCACGAGATCGCAGCCGGCAGCATGGATACGGGCCGTCACGAGCTCCCCTATCAAGCGCAGGGCCACTGGCACGGCTTTCGCTATCGCTACGGCGAGATGATTGGCCTCGACCGCGCCGGCAAGCGCGTCCACCTCGCCGCGACCTACGACGAGGACGGTCGCGAGATCACGCCTGATCGCTGGTTCAGCTACGACACGCTCGTCATAGCCATAGGCAGCATATCGAACGATTTTGGAACGCCCGGCGTCAAAGAGAACGCCATCATGCTCGATACCGCAGAGCAGGCCGAGCGCTTCAATAAGCGCCTATTGAACGCCTGCGTTCGCGCCTACGCCCAACCTGGTCCCGTAAGACCGGGCCAGCTTCACGTCTCGATCATCGGCGCTGGAGCGACCGGCTCCGAGCTTTCCGCAGAGCTGCATCATGCGGCCCGCGGTCTGGTCGAATTCGGCCTCGACAAAATCGACCCGGAAAAAGACTTCAAGATCACGCTGATTGAAGCCGCACCGCGCATCCTGCCGGCGCTTCCGGAGCGCCTGTCGGAGGCGACGACGAACATTCTGCAGGGTATCGGTGTAGAAGTTCGCGTCGGCAATGCCGTCACGAAGGTCACGCCTGAAGGAGTAACGCTCGCCGACGGCGACTTCATTCCCTCCGAGCTTGTTGTCTGGGCCGCAGGCGTTAAAGGGCCGGATGTTTTGTCGAAGCTAGATGGCCTCGAGGTCAGCCGCATGAACACGCTCGTCGTCAAGCCGACAATGCAAACGACGCGTGACGACAACATCTTTGTTATCGGTGACGCCGCTTATTTGCTTCCCGAAGGTGAAACCGCGCCTATTCCTCCGCGTGCCCAGGCCGCGCACCAGGAAGCCAGTCATCTCGCCAAACAGCTCGTGCGCCGCATGAACGGCGAGACCGAACTAGCGCCCTTCAAATATCACGACTTCGGTTCGCTCGTTTCGCTCGGCAAATATTCGACCGTTGGCAATCTCATGGGCTTCATCGAAGGCAAGTCTTTGCGCATCGAGGGCTGGTTCGCGAAGATCATGTATCGGTCGCTCTACAAAATGCATGAGGTCGCCCTGCACGGCTATCTCAAGGTCGCTCTCGACACGCTCTCACGTCTGCTGACACGCCGTACCGAACCCCAAGTCAAGCTGCACTGACCGACTGCGACGGCGGCCGGCTCGCGGAACGCGAGTCGCCGGCGCAAACAAAAAGCCCCTAGCTCCGCTCGCGCAGCGCTGTGAGGAGCTCCGCCGTCGGATAGCTATCGGCCGGCAGTCCGTACTTGATCTGCATTTCTTTGACGGCCTTGCGCGTGCCGGCGCCAATCTTTCCATCGATTTCGCCGACGTCATAACCACGCCGCTTCAAAAGGCCCTGCAGCTCCTTGACTTGCTCGTAACTCAACGTCGGAACATTGCCGCTGGAACGGCTCAAGTTGGATGCCCCTGCCATGCGGGATGCGAGATGAGCGGCGGTGGTCGCGTACGTCAGCGACTGATTCCACTGGGTATAGACGCCGAAGTTTCCATAGGCGAGGAAAGCAGGCCCGTTGCGGCCCATGGGAAGCAGCAGCGAGGCCGGCATATCGTCCGATGGAATATCTTGGCCGATACCCTCGACACCCCACGCGACCCACTGCGAACGCGGCAGCTGAACGGAGAGATCGGCCTTCTCCCAAGGCAGTTCTTTCGTAAGGCGGACTTGGTCGAGCCATGGCTCGCCGCGATGCCAGCCCATGGACGCAATGAACTTCGCCGTCGATCCGATGACGTCGGCATTGCTATGGATGAGATCGACGCGTCCGTCTCCGTCGTAATCGACCCCATAATTAAAGTAGTGCCGCGGCAGGAATTGCGTCTGACCGAGTTCTCCGGCCCATGATCCGATCATCTGATCGGGTGTGAGATCTCCACGCTCGACGATCTTCATCGCGGCCTTCAGCTCTTCGCGAAAGAGATCACCACGGCGGCAATCCCACGCCAGGGTCACGAGAGAACGCAGCACCGGCAGATTGCCCATACCGCCGCCGAAGTCACTTTCCAGCGCCCAGAAACCCGTAATGACCGGGCCCGGCACGCCGTACTCTTTTTCAGCGCGATCGAAAATGGTTTTGTAACGCTGCAGGAACGTACGACCCATCTGCTCGCGGCCCTTGGTGGCGAGCTTGAAATAAAATTCGGTGAACGTCTGCGAGAAGAAGCCCTGCTTACGATCGCGGCCTATGATGCCCTGATCTGGAGTGATGCCGCCGATTGTCTCGTCAATCGTCTCCGGACGAATGCCGTCGGCTATGGCCTCGCGCTTAAAGTCTGCGAGCCAGCGATTGAACGGAACAGTGTTCTGGCAGTTGCGCTTGTTCGGAGGTGGCGGCGGGGTATTTTCCGCTTGGGCGCTCGCGGAAATGCCCGCGAACACGAGAAATGCCGCCGTGAAAACCATAAAACCTGCGCGCATGGAGGTGCCTTCGGCCGTTGACGTGCCGGCACTTTGCCAGCAGTCAGGACAGCGTCAAGAGACTATGGCCTGAGTGAGGCCTTTGGCCCTTTCCTGCCCTACGCGTTGCCGATCAGGATACCCACGGCAAAGACGATCAGCCCACCGACAACCACTTCCAAAGCGGCTCTCCAGAATTTCGTCTCCATGAACCGGGAGCGGATGCCGGCAATGACCCAAAGCTCGATGAACACCACGCCGATAGCAATCGTGGTCGCAGTCCGGAAATCGGAAATGAGATAGGGGAGCGTATGGCCGAGCCCGCCGATCGCGGTCATCACCCCCGTGACCGAGCCGCGCAGCCACGGATTGCCGCGACCCGAGATCTGCCCGTCGTCCGAGAGCGCCTCGGCGAACGCCATCGATATGCCAGCACCGACGGACGCAGCTATGCCGACCAGAAATGTCTGCCAAGTATTATGCGTCGCGAAGGCAGCGGCAAAGATCGGTGCCAAAGTCGAAATGGAGCCGTCTATCAGTCCCGTCAAACCGGGTTGCACGTACTGCAACACGAATGAACGGTGCGCCACCTCGTCTTCATTTACTTTCGCTTCGTTCGTCAGCTCGACGTCAGCGATGTGGTGGGCGATGCCGATATGCTGGTTTTCCGCAGCAATCAGATCGCCGAGAAGCTTGCGGATCTCGGCGTCGGACGCGCGTTCGAGCGCGGATTGATAAAATTTCCGCGTCTCGTCCTCGATCTGCTCGGCCTGGCGGCGAACTTTTCCGATACCGAGCGGACGAACCATCCAGATCGGGTCGTGCCGGACGAGGCCGGACACGTCGTGGCGCCGGATAAGCGGAATATGATCGCCGAACTTGCGGCGAAAGAGATCGATCAGCCAGCGCCGATGCTCGTTCTCTTCCTCTCCGAGCTCGGTGAAGATTTTCGCCGATGCCGGATAATCGGCGCTGAGCCCGGCCGCATAATCGGCATAGATCCGGCCGTGCTCCTCTTCGAGCGAGATCGCGAGGGCGAGGACTTCACGTTGATCAAGATCGTCGAACCGCCGCATCGAATCCCATTCCTAGCAAGCACACTTCATTAGTATTAGAATAATTCTAATCTAGGATGAAGAGATGAGTCCAGCAAGCTGCGCTCGTGTCGCGGCGGCGCACTCGGCCCGCGATGAAGCCTGATCAAATCTCCGGAAAAGCCGATAACAGTCGGCCGCCGCGAGGGCAGTAGACCCCCCGGTAGCTAAGCTGGCGTCACGGAAGCCCCCGACGCCCCGTTGGTGCTCGCCTGTTTCGCGGCCGCTCGTTCAAGAGCGTTGCCGCTCCGTTGCTGATACTTGTTCTTGAGCTCGTCCCACTCGATGGCGAGCGAGCCGCCGCTCAGCCCGTGCTGGCGGTCCCAGTTTGACAGCAAATCGATGCACGCGTGGTCGATGTAATCGAGATCTCCGATGTGCACATGGACATTGGCGCCGGGCTTGAGCCCTTCGAGCGCGGAGGCCAGCATCGGCAGCCGAACCAGTGTGGCCGCGCCTTTCAAGTGGAGATCGACCCGATTATCCGCACCCTCCTGTTTCTCGATTTCCAAATGAGAGAAGGCATAAACAAGCTTCAACAACGACAGCCCGAGTCCCACGAGCACGCCGTCCAGAAGGTTCGTCATCACGATCATGACGACCGTAATCGCGTAGATGGCGACCTCAGCCCAGCCATAGGATCGTAAGGTCGGGAGGATTTTCGGATAGGCGAGCTTGTAACCCGTATAGACGAGCACCGCAGCAAGCGCCGAGAGCGGAATGAGCCTCAGAACGGCGGGAAAGAACGCGACGAGAAGAAGAAGCCAGACGCCGTGAAGAATGGCCGACCATCGGGTCTGGGCGCCGGCAGCCACGTTCGCGCTCGACCGGATGATGACACCGGTCATCGGAAGCACGCCAAGAACGCCGCAGATCGAATTGCCAACCCCCTGTGCGAAAAGCTCCTTGTCGTACTTTGTGCGGGGGCCCGTGTGCATCTGATCGACGGCCGTCGCACACAGAAGCGTCTCGGCACTTGCAATGAATGCAATGGAAACTGCACCTATCAGAATGCTCGGCTCGACGATACGCATGAGCTTTTCGGGCGTCGGATACATTTGGAGCGACCATTCCCAAATGTTGCTCGGAACATCGACGAATTTGATCGAAGCCAAGCCGAAGAAATGCGCCGCAATGACTGCAACAACCACGCCGATGAGCGGCGCCGGCACCAATCTCATCGACTTTGGCGCATAGGCGCTCCATCCGGTAATCGTCGCTATGGTCAGAAGGCCGACAAGGCCGGCGGTTTGACGGCTATCGCCCGAGCGGATCGCATCGAGAAACGCGGCGGGAATTCCGAGCAGATTCTGAACGCCCGTCCCGATCGGCTTACCGTCGAGCATGACATGAAACTGCGAGGCGAAGATCAAAACACCGATACCCGCCAGCATGCCATGGATCACCGCGGGCGATACGGCGCGAAACCATTGCCCGAGTTTCATATAGCCGGCCGCCATTTGAATGAAGCCCGCGAACAGCACGATCGTCCCGAGCATCGCCGCACCGTGGTCTTGCACGAGCATATAGACGAGGACAGTCAAGCCCGCGGCCGGCCCGCTGACCTGCATCGGCTGGCCTGAGATCGTCGCGACGATGATCCCGCCGACAATACCGGTGATGATGCCCGTCGTCGGCGGCAAGCCCGACGCGATCGAGATGCCCATGCATAACGGCAGCGCCACCAGAAAGACCACAATCGAGGCAAGAAGATCGCGGCCAAACGTGCTTGTAGCCGGAGCCAAAGCCCCGTTCGATGTCGTCATGAGCGTTCCCCGTTCTGGCGCAGAGCAGCCTCCACGCGGTGTCATTTCTTATTTTGCGCCGAAGATAGCCTTCCGTCTGCATCTTGAACGGCAGGAACGATAGACACAGCGAAACTGGGCCGCAACGGCCCGGAGGCCGCAAAAAATTGCGGCTACGCGATATGAATCAGACGAACTGGGCGCTGATCCTGCACGGATCGGCGCCCATTAAATCTTCGAATCGCATGTGACTTCAGCGCGCTAGCGCGAATTGCCCTTACCGCCGGGTGTTTTGTTCATGGTGCTCTGCTGCGCATCGACCCAAGTCGACATGGCCTGCTGCCAGCCCTTCTGCCACATCTCTGCGGCCTGCATCCAGAACTGTATCGGGTTTACCCCACCGGCGCCGAAATCAGGCATGCCGGGAAAACCGCCGCCGCTTGCGCCCGGAAATTGTGGGAAACCGGCCCCGGAGCCAAAACCCGGTACATTGGGAAAGTTCGGAAACGTCGGGATACTCGGAAACTGCCCCGGAGCACCGAGCGCCTTCACCTGCTTTTCCCAGACGTCCATCACCTGATCGACGGCCTGAAGCTGCAGCTTGGACGCACTCTGCATCTGCTTGCGGCTGAGCTCGACAAAATCCGTGGGCCACCCGAGGGATTTCGCAGCTTCCGCCATCTTGTCGAAGACCGCATTGCTGTTTTTTTCGCCCATTTCGGCAAGTTCGGCGCGCCAGTTCGCCATGGCGTCGAAAGCCTGGATGACCGCCTTCTTCGTATCTTCTCCGAGCTTCGTAAAAGCCGGGTTGGCCTCGAACGGTGAATTCGCCATATCGGTTCTCCAGGGCTTCTGAGCGGTAAAAGGGCGCGGCATGATTACTCGCACACCGTCATCCCTCTTGCCAGTTATCTTATCTATGCGGCGATCAAACAGGCGCGCAATCCCGGTTAAGGGCTTAACGCCTCTTTTGCCAGTCAGTTCCGGGTGCTATGAGCCCCGCCCATGACCGCCACTTCACACATCCGAAATTTCTCGATAATCGCCCACATCGATCACGGTAAATCGACGCTTTCCGACAGGCTGATCCAGCTTTGCGGCAACGTCTCAAATCGTGACATGAAGGAGCAGATCCTGGACTCGATGGACATCGAGCGGGAGCGCGGCATCACGATCAAGGCTCAGACCGTCCGCCTCGACTATCGGGCCAAGAACGGTGAGCTCTATCAGCTCAATCTGATGGACACGCCGGGGCACGTCGATTTCGCCTATGAGGTCTCGCGATCGCTTGCCGCCTGCGAAGGAGCCATCCTCGTCGTCGACGCGAGCCAGGGCGTCGAAGCCCAGACGCTCGCGAACGTCTATCTCGCCCTCGACAACAATCTCGAAATCTTGCCCGTCCTGAACAAGATCGACCTGCCGGCGGCCGACGAAGACCGCGTCAAAAAGCAGATCGAGGATGTTATCGGTATCGATGCGTCGGGAGCCGTTGGAGTTTCGGCCAAGACGGGGCTCAACGTCGAAGCCGTCCTAGAAGCCATCGTCGAGCGCTTGCCGCCCCCGAAAGGCGACGCTTCAAAGCCCTTGAAGGCGATGCTCGTCGACAGCTGGTACGACGCCTATCTCGGCGTCGTCGTGCTCGTACGCATCATCGAGGGCAACCTGAAGAAGGGCCAGCGCGTCAAGCTGATGTCGACGGACGCAAGCTATCAGGTCGAACGAGTGGGCATCTTCCGTCCCAAGCAGGAAATGCTCGACCATCTCGGACCCGGAGAGGTCGGTTTCTTTACTGCAGCCATCAAAGAAGTGGCAGATACGCGTGTCGGCGACACCATCACGGACGAAAAGCATCCGACCGCCAAAGCGCTGCCGGGCTTCAAGCCGGCCCAACCCGTCGTCTTCTGCGGTCTCTTTCCCGTCGACGCCGCAGACTTCGAAGATCTGCGCGAGGCCATGTCCAGGCTTCGTCTCAATGACGCAAGTTTCTCGTTCGAAACCGAAAGCTCGGCCGCGTTGGGCTTCGGCTTCCGCTGTGGCTTCCTCGGTCTCTTGCACCTCGAGATCATCACCGAACGCCTCGAGCGCGAATTCAATCTCGATCTCATCACGACCGCGCCGAGCGTCATCTATCATCTGCATATGAACGACGGCACGATCATCGAGATGCACAACCCGGCGGATATGCCGGAAGTCGTCAAGATCGATCACATCGAGGAGCCGTGGATCGAGGCGACCATCCTCGTTCCTGACGATTATCTCGGCGCCGTGCTGAAGCTTTGCCAGGATCGTCGCGGCCGGCAGAAGCAGCTGACCTACGCCGGATCGCGCGCCATGGTGGTTTATGAGCTTCCGCTCAACGAGGTGGTGTTCGATTTCTATGATCGCTTGAAAAGCGTATCGCGCGGCTACGCATCGTTCGATTATCACATCAAGGACTACGAGGAAGGCGATCTCGTCAAACTTTCGATCCTCGTCAACGGCGAGCCGGTCGACGCGCTTTCGATCATAGTGCATCGCGCACGCGCAGAAAGCCGCGGCCGATCGATGTGTGAAAAGCTGAAGGAGCTCATTCCCGCTCACCTGTTTCAAATTCCGATCCAGGCGGCAATCGGCGCCAAGGTCATCGCCCGCGAGACGATAAAGGCCCTGAGGAAAGACGTGCTCTCAAAGTGCTACGGCGGCGACATCACGCGTAAGAGAAAACTGCTCGACAAGCAGAAAGCCGGCAAGAAGAAGATGCGCGAGTTTGGCAAGGTGGAAATTCCGCAAGAGGCGTTCATCAACGCCCTCAAGATGGACGACAACTGACGCCTAGCTGAACGACGGGTGCTTACGGGAAGCCGCCTAATGTCTTCATCACCTCATCCGAAGAGGTGCGCCGATGATCCTGATCCGGCCGCCTTTGCGTTGGTGTCGACTGCGCGGACGACGGGCGGACGGCCGGCTCAGGCTTGGGAATGGGCAGACCCGTTTCAGGATCGATCGTGATCGTGCCATTCGCACCGCTTTGCTCGCCACCGGCAGTACCAACAGGCGGAATGGGCTCAATGGAAATCTTGGGCGTCAATATAGTGTTTCCGGACGCTCCATCTTCGGGCTTCACCGCATCCTGTGCTCCTGGCTGCTGAGCCGATGGCGGGGCGGCTTGCGTGTCGGCGCCAATTGCAGGCGCTTGCGAAACAGAATCTGAACCCACACTCGATGCATCGGAAGATGAGCCCGCCGTCCCGGCCGACTCCGGAATGACCGGCGGCAATTGCTCAATTGGCTTTTTCCGGGCAGCGGCAATCGCCGCGGCGCGATCTGCCGCCGCCTTCTTCTTCCGCTCCTTCTCGAGACGAGCCCGCTCTTCGTCGACGCGACGCGATTGCTCAAGCTCCTCGACGTTGCGCTCCATCTGCCGCACGACGAGTTCTCGCTGAAGAGCCGCAACATCGGCGTTGACTGTGACGCCTGCGAGATTATCGAGCTGGCCACTGTATAAAACGATGACGGGTGGCAACGCGGCCTTCGGAGCGGCGGGCGCCCGATTAGGAAGCGGGACCGGCGGCGGCGGAAGCGGCCTGAGCAGCGAAGTCAGTTGAAAGGACGCGTCCATCCCGAGCGTCGTCAAATCGGCCGTCGCCGTTCCGTCTATCCTGCCGTCAGGACCCTCGAGAACGATTTTGTCGAGTTTGATCGAGCCGTCGGCGAGCGATATGGGGAGTTCTCTATCTCCAATCGGCATCGTCGACGTATTGAGCGCCGCAACGAGCCCCACTGCTATTGCATGCGGATCATTTTGCAACTTTCCGTGCAGCATGTCTTCGATAAGCTCGGCGACCGTCGCCGTCGAGGGGCCCGATACTTCCGCGCCGGTGAGCTTCGCAGTTCCCGATCCCGTCATGACGGCGATGAGACCGGCGGGACTTTGCGCCCGCGCTTCGGCGTGAAGATCGAACGTTGCGGAACCCTTTCCTGCCGCGCTGACGGACGACAGTTTCGCCTGATCGAGCCTAAGCACCGCCCCAAGGGTAACGCCGTTCGATGCCTTATCGAGGCTGGCGGTGCCGGTCAGTTGACCACCCGCGGCTGCCGCGCTGAGATCGCTCACGGCAAGCTTTCCCGGAGCAAGCGTGACGGTCATCTTGCCGTCGTGCGCGGCAACACCGCCACTTAATTCGAGCGATTTGAAAGCGACCGCGAGTGTCGCGTTCGTGTTGCCAAGCGCCGCGAAATTGAACAACCCTTCCGGCCAAATCGGCTGCGCGTCGGCAGCTGCACCGCTATTCGGAGCGCTGGTATTCGGACCGCCCGTATTCGGAGTTGGCGTCTTAGAACGAGCGTCGGTTACAGCCGCCAATAGGCCAGGCACTGTGACGCGATCCGCCGCAATATTGCCCGCGATACGCATCCCTCCGGCGTCCGGCGTCGCCGTCACGTTACCTGCGAGCGTCGACGTGCCGAACGAGAAATTGCGAGCGGCAATCGTCCAAGCACCTTTGTCACGCCCGACTTTCAACGTGCCGTGAGCCGCCACATCATCGGCTCCGCTTGGCAGTGAAAGACCCGCAACGGCAAGCGCATCGGTGGATTGCGCAGCCTTGACCTCAAGCGTGCCGCCGAGCGCCAACTGTGCGTCGTCCGGCCATTGAGCATTGCCGTCAAAGCTCATGTTGAAATCTTGCGATGAGATTTCCGCGCGGGCTTGCGAACCGGTAGCGATCGTGCCGACCGTAATAATCGAGGCTCGAGCCGGCTGCGGCGCTTGTCCGGCATCCGCTGTCCCGCGCCCGAGCGTCGCCAAGAGCGTGGGCAGCGACGGTGCATCGAGTGTCGTCTGCAAGCGACTTGCGCGCGAACGCCAGCCATCGAGACCACCGTCGAATTCCGCAGTCCCGTTGAGATGCGCCCCGTTCAATGTGCCGTCGAACGTAACGTCCGTCGCCGCTGGCGATCTGATGCCGAGCCGAATGAGCCCCGCGATCTTACCGTCTTTCAGTCCCTGGAACCGATCCTCACCGGCCACATCGAAGAGGCCGGCCTTGCGGACGAGGTCACGCATCGCGTCGGGCGTTCCCCCGACGACATCGTAGGCGAGCGTGCCGACTGGTCCGCCGTCGCGTCGCTCGACGCGGCCCTCGAGTGAAATCGATAGCCCATTTTCCGTGGTGAGCTTTGCGACCGGCAGCTTCACTTGGCGGTCTTCAATCGCGAACGACACATCGACATCGCGATAGCTATCCTCGCCGTTCGTCAGCCGGCCGGCGATGACGCGTAACCGCACGTCCCCTGGCAACACCAACTTCGGATCTTCATCGTCGTGCCCTTGCGGAAGACCAAGAGACTTGCGGAATTGCACACCCAAAGCGGCGACAATTTTAGGGAAAACTTCGCGTGTATCGAGATTCGCTGCCTGCAACGTCAGATCGGTTTGCTGCCGATCACCGCGCAAGATCTTGAGGTCACCGGCTAAGGGACGTCCGGAAATATCGCCCGACGCGTCGGTAAGAGCGAACCGCGTGTCGTCGATTTCGAGCTTGCCCGCGGCGGAATAGGGACCGTCGGCGTTGACATCGATCGGAACACCGGACTTCTCCGCCCAGGATTTCAAGCGCCCGAAACTGCTGCCGCCGAGGAAAGCACTGCCGCCGAAGCTGAACTTTCCGGCGTTGTTCTTGAGATCGCCGGAAAGATCGAGCCGGGAGCCACCCGGCAAGCTGACCTTGAATGTCTTGAGATGCGTGACGCCGCCTTGCCGATCCGCATCGATCGAAAGGCCGCCGGCGTTTTCACCGCCGATTTTCACCTGTTCCAGATTGATCTTCGCCGCTGCGGCGCTGTCTCCCGCAACGGATTGCATCAAACCGACGGCGAGTTGCATCAGCTTCGAAAACGGCGCAGTTCCCTGTCCCGCTCCGGCGAGCCAATCGATGTCGAGCCACTTCGACTCGAGCGCGAGATCGAGCCGGGGAGATGCCGTCCACGTAGCAACCGCCGATCCTGTGATCGTTTGCGGTTGAGCGGCGTTATCGAGAGCGAGCGCAACGTTCTCGAATTTGGCGCCAAGCGCGTCCGCCGTGACGTCTGATTTGAGGTCGAGCAGCGGCGCCTCTCCTTTCGGAGCAGATTCGCTGCCGGGGACGGCAAGTTTTCCGGTCCAGCGCCCCTTGAAGGTCGGCTTGCTGCTTAAATTGTAGACGCGACCGTCAAGCATGTAGACGTTGGGAGAGCGATCGGCCCGCGCCGAAAGCTTGAGCGCAAACGCTCCATCGCTGGCAGGCAAATCGGTTGCGAATTTGACGTCATGCTCGGTTCCTGACCAGGACGCCGAACCCTTGAAGCGAAATGGGCCTTTGAGGCCATCGGCAGATAGTTCGCCGTCAATACCGTCAAGGGAAGCGATGCGCTGCGCCGCCGCGTTATAGATCGATACCGCCCCATCGGTGACCTGAACCGACCGCAAACTGACGTCATGCGGGACGAACGGCATATCGCCCGGCTTCAACTCGATGTTCGTCCAATTGCCCGCGCCCTGATCGTCAACAGCGAGAGTGAGAACCGGCTTTTCCAGCTCGATTTGACTAGCTTCGAAGACGCCGCGAAGCAGCGCCGGGCCCGAGAGCCACATCGTGAAGCTCTCGGCACGGACGAACGGCTCTCCCGTCTGGCCGGTCAAATTGGCAATACGGACCTTCTCGAACCGAACGTAGGGAACGGGAAGCAGCTTCAGATTGACCGAACCGCCGACCCGGACGTCGCGCCCGAGCACTTTCGAAGCTTCTTCCTCGAAAACGCCGCGATAGCCATTCCAGTCGATAAAATTGGGCACGGCAAAAAGCGCCGAAAGAACAACGACGAGAAGCCCGCCAAAGTATAATAGCCCGTTGTTCATGAACGTCTCTTGCAGCCGCGCTCGACACGCAAAGCACACCGGCGGACGTGATCGAAATGACGTCTTTACCGTGCGCAACTGTATGCCACGGTGCCGCGACACTCTGAACTCGAAATTTGGCTCAATTCCAGGCGTTTGAGTATTTTGTGGACCGATTTCCACCCCGATGTTGCCGGAAGTCGCGGCCCCGCGCCGCGCCGGTTGTACGATCAGCTACGGTGGTTTACCTGAGTTCCATGACCTCGATTCCGAATCCGAACGCCGGCGGCGGCGGAGATTTGCCGCACGATGACGAGCCGCCGTTCGATCTACCCGATGCGCCCAAGGCGCGCCCACGCGAAGAAGACAAGAATACCCCGTCGATCTCCGCACGCGCCGTCGCGGCTGCTCGCGGTAAGCCGACGTACCTCGACGGCCTCAACCCGGAGCAGCGCGACGCCGTCGAAACGACGGAAGGTCCGCTGTTGGTGCTCGCCGGAGCCGGGACCGGCAAAACGCGCGTTCTGACGACGCGCATTGCCCACATTCTTGCGACCGGCCGCGCCTACCCGTCACAAATCCTGGCCGTGACGTTCACGAACAAGGCTGCGCGCGAAATGCGCGAGCGCATAGGTTCGCTCATCGGCGGCACGCTCGAGGGCATGCAATGGCTCGGGACGTTCCACTCCATCGGCGTCAAGATTTTGCGTCGCCACGTCGAGCTTGTCGGCTTGAGGCCCGGCTTCACCATTCTCGACGATGACGACCAGATGCGGCTCCTGAAGCAGGTGATCGAGGCCGCAGGCATCGACAAGGACCGTTGGCCCGCACGTCAGCTCGCAGGCCTGATCGACGGCTGGAAAAATCGCGGCCTCACCCCGGATAAGGTTCCCGAAGGAGAAGCCTTCACCTACGCCGCCGGCAAGGGCGCGAGCCTTTACGCGGCCTATCAAACGCGGCTCAAAGATCTCAACGCCTGCGACTTCGGCGACCTCCTTCTCGAATGCTTGCGGCTTTTCCGAGAGCATCCGGACGTTCTGGCCGACTATCATCGCCGCTTCCGCTACATTCTCGTTGACGAATATCAGGACACCAACGTCGCCCAATACCTGTGGCTTCGGTTCCTGGCGAAAGGCTCGCCGAATATCTGCTGCGTCGGCGACGACGATCAGTCGATCTATGGCTGGCGCGGTGCTGAGGTCGACAACATCCTGCGTTTCGAGAAGGATTTTCCGGGCGCCAAGGTCATCCGGCTCGAGCGTAACTATCGTTCCACGGCGAATATTCTCGCCGCCGCCTCGGGGCTCATCGCCAAGAACGACGGCCGGCTCGGCAAGACGCTGTTCACCGACGGCGCTGCCGGAGCGAAGGTCACCGTTGCAAATTTCTGGGACGACGAAGCCGAAGCCCGCGCCATTGGCGAAAGCATCGAGAACTCCCAGCGCGCGCACGAGCGGCTGAACGATATGGCCGTTCTCGTGCGAGCCTCATCCCAGATGCGCGCCATAGAAGACCGCTTCATTACGCTCGGCCTTCCCTACCGTGTCATCGGCGGCCCGCGTTTCTACGAGCGCCAGGAAATCAAGGATGCGATTGCGTATCTCGACGTCGTCGCGAACCCTGCGAACGACCTGAAATTCGAGCGCATCGTCAACGTGCCGAAACGCGGCCTAGGCGATACGACGATCAAGCGCATCCATGAGCTGGCGCGCGCCCGCGCCATTCCGCTCTATCAGGCTGCGCGCGAAATCGTCGAAACGGATGAGCTGACGCCCAAGGCTCGAAAAGCGCTGTTCGACTTGACGCAGTCATTCGAGCGCTGGCGAGGAAATCTGGAGCACACGCGCCATACCGATCTCGCCGAGCTTATGCTTGATGAGTCTGGCTATACCGCGATGTGGCAAGCCGACAAAAGCCCGCAATCGCAGTCCCGCCTCGAAAACCTGAAGGAACTCGTGCGCTTCATGCACGACTTCGACACGCTGCAGGGATTCTTGGAGCACGTGTCGCTTGTCATGGATGCCGACAAGGGCAACGACGGCGATCGCGTTTCTTTGATGACGCTCCACGCCGCCAAAGGGCTTGAGTTCGGCATCGTTTTCCTGCCGGGTTGGGAAGAAGGTCTCTTTCCGCATCAGCGCTCGATGGACGAGAGCGGCAAGGCCGGGCTCGAAGAAGAGCGCCGTCTCGCCTACGTCGGCCTTACGCGGGCGAAGCGGCTTGCCAAGATTTCCTTCGCGCAGAACCGGCGCACGCATGGCCTGTATCAGTCCGCATTGCCATCCCGTTTCATCGACGAGCTACCGGAAGCCACCGTCGAGGTGTTGGAAAGCGAGATGCCTTATGGCGGCCGCTCGAACGCCTTCGGCTATGGCGGATCATTTGGCCCAAGCCGCTTCGATCGCGCCGGTGGGGCGGAGCCGTTCAGATCGAGTTACAATACGCCCGGCTGGCAGCGCGCACAGCAATCCTGGAGCAGCAACCGGGATACGAAGAAAAAATCCAGAGGGCCGATGACGCTCGAAGGCGAACTGGTCGCTGCATCGAGCGCCAACGCGCCGTCATTCAAGCCCGGCACGCGAGTCAGTCATGAGAAGTTCGGCCTCGGAACAGTGACGCTCGTCGACGGTAATAAGCTGACGATCGCTTTCGACGACGGCTCGACCAAACGCGTCGTTGCAAGCTTTGTTGACGTTGTATGACAAATCTGAGATAGTTAATGCTCGGAGGGCGTCTAATTCTCGCCGCCGGTTTCTTCATAACGCCGCAATTGCAAGGCAGGTTGTCTCCAGCTCGTTGAGCGTGGGGGTTCATCAGCTAAGCAGGTCTACGACGCCGGCACGTCACTGGCGACGATGGCACGTGTCTAATAAGTATCTGATCTAAAATGAATAAATTTTTGCGGGGACGTGAAACCGGAACGAGGGATCTTTTGTTTGGGAGGGTAAAGTCCTTGAAAGGAGCTATCCATGAGCACTTACCGCTTCCCTCTAAGGGGTAAGATAGGCGTCGTGCGCGGAAAGGACGGGGAAGTTCTGGCGCGGCGGATTGGTGTGCAGCGTGATTTGAGCCGGGCAAAGCGCCGGAACTACGAATTGAGCGACATGCAACAGCCGCTGACCGAGGAGGAAGTACGTAACCTTCCGGTCGCTCATCGCTACTCATCTTGAAAAGTAAAAATAACGGACTCGATAGACGGCATCGCTGCAGGCGGTGCCGTTTGTGTTTCTGGGGCGCGCCTCAAGCCGCAGCGGCCGTCCTGTCTTTCAGTAAATCCCATGCGGCATTGATCTGCTTGATGCGCTGTTCACGATAACGACGGTCGGCTTCGTCGCGTGCGTGGTCTGGATGCCATGACATTCGCAAGGCATCGACGATCTTCTTAACAGCAGCGTCGGGCGCATTGGGATTGAGTCCAAGAACCCGATAGGCCTCGAAAACGGTTGCCGGCGCATCGGGCTCGACGGGGACGGCGCGCTCGTCTGCCGACGGCGGCATCGCACCTTGCGCAATGCGCGCGATACGATCGAGATCGCGCATGACCGCGCGAGTGGCGGACTTCACCCGCTCGGGCCCGAGTTGCCCGATGCGACGCCCCAGGTCCGCCGTCCGATCGTGCAAGCCGTCGAGTTCCGATGCCAGCACGTCGCGCAACAGAAGATCGTCGGGAAGCATCGCGACGAGAATCTCGGTTTCATGCAACCGAGCGTGGGCGAGCGCCAACGGATTAGAAATGTAACCGTCACCACTCGCATCCTCGGACAACGCGCGCCAGCTTTTATAACTTCGCTGAAAAGCCGAAGCACCGCGGGAAAATGGAGTTGATACAAGCTCCCAAATGCGCCTCACCATCGATCCCGACCCTTCCTGAGAGGTCGAAAACTCGAACGGCGCGAATTGCCGTCGCCGCACGAGGAGTAAGCAGGCCGCCATCAGCGAGGCCAACAAAGTCGAGATCACGCCCGCTACTTTCAGGGCGTCCCCGGTTCCCGGAGCGGTCGAGACGGTGGCCGCAGTCGCTGGATCGACAACGGTAACCCAAGGTGCGCCTTGCGGCTCCGGACGCGGAGCTGGTGGCTCTATGACGGCGTCAGGGGAAAGAGTTTGTAACGCGACTTGGGGCAACGTCGTGGTCCGTCCGAATCCCGGCAGAACCAAGCGCCCCTTCAGCCTGCTGACCGGAGCATATCCCGGCGGAAGCTCATCCGGTAACACGATGCCGACGGCACGCGCCGATGCGGCAACCTTTGCCCACGCCACGCGTTGGCCACCGCATTCGGTCGTAAATTTATGAATCATCATCGTCTCGCACGTCCAGGCGGCCGACGAGCGGCAAGACGTGAAAGGAAGATCCTCCCGAGGCCCGAAGATGCGGTAGGTGTTTGCCTCCGACGGAGAGAGGCGAGGAACGCCCCTATCCATTGTGCAGGTATAAGGTAGAACGAGTTCGTCAGCCTCGACAGCACCGCTCGTAAGGACTGTGCCCACAGCACAGCCCAAGGCCAAGAAACGCAAAGCCCCCATTAGTCATTCGCCCCCGAAACGAAATTCCCCTCTATTCCCGCTTGTGCACAATCTTAGCCAAAGATCGGCATCACTAAGGCAACACAGCACGTTATGAACCGAATTTCTACAAGGCAAACTTGTACTTGGTGGTGTATCATCAACCCTGGGGACATCGGCTAATCTGCACCACTCGGCTGGAGATGGTGGTCATCTTTCCGCGACGATGAGCTGCCACGCTCGACATGGTCTTCGGCGACTCGCTATGAGGTCCATGACGTAAGACGCTGGGATCGGGACAAAAAATTTGGGGAGTTGCGCAATGTCGTCGGCAAATTTTGCGGATGGCCGATTACGCCCGAGACAGAACCTTTTTCAACGCATTTCGGATCTCGCGGATCTCGACGCGAAGCCAGCAGAAACACATGAGGATGCTCCGAGAGAACCGATCGACATTCTCGAGCCCGACGATAAGCGGAAGCGCGAGCGCTTCATCCCGGTAACGCGCTTCGCGCTCCTTGACCGCCTGACGAAGCCGTTTCTTTGGCCGCCAGGACAAGCAGCCGATGCCCGGCGCTTTTTTCGCTATCTCGATTATTGGCGTCAGCAGCAGTATTTCGCCATGCTTCTCGAACTCGAGCAAACGTACGAGGCGTTTTCGCCCGACAGCGACCTCTTGATGACGCGCAGCTTTTCGGACGACGAGCGAGCGGCGTTACAGCATCGCGTCTTCGAGGGCGTCGAAAGCCTTCTGGAGCGGGCCAACTACGAACGCATCGATCCGAACGACGTCGAGGTTATCCTGACCCGGGAAAGTCATTACGGTCTCGATCTCTACGTCGATATGAAGGCTTTTGAGCGGATCACGATCTATTATCGCGGCGCCTCGAACCGGAAATACGAGCGGCGCCGCCTGCGCAAATTTTTAAGCAAGGAAGAATTCGACGTTCCTATCTTCCAGAGACTGTTTTTGATGTTCAAGCTTAAGACGGTCGAAGCGCGCGTCGAGGAAGCGATGCGCGACATGAAGCTCTCTCGCGAAGCGGCCGAGAAATGGGTTGCGAAGCGCCGGCAACATCTGCCTCCCGGAATCAATGATAAGAATATCTACCTGAAGCTCTTCAAGAACATCCCGCGCACGGACCTCGAGATGGTCTTCCCGAACACCGAAGTTCGGTTCCGTCCGATGGACAAGCTGCGTCTCGGCGTGACGGCCGGCGGCGGCATTGGCATGGGTGCCGTCGGCGCCGCTGGCAAGCTCGCGCTCTTGCTGAGCAACCCGATTGCAGCACTCGGCGCGCTTGTGGGATTGGGCGGCATCGCCACTCGTCAGGCTATGGGTTTCTTGAACCAGAAGCAGCGCTATATGGTCGTCATGGCGCAGAACCTCTATTTCCACACCATGGCCGACAACCGCGGCGTCATCCTGAAAATTGCTGCCCGCGGCGCCGAAGAGGATGTGAAGGAAGAAATGCTCCTCTATAGCGTCCTCGCAAAGGAGAAGGCGTCGCGCGCTGATCTCCCGTCGATCGACCTCGCGATCGAGAATTACCTGACCCGCACGTTCGGTGTAAAAATCGATTTCGAGATCGACGACGCGCTCGATCGTTTGATTCGCGACGGCATCGTCGTTGAAAAGCCGGATGGCACCTTCGTCACTCTGCCGCCGGCCGCGGCTGCCAAGCACATCGACGCGAAGTGGGACCTGTTCCTCGATCACCTTCCCGATCCCATCAGCTCGGAAGGATACGAGTACGAGGGCAAACCCGTACCGCCGACGACCTGACGTCCAATGGCATTCAGAAAATTTGCAGCTCTTTTCAGCGACCGCGCGCATGCCTACGCGACCGCCAATGCCCTGCAGGATCTGATCGAGCCGCCGCCCGATGCGTTGACGGTTTTCGAGGATGGTCCCGACCACTGGCGCCTTGAAGCCTACTTCGACGTTGACGCGGAAGAACGCGACCTCGCAGCCGAGCTCGCGCCTCTGGTGCAATGGCCGTTGCCGCCGTTCGCGGTCGAGACCGTGCCCGACCTCAATTGGGTCGCGATCTCGCAAGCAGCGCTGCCGCCCGTTCACGCCGGCCGCTTCACGATCCACGGCAGTCACGACAAGGGCCGCGTTGCCCACGGGCCGAATGCGATCCTGATCGACGCCGGCGAAGCATTCGGAACGGCGCACCACGCAACGACGCTCGGATGCCTCTTGGCAATTGACCGGCTGACACGCGCGCAATCTTTTGACTCGGTGCTCGACCTTGGCTGCGGCTCGGGTGTGCTGGCAATCGCCGCCGCAAAGGCTATGCCTCACGCGCGCATCATCGCAGCCGACATGGACCCGCAGTCGGTCAAAGTTGCGACCGAAAACGTTCGCCTTAACGGTGTCGCCGGCCGCATCGCGCTCGTGGTCGCGAGCGGCACCGGCAATCCGAAGGTTCGGTGCAGGGCGCCGTTCGACCTTTTCATTGCCAATATCCTGGCGGGACCGCTGATCCGCCTCGCGCCGTCGATCTCCCGGTCCGTCGCGACCGGCGGAACGCTGGTGTTATCGGGCATTCTCATTCCGCAGGCGCCGGAAGTTCTAGCCACCTATCATGCTCACGGCTTTGCGCTCCGCCGCCACGACCGCTTGACGGGCTGGTCCACGCTGACGCTCGAGCGGCGCTGAAATCGGCCATTGCCCGCTCGAAATCCGCCGCTTAGAACCTCTGCCATGCTCCAGACTTTCCAATCCCTGTCCGAACCCGAGCGCGTCGCCGAGCGCGTGAAGGCACTTCGCGCTTATATGGCGAAATCGAAAATCGATGCCGTTCTCGTGCCGCGCGCCGACAAGCACCAGGGCGAATACGTGCCGGCCTCCACCGAACGGCTGCAATGGCTGACGGGATTTTCAGGTTCCGCCGGCATTGCGGTCGTCGCGAAGAAATCCGCAATCCTGATGGTCGACGGCCGCTATACCGTGCAGGCCGCCACCGAAACCGATCCCAGCATTTTCGAAATTTCGCTGCTCCCGCGCGCGAAGCTGGCGGAATGGATCATAGCGAACGTCGGCAAAGGCCACGTCATCGGTTTCGACCCATGGAACCACACGGCGGGCGAGATCAATCGACTGAAGGCGGCACTTGCGCCAAAGGGCATCAAGCTCGCCTCGCTGCCCAAGAATCCGATAGACCTGTTGTGGGGCAAAGCCCGTCCGAAGCCGCCCCAAAACCCAGTCATCGCTCAGCCGATTGCTTTTGCTGGCAGGACTGCAGCCGACAAGATTTCCGAGTTGCAGACTCGTCTCAAGAGCGAAAGCCAGAGCGCCGTTATCCTGACGCTGCCGGATTCGATCTGCTGGCTCTTCAACATTCGCGGCAGCGACGTCGCGCACAATCCCGTCGTTCTCGCATTCGCCATCGTACCGGCGAGCGGCAAGGCCGAGCTCTTCATAGCGCCCGACCGGCTCGAACCTGAGGCTCGCGCCGAAGTCGCCCCTGTCGCCAAGCTTCTTCCTCCCGCGATGCTCGCGAGCCGCTTGAAGGAACTAAAAGCCAAAGCCAAGCGCGTGCGTCTCGACACCGAAACGGCCGCCTATTGGTTCGAAGCGAAACTCGGATCCAAACTCATCGCCCGCGGCCAGGATCCATGCATCGTTCCGAAGGCGATCAAGACCGACGCGGAAGTGATCGGCGCGCGAGCCGCACACGTTCGCGATGGACACGCTGTCGTCCGCTTCCTCGCATGGCTCGACGATTGGGCTGCGGACGGAACTCTCGATGAGATCACGGCCGTCCAAAAGCTCGAAGAATTCCGCCGCGACACCAACATGCTCCGCGACGTGAGCTTCCCGACGATCTCGGGCTCGGGTCCCAACGGCGCCATCGTCCATTATCGCGTCAACGAAGCGACCAACAGGCGGATGCATCCGGGCGAGCTGTTCCTGATCGACAGCGGCGGACAATATCCGGACGGTACCACCGACATCACGCGAACCGTCGCAATCGGCCAGCCGACCGAGGACATGAAGCGGCACTTCACCGCCGTTCTCAAAGGCCATATCGGGGTTGCGACGGCCCGCTTCCCGAAAGGCACGCGCGGCATCGACCTCGATCCTTTCGCGCGTCGCGCCCTCTGGCAGATCGGCGCCGACTTCGACCACGGAACAGGACACGGTATCGGCAGCTATCTCTCGGTGCATGAGGGCCCGCAATCGATCTCACGCGCCGGCATGGCCCCACTCCACCCCGGAATGCTGATCTCGAATGAGCCAGGCTTCTACAAAGTCGGCGAATACGGAATCCGCATCGAGAACGTCGTGCTCGTCACGATTCCCGAGGCCATCGAAGGCGACCGCGAGATGATGGCATTCGAGACCCTGACGCTTGCGCCCATCGACCGGCGGCTTGTTCTTCCAGCCATGCTCGAAAAAAGCGAACGCGACTGGCTCAATAGCTATCACAAGCACGTCTTCGAGACGTTGGCGCCAAACCTCGATCAGACCTCACGCAACTGGCTCAAGCAGGCGACGCAGCCGATTTGAATGAGTCAAGCTTGGCTGTCCCACTGGTAACAGCCCGAAAACCGCCCGTCGCATAGCTCTCCTTCACGCTTTCAGCCTGAGGAGACGCTCGAATGTTTGAAATTCATGAAGTCAGCGCCGCGCCGCACTTTCCCGAGCCTTTGAAACCCGGCGCCCCAACAGCGAGGCCCGAAAGCGTAATTGCCGTTCTCGCGTCGGCGGACCAGAACGATAACGTCGAGGTCACGATTCACGAAGGTGAGATCTTCATCGCCCTGACCGCAAGCTGATCGCGGACATCACGGCTCAGGCTTGCCCGATAAGGGCGAGCCACCCGTCCTCGTCGAGCACCGTCACGCCGAGCGCACGCGCGTTATCGAGCTTCGAACCCGCCTCCGCGCCCGCGACAACGTAGTCCGTCTTTTTCGAAACCGACCCCGAGACTTTCGCGCCGAGTCGCTCCGCCTGCGCCTTTGCTTCGTTTCTCGTCACCTTCGTCAACGTACCTGTGAAGACGACCGTCTTGCCTGTCACGGGCGACTCTTTCAGTTGCAGGCGCTCATACGGCTTGACCGTCACCTCATCGAGCAGCGCATGAAGCTGTTCCCGATTGTGCTGCTCGCCGAAGAAATCGATCAGTGCGTCGACAACCGTCTCACCGATGCCTTCGATGTTGTCGATATCCCGATAGGCGTCGCCATCCTTCCCGCCTTCGATTGCGGCATCGACAGCGGCGCGCAGGGCTTCGAATGTACTGTAGGCTTTGGCGAGATCCTTCGCCGTCGTCTCGCCGATATGCCGGATGCCGAACGCAAAGAGAAAACGATCGAGCGGCACTTCTCTGCGCGCTTTGATCGCTACGAAAAGCTTGTTGATCGAGGTCTTGCCAAAACCCTTCAACGACGAAAGCGGCTCCGCGGACGCTGCATCACGCTTCTCAAGCGTGAAAATATCGGCCGGCGACTTGATGCGTCCAGTATCGAAAAAGAATTCGATCTTCTCCGCGCCAAGTCCCTCAATGTCGAGCGCATTTCGAGAAACGAAATGCTTCAACCGTTCCTTGACCTGCGCCGGGCAAATGAGCCCGCCCGTGCAACGGCGAACCACATCGGCGGTACCGCCGTCCTCATCGCTTTCACGCACCGCATGGCTGCCGCAGACCGGACAAACCGTCGGAAACACGAACGGCTGCGAATCCCTAGGCCGCTTGTCGAGAACAACTTCGACCACTTGCGGAATGACGTCGCCTGCGCGCTGAACGACGACGGTATCGCCTTCGCGAATATCCTTCCGCGCGATCTCGTCCTCGTTGTGTAGCGTCGCATTGGAAACGACCACGCCGCCGACCGTAACCGGCCTTAGCTTGGCGACAGGCGTCAAAGCCCCTGTTCGCCCGACCTGAATTTCGATCCTCTCAAGAACCGTCGTTGCCTGTTCGGCGGCAAATTTGTGCGCGATAGCCCAGCGCGGTGAACGCGATACGAAACCCAGGCGCCCCTGATAATCGAGCCGATTGACCTTGTAGACCACGCCGTCGATGTCATAGCCGAGCGACGCTCGCTTACCCTCAATGTCGCGGTAGAACGCCAGCAGCTCGTCGGCCTTCGTCGCGATGCGCATAAGCGGATTGACCGGCAGTCCCCACTGCCCGAATGCCGTAACGACGCCCGCCTGCGTATCATCCGGTAATTTCGAAGCTGCGCCCCAGGCGTAAGCGAAGAACCGCAACGGCCGTTTTGCCGTGATTGACGCATCGAGCTGCCGGAGAGACCCCGCCGCCGCATTTCGCGGATTGGCGAATACCTTGTCTCCGCTCGCAACCTGGGCAGCGTTGAGCTTTTCAAAATCCTTATGCCCGAGATAGATCTCGCCGCGAATGTCGATCACATCCGGAACGTTCTTGCCTTTGAGCGCGTGTGGAATTTCGCTGACCGTCTTGATATTCGCCGTAACATTCTCGCCTTCCGCGCCATCGCCTCGCGTCGCCGCCTGCACGAGAACACCTGCCTCGTAGCGTATCGAGATCGAAAGCCCGTCGATCTTCGGCTCGGCCGTGATTTCCAGAACGTCGCTCTCGCCAAGCTTCAAAAACCGGCGCACGCGCTCGACGAAATCGACGACGTCCTGATCGTCGAACGCATTGCTGAGCGAGAGCATCGGCACGTCATGGCGAATCTTGCCGAAGGCTCCGACCGGCGCCGCACCCACCTTCTTCGTCGGACTGTCCGCGCGGCGAAGCTCGGGGTGAGCCGCCTCAAGCTTTTCGAGACGGCGGCGAAGTGCGTCATACGCGGCATCCGAGATTTCCGGCGCATCGTGCCGGTAATAAAGATCGTCGTGATGTGAAATTTCGGCCGTCAGCCGTGCGATCTCCGTCTCTGCAGTTTCCTTTCCTTGAGACGGCGGCACGCTGCTCTTGCGCTTTTTTTTCGAGTTCGGTTGGGACATCGCGATCTCTGTCACGAGGGGCAAAGCAAAAGCGCGGCGGGAAGTCCGGCCGCGCTTCAAAACTTAGCACAATGCTATTTCCAGGAGGAAATCAGCCGCTGCCTACGCTGAGCTTGGGTACGCTGATCTTGGGCACGGCACTCCAGGCTTTGGATAGCCAGGAACCGCCGTCCGCCTGAGGTGCGAGTCCCCCGGACTCCAACAGCGCGTAAGAATCCTTATACCACTTGCTGTCCGGGTAGTTGTGCCCGAGGATCGCGGCTGCGTTCTGAGCCTCCTTGGTGATCCCGAGCGCCATGTAGCATTCGACCAGACGCGCCAGCGCCTCCTCGACGTGCGCCGTCGTCTGATAGTCGCTCACGACCGTCTTGAACCGATTGATCGCGCCGACATAATTGTGGTGGTCCAAGTAATAGCGTCCGACTTCCATTTCGTTCGCCGCAAGATTGTCCAGGCAGATGCGGATCTTGTTGTCGGCATCTTGCGCGTACTCGCTATCCGGATACCGCGCCTTCAATATCTTCAACTGCTCGAGCGCTTTGCGAGCTGGCGTTTGATCGCGGTTCGCGGTTTTCATGTCGTCGAAGTAAGCGGACGCAATGATGTGATGGGCGAGAGGTGCTTCCTTGGTTCCGGGGTGCATCGCGACGTAACGCTCGGCGGAGGCGATAGCCTCTGGCGATTTACCTGCGCGATAGTAGGCATAAGCCGCCATGACGATGGAGCGCCGGGCTTCCTGCGAATAGGGATGCTCGCGATCGACCGCTTCGAACTTTTGCGCAGCGTCTTCGAAATTGCCCTTGGCCATCATCGCATCGGCGTCAGCAAACATCTTGCTGGGCGGATCCGGATTGAGCGCCGAGGTATCGATCTTGTTCGATGCGCAGCCCGAGACCGCGAGCACGATCAGCACGGACAAGGCGCTCAAAGCTCTCGTGATGTCTCGTGTAGATATCATCATGCGCCGCGTTGCTTCCCACAGAGGCTGACGTTGCTTTCAACGTCCCCAAACTTCGTCAACGACCGCAAGCGGATAGCACCCCGAAGCTCGCCCCGAAAGTTTAATCGTCGGCGGAACGCTGCCTGCCAACAGCCCCAACCAACAACGCTATCGCTAGAATGTGGTGCATTCCGGGCCGACGGCGATGAGAGCCTTCCGTCGGCCGGGTAAGAAAACCCGCCGCTTATTCCGCTGCGACAACAGACTCTGTGATCATCTGAACTGGCGAACGGGTGGCACGTGTGCGCGGTGCCTGCGCCAGCTCCCAATTCGAAGCATCGGCAAACAAAGCCTGAAGCACCATCGAGTTCAGGCGATGGCCGCCTCTGTAGGAGCGATAGGCTCCAAGCAGCGGCATGCCCGCGAGGGCCAGATCGCCGACCGCATCGAGCATCTTGTGACGGACGAACTCCTGCGGATAGCGGAGCCCCTCCTTGTTCATGACCTTATCTTCGCCGATCGCGACCGTGTTGGTCAGGTCAGCGCCGAGCGCCAGACCGGCCTTCCAAAGCTTTTCGACATCGCTCATGAACCCAAACGTACGAGCACGCGAGATTTCGTGACGGAAAATACCGGGGCTCATTTCGTACTGCAGCCGCTGACGGCCAATCACGGGCGACGAGAAATCGATTTCAACGTCCATGCGGAAACCCGCGTGAGGCTCAAGCTCGCCCCAGCAGCCGCCTTCTTCGACGCGAACCGGCTTTAATACCTTGATATACTTGCGAGGCTCCGAGAGCTCGCGGATACCTACACGATCGATGGCGTCGACGAATACCGCCGAGCTGCCGTCCATGATCGGCACTTCTTTGCTGTCGATCTCGATGTAGAGATTGTCGATGGAGAGACCGCGAAGAGCGGCCAGGAGATGTTCGACTGTTCCGACCGTTGTCCCGGCGCCGTCGCCGATGACGGTACAAAGCGTAAGGTTCTTGACGTTTGCGACATGTGCCGCGATTTCCGAGATGACCCGTCCTCGTTTCGTAACGAGAAAGCGGAGCCCAGTATCAGCCTCTGCTGGATGCAGTGTGAGTGATACCGGAGCTCCGCTGTGCACCCCCGTGCCTGTCAACTGGATCTCGCGGGCAAGCGTGGTTTGCCGCGCACCGATGAATCGATTCGACATACAGCGCCGTCCCTCATTTTCTGGCGGGCCGCTGCTCCCCAGCATATGCGGCCTACCACCCCCTGACCCGTCTTAATGACCTTCTTAAGTTCCTCAGGGCGAGCCAGCCTTATTTCGGCCGTGTCAGCTCTGGTCAAAGGTTCATCACAAGTGGTCGATGCACAAAAGCTAACTGCTTCGCGAAACACCGACAAATCACGCTTTCTTACACTGTGTTACGCTTTGGCAACCATGCTTGACGTTTTGAGCATCTTGATGCAGCCGCATTTTCACTGCGATTTCCGCCCGAAAAAATGCCCTCGATCGCCACGCTTTTTTCACGATCGATAATCGAAAAAGTACAGACTTGAGAAAAATTCGCAACCACCGCGTTATTTTCGTCCCAGGCCCGCGAAACGCTTAAAAAGGCCCGGTTTTCTTTGCTCTTCTGCACTTCTGCTCCCCGAGCCCGACGGCGCGCCATGATGCGCATTCCATTCTTTTTGCGCCTGTGGAGGAAAATCCTCGATGCCCGGAAGACGACGAGACGTACGCTGAATTTCAGCAGGCGCCTGCGGTTCGAATCGAGGGTCGTAGGATTGGGCTGCGCCCTCAGAAGGCAGCGGCGGCGTTCGTAACAAAGCGTTGCCGGAGAGGGGAGGAAAATTCTCCAGGCCGTCTTCGATCATCACATTTCCTGGAGCGATCCAGCTGTCCCGGCTCGAACGAGGAGATTCATTGTGGACAGGGGGAGGAAAATTCTGCGCAGGAGAAGCCGTCGGCGATTGCAAAGCCTCCGCCAGCCGCCGCTGCAAATCACCTGGCGGAGGGGGAACGACCCCGCGCCCGTTTAAGTGCGGCCCTGTCCCGTGTGGTCCGGCTGCCTGTGGCAGAAAACCTGGTTGCGGCGCCTGTTGTGTTGCAACCATCGGAGCACCATGAGGTCCCGCGTTCATTCGCGGCCCGCCCTGGGCACCCTGGTGCCCGACACGCTGCTCGCCCATTCGGGGATTCATCCCCGAGGCGACGATCGATACGCGCAGACGGTCTCCAAGTTGTTCATCGAACGTTGCACCGACGATGATGTTGGCGTCGGGATCGACCTCCTGCCGGACCCGGCTCGCCGCCTCGTCGACTTCGTAGAGCGTCAAGTCGCGGCCACCCGAGATTGAGAGCAAAAGCCCCCTGGCCCCCCGCAGCGTCACGTCATCGAGGAGCGGATTGGCGATCGCCTCTTCCGCAGCGAAAATCGCGCGACGCTCGCCGGTCGCTTCGCCGGTCCCCATCATGGCCGTGCCCATGCCGCTCATCACGGTCCGCACGTCTGCGAAGTCGAGGTTGATAAGGCCCTCTTTGAGCACCAGTTCGACGATGCACGCGACGCCCGAATAGAGCACCTGATCGGCGAGAACGAACGCCTCGGCAAAAGTCGTCCGCTCATTCGCGATGCGGAAAAGATTTTGGTTCGGAATGACGATAAGCGTATCGACGAGATGGCGCAGGCTCTCGACGCCCGCATCCGCGATGCGCATGCGCCGGGCCCCTTCGAACTGAAACGGCTTGCATACAACGCCGACCGTCAGCGCACCGAGCTCGCGAGCTGTGCGCGCAATTACCGCCGCCGCGCCGGTTCCCGTACCGCCGCCCATTCCGGCAGCGATGAACACCATGTGAGCGCCGGTAATATGGGTGCGAAGCTCTTCGATCGCTTCTTCCGCTGCCGCCTCGCCAATCTCCGGCCGGGCGCCAGCGCCAAGGCCTTCCGTCAAATTGACGCCGAGCTGGATTCGGTGCTCCGCGCTCGAAGCATCCAGCGATTGCGCATCCGTATTCGCGACGACGAATTGCACGCCTTGCAAACCGGCCGCGATCATATTGTTGACGGCGTTACAGCCGGCGCCACCGACTCCGATGACCGTTATCCGCGGCTTGGCGTCGACCAGCTTCGGCAATTGCAGCTTGATGCTCATAGCGTCCCCGAAATTGATAAATGGCCGTTTCGCACGAATTCGTTCTGCTCGCGCGCTGGCTGCTTCGATCTCAATTCTGTCTTCGACACGTCTTCAAAATCCACGTTTGAGCCACGTACCGACGCGCCCGAGATACCCTTGGTTTACGGTCTTCCGGCCGCGGGCGACGTTCAGTTCGCCGTCGCCGCGCGCCGCCACGATCGCAAGACCCGACAGCGTTGCGAGCTGCGGACCCGAAAGACTGGCGTTGAGACCTGGGAGGTCCGAGGGCCGCCCGACCCTCACCGGCCTGCCGAATTCGTTGGCGACGAACTCCGGCAATCCGAGAAGTTGGCTGGCTCCGCCCGTCAGAACAACCTTGTCTCCCGCGTAGCGACTTGCCGCGTTGAGCGTCAAACGCTCACGCACAAGCCCCATGATCTGCTGCACGCGCGGACGGATGATATCCGTGAGCCGCGCTCGGCTGGTTTCATAGCTCGCATCGTCCTCCTCGCCCGTAATCGGGTAGGAGAACGACTCGTGCTCGTCGGACTGGGCATTGAGCAGTGTGCCATAAAGTGTTTTGATTCGCTCGGCCTCGGCGAGTGGCGTCTGCAACGCCTTCGCGATGTCGTAAGTGATGTGCTGGCTGCCTACGGGAATGACGTCCGTGCCGGTAAAAAGACCGTCCGCGAAAAGCGCGATCGACGTCGTTCCAGCCCCGAAATCAATGCATGTCACACCGAACTGCCGTTCCTCGGCGGTCGTCGCGCCAAGTGCACTCGCGTAGGGCGCCGCAACGAGGCCATCACAGCTCGCGTAGCATCTGTCGACGAGGACGAGCAGATTGCGCAACGGCGCTTCGTCGGCCGTAACCGCGTGAAGCCCGGCCGAAAGTTGACGCGCCGAAAGTCCGAGCGGATCGCGGACGCCGCCAGCTCCATCGACCTCGTAGCCCAAACGATTGAGATGTATCAGCGCCCTCCCGTTGCGCTCGGCATAGCTTTCACCCGCCGCCATGAGCCGCGCCAGATCATCTTGCGTGACGCTGCCGGTCTCGACCTCGGTCCGCGCCGTGCAATGAACGGATGCGAGCCGCCCGGCCGCAACCGACAAAGTGAAACCGCCCACGGAAATGCCGGCCGCGCGCTCGGCTTGGCCGATGACACCACGGACGACGGACTCAGCTTCGTCGAGATCCGTCAAAACCCCGGCTTTGACACCTTTCGAGCGCTGCAGCCCAAGCCCCGCCAGCCGCAGCGAGGGCTGGGCATTGCCAGCGTGATATTCGGCGACGACTACCGCGGCAACAGTTTTGCTGGTGCCGATGTCGAGAAGCCCGATCGTCCGATAACTGCGCCGGTCTGCCACAAAAGCCTCCCTTACCGCTCTGCCGGAGCGAGCGAAGCCGTCTCGGTGCCGGCGACGGAAGCCGTCCGTGCGGATTTACCCACCGCAGGCCGCATCGCGATGCGGCCGGGGGTACGAACGTCGATAATCATTGCTATTCCCTTGAGCGCAGGCGCCAAGTCGCGGGCATTTGCAATCTCTTCGAAGCCTTCGACTTCGCGATCGGCGGCAAGATCCAGCGCCGTTCCGTTCTTGAGGAAGATCCGCCAGCGGCGCTCGGCGATACGCTCGCCATACGCGTATTCGCGTTCGATCCGAGGGTATTGCCGCAGAGCCGAAAGCATCAGAATTGCTTCTCTGTCCGCGCCCTCGCCGACGACACGGGGCAAATTCCACGTACCCGCCGTGGGAGCAGGCCCGAGCGTGCGGCCGGTCGCATCCACGAGGTAGCTCATTTCGCCCCGTTTCCAGATGAAAGCGGGCGTCCGTTCGCGAACGACGACGTCGAGAGTTCCCGGATAGATGCGCGTGATCTGCGCAGTATCGACCCACGGAATGCGCTCGATGCGTTTGAGGGCAGCACCGGAATCGAAGGCGGCGAACGTCTTCACATTCGGCAAATCGAGCGCATCGAAGACATCGCTATCGGCGGTGTAATGCTGGCCCGAAACGTTCACCTGATCGATTCCAAAGCCCGCCGCGATCATGAGATCATTGGCTTTGGCGGAGACATCGATATTTCTGAGTTTGTCGATCGGAAAAGCAAACGCAGCAGCGACAATCGCTACCATGGCCGCAGCCAAGATCGATGGCATCATCCATCGTCGCCCGCGCCTCATCCTCCGAAAGCGGCGCTCGCCGCGAGGAATTTGCAAAGCGAGTGTCGGTCGTTTGCTGATGGATATTGCCGCGCCTCTGCCGCGCGTCGTGGGCTCGCGTGATCGCGCCACAAAATGAGCAGCCTCCGGTTCCGGCGTTGGCGCATCATGTGCAGCCCGCCACCAGAACCGATGCCTGCTCTCTACCTGTTGCAACTCGCGTCCTCGACCATCCATCGGACGAGGTCACCGAACGTCCAGCCGGCATACCCCGCCAGCTCGGGCACCAGGGATGTCCCTGTCATGCCCGGCTGAGTGTTGACTTCGAGGCAGATCAGTTCGCCGGTCCCGCCGGCAGTATCGTCGTAGCGGAAGTCGGCCCGCGATACGCCGCGACAGCCCAATGCCTGATGCGCCCTTAACGTTAAGGAGCGGACTGACTGGTAAACATCTGGTAAAAGTTGTGCAGGCAGCTCGTGCTTCGAGCCGCCTGGTGCGTATTTGGCCTCATAATCGTAGAACGCGAGGCCGCGGAGCGGTACGATCTCGATGATATCCGTCACAAAATCGCCGATGACGGCGCAGGTGAGCTCGCGCCCGGCGATGTAGCGCTCGACCATCACGATCTCGTCGAGTGGGCCCCCCGCCGCAATCGAATTGGGGGGACGTTCAGCGTCCGGCGGCACGATGACGACGCCGACGCTCGATCCTTCCGTTACGGGCTTCACGACATATGGAGCGGCCATCACATGGCCTTCGAGCGCTTCGCCACGCGTCACGAGCTTCGCTTCGGCGACGGCAACACCCGCGAGCTTCATGATGTCCTTGGCGCGGTCCTTGTGCATGGCGAGTGCAGAGGCGAGAACGCCCGAGTGCGTATAGGGAAGGCCAAGCAGCTCAAGGACGCCCTGCACGCAACCGTCTTCGCCAAATTTGCCGTGCAGCGCATTGAAGCAAACATCCGGCTTCAACTCTTGTAGCTTGGTCGCGAGATCACGATCGACGTCGATTTCGGTGACCGTATACCCTTCACTTATGAGAGCTTCGCTGACGGCCGCCCCCGAATTCAAGCTCACTTCCCGCTCGGCGGAGAGACCGCCCTTGAGGACGGCAACGTGATTGCGCGTGCGCTTGGGCACCGGGCCGAGTTCATTCATGGCGGGCTCGCTTACGGGAAGAAGACATCTACGTTGATTCAGTGTTGGTCGGCGTGGCTATCAGCGCGCTCGGCGGCTAGTGCTTCGCCAATGGGGCGGCCAGGCCTCGGAACGCCGAGGCGAATAATCTCCCAGTCGAGTGTGATGCCGGACGTCGCGAGCACGCGCGCGCGCACCGTTTCGCCAAGCGTTTCGACGTCCTCGCCCGTTGCCTGTTTATCGTTGATCAGGAAGTTGCAATGCATCTCGGAGACCTTTGCGCCCCCGACGCGAAGACCTCGGCAACCGGCCGCATCGACAAGCTTCCACGCGCTGTTCGCCGGCGGATTTTTGAACGTCGAGCCGCCGGTGCGTTCCTTGATCGGCTGGTTCTTCTCACGATATTCGGCAACCTCGTCCATCTCCTTCAAGATTTCCGCAGGATCGCCAAGCGCGCCCTCATACGTCGCCTCGGTGAAGATCCAGTCTTTCGAAACGCCCGAGTGGCGATACGTGAAACCCATGTCCGCAAGCGAAAGAACGTGGATATTGCCGTCGGGGTCGACGGCTCTCGCGCCGACGAGACAATCTTTCGTCTCGCGGCCATGCGCGCCCGCATTCATGCGCAACGCCCCGCCGATCGAACCCGGAATGCCGCGATAGAACGCGAGCCCGCGAATTCCAGCTTCCGCGGCCGCGCGCGCAACTTTGACATCGGGAACCGCGGTGCCGGCACGCAGCCGGTGCCCGTCTTCGACTTTGATCTCGCCGAAACCGCGGCCGAGACGAATGACGACGCCCGCGACGCCCCCATCACGTACAAGCAAGTTCGAGCCGAGCCCGATGACTTGGGTCGCCAACCCGTTTGGCCGATGCTTCAGGAAATAGGCAAGATCAGCCTCGTCGGCCGGCGTGAAAAGGATCTGCGCCGGGCCACCGACGCGAAACCACGTCACGTCTGCGAGAGACGCATTGGCACTCATCCGCCCGCGCAATTCCGGCATCGCTGCAAGGAGTTCTCCGGTGATGTCCGCAAACATCAGCCGTCACTCCCGGTCCGCATTGGCGCCTCCGCGAGCCACGCCGGAAGCGCGTTCGCCCATTCCGTCGAATTGCCTGCTCCAAGACAGATGACGATATCGCCAGGGCGTGCCAGCCGTTTGATCGCAGGCGCAAGAAGACTCGGATCATCGATCGCTTCCGCAGGCCGCTCGCCGATGGTTCTTATACGATCGGCAAGCGTACGGTTGTCGACGCCGGCGATCGGACTTTCGCCCGCCGTATAAAGCGGGGCGACGAGCACGCTGTCGGCATCCTTGAAACACCGGGCAAACTCGTCGAAGAGGTCGTGCACGCGCGTATAACGATGCGGCTCGACGATGGCGATTACGCGCCCCTTCGTGCCGCCCCGGGCTGCGGCGAGCACGGCTGCAATCTCCGTCGGATGATGGCCATAGTCGTCGTAGATCGCGACGCTGTTCCATTCGCCGGCGAATTGAAAGCGCCGCTTGACGCCGGCAAACCCCGCCATCGCCGCTTTGATCTTGGCATCAGGCAAACCGGCATGTGTCGCGACCGCGATTGCCCCTAGCGCGTTGAGCGCATTGTGAACACCGGGTATAGGCACTGACCAGCCTTCGAGCTTCCGCGCGCCACCTTTGACGTGCGCCGCCAAGCTCGCATCGAAATACGTCGTGTTACCGCTGATCCGAACCAACTCGAGAATGAGATCGGCGTCTTTGCTCTGCCCATAGGTCAGCAATCGGCGGCCGTCAGCCCTGAGATTCAGCCGCTGGATCATGTCGCGCACCACGGGATGATCGACGCACGCGACGGCCAAGCCGAAGAACGGAATGTTCCTCAGAAACGCTTCGTATTCCCGGTGCATCGCTTCGACCGAACCGAAGTAGTCGAGATGCTCCGGATCGATATTGGTGACGATGCCTATTTCAGTCGGAAGCCGCGTGAACGTCCCGTCGCTCTCGTCCGCTTCGACGATCATCCACTTGCCCTGGCCGAGCCGGGCGTTGGAGCCCCAGGAATTGATGATGCCGCCGGTGATCACGGTCGGCTCTTCGCCAGCTTCCGTGAAGATGTGGGAGAGCAGCGATGTCGTCGTCGTCTTTCCGTGCGTGCCCGTAACCGAGATCGTCGAATAGAGCCGCATCAACTCGGCGAGCATTTCTGCGCGTCGGATGATCGTCAGCCCCTTCTGGCGTGCTGCGACCAGCTCGGGGTTGAGCGCTTTCACCGCCGTCGAGATGACGACATAGCGGGCACCGATAAGGTTCACCGGATCATGGCCGACGAAAACGCGAATGCCTTTGGCGCGCAACCTCTTGACGTTGGCGCTCTCTTTCTGGTCCGAGCCTTGGACGGTATAGCCTTTGGCAACCAGAATTTCAGCGATCGCGCTCATGCCGATGCCGCCGATTCCGATGATGTGGAAGGGCCCGATGTCGCTCGGCATTTGCATGGATTCGAAATTCCTCGATGAATTTATCTCGCGTGCGGAATCATAAAGCTTCAGGTTCCTCAATGCTTACGCCCCGCGCCAGAAAAATGCCTCTCCGCTAAAGCCAGCGTAAAATCGGCCAAATTCCGGACGGCATCCGGGCGCCCCGCGTTTTTAGCGGCCTTGGCCGTCGTCGCAAGGGCGTCAGGCGCCAGCAATAGCTTTTCCAATTCGTCGGCGAGGCGCTCTGGCGACAGATTCTTCTGTTCGATGCACCACGCGCCACCTGATTCGGCAAGGCGACGGGCATTATTCAGCTGATCGTTGTCGAGTGCATGCGGCAACGGCACCAGGATCGACGGCCGCCCGATAACGGTGAGCTCCGCGACGGTCGAGGCGCCGGCTCTGCCGATAACGAGATGCGCCGCGGCCATCCGCGCAGGCAGATCAGCAAAGAACGGCGCGATTTCGGCGCTGATGTTGGCCTCGGAATAAGCTTCGCTTACCCGCTCGATATCTTCTTCTCGCGCCTGCTGAACGACACGCATGCGCTTCCTGATATGATCGGGAAGCGCAAAAAGCGCCAACGGCACGGAATCGGAGAAGAAGCGCGCACCCTGGCTGCCGCCGAAAATCAACATGCGGAGAGTGCCGTCGCTCGTGGGCGCCTCGTATGGTCGCGTCGAGGCGTCGATCACCACTTGGCGAACGGGGTTTCCCGTCAACACGGCTTTTTCGGCGAGCGTGCCTTCCAGAAACTTCGTGCGCTCGAACGACGTCGCGATGGCCGTCACGCGCTTGGCAAGCAGCTTGTTGGCACGACCGAGCACGGCGTTCTGCTCGTGGATGGCGGTCGGGATGCCCCTCAGCCGCGCGGCAACGAGCGGCGGATAGGTCGGATAGCCCCCGAAGCCGACGACAGCAGAAGGTTTCACCCGGCCGAGGATCGCGAACGCCGCTCGCGTTCCCCGTGCGAGGGCGAACGTCGTCCTGGCAATGTCGGCAGGTGCCCGCGACGCCAAAGTCGCCGACGGCACCTGATAGATCGCGCGCGCCGGAAAGCCGCTGCCATAGCGGTCGCCGCGCATGTCGGTCATCAGATCGACAGCGACGCCGCGACGCTTAAGCTCTTCGGCAAGAGCGAATGCCGGGAACAGATGCCCGCCCGTTCCCCCTGCGGCAAGCATGATCGATTGCGCGCCGGCCATTAAGTCCCGCTCATGTTGTCGGAGTACGTCCCCCGAGTTGTACTTCGTCGACGGCCGGAATCCATCGCGGCTTTTTGAGCCGTTGCGGATCGGGCCGCCGCCGCGTCAGCGCGAGCAGCATCCCCGCGGTGACGGAAAGCGCCAGCATTGAAGATCCGCCCGCTGAAATAAATGGCAGCGTCATACCCTTCGGCGGCAACAGGCCGATATTGACGCCCATGTTGATCAGAGATTGAAGCCCGAAGACGAGGGCCAAACCCTGGATCGCCAGCCGATCCGCGGCATTGGGCTCCCCCGTCGCCCGCCGCATCGCCTTGACGACGATGAAGGCAAAGACGCCCAGCAGAGCGATGCAGGCGATCGCGCCATATTCCTCGCCGATCACCGCGAAGATGTAATCGGTGTGGGCATCGGGAAGGACTGATTTGATCGTCCCTTCTCCCGGGCCTCTGCCGAATAGGCCCCCCTCGGTGAAAGACTGTATCGCGCGTCCAGCCTGCGAGGTCTCGATGGGAGCCGACCCAAAATGCTTATCGAACCGGGCGTGCACGTGTGGAAAGAATTCATATGCCAGCCACATGCCGCCGCTGCCGGCAAAAACCAGCAGCGCTGCACCGATTGTCGGCAGCCCTGCTAACAAATAGAGCAAGCCCGCTGTTGTGCTGATCAGCACCGTTTGCCCGACATCGGGCTGAATGACGAGAATGCCCGCAAACGACACCCATAGAATGAGAGCGAACGGCAGAGCCGGCATATCGCTGCGGGACGCCGCCTCGCCGAACAGCCAGGCAATAATGACGATGAAAGCCGGTTTGGTAAATTCCGATGGCTGTAGCGAATAGCTACCGAAGGTCAGCCATCGCTGCGCGCCGTTGATTTCGGTGCCGGAAAAGAACACGGCGATCATGCCGGTGACAGCCACAAGAAACAGAAGCGCCGCGAGCCGCCTGACGCCCGCCGGCGAAAAGAATGAGATGACGATCATGAGCAGCGTGCCGAGCGCCGCGAAGAATACGTGGCGCTCGACAAAATAATAGGTCGGCAATCCCTTCTTCAGGGCAACGGCTGGCGACGCCGCGACCGAAAGCACGACGCCGATTGCGACGAGCGATAGCAGCGCGATCAACAGGCCACGATCGATCGTGAACGACCATTCGGCAAGAAGGCTGCGGTCGGCACGCGAGAGTTTCATGGTGCAGCTCGCATCACGATGCCGGGCAGTGAAGCGACGAGCCCGCGAAAGCTGTCGCCGCGAACCTCGAAATTGCGAAATTGATCGTAGCTCGCGCAGGCAGGCGACAGCAGCACGACGGGCTCGGCGCCGTCGCTTAACTGCGCATCCCGCGCCGCGGCCCAGACGGCCTCATTGAGCGTGCCGCTCCGCTCGAAGGCGACCTTTCCATCAAGACTAGAGGCGAACTCGTCGGTTGCTTCGCCAATCAGATAAGCCTTGGAAACACCGCCGAAGTGGGGAGCGAGGCTCCCGATTCCGCCGGCTTTTGGCTTGCCGCCGAGGATCCAGAATACGTCGCCCGGAAACGAAAGCAGCGCCTTCTCGGTCGAGTTGGCGTTCGTCGCCTTGCTGTCGTTGACGAAGAGAACCTTGCCGATGCGTCCGATCTCTTCCATCCGATGCGGCAGCCCGGGAAACGACGACAAAGCGCCTTGCCAATCGAGATCCGTCTTCCGCCCGAGCAAACTCAGGCATTCACGGACCGCCGCGACGGCTGCGAGCGCGTTCTGCCCATTGTGCCGACCGCGTAGCGTCGAGATGCCCTTCAACGAACCGAGCTTGACCGCGAGGCCCTCGCGATTACTGCACACGATCGTATCGTCCAGTAAGCTGTAGCCCGGAGCGATGGATTTTTCCGCGCTGAAGGCGACGGCCGGTCCTATCTCGATCCGCCGCCGTAGCATGGCGAGCCCATAGTCGTCATCGATGCCGACGGCCGCGACGTCGGCGCCCTGGACGACGCGCTCCTTCACGGCAGCATAATTTTCAATCGTTCCGTGGCGATCCAGATGATCCGGGGTCACGTTGAGCATCACGCCGACGGTCGGCTTCAGCGTCGGCGTGAGTTCGATCTGAAACGAAGACATCTCGATGACGTGAAAGCGCCCGGGCTCTGGTTCTTCAAGCGTCAGGATCGGACGGCCGATGTTGCCGCCCATCTCGACGGCGAGGCCCGCATGACGAAGAAAATGCGCAACGAGCGCCGTCGTCGTCGATTTGCCGTTCGTTCCGGTGATCGCGATGAAGGGTGCCCCCGGCGCACGGAAAGCCCGCTCGCGTCCGAAAATCTCGATGTCGCCAATGATCTCGACGCCGCCTTCGCGCGCTCTCCGAACCGTCCAATGCGGCTCCGGGTGCGTCAACGGCACGCCGGGCGCCAGCGCGAGCGCTGAAAAACCGGACCAATCCGCGGCGGCAAGATCGACCAGCGGAATGTCCTTGGCGATCGCAGCCTCACGCGCAGGAACGCCGTCGTCCCAAGCCGAAACGATTGCCCCGCCATCGCGCAGCGCTTCGGCGGCCGCGATCCCGGACGCTCCGAGCCCGAAGACCGCAACCGATTTGCCTTGAAAGGACGTCGCTCGAATCATTGCGCCGAATCTACCGCATGCCGCGTCATTTGGCGTCCTAGCGCAACTTCAGCGTCGAAAGGCCAATCAGCGCCAGAATGACGGAAATGATCCAAAATCGGATGACGACAGTCGATTCCTTCCAGCCCTTCTGCTCGTAGTGGTGGTGCAGTGGTGCCATCTTGAACACGCGCTTTCCCGTCCACCTGAATGACAGCACCTGAATGATGACGGAGAGGGTTTCGAGAACGAAAAGACCGCCCACGACGGCCAGCACAATCTCGTGCTTGATCGCGACAGCAATGGCGCCAAGCGTGCCGCCGAGAGCCAGCGAGCCCGTATCGCCCATGAAAATCATCGCTGGCGGCGCGTTGAACCACAGGAAGCCGAGCCCGGCGCCTATCAGAGCGCCGCAGATGACAGAAAGCTCGCCCGTCCCCGGTACGTGATGAATTTGCAGATAGCCGGCAAACTTCGCGTTACCCGAAAGATAAGCGATGACACCGAACGTCGCCGCCGCGATCATCACCGGCACGATCGCAAGACCGTCGAGGCCGTCGGTCAGGTTGACCGCGTTGCCGGCGCCTGCAATGACAAGCACGGCCATCACAACGAAGAACGGCCCAAGATCGAGGACGAAGTCTTTGAAAAAGGGGAACGTCAGATCGGTGTCGAGCCCTTTCGGGCTGAGTTTCATCAACGCGTATCCGGCGAAGGCTGCGACCAGCAGCTCGAGGAGAAATCTTATCCGCCCAGAAAAGCCGTCGGTCGTGCGCTTTGTCACCTTCAGGAAGTCGTCATAGAAACCGATGGCGCCGTAGGCAAGCGCAACACCCAGCACGACCCATATGTATCCGTTGGAGAGCTGCGCCCAAAGCAGCGTCGATACCAATACGCCCGCGAGGATCATGAGCCCGCCCATTGTCGGCGTGCCACGCTTCAAAAGATGCGTCTGCGGCCCATCGGCCCGGATCGGCTGACCCTTCCCCTGCTTGACGCGAAGAAGATCGATGATGGCAGGTCCGAACATCAACACGAAGAGAAGCGCCGTGAAAATCGCGCCGCCGGTCCTGAAGGTGATGTAGCGGAAGACGTTCAGCGCACTGATCTGATCGCTGAAATTGACGAGCTCATAGAGCATGCCGCGCTAACTTCCCCCTTTGTCACCAGGCCGGCTTAGCGGCAGGCCCGTCTTTCCCAAATTGCGTCTTGAGCGCCGCAACCACCGGGCCAAGGCGCGTCCCGTTCGATGCCTTGACCATCACGACGTCGCCCGCCCTGAGATTTCCGGCAAGCGTTGCCTCGATCGACGAAGAGGTCAAAGCGTAGCCGCCTTTCTTGGCCGCGGGTAAGGCATCATAAAGACCTTTCATATGCTGCCCACACGCAAAGACCAAATCGACCTCCGCCTCGTCAACGTCGCCTTTTAGGCTTGTATGAAGCGCCGGGGCCTCGCTGCCAAGCTCCAGCATGTCGCCCAACACGGCGATACGTCTCGAATATTTTTGTCTCGGAACCGCGCCGAGCGTAGCGAGCGCAGCCTTCATTGATGCGGGATTCGCGTTATAGCTCTCGTCGATCAACAATGCTTCCCCGCCGCCGATATAGAGCGTGCTTCTGGCACCGCGCCCGCTTGGCGGCGCGAGATCGGCGAGCGCAGTCAAGGCCGTCGCGACGTCAACGCCAATGAAGTAAAGCGCCGCAGCAACGGCCAGCGCATTTTCGGCAATATGCCGGCCGGGGATGGCAAGATGAACGGCGAAGTTGCTCCCGCCGATGCGAACAGTCATATCACTGCCGTCATCGGAGGAGCGAAAATCCAATCCTTGAACATCCGCGCCAGCATTGAACCCGAAGGTCACAGGCTTCGCGCCGAGCTTCTCCGCAATCGCCTTGAGCCGGTCGGCGTGCGGATTGTCGTATTTGATGATAGCCGCTCCGCCCTTCGGCAACCCTTCGAAGATCTCGGCCTTGGCGTCCGCAATTTCCGCAACCGACGGGAAATGTTCGAGATGCACCGGCTCGACGGTCGTGATGATCGCCGCATCGGGCCCGACCATTTTCGTCAGCGGTCGGATCTCGCCCGCGTGGTTCATGCCGATCTCGAATACGCCGAAAAGCGTGTCGCGCGGCATTCGCGCCAGCGTCAGCGGCACACCCCAATGATTGTTGTACGACTTTTCGGATGCATGCGTCGCGCCGAGCCGCGCGAGACAGGCGCGCAGCATTTCCTTGGTGCCGGTCTTACCGGCGCTCCCCGTCACGCCGACGATGCGCGCTTCGGAACTCAGCCGTTGTCGCGCCGCGCGTCCCAGAGCTTCAAGCCCCTTCAGAGTGTCGGCCACTCTGAACAAAGCGCCGTCACCGACCTGACGCGAATAGCTCGCGCCCACAAGGGCCGCCGCAGCGCCAGCCTTGAATGCCGTTGAAACGAAATGGTGCCCGTCACGCTGATCCTTGAGCGCCACAAATAGATCGCCGGCCTGCAGCGTGCGCGTGTCGATCGAGACGCCCGTGACGGCAGCGCCCGCGCCGCCTTCGGCACCGACACCAAGCGCCGCGCTCAATTCGGAGGAGGACCAGAGAGGTTGCATCAGATCATCAACTCGAGCGCCCGCCGCACTTCCTCATGATCGGAAAACGGCACGATGCGATCGCCGATGATCTGGCCGGTTTCGTGGCCCTTTCCAGCCACAAGCACGACATCGCCGGGCGTCATCATACGAACCGCCATCGCGATTGCCTCGGCGCGATCTCCGATTTCGCGTGCCCTGACCGCACCAGAGAGGATTTCCTTGCGGATTTGCGCCGGCTGTTCGCTGCGTGGATTGTCGTCGGTCACAATAGTGATGTCCGCCCGTTCGACGGAAATTCGGCCCATGATCGGTCGCTTGCCCTTGTCCCTATCACCGCCGCAGCCGAATACGGAAATCAGTCGCCCCGTCGCAAATGGCCGGCAAGCATCGAGCGCCGCGGCCAGCGCTTCGGGCTTATGCGCATAATCGACGATCGCCAAGCCGCCGTTCCTTTCGCCGATGATCTCTAGGCGCCCCGGCACGCCTTTAAGATGGCTCAACGCTTTGAGAACCGCACCCGTGTCTTCTCCGACGGCGATGGCAAGACCTGCCGCAACAAGAGCATTCTCGACCTGATAGGCACCGACGAGAGGCAGATCGACGTCGTACTCCCTCCCATCCGCGAGCACGCCGATCACCTGCTGAAAGCCGTCACGCGTCAGCGACGTACGCCTCAGTGTTTCGCCCGCGGTGCCGACGGTCAGCACCCGCAGGCCCCGCGCCCTCGCCGCCGCGACAACCTCATCCGCATAGGCGCCGTCAGAGTTGATGACCGCCGGCTGGCCCGGCTGCAAAAGCTCGGTGAACAGCCGAAGTTTCGCATTCAGATAGGCTTCGACGCTCGGATGATAGTCCATGTGATCGCGGCCGAGATTCGTGAATGCAGCAGCCGAAAGCTCGACGCCGTCGAGCCGGTTCTGATCGAGCCCATGCGACGACGCCTCGAACGCCAGATGCGTGACGCCTTCGTCAGCGAGAGCCGCGAGTGTCGCGTGCAGCGTCACCGGATCGGGTGTCGTCAGAGAACCGTAAACAGCGCCATCCGGCTTCACGATGCCGATCGTGCCGATCGACGCAGCCTTATGGCCGAGAGCCGAAAAGATTTGCCGCGTGAAATCCGCAACCGAAGTCTTGCCGCTGGTGCCGGTAACCGCAACCGCACACGCCGGCTGCTTGCCCGCAAACTTGGCGGCAATCTTCGCCAATGCTGCCCGCGGGTTTTCGATTTCGATGAGTGCAACGCCGGGCGGCACGCTTACACCCTTGTTCTTGCCGACAATGATCGCGGAGGCGCCTCGCGCAACAGCTTCGGGCACGAACGCGGCACCATCCACCTTGGCGCCTGGAAGCCCGGTAAAAATGGCCCCCGGCCCAACGGCCGCGCTTGCCGCCGTAATGCCCGTAACCGAAATGTCGTCCGCGCCGGGCGGCGGCTCTATATCGGCTGGAAGCACATCGCTAAGCCGCATGACCCCCTGCCTCATCGCCTCTTAGATTCGCTCGTCGGTTGTTCGGCCCGAAGCTTGATACGGGGCGGCATGCGGGCCGTCAAATTTCGCGGATTCGCCCGTCATTGACTGGCAGTCACGGTCTGCGGCGCGACCCCGAGCTGTGCCGCGATGCGCGCGATCAACCGGCCGGTGACCGGCGCCGCATTCGTTCCGGCGGTGCGATGCCCGCCCGTATCCGCGACACCCTTCGGCTCGAACAACATAACGAAGGTCAGATACTGCGGTTCGTCGGTTGGAAACGCGCCGAGAAACGACGATATGACCGAGTTCGACGTGTACCCCCCTTTGCCGGCGACATCGGCAGTCCCGGTCTTCCCTCCAACCCTGTAGCCGGGCACGTCGGCTTTGCCGCCGGTGCCATCGCGGTTGGTGACATTGAGGCGCATCAGCTCGGCCATTTGGCGCGAGGTCGTCGCGGTGACAACTGGCCTGCCGTCCGCCGTACCGGCGTCGAACTTTCTCAAGAATGTCGGATGAACAGTTTTGCCGTTGTTCAAGATGGTGGCGGCGGCGGCCGCGAACTGTAGCGGTGCGACGGCGATGCCATGCCCGAACGACGCTGTAATCGTCGCAGCCCGGTTCCAGTTCGAAGGCACCTGCGGTGTCGCGACCGCGCCTTCCTCCGTTTGCATCTGCTCCAGGACACCGACCTTGTGCAGGAATCCCCGCAGCCTCTCCGGCCCCGCTTGCAGCGCTAGCATTCCAGCTCCAACGTTCGAGGAATGTGTGAAAACCTCGGTTACCGTCAGCGGCCGATTGGACGGGTGCAGATCGGTGACGGTGAAACGGCCGGCTTCGAGAGGCTGCCTGACATCCAGAACGCTGTCTGGCCGTGCCAAACCTTCGTCGAAGGCCATCGCGAGCGTCAACGTTTTGAACACCGAGCCGAGTTCGTAAGTGCCTCCCGTCATACGATCAATATGCTTGTCGTCGAGCGCTTGCGTCGGCCAAGTCGGATCGACCCGCGGAAGCGATGCACTGGCCAGAATTTCGCCCGTCTTGATGTTGAGCACGACACCCGCCGCACCTTCGGTCTGATAGCGCCGGACCGCGTCGTCGAGTTCATCTTCGAGCGCGTGCTGCACGCCGATATCGAGCGAGAGACGTACGGGCGGACGGCTCGAAAGCACCGCCGAATGAATCGGATCGACGCCGACCTTGTCGTCGATATAGCGCTCGATCCCCGTCACGCCGCGATTGTCGACATCGGTGTAGCCGAGCACATGACCCGCCAGCATTCCACCGGGATAGGCGCGCTTCAGCTCATAACGGAACGAGACTCCCGGTAGTCCGAGGTCATGAACCTTTTGCGCGATACTTGGAGAAACGCCACGCCGCACCCAGACGAAGCGGCGGTTCTTGTCCGAAAGCGCGCGCAGCAGCTCCCCGGCATTGAGATCCGGCAACACGGTCGCGAGCTTCTCGACGACCTCGTCGCGGTCCAGCACAAGACCGGCATCGGCAAAAATCGACGGGGCTTCGAGATCGGTCGCAAGCAGCCGGCCGTTGCGATCCACGATATCCGGACGACTGAAACTCGTCGCGGCTACGGGTTCCGAAACGGCGAGCGTGATGTCCGTATGCCGCCCGACCGACAGCAGCAGAAGCTGCGCTACGATGCCGGAGAAAGCGAAAAACAAAATTCCATGGACGGCCGCCTCGGCTCGTCGGTTTGCGCCGCTATTTCGCGGTGCCGGGCGCCCCCCGGCGCCAATAAGAATGTTGCCGTGATCAATGGCCATCGGCGCTGCCCTGGCGCTCGTTGAGTTCGGAGACTTCACGTCCCTGCTCGAATTGCTCAGGCTTCGGTGGCCCAAGGCCCAGCTGGCGCGCTAAGCCATCGATCCTGTCGGGACGGGTGAGCGTGCCGCGTTCGGCTTTCAGCACCGCAATATCGTTTCGGGCTTGCTCGGCTGTACGCTCTTTCGCCTGAACCTCGGCTTCGAGGCGGCGGGTGTCGTAGTTCAAGGCGTAAAGAAGCAGCGCACTCGCCACTGCGAAAAAGAAAGCTGTAACATTCAAGAGACGCATTTTGATACAGTTCCCGTTGTGCTTGTCTCCAAGCTGCGCATTATCGGTGTTGTGGAACCCCCATCGCGTCCAAATTTAAAGGCCAGGCTGCTGCGTCGGTGCGGATGGCGGCCCGCAAACGTGCAGACCGGGCACGAGGGTTCACTTCCAATTCACCTTTAGAAGGTGTTAACGGCCGCGAGTTAACAATTCGGAAACTCGGTTGGGTGGATTTTATCGATTCCGGTGGCAAATGCCGGGAAGCCCCCGCAGTCTTGCCGCTGCGCTCGGTAAGAAATTTTTTGACGATCCTGTCTTCGAGGCTGTGGAAGCTGACGACGACGAGACGCCCCCCCGGCTTCAACACCCGTTCCGCCGCCGACAATCCGTTCGCCAGCTGGCCAAGCTCGTCGTTGACGAAAATGCGGAGCGCCTGAAACGTTCGCGTTGCTGGGTGCCGCCCGTCGACCTTCCGGCCGTGAAAAACACGCAACACCATTTCGGCGAGTTCGAGCGTACGCGTGAACGGCGTCTCTTCGCGCCGCTTCACGATGGCCCGCGCTATGGCACGCGACCGATGCTCCTCGCCGAACGTGTAGATGACGTTCGCGATCTCTTCTTCCTCGGCGGTGTTGACGAAATCGGCGGCGCTCATTCCGGATGACGACATCCGCATGTCGAGCGGCCCATCGGATTGAAATGAAAATCCGCGCGCCGCGTCGTCGAGTTGCATCGACGAAACGCCAATGTCGAGGACGACGCCGTCGACAGCTTGGCCCGATAGCTCTTCGCGGACTACATCTTCCATTTGGCCGAACGGCGATTCAACGACCTTCAGCCTGCCCGCAGCTTCTTCCATGAGCGCAGCGGAATCGCGAATTGCGTTTGGATCGCGATCGAGAGCCAGGACATTGCAGTTCGCGGCACCGAGAATGGCGCGCGTGTAGCCGCCTGCGCCGAACGTCCCGTCGATGTACGTCTCGCCGTCCTTCGGCGCGAGCGATTCGAGAACTTCCGAGACGAGCACGGGAATGTGGCGCGGAGGCTTTTCAGCCGGCCCCAGCGAGGCTCCCTCTGCCCCGCCACCGCGCGTCATTCCCGTGCTCCCTCGTCGCCGTCGTCGCTAGACGAACGGCTACCCGCTGCGAAAAGTTTGCGCGTCACCTGGACTTTGCTGCGCGCTTCCGCCCGGCGCTCTTCGAAGCGCTTGGGCTCCCACATCTGGAATTTTTCACCAAGGCCAACAAACGTGACGGCGGCGTCCAGGTTGGCGTGGGCGCGAAGGTTTTCAGGAAGGACGATGCGGCCGTCGCCATCGATCGTGAGAACCTGGACGTCGCCGTAGAGCGCGACAGAAAGCTCGTCGCGCTCATCCGAATAGTCCGGCAGGCCCGCGAGAAGCCCGTCGATTTTCTTTGCAAGTCTTTCGCCGCCTGCATCGAGTGCTTGAGCATCGAGCGAGGGGTAGCAGTAGAGCCCGCCCGCGACCGCGCCGGCGTATCCATCGCGCTCGAGGACGGCGCGAAATGAGGCTGGAATAGAGACCCGGCCTTTGGCGTCGATCTTGTTCGTGAATGTCGAGACAAAGCGGTCCATCCCCAGCTAACGAATTTCGTCCTCCACTCAGATACTGGCAGCTACGCTTCGTCGTCCCGTTTGGCCCTTTGGCAACTCTCCTTCGGAGAGCCGGCAGCCAGGGCCGGGAATTTCTGTTTCGGGCGGCCGGCGCGCGGAACGCGTGTCGACCGAAACAAAGGAAAGAGAGAAAGGGGCCGTGGCGGTCGCTCGGATTTGGGCCCTCTAACCAAACCCCGCGCCCAGCCACGGTGTCCTGCCCGGTGCGGACGGGCACATATGGGATCGCATGGGATTTAATGGTCGTCAACGGATTATTAAGGATATTTTGTGGTGCGAAGCGGAATTGCACCATCTGTCCACAGCATGGACGCCTCCATTTTTCGCACCTTGGATGCGGGAAAAAACCGAAGCCATTGCGATAAAGAATGATTTCTCTGGCAGGACGAAAGGTAACGCAGACCTGACTTTCGTGATCGCCGGTAACGGCGCATCATCCGATAAAAGCGAGACGGGGCGCTCGGTTATCCGGTGCCGTGGCGTTTATCGCCCTTGGCACCCAACCAGAAGGTGCTGCTATGGCGAATCCCATTCCTCGATCCGAACCCACGCGATCCCATTTGCACCCGGGCGTCCAACTCAGATGGCCCGCATCGCTGATCTGGCGCGATAGCGACCCGGCCACCCGCACGATCACGACAACCGACGTCTGGAACGCGCTCGCCGAAGGCGTCGATGACTTCCGTACGATGCCGACGCACGTGTTCTTCGCGTGCGTCATCTATCCGGTCGTCGGCATCATCCTCGCTCGTCTTGCTTTCGGCTACGAGCTGCTGCCGCTTGTCTATCCGATGGCGGCGGGCTTCGCGCTGCTCGGTCCGTTCGTTGCCATCGGGCTCTATGAACTGAGCCGTCGCCGCGAGCAGGGCATCGACGCCTCGCCCGCGCGTGCGTTCGACGTGCTGCATCGGCCCGGCATCGACGCCATTTTCACCCTGGGTGCGGTTCTGGCGCTCATATTCGTCGGCTGGCTCTACACCGCGAATTTGATGTACACGCAGATCATAGGCGGTGAGCCTTCGTCACTTTCGGACTTCGTCAATCAGGTGACGGGCACCGACAAAGGCATGCACCTAATCATCGTCGGCAATCTGCTCGGCTTTCTGTTAGCGCTGTTTGTGTTGGTGATCAGCGTCGTGTCGTTCCCGATGCTCGTCGATCGCGACGTTAGCGTCGGCACGGCAGTTCGAACATCAATTCGTGCCGCCCTCGAAAATCCAGTGCCGATTGCGCTCTGGGGCTTGATCGTTGCTGTTGGACTCTTGCTCGGAGCGCTGCCGTTGCTCATCGGCTTGGCAATCGTGCTTCCGATCCTCGGCCACGCGACCTGGCATCTCTACAGGAAGCTCGTCGAACCGGAGTAGACGTTTGCTGCGGCGTCTCTGCGCCACATCACGTCACGGCCGCCCTTTCAGGCGGCCATCACGTAGAAATACCAGCCGGCCTGTAAGCCGGGTTCTGTCTGGAGTTGCCTCCGCGACGGCCATTCATCTGGGACGCCTGTCGCCAAGCGCCTCGTGCAATCAACCCGGGTGGGTAGCGTGAGGACGAGCCTTGCGTCTGCGGTTTCCCGCTCCGCGCGCCCACCCCTATTTGATCTTGCTCCCGGTGGGGTTTGCCCTGCCACCTCTGTCACCAGAGGCGCGGTGCGCTCTTACCGCACCTTTTCACCCTTACCTTCGAACTGGGCCCGAAGGCGGTTCGAGTTGGTGGTATGTTTTCTGTGGCACTTTCCCTGGGGTCGCCCCCGGCGGCCGTTAGCCGCCACCGTGTCCTCTGGGAGCCCGGACTTTCCTCCACCGAACGTTTGCTCGCGAGCCTTTAGAGCCCGCTTCGCCACAACGAAGCCCGGCAGCGACCGTCCGGCCGGCTGGTGATGTGAGATAAGCGACGTACAGGTCAAAAGGTCAAGAGGCTGACTGATGCCTCGACTGCACGTCGCCCGCCTTCTGCCCATGGGGAAAGAGAGGGCCCAGGAGCGAGAGTTCTTCTACGCCGCCGACTGGCTTCCGCACCCTTTCGACATCCCACCAAGCGGCTCGCCGGTTTCCAGGAGACTCTTGAGGCTCGCCAGGATCTTCGGCCAGCCACCCGAGACCGCCTCGATCATCTTCGACTTCGGCTGGTCGATCTCATGGATGACGGTCAGCTTTACTGCGCCTTCTGTCGGCTCGATCTCCATCGTGCATTTCGAAAAGCCTTCGGCCGTGAGCTCGGGACGAAACTCGTTGCGCCATTTCAAGACAACCCGCTTCGGCTTCTCGATCTCCAGGACCTCGCCCGAATCGGTGACGTTGCCGTTCGGAAACACCATCTTCCATGGCGAGCCCTTCTTCCACTCGCTATCGAGCGTGACGCCGAACCAGTACTGCTTCGTGAATTCCGGCTTCAGAAGCGCTTCCCAAAGTTTTTCGGGAGTCGTGCGGATGAAGGTGACGTAGACGAAGCGATCATTTGCCATCGGGTTTTCCTTCCAGGTTTTTCTTAAGCTCGTTCAGTGCCCGCAGACGCGAGCGTTCGAATTTCTCGATCCACCGGTCGGCGATCTCGAAGATCGGCACAGGATTCAGGAAGTGCAGCTTCTCGCGGCCTTCCTTGCGTGTCGCGACGAGGTTGGCGCCTTCAAGAATTGCTAGATGCTTGGTGACAGCCTGTCGCGACATGTCGTGTCCTTCGCAAAGCTCGCTCAGCGTTTGTCCATTCCGCTGATGCAAGCTGTCGAGCAGTTGACGCCGCACCGGATCGGCGAGCGCCTTGAAAACGTCGTCCATGCTCATGCCCCTAATATGCAACCAAATGGTTGCCTGTCAAGTCGAGAGTAGTTTTGTGGGCACAAATAAAAATGGCCGGATCAATCCGGCCATCAACGAAAACAACAGGAAGAGTTACGAAGTCCCCGCGCCCGGCGGCCGGCTCCCGGCAGGGGAGTCGCCCGGCGCAAACCAAAATTTTGCTAGATCCCCATCGCCGCGCGCATGTTATGCGAGCGATCGTGGATGGCGCGCTCGAGACGGTTGCCCGCAGCCTTCGCCGTCAGGATCTGGTTGACGCGCTCGGCGATCTGCACAGCCGCTTCGCTCGGCGGCAGGCCCCCGGAATAGATGTTCGAGATCACCGTGTATTCGTAGCGGACGTCCGGATTGCCGCTGAACAGCGCAGCAGCCTTCCTCCCGTCGTCATCCAGTCGATAGGCGATGTAGGCCGACATGCTGCGCGACGCGAGTGCGTCTCCGCCAGGACGCTCGCCAATGAGATTGATGACGAGCTTTGGCTGCAACGCATCGCCCAGAGCTTCGGCGAGCTTCACGCGCCCGTACGGCGCGAGGATCGGCTTGCCCGCCGTGATCTTCTGTCGCTGAAGACCATTGAGAAGCGCGGGCAATAGATCCGGAATGTTGTGATGCACGGCCTCGGCGCTGAGCCCGTCCGAGACGATGATCTGCACGTCGGCCATCTCCGGCGCCAGTTCCGCGACCATGTCGTCCGCCGGCTTTGCCCCCCGATCCGGATGGCTGAGATGCGCTTCCTTGTTCTCGGCCGACGTTTTGACCCTGCGGAAATCGATGCCGGCCAGACGCTCCGGTGTAACCTCCGCATAAATGGCTTCACGCGCCGCTGCGAGGTTCGCCTTGATCGCGCGCGATACCTGTTCCGTCGGACGTGGACCAGCGCTCTCGAAGCCATAAGCGGCGGGAAGATTCTTGCGCAACCGCTCGAACTCTTCGTCCGAGCAGAAGATTTTTGGATTGCCCCAGTTCGGACCGCGCTCTACTTCCCCGTCTTCATCGCGCACGAAAATTCCGCGCTCGATCGCCCACGCCAAGTATTCTGGCGCCGGCGTCAGACCGTGGATCTCGCGCATCGTCTGATCGTCGTGCCCGCAGGTATCGAAATAAGCGAGCATGCGGTCGATCGAGAGATAGACGTCCATAAAATAGTTGGCGCCCGCGGCCGTCAGCAATTCTGCGGCAATCTGCTGGCCTTCCATCGTGATTTCGGAATGCAGCGTGTAGCACGGCGCCATTCCCATCGGCAGCCCGAGGAGCTTCCCCATGAAATGATCCTGCAGGTTCGACACGATCATCTCGAAGTTCGAGCGATGCGTCTCCGGCCCGATGAATCCGGTGACGTTGTTGACCATGAACGGATCGTAGCGGCGCGCGAGCCCGTAGCAGAGCGCCTCCGTCGTCGTCATGTCGATGTCGTTGTGCTTGCCGTAGGTCAGCTCACTGCCTTGACCCGTCTCGAAGTACATGAACTGCTCGGCGTCCTTTCCGAGCGGCCCGTGCTTCGCCATCGTGATGTAGGCCTGATCGAGCACGTCGGCCGTGACGTCGAATTCTTCGATCAGGGTGCGGTCCGTCCCCGCAAGCGATTGGAACATGATCTCGACCGGCGCCCCGCTCTCGAGACACGCGAGCTGCGTCTTGACGTGCGACAGCACGCAGATCTGCGTTGGCGCCCCCGTCTCACGGCGAAGCCTGTCGAGATGCTTCAGCGTCTTCGTGATGTTCTCGACCGTATCGATCGCCGGATTGAGGCCCAACAGCGCGTCCCCCGAGCCCATCGACAGGCCCGTGTAAATCAGCGCCGTCATCGCATCGAGATCGTCGGTCGGATGATTGGGTTGTAGCCGCGACGACAGCGTGCCGGGAGCGCCGACAAGGGTCCGTGCCTTGCCGGAGCGCTTCAGTTTCTTCGCTGCGAAGACGAGCTCATGCACGTCCATGAGCTTCGTAATCGCTGCGGCCATAACTCCGGTCAAGGCGCCGCCGATGCGCTTTGCTTCAGCTGCCTTCGCGCGCAGCAGCATGTTCTTTATTTCGCCGAGCGTCTTCTGAGCGATCTCGGCGAACGTATCGCGATCGATGTCGTAGTTGATCCGCATCACGGAATCGATGCGGCCCGCATCATCCTTCAGAGGGCGATCGTAGAAGTGTTGAAGCGTCAAACCTGAAAGGATCGCCCGCGCCGCCTCGCGCTCGACGTCATCCTTTGCGGCAAGACCGCAATTGCGATCCCCCGCCTTGTCTAAATCGGCAGCTCCGAGAAGCGCCTTCAGCCCACGGAAACTGTAAGTCCGATCGAAAAGCGACAGTTCGTAGAGTTCATCTGCGCGAGGTTCAGGGACCTCGATCTGCCGCCACGGCTTGAGTTCAACCATGCGCATGCCCTCGTTGCTCATGCGGCCGGGCGAAATCTACCTGTGACGTCGTCAACAGGCCCACGGCCGACTGAGCGCAACATAAACGAAGTTCGTGCCGCGCAAGTCAAGTTCCTATTAAGCAAATGCTGGAAAACGCCACGCGATACCTTTAGCGAAGCTGAGCGGATCGCCGGGCGACCTCGACACCGCTCACTTCACCTTCCGCGACCAACGCGTTGATGCAGCGCGGCGACAGCCTGTTCCCGGCAGCGCGCATGCACTGGCGCGTCTCGGGGCTATCGGAAGCATACTGACTGCAAAGGGCATAATAATCCCGCGAGCAGGCGAGCTTGACTCGGAGACTGACCGCGTTGGCGCTGGTCGTCCAAACACCGCCAGCGATCGCGATAGCAACGGCAACAAAAACACCCGAACGCGAACAGAAAACTCCGCTTCGCTTCAGCATCGGCATGTCGGCAACCCCGTCCTCGGATGAGATGTTAACAGCCTGACAACAAACAGTTTAACAAGGGTTAACGGTTGTTTGCGATTTTTTGAAAAATGGCTCGATGTCCGGCTGGCGCCAGCCACGACATGTCGGCTCCTACCGCAGAGCCCGGTCCAGATTGACCGCCTGATCGAGACCTTTGGCCCCGGCGATTCCGATAGCTCCGACGAAATTCGCGCCGTCGAGATCGGCCCGTGTGAAGTCTGCACCGGAAATATCGGCGCCCGCAAAATCCGCGCGGGAAAGATCGGCATCGGTGAAATTGGCACCCTTGAGATCCGCGCCCGTGAACTTTGCAAACCACAAAACGGCTCGTTCCATGTTGGTATCATGCAAACGCGCACCCGAGAAATCGGTGTACTTGAGAATGTTCCGATACGCTGTCGCCAGCGTGCCCTCACCTGGACGTCCTTCGAGCGGATAGAAATTGGCATTCGACAAATCGGCGCCCCTGAAATCGGAGCCCGACAATTCCGCCTGGACGTGTACGCCAGTCAAATTTGCACCGGCGAAACGCGGCGCATCGAGCGTATTATTCGATAAGTCCGCGTAAATCGTCGGACGCAGGATCGTCGCGCCCGTGAGATTGGCTCCGGAAAGATCGGCCCGCATCAGAACCGAGCGATCGAGCCGCGTATGCGAGAGATCGGCGCCCTTGAGGTTCGCACCCGTGAAATCGGTGCCGTAGAAATCCGAATGCGCGAGGTTGGCGCCTTTGAAATTGAGTTCCGAGAGATCGAGGTAAACGAGGAACTTGCCCGAAAGGTCGGGCCGTACGCCCTGCTTCGCTTGAAATAGCAAGGTCGTGATGGCGCGGGCGTTCATCTCCGCATTCGGCGATACCGGGCCGAGAGGCTGATCCGCAAAGGCGGAAGCTGCGCCGCATATCGTGATCACGAATGACAGAGCAGCCAATCTGCGGACCATGCTCGAACTTTCAAAGCGTCTTTGCAGGATGATCATGCATGAGTCCAATAGGGGCGAGGATATCATTATCGTCGCGCCCAGCCTGCGAAATCGTCGCGTCACCCGCCCGCTACGCTACATTGTTTCGTTATACGAAACAAAAGCCGCTTTGGTTCACGAAGCCGGCTTCCGGCAGGCAGCGAAGAGATCGAGCGACGGATCGTAAGCGCGCGTAACCACCTGCATGATCCCGAGAGCCGAGTGAAATAGGTTGTCGTGGCCGACGTGGGCACCCGCCTGCCAAGATCTCGGCGGCATGCGCCAAACGCTCAGTCGGCGAACCATATCGGCATCAACATCACGGGCTTGGCCGCCGTCAAGCGGCAGCGCGCTTCCGCGAAGCTTCGATCAGCCGCTCCAACGTCACTTCCGTGGAGCGGTCGAGCCGGCCATCGACCCGTCGAGGGCGGAAATGCAATTGAAATGCCTTGAGAACTTTTTCGGTTTCAGCGTCGAGTGTGCCGTTCGCCTCGACGTCGTAACCGTAGGACGCGAGGCACTCCTGCGCCCGCGCGATCCTTTGGCCGTGAGCGCCAAGGCCAAGGCCCGGATCATCGGCGCGAACCGGCGACGGGCGCACCCAGAGGCCAAGCCCCTCTTTTGCCAAGAGCAGCCAGTTGAATTTTTCACCGGGATCGGTCTTGCGGCCCGGAGCCACATCTGAATGCGCGAGAATGCCGTCAGGTGCCATACGGTGCCTATGCGCGATATCCTTCGAGAGCGCGATCACGGCCCGCATCTGGCGAGGCGAAAAATCGGGATATCCGTGCTGATGACCGAAATTCTGGATTTCGATGCCGATCGAATGCGAATTGATATCGGTCTCGCCACGCCAATAGGAGACGCCCGCATGCCACGCACGCTGGTCCTCCGGAACGAGCTGGGTAATCCGCCCATCCTCGTCGATGACGTAATGGCAGGAGACACCGCTCTCGGATCGCGCGAGCCAGTCGATTGCCTTCGCCGCCGATGACATCCCGGTGTAATGCAGAATGAGCAACGACGGCTTTGCACCTCCCCGTCGCGCCTCGCGGTTGTGAGCCGGATGGACGGCATGGGCAAGCGGCGTGTCCGGCGTAAACATCACGGAGTGGATTCCAGCGCTCGTTCGGCGCGCTGGCCGCGTTCTTCCAATATCGCTTCGTAAGCCGTGGTAATCGCCGCGAGCCGGCGCTCGGCACCGGCCAAAAATTCAGGCGGCACGCCCTTTGCCACGAGCGCGTCGGGATGATGGCCTTTGACGAGTTGGCGATAAGCCGCCTTGATCTCCTTATCGGACGCCAATGGGGAGACGTGCAGCACTTCATAGGGACTGTCGGCATCGACGACGAAGCCGCGCCGCACGCACCGAAACTCACCCTTGGTCAAACCGAAGATCTCGGCGACGTGTGCGAGATAGCGGTCCTCGTCCGGATGCAACACGCCGTCGGCGCTCGCAACATGAAACAGGCACTCGAGGACCGAGATCTTGATCTCCGGCTGTCCTTCCAAAATGCGCGCGATCTGCGCCGCGTACATCTCGTATCCCGCAACGTCCTGGCTCGCGAGTTCATAGAGCCGGCGAACGTGCCGGCACTCGCTTTCCGGCACCTTGAATTGCCGTTTGAAAGCTTCCGCCTCGACGGGAAGCGAAACGCCGTCGGCTTTGCTCATCTTGGCTGCGAGCGCAACAACAGCGATGGTAAAAGCGACGCGAGACTGAGCGGGCGTATGGGCGCCTTCGAAGCCGAATGCTTCCTTGATGTGGTCGAGCGCGGAGCGCAGCCCTCCACCGTACGCCGCAACGGCGTTCTTCAAAAATTGCCAGGGCATTGATCGTCCGTGAGTTTTTTCGCCTCGAACAAGCCAGTCCGCCGCGACTGTCATGAATCAAGCATAGCCGACGTATGTCCGTAAGACCCCTAAAATAACGGCAACGTCAGCCGAAAAAGGGGAATTCCAGGTATGCAGCGGGAGCGCGGCGCGGCGTAGCCCACCAACTATGACGCTGACTGGCCCCCGGTCCGCCGCGCGTTGAGAAACGCCTCGAAGGCTGCAGCATCGGCGGAACGGCGCAAACGATCGAGACACGCGCGGAACTCATCGGCTTCCTGCTCAAGCCTTTTGAGCGTTGCCTGCCGGTAGTCCTCGAAAGCAGCATTATGGGTAGCGCGAGGCGATGAAGCTCGGCTGGACGCACAACGATAACGTGCAGCCATGGCCAGCGGCCGGATTACGATAAGTGCGGTCACAATCAGCAGTGCCGTGACGACGAAATGGAAGATGACGAACGGCACGAAATAAAGGTGATGAAGCATCGATACTGCTCCGCTTTGCTGGAAATCCGCGAAAAAACGGGGAGGCCCGAAAGCCACCCCGCTCAATTCTGCTGAAATCAGGATGCCGCGCTTTCGTTGGGTTGCGGACGGTCGCGGCGCTCGGACATGAACTGGTCGAACTCGGATTTATCCTTCGCCTGCCGCAGCCGATCGAGAAACGCGCGGAATTCACGCTCTTCTTCTTCCAACCGCTTCAGCGTCGCCTCGCGATAATCATCGAACGCCTTGTTGCCGCTCGAATAGGCGTCTTTGCCGAAATTCCGAAACTCGTCTTCGACGCGGGACCGCGCCCGCTCAAAACGGTCCGCGAACCGGCTTTCCCAACGTCCGCGACCCCGACCACCGTGCCATCCGCAATGCATGCGTCCGCTCCAAAGCATATAGGCCAGAATGACGAGCCCAACCGGCCAGAAAACAACGAAGCCCAAGACCATTGTGGCAATCCACGCGGGCCTGCCGAAATCATCGAGTGTCTGAACCACTTGCGTCATCGCCACCCTCTCCTTGGTTTAGGATGTAAATGTATTTTACATTCACATAGGTGGGAGGACAAGAGGGGACTTCAAGGGTCCGAGCAGTCGCTTTTTCAAATCACGATCGGCGCCCTCGTGGGCCGAGGACGGGCCTAGGACGAACCGGACAACTTTGGTCGCCGGTCAACGCGGCAGCGAAACCTAGCGCCCGCCCCTCATCCTTTTCAAAAGCTCGACCGCGATTTCGTTCTTGAACGCGTAGGGATCCACTGTAACTCCCAATATCGTCTGACAATGAGGGCACGTGTAGCTTGCCCCAGTGAACGTGCCGCCCGCGATATTCGTGATGCTTATCTGCTCTGCTCGGACGCTCCCGACCATGTTTTGGCATTTTGGGCACTTGCCGGCCATCGCGGCCTCCTGAATGAGCTTTCAAAATCGAGATTCAAAAAAGAGCGCGGGGACGTTCGTAGGAAGCGATGTTTTCGTTTCGAACCCGAGCGATCAAAGCAACGTTCAAACGTCTGGGATATGCGGGCCGTTCCGAGCGACGGCTTCTTTGCTAGCTTCACTTCTGGCGATACGTTTTCCCGTAACGGTATGTATGCGGAATGTTGGGAAATCGGCAATCCTCTCGACGCTGGGAGCGCGGGTTTTCAGCAGCACTCAGTCCGACTTCCCCTTCCGCACTCCCAATCCATCCAAATAAATCAGCACCGCCGCATCGAGCAGATCTTCGGGGCTCATCGGAATTGGCCGCCGTGCTTCGTCCCCGCGCGCGAACAGCGACGCGATACCATGCGATTCCGCCCAGATGTGCAGCGCCATCATCATGACCGGCGGCCGTTTGCCTTCCGGCATCCCTGCGACCAACGCAGCGCAAGCATCTTTCAACACGTTGAAGGCGCGCTCCCCCGCGATATGCAAATCGGGAAAAGCTTTGAACGATAGGCCGGATTCGAACATCGCCGAATACTGTGCAGGCTCCGTCCGCGCAAAATCGAGATAAGCGCGACCGACGCGCTCGAACGCCGTGAAAGGATCGGGTGTGCCCCCGGCCCAGGCCTGCGTCAGCTTCGCCTCGAACGCCTCGAAAGCGCGCCGCGCAACGTCCGCCATCAATGCGTCGCGGTCGCGATAATGCCGATAGGGCGCCGCCGGACTGACGCCCGCCGCACGCGCCGCTTCTGCAAACGTGAACCCCGCCGGTCCCTTGGCAGCGATCAGATCGAGCGCCGCCTTCATCAAGGCTTCGCGCAAGTTGCCGTGGTGATAGCCGCGGCGGTGGGGTGGCGGATCGTGATCCCAACTCATGCGGCGCTTCTAGCGGATTTGGGCATGATCTGCACGTGGCCTCGCATCGTGCCGCCCGACCTACTTGCAGATGTGCATCAGCCCGTCGCGGCCGTGGTGAGCGAGGTCGAGATGGAAATGATTGCTGTGGAGGCTGTTGTAGTTCGGACCGAGCACGGTCGTGAAATATTCGCACGAACCATCATGTACGGTTCGTAGGAACGCGCGTTCGCGCTCCGAGCCGTTCCAGCCGCGCTCCACGCTGATCGTCCGGCCGTCGGACAGCTTGAAGCCGCCGATGTCGACGGCGTTCGCATAGGCATGCTCGGAAATCATCGCGCCTTCCTGGCTGTTCATCGGCCGGCACGAATACGACGCAAGTACCGTCAGCCCGACGAGTTGCTCGCGGAAATTGTAGCGGACCGCCGGTTCGACGACTTCGGTCACCCAACGGTCGATTTGCGGGATCATCGGGCATCGGAGCGATGCCGGCGGATCCAATTGGACGCGGCCATTGTCGGCCGCCACCATTTCGAATGGGTTCTCGGCCCCGCAGACGCTCGGCCCCCCCAGCGCTGAGCGCGAATGGACGAATGCCGTCTGGTGCACGACGCCCGAGGCAAGGCAGGCCCGTTCCTCCGGCGACCGCCACGGATCGTCTCTGACGACGAAATCCGGCCCAGTGGTGCCGCATCCCCATAGCAAGCCGAGTCCCGAAAGCATCAGGACGGCAATCGGAACAAAAACTCGGATACGACGCGGGACCATGAGGGGCGAAGTAGACGGCGTTAAGGTTAACGGCCGGTTAAGGATGCCGAACGACCCGAATATCCCCGCATTTTCAGACTGATTTGGGCCTTCGCGGCGTCGAATCAGGGGCGGACTGAGGCGGTCTCGGGGCGGCCGGAGATGTTGCCGTCAAGCCGCAGGATGCCTTCTCCTCAAAGTTATCCACAGTCAGTTGCGAGCCGACATACGGCTGAAATCCCCGCGTCATTGAGCACAGCTATTTGGCAAGCGCTCCCGGAGGTGCTGGGCCGGGCTCGAACTTGTATCGCGTGCGAGCACGGAATGCGCCGTCCCCGCGTCTTCGATCGGACATGTACCGCGTACCGATCCGAAGACGCACAGACGGTATGAAGAAGCACCCGTTCGAGGCTAGTTAGCCTCGGCGGGGGCGAGTGCCCTGGACGACCTTGATTCCGGCTTCGCGATATCCCCCGTGTCAGTCCGGTACATCGGGTCGCCAGGTGCACCGTCAAACGTTTCCAGGCCCCGAAGTCGCGGCGCCTTCGAAAAAAGCCAACGCTTCCGTTTTAAACGTCGGGTCACCGACTGCGCGATTGTGATCTTTGCCCCGAATTGTATGGGCACGCGCTCCCGGAATGAGCTTGGCAAGATCTTCTGCAGAACCGCCGATAACGTCCGTTTCGCCGACGGCAACCAGAACCGGAATTGCGATCTCGCCAACCTGCTCCGCCGTGATCGGAGCACGCGACGACCGGATGCAGGCCGCAAGCGCCTTGAGATCGCTTTTCGTCTGCTCGGCGAAGGCACGGAACGTCCGTGCCGCCGGATTTGTGACATCGTCGATGCTCGGGGCCTCGAGCGCGCGTGCGATGGGACCGGTCCCGGCCATGCCACGCACCATGTTGATGCCGAGCCCACCGAAGACGATGCGCATAACGCGGTCAGGGTGCGTCAACGCCAGAAACGCCGCGATGCGTGCGCCCATCGAGTAGCCGATCACATTCGTGCGCGCGACGCCGACATGATCGAGCAGACGCCGCGCGTCCTCGGCCATCAACGGTGCCCCGTAATCGACCAGTTCGTAAAGCTTTTGGCTCTCTCCGTGCCCACGATTGTCGAATGCGAGAACGCGGTAGCCGGCCTTCGTCAAAAACGACACCCAGCCGGTGTTCACCCAGTTCGTTTCGACGTTCGACGCAAAGCCATGGATGAGCAGAATGGGAGGCTTGCCGTCGCCGCCTCCGGTATCGAGGAATGCGATATCGACGCCGTCGCTGTCGAAGTGGTCCATGCCGCCGCCGCTCACCTGCTCGAAAGTTTTTATGTCCCCTACCATCATCGATGCCACGAGGATATGGTGCGGCCAAACATCTCCCGTTGCAGAGGGCGAAGCATGGCCGGAGCAGTTATTCCGCATTTCGCAAATGACGTTGGCGCCGAGCGAATCTTCGTCGGCGTCAAGGAGTTCAATTGCATGGGCGCGCGGCCGCCCTTCGACCACCCGCACGTCTATCTTGATATGGGTCAGGACAATCAAATCCTCTGCCCCTACTGCTCGACGCTTTACATCTACGATCCGCGTCTCAAAGCCACCGAAAGCGATCCAAAGGACAGCCTCGTAGCTGACGCTGCTTGACGCCATGAATGCCCGCCGCGGTGTCGCCTCGGACATAGGCTGATGGCCAGCGTCCGCACGAACGCCGTAGTTTCCGGAGGCGGCATCGGAGGGTTAGCCACCGCAATTGCGCTGGCCCAGCGCGGCGTCGAAGTCCGCGTTTGCGAGCGTCGTCCCGAATTCCCCGAAGAGGGTGCCGGCATCCAGATCGGACCCAATGGCACGCGCATCCTCCGCGATCTCGGGGTCGCCGAATTTCTCGAAGACAAAGTCGCGAGGCCAGACGTCCTGAGTGTGCGCGACGGCGCAACGGGTCGCGAGCTGACCCGCTTGCCGCTCGGCAGGTGGATCGCGGAACGCCACGGTGCGCCGTATTGGACCGCCCATCGCCGCGACTTGCATTTGGCACTTCGAGCACGCGCCGAAGCCGAGCCGCGGATCACTCTGAGCCGCGGAACCGAGATCGTATCTTTCGAAAAAGAACCTGATGGAATTTGCGCAATCGGCGCTAACGGCGAGATTCTGAGCGCCTCCATCCTGGTCGCAGCCGACGGGCTTTGGTCAGGGTTGCGCCCACATATCTGCGGTCGCCCGACCCACCTGGCCCCGGTCGGCAAGACGGCTTTCCGCAGCGTCACGCCAGCGAGCAACCTGCCGCCGGAACTCACACCCAACGCCGTCCATATTTGGCTGGCGCCGGGCGCTCATGCCGTCCACTACCCGGTCAACGGAGGTCGCGATATCGCGCTCGTCGTTATCGCCGACGATCCGTCGCGCTTTGAAGGCTGGGACGCGCCTGTTATCGCCGACGCAGCAAGAGAAAAGGTCGAGGCGTTTGCGGCACCCTTGCGAGCGCTTGTGGCGAGCGCAGACTCGTGGCGACATTGGTCGCTCTACCGTATGCCGCTTCTCGAGCGTTGGAACTCCGGCCGCGCCGCACTTCTCGGCGACGCCGCACATCCAATGCTACCGTTCCTGGCCCAAGGCGCGGTCATGGCGCTTGAGGACGCAGTTACGTTAGCCGCTTGCATCAACAAAGCCGGAACCAGTCTGGAATCTGCTCTTGAAAAATATGAAAACGCCCGCCGCCCGCGCGCCGCCAAGGTGATCGAGGCTTCGCAGCGCAACGGCCGCATCTATCATATGAGAGGCGCGGCGGCGTTGGCCCGCAACGCCACGATGAGAATAGCCTTCCCAGAACGGGTCATGGCTGGCTTCGACTGGTTGTACGGCTGGAAAACAGAACCATGCTGATGCGATTGGCTTCCCTTCTGACCCAACACCCGGACGTCGTGACGCTTGGCGTTCAGGGCATCGTCGTCGATGACGCCTCGCGCGTTCTTCTTATCCGCCATGGCTATCGCGCCGGCTGGCATTTTCCGGGCGGCGGTGTGGAGCGCGGTGAAGAAATCGAAGAGGCTCTTACGCGCGAAGTCCTCGAAGAGACGGGCGTCGTCATTTTGCAACCGCCGCGCCTTGTCGGCATCTACTCGCATTTCGACGACTATCCGGGCGACCACGTCATACTCTACAGGATCGATCACTGGCGCCGCGATTGCATCCCAGCGCCGAATGCCGAGATCGCCGAGGATGGCTTCTTCGCGCTCGACGGGTTGCCCGAGACCCTTTCGCCCGGAACATCGCGGCGCTTAAAGGAAGTCTTCGGCAAGGCGGAGCAATCGAGCGCTTGGTAGCCATTCCTCGGCAAGGCTATCGCGGGCAGATTTTCGACGTTAAGAAGAGCCCCTCGAATTCACGGGCGATCTCACCGTTAAAGCGCAAACCATGGCCTATCTGAGCGGCATAACCACGAGCTTTCTAGTCGCATTCCCGGCGTTGTTCTCGATCGTGAACCCGTTCGGCGGCGCTTTGATCTACAGCCAGATCACGCTCGGCCGGCCTCATCCGGAACGGGCCGCGCTCGCTTGGCGGGTCGCGACCTACTCAGCAATCGTGATGCTCGTCTCACTTTTGGCGGGCGCGACCTTGATGAGCTTTTTCGGGGTCAGCATCGACGCATTGCGCGTTGCCGGTGGGACCGTCGTCGCCGTGAGCGGCTGGCGGATGCTTTACAATCCTCAGGAAACTGAAGACCGCAAACAAGATCACGCGTCGAATGCCGAGCGCGCCAAGGCATGGGGCAGCGACGTTGCATTCTTTCCGCTGACGATGCCGTTCACGACGGGCCCCGGAACGATATCGGTCGCCATCGCGCTGAGCGCCAACCGACCCGCGACCACGGAGGCATTGCTGCCGTTCTTCGCCGGCGCGTGCGGCGCGGCAATCGCCATCGCGTTTACAGTGGGAGCCTGCTACGCGTACGCGGATCGGCTTGTCGCACTGCTCGGGCCTGGGCGCGCGCGCATCCTGACGCGATTATCGGCGTTCTTGCTGCTCTGCATCGGCGTACAAATTCTGATGACCGGCATACAAGGAGCACTTTCAACGATCATCGCCGCGGGACGCTGATCGCGTCTTTACCCGCCCCGCGTCGCCGCTTCCGTAACCCCATCTGCTGCTTCCCGCATGCTTGCACCCTTGAGCAGCAACCCGAACCAGGCGAAGAGCTCACGCGAATTCGGGTTGTCGGCGACGCGCCACTCCGGATGCCACTGTACGGCAAGCACGCGTTCGCCGGATGACGGACGAATACCTTCCACGACCCCATCGGAACTTGTCGCTTCGACAATGAGCTTGTTTCCGAGATCGCTGACGCCCTGAAAATGCGCCGAGTTGACGACAATCGACGGCGCGCCCATCGCGCGCTCCAAAATGCCGCCCGAAGCAAGATCGACCCGATGCTCCAACGCAAACATGTCTTGCAGCGAGAGACCGGGTGCCGTGTGATGAATTTGCTCGCGCTTCGTTTCGCCAAGATCGCGCCGGAGCGTGGCGCCGTAGGCGACCGCAATTTCTTGAAAGCCGCGGCAAATGCCGAGCACAGGCCGATTTTGCTCAACGGACTCCGAAATCAACCGGAAAGCCGTCTCGTCGCGCCCCGGATCGAAAGGGCCATCGCCCGCGTCCGGGCTGCGATAAAGGCTCGGCGCAACGTTGGAGGGGCTTCCCGTGAGCAGGACGCCGTCCAGCCGACTGAGGATCGAACCAGCGTCAAAGATATCCGGCATCGACGGAACGAGCACGAAGTCGGCTCCGACGAAGGGCGCAACGAGGAGATAGCGCTCGGCGACGCCTTGCACCGGATCCTCCGGATTGCGCATGCAGCAAATGACGCCAACAAGAGGCCGCCGGGACATGATCGGTTATCCTTAAGGAGCTGATGACGACTACCTGCCAAGTGGGCATCGCCACCGGAAATTCGAGACCGTCGAGCAACGCCGCCGCTTGCATCAAGCGGCCCGATACCACCGCCCGCTCAATCCGGCAATGGACCGCGATGGCATCCCAATAAAATCAATTTGGAGACCCCGTTTCCCTTCGCTGGCTTCTGTCAATAGAGTGTCATCCCAAAAGAATCGATGTGGGAGCGTGACGTGGCTGCAGGTTCAGGCTTTGTGTGGGAAGATCCTTTTTTACTTGATGATCAGCTGACCAGCGACGAAAAGCTGATCCGCGACACCGCAAGATCTTTCGCGCAGCAAAGGCTGCAACCGAACGTCATCGAAGCCTATGCGCAGGAAATAACGGACCCGAGCATCTTCCGCGAGATGGGCGAGCTTGGTCTCCTCGGACCGACGCTGCCGGTCGAGTATGGCGGTTCCGAATCCAATTACGTGGCTTATGGATTGATCGCGCGTGAGATCGAGCGCGTCGATTCCGGCTATCGCTCGATGATGAGCGTACAGTCCTCGCTCGTCATGCATCCGATCTACGCCTACGGCAGCGACGAGCAGCGCAAGAAATATCTTCCGAAACTGGCGAGCGGCGAATGGATCGGCTGCTTCGGCTTGACGGAGCCCGATGCCGGCTCGGACCCTGGCGGCATGCGAACCCGAGCCGAAAAGATCGACGGCGGCTACCGGTTGACCGGCTCCAAGATGTGGATCACCAACGCGCCGATTGCGGATGTCTTCATCGTGTGGGCCAAATCGCCGGCGCATGGCGACGGCATCAAGGGCTTCATCCTCGAAAAAGAAATGAAAGGACTCTCGGCGCCGAAGATCGCCGGCAAGCTGTCGCTTCGAACGTCCGTCACCGGCGAGATCGTCATGGACGGCGTCGTCGTGCCGGAAGCTGCGCTGTTGCCGAACGCACAGGGCCTCGCGGGACCGTTCGGCTGTCTCAATCGCGCTCGCTACGGTATCGCCTGGGGCGCACTCGGAGCGGCGGAATTCTGCTTTCACGCCGCGCGCCAGTACACACTCGACCGCAAGCAATTTGGCAAGCCACTCGCCGCAACGCAGCTCGTACAAAAGAAGCTCGCCGATATGGCGACCGAGATCACGCTCGGCCTACAGGCTGCGCTCCGCGTCGGCCGCCTGCTCGATGACGGACAAATGGCTCCGGAAATGGTCTCGCTGATCAAGCGCAACAACTGCGGCAAGGCCCTCGACATCGCTCGCACCGCCCGCGACATGCACGGCGGCAACGGCATATCCGAAGAATTCCACGTCATGCGTCACATGCTGAACCTCGAAACCGTCAACACCTACGAGGGTACGCACGACATCCACGCCTTGATTCTCGGCCGCGCCATCACCGGCCTGCAGGCGTTCGCATGACGGCGTCGCCAAGTACGAAACCACTCGCCGGATTGCGCGTCCTCGAACTCGCGAGGGTGCTCGCTGGCCCCTGGGCGGGGCAGACGCTGGCTGACCTCGGCGCCGACGTGATCAAGGTCGAGCGGCCGGAGGGCGGCGACGATACACGGGCGTGGGGCCCGCCGTTCGTCGCGGACAAGGACGGGCCAGGTTCGGCGGCCTATTTTCACGCGACCAACCGCGGTAAAAAATCGATCGCACTCGATTTCGACTCGCCGGCCGGCCGTCAAGCCACGCTGGCGTTGGCGAAGCACGCGGATGTCATCATCGAAAATTTCAAAGTTGGCGGACTTGCCAAGTACGGCCTCGATTACACGGCGATAAAGGCAATCAATCCAAGCATCATCTATTGCTCGATCACCGGTTTCGGGCAGACCGGCCCATACGCTCCGCGCGCCGGCTACGACTTCATCGTGCAGGGCATGGGCGGCATCATGGATTTGACGGGATCGCCGGACGGCGAGCCGCAGAAAATCGGCGTCGCGTTCGCGGATATTTTTACGGGCGTCTACGCGACCGTCGGAATTCTCGCCGCGCTCAATCGCCGGAGCGCAACCGGTGAAGGCGCCCACATCGATATGGCCTTGCTCGACACCCAGGTTTCCGTGCTCGCGAACCAAGCGATGAATTACCTCGTATCCGGAACCGCGCCGCGGCGGCTCGGAAACGCTCATCCGAACATTGTCCCCTATCAGGTTTTTCGGGCCGCCGATGACCCTATCATCATCGCTGCCGGGAACGACGGGCAGTTCTCAAGAGTTTGCGAGTTGCTGGGACTGTCCAGCCTCAAAACCGACGATCGTTTCAAAACTAACGCCGCTCGGGTCGCGAACCGCGACGCGCTTATCCCGCTCCTGGAAGCGGAGACGGAAAAAAGATCCTCACGCGATTTGCTCGCCGCGCTCGAAGCTGCAGGGGTGCCCGCTGGGCCCGTAAATCGGCTCGATCAGGTTTTCGCCGATCCGCAGGTCGTTGCGCGGCGGTTACGCCAGGAGCTGCAGAGAGCGGACGGAACTTCAGCGCCGACAGTGCGCGGCCCCATCGTCATGGACGGAGAGCCATGCGTCGCCAAGGCCCCAAGCCCGGGCCTTGGCGAGCATACCTCGAATATTCTGGAGCTTCTGGCAGTCGAAAACGATCCGTGGACGGCCTTCGCCGAGGCCGAGTGAGCTCCCGCCCTTAAGAAGCGGCAGAGCACCTGTAGCCGTTCGTCGAAACCACCGGCCGTGTAAGGTGCGCATAGGCTTCCGCGGGCAGGGGTTCGCCAAAAAGATATCCCTGAATTTCGTGGCATCCGAGTAACCGCAGAAGCGCGAGTTGTTCCTGACATTCAACGCCTTCGGCGACAACGCGCAATCCCATGGCACGACCAAGCCCGATCACCGAATTGACGATCGCTGCCGCGTCCGAGTTTTGTACCATGTCGGCTACGAAACTACGGTCGACTTTGATGCGATCGAAAGGAAACGCCCGCAAAGTGCTGAGCGAGGAGTATCCGGTTCCGAAGTCGTCTATGGCGACGCTGACACCAAGATCCTTTAGGCGCCGCAGTGTCGCCTTCGCGCTCGGCAGATCCTGAATAAAAAGGCTCTCCGTCACTTCGACCTCGAGTCGTTCCGGCTCAAGGCCCGTCTCCGACAACACCTCTATTACGAGATGCGCAAAGTCGTATTGAACGATTTGAGCCGCCGAAACGTTGACGGCGACCCGCAGCTTCTCGGCCCACTGCGCTGCCTCCTTGCAGACTTCCCTCAGGACGAACGCGCCTATAGCAATGATGGCACCACTTGCTTCCGCGGCAGGAATGAAATCTGCGGGAGATATGAAACCGTGCTCCGGATGGTTCCACCGGAGCAGGGCTTCGAAGGCGCCGACGGAGCCCGATTTTGCGTCGACCTGCGGCTGAAAGACGACCGACAGTTCTCCCCTATCGATGGCAAGACCGATGTCGCGCTCCATCGCGCGACGCTTATGCTGCTCCAGTTGCATCTTCGAGTCGAACAGCGCGTAACCGTGACCACCCCTTTTTGCGCAACGAAGCGCCGTCTCTGCGTGGGCCAATAAGGCATCGTGATCTTCACCATCCGCCGGAAAGTGCGCGACTCCAACGAGGGCGTCGATCGCAATGTGCTCGCCCCCATCCAAATCGTAATGACCGCTTAGGCCTTCGACGAGTTTTCGAGCAAACTGTTCGGATTCCGGTTCCGCCGAGACCGCCGTCTTGACGACCAGGAATTCATCCCCACCCATTCGGACAATGAGATCGCAATCGGACGCGACGACTCGCAATCGATTGGCGACATTACACAAGACGATGTCGCCGAGAGCGTGTCCGTGAAGGTCGTTGACTGCTTTGAATTCCGCCAAATCAACATAAAAGACGCCTACGGATCGTTGCATCTCTTCCGCACGCCGCAGGACGAGCCCCAACCGATTTTTCAGCGTGGCCCGATTGCCGAGACCCGTCAGAGAATCAAAAAAAGCAAGCTCGCTGAGCTTCGCCCTGGCCTCCGAATTCTCGATGGCCATCGCGCAGATGTTCACGCACTCCTTCACGATCAGGCGTTCGAGATCGCTCGCCCCACGCGAATTTCGGAAATAGAACGCGAACGCGCCGAGCACGCGTCCGTCCCGCGCCTCGATTGGGCTCGACCAACAGGCGCGTAATCCATACGGCAGCGCAAGCGTTTTGTAATTTGCCCAGAGCGGATCGGTTTCAATATCGAGAACCTCGACCGGTTGCTTCCGAAAAATAGCCGTTCCGCACGATCCGACATCCGGACCGATGGCAATGCCATTCGCAGACCTGCCGTAGACTTCAGGAAGACTCGGGCCTGCGAGAAATCTCAGACGGCTTTGGCTATCGACGGCGACAATTGAACAAATGACTTCCGGCGCCAGAGTTTCAACGCCATGACAAAGCAAAGTCGTCACGTTCAAAAGAGATTCGCCGGACGCTATTCCGACCAGCATCTCGCGCTGAAGGGCTCGTAGCCTCTCCTTGATGAAATCTGGATTGGGGACGGGCTTGGCGGTTATCATCACGGCCCGACGATCATTTTTTCCGCGGCACCATATTAATCCGCAACGAGATGCAAATATTCCAAGATCGTATATAAAGGGAAGTTGCCGAGTGTTTAATCAACAGATGTCGAAATCAATTGTTCCTTATTGGTCATTCAAATATCCGAAACGGATACTTCGATAGTTACTGAATGGATAAATTTGCCTCCCTCACATAAGGCCGAGGCATTGAAACACCCGGGTCCCATTCTGTCGGGTCAAATCGGATCTCAGAACGTCGCATGATTAAGCATTGGCGCAGGACCGGCCCCGCAGGCGGCAGCCCGGATGTTGGTCGTCGACCGAGACGACCACGGGGCACGAGACCTGCACTCGCGGTAGGTCGCCGCAGCCCGGATATTGTCAAACTCACGCCTCTCCTTTGAGGGATGCCCTCGGTTGCTCCCGTTTTGCGGCCACCGAAGGGCGGCCAACACCGGCTAAGAGTTGAATTTCCCCGCCTCCTGGCAGATATAGGCGGCGCCACGCGCCCTTGTTCCCAACCCACATCTGGTCACACACAAGCCCATGCCATTTATGCTCGACCGTCGACACGTCTTGGCCGGCGCTCTTACCAGCACCGTCGTGGGATGGAGCACGACCGCCATGAGTGAAGCTCCAGTAGGCGCCGCGGTCCTCGGGCCGCCTCAACCGTTTTCTTTCGATGCCCTGAAACAGCGTGCAAAGACGCTCTCCCAATCTCCCTATGTCCCGCCGCCGCAACCGGACACCTCCGATCCCTTGCGCGGCATGACATTCGATACCTTCGCTCAAGCGGTCTTTAAGCCGGAGATGGAGCTGTGGCAGGGAGTGCCCGGAGCCCAGACCGTGCGGCTCTTTCCACAAGGCCGCTTCTACGCCGAGCCGGTCGGCATCTATGTCCTGGAGAACGGCTCGGCCCGCGAAGTCGTCTACAGCCCCGATTATTTCAACATGCCCGCAAATCACCCGCTGCACACGTTGAAGTCGGCGGGCTTTGCCGGCTTTCGTCTGATGAGCCGGGGCGGTGTCAGCGACTGGCTCGCCTATCTCGGCGCCTCCTACTTCCGTGCTTCAGATCCCAACGATCAGTACGGCGGCTCGGCGCGAGGTCTCGCGATCGATACCGGCAAGCCGGAGGAATTCCCGCGTTTCACGAACTTCTGGCTGGAGCCGAACGGCAACGGCATGAACATCTACGCGCTGCTGGAAAGCCAGAGCGTGACCGGTGCCTACCGCATGGACAGCCGGCGTATAGAAGGCGGCCAAGGCGGAGCCGTGCAGGACATAGAATGCGAGCTCTGTTTCCGCTCAGCCGTAGACATGCTCGGCATTGCGCCTTTAACGGGCATGTTCTGGTACGGTGAAAACTCTGGTAACTACCGTGGCGACTGGAGGCCGGAGGTCCATGACTGCGACGGCCTGTCGATCTGGACCGGTACCGGCGAGCGCATCTGGCGGCCACTCGCCAATCCGCCCCGCATCGTTACCAACAGTTTCGTCGACGAAAATCCGAAGGGCTTCGGGCTAATACAGCGCGATCGCAACTTCGAGAACTATCAGGACGACAGCCTTTTCTACGATCGGCGGCCGAGCATGTGGGTCGAACCGTTGTCGGGCTGGGGCAGGGGCGCTGTAAATCTCGTCCAGCTCCCGACGCCAAACGAGACCGAAGACAACATGGTCACCTTCTGGACGCCCGAGCAACCCGTCGTGGCCGGGTCGGAAATCAATGCCCGGTATCGCCTCTATTGGGGAATAGATTCCCCCCCGGCCGGGGATGTCGCGCGCATCGTTGCAACACGCATCGGATTGGGCGGCCTCGGCGGGCGTGACCTCGACTTGAGCCACACAAAGCCCGGCGCGCGAAAATTCATGATCGACGTCGAAGGGAAGACCTTGGACGACCAGACCAGGTATGGCGGCACGCACACGGTCGTGACGACGACGCGAGGCACCATCACCGGCGTCGAAGCATTCCCCGTAGTCGGCACCAGGCGTTGGCGGATGATGTTCGATCTATCCGATCTTGACGGTCAGCCCGCCGATCTGCGCGCCTTCCTGGCGAAAGACGGTCAGGCACTCAGCGAAACGTGGATTTACCAGGCATTTCCCTGAACGACGCCATTCGCGTTTAGGGAACGATCGCACCTTTGCAAAGTTGAGCCTTGGTTCGATTCCAAGACGTGAGCCTGCATCCGCTAGCGCGCGGCGAAGTTTCCAGAAAAGGGCACAAAGCTCGCACTCTCATGTTGTCGCAAGGAGACCCTTCTAGCAATCGGAGGCATCGGCAGCACACACGGTCACGACGGACCAATTGCGAGTGCTTTTTCCTGAAGATGCTGACTGAAGAATGCCACCGATTTCATTTTCTGGTTATCTGATCGCAGGGGCAAAGACCGGCGACTGGCCCCATAAAGCACGGCCGGCGATGGCAGACCCAGGCAGGTGCGCGCACATTCCGAACACACCGCGGCTGATCTCTTCCGCACACGGCGGATTCGGCAAACAAATAACTTGACCTAAAGCGGAAGAAATAGCACGGCGGGGCGGGGGCCTGGACCGGAGACGACATGCACGTCCTTCTGCGAGGAGACTGGAGGCAAAGGGCCCGCCTCATTTCGGGGCTGATCCTTTTTACGTTTGCGACGACCCACTTCCTCAATCATGCCCTCGGCCTTTTTGATCTGAAGACGATGTACGAGGTCCAGCAATGGCGCTGGCTCGTTACCCGGTCTTGGCCGGGTTCGATCATTCTCGCTTCTGCTCTCGTGACCCATATCGTGCTTGCGCTCGACAAGCTGTCCGATCGCATGACGCTTCGCCTCCCGACCTGGGAGCTTGTTCAGCTCATCCTGGGCTTCTCGATCCCGTTTCTGCTCCTCCCCCACATCGTCAATACGCGGGTGGCACGCGAATTCTTCGGCGTGAACGATACGTATCTCTACGAGCTTGCTCGCCTATGGCCAGACAGCGCCATCCTGCAGAGCACACTGCTGCTGATCGTCTGGATACACGGCTGCATCGGCATCCATTTTTGGCTCCGGCTCTCCGCGCCGTACCGAAAATTCCAACCAGTCCTGTTGTTCGTTGCGATTCTCATTCCGATCGCCGCGCTCGGCGGCTTCATGGTCGGCGGCCGCGCCGTCGCCCAGATGATCGCCGATCCGAAAAGCTTCGACGAGGTCAAGCAGCTCTCGCACTGGCCGAACCCCGAAAACGGCGATCGCCTGGCCGCGATGCGCCTGATTGTGCGTCTGGGATTTGCGGCGATGTTGGCCACGGCGCTCGCCCTTCTCGTCTGGCCGTCGATTCAACGGCGCTACTGGCCGCACTTCATCATCGATTACGTCGGCGCCGGTGCCGCGAACTGCACATTCGGCCCGACGCTGCTCGAAATCAGCCGAATGAACGGCATCCCCCACGCGTCCGTTTGCGGCGGCCGCGCCAGATGCTCGACGTGCCGGGTTCGCGTCGAGGACGGTGCCGACTCAGTGCCACCCGCGACATTTCCCGAAGCCGTCACACTCGCAAGCATTGGAGCGCCGCCGAACGTCCGCCTCGCCTGCCAGATGCGGCCGCGCGGCCCGATGACCGTCACCCGGCTGCTACGGCCCTCTACCGCAGGGCCAGCCGATGCCGATGAGCCCGAGCTTGGCTCCGAAGGCATCGAAAGACCGCTCGCCGCTTTCGTGCTCGATATGCGCGACTTCACGCGCCTGTCGCAGAAGAAGCTGCCGCACGACGTCGTCTTCATGCTCAACGAAGTTTTCGCAGCGGCTGGCAGCGCCATCGCTGCCCACAACGGCTGGATCGATAAATTTCTTGGAGATGGGTTGCTTGCTGTTTTCGGCGAAAAGGACGGTGTCGAGGCCGGCTGCCGTCAGGCTCTAAGAGCCGCACGCGACATCGACCTCGCGCTCGATCACATCAACGCAAAGATGGAAGCGGAATTCGGTCGCCCGCTGCGCATCGGCATAGGCATTGAAGCGGGTCAGTTGCTGATGGGCCGCATCGGATATGGCCCGAACGTCGACATCACCGTGATCGGCAGCGCGGTCAACGTCGCGAGCCGCCTCGAAGCGGTTGCCAAGGAAAAAGGCGCTCAGATCGTCATTTCGTGCGAGGTCGCGAAGCTCGCCGGCTGGACGCCCGCACCTGAACTTGTGTCCAAAGTGGATATTCGCGGGGTGAGCGAACCCCTGGAGATCGTGGCCATTCTTCGCGGACGCGATCTGCCCGCAAGCCTCCTGGCCTCGATGCAGGATGCCGACGCACGCCTTCGAGGTAGGGCGGCTTTTTGAGGCACGCAGCTGCCTAATTGTTACGCGCTAAAACCCTGAAAAAACTCGCGATATTCGTTTTACGCATAACGGTTATTCCTCCACCGTGCGTTGCGGAAAATATCCATTTCGCACATGCACAATAAAAGCCGGGGCGGCGATTGTTTGGATAAGGCGCGATGGGCAAACCCGAATTCATTGGCAAGAAGTCGAAGGCCGCAGGCGGCTGGGGCGCACTGAGAAGCTGCGGAAAAAAGCTCCTCGCCAGCGGCGCACCGCTTTCCGGCGCCGTGACGATGCTGAAGGCCAATCAGCCCGATGGCTTTGATTGCCCGGGCTGCGCCTGGGGCGATCCGGAACACGGCTCGTCCTTCGAGTTCTGCGAAAACGGCGTGAAGGCCGTTGCCTGGGAGGCAACCGACAAGCGCGTCCGCCCTGATTTCTTCAAGACCCATACAGTCAGCGAGCTTCGCACCTGGACCGACTATGACCTCGAGCGCGAAGGCCGCCTGACGCATCCGATGCGTTACGATGCGGCATCCGACCGCTATGTCCAGACCACCTGGGATGAAGCCTTCGCGGAAATCGGCCGCGTCCTGAACAGCCTCGACAGCCCCGACCGCGCCGAGTTCTACACGTCCGGCCGCGCATCCAACGAAGCCGCCTATATCTATCAGCTCTTCGTGCGGCTCTACGGCACGAACAATTTCCCCGACTGCTCGAACATGTGCCACGAGGCGAGCGGCGTCGCGCTCGAGCAAGCCGTCGGCATCGGCAAGGGCACGGTCATGCTCGAAGATTTCGAGAAGGCCGACGCCATCTTCGTCATCGGCCAGAACCCGGGCACCAATCACCCGCGTATGCTCGGAGACCTGCGTCGCGCCGCTTTGCGTGGCGCCCGCATTGCCGTCTTCAATCCTGTTCGGGAGAAAGGCCTCGAGCGCTTCGCCGACCCGCAAGACAAGATCGAAATGATCACGGGCGGCAGCACCCCGATCGCCAGCGAGTACTATCAGGTGCGCCTCGGCGGTGACATGGCGGCAGTGCGCGGCATGTCGAAAGCCGTGTTCGCGGCGGACGACGCGGCGCTCGCCGCGGGCCGTCCATCGGTGCTTGATCGCGCTTTCCTGGCGCAGCACACATCGGGCCTCGAATTCTATCGCGCCAGCGTCGACGCGACGAGCTGGGAGGAGATCGAAGATCAATCCGGCATGTCGCGCGCCCAGATCGAAGGGCTGGCGCAAATTTATATCGAATCGAACAAGACGATTTGCACCTGGGCGATGGGCGTCACGCAGCATCGCCACTCAGTCGCGACGATCCGGGAAATCGCGAACTTGATGTTCCTGCGCGGCAATGTCGGCCGTCCAGGCACTGGCCTATGCCCGGTGCGCGGCCACTCGAATGTGCAGGGCGACCGGACCGTCGGCATCACCGAGAAGCCGTCGCGCGCCTTCCTCGATGCCCTCGAAAAAGAATTCCGCGTTCCGATGCCGCGCCGTAACGGCCATAATGTTCTGGCTGCGATCGGCGCCATGCTCGATGGAACAGCCCAGACGTTCATCGGCCTCGGCGGCAACTTCGCGCGCGCCACGCCCGATAGTCCGCTGATCGCCAAAGCTCTGATGAATCAGAAGTTGACCGTCAACATTGCGACGAAGCTCAATCATTCGCACCTTCTTCCGGGCGCGGTGAGCTACGTGCTCCCCTGCCTTGGGCGAACGGAAATCGACCGCAACGCGGACGGCGTCGCGCAAATCGTGACCGTCGAGGATTCGATGAGCATGGTGCACGGCTCAGGTGGCATCAACCGCCCCGCCTCGCCCGAGCTTCGCTCCGAAATCGGCATCATTGCAGGTATCGCAGAAGCGACCCTTGGATCTGACATTGTCGACTGGAAAGGCCTCGCGCACCATTACGATCGCATCCGCGATCTGATCTCGCGCACCCTCCCAGACTTTCGCGATTACAACGAACGGGTCCGCCGGCCGCGCGGCTTCCGTCTCCCCAATGGAGCAGCTGAACGCATCTGGCACACACGGTCAGGTAAAGCGACGTTTTCGAGCGCCGAGCTCCCCGATCAGACGGAGCACCAACGGGCGATCGCGGAGCACGGTACCTTCGTGCTACAGACCTTCCGCTCGCACGACCAATATAACACCACTATTTACGGTCTCGACGATCGCTACCGCGGCATCTACGGCGAACGCCGAATAGTGTTCGTCAATCCCGCGGACCTCGATGAGATTGGCGCGGCTGCCGGCGACCGGGTCGATATTATTGGCAAGCACGACGATGGCGTCGAGCGCATCGCCGAGAGCTTCCGCGTCGCTCCCTACGATCTCCCGCGCGGCTCAGTCGCTGGATATTACCCGGAATTGAACGTGCTCGTGCCGCTGTCCAGCGCCGGCGAGCAAAGCGATACACCGACGTCGAAATCGGTGCTCGTGTCGTTCCGTGTGGCCGAGCAAGCTCAAGCGGCATGAGCCCGGTGTCGGAAGACGAGATTACGGAAGAACGGTTTCTGGACGCCGTTGCGGTGATTGCTTCTGCCGACGCGGCGCTCTCCCCAATAGGCGCTGCGATCCTCGCCGCAATAGACTTTGGTATCGCCAGAGATAGCCGGACATTCTCGCGCAAGCTCGGCATTGAGCACGCCTTGGTGCTTCGCGAGATCACCGCGCTCTCAGGCGAAGGCCTCGGCTTCTTGAAGATTGTGAGCCGTAACGAGCGCACGCAGCGAACGGAACTCACTCTCAGCGAAAAGGGACGACATCTGTTGGGTGCAAGCGCACCAAAATGATCGTTCAGAAATCCCGTTTTTCGATTTGATTAGCGTTATCGCGCAGCAACATTGGGAAAACCTCCCACAAGTTCGACCTCAATCAGAATTCTTCCTGCGCCGGCCCAAGAATTCGTGTGAGTGAGATTGGCCAAACGACCTATGCTTTCCGGCAATGCTTCTATGCCTGATGGCTTCACTGTCTTCGATCCGACGCCTGCATGTGCTAGTCTTGAGTTGTGGGGGAAGAGTGTTCGGAGTTGAACCGATGGAATCTTCTCGCGCCTATTGCCCCGAAGCGCTCGATCGCATGACGATCGTCCTTGAGCGCGCCACGAAGGAACTCAACCTCGCTGGCTCGCCTCCTGCCGAAAAAGAGCGGCTTGCGGTTTGCATTCTCTCCGTCGGCAACACCTACGACGACGTCAATCGTTTGCTTGAGAAATCGGTGCGCCTCTATCTTCGCGCGCGGACTTCTGCCGCCTCGCCCCGGCATCGACGCATCGAATCGAACGTTTTTCTGTGACCGTGTCTTTCGATTTATTGTGGCGGAATGCTCGGGATCACACCGTTATCCGCTTCCGTCTGCGACACCACACCATTACGCTCCGATAGGCTCCGATCGTTGTCGAGGCTGTACCCGACCGCAAACATCCCGACGAGGACCGCGATCGCAAGCACCCACGGAAAACGAAACCGCGAAGGCTCGGAAAGGTAGGAGTAAAGGTAGGAGTCGCGTTCAGTCTTATTCGGCGTCATGTCCATCTGGTCGCTCCTTTCCTTCGCGTATCCCTGCGAAACCGATGTTCGGCCCGGAGGTTCCACGGAGTAAAGGATTGAGCGACCGCTGATGGACTGCGCGCCGGCTAGTGTCCGCTCCACGGCATGATGGGAACTGTCGAAATGGCGTTGTACGGCGACCCGTCGATCATCCGGTCGCTGATCGCCACGTAGACGAGCGTGTTGCGCTTCTTGTCGACCGCTCGAAAGACGTGGGTGTGCTTGAAGAACAGCGACGTATTTTCCGAATAGACCTTTTCTTCATCAGCAAGGATCGAAATGTCGACACTGATTGGGCCGATCTGCCGGCAGGCAATGGAAAACCGCGATGGGTCTTCGGCGAGCCCGAAGCTCCCTTTAAGCCCGCCGGTCCGCGCTTGACTGATATGGCACGCAACGCCCGCCACTTTCGGATCGTCGAACGCACTTATGCAGACTTTGTCGTTGGCGCCGACCAATCTGAAAGTCGTGCTGACGCAGGCGATGTCATCTGCGCGGGCTCCCGAAGCGGCCAGCATCACGATTCCCGAAACAGCCGCCAGTAGGCAATACTTCATCACATTCTCCACACGGCGAAATCGCCGAAGCATGCAGAAAGTGGTCATCGCCGAAGTATCGCGCAAGGAGGAGCTGCGCTCGAAAGTGCCTTCGGCCTCAGCTGTTGGCGATCAGCCGCTCGATCTCCGCCAGGTACGCTTCGTCAATCTCACGCATCTCGCCCGTCAGTTCCGTGCAATGAAGCCGCTCCTCGGCTTCGGCCTTTTGCAAGCGCAGAAGATCAAGCAATCCCATCCCCGCCTCCATCAGTAGCGCGGAGCGAGCTTACCGTGAGTCGCGCGCCTCTGCGACGGAGAGAGCGCTTGGAAGCGCCCGCGCCTTTTACCGATTGCCGATCTGGCTCAGAAGGACTGAACGGAGCCGTGCGCGAGGCTATCGCTGCTTGAGGTATTTGGCGGGAACCTCACCGGCATTCACCAATGCCTGAACGCGGTCCACGGAGAGCACTCTCCGGTTGCTCTCAAAACATCTGCGAAGCTCGGAGCTCCCCTGCTTATACTTCGCGCAGAGACTACCGTAATCCGCGGAACACGCTTGCTTGACCTTTTCCGAATAAGCGTAGGCCGACGTGCCCACAAGCGTAACCGCAGCCAAACAGATTACGACGATGCCCTGCATTCTTCTCTTCTTCATTGCTTCCTTCCAAATGACATCGACCACCCCAAATTGTGATAGACCCGCTTGCCAATGCCATGACATCGATTTCCGCGCCATTCATTTCAAAGAGATAGAGAGTAATCCGGCGCTTGGTCGAAGCTGGCTTTCCAGTGAGATGAACTGGAAGCGACAACCACCAGGACTTGCAACAGTTTTCTTGATAACCATATTTTCCACCGCGAAGCTCCGTCACGTTGCCGTTGGCTCCGGAAGCTTTATTGTCCGCGTGGTACATCGCGTGTTTGGCTCAGATCTGGGTTCAATCGATTGCGTAACAACTTCGCCCCTATGGTCGGCAGTGTCGTCTCGCATCGCTCACAACGAAGCTGCGTTTACGGAGCGGCTACCCTTGCTTTTGCATTCCTTTCCAGCGCTTGCGCTTACGCGGTGAGCGAGCGCGTTCAGCAGGCTTGCCGTGACGACTACTATCAGCATTGCAGTCAATACTCGGTCGGCACCGAAGAACTGCGTCAGTGCATGCGGAAAGTCGGGGAAGGCTTGTCGGCGCCTTGCCTGGTGGCCCTCGTCCAGGATGGGGAGATAACGAAGGAAGACGTCGACCGCCACAATGCTGCGAAAGGCGAAAAGAGCTCCGCGAAAAAGAGCAGCACGGAGGTTCCCAGTAAGGTTGCAAGTAAGGATGCCGACGACCCCAAAGAGGTAAGCAGCAAGAGCGCAAAGAAAAAGAAGAAGGCCGCCAAGACGACCGAGACCGCTGATCCCTCCAAGGCAAAAAGTGGCAAAACAGAAAAGGCCGCGATAGCCACGGACAAAAAAGACGTCGACCCCAAAGCCGAGACGGGTAAGAAGGCGGGAAAGAAGGCCAAGAAGTCGGCCAAAAAAGCGGCAAGCAGCACGGATGCCAAAGCCCCGGCCGATGGCACTACCGTCGCGTCTGCCAAAGGCAAAAAGACCGGAAAGGCGAAATCGAAGGCAAAGTCCAAGACCGCCGAAACGGCGGCCAAGACCAAGAAGCCGGCGAAGAAGTCCAGTTCGGCTAAGAAATCGAAGAAGATCCCCGCCGCTCGGGCACCTTGAAACTTTGACAAATCGCAAACGGCGGGCGGCCGCGAGGCGCAATACCTCACGCCCCGCAAGCTCGTTCATAGGGAGAACTTATGTCAGGCCATTTTCACGCTGTCGTCTGGATCGATCACCACGAAGCCCGCGTCTTTCACTTCAGCGCATCAGAGTCTGACGTCGTCGTGGTGCACCCGCAGCACCCCGTCCGCCACATTCACCACAAGGCAAACACAATTGGCAGCGGACACGCCGCAGAGGACCATGCTTTCTTGCAGCAGGTCGCCGACGCCCTGGCCGACGCAGGCGCCATCCTTATCACCGGACCCGCCAACGCCAAGACCGCGCTGATAAACCATATCGAACAGCATGCACCCGCGCTCAAGGCCAAGATTAGAGGCGTCGAAGCTCTCGACCATCCGACCGACGGCGAGATCCTCGCTCTTGCCCGCAAGTTCTTCAAGGATGAGCACCAAGAGCCCCCGAGAGTGCGATAGCGAAAGACTTACGGTCTGACGCCGCGTTATCGCCAATGCCAGGAGCGCGGCCTTTGCGGCCTCGCGTCCGGCTAGCGACAGATCGAGCTCAGCGCGCTAGATTTCCTCTAACGAGTGACCTTCTCGCCGGATCCATCCGCAAGGGAAAGAGCATCTATGTCGAACCGAGACCCGATGAGCTGGATGTTGTCCGAGGCCGTCGAAACGCTGACGCGCGCCGAGCGCATGCATCGCCAATTTTTCCACTTGCAGCGGTCCGGAGCAACAAACGAACCATCATGGGAGCCGCCGATCGACGTACTGGAGACCGACAACGAAATTCTCGTCTTCGTTGCGCTTCCGGGCGTCGATCCGGAGATGGTCAAAGCTTCGATCGAGAATGGCGTCCTCATCGTCTCTGGCCGCCGCGTGCTGCCCCCGGAGCTTCGCAGCGCTGTGATCCACCGCCTCGAACTTCCGCAGGGCCGTTTCGAGCGCCGGCTCCAGCTGCCGACGGGACGCTATGCCGTGCGTCAGTTTGTGAAGAATGGATGCTTGGTATTTTCGCTGACTAAGGCTGTTTGAGGTACCCAATGATGACACTCGGTGAATCAAACTCGGCCAAGCCGGAAGGTACCGAGTCCGCGGCTCGGACTGGTGCCCCTAACACCACCCTGCCGTCCGATGCTTTGATCCTTGTTCCTGTCCGCAAGGTTGTTCTTTTTCCGGGTCTCATTCTTCCGATTACAATTGGCCGCCAGAAATCCATCGCCGCCGTCCAGCAGGCTGTCCGTGAAGAACGCCAGATCGGCATCGTTCTGCAGCGCGATCCGGAGAACAATGATCCCGGACCCGACGATCTCTATCGCATTGGCACGCTTGCCAACGTCGTGCGCTATCTAGCGGCACCGGATGGCAGCCATCACATTGTGGTCCAAGGCGTGCAGCGAATCCGCATTCTAGACTTCTTGCCCGGCACCCCATTTCCCGTGGCCCGAGTCATCCATATTCCAGAATCCGATATGCGTTCGACCGAGATCGAAGCGCGCTTTCGCAACCTGCAAAGCCAAGCGCTTGAGGCCGTGCAGCTCCTGCCGCAAGCCCCGCAGGAATTGATCGCGACAATTCAAGGCACGACCTCGCCCGCGGCACTTGCTGATCTCGCTGCCGGCTATATGGACATTCCGACCGAAGACAAGCAGGCGATCCTCGAAACTGTCGATCTCACGACGCGGATCGATCGCGTTTCGAAGCTGCTCGCCGAACGTATCGAAGTCATGCGTCTCACACAGGAAATCGGCCGGCAGACAAAGGCTGCGTTTGACGACCGCCAGCGCGAAGCCGTGTTGCGCGAGCAAATGGCCGCGATCCAGCGTCAGCTCGGTGAGAGCGACGGCAAGTCCCAGGAGGTGACGGACCTCACCGAGGCGATTGCCAAGGCCCACATGCCGCCGGAGGTCGAACAGCAGGCGAAGAAGGAACTCAATCGCTATCAGCGAATGCCCGAAGCGGCGGCTGAAGCGGGCATGATCCGCACCTATCTCGATTGGCTGATCGAGCTGCCATGGAGCCTCCCCGAGGAAAAGCCGATCGACATCGCGGCGGCACGCCGTATCCTCGACGAGGATCATTTCGGCCTCGAGAAAATCAAGACCCGCATCATCGAATATCTCGCCGTGCGCAAGCTCGCGCCTCAGGGCAAAGCGCCGATCCTGTGTTTCGTCGGGCCGCCGGGCGTCGGCAAAACCTCGCTCGGCCAGTCGATCGCCCGCGCGATGGAGCGCCCCTTCGTGCGCGTCAGCCTCGGCGGCGTCCACGACGAAGCGGAAATTCGCGGCCACCGCCGCACGTACGTCGGCGCGCTACCGGGCAACATCGTTCAGGGCATCAAGAAAGCCGGCGCCCGCAATTGCGTGATGATGCTCGATGAAATCGACAAGATGGGACGCGGCGTCCAAGGCGACCCCTCGGCAGCGATGCTCGAAGTTCTTGATCCCGAGCAGAACGGCACCTTTCGCGACAATTATCTCGCCGTGCCTTACGATCTCAGCCGCGTCGTCTTCATCGCGACCGCGAATATGCTGGACACCATCCCGGGACCGTTACGGGATCGCATGGAGATCATCGGTCTCGCCGGCTACACTGAAAATGAGAAGCTTCAGATCGCTCGGCGATATCTTGTGAAGCGTCAGCTCGACGCCAACGGGTTGAAGCCCGAGCAGGTCACGATCGACGACGAAGCTCTGACCGCCATCATTCACGGCTACACGCGTGAAGCCGGCGTGCGCAGTCTCGAACGCGAAATCGGACGCGTGTTCAGGCATGCCGCCGTGCAAATCGCCGAGGACAGCACGGCGCGCGTGCACATCGGTGTAGACGATGTTGCTACGCTGCTGGGACAGCCGCGTTTCGAGAACGAAGTCGCGATGCGAACCAGCGTACCTGGCGTCGCGACAGGCTTAGCGTGGACGCCGGTCGGCGGCGACATTCTCTTCATCGAGGCAACGCGCGCGCCGGGCAAAGGCGGCTTGATCCTGACCGGTCAGCTGGGCGACGTCATGCGCGAGAGCGCCCAGGCTGCGATGACGCTCGTCAAAAGTCGCGCTGTTTCTCTCGGCATCGATCCCGCGCTTTTCGAGCGGAACGACATCCACGTGCACGTGCCGGCCGGCGCCACGCCCAAGGATGGGCCGAGCGCAGGCGTGGCGATGTTCATGGCGCTCGTATCGCTGCTTACAAATCGCACGATCAGAAACGATACCGCAATGACAGGCGAAATCTCGCTCAGAGGCCTCGTGCTGCCGGTCGGAGGCATCAAGGAGAAGGTCGTGGCAGCAGCCGCGGCTGGAATTACGCGCGTGATGTTGCCGGCACGCAATCGGCGCGACTACGACGACATCCCGCAGGACGCCCGCGACCGCCTCGAGTTTATTTGGCTCGAACGTGTCGACGACGCGATCGCCGGTGCTATCGAAGGCAATGCGGCGGACAGTTCAGCGAGCAAAGTCGACGCTTGATTTGCGTCCAGGTGAGCCGAGCACGCGCCGGGCCAGATCCCGGTTGCGCTGAGCCTCGAATTTTCGGACGAGCTTCGGACTCCCCGAAATCGAAGCCGCGGTCATCCGGCTCGAGGAAAGAATCCGGGCAAAGCATGGACTTTGAAAAGATGCGGGCAGCGCGCTTCGGAGACGCCGAAAATACGTACTGAGATTCCCTGCGAAGCCGCAAAGGATTGCGATGAGCAAAACGCCGATGAAAGCTCGGCAGAACATCGTTAGCAGCGACCAGTGCCGCAAGAGTGCCCAATTCAGAAGAATTGGCACGGCGAAACTCATCACATGGAGGATTATCCGATGGCGCGCTTCGTCGGCATAGACCACATCTCCATCCGCGTCAGTGATTTCGCGAAGTCGAAAGCCTTTTATAGCGGCCTCTTCGAATTCCTCGGGCTCGAGGTGATGGACGAGTACAAAGACTCCACGGGCTGGAGCAACGGCAAAACAAGGTTCTGGATCGGCCAGGCCGACGCCGAGGGGCGTGAGCACAAGCATCATACTGGTGATATCGGTTTGCATCATTATGCCTTTCAGCTGCGCAGCAGAAAGGACGTTGACGCCTTGCAGGACTACCTGAAGAAGCACCACATCACGATCGTAGATCCCGCGGACGTGTACTATGACGACTACTACGCTGTTTTCTTCCTGGATCCTGATGGCATCAAGCTCGAGGGTATGAAATACGGCGAAGAGCACGAAAAAGCTCAATCAAATCATGGTCGAAAGTCCGCCCCGAAAGAATAATTTTCTGATGAAACAGATGCTCTGGAACAAATTGCGGCTTTGAGACGTATAGGCGGTCGGTGTCCGCTCTCCGAGCGGCCGCGCGATGATCGTATGCCCAGAGACTGTATCCCAGAGAGTGCATTGGAACATCCCGCCCCCCACACCGCATCGCCGAACGACGCCACATTTCCGCAACCTGAAGCCGACGCAGCCAATAGCGCGTCCGTCGAAGTTGTGCTCGCGGAACGCCTGTTTGAAACGCGCGAACATTCGCTGCACTTGGCCGCTCCGCTCACGCCTGAGGATATGACCGTCCAGGCCTCCGACGATGCCAGCCCTACGAAATGGCATCTCGCCCACGTGACGTGGTTTTTTGAGAACTTTGTCTTAAAGCCGCATCTCGATGGCTACCAGTTGTTCGATGAAGCATTCAACTATTGCTTCAACTCCTATTACGAGACGCTAGGCCCTCGCCATCCCCGCCCGAAGCGTGGCCTCCTTACACGGCCCTCGGCAGAGAGCGTGCTTGCTTATCGTACACACGTCGACGATGGGCTTCGCAGCCTCCTTTCGAGGGAAGATGCACACCAGGGTGAAGCCGCGCGGCTTATCGAGATCGGCATCAATCACGAGCAGCAGCATCAGGAGCTGCTGCTGACCGATATTCTGGCGCTCTTTGCCGCAAATCCCTTGCGACCGGCCTACCAGGCAAAGCCGACGGAAGTTGATCTTGCCGATCCCGATCCGATCGGGTGGATTGAATATCCTGGCGGCGTTCTTCGCGTCGGCCATTCCGGAAAAGGCTATTGCTGGGACAACGAACTCCCATCGCACGACGCTCTCGTGCAACCGTTCAAGTTGGCGGACCGGCTCGTCACAAATGCCCAGTGGCTGGCCTTCATGGAAGATGGCGGCTATGCGACGCCCATGCTTTGGCTCGCCGATGGCTGGGCGGCCGTCAAGCGAGAAGGCTGGGACAGCCCTCTCTATTGGGAGAGGTCGGACGCCGGTTGGTCCCAGATGTCGCTGCAGGGATTGTTGCCGATCGTGCCCGCGGAGCCTGTTGCACACATCTCCTATTACGAGGCCGATGCTTTCGCTCGCTGGGCGGGCAAACGTTTGCCGACTGAATTTGAATGGGAAGTGGCGGCGTTGACTGCTACTGACCGGGCTATGCAGCCGACCAGCGCTCTCCGCCCCCGCCGTGCGCCATCATCGCCCACGGCCCTCGAACCGAAGCAACTCTTCGGAGACGTCTGGCAATGGACCGCGAGCGCCTATCTTCCTTATCCGGGATATCGTCCGCCCGCTGGCGCCATCGGCGAATACAACGGCAAGTTCATGGTCGGACAACACGTTTTACGCGGCTCGTCCTGCGCAACGCCGGCCGGACACTCGCGTCCGACCTATCGGAATTTTTTCTACCCACATCAGCGCTGGCAGTTCCTCGGCTTGCGCCTCGCAGCGGAGATCGACTGATGCGCTACGCCCCAACTCTCGGGCAATTGCCGGCCCGCGTAACGAAAATCGAGGATGAATTCTCGCTTGCTGTCATCGATGGGTTGTCGCGGGCACAAAAAACGCTTCCCTGCCGATATTTCTACGACACGCGCGGCAGCGAGCTGTTCGAGGAGATCACGCGGCTCCCAGAGTATTATCCGACGCGAACGGAAGCCCGAATTCTCGAGGAATTTGCTGGCGAAATCGTAGAGGGATTTTCCGACGGAGATCATCTCGTTGAATTTGGATCCGGTTCAAGTTTAAAAACCGAGATCCTCATCGACCGCATCTCGTCTCGTATCGTCTATGCGCCGATCGATGTATCGGAGTCGGCACTCATCGAAGCAGCGGTGCGTTTGGTTCAACGCTATCCCGACCTCGATGTTCGCCCCTTTGCGGCAGACTTCTCCGACTTGGAGGCACTCCCCTTCGAACCTTCCGACCAACGCCGGACCGGGTTCTTTCCAGGATCAACAATAGGCAACTTCGCACCCGGGGACGCGGCTCGATTGCTTTTCAGTTTCAAGAGCGCATTGGGAACAGGCGGACGATTGATCATCGGCGTCGACCTGCAGAAAGATCCGCATACGCTGATCCGCGCCTATGACGACGCAGCGGGCGTCACAGCGGCCTTCAATTTGAATTTGCTCGCCCGCATCAATCGGGAACTGGACGGCACGTTCGATGAGAGCACGTTCCGCCACAAAGCGATTTATAATCCGCGCGAAGGCCGGATCGAGATGCATCTCGTGAGCCTTCGCGCACAGGATGTGAAGGCCTGCAGACGCCTATTCCATTTCCGCGAAGGCGAAAGCATCCATACCGAGAATTCCTATAAGTACACTGTCGCTGAGTTCCAAAAGCTCGCCAAAGCAGCCGGCTGGCGTGCCAATCGGGTTTGGACCGATACCAACGAACAGTTCAGCATCCACGAACTGCTCTGACGACCGCTATAGACACCCACGTAGCTCGCGCTCCGCGTCTTGCATATGCGAAATGCCGCACGCGTCCCCGCCACAGGTGTCACGGAACCTTATGACGACATTGGGAATTTGAGGGAGGCAAAAGAAACAGGAGAGAGTGTAATGCTGGCGCCAGAATCGGTTCTTGCTTGGATTGTCATTGGCGCGATTGCCGGCTGGCTCGCAGGCCTTCTCGTCAAAGGCTATGGCTTCGGAGTGATCGGCAACATCATCATTGGCATCCTCGGCGCAGGGATCGCCGGAATACTTGCTCCCCGCCTGGGTCTTTATACAGAATCGACCGGTGGGAACATCGTGGCGGCTCTTCTCGGCGCCTTGATCCTTCTCTTTATCATCGGCTTGGTAAGACGTACCTGATATTCAGCACACACTGCTTGGCAGCACATGCGGGCGGTCCGTCAACCTGATACGTTGCCTCGATGACTGCGTAAAGGAACACCCCCCATGGAATTGGCTGTCGGATGCAAGCTCCGGTACACGCTGGAGAATGCAACCGGATTTGCGTTGCTGGTCGAGGTTGCCAAGTCCGAAGGACAGATGGTTTCCGATGAGGCGCTCGTCATTCCCGGTGGCGAGTCCAATTCCACTTACAGTGTGTTCACCAATCCCCTGACGCGAAACCGCGTTGTACGCACCGTTATCGGGCCGGGGCCGGCGGAAATTCACTACGAAGCACGGGTGAACCTCGACTCTAAACCTGTCGACCCATCGTTGGTGCGCGAATTCGATTTCCTCGAACTTCCGATGGAGAATCTCGAATACTTGGCTCCAAGCCGGTATTGCGCGTCCGATACGTTTACGAACTTTGCGTTCCAGACGTTCGGTGGGATGCAGCGTGGCCATGACCGGGTGACCGCCATTTGCGATTGGATTCACAGCCATATACGCTATCAGCCCGGCAGCACGGGCCCGAACTCGTCCAGCGCCGAGGTCTTTGAAAAAGGCGAAGGCGTGTGCCGCGACTTTGCACATCTCGGCATTTCCCTTTGCCGAGCCCTCGGAATTCCCGCGCGCTACGTCAGCGCCTACGCGCACGCACTGAGCCCGCAAGACTTCCACGCCGTCTTTCAAGCCTTCCTCAACGGACCGAACGGCGGCGCCTGGTATTCCTTTGACGCTTCGCACATGAGTTCGGTGGATGCGATCGCCCGCATTGCTGCCGGCCGAGACGCCGCGGACGTAGCCTTCGCGTGGCCGCAAGGAGAGGTAATCTACGACCCACCGGTTGTTTGGGTGAATTCCCACTCGCGCGTAGCGCCCGTCCGAACCGCCGCTGCGATCGGGCACCCGTAGTCTCTGCGTCGGTCTTCATGGCCTTTCTCGTTGTGGCGCTTATCCACAACTGCGTATTTCGAAATCGTTCTCGGACTGCATTCGATCGCAGGCGTCGTTATTTGTTGGATTCTTGTTTTCGGATCGACTGGCGAATGAAGTCGACGCCGGGCGGCCGTCTCTGCTGAATCTCATGCAACCGGTTGAGACGCTCGAGAATCGGCAGCGATGTCGTCCAATCCATATCTTCTTGAAGAATTTCCTTGAGCCGCTCCGTGGCCCTGTCCCTAAAGATTTCGATCCAATGCCGCTCGGTCCCTCGCGTACTCACGCTGCTCTCCACTCTGGCCGCATGGTAATTTAATCATGAGTGGCGAGGACGGTTCCGTGTGACTTCATCTACGATTAACTTAACGAGTCATCGCCGCCGGAACCCCTATGCGGGCTGGGCCGTTTCCGGGGAAAAGAAGTCTTTCCGGAGAAAACGCTCATGGCAGTCACAGATCCACATTTCAGTGATATCGACCGCCGTCTTGATATCCAGCGCCACGACAACAGTCTGTACGAACGCACCGGCATCGCCGGCTGGGTTGTGCTCATCCTATTCGTTGGTGGGCTCTCGGCAATTCTGTATATCGTCACCTTGCAGGTGAACCCGTCCACGAATGTCTCCGCGCCGACCGCGCAGATGGCTCCGGCTTCCCCGGATGCAGTCGGATCCAAAGCACCGGCTTCGAACCCGTGACACCGAACTCAGGGAATTCGATGCCCAAGCCCGAACATGGGTCGAGCCGCGCACATCGCGTCGGGAGAGCACTTTAGTAAGCGCGCTCTCTGACGGCTTCGATCACTTGGGTGAGATTTTTTTTTGCACGCCCTTCGATCTGGTCTGGCGAATAGCCCTCCTCGCGTAATCTTTTGCGAAGCTTTTGCACCGTGTCGACGGCACCGGATCGCGCAATATCTACGGCGCGGTCAAACGACCCGAATTTTGACGAGTTGCCTCGCCGGTATTTCCAGATCACCGCTCCGACCGCGAAGCCGATAGCTCCAGCAGCCAACAGTGCCACCGCGGGCCGACTGAGAATGCCATTATTGTCGTCTGCTCCGGGCGATACCAGCATGGTCCGGTCAGGCGCAATCGCGCCGCGCGTCTCTGTGGTCTGCATCGAAATCTCCTAATCAAACTTGGGACGATGGGGACTGTGTTGCTGCAGCGGCGTCGGAGCGACTAAAGACATAAAAACCTGCTGCGGCCGCCAAAACGAGGGGCCAATTCTTGGTCGCCGTGCGCAACAGCGCGGGAAGGAGCACGGGCGCGGCGGCCGATACAATGCCCATGACGTTTTCGTCTTCGAAAATCGATCTGGTGGGCCCTATTGCCTCTTCGGTTCCCGCCGTGGGTTCCGGTTCGATAATGGGTTCCGGCGTGCGGCTCCTCTGCTTCACGATCAGCGCGATGAGACACCCGAGCAGAACAAATCCGCCGGCAACGACGAGATTTCCGATCTCGGGTCCATAAGCCCGGGTAGCGACCAACCACAGGCTCGCAGCAAGAAAGCCGGCGGCAGCAATGAACGGAATAGCAATCAGAACGCGGTTTCCGAGGTCGCCGATCGCATTGTCGACACTCGCTTCCGCTCTCTCAAATAGCCCTGCAAACACTGCCGCACTCCCAGTTTCAGGCTTTCCAGAGAGCGCCGAGAACGAAGCCCGCTGCCACCGCCACTCCAAGTGTTGTCATCGGCTGTTCAGCCACCGATTTATCGACGGCGTTCGAAAAATTCTTCGCAACTTTTTGCAAGTTGTCGCCGAGTTCGGAGCCCTGCGCCGCAAGTCTCTGGCCGGTGTCTTGTACGTTCGAGACCGCCCTATCGAGCGAATCTACGGCCCGGATGCCGGCTTCTACCGCCTTGTCTGCAAGATCTTGCGATGCTGTCCGGACGTCGTCTGTCGTGTCCATTCTCGCCATAAAAACCTCCCAACGTCTTTGCTTGGCCTGAACGCGAGTGATGGCGCGATAGTTCCTGACCATTAGTTCGCGCGCACCTTAAATCCGCTCGTCGCCACAGCGGCGAGCGGTTGGGGAGGGATCGGGTTTCCGCAGCTTAACTTTAGAACGCCAAGGAAATCCGAGATTGCTCCGAACGTCTCCACGGCATCGGCGGGAGCCGTCGCTGCAGAAAAATTGCCGCGGCCTCTGGCGAGATCCAACACAACGATCCGGCCATTCGGAAACAGCCTGCGGGCTCTTTCGATCATTATTCGAATGAGATTTTCCGGTAGGCCGACGACGGTCATCAGTGCCACTTGCCGAACATCCTCGGCGTCGCCAAGAAGCGACAAAGCCGTAAGACCAGATCCCCCGGACGTTCGCGCCGACTGGGGATGGCTGCGATTGGCCACATCGGCTGCAAACAGCGCTGCGAGTTCGTCGAATCGGCCCCGTATCGGAACGAACAGAACTTCCGCTTCGTGTGGCATTTTCGAATCTGAGAACCGCGCGATTGCGTCCTCGATCGTGCTTTCCAGCTCTTCCATGGATTCAGAATCGAGACGGCCTCGCTTCCGATCGCGAGCGGCAAGCTTCAATGCCGGGAATACGACAGCATCCAGCACGGCTTCCGGCGAACTCTCGTCTCCCAATTCTTCGATCTGGCTCATTGCGGCGTACACATCGCCCGAAAGAAAGCGGTGATAGAGGTCTTGTTGCTGGGACAGCGGCGGCTCGTCGCCGAGAAGCACGGTCAGAAACTCCAAATCGGGGATATATTTTCCCAACACGACGAGCACGAGCGTGATCGGGGCCGCCAGGACCAAGCCTATGGGGCCCCATGCGAGCGTCCAAAAGCTCGTCGAAAGAACCATGGCAAACGGCGAAAGCCCGGCTCTGCGGCCGAGCACCAGCGGTTCGAGAACTTGTCCCATGATGGGTTCGCCGATGGCGAAAAGCGCTGCCGTGCACAACGCTTTCGTCCAACCGGGATCGACGGCAGCGGCAAGCAAGACCGGGGGAACCGCCGCAATATAAGAGCCGACAAACGGGACGAAACGCATCACGAATGCGACGACACCCCAGAGCGGTGCATTCGGAACACCGAGGATCAGCAAGACGCAAGTCACCACGAAACCGAACGAGGCATTCAACAGCGCTTGGCCAGTGAACAGTGCGGTCAGCCGATCGCCGGCATCGGACATCGCCGCCGTCGTCTCGGTCATGTTGTCGACGCCGAATACCCGGACGACTCTGTCCCGCAAATCCTTGTATTGCATCAAGAGGAACAGGACGAAAAGAAACGTAAGCGCTGCTTGTGCCAACGGTTCGGCAAGTATGCGCAGACCGTACCAGGTCGAGCTATCGCCCTGCTCTTTTATGATCTGGACTTTGTTTTCGGGTTTTGGGTCGGTGGGTTGATCCGGGGTCGGCTGCGTTGGAGACGCCTGTTCGCTCCCGAGCCTCAACTCGCGGTTCAGCATTTCCTGGTAGCTTTCGACAGCGTCGATTGCGCGTCCCACGAGACCGCTTGGGACGGATGTGCCGACGATGCTACGGACCTTCTCGAGGACATTAGTCCGATACGCAGGAAGATCGGCGGCAAGCGACAGAAGCTGCGAACTCAGACCATAAGAAGCGGCGGACAATATTGCGAAAACCGCAAAGAGAACGATGCCCTGCGCCACACCGTTCGGAACACACTTGTTCCGCAGGCACCTGACTATTGGGACGAGCACGAAGCAGGAAATGCCGGCGAGTGCCAACGGCACGAGAATGTCTCGACCGAGCACGATCGCTGCAATGATCAACGCCGCCGTTATGAGAGCAGCAGAGAGATTTTTTAGCGAATTCGCGATCAGCGGCATCGGGTCATCCTATTGGGTGACTTCCGAACGGCTGTCCGCCGGTGGGCTGAGGTAATGGCTTCCTTCATCGGAGCAAAGACGCAGAGTGGCTCGTTAAAGTTCCGGACACTCGCCAATCAGCTGCACCTCCTTCCCCGTAGGCGCCAAAGAAGTCAGAGCCCTCCGAAGTGCAGTGCGCTGACATGACTTCTCTTGACAGTTCAGGACGCAGAAACCGGCCAGAGTGGCTATTTTCTTACCGGCGAGCTGATCTCGATACGGTAAACGCCTCGTTCAATGGCTCGTGCCGGCGCTTCTTCCCGGTGTGGCTGGAACGCCTTGGGCCTGTTCCACAGGCCCGTCATCGTGATAAAGAGGGGCGCCTCCACGTAGGGGCGGCTTTTTCATTCTGACAGGACGATACTGATGCCGACAGGCACTGTGAAATTCTACAACGAGCAAAAAGGCTACGGCTTCATCGCCCCCGATGGCGGTGGAAACGATGTGTTCGTGCATGTGACGGCGCTCGAACGAGCAGGCCTCTCCGGCCTCAGGGAAAACCAAAAGGTCTCTTTCGAAACCGAAGTCGATCGCCGCAGCGGCAAGACCGCCGTTAGCACCATTCGGCTCGCGTAGAATTTATGAGACAAAAGCGGCAGCTCGCAGCTGCCGCTCCTTTTTCATTCGCGGTATCTCAGTCTGTCCGATAGGTCATGCTGGGGAGCAAGTGCATTGGCTTCTCTGGTAGAGGCAGCAGGAAACCGCAGATCTGATTTTTCTGGCATGGATTTCACAGGCTGGACCTGCACATTCATGGTGCTCTCCGTCACGTCTGATTCAAACGTCAGCGTCCGATCAAGATGCCGACTCGATTGGGAAAATCGCGAGAACAATCGCGGTTATCGCCAGTGTAGCCATGGCGTTGGTGCCTCGGGCCGGGCGCTTGATGCCGGTCACGTTGGTACTGATCGAGTACTGACTGTAGGTAGTGACGCGCTGCTCCATCTCCGGCATGACGGTGGCCGAAACGCCGAGAAACACGATGAACATGGCCAGGACGTAGAAGGTGTACGGAAACTTCAACGCAAATCGAACGATGCCCATCTCGATCTCCGTATCCTTGCCGCAAAACCGAGCAGCCACCCAGCGTCGCGACTTTTGCTTCGGCTAATGAAATACCGCTCACGTTTTCTTTCATAAGGCTTAGGCCGAGAGCCATCACCTCCAGCACGGAGGGGTCGATCCCCTTGGTCACGGTGCTGTGCAGCTTTGGTCGGAGACGCCTCATCCCCCGCAAGATTGGTGCGGCGGCCGGAGTCAATCGCAAGCGCCAGGCGCGTCGATTCTTCGGATCAGTGCAACGCTCAACTAAACCAAGCTCTTCGAGACAGTCGACTAGGCGAGCGATGGTCATCGGCGTGACCTCGGCAACCTCCGCAAGCTTGCTTTGGGAGACATCGGGTTGGCGCTCCAGCAGCCCGAGGATGATCAGTTGTGTCCGCGTCACGCCGAGAATTCGAGCCTTGGTATTGGCATAGGTGCTCATTTGGCGTGCTACGTCATGGAGCAGAACGAGTAAGTCGTTCTCGAGCGCGCCGGGCATAGGGTTCAGCCTCGAAGTGAAGGGGTGAGAGCCGTCAGCGGGGGGCTCTGGCGGCTCTCCGGTCTGGCGTCGATCGCAACATGGGGTGAGACTGCGAAGGCGGCCAGACCGTAAGCGGTAGTAGGTCACGGGTGTTGCTCCTCGCGCGCGCCGATGTACGCTTTTGAATGGGCGGCAATCATCGCTTCACCCAGGAGGACGAAGCGAGAGCTGAGGCCAACGCGATCGACGCTCGGGGCTAAGATGCAGGCGCCGTCAAACAGCAGGAACAGTGCGTCGGCGAGCATTGAGGGACGACGGAGCCCGGCTGCACGGCAGCAGGAGTTCTTCCTTCGAGACGAAATGACGGTGGAGCGTCGGCTTGGTGATGGCAGCTGCCCTAGCAATCGTTTCGACGTTTGTGGCAGCAATGCCATGCTTGAGAAACAGCTCGGCTGTCGCCGAGAGAATGCGGCTTCGAGTCGGGATTTCCTCGCGCCAATCAGTTGCGCAATACTTGATGAAGCCGGTCGCATCGACCGCCTCTGGCTCAATGGCGTCTCGCCGCCCGTCTCGGTCGCTCGCCGTTAGATCGTGGAGTTCGGGGTCCATGTCGCGCTCCAGTTCTTGGGACTGAATGGCCGCCCAACTTCGCGTTGCCAGGCGGTCAACAATTTACTATACTGTCACGTCCACAATATAATTATGTGGACGAGATCGTCCAGTATTCTATGATCACGAGTTGGTGATGTCTGTCGAACGCAAACGCCGCGGTCGTGGACGGCCGCGTGATCTCAACAAGCTCCAGGCCATCCTGGACGCGGCATATGCTCTGTTCCTTGAGCGCGGCATCGCGGAGACCACCATGGAGTTGGTCGCCGAACGCGCATCCGTGTCGAAGATGACGGTATACGCGAACTTCAGCGACAAGCCGACCCTACTCTCGGCCGTGTTCGACCACAGAATCAAAACGATGCGCGTGCCGGACCTGCCCGTTGGGTCGGACCTGAACTTGGAGCGCCTCGTCGAATTCGGACAGCTGATCGTGTCAGTCTGTACGCAACCGGAAGTCATCAGAATGACCCAGCTAATGGCGGCGTGCGCCGACGAGCACCCGCGCTTGGCGGCTACGTTTTACACCGCAGGTCGCGGCAAAATGCTGGAGCGGGTCGCGGTGTACTTGAAAGGTCTGACCGAGGCCGGAGTACTTTCGATCAAGGATCCTGAGCTGGCGGCGGAACAGCTGATCGCATCCTGGTTGGGAATGAGCGAACTACGCACGAGCCTAGGCGTGGCGGGTCCCCCTTCGTCGCAGGCAATCGCAAAGCGCGTCCGCTACGCAATAGACACGATGGTGCGCGCCTGCTCGACAGGCCCCGAAACTCCCGGCGCTAACAAGACGCGCTTCAAACGCGTGCGACCAGTTCGCCGAGTCGGACGCCGGCGTCATAGCGCTCCCTGACGATGTCCCTCAGGCCATAGTCGACGATGATCTCGATTTTGATGTCCGGATGGTCGGGCAACAGCCTTGTTAGGGCGGGCCATAAAATCGCAAGGGTATCCACAGCCTAATCCGAAGGCCAAAATGCCATCATCACCGCGTCAGCGATGTTGGGCGATCTCGTACCTTCTGTCGTCTTCATCGGCACCTTGTGCCGGGAAGACTGCAAGCTGAAGAGAAATCGCACTGAACGCCAGTTTACATTCATCTCCGAATGCTCCTCTCGGACCAGCATCGAGAAGAGGGCCAGCACTACGATTGGCAATCCATAGTTTGAAAGTTTTAGCACGCACATTATTTGGGCCGAACTGCCGCACTTCGCGTGGTTTTGAGCTAGGTCAATCCTGCGAAGACCCGACTGGCGCATTAGATAGCCGATGCTCGTGGAAGATTAACATCAGGGCGCAGAACACCTGGGATCAAACACAACGGGCATGAGGAAAGGCGCGCATCTAAGTCTGCGGTTCCTTCAATCCCACGAGCAGCTTTATGAAGATACAAAAACTTGGAGTTCCCTCGTGTTGGAGATTTCTTCTTTTAATCCGGGTCATCCGACTAGAAGAACCGCTCGCTCATTGGAGGGTATTGGGTAATGTTAGACGACAAAAAAACTAAACTCGAAGGGCGCATCAAGGAATGCCAACAAAAGATAGAAGAACTGAACTTGTTCCGGGACGACATAAAGATAGCAAATATCATTGCGGCTTTCCGGAAGCAGATTGCTCAAGACTTTTGCCAGTTAGGATTATTGGGACAGGATGTCCTCGATCCCACGGCGCAGCAAGCAGCGAACGGTAAAGCCCAATGGCGCTAATTGCGCTTGCTGCAAGCCGAACATCGGCGGCCGCCCGCAATTCTGCCGACTTCCGCTTTTGACCCAAATCAGAATTCTTGTCCCAGCTTAACCCAGAACGTTTCGAGCTGTTTCGGGTCGACTTGTCGCTCAACTTGATAAAGGTGAGCATTGAGGGACAATACTTTGGGAAGGTACATTGCTGCCATGTCAGCTCAACGTGTAAACTTCCCGCATGCTCGATAGTCCTAAATTGTCCAACTTTCCTTTTTTCTCTGAACTCAGTCCAGCTGGGCAGTCACAACTGCGCGCCGCAACGTCTCGTGTTTTGTTAGCGCCGCAGACAAAGGTCATTCAGCGCGGCGACGAGGTCGGCGGCGTCTACCTTGTCGAGGTCGGCGCCCTACGCATTTATTACATCAGCGCTGAAGGGCGCGAGGGCACGCTGTACTGGGTCGACACCGGACAGTCCTGCATTCTGGCACTCAACTGCCTGTTCTCGCGTCTTGCCTATCCGGCCTGGGTCGAGGCAGACCAAGTCGAGACTCAAGTCGCCATCATTTCGGGTGATGTTTACCGCAAGCTCTATCTCACGGAACCTGCGCTCCAGAAATTTACCTTTGAGACTCTGACAACTCGGCTTTTCGAACTCATGACGCTGATGCAGGAAACGGCGTCCCTCGGGCTTGAGCAACGCGTTGCTGCGTTCCTGCTACGACGGTCAGTAAATGGCCAAGCGTTGGAGACGACACATGAGCAGATTGCGCACCACCTGGGTTCGTCTCGCGAGGTGGTGTCGCGGGTGCTTCGCAATCTCGCCGCGCGTGGCGCGATCCGGCTATCCCACCGTTCGATTGCCATCGAGGACAGTTCCAAACTCCGAGGTATGGTCGAGCCTTTTCTGACTCCATGACCTAGTGCGAGGATCTCCGACACGGCAGTCCCAACTCAAAGTGAGGCCGCCGCGTCGGAGCTAGGAATTTTCATTTTGTCCCTGAGATGCCAGCTTTTTTTGCTGCTTCAAGCGTCATAGAAAGATGGTGCTCAAACGCCGACAGAACATCCTTCATATGACCGGCGATGGCTGGATTTTTCACTGCCGGAAGAAGTGTATTGCGTATCGCATCAATGACGGCGCGGTGGTTGCCGGCCTCATGCGTGAGGTACGCGTTATCGAAGTCCGCGCCGTTCCGGGCCTTGAGGTTAGTCATGACGGCCTGGTGTTGCGCAATGCTGGCTGCGGAGCCTGACGTTTCGACGGGCTTGATATGGTTCACATGCAAGAGCTCCTCGAACATTTTCACGACGCCGCGATGATCTCTTGCAACCATTTCACCATGCCGCTTGACGTCGTCGGAAGTGCCGAGGGCCATGCCGAGTTCAGCTGTCTCGACTTCGAAGAGATTGGCTTGGAGATAGATGTAAGCGATCTCACCATCAGTGAGCTGAGCTGAGTCAGCGACTTTGATCACATCAATTCTGGGGAGCCGTTTATTGCAAATCATAGTACCCAACCGCCCGGCGTGAGCAGGATTGCCTTCTGGTGGGCAGACGGCCAATTCAGCAAAGATTGCGATTGTTCCGAGCGCTAGGGCGGCTATGCGTCCGACCAAGATATGCATGTTCGTTCTCCATTCTGACTGAGGGCAGGATGGCGCGAACGTAGTGTCAGCTCTTGAATGGAGCGGGGACCAAAGTCACCAATGGAAAGATTTCCGTCCGGGAAGGCCCAGCAAGACAAGTGCTGACCAGCCTGTCGGGGACTTTAGTCCCCGTCGAACTCGCCAAAGCATCCTATGTTTGTGGTTGCGTCAACTCATCATCACAGCTCGTCAAACGCGTGGAGCCGGCTGAGCAAGATCGCGCAATGACGATGGCGTCGGAGGCATGGGTCGACTGCACCTATATCCGGACGACATATTCCCAGATACGTACGGCCAACCGTTGTTTGCCGCTTCCAATCAATGAGGAGAGATACCGATGGCAAAGTCTAAACGTGCGATCGCCGCTGTCCTATTGGCGCTGACCGCAGGTGCAACGATGGCCCAAGCACATGCGAGGCTGGATCATGCGAGCCCTGCAGTCGGAAGCACAGTCAGCTCTTCGCCCGAACAGGTGACGTTGTATTTCACGGAATCGCTCGAGCCAAAGTTCAGCGGCGGTGAGGTGCGAAGTTCGGCTGGGGCACGGGTGGACGGAGGCAGCAGCGCCTCCGGTAACACGCTGCACATCAGCGTCAAAAGTCTCTCTCCTGGAGCTTACACGGTAAATTGGCACGTCCTTTCGGTCGACACGCACAAGACCCAGGGCAGCTTCAGTTTCCACATTAGCAAATAATCAGAGAGACGAGGCCGACGAGGTGGACTACCTGCTGGTGCTTTCACGTGCGCTGCACTTCACGGCGACGATCATGATGACCGGCGTCGTGTTTTTCCGTGCCTCCATTGCCGATCCAATCGGAGCGCCAAGCGCGCAGGTCGTCCAACATCGGGGTGAACGCCGCTGCGATCGTCAGCTGCGACTGATCTTCTGGATTGGTCTCGTGTTAACGTTGGTCTCGGGCGCGGCTTGGTTTCTCGCTGTCAGTGCCGCGATCGACGACGGCCCCTTGAGCCAACCTCTCGCCGACGGAACGGCCGCAACCGTATTGACCGAAACCCAGTTCGGCCAGGCTTGGATCGTTCGGATCGTTGTGGGAACCCTGCTTGCCGCAGTCGTAGGGACAGCGAAGATGCAAGGGATATGGCGTCGGTCTTTCGAGTTGTCGTTGGCGGCTGTGTTCGCTGGAAGTTTGGCCTTCGCCGGTCACGCGGCCAGCACCCCTGGTCTGAAGGGCAATATTCATCTTGCTTCCGATGTGTTGCATCTCATCGCCGTATGCGCGTGGGTCGGAAGTTTGGTGCCCTATGCACTCTACCTGGGGGCGATCGGCGAAGGCTCCCGTGCATCGACTTCGGCAATTCGGGAGGCAACTCGGCGATTCTCGAACCTAGGGATCGCGGCGGTGCTGACAATCGCCACGACGGGTGTCGTCAATTCTTTCAACCTTGTGGGCAGCGCGGAGCTGCTCGCTCACACTGAATACGGCCGGTTGCTGTCGATCAAGGTGACCCTATTTATCGCAATGATAGGGGTGGCCGCGATGAATCGCTTCTGGCTCGCGCCAGGGCTGTCCGATGGAGACACGACTAAGCAACTCAGGCGCAACAGCCTAATCGAAACGTGTTTCGGCATAGTTATCGTATGCATCGTTGCTTTATTGGGAACGATGCCGCCCGCACTGCTCGAACATGCGGGAATGCAGCACTAGGGCGTATTTGCCTGACGCCAAGCTAGCCAGCTCCGTTCGCCTTGAGTGCGAAAGTAACGGACGCTCGCAATTCTACAATCGCTGCTCGGGCCCCCCGTGACGCTCACCACAACGTCCGGTCAGCGCGTGCCCGGCCGGGTCACGGAGCTTCTGCCTCTTGGCAAGTTCGCGACCTGGCGAGCCGCGCGCGCCGTAAACGATCAAGATCTCAACAGCTTTCTCGTCCGTGTGGGATCGATCCGATCGCGTCGAGCGACGGCATAGAGGCGGAAAACACTGGCGGTTTGTTCGATGCCACGACGTTGCCCTTAGCCGCGAGCGGTGAAACTGGCCGAACGCCTGGGCTTCTATCAACGTCCGTTGCGATAAGGCTGTTTACACTAACAACAAAGAAGCAAAATTTGCAGGCCCAGATCCCTCCCAAACATCTTAAGCGTATGCGGAAAACCATATAAACTTTGGCAAGTTGGCGTTCCTTTGGTCGTTGTAGAGTGGCCCATATCGAGTTCAGAACGGTACCGCGCCGCGGATCTATCCGAGAAAGAGAATTCTCCTACACAACCCACGACCCGCTTTGAAAGCGAGCCGGAACGCTCCCACCACAATAGCGGCACTACAGCTTTAGCGCGGTGATTGACTCATGGATGCTCCAGTAATTTCCGCCCTGGCGGCGCTGGCAGGGGCCGTCATAGGCGGTCTTACCTCTGTCCTTGCATCTTGGTTGACTCAGCACACCCAAGCGAGGGCTCAATGGGTTGCCCAGGATAAGTTCCGCAGACAGGAACTTTATAAGGAATTCATTGAGGATGCTTCGAAGGCCTATGTGGATGCGCTCCAGCACGACAAAGCAGACATGACGCTGCTTGTCGGCCTTTACGCCAAGATTGGCAGAATGCGCGTCCTGTCTTCGCCCAACGTCATCGAGAACGCGGAACAGATCGCAGACAGAATCGTCGACACCTATCTTTTACCGGACAAGAGTTTCCCTGAGTTACGGGAGATGGTGAATGAAGGTTCAATTGACATTCTCCAGGGCTTCGGCGAGGCCTGCCGCGCAGAGTACGAATCGCTCAGCGTTCGACTGTTTTCAATATCGGGCCATTAGTGGACCATATCGTTGTTGCCCGATGCTCCAACACACTGTGCCGATCGCCTGACCTCGACTCAAGCGAACCTCTGCTTCCCGCAGAAGCCTGATGATCTGCTCCGACGTAAACCGCTTCCGTGCTCCTCACTCGATGTCGATCGTGACTTCGCCGCGCAAGCCGTCGAGGACGATGCGGATCTTCTCCTCGGCCGAATGTTGCTTGCGGGTGGCTCGGCGGATATCTCTCACGAGACACTCGGACGGCGTCTCAGGCGTGTTGGATTTCATTTTTCATGCCAACTCCTCAGGAGGTGACGACGGAGCCCGAACTCCTCGACGGACGTTACTCGGTGCTGCTTGTCTTATTTGCACATAGCGCTATGAAGCCGTTCCATCAGATCGACGGCATCTTGAAGGGCATCTGGCTGGACCGCAGCCTCCAGTGCCTCCTCGACCCGCATCACCTCGGCATTCGCGGTCTCGGCCTTCACCCGCCCCTTGGACGTCAGACGTGCAAGCTGGCGACGGCCATGGTGATGATCCTGCCGCCGCTCCACTAGCTTTGACCCTTCCAGTTTCGCCAGAACGCCCTGCATCGATTGCGGCGTTATGAATGCCCGCTCGGCTAGATCGGCATTGGCCTGGTCCGGTCTGACGTTCAGTTCGGCCAGCACCGCGTATTGGGCAGGGTTAAGCCCGAGCGGTTTCAGCGCCTCCTCCATACGGCGATGCAGGGCATGCTGTGCAAGCTTCAGCCGGTATCCCAGCAGTGGGGTCATGTCCTTGTTCATTGCAATGTCAGCTTCCTTATATTATATCAGGTTCCTGATATTATCATCCTGCTTCAAGGAGGCAACCATGCCCAGACTGACCGGACCCGATTTCATCGGCATCCAAACCGAAGACCTTCAGGCCGCCCGCGCCTTCTATGGCGACAGGCTTGGGCTGCCGGTGCTCCAGCAGACGCCCGATGCGGTGGTTTTCGACAGCAAACCTGTTCCGTTCGCGGTCAGAAAGCCGCTGATGGATCTGGAAGCGGCACAAGGAAATTGGGTTGGGGCGTTGCTCTGTGGTTCGGCTGCAATGACGCCGATGCGCCGCATAAGGAACTAGAGGCGGCAGGAATAGCCATTGCCTTCCCGCCGAAAGACGGCCCGTTCGGGCGGTATTTCGCGTTCCGCGATCCATTTGGCTACACGATCACGGTTCATACCGTATGACGACGCGCTACTGGATTGGTGTCGCGAGCCGCGAGCACATCAAGGCTGCCGAGGCTGGCGGGTTTTGCCAGTTCTGCCATGGCCGGGAAGCGCCGGTTCGGAAGCTGTCGGCTGGAGATGGCGTGGTTTACTATTCGCCACGCGAACGCATGGGGGACGGTGCGCGCATTCGTGCCTTCACAGCAATAGGATGGGTCCGACCGGGTACAGCCTATCGCGGAGAGCAATCAGGATGCTTCCATCCTTGGCGCCGCGATGTCGACTATCAGCCTGCAAGCGAAGCGCTGATCACCCCTTTGCTCGACCAGCTTTCCTTCTCGCGGGAGAACCCGAACTGGGGATGGCTGATGCGTCAAGGCTTCTTCGAAATCACGCAGGCGGACTTCGACAAGATCGCAACCGCCATGAAATAGAGATTTCTTAACTCAGAAGTGGATCGACTGCCAGACCAACGACACCATTCCGATTGAAGTCGGACAAATCGGCGGCAATCGGCGGTAAGTTGTTCGCTTAATTGGCCATTTTGACCAAGGTGGCGGAGAGGGAGTCCGACGAACTAATGTCCAATACCATCCAGCCCTGTCCACTAACGCTATATAAAACAATTAGTTACAGAAATTTTTGGTCGCCAACGTCCATGAACATACGCTACAATCCGCGTCCGAAACTAGGGTTGATACTAGGGTCGAAGGTGGAAGCGGAACGTGGCGCGGCAAACCTCAAAGCTCAATGCGCGGCTCGTGCAGACGTTGAAAAAGCCGGGTCGCTTTAGCGACGGCGGCGGTCTCTTTCTTGTGGTCTCCAAAACCGGCGCGAAGAGTTGGGTTTTCATGAGTTGGGCCGGCGGGCATCAGATTGAACACGGGCTCGGCGGTCTCACATCTGTCTCGCTCGCCATGGCACGCGAGCGGGCGGCGGAGTGTCGACGACACGTAGTTGAGAGACGCAACCCAATCGAGGCGCGAAGAGCAAAGGCCGACATTCCGACGTTCGGCGAGCTGGCGGAGGTGGTCGTTGCCTCTTTGGAAAGCGGCTGGCGCAACGAGAAACACCGGGCGCAATGGCGCTCAACCCTCACGACATACGCCGTGCCCCTCGCGCAAAAACGGGTTGATGCGATCACAATCGAGGACGTGCTTCAGGTCTTGAAACCAATTTGGACCGCCAAGGCTGAGACGGCGAGCCGATTGCGTGGACGGATCGAGAAAATCCTCGACGCGGCGAAGGCGAAGGGGCATCGGACCGGTGAAAATCCGGCGCGGTGGCGCGGTCACCTTGATCATCTGTTACCTAGGCGGCAGAAGCTCCAGGGCGGGCACCACGCGGCAATGCCTTGGCTCGATGTGACGGCGTTCATCGCACGATTGCGCGCTTCGCCCTCGATCAGCCATCTGGCGCTTGAGTTCGTGATTCTTACCGCGAGCCGAACGGGCGAGGTAATGCGTTCCGTCCGCGAGGGCGTCGTGATGGGGGCACGCTGGGACGAAATCGACCGGAAGTCTAGAGTTTGGACGGTTCCCGCCGTTCGAATGAAGATGGCACGCGAGCATCGTGTGCCATTGACCAACCGGATGCTCGCGATCCTCGACGAAGCCGAGAAGGTGCGCTCCGGTCCCTTCATTTTCCCCAACGCTCGGGGCAACGAACCTCTCTCAGAGATGGCGCTGGAAATGCTCATGCGCCGTTTGGACGCGAAGCCGGCTACCGTCCACGGGTTCCGCTCCGCGTTTCGCGATTGGGCGGGCGAAGAGACAAATTTCCCGCGTGAGCTTGCCGAGCAAGCCTTGGCCCATCAGGTTGGCGATCCCGTCGAATTGGCTTACAGGCGCGGCGATGCGTTG
>CAVPYR010000031.1:0-11538 GCA_963710005.1 uncultured Alphaproteobacteria bacterium
TAATAGTCCCGGAGTTTGTCACGAAGGCGCCCGGCTTCCATTCGAACAATCGGGTTGACGAGGGGATCAAATGATGAGGGGCGGTCGCAAAAACGTCAAGGGCGATCGTATAGCCTTTGAAGGCGCTCCGCGCGACCGGCAAGAGCTTCGCCGACGATGTAGGCAAGAAATCTACGTCGTCGCTGAGACTGTTTGAAAATCTCACTGCTTGAGATCTTGTTCGAGCTGCTTATCGATAGCTTTTCGGTCTGACTCTGCTCCAAGTTCATTGGCTGCGTCACGTCAGGCCTCGTCCATGCCCCTCTAATCGTCAGTTGTTACCGTAACAAACTATGACGTGAGGCTCTTGCTTGCCATTCTTACTCTGCGGACGGCAGCAAGGAAGACCTTAGCTATCCATATTTTGCAATTTGTTGCCATCTTCATTGCCGCCGTTCGCATGCAAAAGCCACCCGGCCAATCCACGAGGTCTGACTGGTACTGCAGATCAGAAATCTCGGTATTGGGATTCCTATAGGCGTTTTCATAAGCTTAAAAGCAGTCGGCTGTCCCAAATGGCCAAGCCGATTTTGGGAGGATTAATGAAAATGAATGTTCAGAAGCTTTTCGTTGCTTTCCCGATCGCGCTCCTCGTACTCGGCAATGGAGCGGTACAGGCTGGGCAGAGCATCGACGAAGCATTCGCCCTCGGCACGCGCAGACCGACAAGTGGGACGCTAAGGAGCCAGAAAAAGGCCACAAGCTGGTCGACTACGCCGGCCGATGCATAGATGTCCCCGACAATCAGGGCGAAGCAATCTATTCGGAGGATTGCGTCGGTAAGTACGAGTACCAGCCTGATGGAAGTTGGAAGGGCTCCGGCAGCTGCACTCGGAACTTCAAAAGTGGCGACCACATCACCGATACGTGGGAGGAAGGATCACACCTCAAAAGCGAACGTCTATAAGACGACCGGTGGAACCGGCAAATACCAAGGCGCAACTGGTGGCGGCACGTACACTATGGACACTCTTACAGATACGCTGGGCGGCGGCAGACTCAAAGGCAAGATAGTTCTGCCTTGAGATATCCTTTGCCCCTACTAATAGGGAGGTGACTTCGGCTAAGCGGTCGCCGCGCGGTATTGGATCAACTGATCGAGGAAAGTCCGCATCTCTGAACGGAAGTTGTCAAAGGCATTGAAGCCGCGATGTTCTTCCAAAGATCGCATCACGCTTGCCTTGATGGCAATGTCGCTCTCGGCGGCAATGGGCTCGGTCAGGATGCGCCGATCAAGTTCGGTGACCTCGCTGTCGAGCTCCGACCACGCATCGTGGGCCTCCTCCGTCATGTCGTTCGCCGACACCGCTTCGGCCGAGTCCTCGCCCGCAGATCGGCGCAGGGCAAACCACTTCTCTTCAGCGTCTGTGTAAACATCGTACAGCGGGCCGCTTTGGGTCAGAAGCAACTCGCGCTCTCGATAAAGCTTCGCTATCGGCGTTTCCACTTCATCGGCCATGAGCGATGAAGCCGAAGCCGGAATGGTGCCGGCGACGCTTGTGGCTGCCGCCCCTGCGGCAAGCATCATCGCCCGTCTGCGATTGAGATTTGGATGTTCAGTTTCGGGCGTGTTAGGCCCGTCGGTAGCCTTGGACATGGGTACTCTCCTTGTCTGGGGTTAGGGCCTCGTTGAAGTTAGGCGCTCCAGCGGGGCCCGCTTCGTCCGGCCACCACTACTAAGGGGACAAACCCCCGGTTGTTGCGGGATGGCCGCTTGACATTGCGATAGGTATCCCCTAAGCGTTTGTAACACGCGGATGCTCAAGACGGGGATAATGTGGCGACGACGACGCTCCAGTGAACCTTCGGATTTCACCGGACACTCAAGGCGGGACTGAGGAAGCTCGCGGATGCCGACAAGCGGACGTTGGCGCCTTACGTTGTGATCTTACTTGAGGAACACATCGCGGCGAAGAAGGCGGCAGCGAAACGGAAGTGAGGAGAACATGGCAGACGACAAAACATTCTCAGTGACGTTCACGATGCACCTGACGGAGCCGCTGACTGAGAAAGAGAAAAGCCAAATCATCGGCAACCTTTGGGATCACATTCACAACGAGTGCGAAGACGGCATTGCTGAGGCCTTCGGAAAGATTGCCGAGGTCGACTCTCCCGACGGCAAGTACCAGGGTCACGTCGGCGATATGTGGGACAAGCTAGCGAACATGTTCCAGGCCGAAGGGCACGGGAAACGGAAGTGAGGGCCACATGGACAGGACAAAGGACCTGATCGAATTCTGGCGAACGCATTTCGCCGAGACAAATGACGATCCCGACTGCTGGCGGCGTTATCTCGATGGGAAGATGCGCGAACTCGAGGCGGCGTTTCCCGACATCAATAAGGATCATGCGTTGTACGCCTACGACGTGGCGGCCTCCGAGCAGGATGCAAAAAGGTTGGATGACTTGTGGGAGGTCATCCAGCTCAGCGTCCGCGCCGTCGCTGCCGCGTGCCAGAAGACCCCAAGATGGCCGAGGGGGACGCCAATTTCATACACAATGCCGAAGAACCGGAGCGGCTCTTTAATGCCTTCCTCGCGACGCTGAAGAAGTAGGGGGAGCCGTGACAGGCAAGATCATTCACTTGGACGGCCGCACGTATGACCGAATACGACATCATTCGCGAGGCATGCATCAGGGCAAACCCCGACATTGAGGCGCGGGAAATCCGGCTTGTCGACGTACTACTGGCGATGGGCGTGGCAGGAAGAGGAGATTGGGGAATTACCGATAAAGGTGCATTCTTTCACTCCGCCGACGGTCGCCAGCAGTTCTATGACGAGTATTGGAACCTGCGCATGAACGATCTTGCGAAGCAGTCGCCGGACACGTTGAGGTTCTTGGCCGACCTTCTTGGCGTATGACCGTGCGTGACACGTACCGTGCCTTCCGGTCAGAGATCATTCCGACGCTCGGCGAACGTCAGAAAGCAGTTTACGACGAACTCGAAGCGCACGGGCCGATGACGAATCTTGATGTCGCGTACGCGCTGCATCTTCCGATTAACAGCGTGACGCCGAGAACAAATGAGCTGGTGAAGCCGGCGGTCGTAACGGAGCCGCGAACATCGCGCATATTTCCGACGGATCACTCAAGACGTGAGGCCACCGATGCCCGACTATCAAGACGTCCTCGCCCACTCCCGCCATATCGACATCACCGTTGCCGACTTCAGCCGGTGGGAAGAGGTCGGCCAGCGGCTTGAGGTGGTAACGCCCGCGGTGATCGCGGCGCTTGCCGTTCTAAAAGCGGACCCGTGCAAGCTCCAACTTGGCCGGGCGGCGAATGCGGCACGCTATGCAGCATCCATCGCCGAAGAACCGTTGAAGACCGAAGCCGTGGCGCTCGCTGAAGAGTTGGAACAGCGTTCGGTGTAGGAGGGCAATCTCTTGATCGATAATCCATGGCGAGCTGGCTGGGTCGTTGAAGTCATTACGCAACCGCCAAGGGCGCCGGGAAAGTCGCCCCGAGCCGTCTACTTCGACGTCGCCATCAAAAGTGCGTCAGAGGCGACAGCGCTGGCCGTACGGCAATCTGGAATCGCTGGAGCGACGGGCCGAACCGTCAGGCCTTTGTCGACGTACGAGATCGAGAGGGCAGGCCTCAAAGCGGGAGAGGCGCGGCCGTCATAACACCCAAGCACGCTACTCAGCCAAAGAGCCGGAAACCCGCAAAATAGCGCTTCTAAACAGAAGCTGCGGGTTTTCGATCATGAAGCGGCTGCGCAGTAGTGGGTTAGTTTGACTTTACCCGCTCGACCTTATCGATATCCAGGTATTCAATCTCGACTATCTCGGCGCCGACGAGGATCGTAACCACGCCGCGATAAGCCCCGCTGTAGTTCATCTTCGACAACTGGAAGCCAACCGCGTGGCCTGAAAAGGTGTTGCCGTTCTTCGTTTTTATGTGCAGCTTCGGCAACGGATAGGTGTCACCGATTAGACCGTGCACGCGTGCAAATTCTTCAACGTCCGCTGATGTCTTTGTCCACTTAGCCATATCGCTCATTAAATCCACCGTAGCATTCCCGCGGCTACGATCCGGCCCCCAGCGGCGGCCATTGGCGGGTGGCAAACCGAGATCGTTTCAAGCTTTTCGAGAGCGCGAGGGGCCGTTAGGTCGCATTGTCCAATTATGCCGGCACACCTCACACACGAGTTCTTGGTATCTGCCCTTCCGCGTTACAGGGCGGCCGCAGCAAGGGTCACCCTCTTTGAATGCCGGGAGAGAAGGGTCGGCATTAAACGCATCGATCGTTGCCCTTAGATCGCTTTCAGGCCTGTCTTTCATTCGCTTTCAGCTTTCCTTTTTCAAAAGCTCCGGCAACTTTGCAATGTTAGCAGCTACGCGTCGCGCTTCGTCTTTCGTCAGTCGGCCCATCTCAAACCGCCGCGTTGGATTCTCATCCTCGAAATAGATGAACGCCACGCCCAAGCCGTTCGAGGTTCTGACTTGAAAGCTTTCCCGGTGCTCGATGACGTCCCAGGGGGCGGTAAGGCGGCGGGATTCCACGTCTGGCGATTTCACCGCTGGTTCCGAGGCCGCAGGTGATGACGACGAGGCTTGATGTCGTCTGCTTTTTTCTTCGCGATAGGCGGCGAGTACGAGCCCAATGCATTTCTGGCGCGTGTGGGCAAAGCCATCGGTGCTATAGGCGAACGGGTATCGGCCTCCCCATTTCTTTGACATGCATGCCTGGAATCCATAAGACAACTCTTCGCACCAGCCGATGATTTCGCCCTCGGCGTTTTTAACGTAGTGCGTGTCGCCTTTCATTGAGCGAATGTCCTCCCCTACGATCCCGGGCGGCTAAGCAAATAAAACAAAATAGTCGCGCAGACGATGAGGATTGCCCAGAGGAGCCGTTTGATCGATCGCAGGGCATTGAGGGTTGACGCCGCTTGAAGGGCCGCGAGAGACGCGTCCTGCCGCGCGTGAGCCAAGAGCCGATCGCGCACACCATCGGATAGCGAATAATCCGGCATGGTGTCGCTGTGATAGCCGAGATCGCCATGCAGGATATTTTGCGAGATGGTGGCGTTCGTCTGGACTTCGGTTTGCTTGCCGCCCCACGTTCTCGCTGCCTTCAGTTTCGACTGCAGGGCTTCTTCGGACGATTGCAATCGCTCCTCCATGGGACTCAACCTCACTGGATCGAGAGAACTACGCAGCTCGTCGCGCTGTCTTGACGGGCCGGATCTTCGAGTAGTCGGCTTCTGCCTCGGCTTTTGAGAGATCGTGCGCGGCCTGCAGGTTCATCCAGAACTCGGGTGTCGTTCCGAAAAAATGCGATAGCCGGTGCGCCGTATCAGCGGTCACGCTGCGGCGTTCGGCCATGATCTCGGAAAGCCGGTTAGCCGGGACATCGAGAAACTCGCCCAGCGCCCGCGCGGAAAGCTCGAAGGGCTTCAGGAACTCCTCACGGAGAACCTCGCCCGGATGTGTGCGAATACGCATGGTCGTCCTCTTTTCACTCATCGTGGTAATCCGTAATCTCTACGCGCGTCGGGCCCGCGTCAGTCCAGATGAAGCACACGCGCCATTGGTCGTTGATGCGAATGCTGTGCTGGCCTTTTCTTTTCCGCTTTAATGCTTCGAGCTGGTTGCCTGGCGGTTTTTCGAGATCCTTGAGTTTTGTCGCCGCGGCGACCATGTCGAGCTTGCGTGCGGCGACCGACGCCGCGCTCTGCCAGCCTTTCTTGGTCTTCCCAGTGTCGAAGAACGCCTTGGTGTCTTCGTCGTAGAAGCTCAGGATCATGGATCAATATGCGATACGTATCACGTACCGTCAACCCTTGTTGACCGCCTGCGGACCCCGTTGTCGTAAAACGTGGTTCTCAGATAATGCCGATAAATAGACGACGCGAAAACGACGATTATTGCGTCCGTTCAATGGCTTATGGCGAAAGCGATCTGGCGGCTCCGTGATTTCTCATCACGTTTCACGGCCTCGGTGCTGATTTCGATGAAGTCGTCCTGACCATGAATCCGGCCTCGCGAAATAGCTGAATGGCCTCATCGCAGGCGCCGATCGAAATCAAACCGGCGCCTTCCTGTAGGTTCTGCTGCGCCTTGAGCGTCTCGCGAGCGGTCGTTTCGGCGCGCTCCGTGAGGATCCGGGCCTCGGCGACGAGCTGATGCGCTTCCCGGAACATCCGATAGGCGCCCCGGAAGATGACAGCCGCGAGCATCACGAGCACGAAGCAAAGGTTTACGACGTTATCGGGGGTCATGGTTCCTCGCGAATTTCCGGATTTCGCACGCACTTCGCCCGTGGCTGGCGCTTTGTTTCGATGACCGAAGACCTATTGAGCTTGCGAAACCGCCGCCGCAGGTCATTTTTGAAAGCTTGCGCGGGCTCTGGTCCGCCAATCGCCGGCCCTTTCCTCGCTTAGCTTCTTCACTTCCTGTACTTGGGTGGGATTCCTGTCTGCGCTGTAGACTAGGTTCAAATGACCTTGCCGCCGCGACGGGAACGACCGCGGGTTTGGTGGCGGCAATGCGAGGCGTCCTTGCTGCGGTGGTCCGAAGTTGTAGAGGTTCGACTGCTGCAGCGTGGTCACGATCGTCTCGGGCTCGCCGGTAAAGGGCGACAGTCGGGTGATCCTCTCGCGCGCGATACGACGGACGATGCGCACGATGCCGGCGTGCTCCAGTCGGGCAAGAGCGTCCGCGATCGCCTGCCGACATAACCCGGTGCAGGCCTGCAGCGCCGTATAGCTCGGGCAGCACAAACCGTTCCGGCTATTCAGGAAGCGCAGCAGGAGCGCGCGAAGCACGGCTAGGCCTGTATATCCCAGCCGCCCGTTGCGACGGCCTGGGGCCTTCTCCGACCGTTCGTAGGATTCCGCGAGCCAAAGGATCTTGGCACGTTGGTTACGGTCCAGCTTGGTGACGTGCGCGAGTTCGTCGGCGACGAAGATCGCGTTGTGCCGATAGGCGCGGCGTTCCCAGCGCGATGGCTTCGGACTTTCAGGAATTTGGTCAAGCGGGATCGTTCCCGCAAATGATGGTTGCGTGGGCATCGTGGGCATCCAGTTGCGCCCACGCATGGCTTCGCCGTTGACAGAAACCGCAAATCGAATCAGAAAGGGATTGCTTAGATCGCCTTTTTGACCTCTAGGGTCTCTGCCTTCGGCCTCGTATCACGCGGGGCCGATTGCATTTTTGGGATACGCGACGCTACGTCCTCAACAAGATGCGCACAGACTATCAACAGCGAAAGCTACGCCGATTCTTTCGTTGTAGGTGAATCCAGGGCCGTCATGGCCCTGATATGTGGATTGTGCTCGACGCGTCAGCATCATTGCTGGCGAACCTTGGCGGCCAGCCCGAGAGCCGGACGCGAAATCCTTAAGCGGCGTCTTCGCGTCGCTCTTTGAACTTCAGGCCGATTGCCCGGCCATTTTCAACGCTCACACCGAGGCGCTCAAACGCCGTCCTGAAACCAGCCGCCACGTCCTTTGTGGCGAGCGCCGGCCGATTGGTGTCGGCGGCCCAGCGCGTAAACTGGGCATAGATGTCGCGCAGCGGAACCTCAGCGTGATCATCGAGGATCAGGTAGTCGCGGCCGAAGCGAGCGACTTGGAGTTCGGACGGGGACGGAAGTTGCTTTTGGGTCGACTTCTGTCGCTGCGCCGGCGCCTCCGGCGTGATGTCGATGACGGCCGTGTTGGCCTTTGAGGGTTTCGCCGCCGGCGTTGGCCGGTGCGATCGCGCGTGGAATGCGAAAGCCAAAAAGCCCATGCCCAGGCCATTGATGGCGAGGCTCAGAAGGACTGCTTTCGCCACGTCGATCTTCCATGACTCGACACCGATACGGTCCGCAAGCGCGCTCGCCGAGGCGGGCAGTGGGTTGGCGGCAAGCCGTTCCTGAGCTTTTGTCTTTTCCTGTTGCGCACGCTCCCGGGCGGCTCGCAGATCGTCTTCGGCGCCTTGTTGCGCCAGTTCGACCTCGTGACGGGCGGCGGCCGCCGACGCTTGCAGCGAGGCAACGCAATTCTTCAGGCACGTTCTCAGTGCGGCTTGATCGGTGATGGCCTTGTTGGCGGCGTCGAGCGAGGCCATCGCTGACCGTAAGACGCGTTGATCTCGGTTCTGCGGCTGCTCAGAGACTTGATCGGCATCTTCGGCGGTCGCGACCTTCTGCAAGGCCTCGGCATGGCGTTCGGCGGCGTCGATCAGCGGTTTCTGTGCCGCGTCTTCGGCACGGACGGTGCGATCCATGGTGTTGATGATGCCATAGCCTTCACCCGCCAGAATGAAAATCGAGGATCGCGGCAGCCCATGACGGCGTGACCGCGATGAAAGGCGCTGCCGACGATCGGGCCGCCAATTCCAGATCCCAGTGCGCAAATGAGATAGATCATCGCTGCCGGCGCCAACAGGCTCGGCGCGTCGCTCATGCTGATGTTGTACCAAGCGCCGACGAGCACCACGGCCAGACCGCCCACAGCAGCAAGAATACGCATTCCCATCGTGAGTTACCCCCTGCCCTTCTTCGCCTTCACAAGTGTCGCGAGTACCTCGTCGAGAAGCGCTTGCGCCGTCGTGCCATGCTCACGTGCTGCGAGATCGAGCGCCGACTTGAGATCGATGGCCTCTTCGAGGAACTGTGTTGACGTCAGCTTCGCGGCCTTGCTCGCCTTATCGAGCTTGGCCTTCTTCGCCGGCGTGGTGCGAATATTGATCGCTGACGACCGCGTCTCGCCCTTGTCGCTGCGCCGCGAGCGTTCCGCCTTGGTCTGCGTCGCCTTGCGCTCCTCGGCCATGCGGTTCTGACGCTTGGGACGGCTGTTGGCCCACTCGTCGATCGTCGCCTCAAACTCCGCAGCGCTGGCGACCTCGTCGTCGGCGATCTCGATCGACGCCATTAGCCAGCCCCCTCGGTCTTACGGCGGCCGCGCGAGGATTTTGCGGCTTTGGGAGGCTGTACGCGATCGAGAACATCCTTCCAGAGATGGCTGATCTCAGCGGCGACGTTGTCGTCGATTTCCGACGCGTCTTTGCCGGTGAACAGCGCCATCGTGTAGGCATCGCGCTGAAGGATGACCGTATTGGAGACGTTCGTCGCGGGGCACGTGAAAGCTCTTCAATTGCTCGCGCGCCAGTTCGACGAGCTTGCCGTCTTTGCGCGACGCCTGATTGAGCACGACGAGGAAAGGTTTGCCTTTTTCCTCGGCGATCTCGACGGCGTCTTGGTTGGCGGTCACGTCCGACGGGACTGGGCGTCGCCGGAATGATCACGAAGTCGGCGACCTCGATCATTTCCTCGGTGACGAGCAGCGAGCCCGGCAAGCCGTCGAGGAAGATCCAATCGTAGCCGTTGATCGCGAGCGCTTCGACCGCATCCGTGACGGTGTCGGCACTCTTGAACACTTCTGGATTGGTTGACTTCTTCCGGCGGTTCCGTGAAGCCATGAACCCGGTGACGGTCTTTTGCGGGTCGGCGTCGTAGATCGCGACGCGCGGGCTGGTCTTGGCCGCTTCGGCGGCGAGCGCGGAGCAGATCGCGGTTTTGCCGCTACCGCCTTTGGTGCCGGCGACGGCGATGATGGGCATGGGTTGTATCCTCAAGGGGAGCCCTGACCATCTACACATACCACGACGTCTACACGGAGGCAAGTGTCTACACGCTTTGCGTGTCTACACACATACGTCTACACATCACTTCTGTCTACACAATTCCGGTTTGTTGAGTTTTTTCGAGTCCTTGAATCGGCGCGTCTGTGTAGACGTGTTGACGCGCAAACTGTGTTGATGTTGGTGCTGTCTACACGGAAATCGCGTGTAGACGAACGCCGGTAGGCGACTCACTTTCGCATCCGATCGGCAGAAGCAGTTGACGTGACTCCAGATTAGCGCGATTCCGTTTGCGGTGTCAGGACGTCCCCGACGATGAATTGCCGGCCGCCACTCGGCACGCGTTTGTTTGCGGAGTGCTCGATGAAATCGAAAATATTTGTTGTGGGTCGAGGCTGCTTAACGATTGGCTGAGAACGCGAGGCGCAAGTGAGGATATGTCGACGCGTGGGTAAGGTCGAGCTTGAGCGCACGACCACGCAAGCCCGTCATCAGCGTATTCACACTAACGATCCTGTACGACGATGGTGCGGCGGGTCGGTGACTGTGTGTGATTTTCTCGTGCGACCGTGGCCGCCGCGGACTTGTTTTCGCGCGACGCACTCTTCATAAGATTAGAGTGCAGCAACCAACAAACACGGGCCTTGCGTCGATTCCAACGTCGGTTCCATCACCGACGCTAACGTCGATTCCGGTATCGGTTTCGGAACTGATCGAAGGCTCTCCGCGCGACCTTGCTGATGTTCACGCGAAAATGCTTCTGCGACGGTTGATCCAATCGATGGCGGGAGAAACCCAGCGCGGCATTCCGGTCACGACCGTCCAAATCGAGTACGCTGATCTCTGCGCCGAGCTCGGCATTCCGATGCGGCCGTGGAACCCGGTGGCCGCTTGCTTAGCGGTCTTGATCCGGCGCCGAGGGGGCCCGATTAAAACTTACGCCTACAGGGTCAACATGCGCGGCACCCTGAAAAGGGAACGGGTATTCGTCATCCCGACACTGGCAGCGGTTTGATCCTCCCAGCGCTGTGGATGCAACCCAACTTGAACCTCTTTACCGAAAACGCACTTCGCGCTTGCGGCGACCGGAACCGTGATAATCTTCCTCATCAGGCGGGGGTGCAGAGGTATTCGAATGCGCCCGTTTTTGTTTGCCTTACTTGGACTGTTGGCCCTGGCATCTGCATCGTCCGAGGTCGCCGGCGCATCTCTGAGCGGCGCCATTGATCTTGAGAGCGCCCGCGCCAATGCCCGCGCCGGCGGCCCGAACAGCGAGTACGATCAGGATCTCCTCAAGCGCTATGGGTGTACGAGCGGCACGCATAGCAAGTACTGCCCGTCGTATCGACGGACCCATCGAAGGCGCGTCTATCGCAGATGATCCGGCTGCCCCGCCGACCGCACAAGACGTATCGAGACTGGGTCAGTCACCGCGGCGAGACGACGCCCCGTCGGGTTTATATCTTGTCGCTTCAGTAGCGCTTCGATCGGGCTCGGCAACTTGCGCGCAATGGGATTGAAATCGCGCGAATCCTGCGTCATGAGCGCAGGCGCAATCGTTCGATTTTTTTCGGGAGCCTTTTATGCCTTTGCAACGAGCGGACAACGTCCACGAGCCTCGGCACACGCATTGGAAGGATCACGACGGCATTTTTTACACAATGGTGGACACGGAGGATCGCGTCGTCCGTTGCTTTGTAGAGCGCTTCGTCCTCGACGACCTTAGGGGCGGCCTTCGCGGCAACCTGATGGCCGTCTTTCAGGCCCATCGGGGCCGTCTCGAGAAGGCGGCTAGTCGTTTTTACGATCAGAATTGTAAGCCGATCGAGATCGTATTGACGAAGGAAAACTTTCCGGAATTTTGCGCGGACTGATTTCGAGAACCCGATGCCTATCCCAATAACTACTCGTTGTTGG
>CAVPYR010000032.1:0-154864 GCA_963710005.1 uncultured Alphaproteobacteria bacterium
GGAGGCTAGATATGCGCATCCATAATCGCCTTTACAGCGTACGGCGGCGCGGTCAACCTTTCGGGGCAGGGCCCGCGTCGCGAGGCGAGCCACGATACGCCGCCCCTCGGCGTGATGATGTGATTGGTGGCCGATTAGGCGCTCCAACGGTGCCGTCACGGTTAATGGCTGCGATGGCGACGCCCCGTGATCTCATGGGGTCTTTGCCCGCTGGAGCACGCGGCTTGATAACATCGCGTCTTTCCTTTTTGAGTGGTCGGGATAAGCTTGTTTTAGGTGTGTTGTGGAGATGACGATGGACGAAGAAGCCAAGGCCATCGGCGAACGACTACAGAAAGCCCGCACCGATTGCGCGTTGAAGAAAAAGGAAGTTGCGAAAGTCCTCGGCTGCAAGAAGAAAGACGTCAAGCAGCTTGAAAGAGGCCGCGCCCCCGTATCGATGTTCGACTTGCAAAAGCTCGTCCATCTTTACGGCACGACGTACGAGAAGCTGATGGGCGGCGGTCACACCGAAACCTGATCCCCTTTTGTCAATCGCTATAGCGAGCGTCGGATGAGCGCTCGTTCTTGATCTTGCGCCTCACCGCGCCGAATACCGGCGGATTAGCCGCGAAACAAAAACGGCAGCTTGACGAAAAGGAAGGCGACCGCAAAGGTCAGCATCAAAAAAGCTCCGACTAGTCGAACCAAGTGCCTTCGCATCGTAACATCACAACCAACTTGCCAAACTTGCGTCCGGCATGAACGCTCTCAAGGTGACATGCGCGGTGGCGCCAGGCGGCTCCCAGGTCACGGATTCAAACCGCCACTGCGTATTTGGATCGAGATCGAGCTGCTTGATCATCTGGCTGTTCAGTCGCCGGTCGCGACCAGCAGGGCTGCGAAGATAGATCGCGATCGGATGGTTGAATGGAAGGACACGCTGTTCTCTGCGCATTTCCTGCCCCCGGCTGGTCAGTCTCAAATCTGAGTACGGCTCGCCGCCGCGCCGATCCAGCCCGGGCCAGAACTTGCGAACAGGTTCTCCCCTGTTTACATCAGCCCCATGTGCAATTTGTACTCTCAGACCCGCAACGTCGAGGCGATCCGCCGTCTGTTTCGGATCTCCGACAATCGAGCAAGCCGGATCGATCCGCAGCCCGCAATCTTTCCAGGCTGGACCGCTCCCGTCATCAGGAAGGCCGAGGACGGCGAGCGCGAGCTGTTACCGATGTCGTGGGGCTTCGTGCTGCTACAGCCCGGCAGGGCACCACGCCGCGTCACCAACGTTCGCGATGACAAAATCCTGACCAGCAACTTCTGGAAGCCGTCCTTTGAACAACGCCGGTGCCTCGTCCCGGCATCGAGTTATTGCGAACCCGATAGCGGGAAACCGGCGAAGTGGCATTGGTTTGCCGTCAACGGCGACGAGGACCGTCGTCTGTTCGCATTTCCGGGGATCTGGCAGCGCTGGAAGGGTCCAGTGAAAAAGGACGGCCCCAACGTCGAGCTGGACGTCTACAGCTTCATGACGACGGCTCCGAACGCCCTTACGGATTCGATTAATCACGAGCGGATGCCGGTGCTGCTCAGCGCCGAAGCCGACTTCGAGACCTGGTTGTCTGGAAGCTCAGAGGAAGCCTTCGCGCTGGCTCGGAGTTTCGACCCGGCGCAGATGCGGATCGTGCAGTCCGGGTTCGAGAAGAAAGATTTGCTTGCAGCTTAGGGTTCTCCCGCAGGCAATTGAGCGTCGCGGGGGAGCGGGCGAAACAGACCTAGCGCGGACTTGATCGATTCCCGACCGCTCCTCAACGCGACACCGCGGGGACCCTGATGGTTGATTCTTTAAGTGTAGATTAATCGCGGGTCCTAGCCTCCGGCTCGGCTCTACGAACGCAGAGCTGGAGGCCTACTTTGCGAATCTTCCCCGGCTCGGATTGCCAATCGTCTTGACCTCAGGAGAGCGCGGGCCCGCGCGCCCCTATTCCAAAGTCTATGCCCAGCGCCGGGTACGAGAGGCAAGAGTTGCTGCAGGGCTGCCGGATCATGTAACGCTGGATACCTGCCGTCATGGCGGCATGACTGAGCTCGGCGACGCTGAACTGACCGAGCAGGGCGTGATGACCCTCTCGGGTCACAAAACACCCCAAGCGGCCCGTCTCTACGTCAAGCGCACAGAGCATCAACGGATGAATGCTGCCAGGAAGCGCCGCGATTGGGTTGATGGGAACGAAGCCGGAGCAAATGTCAGAATGGAACGCCCGACGAGAAGTCAGAATGGCCGGAAGAAAAATGGCTAAGTCATTGAAAAGTCTAAAGGACGTTCCTGCCAAAATGAGATTTTCAATCTGAAAAGACGGGTTCGACTCCCGTAAATTGCGACCGCAAACCGCAGTAAATCCGGCGTGGAAAGCTGAACTGAGATACATCTAAGCACCCACCAAATCACTTAGGCTGCTTGCATATTGCTTGCACGAGGGGTGACATGGCGGGGTCAGAAGTTAAGGATCAATCGGCGTTCGGTTATTGCGTTGAAACGAGGCGATTGGCTTACCGACGATCTGCTCCCAGGCTTTAAGGCACGACGCCCCAATCGGCTTGTTCTTTACGGAGTGAACATCCGGCTTAACGGGCGAATGCGCTGGATCAGCCTCGGCAGCGAGGCTGAACTGACGCCGGACCAAGCGCGGAATGAGGCCGAACGAGTTCGAGGCTTAAGAAGACAGCGGCGTGGATCCCACATTAGATCGGGATCGTCGCAAAACCTCACCAACGATCGCGGCGAGCTACGAGCGGTTCAGACGCGAGCACGTCATGCCCAAACTGCGAAGAGTCGACGGCCGTTCTCTATATCGACCTCTTCGAACGTGTCGTGTTGCCGAAATTCGGGATGCGGCGGATCGATTCAGTCACTTCAACTGATGTCGCGGCTTGGCACGGAGTTCTTAGCTCGACCCCCTACCGGGCGAACCGGGCGCTCGCCGTCTTCTCGAGCCTCTTCGGTTGGATGATGAAGCGACGGCTTGCTCTGACGAACCCCTGTGCCACCATTGCTCACTTTCCCGAGAAGCCGGTCAATCGATATCCCTCAACCAATACCATTGCCACCTTACTGGGGGCGGCCGATGACCTTGCCGACGAAGGCCGTATCTCGCTGTTTTTCGCAGCAGGATTACGGGTGCTCGCGACGACAGGCGCTCGTCGATCCGAGATATTCGCCGCGCAATGGGATTGGCTAGATCTCGAAAGGGCTGACCTTGTCCTCCCTGACAGCAAGACTGGACCGAAACGAATCGCGTTGCCCGGGGCAGCTATTCGAACGATTGCTGCGCTTCCGCGTTTGTCGGGATCCCCCTACATTTTTCCGTCAATGAAGCGCGGGGTTCCTTTCGTTAATTTCAACGCGGCTTGGTCGCTCGTTCTAGATCGCGCGAACGTAGGCCGATGGCGCATCCACGACCTGCGTCACGGATTTGCTAGCGCCGCGGTATCCAATGGGGCGTCTCTTTTCACTGTTGGAAGCGTATTAGGCCACTCCCGCCCTAACACCACACAGCGGTACGCGCATTTGGGAGATAATCCGAAGCGTCGCTTAAGCGAAAGCGTTGCCGCGCTCATTGAAGAGGGGCTGCATCGTGACTGATGAAGATCGACAGATGCTGACGGCCTCGAAAAAATTCAAACAACTCATGATTAGCGTCGCCAAGGGCTTCGAAGACGCCAAGTTTGGACGAAGTAAAATACCTGAAGCCGCGAGCCCGATGCGGCTGCGCAACCTTCTTCTGATAGTTAGCAGCGGCGTTCGCGAGTTCATGGCTGCACTTGATGAGCGAGATACGAATGCGATTTGGGAGGAGCTCGAAGAATTGCTGAAGCTTGCTAATTCTGGGCGTATGGGTCCCCTATTGTCGGTTAGCTCAACAAAAGCGCTGATTGCCGATTTAGCAATAAGTCGCTTAAAAACTCAGGCTATAGCCGCCGCCGTTTTGGAGTATGGCCAGAACGATATAGGGCGAATTGAATGGGAATCAAAGATCTCGCGCGCACGCGCAGGCTGTGAAGGGAAAAGCAGAGGGCGCCGTTAGCAAAAAGACGGATGCTGTGCGCAAGGCTGTGGACGACGGGATCCAGAAGATTTGAAGGCTCCGCGCATCGCGGCGAATTTGTTGTAAACGACAGCACACGCCCCCGACGGTTACGAACCCGTCCGGGGCGTTTTTACACCAAACAAGGAAAGCAGAGATGTCGGTCAAAGGACTTGAGAAGATGGAGAGCTTACCGCAGGGATTCTCCAACGCGCTAGCTAGCGCTTGAAGGGCCAACATCGACTGCGAGAAGCCCGTGGGATTCTTCGGCCCGACGAACTCCTTGTGATTGAAGGGACGCATCATCCGCGGCAGCTTGTCGAGCAAAGCCTCCAACTTTGATCGGTTCATAGTGGATACTCCCTTGTCCTAAGTCGGTGCCAGCGGATTGCTTGTGACTTATCTGACAAAATCCGCCAAGCTACGTGAGCAAAGGCCACACACGTTCACTTTGCAGCCGGCTTCCATTAGACATCTTTGTGGCTAGACCAAAGGCCCTTCGTGATCGAGTGCCGCCTTCAGCCCTCGAAACAACATTGACGATCACCGGCACGCTATTTCCTGGGCACGAAAACAATGTCCCACCGCACCGGCAGTCGCCCGCGCGCAGAAAGTCGATGAGCTTATCGAGGGCAGCCGCGACGGTACTGACCTCGGTCACCGACCAAGTTTCATCGATCAGTATTTCCCGATTGGAGCCTCTCGCGAACAAGCGCGGGCGTGCGCCGATCCCCTCGATTTGGCCCTTAAGGCGTCGCTCAAGTTGGCCATCCGATAGTATGCCGAATAGCTGAAACTTGATGCTCGGCCAGGATGGTTTCAGGCATGGCTTAAGCCCGGATCGGTTCATTCGTCCGCCGGCTGTGAGCGAGCAACATTGCAACGGCGCACGAGGCCATACGCGTGCGCACGTTATCTGCACGCGACGTTAGAATAATTGGGACCCGCGCGCCGAGCACGATGCCCGCCGCGTCCGCATTCGAGATGAACGTGAGATTCTTAGCGAGCATGTTGCCGGCTTCGAGGTCAGGCACGACCAAGATCTGGGCCATGCCAGCGACCGGCGACTTGATGCCTTTGATGCGTGCTGCCTCTGGACTGATGGCGTTGTCAAAGGCCAGTGGGCCATCGAGCTCGCCACCGGTGATCTGGCCACGATCCGCCATCTTGCAGAGCGCGGCCGCGTCGATTGTCGAGGGGATGGCCGGATTGATGGTCTCGACCGCCGACAGAATTGCGACCTTCGGCCTACCGAGACCGAGCCCGGCGTAAAGATCGATCGCGTTCTGGACAATGTCGCGTTTTGCGACGAGATCCGGTGCGATATTTACCGCTGCGTCAGTAATGAACAGAGTGTGGGGATGATTCGGGACGTCCATGACAAAAACGTGGCTGATGCGCCGTCCCGTGCGAAGCCCCGTTTCACGTTTTGCCACGGCCGCCAAAAGCTCATCTGAATGGAGGCTTCCCTTCATCAGCAATTCGGCCTTGCCGGAGCGCACGATCTCGACGGCCTTGTCGGCCGCAGCTTGGCTATGCGGCACATCAATTAATTCGAAGCTTTCGATGCTGAGGCTGAGGGATTTCGCAAGTCGGACAATCTTATCCTTCGGTCCGACAAGTATCGGAATAATCAGTCCCGCTTCAGCAGCTTCGAGCGTGCCGCGCATGGAGGTTTCGTCGCAAGGGTGAGCAACCGCAGTCGCAAGGGCTGGCAACCGTTTCGCAGTCGCTATCAAGTGCTCATATTTCTGGTGCCTGCGGACTTCAGAAGCAACGGCCGTTTTTGTCATCTCGCGTTTCCTTTGCGTCCTCACGCCCTGACGTCGGATTCAATCACCATACAGATGACAATCCGACATCCCGGGCATTCCACCGGGAAAGTTGATGATCTCCGCCTGGAGCCTGTAGCCCAAGGGGCAGCGTGGTCGGCCACTCAGGATCGGCGATGTTGATTCTTCTGCCACCGTCGCTGCAGTAGCCCGATGGAACGTAATTTTACTCTTCTTCTTATTTCGCGCTTGGCCGTAGCGCTTTCCGACTCAATGGTGCTTTGAGCTCCTGGCCGTATGAACTCGCGGCGGCGGGACAATATCGGGCGGAGGATTTTCCAGTGCAGTTGTCTTCGACGTTCCGTTCCGACCGACGCTCGCTAACAGCGCTTCAATCTCGGCCAGACGCGACCTTGACGCCCGGCTTTGCACCCCAACCACCTCAATCATCCGGCCGAGATTGCCGCTTAAACGAGCGGCGAGCGCGGAATCGCCATTGAGCATTGATGGAATTGCCTCGACGGCGCGGCGCTCGTCGATCAGCAGCATCAAGAACTGTTCGCGGACGAGCTGCTTGAAGTCACTGAGGGGAAGGCCTTTTCCAGCCTCTTCCCGCATGCGTCGCAAGAGGTTGAATCCGCGCTCGTCCACAACGCCGTCTGGCATGCGAATGTAGAGGAGGGCGCGGATTGCTGCCTCTCGGGGACCGCCAACTGGAATTCGTTCTTTCAGTTCTTCAATGCGATGAGAAACCATGTTCCGATACGCAGCGTCTTTGGCAGGCCCTAGGCGCGGACCTTCATCTGACGCCTTGAGGCCAACGAGCGCCTGCAGGAGAGGAGATCCGTATATCGCGTCGAACAACGCCCGGGACGTGTTGTCACGAATGTCGCGATACGAGTTCGAGCGATGCCTCGACGCAATCCCCGAACCGCTCCTGGGCTTCCCAGAAGGGATTGTCCTTCGAGACCGGCTGGCGCTTCTCCCGCGCCCATTCAAGATTTGCAAGAAGAGGTCGCATAAACGGATTGGCGCGCGAAAACAACTCGTATTGAAAGCGCAGCGGATGGTAGCGGCGCATCCACTCGGCGACGCCTTCGTTCGCCCACATCCTGATCCAAGGCTGAAAGAATGTACGATAGAGGCCAAGATTTATCTCGGAGACTCGGGCGACGGCCGCGAACTTCCGGTCGTCTTCTTCGCTGTTCACGCCAAGCGCACGGATATCATCGAGAGTTCTCGCTTCGAAACGCACAAGGTAGTCACCGCTAATGAGATCGCCGGAAGCATCCTCGGGATCCTTCGGCGTCATCACGGCTTCGTAAAGACCGGGCGGCAGCACGTCGATCAAATCGATGTTGCTCGCAAACTCGTTGTGCTCTTTCTTGGCCACAGATCCGGAGACGAAGATCCCGAGATGCCCTATCGAACTCGTGAACCGCGTAGACAATCGTCTGATCGTGCGCTCGGATGGCGTCGACACTATCATAAAGCTGGAGAATCCAATCCAATGCCTGCGGTGGCGGCGTGATATTATCTGCTTTTGAACAGAAGACGACGATCGGCGAACGGATGTTGCGGAGGTCGATACGAGTTCCATTCGAGGTAACGATCTCTGACGAGGCAAGTTTGTTGCCGACGAACAACTCATCGACGATGTACTGCATTTCCTCGCTATTCAGGAGGACATGTGCGCCCCACCATTCTTCGAACTCGAGATACCGCGGAGCCTCAGTGTCGATCTTGGAATAAAGATTGTAATGCTTCTTCCACAGGGTGTTCGCCGGGTTGAGGTTCTCGAAATTCTCAACGAGTCGCGCGCCATCGAAGATGCCGTTTCCGAGGTCGCCAAGCAGAGCTGTGAGCCAACTTCCGCCGAGCATTCCGCCTGTGTAGCGCATCGGATTCTGCCGGGCGTTGCCCGCCCAATAAGAAAGAGGCGAGCCGGCGATGATAATTGGACCGAAGAGCTCCGGCCTCACAGCCGCGAGCATCATGACTGCCCAGCCCGCCTGACAATTTCCGACCACCGCCGGTTTGCCTTCCGCTTTCGGATGGAGCGCGATCACCCGCTCAAGAAAGGCCGCCTCAGCGAGAGAAACGTCTTCAATCGTCTGCCCAGGCATAGGCTCAGGTAAAAAACCGATGAAGTAGCAAGGGTGGCCCGCCCTGAGGGCGACGCCGATTTCGCTATCGGACTTGAACCCTCCTATGCCCGGACCATGCCCAGCCCGTGGATCGACGATGACAAAGGGGCGCTTAAAATCATCGGTTTGGCCGTTTGTGGGTGGAACGATGCGAACAAGCGCGTAATTTACGGGGCTAGGTAACTCCCGGCCATCCATTATAAGTTCGCAGCCGAATTTCAATACGTGGGGCGCGGTCTTTGCGGCGTGCGCCGCATAGCGCTCGCTGCGCTGCTCTAAGACGTCGAGAAAAAGCAGACTGCGTTGCCACGCATCGATCCAATAGCTCCAAGCGTTTTGAGCTAAATCGACGTTGCAAGGAGGGAGGTTTGCGGAAGAGCCTACCGAATCCGATGCACGTTCCATGGCGGTGCTCACTCTACGCGCTAACGACAAGCTTAGCTATAGATGTAGCATATGACGGTTATAAAACGGATCAAAAAATTTCGCTAAGCGCCATCTAGTCCGTGGGGCTTCTCTCAGAAGCAACCCCATGCGGGCGTGGAAGATCACTACTGATCGAACACAGGATCATCGCGTCATGGCGAGCGAGGTGCGGCGACTGACGAAAGCCTTGGCCTTCGCGGCCGAGGCCCATCGAAACCAACGTCGCAAGGGGGCAAGCCAAGAGCCCTACATAAATCACCTGATCGAAGTGGTCGACCTAGTCGCGTCGGTCGAGGGAGACGACATAGACGTTCTTGTCGCGGCGTTGCTCCACGACGTGCTGGAGGACACTCGCACCGGATACGACGAGTTGGTTGCGGCATTTGGCGAGCGCGTTGCGCGCATCGTCCAGGAGAACTACGCTGGAGCCGCCGCCCCCGTAACTTCGTTCCACTTGTTGCCCAGCTGTTTCTTTAAGTCTTCAACCTTCTTTGATGCCTCGTCCTTCTTCGCGGCGAATGCCGCGCGGGCTGTCGTGTAGTCGGCCTCGGGCAGCTCAAACTCCGTCATGAACCCAGATTCACGTGCTTTTTTCCGGCCAGTCCTTCCGCTGCTTCCCAACCCAGAGGGCGTATACGGCCACGCTCAGGGACCGAGTTCTCATTGGGCATGACCTTGCGATATCGATAGAAGCCGACGGGCTTCCGATAGACCTTGCCGATGACACCCGCTTCTTGCCGCGCTTCGCGCGCCGCAGCCTTCGCGACGAGCATGGTCCAGCGGTGGATTTCGAACTTTTCTACCGAGGTCGATGTGTTCTCACTGAGCTGCAAATCGAGTGCTTCTTTTAGATTGGGTGCTCCAGCGATGCGATCTCAGCGCTTAATCGCCAACCAAGTATCGCAATACGCGACCATTTCCTTGCGGTCAGTTAGCGCGGAAGGTTTCCCACTCGCGGCAATTTCTGACGAGCGTCCTGATGCGAAGCTTTTTCAAGATCATTCGTTCCCCCCGGAACTTGCGAGACGAGTTTAGCTGATTTGCTTATTTATTTCGTGCCTGACAAACAACACGACAGAGACCGTCAATATCGTTCCGATCACGAAGCCCCAGATCCCCCACACCGCCGTCATCACAATGACGTTCACGAAAGGCGTAAACACGGCGCAAAACACGAGGACAAGAGTCAAACCATCGTGCATATTCGCGTTCCCCTAATTGCCCGTGAATGCGCTTCTCGTTCGAGCGCGGCTGAGATTTGCGGTGTCCCGGCACGCTATGCACCATCTATGAGCTAAGGTGCCGTCCGGAATTGAGCCAACCATCGATCCAGGTCGAAGGTCCGAGTCTCCGGTAACGACAGGGCGTCGTTCGGTTCGGGGTGATATGGCCGCATTTCATTCGGCGTGCTGCCAAACCGCGCCATGCTCTCACGAAGGACGTCGTAAGGATTGAGATGCTCGGAATGATACGACTGCATTGCGTTCGGCTCTGGTGTCCAATTCCAGTGGGAGTTCGAGCGCGGCGGAGCCGAGGCGCTGGCTGATAGATCCGACGGAAGATTGCACGGAATTTCGGGAGGGCCGGGATATCGTTTGTCGATCGACACGCTAAGCACGCGGCCGAGAAAGGCTTCTATTCCGTCGAGAAAACGACTGTCGCCGACAGCCATGCAGAGATAGTTGGGATTTGGATGCCACAAGGAATATACAATGTGGTCGCGCACATGCTCAGCGCGGCGACGCTCAAAGTTATCGGTCTGGCCTGTGTGGAAGACCTTTCCATCGCTTTCAATGATGTAGACGCCTTGAAACGGAATCACGTTGTCGTTCAGCTTCCATCTGTACCATAAGCCTTGAAACATGATCGTCCCCCATGCAGTGTATGTGCAATCAACGGTAGCTGATTTGTTTTTGAGGGAGAATAATTTCGGTGAGCTGTGGATAGAGCTGCCACCGCTAGCCCTTGGCCTCTTTCTTGGCCTCGGCCCTATGATTGTGTGCGAGCGCGAACCGCGCATTCCGCAGTCGGGCCAGGTAAGGAAATGGAAACCATCCGCACGTAGTCCTTTTTTGGGCCTCAGCAAGGGCCACGGCTGGGTCGGGCGGGAAAACGACCTCAAACACAATTTGGATTTGAAACCTGGGACTGGCATCCACTGCCGATCCCAGAGAGTGGTGCTGGCTTAAGCTACCCCGCTGCACGCCAACATCGCGGTAACTGCCATAACAATCTCCTTTCGCTGTTTTGGCGTCTGACCCCCTCCTCCATGTTTGTGGTCGCCACGCAGATACAATGACGGCACCGCCCCGCTCTTCGCGCATGATCGGCCCCACCACGAGGCTTTCCCCTGTTTTTCCGACGAAAAAGGCCGTGAAACATACAGTTTGTCATTGCAGAATTTTCAATAGACGGTCGGTCTAAGATGACAGTCGGTACGGAACTCGAGATCATACCTCTAAGGCCCCTCGCCTTCTTGCCCAGCGCATCCTGTCCGAGTTCGACACCCAGAGCATTCTCAAAGCAGCGAAGCCCGGCCGAGAGCAGCTGCTATGCGAGATCGGCTACTACGGAGCCCTACGAGTTTCCGAGATTGCCTCCTTGACGTGGTCGCAGGTCATCCCGCGTGAAAGCGGCGAAGTGCAGCTTGCGCTCGTCGGCAAGGGCGACAAGCCAAGACACGTCTTGCTCCCGGCTGCGACCGCGAAAGCACTCCTGGCGATGCGGGGCGACGCGTCGAGGGCCTATGCTCGACCCATCAAGGAACCTTCGCGCGTTCACTTGCTTTCACGATGGGTCCCAGCCATGACTTAGCCAAGAGGTGAATTATGGACACAGAAGCCACCCTCGCGCCCGACAACACTCGATTGTCGGAACTTGAAGACACGCTTTTCCAGGCCGACTTCTACCTCAGTCAAGCGTTGGAATGTCGGACCGACCACAATCGGCAGGCCATCCTTCGTATTACTCAAGAGACAGTGCGCAAAGCGCTGAGCGGCTGCGTCCAAGCCAAGATTGTGGACCTCTAAATCCCTTTTGGCACTCCCGGCTTACCCGCTGGGCGCGCATCACTTCCCTAGGCCGTCCGCGGATGCGAAAAGGACAGCGGAAACCTAGGGTCCGCGCATTTAGGGTTTGAGACCCGCCAGCGCGATTTGCACTTGGCAACGCTTGCCGAGCTGGAAGAATTTCGCGGCAACACAAATCTTGACCTTGGCGACCGTCGGGTTGCTGCCAATGCAGAGACGGCGCACGTCGCTTTCACATGCGGAGCGCATCGCGGGTGTGACCTCAGGTGGGAGCTTGAATTCCCCAGCGAGCGCCATGGACGTCAAGGACGCCCCGGCGAGTACGCACGCAACACCTCTAAAAATCATATCGCTCACACCCTCATGACATCATTTTGCAACGGAGCAGGCCAAACGCATCGAAAACGGAATTGAGAAGCGAACCCGAATTCTGGCGTGGACACACAATCAGTGATCAAACCGGCAAAACCGCCTGTCGCGGCTTTGATTTGGTACTGAAAACGCGCTCAAAGGAATCCAACCCGATCCAGACGCCCCCGCGTCATGCGGGTTAATGGCCGACTTCTACAGTGTAGAATATACCCTGTGCATCCCCGATTTGGGGGATAGTTGTAGATGCGGTGCTACGGAAGCGCTAACCGCCTCCTCAAGTCTCGGAAGCCTTTCAATCGGCGTCGAGCCACCCAACAGGTCGCGGCTCGTGCCTCATTGGCTTGGCCCTTTGAGTGTCCGTCATCTGCTTCAGTGCTCAGCGAGACTCGCGTGTCGCCGAGTCCCGAGAGTTGGTCCCGGACTTATCTCGTTCAGGCCCGCTCAAGAGCCCTATAGGCCGTCGCTCTGCTGATGTTCAGCTCCTTCGCGATCTCAGCCATCGACTGCTCGCCCGCGGCTTTCTTCTTGGCCACGGCCTTCTTGATCTCATTGGTTTCTCAGGATGACTGGCCTGCGAGTAGATTGCAGCGACGAAAGTGATTGACGCGCTTATCGCCGAGTCCTTGATTTAGCAAAGGTTGCACTCGCACGACCAATTAAGAAAGGCGGCGAATGAATCCGCTCATTATGCCGACCATGTCGCTTAAACAGGCCTCCGACGTGTACGCCGACATGCTTCGGCTAATAACCCGCTTTTCGAGCGGACCGCGTGACGTGAAATAGTTTTTCGCCGGTGACTTTGAGCACCATTATCGCCCCCGACATACCTTTAAATAGGCCAATGCCCACAACCCGCTTCTCAACCTTTCCACGGACCAGCCGCCCCCCGAATTTCGTCGACGAGATTGTGCGAGTTTTCGAGAAGCACAAGTCCGACATAGGGACCATAGGCCTCAAAAAGGGGATGACGAGCGGCGAAGTCTTAGATCTTCTTCGCACTGATCTGATGAATATTGGATTCGACGTCGAACAAGGAAAGCGCACCGACCAAAAAATTAAACGGCCGGTGTTCTTCGGCGAAAATGCGAAACCAAGTCTACAATATGAGGTAGACGGTTGGCACCCGCAGTGGCAGGCGGGGCTCGAGATAGAAGCCGGTCGGGCATGGATGGGAAACGCGGTATATCGAGACCTAATTCAGGCGTTAGTGATGGTAAATCTTGATCACCTGTTCTTGGCTGTGCCGAACGCCTATCGCTATAAAACAAACGATCGAGACACCATCAGCAACGACTACGCAAACACTGTTGCGGTCGCCGATGCTCTATATGGTCATAGCAGAGTGAAAATGCCTTTTGGTCTTTGCGTAATTGGCTACTAGTCGGCGTCGGAAACCCGGAACCTACCACGCGGAACGCGCCTTAGTTCAGGATCGCCTTGAGTTCAGCAGCCTGCGGACAAGCGCAAGAAGGCGTCAAAACTATACCCCTAAGATCTCACCGCACGGCACCGGGCTCGGGTTCCGAGGTGAGATCGCGTAATGCCGCCGGTTTGCATTTTTGAACCACGATTTCTGTCATTCTGTTCGGAAAAGGCCCCATCTCGGGAAATCTCTCTTACGGGAAGATCTCCTCGGTTGCCGCCGACTACCGAACACCTGCGCTTTTTTTCTTATCCCCGAAACAAAGGTAAGGCGCAGAACGTCAGCGAAGGAGAAACCACCATGAAACGCATTGCAGCAGTCGTTGGTGCATTACTTTATCTTAACAGGTCCGGCCTCAGCACAGGGCTACATCTATTATACCCAGCAGCCCTCGGCCTACGAACCTCCGACGAATTGGGACAGCATCAATCAAGGCCTTGAGGAAATAGCGTTGATGCGACAATCAAATCATTGCAGAACAAGCTTGTCGAGATGGCGGCGGGGCAGAATGAGTTTTCCCAGGAGGCCTTTGAGGCCCTGAACCACGATTCGACAGTTCAATCGGAATATGAAGCCGCGAAGGACCGTGTCCAGAACGCGCGCGATGCTGTCTATGAGTACTTAGATCAGAAGACAACAGTGATGGCGGACAGCATCCGTGACTTCACCGGTTCCGGTCGTTCCCCGCAAAGTGTTGCTTGCGATACCTGCTACATGGATAACAAGGTGATGACGGCCTACAGCGCCAAGTACGGCGAGCCTTCACGCGGTTTTGCTGGTTTTGCGGCTCCAGCCGGCCCGTCAAGCTCCACGTATTCGAACTTCGACGTTGGGGGCAGCTATTCATCAGGCGGTGGTAGCATTGCTATCCGCTAGAGCGCGGGCCGGCTTGCCTCTGGGGAATGACAAGAGCAATTCAGGGTACCAGCGGTGACCGTCAAACGCTATCGCCTCGTGCGATTTGACCTCAACGCAGAGAATTCCTGTGTCTGGCACGATGATGACGAAGTCTATCTCGGTCCGCAGGCTCCTGTTCCACGGAGCTAAGTCAAGCGAGTGCAGCGCCACCCAGTCGTCTGGTCCGGCAGCAAGCAAATTAAAGACATCACGTTCACCGGGAGGAGTGCGATCATCCATGAAGGATGGGATTAGTCGCGCCATTGGTCGATCCGGCTGAGTTCGAAGACGACCTTCAATTCGGATTCAGGAACGCTAAATCCTTCCTCGATAGATTGCACCTTGGAGAAAAGGAAGGACCCCGTCGTCTCGTTGCCGGCCGGAATATCCATACGAAAACTCGTATTTGCCAATGACTTCTGCCGAATTTCCGGCAGTAGCTTTCCAAGAATCGCGAACAGCTTCTCCTCGACAATCTCATGCTCCAAGAAGCCTGCCTGAATACACTCGCCCCGCGACCGGCGAACCTCATTCCAAGCAAGCCGCCAAAATGGCCCCTTTTGCCGCGAATGGTCACCGTTGTCCCCAGTGACGCGGAGTACAAGCAGAAGAATTTCGAAGTGCTTCATTCGCTGCGGCGCGTGAATAACGGTGGTGGGGGGCTCGATCCAATTCCAGAGACGGTCACCTAAATTTACGAGATGAAGACCGGCATCGCGCAAGCGTCGGACCAGTCCAGCCGCGTCTGCTCGCATTTCCTGTTCCAGCCGTACCTTCCAAATTCGGCTGTAATGGCCAGGCTCAGCCTGCATGCCATCGCGTTCGCCTTCTTCCAAAAATGGGCTTATCACAAACATACCCTCAAGAAGGGTCTCGCCCGGAATCCGCATACTAATCGGTTGGCATGCGGCTTTCTCGGGGTCGAAACTGAGAACTTCTGAATGTCGAAGATAGAGAATGCCGTACTCAGAATCGATTTGGACGAGCACTGCAGCGCGCATGTCTGCTTTAACTGGAGTGTCTCGGAAGAGCCGCAGCTCGTCTTCCTGAACAGAGTATTCATCGGAAGCGCCAGGATCATCGCCTGAGAGCGTCAACTGCGTGATCCAATTTACGGTGCCTTGGATATTGGCACCGGTCGCACCCGGCGATGCAACAGAAGCAGACGGGGGTGATACAGGATCATACCCGAAGTCAGGTTCGTCGCTGCAGCCGGACCAGAGGATTTGGTCAAGCGCACTGAAGCGCGGTGCTGTGAGAAGGGCATCCGGCGCTGAACTCCAACCGCGGCTCCTAAAAGGACCTATCTTAATCAGGTCGTCGAAGGGCGGGGTATTGTTGTAGTCCCTCACCGAGTGCAGAAATGAGCAATCCGAAAGCGGGAGGTCATCCGGTGGCACTAGCAGCGATTTAAAGTGGGGTCGTGCTCGCCGGTGACAGTAAATCTTGAACGTTCGACCGCGCGTGCGGAGCAGCCTGATGATGGTACGAAGCTCTACCCGCATGGGGTTTTCGATCGCTTGAATTTCCTCCGCAGCACTTAGGGCCGTATCGCAGAAGGTGCGTAAATCGGCACCCCAGCGAGCTTGAAAAGTGCTGGGTTCCCCGAGCAGATCTGCGACGGCGTCCAGGTTAGTGCGGTCGAAAGGCACTGGGACCGTAAGCCATTCGGACAGTAACCCCCGAAGTTGATACGAGATGTCGATAGCTTCTCCGTCTTCAGCTTCGCTAATTCTTAGAACGATACCACGCAAGCTCCTGCGCAACGCGCCGAAAGTAGTCGAGGAAATCTCTTGCCGTTTTAGGGTGACGAACTCGATGCCGCTCGAAGAAATCGAAAACTTTCGACGCGGGAACCGACATCAGGAAGGTCTCTTTCTAATGACCGATATGGCGATTCCACGTGGAAGAGCTGGAAGCAAGCTGCGATACGAAGAATCGTCGGCATACCATTGCTGCAATCCCCGAATTCGATTTCCGAGCGCTTCGAGCCGGTCGCGTTCAACGGCCCGATTGATCACGCCGATGACGTCAGATCTTTGGAATTCTGGTTGAGCGAGGACGCGGAGGAAAGCCTCGTCACCATCTGCCACCACCAATACGGGCGTAGCCGCGCGTTGAGCAAATTGTTGTGTGCGTGAGTTAAAGAAACTGAGGCGAGACGGACCGCTGGACCGGGCCCAACCATGAATACTGAGTATCTCACTCAGCAGGTAATCCGCCGACCCATTTCGGAAACGAATCGACGCACACACGTCGCGAGAAGCGGATTCGCCGGCCACGCGTCCCGCTAGACAAGGCCGGACCACGCCTTGCGCAGGTTGTCTGGTAGAATGCGCGCGTCGGGGACGAGAGCCAAGTATGGAGCTTCTGAAATTTGGTCGGACATATTGTCAAATAGCACCGACGGCTCGCCTTCGACGTTCCACCTAATAGCGTATGTCGGATTTGGAAATTCGGTGACGAGCGAACCACGCGGTGGTTGAAAATGCCACGCGATCTGCCTTTCCTTGAAGTTCGTCCTACCTGAAATTAGGTAAGTTCGTCGCGGATAAGTAGAAGTACGAAGCCGACCGGTCGCCTTCGTGATGTACCCACACCGCTTGATGTCAGGATCGCACTTGATTAGTTGACAAACGCGACAGCTTTCCAAGTATTGGTGTGCATATCGCATGAGAGATTCATAGTGCCCATCGACATCGTTAGCTTTGCCATTAGCTAGGTCCCGCACAAGAGCGCCGAGCGAAATTAGACCGGCCGCAGCAGAATCGCATGGCATCGAAATGAGCGAGATTCTGCGCTGCCGGGAAGGATCATCGGGCCAGTTGTAGCCTAGCCCAATCAAAGATCCGACCCACGGCGGAATTGTTTGCCACGTCTTATCGTCGTCCGAGAAAAGCAGCGCCATTTTTATCAGGTGCAGTCAGGAAGCGATGATTCGCAACCAGCCTGCAGGAAAACACCCCGGTGAAATTAGCTTGGTTCGTCGGAAACAGATCGCTGGGACCCGAGTATCGCGGCCGTGTCTAGCGCTGGATTGGCATCCGCCGCGAACTGAATGGCGTGCAGACCGTGATCTAACGCGACAGCCCCTCGCGTCGCCGGTACGCGCCTTGCACCAGTGCCGCGAGAACGACGGAGCCACCGTGGCTGTGGCCAATGACGCAATAACACTCGCCTTTTTTCCAAGATCACGAAGGCGATCGCACAACGCACCTCCTGCCTTGCGTCGTGACATCTCGCCGTTGAGCCCGCCCCAAAATGTGGGGCGTGAAAGCGAGCGAGCCGTCCTTGGCCTCGACTAGGTCACGAAACGCCGCCTCGAATCGACTTTTCGCGGCTCCTGAACGACGGACACGCGTGCCCAATACGATCGAAATTGCTGCTTGCATTTCGCTTGCAGAGTAAACTGCAGCGGGTAGTGGATTGGTGCTAAATAGTTGAAATTGCTGGCGCTCCCTACGGGAGTCGAACCCGTCTTTTCAGATTGAAAATCTGACGTCCTAACCGATAGACGAAGGGAGCGTCCGTCGGCTGCAAGGGGCACCCTATAGTCGGCTTTGGGCGTCCTTGGCAAGCACGCCCCCACCCCTCTTCCTGCGACAGGATGGGTCAAGAAATGCCGACGGTCACGTTTTACTGCCGACGCGGGTCGGCGGCATCCTCGATCTGCAGCTCGATGCGCTCACGGCCGCCCCAAGTATCCCTCCGGAGATGACCTGCGACGTGTAGCGGCATCCCACCTGCGGACATCAAAAGGTCGCCCAACGGCTGGCCCGCAGCTCGAAACGCTACGCCGTCAAGACGAGAACCGTCGCCCCCTTCGAGGATAACGCGCACGTGGGCCTCGGCGATGATCTTACCGAACTTCACGCGGTGCGCAGGAAGCGCAAAGCGCGCTTCCGAGTTGCCCTGGCCGAACGGGCTGACGCGCTCGATCAGGTCCATCAATTCACGGGTGGCGCCCGAGGCGACGAGCGAAGCGTCGACGTCGAGATGCGCCGTGTCGCCTACTCCCGGCGCGGCCGCGCCAAGTTGAGCGAGCAGAAATTGTTCGAGTGCAGCAAGGCCATTGCGGCCGACCGTCAGACCTGCCGCCATTGCGTGCCCGCCACCTTTTGTCAGAAGGCCCGCAGTCACTGCGGCACGGATCGCGGCTCCGAGGTCGATACCGGGAACCGAGCGCAGCGAGCCCATGCCCATTGCCATCGCTTCCCACGCGATGACGCACGCCGGCCGGCGGAAACGTTCGACGAGGCGGCTCGCGACGAGACCGACGACACCTTTATGCCAAGCGTCCGAAGCAACGATCAGGATCGCGCGTGACGGATCGTCGGCGATCTGCCGATCGGCAAGGGCTAGTGCTTCCTCCAGCACCAGTGTCTCGATGTCCTTGCGTTCCTTGTTCAAGCGATTGAGCAGCTCGGCGATTTGTTGGGCTTCGAGCGGGTCGGACGTCGAAAGAAGCGTTGCGCCGAGCGCGGCGTTCCCTATGCGGCCACCCGCATTGATGCGGGGCCCGAGAATGAAGCCCAGATGATAAGGCGTCGGCGGTACCGTTAGCCCTGCAGCGTCGGTCAGCGCCGTGAGGCCGACGTTCTCCCGCGCGCGCATGACCGCGAGGCCTTTTTTTACATAGGCGCGATTGAGCGCGATCAACGGAACCACGTCGGCGACAGTCGCAAGCGCCACGAGGTCGAGAAGCGCCAAGAGATCAGGTTCGCGTGAGGAGCCGTAGTACCCGCGCCGCCGCAGCTCGCGGGTCGTCGCGACGATGACAAGGAACACAACGCCCGCCGCGCAGAGCATCCCTTGCCCCGAAATGTCGTCCTGACGGTTGGGATTGACGACGGCGTTGACCTCGGGAAGCCGCTCGTCGGCCTGGTGATGGTCGATTACGACCACATCGGCGCCGAGCTTGCGCGCGACGGCCAGCGGCTCGTGACTGGTCGTTCCGCAATCGACGGTCACGATGAGCTTGGCGCCTTCGTTGACAAGCGTTTCGATGGCGGCGGCATTCGGGCCATAGCCTTCAAACAGACGGTCGGGGATGTAGATGCGCCCCGGTATATCGTGATGCGCGAGAAATCGTTTCAGAAGCGCGGAAGAACAGGCGCCATCGACGTCGTAATCACCGAAGATCGCAACAGGCTGCTTCGCTTCGACGGCATCGGCCAGGCGTGATGCGGCCTTGTCCATGTCACGCAACGTACTCGGGTCCGGCATCAGCGCTTTGAGCGTCGGGTCGAGGAAGGTCGCCACGTCGTCGAGGCCAACCCCGCGAGCCGCTAGGACGCGGCCCATCAGATCCGGCAGACCATGGCGCTGGCTGATCGCCGTCGCGAGCGGCTTCAAATGTGGGGCCAAGCGCTCACGCCAAGCGAAGCCCCGCGCGCTGCTCTTCACCCCGAGAAATGAGCGTTCGTCAGCGCCGGCTTCAATTTCAATTGTCGCGAAATTTGTGCGCAATCGTTCCCCGCCGCTGCTCGTTGCCGACCCATTTCCATTCAAGTTGTAGGTCGATTCGGTCTATCCGGCTCGTGTTGTCCCCACAATCAAGCCGCTAGAGTCTCCCGAAATCACATAAAACGAGTTCCGACGTTGCGAACCGTCGACCTGATGCGACGGACGGTGCCGGTTTTCGAGCGCATCACGACTGTTTCCGTCTCGGCGAAATCGCCCTTGATCCTGACGCCCTTCAGAAGCGAGCCGTCGGTCACGCCGGTTGCCGAGAAGACGACGTCGGCCGACGCCATGTCCTCGAGCTTGAATATCCGCTTGATATCGGAAATCCCCATCTTCTCGGCACGCTCGCGCTCTTCATCCTTCATCGGCATGAGCCGTCCCTGGATCTGGCCGCCGATGCAGCGCAAGGCCGCGGCAGCGAGAACGCCTTCCGGTGCGCCGCCCGACCCCATGTAAATGTCGATGCCCGTCTCGTTCGGGTCCGTCGTCCAGATGACCCCGGCGATGTCGCCATCCGGAATGAGTTGCACGCCGGCGCCGGCTTCGCGAACGGCGCGGATCAGTTCGGCATGGCGCGGACGGTCGAGGATGCAAGCCATGATCTCAGAGATCGGCACGCCCTTGGCTTTGGCCAGCGCCTTGAGATTTTCAGCCGGCGTGGCATCGAGATGGACGATATCCTCGGGATAGCCGGGGCCGACCGCAATTTTATTCATGTACATATCGGGTGCGTGCAACAGGCCGCCGCGCTCGGAGATGGCGAGCACAGCGAGCGCGTTCGGCATCGCCTTGGCGCAGATCGTCGTGCCTTCGAGCGGATCGACGGCGATATCGACCTCCGGCCCCTCGCCCGTCCCGACCTTCTCGCCGATGTAGAGCATCGGCGCCTCGTCCATCTCGCCTTCGCCGATGACGACGGTGCCTCTGATCTCGACGCGGCCGAGCTCGCGGCGCATGGCGTCGACGGCGGCCTTGTCGGCGGCTTTCTCGTTGCCGCGGCCACGCAGTTGGGCCGCAGCAATCGCGGCCGCTTCGGTCACTCGCGCGAGCTCGAGCACCAAGATTTTATCGAGACCCGGCCCGTGAGTGCCGTTCGACTGTTCAGCCCTGCTCATAGTTCCTGTCCTTCCGCGCGGTGCCCAATGTGAAATCTAAAGCTCTTCAATCCGTATCATCTGCGGGCGCTCGGTGACGTTACCGTCTTTCTCTATGGTTTCGAGAGCCCTGCGCATCGCTTCCTCGGTCGTCTCATGCGTGATGATGATGACCGGCTGATCCTTGTTCTTTTGCACGCGTGAGCCAACACGCGGCGCATGCAATGTTTGCGGCCGATGCTGCACGATACTCTCGAGCGAAATGTCGCGGTCGCCCATGCGCTTTGCTATGTTGGCCATGACACCGGGCTTGTCGTAGAGCGCGAGCCGAACATAGTACGATCCATAATGCTGATCGAGCTTAGCACGCTTATGTGGCTTGAGCTTCGAAGTCGGCGTCAGGAAGGGCGGCACGACGAGACCGCGCGCGATATCGAGAATATCGCCGGCGACCGCTGATGCGGTCGGCTTCGCCCCGGCGCCAGGACCGACAAGCAGAATATTGCCGGAAAAATCGCCGTCGATCGCGACGGCATTCGTGACGCCGGACACTTCGGCAATGGCCGAGTCCTTATAGACGAGTGCCGGCGATACGCGCGCTTCGATGCCGGTGTCGGTTTCCATCGCGACTCCGAGGAGCTTGATCCGATAGCCGAGACTGTCGGTTGCTTCGATGTCGGCCTGGGTGATCGATTGGATGCCTTCGATGTGGATCTGCTCGAAGGCCACTCGCGTTCCGAACGCAAGGCTTGTCAAAAGCGCAAGCTTATGAGCGGCATCGAAACCGCCGATATCGAATGTCGGGTCGGCCTCGGCATATCCCAGCGCCTGAGCTTCCTTCAGAACATCGGCGAATGCACGCTTTTCGTTCTGCATCTGCGTCAGAATATAGTTGCAGGTGCCGTTGAGGATACCGTAGACGCGCTTTACGCGGTTAGCGCCGAGCGCTTCCCGCAGCGTCTTGATGACAGGGATGCCGCCCGCAACGGCGGCTTCGAAATTCAATGCGACGCCGTTCTTCTCTGCAAGGCGCGCAAGCTCGAAGCCGTGCTTTGCGAGCAGCGCCTTGTTCGCGGTGACGACGTGCTTCTTGGCCCCCAGTGCCGCCTCGACGGCGGCCTTCGCGATACCGTCTTCACCTCCGATCAGCTCGACGAAAACCGCGTTCGAAGGATGGACGGCGAGCGCAACGGGGTCATCGAACCATTCGACGCCGTCGACGGCGATGCCACGCTCTTTCGCTCGCTCGCGACTACGCGCCGAGATGCCCGTGACGCGAATCTCGCGGCCGACGACACTTGCGAAGTGAGGTCCGTTGGCTTGCAGAAGTCCCAGCAAGCCGCCGCCAACCGTGCCTAGTCCGGCAATGCCGAGTGTGAGTGGTTCCATGATGCTGATTATCGGCTGACGGACTTTTGAGGACGAGAAGCGGACCGCGCGGGTTCCGCCGTTTCCGAGAAGAGCTTCTTGATCGAACGCGCCGCTTGGCGAATGCGCTGCTCGTTTTCGACGAGCGCGATGCGAATGAACCCTTCGCCATGCTCACCGAAACCGATTCCGGGAGAAACGGCGACATCGGCCTTTTCGATCAGAAGCTTCGCGAACTCGATCGAACCCAAATTGCGATAGCGTTCCGGCACCGGTGCCCAGGCGAACATCGTCGCCGGTGGAGGCGGAATGGGGAAGCCTGCCTTGCCGAAGCTCTCGACGAGCACATCGCGGCGACTCTTATACATTGCGCGAATTTCGTCGACGCAGTCCTGCGGTCCGTTGAGAGCCGCCGCTGCCGCGACCTGGATCGGCGTGAACGCGCCGTAGTCGAGATAGGACTTGACCCGCGCCAGCGCGCCGATCAGCCGTTCGTTGCCGACCGCGAAGCCCATCCGCCAGCCTGGCATGTTGTAGGTTTTCGACAGCGACGTAAATTCGACGGCGATGTCTTTCGCGCCCGGCACCTGCAGAATTGAGGGGGGCGGGTTGTCGTCGAAATAGAGTTCGGCGTAGGCGATGTCGGACAGGATGATGATGTCGAGCTTCTTGCAGAGCGCGACGGCCTCTTTGTAGAAGTCGAGTTCCACAGTCATCGCCGTCGGATTCGACGGATAGGACATCACGACGGCCAGCGGCTTCGGGATCGAGTGCTTTACGGCGTGCTCTATGGCGCGCAGAAAATCATCGCCGTTGCTCGCCGGCAGATGGCGAACCGCGGCGCCCGCGATGATGAAGCCGAAGGCATGGATCGGATAGGTCGGATTCGGCGCCAAGACGACATCACCCGGCGCGGCGATGGCCTGCGCGATATTCGCGAAGCCTTCTTTCGATCCAAGCGTCGCTACGATCTCCGTTTCGGGATCGAGCTTCACGCCGAAGCGGCGATCGTAGTAGGCCGCCTGCGCCTTGCGCAGGCCGGGGATGCCCTTCGACGCCGAGTAACGATGCGTGCGCGGCTTGTTGATCGTCTCGATGAGCTTATCGACGATGTGCTGCGGCGTCGGCATGTCGGGATTGCCCATGCCGAGATCGACGATGTCGGCCCCCCGCGCACGTGCTGCCGCTTTCAAACGATTCACTTCCGCAAATACGTATGGGGGCAGACGTTTGATGCGGTGGAACTCTTCGCTCAAAGATTTTTACCCCTTGGCGCCGCAGCAAAGCGGCGGAAACATGTCGGCTGACGCGAAGCTCAAAAGTCTCTCATCGAACCAGGCGCACCTTCGCGATAAGGCCCGGCAATCGCCTCTTTACGCTTCAGCCCCACGTCCCGTCCAGTGTTGCGGCGCGACGTAACATGGAACGGCGCGAAATCCACCATCCCCACACAATTTTCGCACTGCGGGAGTAAACGTGCCGCGGTCACGCTGATGCCATCTCCTCCCACCTATTGCGGAGGGCCAGCATGACCGATTCGCGCTTGATTTGACGCCCGCGTTGACGGCAGTGTTGATGTTGGGTTTTGGCAAAGACGTCCGCACCCGCCTCGACGGGAATAAGAATAGAAAGCTTCTGAAGACGCCATGCCGCAAGACAGCCACGAGTTGCCGCCGCTCTTTTCGTCGTACCGGATCCCGGACCCGGAGACGTTCGCCTCGAACTTGCTCCAGGCATTCGAGCGCGGGAGTGCGGCGTTTGCTCAGCTCGCGGATCGTCCGGATGCGAAGATCGGCCCCTACACCCCCGCCAGCGAGTTCTCGGCGGCGACCGAGACGCTTTCGTCCTTGGCGAGAAAATGGTTATCCGATCCTGTCAAACTTTCAGAAGCCCAGGCTGAATTCTTCAGGCAGTTTGGTGCGCTTTGGAACAACGTCCTGGCGCGCATGATGGGGTTCGCCGTGGCGCCGCTCATCGAGCCAGCTCCGGGAGACCATCGGTTCAAAGATCCCGAGTGGGATAAGAACCCGTTCTTCGATTTCTGCAAGCAGGCCTATCTTCTCGCCTGCAAGTGGGCCGAAGATCAGCTTGCCGCAACGCCGGATCTCGACCCGCACGAGCGTCATCGTGCCGAGTTCTACTTGAAGCAGCTGACGAGCGCTTATTCGCCCTCGAATTTTCCGGCGACCAATCCCGAGGTTTTGCGCGAAACGCTCGCCACCAATGCTCAGAACCTCTTGAATGGGGCTAACCTGCTGGCGGAGGACCTGAAGCGGTCCGGCGATCTGATGAAAATCAGTCAGACCGACCCCAATGCGTTCGAGCTTGGCCGCAACCTCGCGACGACCCCAGGCAAGATCGTTTTTCAGAACGACCTTCTTCAGCTCATTCAATTTTCGCCGACCACGGAGAAGGTCCGCGAGCGGCCGCTGATCATGGTCCCGCCCTGGATCAATAAATACTACATCCTCGATTTGACGGCCTCGAAGAGCCTCATCAAGTATGTGGTGGATCAAGGTTTCACGGTATTCGTCGTGTCCTGGGTCAACCCCGACGAGCGGCTGGCGGCGAAGACTTTCGAAGACTACGTCCTTGAGGGCATCCTCGAAGCGGTACGTGCCGTTCAGGAGGAGACGGGGGTCGAGAAGATCAACGTCCTCGGCTATTGCGTTGGCGGCACGGCGCTTGCGACGGGACTGGCCTATCTCGCCCAGCGCGGCGAAGAACCGTTCAAGTGCTGCACGCTGCTGACGACGCAGGTCGATTTCTCGCTAGCGGGTGATCTCCTGCTGTTCACCGATGATCAGCAGCTCGCGAGCCTCGACGCATTGATGACCGAGCGCGGTTTTCTCGACGGCTCGCGTATGGCCAATGTTTTCAACATGATGCGGCCGCGCGACCTTATCTGGCCCTATGTCGTCAACAATTACCTGCTCGGCAAAAAGCCGTTTCCGTTCGACCTCCTTTACTGGAACCAGGATTCGACGCGGATGGCGGCGGCCAATCACAAGTATTACTTGCGTGAATTCTACAACGAGAACCGGCTCGCGAAGGGTGGGATGACGCTTGGCGGCATCAAGCTCGATCTCAAGAAGATCACGCTGCCGATCTTCTCGGTCGCAACGCGCGAGGATCACATCGCGCCCGCCCCTTCCGTCTTCCGCGGCATTCAGATGTTCGGCGGACCCGTCGAATTCGTCCTTGCCGGGTCCGGGCATATCGCGGGGGTCGTCAACCCCCCCAACAAGGTCAAGTACCAGTACTGGACCGCCGGCAAAGTGATGACGAGCGTTGCCGACTGGGAAGCTTCCGCGATCGAGCACCCCGGCTCGTGGTGGCCGTATTGGATCGATTGGCTGGCGCAGCAATCCGGAGGCTGGATTTCAGCACGGGCTCCAGGGGCGACTCTCGGCGTGATCGAGGACGCACCCGGTTCCTACGTCAAGGCGCGCTAGGCACGCCGGCGCCTTAGCCGGAGGCGCGTGGCAATTACGCTAGTTCGAATTCGCCTTCGTAATCGACCGGCCAGAGCACCGTGAACTCTTCGGTGTTGAGTGCCCTGAACGCCACAGCATTGATGTCGAGTTCGTCGGACGCATCCTCGACGATCGGCTCGATTTTTTCCCAGACTTTTGCCGCGTTCTTTGCGAGCAAAACGAGGTTGATCACACCTTCTCCGGGCTCGTGGCCATCGACTTCGGCCGTGGTCGAGCCGTCGAGCGCTTCGATCAGGCGATCCTCGAGCGCGATGACCTTGTCGAGCGTGTCGTCGTCGTCGCCCTGAAACTGGAGGACTAGCTGATGGTTCATAATCCCTTCCTGTTGGCAGTTTAAATGGCAGCAAGCGCCTGTTCGAGATCTGCGATTATGTCGTCAACGTCTTCGATGCCAATTGAAAGCCTGACAACGTCCGGTCCCGCCCCGGCGGCAACTCGCTCATCATCCTGGAGTTGTCGATGCGTCGTCGATGCCGGATGAATGACTAGGCTTCGAGTGTCGCCAATGTTGGCGAGAAGGCTGAAGAGCTTCAAGCCCGAAACGAGCGTCACGCCCGCTTCATATCCGCCTTTGAGGCCGAAGGTGAAGACCGCGCCGGCGCCTTTTGGACAGATCTTTTTATGGAGGTTGTAGCCCCTGCTGCTTTCAAGGCCCGCGTAGCTGACCCATGCGATTTTTGGATGGATCTCAAGCCATTTTGCGACCGCCAGGGCGTTGTCGGATTGTCGTTGCATTCGGAGCGGCAGTGTTTCAACGCCCGTCAACACAAGGAAAGCGTTGAACGGAGAAATCGCGGGTCCGAGGTCGCGAAGCCCCAGCACTCGCGCAGCAATTGCAAAAGCCATCGGACCGAATGTTTCGGCCAGCTTCATGCCATTGTAGGATGGGTTCGGCTCGACGAGAGATTTGTAGCGATACCGGCTATTCGACCAATCGTATGTTCCGCAGTCGACCACAGCGCCGCCGATCGAATTCCCGTGGCCACCGATAAATTTCGTCAGGCTGTGCACCACTATGTCGGCACCAAAATCCTTTGGCCGGCAAAGGTAGGGTGTGGCCAGGGTGTTATCCACGATGAACGGGAGACCAGCCTTTTTAGCGATCTCCGCAATTGCCGGGAGATCGACGATTATTCCGCCGGGATTTGCGATGCTCTCGCAAAAGATGGCTCGTGTCCGTGGCGTGATCGCGCTGGCGAAGGAAGCAGGGTCCGCGGCGTCCGCCCAGACGACGCGCCAATCGAATTTCTTAAATGAATGATTGAACTGGTTGATCGAGCCGCCGTAAAGCTGGCGGGCCGCCACGAACTCGTCGCCGGGCTCGAGGAGCGTATGGAACGTCAAAAGTTGGGCTGCGTGTCCTGATGCGACCGCAAGGGCCGCCGAACCGTCCTCAAGGGCGGCTAGGCGGGCTTCGAGAACCGCCTGAGTCGGATTTGTGATCCGAGTGTAGATGTTGCCGAAGGCCTGCAGACCAAACAGCGCCGCCGCGTGGTCGACGTCGTCGAATACGTAGGACGTCGTCTGGTAGATCGGCGTCGCGCGCGCGCCGGTCGTAGGATCGGGTACGGCACCAGCATGGACCGCGGCAGTCGCAAATTTCTGCGTGATTGACGACGGCATCTGAGGTGCTCCTCGGTGGCGAACTCGCCGCCAGGGAGCCTAGGCCGGCCAGCCTGTCAACTGGCCAAGCTTGTCAAATGCGGTTCAGAGCTTCGCGAATTGGCCGGCGATCCCGCAGTGCCACTTCTGGATGGTCCAGTTGGGGTGTTCCCCCGCCCACTTTGCCATCTCGATCTGACCGTTCATCATGCACTGCGCGGTGCTGACGCTCTCGCCTTCAAAATTAAGCGTGACGTCTCGGCAACGGGACGGCTGATCAACCATGCAGACGGCGACGACTAGTTCGATCATAGGACCTCCAGGTATCAGTCCGGCGATCGCTCGTTAGAGCGATCCGTTTACCCCTGGGCGGTTTCCTCAAGTATGCTTTTTGTTCATTCGCGGGAAGATTAGGCAAAGTATGTAGGAATTGTTGCCGTGCACAAGAACACGGCTGTCGCACTCCCTGCCTATTTAGCAGTCAAGGATATTTGTCGCAGCAAATGTTGCCAAAATATCCCGAGTGACACCGTCAAATTGTGTCTGATCTGCCACGCTTTGGCCTTGCCAGGCCCAATATGGCAGTCGATAAGCAGCGCGAAGGCCACATTTGATTCGATTTCTGCCGAAATGGCTAACAGCCGACTTGTGCGGGAGGGGCGGTCAGGGCGATGTGACCGGGTGAGTCGCGAGGCATGTTTCGAAGGCGGCAGATCGGCATATGACTAGTCACGGGGCCCAGGGGGCCCAAAGTGCGGCGTGGGATGGCGCGCGTGCGCCTGAAACACCTACCGTTGGTTGGTTCGTGCGCCGCTCGGCGCTTTGGATGGGCATCATGATCGTCGCCGTCGTTCTGGCGTGCACGCTTTATGCGCTCGCCAGCCAAGTCGGGGCGGAGGACGGACGCGGAACGCCGAAGGCGTCGGCGGGCCATATGCTCAAAGTCTAGCGCTCCCGTCTCGGCAGGCCAAACCGGTCCAAGCCGCGACGGCCGGCGACGGATTCCGAGCCTCGAGTGGGATGGCGCCGCAAAGCTTCGGGCAGCAATCAGCCGGCTTCAGCCGGTCTCTGCTTCAGAGCATAACCCTTCGCGACTGATGACCGGCGCGTGGTGTTGCTTACAAAGCCCGTGGCTATAAGTTCGGTCCTGCAATCGCAACTTTGGAAAAAACCGAATTTTTATGGGCTGAGCTCCGATAATTTTGCCTACGGTTCACTATTGATGCTGCGTAGTGATCGCCAATACCTTGAATTTGGGCTCTCCATCCTCCTATCATCATCGATCGCTCGAGCCCGAGGGACGCGTCGGAATGACGGAGCAGCAAAAGAAGTTTCCAGAGTTCTATGTAACCGCACCGCAGCCCTGCCCTTATTTGCCCGGCAGGCTCGAACGCAAGCTTTTCACGCATTTGACCCACGACAAGCCGCCGGAGCTTGTGGACCGATTGCTGACGACGGGATTTCGGCGCAGCCAAAACATTGCCTACGTCCCTTATTGCGAGGGCTGCCAAGCCTGCGTCTCGGTGCGGGTGCTGGTCAATGAATTCCAGGCAGATCGCTCGATGCGTCGCAGCTGGAACAAGAACTCGTCGCTTGTTGCCCAGCGCACCGCTCCGACGCCAACCATGGAGCAATTCAAGCTCTTCCGCGCCTATATCGACGCGCGCCATAGCGACGGCGGCATGGCGGACATGACGATGCTCGACTACCGAATGATGGTTGAGGACACGGTCATCGAAACATTCCTGACCGAGTATCGCCAGAAGCCGACCGACGCGGAGGACCTCGATTTCAATTCCTGGCCGTTAAAAGCGGTGTCGCTCTGCGACCGGCTCACGGACGGCATCTCGATGGTCTATAGCTTTTATGACCCTGCAGATGCCGATGCGGGTCTCGGCACGTACATGATCCTGGAGCATATTGCTTTCGCGCGCCGCATCGGCTTGCCGCACGTCTATCTCGGCTATTGGATCGAGGGGTCGCGCAAAATGGCCTACAAAACGCGATTCAAGCCGCAAGAACGCCTTGGACCGGATCGCTGGGAGCGTGCTCCAAGCGGCGACCCCGACTGAGATTTGTTGATTATTTCGCCAGCTCGCCGTCGAGCTTTTGAAACATGTAAGACCACTTGGCCGACTGCGTATCGACAAGCAACTTCATGCGGGCGCGGAGTTCGAGCATCAGCGCGCAATCGGGGGCGGCAGCAGAGGCCCCCTCCTGACCCATCGATGCGATTGCGGAGAGTAATTCGTCCGTCGTCTGGTCATAGACGGCGGTCTTTTCGTCTCTTACGAAGGGTTTTGCCTTGTCGATGAAGTCGTCATGGGTCCAGTTGCGCTTCTCCTTGAGTGCGCGCAGCTTTTCCTGAAACACAGGGCGGTTCTGGTTGTTCAGGTCGCGCAGGCTTCCGGATGCGACCTCGACGACGGATTCGAAGTCTTCCTTCGCGCATGTCGCCGGGGCCTCGTCCGCCCGAAGACCGGAACAGCATGAGATAACCGCAATGACTGCAACCCCGGCGATGACGGCCGCTCGTCTTACAAACCCACCCATGGGCGGCAGTCGTAGCTTCGCCTAGCGGCCGCGACAAGCCTCGGAGATCAACACCGAGGACTAAAAGCGCGGGCCGAACGAATTGGACCGTGGGAAACCTTTCGGTGCCAAGCGGCCGGCTTGGGCGCGCTCGCCGACCCATTCCTTGATCTCGCTCCAGGAAAGGGTGAATTCGCGGTTCGCACTATCCAGCCACGTCAACCCTTCGGACTTTTTGAAGACGCGGATATCGGACAGCGCGCCGTCCTTGAAACGTTGCAGGATGACGCCCTTGCCGCGCGTCATCTCGTTGACCTCGTCGAGCTTGAAGATCAGGAGCTTGCGGTTTTCACCGATGGTCGCGACGTAATCGCCGTCGACCGGAACGCAGACGCGCGCCTCCTCCGGCTCGGACACGTTCAGAATCTGCTTGCCCTTGCGCGTCGAGGCAATGACCTCTTCCTCCGGAACGATAAAGCCGTACGCGCCGGTCGAAGCCACGAGCAGTTTGCGCGACGCATCGTGGACGAATACCTCCGCAATATCGTGGTTTTCTTCGAGATCGATCATGAGGCGCACGGGCTCACCGTGTCCCCGGCCGCCCGGAAGCGAATTGGCCTCGAGGGTGAAGAACTTGCCGTTCGTCGCGAACAGAACGAGCTTGTCTGTGGTGAACGCTTTCAAGGCGCGCTTCAGTTCGTCGCCCTGCTTGAACTCGAGCTTCGACAGGTCATCCTGGTGGCCCTTGAGCGCCCGAACCCATCCCTTCTCGGACAGGATGACGGTGATCGGCTCTTTCTCGACGAGGGCGGCTTCGAGATCGATATCGACCTCAGGCGCGTCGGCGAAGGAGGAACGGCGGCGGCCGATGGGGGTCTTCTTCGAGAACTTCTCGCGCGTCTCCTTCACTTCTTCCGCGACGCGGTCCCACTGCATTTCTTCGGACTTCAGGAGCTGCTTCAGCTCGCGACGCTCTTTCGAAAGCTTATCGTGCTCGGCCTTGATCTCGACCTCTTCGAGCTTCGACAACGACCGCAAGCGCAGATTCAGGATCGCTTCGGCCTGCACGTCGCTCAGGCTGAATTTCGAAATCAGCTTCGCCTTGGGGTCTTCCTCGCGGCGAACGATGCGGATCACCTCGTCGATGTTGAGGTAGGCGATCAGATAGCCATCGAGAACTTCGAGACGATGCTCGATTTTCTTCAGTCGGAACGTCGAGCGGCGAACGAGAACCTCGATGCGATGCGCGAGCCACTGCTTGAGCACCTCGCGCAGATCGAGCACGTTCGGGATCTGGCTGGCCGATAGCACGTTCATGTTGAGGCCGACGCGGACATCGAGCTCCGTCAACCGGAACAAACTTTCCATCAGGAGCACGGGCTCGATCGCGCGGCTCTTCGGCTCGAGGATAAGACGGATCTCTTCGGCGCTTTCGTCGCGAACGTCGCCGAGGAGCGGTAACTTTTTCTCGCTCATCAGCTCGGCGATTTTTTCGACGAGCTTGGCTTTCTGCACGCCATAGGGAATTTCGGTGACGACGACTTGATAGCCGCCGCGCCCCGTTTCTTCCTTGTCCCAACGCGCCCTGACGCGGAAGCCGCCGCGGCCGGTCTTATACGCTTCGAGGATCTGCTCTCTCGGCTCGATGATGACACCGCCGGTCGGGAAATCCGGCCCGGGAATCATTTCGACGAGCTTCTCGATCGTCGCGTTCGGATGCTTGATGAGATGCAAGAGTGCCGCGCAAAGCTCGTCGACGTTATGCGGCGGGATGTTGGTCGCCATGCCGACGGCGATGCCGGACGAGCCGTTCGCGAGTAGATTGGGAAATGCCGCGGGCAGCACGACGGGCTCTTGGACTCGGCCGTCATAGTTGTCGCGAAAATCGACCGTATCCTCGTCGATGCCTTCGAGGATCAGCGCCGCAATCTCGGTCATGCGCGCTTCTGTGTACCGCTCGGCTGCCGGGTTATCGCCGTCGATGTTGCCGAAGTTGCCTTGCCCGTCGACCAGCGGATAGCGAACGGCGAAATCCTGCGCCAGGCGCGCGAGCGCATCGTAGATCGCCTGGTTGCCGTGCGGGTGGTAATCGCCCATCACGTCGCCGACGATCTTGGCGCACTTGATGTATCCGCTCTCCGGGTTGAGGCGCAGCTCGCGCATCGCGTAAAGGATGCGGCGGTGAACGGGTTTCAGGCCGTCGCGCACGTCGGGAAGCGCGCGGTGCATGATCGTCGAGAGGGCGTAGGCCAAATAACGCTCTTCGAGAGCGGTTCTCAGCTCGACGGGCTCGATCGGGCCATCGCCCGGAAGAATCGGTTTTGCAGTCATGTGGCATCCCTACAGCGGCGCCGGGGCGCCCTCAAGCCTCGCCCACGATCGCCAACAGCGTGACTTCCGTGGCCGCGCCATTTAGGCGCAAGCCGGCATAAGCCGCCGCAAGCATCTGGGGCGATACCATGCGGCCACGTTTCCACAACGAGGATCGATCGCCCGGCAGGCCCCATGGCGCCAGGGCGTTCCGCCGGATAGATTTTTGGCACGGGATCTAACTGAGCAGGAACCTCCTTTCCAATGGCAGCCCTCGTGCCGGATCTGCCGCAGGTTGAGCAGCACATCGTCGAGATGACGAATCAAGTGCGCCAAGAGCAGAAATTGCCGCCACTGAAGGTCAACGCGATGCTGGCCAAGGCGGCGCGCGCCTTCGCCCTGAGCGTGGCACAAAGCGGCAAGTTCTCCCATACCGCCGACGGACGAACGCCTTCCCAACGGGCGGAGGGCGCGGGTTACAAGCATTGCGATATCGCCGAGAACCTGGCGATGGATGAGGACAGCCGCGGCTTCGACACCGGCGCTCTCGCCCTGCAGGCCATCGCAGGCTGGATGAATTCGCCTCCGCACCGCGCCAACATCATGAGAGGGTCTGTATCGGAGATCGGAGTCGGCGTTGCTCGCGCGCTCGGGGAGAAGCCGAAATACATTTCCGTCGAACTCTTCGGCCGGCCGGCATCGGCGATCTACACATTCCAGATCATCAATATCGCGAGCATAAGCGTTAGCTACTCTTTCGAAGGCAAAGCGCGCGATCTGAAGCCCGGCGTTTCCGTCACTCATTCTGCTTGCTCGCCGGGCGAACTCGTTATTTCAAAACCCGGCGGAATGTTTTCGTCGGCCAGCGAAATCGCCCGCGTAACCACCGAAAACAAAAAGCTTTATACGCTGACGAGCGCGGCGGGAGCAGTCACGTTGCAAATTACAACACGCTCAAAAACGCCCTGACACAGCATTCTTTGTTGGCCGCTGGAACATTTTTCGCGGGCGGCGCGTTTTTCCGTACTCTCGGCACAACGGGAGGAGGAAAACGCCGTGCGAACACGCGAGTTAATGGTTTTTATGGTTTTGAACCTTCTCGCCGTCGTCGTGGTGAGCGGCGCGGTTACCGCTTACCAACGATCACAATCGGAAGTCCTGGTCGACACGCCCGTTGTGCGCGTTGAAAGCAATAAAGCAACCGTCGCCCACGTAGAAAAGGATGACCAAGGCACGCGCATCGCTGCTCCCGGCGTCGAGGTCGAAGCTCCGAAGTCGCCATCGAATTAAGTGGGCCTCCTCTTGTCACGCGTGAGCCGCCCGTTCAGCGACGGGCGGCCTTTTTTATGCGGTCAACCGATCGTTCTGAGGATTCCGCCCTCGACGCGCAGCGACGCGCCGTTCGTCGCCGAAGCCTCCTTTGACGCAACGTAGATCACCATGTTTGCGACCTCTTCGACGCTCGCGAAGCGCTGAATGAGCGATGCCGGCCTATGTGTCTGGACGAATGTCGCGGCCATCTCGTCGGGCGTCTTGCCGGCCGCGTCGGCCATCGCCTTGAGGAACTCCTCGACGCCCTCGGAGCGGGTGGGGCCGGGAAGCACGGAATTGACGGTGACGTTCGTGCCGACCGTCAGCTGCGCGAGTCCTTGCGCGATCGAAAGCTGCGCTGTTTTCGTGAAGCCGTACTGGATCATCTCAACGGGAATATTCACCGCAGACTCGGACGAAATGAAAACGATACGACCCCAGTTCCGTTCGAGCATGCCGGGCAAGTAGGCTCGCGACAGGCGCACGCCCGACATGACGTTCGCCTCGAAGAAGCGCGTCCAGTCGGCATCGGGGATTTCAAAGAAAGGCTTCGGCTCGAAGATGCCAGCGTTGTTGATCAGAATATCGACGGCCGGGACAGCCTTCACGAGTGCGTCACATCCCTCGGCGGTCGATACGTCGGCGGCGACACCCGAGACGGCAGCAGCTTTGACGCTATCGTGAACAGCAGCGACGCCTTTGTCGACGGTCGCTTGTTTGCGGCCATTGACGACCACTTTCGCTCCCGATGCCGCTAGGCCTTTAGCGATCGCAAGACCGATGCCTGCGGTCGAGCCGGTGATAAGCGCGGTTTTATCTGTGAGATCTATTTTCATGGGACCAATCCAGCTTAAGACGTCAAGGTGCCTTAGATCGGAATTTTCGAACAAGATACAAGCGGCAAATCGGCCTGCTTGGGGTGAGCCGGCGCCCTGCGGGCGTATCTGCTACTTTTAGCATGCTGATGGGTTCCGGTACCCAGAGGCCTCCGGGCGCGATCCTGGAGCGCGAGAGTTAACCTCTTCAACCCCGCGCGCGACCTGCGTCCGCATACCAACGCAAACAGAAACGCAATTGTCGTAGAGCCGAACTAAGTTCGATCTTGGTGATCCTCTCGGCTGCTCATAGTGCGACGCGAGGTGCCAGCGGAGGTTCAATGGCAATCGAAATCGAGCGAAAGTTTCTCGTGCGCGACGACAGCTGGCGGAAATCGTCGACGGGGTCGGCGCGCATCCGGCAGGGGTACTTCGCGCGGACGCCGCTGCTCAGGGCGCGTATTCGCATCTACGGCGAGAAGGGCTTCATCACGCTGAAAAGCGAGCCTGGCGTGCTCGTCCGCCACGAATACGAGTACGAGATACCGAAGGCCGACGCCGTCGAAATGATCAAGCAATTCAGCATCGAGCCGATCATCCTAAAGATGCGCTACGACGTTCCGTTCGAGGGCTTGGTCTGGGCCGTCGACGTCTTTGAAGGCGCCAACACCGGGCTCGTGCTCGCGGAAGCGGAATTGGAAAGCGCCGATCAATCGCTCGCCCTTCCGCCATGGGTCGGCGACGAAGTGACGGACGATCGCCGCTACGGCAATTCCAATCTCGCGCGCTATCCCTTCATCACCTGGGACGAGGATGGCAACCCGCCGGACGAGGCCGACGACTTGTAGAGTCTCGGCGCTAGGCGCCTGTCGCCGTAGATCGTTCAGTGCCAGCCGTCGTAAGGATCGTAGCCGTCGGCTGTGTCGGCAGCGCCGCGGTCATCCGTCCGCGGCGCGGGCGACGCTTTTTCGGTTGCCTTCTGCCGAGGTGTGGACGTCTTGACAGCCGACGCAACGTTTCGGCCCAGCGACCGCACGATGGTGACCTCCGTGCCTGCGTGCACGAGGGTCGCGAGATGCAGCACGTTTTCATTCAGCATGCGGAAGCAGCCAGACGATTTAGCTTTGCCGATCGACTTCGGATCGTTGGTCCCGTGGATGCGATAGAGCGTATTGCCGAGGTAGATGGCTTTTGCGCCAAGCGGATTGCGAATCCCGCCGAGCATACGGACAGGTAGCTCGGGCTTTCTCTGCCGCATGTCAGCCGGTGGATACCAATCAGGCCAGTCCGCAATGCGCGATACTTTTTCCTTGCCGGTCCATGCGAAGCCTTGGCGGCCGACGCCGATCGAATAGGCATAAGCCGACGTCGTGCTCGTCACGTAGTAGAGCTTCCTCGCGCTCGTATCGATGACGATCGAGCCCGGCGCATAGGGTCCGCTGAACGCGACCAGCGGCGGCGCGACGGGCCGAATGTAGGGTCGTGCGCCACCATCCGTTCCTGGTGTCTTATTTAATCGGGCTTCTTCGTCCGCGGATGGTGCGGCGTCCCAGGCGCTATAACCGTCGCGGTCGCCGTACCCCGGGTCGCCATATCGCGGATCGTCGAAATATCCCTGATTGGCGGACGTTCTGCCGCGATAGCGCGGGCCGACTCGATCATCGCCATAGTCACGGTCCCCGTTGTAACGCGGATCATAACGACGCGGATCGTAGCGATCGTCATAGCGGTTGTCGGCGCGCTGACCGTCGCGATCGTCGTAATAATCGCGCCGGTCGTCCTGGGGATCGGCGTAGCGATCATCGTCTTGCGGCGAGACTTGAGCGGTTGGTGGCCGCCTGGTCCCATCCCACGGATCCCACTGTTGGGCTGAGGCGACGCTCGGCAAGCCCGCCAACGCCGAGATAGTGACAATCGAAATAATGATAGCCTTCATGGAATCCCGCGCATCCATTGATCACCCGCTCCTCGGCCGACAACAACGCATTGGCTCGTCGGTTCCGTTGCTCGCGACGTTCGGGCTTGAAGTGGTCATTGGCGTGGCGAACCAATGGCAGTGAAGCAAGTGCGACATTACAAATCGCCTCAACGAAATTCTCAAAACCGATAAAGGCGGAACGTCCGCCAGCACTCTGCGTGACGCAGATCAAAGTGGCAGCGGCGCCGTCACCGCTTCTATGTGTTATGCTTCGCTCAGCGCGAAGTGCGCGCGAGAACATCCATCAGCTCGGCGACCTTGCGACGCTGATCCGCCGAATTTCCGCTCGCGATGGCGTGCTCGACGCAATGAGCGACATGATCACGCAACACCTCTTCCTCGACGCGGCGAAGCGCGGCGCGGACGGCCGAGATCTGGGTCACGACATCGATGCAATACCGCCCCTCCTCCACCATTTTGGCGAGGCCGCGGACTTGGCCTTCGATGCGGTTCAGCCGCTTGAGGCAAGCTGCTTTCGTTTGCTTCTGCATGTCTTGACGTATACCCCATGGGGGTATATCTGTCAAATCGGATACCCCTCGCGGGTATGGGCCTAGTGTTCAGCCGAGGAGCCGATATGACTGCGGGTAAGCCGACAACCGGTCACGACCACGGCGGTCACGGAAACTCCTGCTGTTCCCACAAGGGGCAGACGGCTGGCACGACATCGCACGATCACACGCATCCTGACCACGCGCGTCATGAGCATATGGATCATGAACGTTCGGGCCTCAACCAAGCCGCCGCGGCGGCTGACAAGGTCAAGGACCCGGTCTGCGGGATGAGCGTCGATCCGCACACGGCCAAACACCATGCCGACCATCAAGGGAAGCCCTATTACTTCTGCTCGGCCGGCTGCCAAGCGAAGTTCGCCGCCGATCCCACAAAATATGTAAAGCCCGAAAAGGCGAAGGTCGTTCCGGCGGGCACAATCTACACGTGCCCGATGCATCCGCAGATCCGGCAAGTCGGCCCCGGCTTCTGCCCGATTTGCGGCATGGCGCTCGAGCCCGAGATCGTCACCGCTGAAGCCCAGCCCAATGTCGAGCTTCAGGACATGACACGCCGCCTTTGGGTCGGATTGGCGCTTGCCGTCCCCGTCTTCATCCTGGAGATGGGCAACCATCTTTTCAATTTGCATCATATCATCAGTCCGACAGTCTCGAACTGGGTGCAGCTGGTGCTTGCGACGCCTGTCGTGCTTTGGGCGGGCTTTCCGTTCTTCGAGCGCGGCTGGAAGTCGCTTGAGACGCGCAACCTCAACATGTTCACGCTGATCGCGCTCGGCACTGGCGTGGCCTGGGCCTACAGCGTCGTCGCGACGCTATTGCCGGGCCACTTTCCCGTGGAGCTGCGCGGGATGGACGGCGTCGTGCCGGTCTATTTTGAGGCCGCCGCCGTTATCACCGTGCTGGTGCTCGTCGGGCAAGTGCTGGAACTCCGCGCCCGAGAGCAGACGAGCAGTGCCATCCGCGCGCTTCTCAATCTCGCACCGAAGACGGCGCGCCGGCTCAACGCCGATGGCTCCGAGGAAGAGGTGCAAGTCGACGCGATTTCGGTGGGCGACCGGATGCGTGTGCGTCCGGGCGAACGCATTCCCGTCGATGGCGAGGTCGTGGATGGGAAAAGCAACGTCGATGAATTGATGGTGACCGGCGAACCCCTCGCCGTTTCCAAGGGTGTCGGAGCTAAAGTCATCGGCGGAACGATAAACGGCTCCGGTGCGCTCATTCTTCGTGCCGACAAGGTTGGCCGCGACACCATGCTCGCACGCATTGTGCAGATGGTTGCCGAAGCTCAGCGAAGCCGCGCGCCGATCCAGCGGCTGGCCGATCAGGTCGCCGGCTGGTTCGTGCCGCTCGTCATCGGCGTCGCGGCGCTGGCGTTCATTGCGTGGATGATGTTCGGGCCCGAGCCGCGTTTCTCCTACGCTCTTGTTGCTGCTGTTTCGGTGCTCATAATCGCCTGCCCTTGCGCACTTGGCCTCGCGACGCCGATGTCGATCATGGTCGGCGTCGGGCGCGGCGCGCAATCCGGTGTGCTGATCAAGAACGCCGAAGCGCTGGAACGGATGGAAAAAATCGACACGCTTGTCGTCGATAAGACCGGCACGCTGACGGAAGGCAAGCCGAAGGTCACGGCCATCCGCACCACATCGTCGATCAGCGAGCCCGATCTTTTGAAGCTTACGGCAAGTCTCGAACAGGCAAGCGAGCATCCGCTCGGCGCGGCAATCGTTGCGGCGGCGCGCGAGCGCAATATTGCGCTCCTCGAGGTTCGCGATTTTGCGGCGCCTTCGGGCAAAGGCGTCTCGGGCATTATCGATGGCCGGAACGTCGTCATCGGCAATCGGAAGATCATCGACGACGCAGGTATCGATACCTCGTCTCTTGATGCCGACGCAGAAAAACTCCGAGGCGAAGGCGCGACCGCTGTCTATGTTGCGGTCGATGGAAAAGCTGCCGGCATCATCGCGATCGCCGACCCGATCAAGGCGACGACGTCGTCGGCGCTTCGGAAGCTCAAGGACAGCGGCATCCACGTCGTCATGCTGACCGGCGACAATGCGACGACCGCCAAAGCGGTCGCTGCCAAACTCGGCATCGACGACGTCAAGGCCGACGTCTTGCCGGAGGACAAATCCAGGATTGTCTCCGAACTCAGAAAGCAGGGTCATGCTGTTGCCATGGCGGGCGATGGCGTCAACGACGCGCCCGCGCTCGCTGCGGCCGATGTTGGCATCGCGATGGGAACTGGCACCGACGTCGCGATCGAAAGCGCCGGCGTTACGCTGCTCAAGGGCGATCTCGAAGGCATCGCGCGGGCGCGGCGACTATCGGAAGCGACGATGTCGAACATCCGGCAGAACCTGTTCTTTGCGTTCGTCTATAACGCGGTGGGCGTGCCGATTGCGGCAGGGGTTCTCTATCCGATTTTCGGATTGCTCCTGTCCCCGATCATCGCCGCGGCCGCGATGGCGTTGTCGTCTGTCAGCGTGATTGGCAACGCGCTGCGGCTTCGCCACGTCGATGTCGGCTGAGCATCTCTAGGCTAGCTTCGGCGTAAGCGTTGACTGCGCGCTTTCGGGCTTGCCGAGCGACAGCGCGAGGAGCGCCGCAGCGATGCACGCTAGCCCCGCAGCGAAGAATGCCGGAAGATATGTCGATAGCTCGGTGCGCGTCAGGCCGGCGCCGTAAGCTGCAGTTGCCGCGCCGAGCTGATGGCCTGCGAAGATCCATCCGAAGACGACGTTGGTTTTCTCGGTACCAAAATAGCGGGTCGTGAGCTTCACCGTCGGCGGTACGGTCGCGATCCAGTCGAGGCCGTAGAACATCGCAAACAACGACAGGCCGTAAAATGTAAAGTCGGTGAACGGCAGGTAGATGAGCGAAAGGCCGCGCAAGCCGTAATACCAGAACAGAAGCCAGCGACTGTCGTAGCGGTCGGACAACCAACCGGATCCGATCGTGCCAAAAAAATCGAAGACACCCATCATCGCGAGCACGCTTGCTGCGGTGACAGACGCGAGGCCGTAGTCGCCGCAGAGCGCGATGAAGTGTGTCTGAATGAGGCCGTTCGTGCTCAGGCCGCAGATGAAGAACGTGCCGAACAGAACCCAGAACGCGCCCGTGCGCGCAACGTCTTTCAGGATGAGCAGCGGCGACAAAAGAAGCGCGCCGAAATTCTCGTTGTGCGCAGGCGTCGGCACGAACTCATTCGCGCCATAGGGCGGAAGCTTCAAGTCAGCCGGCCTGTCCCGCATCAATAAGAACACGGCCAACGCCGCGATGGCGAGGGTCGCGCAAATGAAGCATAGCGACAGCCGCCAACCGTAAAGCGCCGTAAGCTTGGCGAGCAACGGCAGAAAGACGAGCTGGCCGGTCGCGGTGCTGGCGGACAAGAGGCCCATGACCAAGCCGCGCCGCTCGGAAAACCATCGCGTCGCGACGGTCGCGCCGAGGACCATCGCCGTCAGTCCCGTACCAAGACCGACACCGATGCCCCAGAAGAGAACGAGCTGCCAAATGCTCGTCATCGCGAGTGAAGCGATCAGCACGGTCGCGATGATCAACAAGGCTGTGAGGACAATCCGGCGGACGCCGAAGCGATTCATGAAGGCCGCCGCAAACGGACCCATGAGGCCGAACAGAGCAAACCGGATCGCGAGCGCGGAAGAGATCTCTGACGGCTTCCAGCCAAACTCCTTTTCAAGCGGAACAATAAACACGCCCGGCGCACCGACCGCACCGGCCGTCACCAGCATGGTCAGAAACGTCGCGACAACGACTGCCCAACCGTAGTGGATATTTCTCCGCGCCAACGAGGCGGCAAGCACTGATGAGATCATTTGGGCGCTCTAAATGAGTTTGGAATTGCGTTCCAGCGGTCCGGCCCCGCTATATATTATGATCATCATAACAACGCAGCGCGTCGGATGCGCACGGCCCGTAAAGCGGTTAGATGTAGAGGCCTTTTGTTTTCGGCGGATCGAGCGCCCCCAGTTTTTAAAGTGTCTTCGGCGGTTGCCCGCACGTTAATTTGCCCGCGAAAGCGGATATCATTAACTTCGAGCACAAGGGATATCCGCGTCTCCTTGCGGCCGATATCGCCAGCATCTTACCATCGTCGCCGGGGGCGGGGATAAACCCGCAACCTTAGATGATACAACGCCGTTTTGAGGCCCGAGCGAAGACAATGACACGCCAGCGGCTGCTGCTCATCGGACTGCTTATATGGGCTCTCGCGATGATCCTGCCCGATTTCGCGCGCGTCGTGCGCCCGCTCGGATCGTTCGGCTTCTTTGCCGACAGCAACGGCCTGATCTACGACGTTGTGGGTCCCTTCGACGGCGAGGCGGAGTCGCCGGCTTGGAAGGCCGGCATACGGCCAGGCGATCGGCTCGATTTCTTGAAGATGCGCTGCATCCCGTACGACCACTACGTCTGCGTCAGCACCATAACGGCAGTCGGCGGCAACGAATACGTGCTTCCCGGACGGACGACGACGCTCGAGCTATTGCCGACTGCGACGCAGGGCGCGCGGCAACTGCACCTGGTCGCCGAGCCGCGTCCGGTAAATTGGCTCGTACGTTTTGTTCTCGTGCTCGATCAGATCGCCGGCATCGCAGTTTTGCTCGCCGCAACGTGGCTCGTATGGGCGAAGCCGGGCCCCATGAGCTGGGGCTTTTTTCTGTACGTGATCTGGTTCAATCCCGGGCAGAGCTACGAGCTCTACGCGCAATTGCATCGCTGGCCGATCCTACTTCTGACGCAGAACGCCCTTGGAGCAATCTCCGAGGCCGCGGGCTACGCGGGCTTGCTCGTCTTCGTGATGCGCGCTCCGACAGGCGTGCAGCAACCCGAGTGGGCGCATGCGGAACGCATGATGCCTTGGCTAGCGGCGGCTCTCGCGGTCGTGCTGATGGCGGCCTATGGCAACTTGTTCGGCTTTCATACCGAGCTGTTGAGCCGCATCACGATCCTTTTCGGCATCTTCGTCAGCATCGTCGCCGTGACCATCCTGCTGATGCGCCGCCAGTCCCTTTCGCCGAAAGATAATCAGCGCCTCCGATGGGTCATGTGGGGCTGCCTGATCGGGTTGCCGGCCTTCGTCATTGCCGACCTCAATGAGTACACGACGCTGTTGACCAATTGGGGCAGCCTCATGATGCCCGAGGACGTCGTGGGCCTGCTCTATCTGATCAACGGCATCCTTTGCCTGTTCGTCGTCGAAGCGGTGCGCAGACAGCGCGTAGTGAACGTGTCGATACCGCTTCGGCGCGTGACCGTTCTCGCGCTGATGACGAGCCTGCCCGCGTTGCTTCTTCACCAGCAGGCCGAGCACCTGCATGAGCTGGTCGATCTTCCGAGTTGGGGCTGGCTCGTCATCGGCGCTGTTATTCTTTTCGTCATAGGCCGGCTGCACGAATGGTCCGTCGAACTTGCGGACGGCTATTTCAATCGCTCGCTGGACAAGGCGGAGGAGGATCTTGGCGCAGCCATTCTCGAGGCGAAGACCGCTGCCGAGATCGATCGGCTTCTATCCGACCGCGTACTCAACACTTTGAAGCTTTCTTCCGCGGCGACATTCCGTCGGACGGAGACAGGCTTCCACCGCTATGAAAACGGCGTCGGCTGGGGCGAAAGCGCAGTGCGTGATCTCCGGCTTGCGGAGAAGGACATTGGAAACCTGCTTAAAGGCACCCCGTGCAGCCTCGGCGACGCGGCAGCGAAGGATGCCGGCTTTCCAAACGGGCTCGATCTGCCCATTCTCGCAGTTCCGGCGGCAAGCCGCGTCCACTGCTTCGCAGTGACGCTCTATGGGCCGCATGAGTTGGGAACGGACATCGACACCAACGAGCGCGAGGCACTCCAAAATCTTGGCCGGCACGCCGCCGACGCCTACGCGCGTATCGAGAACGAGGAACTCCGCAAGACCGTCGCTGAGCTTAGGAGCCAAGCGACTTTACGAGGCGCGCTGGCTTAGTATCCGCAACGCCGGTGCGCACAGCAGCTATGCTAACGCTTTTCAGATCGGGTTGCCCCCGCATTGTGCACAGGCGCCGGCAATCTGAAACAGCGCATAATACAATCATAAAAATTGATTGGAATCATTGCAGCCGCATCGCCATTTGCCGTCCAGTATCGCATTCGAATTACGGAGCAGGCTATGGAACAGATTGCGATTGGAAAATCCGGTGTCAGCACATCGCGTGTCGGTCTCGGGACTTGGGCAATCGGCGGATGGATGTGGGGCGGCAGCGAAGAACGCGAGTTGGTTGCTACGATCAGCTCGGCGGTTGAGCGTGGCATCGCGCTGATCGACACCGCACCGGTCTATGGCTTCGGGCAGTCCGAGGAGATCGTCGGCAAGGCCCTCGCGGAAGCCGGCTTGCGCAACAAGGTGCAAATTGCAACCAAGGTTGGCCTAGCCTGGAAGGACGGCAAGGTTTATCGGGATTCACGACCTGAACGAATTCGGCAGGGGATTGAATACTCGTTGAAGCGGCTACGCACCGATATCATCGATCTCTATCAGGTTCATTGGCCCGATCTCGATACGCCCATCGAAGAGACCGCGCGAACACTTGAAGATTTGCGCCGAGAAGAAAAAATCCGCGCCATCGGCGTCAGCAATTTTTCACCTGCACAGTTGGATGCCTTCCGCAAAGGCGCGACGCTCGATGCCGTCCAGCCGCCATACAATCTTTTCGAGCGCGAGATCGAAGCGGACGTGCTTCCCTATGCGGAGCGTACCGGCCTTACCGTCCTGAGTTATGGCGCGCTGTGCCGTGGGCTGCTGTCCGGCGGGATGACGGCAGAGACAAAGTTTGAGGGAGACGATCTTCGCAAGGTCGATCCGAAATTCAAGGAGCCGCGCTTTGCGCAATATCTCGAGGCCGTCAGAGAACTTGAAACGCTTGCGCGGTCTCGCTTCAACAAGTCTGTGCTCGCGCTCTCCGTTCGGTGGGTGCTGGACCAGGGTCCGACGATCGCGCTGTGGGGCGCACGGCATCCTCATCAGCTTGATCCGGTCAACGAGATCGAGGGTTGGCATATCGACAACGGCACGAAGGGCGAGATCGACGCAATTTTGAAGCGTTGCATCAAAGATCCGGTATCGCCTGCGTTCATGGCTCCGCCGACGAAACGCCCTGCGGCCGTGCGCGTCGCATCCGCGTAACGGCAATGCTATGTTATCCGGTCAGATGGCTGCAAAAAGATATGAGGACGCATGCAAGTTGGTTTCATCGGGCTGGGTCAGATGGGCTCCGGCATCGCAACGAACCTGCTCAAGGCCGGGCACGATGTCACCGTCTACAATCGCACCCGGGCGAAGGCTGACGCGCTCGCATCAAAAGGTGCGAAAGTTGCAGCGACGCCGGGCGATGCGTGCAAGGGCGAAGCCGTCTTCACGATGCTAGCGGAGGACAAAGCCGTCGAGGCTGTCGTCTATGAAGATGGCGGCGTGCTCGCAAGCTTGAACAAAGGCGCCATCCATATTTCGTCGAGCACGATCAGCGTCGCGCTGTCGAAGCGGTTGGCGGAAGACCACGCGAAATCGGGTCAACGGTACGTCGCGGCGCCGGTATTCGGCAGACCCGAGGCCGCGGCCGCTGCAAAGCTGTTCGTCGTTGCGGCTGGCGAAACGGACGCCGTCAGTAAGGTTTCTCCGCTTTTCGATGCCATCGGGCAAAAGACGTTCAAGGTATCGGAGCAGGCGGAGGCCGCAAACATCGTCAAACTCAGCGGTAACTTTCTGATCGCGGCGGTCATAGAGTCGCTCGGCGAAGCCATGGCTCTGGTTGGCAAGGCGGGCATCGACAAGCACCAATATCTCGACATCCTGACATCGACGCTGTTCGGCGCTCCCGTCTATAAGACATATGGCACCCTGATCGCCGATGCCAACTTCACGCCGCCGGGCTTTGCCGCACCGCTCGGACTGAAGGATGTTAAGCTCGCGCTCGCCGCGGGCGAGGAATTGCGTGTGCCGCTGCCGCTCGCAAGCCTGTTGCGCGACCGCTTTCTGACTCTTCTCGCCAACGGTGGCGACAATCTCGATTGGTCGGCCGTCGGCGGGCTTGCCGCAAAGGACGCAGGCGGAGCATAGCTGCGATTTCGTCAAAAACGGGACTTACAGTGATCGTCACGAACCGGTAGCATCGCAGCTTAGCCGGTACCATTTAGCGTGCGCGAATTTTCGACATTTCAAACCGCTTCGATACAAATCGAACTTTGATTCCGAATCTTAATTGTCAACTTTTATTTGCAGTGCTGCGCCATGAGCACGTCGATCGCACTTTCGCAAAGCGCTCTGCCGCCCGGGCCGAAGGGGACGTTGATTGGCGGGAGCCTTTCCCAGATCGGGCCCCGCCGTGTCGACTTCTTTCTCGACCTCGCGCGGACATACGGCCCCATCACGAGCTTTCGGATCGGACGGTCGCGGCTATTTCTCATCAGTGATCCGGACCTCATCCAACAGGTCCTGGTCACCGATGCGCGGTTCTACATGAAGCATTTCGGCGCTCGCACATTCAAGCCGATCCTCGGCAACGGGCTTGTGACGAGCGAGGGCGATTTCTGGCTTTCCCAACGGCGCCTGCTTCAACCGCCGTTCCTCAAGGCACAGGTCTTATCCTATGCGCCGATGATGGCCGAGCTGACGACAGCGATGCTCACGAAGTGGAAGCCGGGCAAATCCGTCGACATCGCATTCGAGTTCAGCTCTCTGACAAGCGCGATTGCATTGAAGACGCTTTTTGGCCTCGATGATCACGGCGACCGAGTGCGAGTCGACGAAAGCCTGAGGCTCGCATTCGAACTCATGACGGCGCGGCTCGACGTGCCTTTCCAGCTCCCCACTTTTCTTCCGACGCCGGCAAACTTCAAACTGCGGCGCGCGATCGCGGTCGTCAAGAATGTCGTCGACGGATTTATTGCCGAAAGGAAGACGCGGCCGCTGGGCAACGATCTGCTCTCGACGATGATCGCTGCCCAGCACGAGGACGGAACGCGGATGAGCGACCAGCAGCTTCGCGATGAAGCGATGACGCTCTATCTCGCGGGCCACGAAACGACGGCTTTGACGCTGACCTGGAGCTGGTACCTGTTATCGCAGCATCCGGGCGTCGAACAGAAGATCGTCGACGAGTGGCGGCGTGTGCTCAATGGGCGCCCGGCGAAGGCCGATGATCTTGCCGCCCTCACCTACACGTCCGCGGTCATCAACGAGTTTATGCGGCTTTACCCGCCAGTCTATGTCATCGGCCGCGAGGCGACGACCGAGCTCGAGCTTGGCGGATACCGCGTGAAGCGCGGATACACGGTGCTGATGAGCCAGTGGGTCAATCATCGCGACCCGAAGTATTTCCCCGATCCGGACCGGTTCATGCCCGAACGCTGGCTGGATGGACTTGCGACGCGCCTTCCCAAATTCGCCTATTATCCGTTCGGCGGAGGGCAACGGCTTTGCATCGGAAGTCATTTCGCCATCATGGAAGCGGTGATCGTGCTGGCCACGGTCGGGCAGAAATACAAGTTCACGCTCGACCCAGACGCGGTGATCGACATCATGCCGCAAATCACGTTGCCGCCCAAGTACGGGATGCCCGCTACGCTGGAGCTTCGTTGAGAGCCCTCAAGACCTCACCGGAAGTTCTTCTGCCGGTCCGAAAAACGCGAAGCGACGTTTGCGAATGGACTCGTCCGCGGTGACGAGAGCCGAGATCAGATCGGCCGCTCCACGAATGACGCGCCTGTTGTTCCAATAACCGGTGTGCGCGCGATAGGCGACGAGCGGCGGAGCGACATAGCCCAAGCAACGGCGCATCAAGCCTTCGGAGGCGACTTCGATGTCGTCAAGCCGGGGTTCAGCTGCGTAGGCTTCGTTGAGCGGCTTCAATGGGTAGCCGAGTAGGTCGTTGCGGCTATAAAAGTTGAGCCATCGCGCTCTGCTGCTGAGAGCCGTATCGAGCTCCTTGCCGGGAAACGCGGGCGTCTCGTTCGGACCGCGCGACGTCGTAATCGGCATGACGCGGCTCGGGCCGAAAGTGAACGTAAACAGCGGCATGTTCGAGCCCATCATAACGAGGCCCGCAAGCGTATCGAGGCGGCGGAACGGCGAGCCGTTCTTAAGATAATCGGCGAACTCCCTGATCTCCTCGCCTTCCTGAGCGAGCCGCGCCTCGTCCCAATTCTTGATCGTGTTCACATCCCAGATAAACGACGAGATGATATGGCAGCCGAGCGAGTGGCCGACGAAAATCAGCGGCCGGTTGGGGAGGTTCTCGCCATCGAGACCTTCGAGCACGGAGCGAACGTCCGACTGGATCTCGAAGTAGCAGGAATTCCGGAAGCTCTTGGTCTTCTGGTAGGCCGCCGCGTCGCCGAGGCCTTGCACGACAAGACTGCGGTAGGGCGTGACCTTGAATAGGTTCTTGCTTGTGACGGCATCGAGATATTCCTTCTGACGCTCGCGCACGCGGGCGGCCCAGAACACCGAGCGGAACGTGATGCTTTCGCGCAATCGCTTCGGCAGCCGGGCTTCGATCGCGGCCTGCATCTCTGCGTGGTATCCCGGTGCGAAGGTGTGGATGCCGTGCACGAAAACGATTGCGACAGGCTGCGCCATTTCCCCTCCCCGCCAGCTTCGGGCTAGCCTTTTCGGCCTTGTGCTATTCAAGGAGCTTGCGGCGTTTGCATGGCGGGGCCGCGACAAGCCCGCTTTGGTCATTTCCAATGGTTCGGTTAAATTTGCCGTGGTCGCAGTCGGCTCAGGACATCACGGCAATGAATGCAAAGGTCATCGCAGTCACGGGCGGGGCTCAGGGCATCGGCCGCGCTATCGCGTATGCATTCGCGGAAACGGGCTATGCCGTCTCCATCGCCGACCCCGTGGCGGACGGCGGCGAAGAAGCGCTGGAGTGTATCCGAAGGCTCGGAGCGAAGGGTCTCTACGAACGGGCGGACACATCGCAGCCTAAGGACGTGGGACGCTGGATCGCGCGGACGATCAAGGAACTCGGCTGTCCCGATGTGCTGGTCAATAACGCCGGAATCAGCGCCAACAAGCCCTTCCTTGAGCTTCCCGTCGCCGACTTCGATCGCGTGCAGGCGGTGAACGTGCGCGGGACGTTTCTCTGCTCGCAGGCCGTGGCGCGCGAGATGGTCAAAGCGAAGCGCAATGGGGCGATCATCAACATGGCCTCGACGCGCGCCTTCATGTCGGAAGCGAACACCGAGGCTTATACGGCGTCGAAGGGTGCGATCGTGGCGCTGACGCATGGAATGGCGATCAGCCTCGGACCAGCCGGCATCCGCGTCAATTCGATCAGTCCCGGCTGGATCGAGACGAGCAACTGGCAATTCTCGGGCCGGGCGACAGATCCGCATCATTCGAAAGCCGACAACGAGCAGCATCCCGTCGGCCGCGTCGGCGTTCCGGATGACATCGCCAAGGCGTGCCTGTTCCTCGCCGAAGATGCCGGTTTCATGACGGGACAGAACATCACGATCGACGGCGGGATGAGCGTCAAAATGATCTACGTGTAATTATATTTTTTTTTGGCGCGGGCGACTCCGCTTGCGCGAATCCGGCCGCCCCCGCTGACGCAATCATGGATTAATCACCTGCTATCCAAAGCGACCTTCGACGATTAGGACAACGCACATGGCCAATGGTGTCATTGAAAACGTCTCGGACACCGCTTTCTGGGTCGCGCACTATCGGAGCGTCGAGACCAAGCGCTCCGATGCGCTGTTTCGCGATCCGCTTGCCGGGCTTCTCGCAGGCGATCGCGGCAAATCGATCGCCGAGGCCATGCCCGGCCGCTTCATGACGTCATGGGTGATTGCGATCCGCACGCGCATCATCGACGATTTTATTCTGTCCGCGATCGACCAGGGTGTCGATACCGTTCTCAATCTCGGTGCCGGGCTCGACACGCGCCCTTATCGCATGGACCTCCCCGCGTCTCTCAATTGGATCGAGGCCGACTATCCGCACGTTATTGCGTACAAAGAGGAGCGGCTATCGCGCGAAGTTCCGCGCCTCAAGCTTACGCGTGTCAAATGCGACCTCGCCGATGCAGCTGTTCGGCGGCAGCTTCTGGCTGACACGGATGTGCAAGCCAAGAAAATTCTGGTGCTTACCGAAGGCGTCATCCCCTATCTCACCGTCGAGGAGGCCGGGACACTGGCGGATGATTTGCGCACGCTCAAGCACGCCACCCGCTGGATCGTCGATTATTTCTCGGTGGACCTGCTTAAGCAGCGCGAGCGCATGATGTCCGGCCGGCTCAAAAACGCGCCCTTCAAATTCAATCCGGATGACTGGTTCGGCTTCTTCGAGCAACACGGCTGGCGAGCGACCGAAGTCCGCTATCTCGGCGACGAGGGCGAACGGATCGGCAGGCCGATCGAATTGCCGATGCTCGCGAAGCTCGTCGTTTTCCTGCGAAGTCTTTTCATGTCAAAGGAGCGCCGCGGGCGTTTCCGCCGAGCCGCGGGCTACGCGTTGTTGGAACCGCTTTAGCTCGGGGCTAATACCGTGCGAAAAGCCCCGACGCTGCTGCGCGCCGGGGCTCGTTGCGGTTCTATCGGAGAACCGCGTCTTTGGCTTGGCACCAAAGATTTTTTTATACGCCTCTACGCAACACGCCGGCCAAAAGACCGACAACGATAAAGACCACGGCGACCATTAACAGCAGGTGGGCGCCCGAAATCGCCGTGCCCGCAACGCCGCCGAAGCCAAGCGCTGCGGCCACGATCGCAACGATCAAAAAGACGATCGCGTAGTAAATGAGATTACCACCCATGTGGTCCTCCATATCAATTTCGCTGGAAAGCCAACGCGCGCCAGAGTTATTGGGTTCCGAGGAGTCTTTTGTTGTGCACGGCGACTTCCATCCGGGGAGCCCGCCGCCCGATACGGAGTGGAAGTTTTCTCGCGTCGGATACTCCAGGACAATCGCATCTAAAAAGCAGGACGAACCCTACTCATCATCATCGCGGGAGTCATCTTCTTCGGTCAGCGCTGGTATACGTACGTCACCAACAAAACGCGCGCCTACGACGAGGTCGGCATCCAGCTCAACAGCGCGATGCCGTCGCCGATACGGAAGTGGGGGTGCGATAAGCTCCACGCGACGTTCGCAAACGCGGTTCGGCCTTATGGCTGCCAGTCGGACGACCGCAAGAGCTGGATGTAAATCGGAGCAACGCTGTCGGCTCAACCCGCTTCCGATCACCCTCAGGCCCCCAACAGAGGTGCTGCCCTCGTCAAAAGCCGGTGCGGCGGATATAGATGGACTTCGCCGTCATTGACATTGCTTTGCCACGTCAGCGGACTGGGGGACACTGTGATTACGGTCTATGGCTACGTGCCTGCCTGGGGGCTTGCCGACATCAGCCCATACGTGACCAAGATCATTGCCTACATGACGTTCACCGGGCTCGAATTCGAACATAGGACACAAGACCTCGCGCGGATCGATGAGGACGCGCCGCACGGCAAGCTTCCCTACATCATCGACAGCGACGGCACGAAGGTCGCTGACTCCAACGTCATCATCTCTTACCTCAAGAGAAAGTACGGCGATCCGCTCGATGCTGACCTTTCGCGCTCCGAAGCGGCGAACGCCTTGGCGTGGAACCGGCTGATCGAAGAGCATCTCTATTGGAGCGGGGTCATCGAGCCGCGCTGGCGGTTGGACTCGGGCTGGGAAACCTACATCCCGTATATCGTTCAAGGCGCCGAAGTCACTCCGGAGCTGCGCGCGGCTCTTGATGCATTCCGCGTCCGGATCCTCGCCGGGTTCAACGGGCAAGGCATGGGACGGCGGTGCTCCGAGGTCGTGGAAGACTGTTTCCGAACCGACATCGACGCGATTTCTGACTACCTGGCGGACAAGCCGTACTTCCTCGGCGACCGGCTGCGCTCTCTCGATGCGTCGGTCTATGCGATGCTCCGGCACATCGCAGACCAGCCGCAGCAGTGGCTGGGTTCAGGATATGTGAAGAGCAAACCCAACGTCGTCGCCTACCTCGATCGCATCCGCAATGAGCGCGGCATCTGACGGCGGCGCGCCAAGGATTTGGCTTTTTATTTTCGGGACTTTTTGCCTACCAACTGACGGGCCATCGCGAACGCGTCGGTGAAATCCAACATCAGCGACTTCTCCGAGTTGATCATGCGCCGGAAAAGAGCGGCTTGCGTCTTGTACTTGATGTCGCCGATCGCGAGCGGCCCGACCGACAGTATGCCCGACCGTCCGAGCGGACGTCCGAGGTCAAACAGCTCAACTCCCTCGATGCCCGCAGGCGGTACGGCGTTGACGTCTGCGACGACGACGGTCCGCTTCGATTTTGCCAAGTGCTTGGCGCTCAGCACTTGCACGCCCGCGGCTGCCGCGCAGAGCACGATATCTGCTGCGGCAACAATCTTCGACTTGTCTCCGTCGCGACCACCGAGGACGGGAATGAGATCTACTCCGAAGCGTTCCTTGGCTGCGCGAACCAGGGGCTTGAGTGGCGCCAGACCCATATGCGACACCACGTTGACCTTCGCACCGTTGAGTGCGGCTATGACGGCCGAAGCGAAGCCAACCACGCCCGTTGCACCAAACACGGCGACAGTCGAGCCTTTCAGAGAACGCGACGTCTTGGTCCGATACACCTCCTCAACACAGGCGACCATTGCGGCCGCCGTGGTGAACGAGCCGCCCGGGTCCGCGAAAGCGGAAAGCCCAAAAGGCGGAACGAGTGCCGCTTTCGCGGCAGCTAGCATTTCGAGCGCCAGCAATGCGTCTTTACCGCCGATAAAGATGCCCGTGCGGCAACCGTAGTGCGGCGGCCGGGAAAAAATTGCGTCCTGGACGAGGCCCGCCGTGTTATCCAACCGAACGTTGGTGTGCGGTATCACCACTTTAAATCCCGCATCGACCGCCATATTGACGTCGAAGGGGCTGGCGAATGACTGCGTCGAAAGAAAATGAAGGATGGGCGTAGCATTCACTCGCGCCTTCTTCGGTGCGATCGCCTTGCGCACGGTTTTGCGCTGGTCACTTTCGGAAGCCGCATCTAGCTCGGCGCGATCTGTGTAGAGCCGCGAGACATCATCCATGGGCATTTGCAAACTCCGCATTTTTTCGCGCGACGCCGAGAGCCGGCCGTCCTTCGCGGGAGGCGAGATCAAGAGGTTGAACCGGATGCGTCGAAATCGGACCACAAGTCTTGGAAAGCACCGACAGGTGCGTGTAGCGGTCCGGAATGAGGCGCGAGGGTTCACAACATGCCGCGCCATGGGCGGCTGAGCGATCACCGGCGTCATGCCATCGGAACGTTTAGGTTCCGGACCGCTGCGGATATTCTTCCCTTAGCGAAGCGAATATATCGTTAATTAAATTGCGAATTGAAATTCATATCTGGGGATTCCGCGACTTAATTAATTAAGCGGTAATCGGAGTAAACATCCCTCATTTTCGCACGTCACCCCTTCGCGCGATCACTCTAATCGTGGGCCGATTTTTCCATGACCTCCGACTCCAGTTTCCAGTTTCAAAGCTCGTCGATTTGAAACGAACGAGCACAACTTCTTTGCGTAGGGGCGCGACGGAGCAATGCACTTATGGCTCCTTGAGCCAGATGCGGCTGCGGCGAGGAAACTCACGCAGGCTTGGAAACCATCGTTCCGCGAGCAAGTTTGCCCTCAGACCATAATGGACGAAGGAGACGATCATGAAACTTGTCACTATGGCAATTCTCGCGGGCGCAAGCGCGCTTGCGCTTAGTGCAAGCAATGCCTCGGCCGCGATCGTGTGTAATAACGACGGAGATTGCTGGCACGTCAAAGAGAAATACGCCTACAAGCCCGAACTGCATCTTCGCGTGCATCCCGATGACTGGAAGTGGCGCGAAGCCGATCATTACAAATGGCGTGAGCACGAAGGGCGCGGCTACTGGCGCAGCGGTGTCTGGGTCGATATGTAGACTCTTTGTTGGCGCGGGCGACTCCCCTCCCGGGAGCCGGCCGCCCGCGCCGATCAGAGAGGAATGTTGTCGTGCTTCTTCCAGGGGTTTTCGAGTGTCTTATCGCGCAACATGTTGAGCGCGCGACAGAGTCGCTTCCTCGTGGCTGACGGCGTGATGACCTCGTCGATGTAACCACGCTCGGCAGCAACGAACGGGTTCGCGAAGCGCTTCTTGTACTCATCGATGCGAATCTGGATTTTCGCGGGGTCTGAGAGTTCGGAACGATATAGAATTTCGGCGGCGCCCTTGGCGCCCATCACGGCGATCTCGGCTGTCGGCCACGCGTAGTTGACGTCGCCGCGGATGTGCTTCGAGCTCATGACGTCGTAGGCGCCACCATAAGCCTTGCGCGTAATCACGGTGACTTTCGGGACGGTGGCTTCGGCGAAGGCGAAGAGAAGCTTGGCGCCATGCTTGATGAGGCCGCCGTATTCCTGCGCGGTGCCCGGCAGGAAGCCCGGCACGTCGACGAAGGTCACGATCGGGATTTCGAAGCAATCGCAGAAGCGAACGAAGCGCGCGGCTTTGCGCGAGGCATCTGAGTCCAGCACGCCCGCCAGCATCATCGGCTGGTTGGCGACGATACCGACCGTACTGCCTTCCATACGCGCGAAGCCCGTCACGATATTTTTCGCGAACGCTTCCTGAATCTCGAAGAAGTCAGCCTCATCGACAACCTTCAGGATCAGTTCCTTGATGTCGTAGGGCTTGTTCGGATTGTCCGGGATCAGCGTATCGAGCGAATGGTCGAGGCGCTCGGGGCTGTCGCTGGTTGGAATTTCAGGAACGCCGGCCCGATTGCTCGACGGCAGGAAGTCCATCAGCCGGCGCATCTGCAGCAATGCTTCGAGATCGTTCTCGTAGGCCTTGTCGGCGATAGAGGATTTCGTCGTGTGGACCTTGGCCCCGCCTAGTTCTTCGGCCGTTACGTTTTCGTTGGTGACAGTCTTCACGACGTCGGGGCCGGTGACAAACATGTAGCTCGTATCCTTCACCATGAAGATGAAGTCGGTCATGGCCGGAGAATAGACGTCGCCGCCGGCGCATGGCCCCATGATGACGGAGATCTGCGGGATGACGCCGGATGCGAGCACGTTCCGCTGGAACACTTCGCCATAACCGCCGAGCGCGTCGACGCCTTCCTGAATGCGAGCGCCGCCGGCGTCGAACAGGCCGATGATCGGCGCGCGGTTCTTCAGCGCCATGTCCTGAATCTTGGTAATCTTCTTGGCGTGCGTCTCGGAGAGCGAGCCGCCCATCACGGTGAAGTCCTTGGCAAAGACGTAGACGACGCGGCCGTTGATCGTGCCCCAGCCGGTGACGACGCCGTCGCCCGGAACCTTGGTCTTTTCCATGCCGAAGTCAGTGCAGCGGTGCTCGACGTACATGTCGAATTCTTCGAACGAGCCATCGTCCATCAGAAGCTCGATGCGCTCGCGCGCGGTGAGCTTGCCCTTCAAATGCTGGGCGTCGATGCGGGCTTGGCCGCCGCCGAGACGGGCGTTGTCGCGGCGCTTCTCAAGCTCGTCGATGATCTCTTTCATGGAACCCCTTGCCTGGCTCGGACGAAATGTGCCGGAAGGGCTCTCCTAGCATGGCCTCGGTGCGGCGCAAACGGTGAGTTGTCGCGAGCCGCCAGGGTGCTCCCGTAGTGAGCCCTGGGCGCGAAAATCAGGCGTTTTTTGCGGGCGTGGCTGGGGCCTCGCCGATGAGGTAGCCGCCGAGATCGGCTGTCTTTACCTCGATGAAGCCGGCTCCCCAGATGGGCTCGATCACGACCAAATGTCCACGGCCGGCAGCCCAAGGGAGCGTCGAAGCAATGAAGTCGGCGATCGGATCGGCAATGATCCGCTTGCCGTCGAGCTTTTTCATGTGGGCTTCGGCGTCCGAGCGGCTGGCGAAGACGTGGAGACGGTCGGCCGAGCGCGGCTTTTGCGTTCCGGGCGTCAGCATCGGGCCGTCCTCGCCGCCAACAAGGTAAACCTCGCCCTTCGCGCGAGCGGCGGCGGCATAGACGGGAAGCGCCTCAGCCTTGAGCCGGATCAGGAGGTCGCGCGGATCGATCTCGGCCTCGATCGGATCAGATACCCAATCGGTGCCGACAAAGCCCTTCGCCGTCGCGATGCCCGGCAGGATGTCGGTCGCGAACGTCTCGAGCGAAATCTCCTGAAGCTCGTTGTTGCCGGCGAGCGCCTCAGCCCAGCGCCCGGCTTCGATGGGGCTCGACCAGAAGAGCTGCACGGTGCGCCCAGAAACCTTCTGCGACGGCACCGAGGCATTCTCCTCGTCGGCAAGAGTCAGCACGCGACCTTCGCCGACCGCCCGGCGTACGAAGCGGTCGCGTTGCGCAAGTTCCGGAATGCGCGGCGCGTTGAGCATTGAGCGTCGACCCCCGCCGAATCACTTCGACAAGTGTTCTTGAAATACCGTCAAAGGGCAAGGCTTGGCGGCTAAGGCGAAAGCAGAGCCAGCAATTGAACAGCGGAATTAAATTCGGCACGGCGGCCGCGGCGTCTGGCGGTGGCTTCGGCGTCCTCGCCCCAAAGCGAAATCTGGTAATCTTCGTCAACGTGCGCGGCCTTCCAGGCAGCGTCGGCGCTGAGCCATTCACGGCCCAATGCCAACGCGATGAGGGCCGATCCGGTCAGCGTCGTCAGGACGTGAAGCGCGGTCAGGCGGAAAGCATCGTGGGGCCGAAGCGCCTTCGAGACTGCGGCGAGCGAGGCTTCGGATTGGGCGACGTGCATCACGCCAGGGAAGACGCGAAACTGCGCATCCAGCGCTTCGTTCGCCCAGGCGACGACCGGGTCCCAATGCTCCGATTGGCTCTCGACCAGCTGCTCGGGCGTTTCGGCACGATAGCAGACGAGATCGCTTCCGGCGTAAGCGGTAATGTCATTGGCGACGGCGTCGAGGGTATCGGCCACAGCGTCGATCGCCGTGTTGGCGAAGCGCGTCAGCGGCATGCGCGTCGGGTCGATGAACTCGGCCTGAGCTCGCCATTCGTCCGCTATCGCCTCTGCCAACGCACGTGTCGGCAGGGCGAGCGGCCGCTTTTTCGGCGTCTTGATCGGCCGGCCGTCGAGCAGAACCTGAAACGGTGCCGCGTCGCCGACGCTCACGTCTTTGTAGAAGCGCTTCACCAGCGGCTTCTTCATGCTGTCGCTAATGACGCCGCGCGGACCGCCCGATGGCCGCGGAGCGGCTGGGTCGCGGTCAGGGGCGCCGTTGTCATTGTCGGCGCTCATGCGGCGCGACTTTCAGTGGCGAGCACTTCCTCGATTGCATCGGGCAAATCATCGAAACGCTCGATGATCAGGTGCGCCCCGGCATCCGTCAGGGCAGCGACATCGTGATAGCCCCAGGCAACGCCAATTGCAGCGACGCCCACGGCGCGCGCCATCGCGATATCGTAGGTCGTGTCCCCGACCATGACGGTTGCATCCGGCGTAGCATCGGTTTCGAGCATGGCGCGGAGTAGCATAGACGGGTGCGGCTTCGAAGGGTGATCGTCGGCGGTCTGGATCGTTGCAAAGCTCGCGTGCCAGTCCTCGCGCGCGAACAGCCTGTCGATGCCGCGGCGTGACTTGCCGGTCGCAATGCCGAGCAGATGGTCGTCGCGCGCGGCCAGATGCGCGATCATTTGCTTCGCCTGCGGGAACAGGATTTCGGTTTCGGATGGATCATGCTTCAGGTCGCGGAAAGCGGTCTTGTAGTGCTCGGCGAGGCCCAAGCGCGTGGCGCGGTCGACGTCGGGCGCCAGTACCGCGAACGCTTCAGGCAGCGACAAGCCGACGACAGCGAGCGTCGCGTCGCGCGTCGGTGGGAGCATTTTAAGCGACGAGAAAGCGTGCTCCATCGACAGCACGATGCCCGCCTGGCTATCGACGATCGTGCCGTCGCAATCGAAAACTACTAGCTTCATGCGAGTTATATAGCGCACAGTCGGCGGGACGCAAATTCGGGGATATTTTTCTTTACGCTTGGCGATTCCGCTGCGCGGAGCCGGCCGCTGGGCGCGGAATTGTTGCGTCGTCTCGCGTCACCCACCCTAAACGTCATGCCGGCGGGCGAAGGTCGGCACCCAGGCAACGAACCGCAGCCTTAAGCTTGTCTGGGTCCTGGCCCGCGCCGGGATGACGATGTGGGAGGAGAGCCGCTCGTTCGACGATGGTCAGCGCGGCTCCTCGAACTTGTCGATGTCGAAGCCGAGAAGCTCCCACGTCGTCCGCATGTGCTCGGGCAACGGCGCCGTGACGTCGATCGTCTTGCCGCCTTTGGGATGCGGGATGACTAAGCGGCGGGCGTGGAGATGCAGCTTCTTCTCGATATTCTCGGCGGGCATATTGACGTCACCCTCGTATTTGTTGTCGCCGACGATCGGGTGGCCGATGAGGTGCATGTGGGCGCGGAGCTGATGCTGGCGTCCAGTCACGGGCTTGAGCGATACCCACGCTGCTTTCTGTGCGACTCGATCGACGACGGAATAATGCGTCGTCGCGTGCATGGCGACTTCCTGCTCGCCAGGTTTCGCTTTGCGCACGCGGTCGCCATCGGGACCCGAGGCTTTGACAAGAGCGGCTTCGACTTTGCCCTGCGGCGGCTTCGGCACGCCCTTCACGAGCGCCCAATATGTTTTCGCGGCGGAGCGCGTCTGAAAGGTCTTGCCGAGTTTCGCGGCGGCGTCGCGGGTTTTCGCAACGAGCAGGACGCCGGTCGTATCGCGGTCGAGACGGTGGACGAGGCGCGGGCGTTCGCCGCCGAAACGGTCCGCCATGTTTTCGAGCATGCCGTCGATGTGCTTCTTGGTGCCGGTGCCGCCCTGTACGGCGAGGCCGAACGGTTTGTTGAGGACGAGTACGTGGTCGTCCTCGAAGAGGATCATTTTCTCGATAGCGTCGCGGTCGCCCTTCGAGACGCCGGGCGGAGCTTGCAAGCCCGTTCCCGATTTCTTGGGCTGACGGACGATGGCCGGCACACGGACTTCCGCTCCGGCGGTCAAACGGTCGTTAGCCTGTACGCGTTTTGAGTCGACGCGGACCTGGCCAGAGCGCAAGAGCTTCTGGAGATACGTGTAGCCGACTTCCGGAAAGTGTACGCGGAACCAGCGGTCGAGCCGCATGTCGGCTTCGCTGTCGGCGACTTTGATTGTTTCGACACTCATAAACAAGGGTGAGCCCTGATTTTGGCCGGAGGTCAAGGGTCGCGTTGTCGGGACCGGCTTGCCGATCGACGGCTCTGGCCTTAGGCAGCACAGTCGGGCGGATTTGACTCCGGCCGTCTACTCTGACTTTTGTTATCCATCTTCACTTACCGAACCCCGCTCTGTTAACGACCCTGCACCGTTTGTCTTACGGTGGGTGGCAGGGGCAGCTCTAAATTGGTTCGATGATGCAAAACTACATATGGATCGCCATCGGCAGTGCAATCGGCGGGGTGGCGCGCTACTGGCTCTCGGGTGTGATAGCGGTTCTTGTCGGCGAAACCTTTCCGTTGGGCACGCTGATCGTCAATATCACCGGCTCGCTCGCCATCGGCTTTATTGCGACACTGACCGGGCCGGATGGGCGGCTGTTCGTGTCTACCACCACGCGTCAATTCATGATGATTGGATTGTGCGGCGGGTACACGACGTTCTCCTCGTTCAGCCTGCAGACGCTCAATCTGATGAATGACGGACAGTGGCTTTATGCTTCTTTCAACATCGGTGCGTCGGTCATCCTATGTCTTATCGCGGTTTGGCTGGGGCACGTCGCTGCCGTCCACGTCAACTCGTTGAAATGGGTGTGACCATGCAGATTCCCCACGACGCCGTGCTGCTCAGGATCTTTTTTGGCGAGGACGACAAAGCGGGGCACGTGCCTCTCTACGAAGCCATTGTCCTGAAGGCACGCGAGATGCATCTCGCCGGAGCCACCGTCTTGAGAGGTCCGATGGGCTTCGGCAAATCGAGCCGGCTGCACACGACCAAAGTGTTGCGTTTATCCGAAGACCTGCCGATCATCATAGAAATCGTCGACTCCGAGGCCAACATCGACGCCTTTCTGCCTGAACTCGAGAAGCTGATGGGAAGCGGTCTGGTCACGCTCGAGAAGGTCAAGGTGCTGCGCTACGGGGATGGCAAACCGACGCCGTAACCGATAGCTCACGCTTCTCTTCATCTCCGATCGTTTCGGGGAGGAAGGGCGGCACGCCCGACGGGGTTAGACTGCAACCCCCGAAAGATGGCCGATAGCGGCGGTCAACGCCATAGCCAGGGCACCCCAGAACGTGACGCGCGTGGTTGCGCGCCAAACATCGGCTCCGCCGGCGCGTGCGCCAACTGCGCCAAGCGCGGCAAGGCAGACGAGCGAAGCGGCGGTCACGAACAGCGTCACCCGGCCTTCAGGCGAGAAAATAGCGACCAGAACGGGCACCGCGGCGCCGACGGCGAATGACGCCGCCGAGGCGATCGCAGCCGTGATGGGGCGCGCGGTCGTCAGTTCGGAAATGCCAAGTTCTTCCCGCGCATGGACGGCGAGCGCATCGTTGGCCATGAGCTGCTTAGCAACCTGCTGTGCCAGCGAAGGTTCGACGCCGCGCTTGACGTAGATGTCAGCGAGCTCCTGCAGCTCGAACTCTGGTTGATCGACAAGCTCCTTACGTTCTCGCGCGAGATCGGCTCCTTCCGCGTCGGCTTGCGAGCTGACCGATACGTATTCGCCGGCGGCCATCGAGAGCGAACCTGCGACGAGCCCCGCAATGCCCGCGACGAGTATCGATTTCGGCGAGGCATCGGCCGACGCGACGCCAGCGATCAAGCTCGCGGTCGAAACGATGCCGTCGTTGGCGCCGAGCACAGCGGCCCGGAGCCAGCCCACGCGTTCGACGATGTGCTGTTCGGCGGTGGTCATTTGCTCTCTTCCACAGCGCGGCTAGGTGCGTGCGTGAGGACCGCACCAACCGGGTAGATAACCCGCGTCGGGACTTTTAGCGAATTCGAGGGCTTTCTGAAGTGCTGTCTCGAAATCATTCTTGGCCGTTTTGGCGTCGACGCGGCGGCGGAGCGCGTCCGCCCAGAGGAATTCGCTGAACGGCGTCGTGTCCTTGGCGTAGCCGCCCGCGAACCGCAGCTCTCCTGCTAAGCTCCGATAGGGATCGTCTTCAAGATCCGCGACGGACTTCGGAAGCGAAGTGCGAGGCTGGCGCTGCCCATCGGTGTCGAAGGGGTGCATCCAGCCGCGATTGTCCATGAACGTCCAGAACTCGTCCTTCTCGAGGGCGCGCAGATCGGCGACCGGCGAGATCAGGACCTCCGTCACGCCCTCTTCGTGGAGAGCCCGGGCAAGATGGTGATGGTCGATCACGTAAAGACGCCCCTTCGGACCACGGACGACGGGGATCATATGGCGGCCGAGGAACTGCGCCGACTTCGTCGGTGCCAGCCCGCGCCAGTCCGAGCGCTTCTGCTCGACCTCTCGCATGCCGACGGTTATTTGCGTCGGCCGGAGATCGGCGATGGCGACGGTGTGCAGCAGTGGCGACGGCGACTGAGATTGCGACTGAGCGTCCGTCTGATTGTTTGTCTGAGCCATCTTGACCATCCAGGAAGGGTGAAAGCTTGTCGGTATTCGAAAAGCACGGGGTGAGAAAAACGGGCGTGGGCTCCGGCGGTCTCACTTGTAGCGGATATCGAGCCGCCGACGGACTTACCAAAAATTATAGATCGCCGGGTCGATTTGATGCGAAAGGTCGAATTCGAAAATTACTTGCTGTTTCTTTCGGCCCGGAGCTTCGCCCAATAGTCGAGACGTTTCTTGATCTCGCGCTCGAAGCCGCGCTCGGGAGGGTCATAATACTGCGGACGTCTTTTAAATTCGTCAGGAAAATAGTTCTGGCCTGAGAAGGCATCGGGCTGATCGTGATCATAGAGGTAGTCGGAGCCGTAGCCCTCCTCCTCCATCAGCTTCGTCGGCGCGTTAAGGATCGTCTTCGGCGGCGACAGCGAGCCGTGCTCCTTGGCGGCACGCATCGCGGCTTTGAAGGCGACGTAGTTGGCGTTGGATTTCGGTGCCGTCGCGACGTAGATCACGGCTTCGGCCAATGCCAGCTCGCCTTCGGGAGAGCCGAGAAAATCGAAGGCATCCTTTGCGGCGTTGCAGACGACGAGAGCCTGCGGATCAGCAAGGCCGATGTCCTCGACCGCCATGCGCACTATACGGCGTGCGAGGAACAATCGGTCCTCGCCACCATCGAGCATCCGGCAGAAATAGTAGAGCGCAGCGTCGGGATCGGAACCGCGCACGGCTTTATGTAACGCCGAGATCAGGTTGTAGTGGCCTTCGCGCGACTTGTCGTAGAGCGGCGCGCGGCGCTGCACGAGCTTGACCAGAGACTCGCGGTCGAGCGGTTTGCCTTTCGCGGGCGCGGCGGCGAACACGTCCTCGACGAGATTGAGGATGGCGCGACCATCGCCGTCGGCCATTCCTTTGAGTGCATCGCGGGCGCCGGCATCGAGCGGCAGCGGACGGCCGACTTCCGCTTCGGCCCGCTTCAGGATCGTTTCGAGGTTGGCGTCGTCGAGCCGGTTCAGCACCAGCACATTGGCGCGCGACAGGAGAGCGGCGTTGAGCTCGAAGGACGGATTCTCGGTCGTCGCGCCGACGAGCGTGATCGTGCCGTCTTCCATGTACGGCAGGAAGCTGTCCTGCTGCGAGCGGTTGAAGCGATGGATCTCGTCGATGAAGAGCAGCGTGCCCTTGCCCTGCTCACGCATGACCTTGGCGCGCTCGAAGGCTTTGCGCAGCTCGGCGACGCCGGAGAAAATCGCGGACAGCTGCTCGAACGCGAGGTTCGATTGGTTGGCAAGCAGACGCGCGATCGTCGTCTTGCCGGATCCCGGCGGTCCCCAGAAGATGAGACTCGGCACGCGGCCGTTTTTGAGCATCCGCGTCAGCGTGCCGTCGGGTCCGACGATGTGGTCCTGCCCGACGACCTCGGAGAGCGTTTTCGGGCGCAGGCGGTCGGCAAGCGGTCGCGGCGCGCTTTTCTCCAGTCCGGCAGCTTCGAAGAGATTGGCCATCAGGGCCTTATATAAGGCCACGGGCTCGCCGTCCAAATATCAAGACGTCTCGTCATCCCCGAACACGCCTCGCTGCGCTCACGCATCCGAGGATGACGATGAAAGCTACGTCCTAACCGCGACGTTGACGGTCTTGGCGGGGCCAGAGCTGGCGCCCGAGAGGTCGGTGACCTTGACGTCGAACTGCGCTCTTAGGGCATCCGAGCCGTCGTGAGCGAAGTAGACAGCGCCGCCATCGAGGTCGGCCTGCGAGAAGGAACTAACCGGACGCCTCGGATCGCTCGACAACGTCACGTATCCGCCAGCCGCGTTCGAGATCTGGAAGTGCAGGTCTTCGGGCTTGTCGTCCGGGTCGAGCGCGTTGAGATCGGCCGTCGTGATGCGCACAGTCCGGCCTCTCGAAACGGTGAGATCGAGATCGCCGCCGATCGCCGGCGGAATGTTGCGCACGTGCGCTGTAAGCTCACCGCCCTCTTCCATCGACAGGCGGCCATATTTGATCTTACCAGCGGCGTGCCCAGTGCTCTTGATCTGGATGAGCTGCTGGACGCGCACGTCGCCCTGAACCGTGCCGTGAATTTCTGCCGTATCGGAATTCACTTGGCCGAAGAGCTTGCCGCCTTCCTGGACGATGACATCGGATGCGGATACGCCGCCCTCGACGTAACCCCAGATTTCAACCCGACGGCCGCTTTTGACCTCGCCTTTGAGGACGGCGCCCTCGCCGATAATCAACACACCACGATTGTCGGACATTGGACACTCCGTTACGCAAACTCATTCCATACGGCGACAAGCCGGGAGCACCGTCTGCCAGGAATTTGTCAGCTTCTCGACAGAGCGCGCAGCTTCAGCTCCTGCGGATGGATTGGCTAGCATCGAGGTTAACGGCTCAGCCCGGAACCTGGAGTTGCAGGACGCGGTTGCCGCGTTTGACGGAGATTTGCCAGAGCCTCTGGCGGGCGGCGGCAAGGGCGCGCTCGGCGTCGGCGACGGTGGTGATCTGGCTGTCACCAATTGCCACGATTATGTCGCCCGGCTGGAAGCCGAACGTTTGCGCCGTGGACCCGTCGCGCACGGAGGTCACGACCACGCCTTCGGTCTGGTCCAGGCCAAGCTCGTCGGCGACGGACGGCAAGATATTGGAGATCCGGGCGCCGTCGAGCGGATGATTGCCTGAAAGGTTCTTGGCGTCGTCCTTCCCGGGCTTCGGAGCGCCGACGAGGGGCAGATCGATATCGATCGGCTTGTTGTCGCGAAGGACCGTCATACGCGCCGTCTGGCCGATGCCTTTCGTAGTCAGCCGATAGTAGACGGCACGTGCATCGACGACCTCGACGCCGTCGACGTGAGTGATGACGTCACCTGCCAGGAGCCCAGCGCTGGCAGCGGGGCCTTTGTCGTAGAGCCGCGTTACGACGGCGCCGGCAACACGGTTGAGACCGAGACCTTCGGCGATATCGTGAGACATCGCTTCAAGCTTGGCGCCGATCCAGGGCCGCTCGACCTTGCCGCCGTTGGCTGCGCTTTCGGTATAAATGCGCACGAGATTCGAGGGGATCGCGAAGCCGATGCCAACGGAGCCGCCCGACTGCGAATAGATCATCGTATTGATACCGACGAGGCGACCGGACATGTCGACGAGCGCGCCGCCGGAGTTGCCTGGATTGATCGCGGCGTCGGTCTGAATGAAGACCTGGCTATCGGATTGCCCGACCTCGGAGCGCGACAATGCCGAGACGATGCCGCTCGTCACGGTCTGGCCGACACCGAACGGGTTGCCGATCGCCAGCACGAGGTCGCCCACTTCAAGCGCGTCGGAATCGTCGAATTGCAGGAACGGAAAATGGCCGTCGCCATTTTCGATCTTGAGGACGGCGATGTCGGCCTTATCGTCTTGCGCGATGACTTTCGCGTCGAATTCGCGCTTGTCCGAGAGGGCGACGCGAATGGCGGTATCGCCGCCGCCTTTGATGACGTGGGTATTGGTTACGATCAGGCCTTCAGGATTGACGATGACGCCGGAGCCGAGAGAACTCATCACGCGTTCGGAGGGACGGCCGAAGGCATTGCCAAAGAACTGGCGGAAAAACGGATCGTTGGCGAAGGGCGAGTCAAATGTCTGAACGCGGGTTCGCACATAGACGTTGACGACGGCGGGTGCCGCCTTCTTTACGATCGGGGCGTAAGAATACTGCACGGATTCGCGCGACGGCGGCGGTAGTTTCTCCTGCGCGAACGTCACCTCGGTGGGGCTGAAGAGCTTCGGCGCGACGCTCAGGCCGATGAGAGCCGCAGCGCAAACCAGGAACCAGTTTTTCATCATCATTGATCAGCTCTTCAGGTGGGCCCGGCGAGAGGGCGCCGCTCAGTTACCGCGCGATCCGCCTCGATCAGGTCGAATTGGCGATGAGAAATATGTTCAGGCGGGCGGCTAGATCAACCTAAGGTCTCGTAATGATCGGATCGCGGCGGTCGCGGCCTCGTCCGCATTCCTGAGAGTGAGCCCCAAATCAGCTTTCGCCTTGGCGTTGGTGTAGGCTTTCTTTTCCCCCAGCTCCGGGAGAACGGTCCGCAACTTCTTGTCGAAAACGGCCATGGCCCTGACTGCAACGTCGGGAAGCTCGAGTTTCGGGACCTTCGATCTCAAATCCGGCAACTCCCGCGCCATGATCTGTCCGAGCTCGTAGAGGCTCAACAGGCCCTCACCGATCAGATAGCGGTTGCCGACAACGTCCGGTCGAAGCCCCGCTTCGACGTGCGCTGCGGCGACATCGCGCACGTCGGAGATCGGAAAGCTTATGCTCGGCACGGCCGGATAAGTCCCCTTCGCCATAACCCGGTATAGCTCGTGCGAGGTCGAAAGGTCGGCGTCGGGTGCCGGGCCCTGAACGAAGCTCGGATTTATCGCGACGAGCGTCGGCGCGCCGGGCGTCGACTCGATGAAATCCCATGCGGCTTTTTCGGCGATCGCCTTCGACTTGATGTAGGGGGTCAGATCGGCGCGCGTTTCGTCGGTAAAATCTTCTTCCGAATAGACATGGCCTTTCGGTCGACCGCTTGGATAGAAGATCGCGACGGTCGAGGAGGTCACGACGACACGCGCGACGGACGCGCGCGTCGCGGCCTTTAGCACACGCACCGTACCGTCGCGGGCTGGGCCAATCACCTCTTCCGGGTCGTCGGGCTGCGCCATCGGAAACGGGGACGCCGAATGAACGACGATCTGGCTACCGGCCACGGCTTCATCCCAGCCGGCATCGCTCGAAAGATCGGCGACTATGAAAGAGACGTTGCCGGCGTCGCCGCCGAGCCGCGTCACCGCGCGGCGAACGTCTTCCGCCTTTTCCATGCTTCGCAACGTTCCGCGCACGGCATAGCCGCGCCGAAGAAACTCGGCGATCGTGTGCTTCGCAATGAGGCCGGTCGCGCCTGTGACGACGACCGGTGGGTTTGACGACATGACGGGCTACACCTGTTTGGCCTGCGGTGCGCCCGGTGCGCTCCGTTCAAGCCAGATAGTCGTGCAGAACGCGTCCGAATGGCAACGTCAGATCGGCGATAAAATGGCGAGCGCCGACAATTTTTCGCACGGGGAGGTCAGCGACCGGAGCGTTGACGTGCGGGACCAGATGCAGGCGTCCCGGGCCCATCCACGAGCCTTTGATGGAGATCTCGGTCAGGTTGTAGGCGACGAGCTGGCAGATCTGCAGCTTGCCGTCGACGCCCGGAATGACCTTCAGATTAACCTGGGTCTTCGACAGGATCGCCGTCGTCGCGGCGCCATTACCGGCCATCGAAAGGTGCTTGTAGCCCATCGTGCCCATGGCGACGAGCTGGCCTGCGTACTCCAACGTACCGGTGAGCGTGTCCTTGACCACTTCGAGCTTCGGATGGGCATACTTTTTCGGGAAGCCCCAGATCTCGCGGCCGGCGACGATCGGCGGATCATCGTCGAGATACATCTGGGCGACGAAGTTCATGTCTTCGCCGTTAAAGCGGCAGGGGATGACGAGACCGGATTCGGTATAGCTGCCGAAGCCGGAAGAGTCCGGCATGGCGATCCATTCGTAATGCACGATCGGCGTATCGAGTGGCTCGAGCGGCTCGGGCAGTTGCTCGCGCACGATTTCGGGGTCGGTTTCGTAGGAGATGATCATGTATTCGCGATCGACGAAGCGGTAGGGGCCGGCTGGATAGCTTGGGCCTGCAAGCGGCATCGAGGGGAGCGAGCGGATATCTTCGGCGCGCATCGGAAAGATCCTCTGTTGAGCGTGATTGGCTTTGCTCTGGGGGCGTCAGTGTGCGGTCCAACCGCCGTCGATCGGGATGATGGCGCCGGTGATCGACGCGGTCTGCTCATCGGCGAGGAACGCGGCGAGAGCGGCCACTTCTTCGACAGTGATGAAACGCTTGGTCGGCTGGGCTGCAAGTAGAACGTCGCGAACGACCGCTTCTTCCGAGATGCCGCGCGCGTGTGCCTGATCCGGGATTTGCTTCTGGACGAGCGGAGTCAACACGTAACCTGGGCAGATAGCGTTGACGGTGACGCCGTGCTCGGCCGCTTCAAGCGCGACCGTTTTCGTGAGACCTGCGATCCCGTGCTTCGCCGAGACGTAGGCCGACTTGAACGGCGACGCGATGAGCGCGTGCGCAGACGCGACGTTGATGATGCGACCGAAGCCGCGCGCTTTCATGCCGGGAAGAACGAGGCGGGTGAAGTGGAAAGCGGAAGACAAATCGATAGCGATGATGGCATTCCATTTCTCGATCGGAAATTCTTCGATCGGAGAAACGAACTGAATGCCGGCGTTGTTGACGAGAATATCGATTTCGCCAAGGTCGGATTTCGTTTGCTCTACGGCGCCGGCGATGGCCTCGGGATTGCTGACGTCAGCGTTGCTGTAGCCGACCTTGACGTTATAGGTGCCGACGATATCGGCCTTGAGATGTTCAATTTCCTCGCGGTCTGCGAAGCCGTTCAGCATGACATTGTGACCGAGCGCGGCGAGACCGCGGGCGATGCCAAGACCGATACCGCTCGTCGAACCGGTGATCAGCGCATTGCGTGAAACGGGCCATGAACCCTCCCCAAAGCATGAAAACTCGGCGAAAATCGCCGACGTCCGGCTTTGACGCATTTCGGTTTCAGGTCTGTGACAAGCTAAGCACTATTCGTAACGCGCGGAAACTCCACGTGATCGCTGTCATCGATGATGCGCGTTTTGGTGCTGCCTTTGGCGCGGAAACAGGCGCTCGTCATACGCGTGCAACAACCCAGGGCATAGACTCCGCGCGGATTTGCTGGAGGGCGCATGCCGATGGACGCGAAAGTCGCCGACAGGGCTACGATACCCGACTTCTCCCGGCAACCGGGTGAGGAACATGCTTGGCGTCCGCGCGGCTGCGGTCGCGTTGCTCTCATATTCCAAGGCGGTGGCGCTCTAGGCGCGTATCAAGCGGGCGTCTATCAGGCGTTGTCGGAAGCCGGCGTTGAGCCCGATTGGGTCACCGGCGTTTCGATCGGCGGCATCAATGCGGCGATCATCGCGGGCAACAAGCCGGGCCATCGCACCGAGAAGCTTCGCGAATTCTGGCGGCGCGTCACCGACCGGCGCATCTGGTCGTACACACCCGACGGCGATATTTTTCGCCAGATGCGCAACATGACGAGCGCGATGATGACGATGACCCAGGGCCAGCCCGGGTTCTTCGAGCCTCATAAAATAAACGCGTGGATGAGCCCCGCTGGCGCCGCGACCGCTACAAGTTTTTACGACTGCTCGCCGCTCCGGGAGACGCTGCTCGATCTCGTCGACTTCTCGCTGATCAATCAGCGGGTGAAACGGTTCTCGGTCGGCGCGGTCAACGTGCTCAGCGGAAACTTCATCTACTTCGACAACCGCGATGAAGAGATCGGCCCCGAACACGTGATGGCAAGCGGCGCACTGCCGCCGGCATTCCCGATGGTCAAGATCGGCACGGACTACTATTGGGACGGCGGCATCGTCTCGAACACGCCGCTGCAGCATCTGCTCGAACAAGAAGACCGCGTCAACTCGCTTGTCTTCCAGGTCGACCTGTTCTCATCGCGCGGGGCGCTGCCCCGCGATATGGGCGACGTGCTCGGGCGCCACAAGGACATCATGTATTCGTCGCGCACGCGCTACAACACCGATGTCTATCGGCGCCTGCACAGGCGCAAAAGCCAGCTTTATGCCGCGCTCTGCCGGATACCCGAGGCGGATCTGACGAGCGAAGAACGGAAGCTCAAGGAAGAGCTGACCAACCTTCCGCAGTTCACCATCATGCAGCTCATCTATCAGCAGAAGTCCTACGAGGGGCACGCGAAGGATCACGAGTTCTCGGCCACGTCGATGCACGAGCATTGGCAGAGCGGCTACGAGGACACCAAGCGTAGCCTCAAGCAGCGACACTGGCTCGAGCTGCCAAGTGCTGAGGAGGGCATCGTCGTTCACGACGTGCATCGTCTGCCGGATTAATCCCGCGCCTGCAGCGAAACTCGTCGTAAACGCGCCCTCAAAGCAAAACCCCGGCGCTCTCTCAGCGCCGGGGTTTTTGATTTCGCGGAATTGCTCTCGTCAGAGAGCTCAGCCCGAAGCGGCCTGCTCGGCGAGCATGGCTTCGTGGCGGGCCTTGTCCTCGGCGCCCTTTGCGCTCTCGTCGCGGTCAACAAGCTCGATGACGGCACGGGGCGAAGCATCGCCGTGGCGGAAGCCCGCCTTCAGCACGCGCGTATAACCGCCGGCGCGCGCCTTGTAGCGCGGTCCGAGGACGTCGAAGAGCTTCTTGACCATGTCCTCGTCGCGAAGGCGCGCTGCCGCGAGGCGGCGCGAGTTCAAGTCGCCGCGCTTCGCGAGCGTGATGTACTTGTCGACGACGCGCTTCAGGTCTTTCGCCTTCGGCAGCGTGGTGATGATCTGCTCGTGCTTGATGAGAGCTGCGGCCATGTTCGAGAACATCGCCTGACGGTGGCCGGGTTGGCGGCCGAAACGGCGGCCGAGCTTCTTGTGTCGCATCGTGTCGTCATCCTTACATTGTTGGCCCGCGGCTGCTGCTGCGGGCTTTGCGTTGACCGGCAGCGATTGCTGTCCGGTTGGGCGCGGGAGGTTCTATGGCCTCACCTTCGCCTTGCTCCTTCTCCGCGTCTTACGGCGAGAAGGCTAAACCTCTCCCTTGGTAAGGGAGAGGTCGAGTTCTCAGTACTGATCTTCGAAGCGCTTCGCTAGCTCGTCGATGTTGTCCGGCGGCCAGTTCGGCACTTCCATGCCAAGGTGGAGGCCCATCGTGGCGAGCACTTCCTTGATCTCGTTGAGCGACTTGCGGCCGAAGTTCGGCGTGCGCAGCATCTCGGCTTCCGTCTTCTGGATGAGGTCGCCGATGTAGACGATGTTGTCGTTCTTCAGGCAGTTCGCCGAGCGAACCGAAAGCTCGAGCTCGTCGACCTTCTTGAGCAACGCGGCATTGAAAGCGAGCTCCGGATGGCGCTGCTCTTCCTGTGCCTTCTTCGGCTCTTCGAAGTTGATGAAGACAGCGAGCTGATCCTGCAGAATGCGCGCCGCAAGAGCGACGGCGTCCTCGGGGCGAACCGAGCCGTCCGTCTCGACGACCATCGTCAGTTTGTCGTAGTCGAGGATCTGGCCTTCGCGCGTATTTTCGACCTTGTAGGAAACCTTCTTCACAGGCGAGTAGAGGCTGTCGACCGGGATCAGGCCGATCGGCGCATCTTCCGGGCGGTTGCGGTCGGAAGCGACGTAGCCCTTGCCGATATCGGAAGTGAACTCCATGCGGATCGCGGCGCCCTGATCGAGGTGGCAGATCACATGCTCAGGGTTCAGGACTTCGACTTCGGAGGAAGCCTCGATGTCGCCAGCCGTAACGGGACCGGCGCCTTCCTTCTTCAACACCATGCGCTTTACGCCTTCCGAATGGATGCGGAGCGCGATTTCCTTGATGTTGAGGATGATGTTCGTCACGTCCTCGCGGACGCCTGGAACGGAGGAGAATTCATGCAGCACGCCGTCGATCTGCACGGTCTTGATGGCGGCGCCCTGCAGCGACGACAGCAGCACACGGCGAAGCGCGTTGCCGAGCGTCATGCCGAAGCCGCGCTCAAGCGGTTCTGCAACAACGGTCGCGATGCGCGAGCGATCGCGGCCGGTCTGGATTTCAAGCTTCGACGGCTTGATCAGGTCTTGCCAGTTTTTCTGGAGAACGTTCACGAGGAACCTCGTCTAGTTTTGCGCGGACGGGGGAGCGGGCCGCGGAGTCTCATAGCTCGGACTTTTACACGTAGCAGCGCGCCGAGCTTCGCGGCGCGCTCGAAATTTCGTTAGACGCGACGACGCTTGCGCGGCCTGCAGCCGTTGTGCGGGATCGGCGTCACGTCGCGGATGGACGTGATCTGGAAGCCGACGGCCTGAAGTGCGCGAAGAGCCGATTCACGACCCGAGCCCGGACCACAAACCTCGACCTCGAGCACCTTCATGCCATGCTCCTGCGCCTTCTTGCCGGCATCTTCGGCAGCGATCTGAGCGGCATAAGGCGTCGACTTGCGAGAACCCTTGAAGCCCTTGGTGCCCGACGACGACCAGGCGATCGTGTTGCCCTGCGCGTCGGTGATCGTGATCATCGTGTTGTTGAACGACGCGTTGACGTGCGCGACGCCCGACGTGATGTTCTTCTTCTCGCGCTTTTTGACTTTGCCGCGCCCTGCTGCCGTTGCTTCCTTGGCCATTACCGTCGTTGCTCCATGCCTCTTAATGCGAGGCGAAAATCGTTATTCGCGCCGAAGAACGGCACGCATGAATTTCTCGGTGACGAACTACTTCGTCGCCTTCTTCTTGCCGGCGATCGGAACGGCCTTGCCCTTGCGGGTGCGGGCGTTCGTGTGCGTGCGCTGACCGCGGACGGGCAAGCCCTTGCGGTGACGCAGACCGCGGTAGCAGCCGAGGTCCATCAGACGCTTGATGTTGGTCTGCACTTCGCGACGGAGATCACCCTCGACAGTATAATCGCGGTCGATCGTTTCGCGGATCTGCAGGATCTCGGCATCCGTCAGCTGGCTGACGCGCCGATCGTCCGGGATGTTGCACTTCTTGCAAATCTCTTTCGAGAATTTGGGGCCGATGCCATGAATATAGCGCAGCGCGATCTCGACGCGCTTGCCTGTCGGAATGTTGACGCCTGCGATGCGGGCCACTTCAGTCTCCTGCCTTTAAATCTCGTGCCGATTAACGATGCTGTCTTTGCTGCGTTCTCAAGTGCAAATAGGCGCAACGACCGCAGAACCCGGGTTTCAAGCCCTGGTCCGGATCAAGTTGAGCCCTAGAAGAAAGTCGCGTGTTCTACCTCGGGTCTTCTTTTCCGTCAATGCGTGCTTTTCCGTGTCAAGCATCCTGGAATTGATTCAAAACTGCGCCGATCTGGCTGCTGACTTCGGCGATTGGCGCCATTCCGTCCACAGACTTCAGCAGTCGATGAGCATAATAGAAACCAATGAGCGGGGCCGTCTCGCGGTAGTAGGCGATCAGGCGGGTCTTGAGCGCCTCGGCGTTGTCGTCGGCCCGGACCGTTCCGCCAGCGGCGAGAGTTCTCACGGGCGCGACATTCTATCCGTTCGACGAGCTTCGTATCGTCGACCTTGAGCTCGATGACGCAGTCGATATGGCGGCCCTTCGACTTCAAGAGGTCGTCGAGGGCGTCGGCCTGGGCGAGCGTTCTGGGAAAGCCGTCGAGGATGAAGCCCTTGACGCAGTCCGGTTCCGAAATCCGGTCGGCGATGATGCCGATGACGATCTCGTCGCTGACGAGGCCGCCTTCGGCCATGATCTTCTTGGCCTTGAGGCCGACCGGCGTTCCCGCCTTGACCGCAGCGCGAAGCATATCGCCCGTCGAAAGCTGCGGTAGTCCGAGCCGCTCGGAGATTTGCTGAGATTGCGTACCTTTGCCCGCCCCCGGCGGGCCAAGCAGCATCAGGATCATCGCCGCGCTCCGCGAAGTTTCGCCTTCTTGATCAAGCCCTCGTACTGCTGGGCAATGAGATGGCTCTGGATCTGAGCGACAGTGTCCATGGTGACGCTGACGGCGATCAGCAGCGAGGTGCCGCCGAAGTAGAGCGGAATGCCGGCGTAAGACGTCAGGATCTCGGGAAGGACGCAGACTGCAGCCAGATAGAGGGCGCCGACAACCGTGATGCGGGTCAGAACGTAGTCGATATATTCCGCGGTTTTCTCGCCGGGACGGAAGCCGGGCAGGAAGCCGCCGTACTTGCGGAGGTTGTCCGCCGTTTCCTTCGGGTTGATCACGACAGCGGTATAGAAGAACGCGAAGAAGAGGATCAGCAGCGCGTAGATAAGCATATGCAGCGGCTGGCCCGACCCGAGCGCGGCGACAGCCTCATTCAGCCATTCCGGTCCCTGCCCGGCCGTGAACTGCGCGACCGTGATCGGCAGCAGCAGAAGCGAAGACGCGAAGATCGGCGGAATGACGCCCGACGAGTTAAGCTTCAGCGGCAAGTGCGAAGCCTCGCCCTGGAACATCTTGTTGCCGACTTGTCGCTTTGGATATTGAACGAGCAGGCGTCTCTGTGCGCGCTCGAAGAACACGATGGCGGCGACGACAGCGAGAGCGAGCGCCAGGAAGAACACGAGAATGCCGGGCGAAATCGAGCCCGTACGTGACAGCTCGAAAAGTTGTACAAGCGCGCCGGGAAGTCCCGCGACGATGCCAGCAAAGATGATCAGCGACGTGCCGTTGCCGACGCCGCGCTGCGTGATCTGCTCACCTAGCCACATCAGAAAGACGGTGCCGCCAACGAGAGTAATGACCGTCGTGGCGCGGAAGAAAATGCCGGGGTCCATGACGACGGCTCCCGCCGCATTGTGCGAGCCTTCGAGGCCGACAGCGATGCCATAGCCTTGTAGCGCCGCCAGAATGACCGTCAGGTAGCGCGTATACTGGTTGATCTGCTTGCGGCCCGCCTCGCCTTCTTTCTTCAAGGCTTCGAGCTTCGGCGAGATCGAGCTCATCAACTGCATGATGATCGATGCGGAGATGTACGGCATGATGTTCAACGAGAAGATCGCGAGCCGCTGCAGCGCACCGCCCGAGAACATGTTGAACATGCCGAGGATGCCGCCGGCCTGCGACTTGAACGTCTCGGCGAATGCGGCTGGATTGATGCCCGGCAGGGGAATGAACGTGCCGAGGCGATAGACGATCAGCGCGCCAAGCGTGAACCACAGGCGCCGCTTCAAATCCTCCGCCTTCGCGAAGGCGCTGAAGTTCAGATTCGAAGCAAGCTGCTCGGCAGCGGAAACCATTGGTCTCTTCTCCTAACCGTTGCGACCAAGCCAAAGAGCATCATCGCAACTTGGGTCCGGATCGCGCCGTCTCCGACACTTTCCGGCCTCGAATGTTCGATTGGGCAAAGTCCCCCCAAGTCCCCCGGGTAGCCCAATCGCGCGTCCGCTTATTCCTCCGACTTCGCGGCGCCAGGCTTCTTGTTCTTGGCAGCCTTCTTATCGGCCGATTTCTTGCGCTTTTCTTCGTCGGCCGCCAGAACTTTCGGCTCAATCAGCGTGATGCTGCCGCCGGCCTTTTCGATGGCGGCCTTGGCCTTCGCCGACGCGTGGTTGACCGTGATCGAGATCTTGGCCTTGATCTCGCCGTCGCCGAGCAAGCGCAGGCCGTGCTTGGCACGGCGGACGATGCCAGCCTCGATGAGCGAAGCGAGATCTACGGGCTTCGAGCCGTCAAGGCGCTTATCCTCGATCGCCTGCTGCAGCGAGCCGACGTTGATCTCGTTATAGTGCTCAGGGCGCCACTTGTTGAAGCCGCGCTTCGGCAAACGGCGATGCAACGGCATCTGACCGCCTTCGAAGCCGCCAATCGCGACGCCGGTACGAGCCGTCTGGCCCTTGCCGCCGCGGCCGCCCATCTTGCCCATACCCGAGCCGATGCCGCGACCGATGCGGACGCGCGTCTTCTTGGCGCCGGGGTTATCTCTAATACCGTTGAGCCGCATGGTGATTACTTCCCTTCTTCGACCTGCACGAGATGCTGAACCTTCTTCAGCATGCCGCGCACGGCCGGCGTATCTTCGAGCGTCGAGGTGCGCCCAAGCTTGTTGAGACCGAGGCCGGTCAGCGTCGCGGCCTGCCACTCAGGGCGCCGATTGGGGCTCTTCACCTGCTTCAGCGTGATCGTCTTCTTCGTCGCCATATCGTAACCTCAAGTCCCTTTGTGAAGCGGCAGGAATGCAACCCCCGCTTCCATTATTCTCTTCAGACGTCGGCGCCAGCCTCGGCAGCGGCCGAGCCGTCGCGACGGCGCGACACGATGTCGGAAACCTTCTTGTTGCGGCGAGCCGCAACGCCACGCGGGTTCTCCTGCGCCTTCAAGGCGTCGAAGGTCGCGCGGACGACGTTGTAAGGGTTCGTCGAGCCCATCGACTTCGCGACGATGTCGTGGACGCCGACCATCTCGAAGACGGCGCGCATGGCACCACCGGCGATGATGCCGGTACCGGCCGGAGCCGAGCGCAGGATCACCTTGCCCGCGCCATGGCGGCCGACGCTGTCGTGATGCAGCGTACGTGCATCGCGGAGCGGCACACGAAGCAGGTTGCGCTTGGCGCCTTCGGTTGCCTTGCGGATCGCCTCAGGAACCTCACGGGCCTTGCCGTGGCCGAAGCCGACGCGGCCCTTCAGATCGCCGACGACGACGAGCGCAGCGAAGCCGAAGCGCTTACCGCCCTTGACGACCTTGGCGACGCGATTGATGTGCACGAGCTTATCGGAAAACTCGCTATCGCGTTCCTCGCGATCTCTGCCACGGTCTCTCTGGGGTCCACGTGCCACGTTTCAGTTCCTCTCGAGTATCTCTTAAAACTTCAGTCCGCCCTCGCGGGCGGCATCGGCGAGCGCCTTGACGCGCCCATGAAACAGAAAGCCGCCGCGGTCGAAGACGACCTCGGTGACGCCAGCCTTGACGGCGCGCTCGGCGACGAGCTTGCCGACGGCAGCAGCTGCAGCCTTGTCGGCACCCGTCTTGAGCGAGCCCTTGACGTCTTTCTCAAGCGTCGAAGCGGCGGCGAGCGTCACGCCCTTGGCGTCGTCGATCACCTGCGCATAGATGTTCGCAGACGAACGGTGAATGGAAAGCCTGGGCCGCCCATTCGCAATGTTCTTCTTCAGGCTGCGGCGAACGCGCGCCCGGCGATTCAGAAACTTGTCGTTGATCTTGGCCATAGCTGCCGTCCTTACTTCTTCTTACCTTCCTTGCGGAGGATGTATTCGCCTTTGTAGCGCACGCCCTTGCCCTGGTAGGGCTCTGGCTTGCGAGAAGCGCGGATGACGGATGCCACTTGGCCGACCGCCTGCTTGTCAATGCCGGAGACGTTGACAAGCTCCTGCTTGGCACCGCCAACCTTGACGTCGACGCCCGCCGGAATCTTCAGCACGACGTCGTGGCTGTAGCCGACCGAGAGGGTCAGCGTGTCCTTGCCCTTCATCGAGGCCTTGAAGCCGACACCGTGGATTTCGAGATCCTGGCTATAGCCGTCCGTCACGCCCTTGATGAGGTTCGCGATCTGGGTCCGCGACATGCCCCATTTCGAGCGAGCAGGCTTGGTGTCCTCGATCAGGCTGACGTCGATGCCTTCATCCGTCCTCTGGACCTTCAAGGCGTCGGGAACCGTGAAGGCGAGTTCGCCCTTCGGGCCCTTCATCTTGACGGTCTGACCGCTGACAGTCGCCGTTACGTTCGACGGGACCGGAACGGGTTTCTTACCGATGCGCGACATGGCTTCTTCAAACCTTGTTTCGCCGAGGCGTGAGCCTCAGCCTTAGAAAACGTTGCAGATGACTTCGCCGCCAACGTTGGCTTCGCGCGCCTTCGAGTCCGACATGACGCCCTTCGGCGTGGACAGGATGGCGACGCCAAGGCCGTTGGCGACCGTCGGGATGCCTTTGACCGGCGAATAGACACGGCGGCCCGGCTTCGAGATACGCTCGATCTCACGAATGGCCGGCTGGCCATTGTAATACTTGAGCTCGATCTCGAACTGCGGGAGTTCGCCCTTCAATTCGACGCGGCTGTAGCCACGGATGTAGCCTTCCTCGGCGAGAACGTCGAGGACGCGGGCCCGGAGGCCCGAAGCGGGGGTGGCGACTTTCGGCCGGCGGCGCATCTGCGCGTTCCGGATGCGGGTCAGCATATCGCCGATTGGATCGTTCACGGACATTGATGCTTCCTCTTACCAGCTCGCCTTGACCATGCCCGGGATGCGGCCCTGGCTCGCCAGCTCGCGGAGCTGGTTGCGGCACATCCGGAGCTTGCGGTAGTTGCCGCGCGGGCGGCCGGTGATCTCGCAGCGATTGCGGACGCGAACCTTCGAGCCGTTTCTCGGCATCTCGGCAAGCTTCAGGCGCGCGGCGAAACGCTCTTCAGGCGTCTTCGTCTTGTCCTTGGCGAGCAGCTTCAGGCGCTTCCGCTTGGGAGCCTGCTCGGCCGCCATCTTGCGGCGACGGTTGTTCTTCTCAATCGAACTGGTCTTAGCCATTTCATCTCCTCCAAAGGCCTTTCGGCTTTTTGCCGAGGTCCTCTAGCTGCGGAACGGGAAGTTAAAGCCCTTGAGCAATTCGCGGGCTTCGTCATCAGTCTTGGCCGACGTGCAAACGATCACGTCGAGACCCAATACGTTGTCGACCTTGTCGTAATCGATCTCGGGGAACACGAGGTGCTCCTTGAGGCCGGTCGCATAGTTGCCACGGCCGTCGAAGCTCTTCGGGTTCAAGCCCCGGAAGTCCTTCACGCGCGGCAGCGCGATCGTGACGAAACGGTCGAGGAATTCGTACATGCGGTCGCCGCGGAGCGTCACCTTGGCGCCGATCGCCATGCCTTCGCGAAGCTTGTACGTCGCGATGGCCTTGCGGGCCCGGGTCACGACCGGCTTCTGACCGGCGATGAGTGCGAGATCGGATGCCGCAACGTCGACTTTCTTGCGGTCATTGACCGCTTCGCCGACGCCCATGTTGATCACGATCTTCTCGATCTTCGGGATCTGCATGACGTTCGAATAGCCGAACTTCTCCTTGAGAGCGTCGCGGACGACCTTCTCATAGTGAGACTTGAGGCGCGGCTTGTAGTCGGCGGGGCGCGGAGCAGCGGGCTCGCGCGGAGCTGCCGCGGCGCCCTTCTTGTCGGCTCTCGCCTTTTTCGTTTCGCCTGCGCCTTGCGGAGATCCGCCTTGAGGCTTGGCGCCTTTTGCTGTGTCTTTAGCCATGGCCTAGTTCTTCTCCGGGATCTGCTCGCCCGAGCGCTTCGCGACGCGGACCTTCTTGCCATCGGCAAGGATCTTGAAGCCGATGCGGGTCGGCTTGCCGTCCTTCGGGTCTTCGATCGCGATGTTGGAAAGGTTGATCGGACCTTCCTTGGAAATGATGCCGCCTTCCTGAGACGCCGACTGGCGCTGGTGACGGCGCACCATGTTGACGCCGCGAACGAGCGCGCGCTGTTCCTTCGGGCGGATCTCGATCACCTCGCCGCGTTTGCCTTTGTCGCGGCCAGCGAGAACGACGACGTTGTCGCCCTTCTTGATCTTAAATGCCGACATCAGAGGACCTCCGGCGCAAGCGATACGATCTTCATGTGGTTCTTGGCGCGAAGCTCGCGCGTCACGGGTCCGAAGATACGCGTGCCGACCGGCTCACCGTTGGCGTTGATCAGCACGGCGGCATTGCGATCGAAACGGATCAGCGAACCATCGGCGCGGCGAATACCCTTCGCGACGCGCACGATGACGGCCTTCATCACCTGGCCTTTCTTGACGCGGCCCTTCGGGATCGCCTCCTTGACGGAGACAACGATGGTGTCACCCACCGTCGCATACTTGCGCTTCGAGCCGCCCAGCACTTTGATGCACTGAACGCGGCGCGCGCCCGAATTGTCGGCGACGTCGAGATTGCTCTCCATCTGGATCATCGCATCGTTCCTTCTCTCACGGCTTCGAGAACTCTTGTCTCAAAGCCTCTCTCTACATCTGCCCATCTGGCTCGCGGGGTCTTGGGAAAATTCCCAACGCTCCGACGGCTCGAAAGGCGCTCCCGGCGTTCGATCGCTTGGCGAAACGAGGCTTATAGCCTCAAGACGCGATTGCGATCCAACGTTTGTTCTTGGAGATCGGCCGGGTCTCTTCGATCGAAACCTGGTCGCCAACCTTAAACGAATTCTTCTCGTCGTGCGCGTGGTACTTCTTGGTACGGCGCACCGTCTTCTTCAGCAGCGGATGGGTGTAGCGACGCTCGACCTGAACGACGATCGTCTTGTCATTCTTGTCGGATACCACGACACCCTGCAGCACGCGCTTCGGCATAATCTCGTTCTCCCTTACGCGCCTTTTTTGACGCTGCCAGCGCGCTTGGCGCTTGCGACTGTTTTGATGCGCGCAATATCGCGGCGGACGAGCCGGATGCGCGCGGTGTTCTCAAGCTGACCAGAGGCCCGCTGAAAGCGCAGGTTGAACTGCTCCTTCTTGAGCTTCACCAGCTGGTCGTCGAGCTGATCGAGCGACATGCCCTTGACATCGGTGGCCATGACTGTTCCTCAACTCCTATTCAATACGCGTCACGACGCGGCATTTGATCGGCAGCTTCGCGGCGCCAAGGATCAAAGCTTCTTTCGCGACCTGCTGGTTCAAACCGCCGAGCTCGAAAATGATGCGGCCCGGCTTGACGCGCGCCACCCAAAGCTCGGGCGAACCCTTGCCGGAGCCCATGCGGACTTCGGCCGGCTTCTTCGACACCGGCACATCCGGGAAAATGCGCAACCACATACGGCCGGCACGCTTCGTATGACGAGCGATGGCGCGACGCGCGGCTTCGATCTGGCGCGCCGACAGGCGCTCCGGCTCCATGGCCTTCAGACCCACTTCGCCGTAAGCGAGCGTCGTGCCCGACTTGGCGGCGCCGTGGATGCGGCCCTTGAACTGTTTGCGGAACTTCGTCCGTTTCGGTTGCAGCATGATGAGGTGCCTCTGGAATCCTTACGCTTCTGGCGTCGACGGGCCGGCGTCCGAGGCAGCCGGTGCGTTGCCGCCGCCACCACCGCCTGCGCCGCCACCTGGGCCACGTCCGCCACCACGTCCGCCGCGTCCTGGACGGCGATCACGGCGATCGCCGCGGTCATCGTCACGACGCGGACGCGGTGCGCCGCTCTCTTGCATTTCCGTGAGCTTCTTGTCGGAGGCCATGGGATCGTGCTCGATGATCTCGCCCTTGAAGACCCAAACCTTGATACCGATGATGCCGTAGGCCGTGCGCGCAACGCCGTAGCCGAAGTCGATGTCGGCGCGGAGCGTATGCAGCGGCACGCGGCCTTCGCGGTACCATTCCGTACGCGCGATTTCAGCGCCGCCCAAGCGGCCGGCGACGTTGATACGAATACCGACGGCGCCAAGACGGAGCGCCGATTGAACAGCGCGCTTCATGGCACGGCGGAACGCCACGCGGCGCTCGAGCTGCTGGGCGATGCCTTCGGCGATCAGCGTCGCGTCGATCTCGGGCTTGCGGATCTCGAGGATGTTCAGGTGAACTTCCGAGCTCGTCAGCTTCGCGAGATCGGCGCGCAGGCGCTCGATCTTCTCGCCCTTCTTGCCGATCAGGATGCCGGGGCGCGCCGTCATGACGGTGACGCGGCACTTCTTGTGCGGGCGCTCGATGACGACCTTCGAGATGCCGGCTTCGCGCTGCTCCTTCATGATGTGAGCGCGGATGGCACGGTCCTCGTGCAACAGTCTGCCGTATTCGCCGCGAGCGGCGAACCAGCGGCTGTCCCAGGTCCGGTTGATACCGAGACGGAGGCCAATAGGATTGACTTTTTGACCCATATTACTTGGCCTCCTTGGCCGCCGCGGCGGTCTTCGACGCGGGCTTCTTTGCGGCTTTCTTCTTCTCGGTCTTGTCCTCTTCGACCTGACGGACGACGACGGTCAACTGCGAGAACGGCTTCAAGATCGAGGCGCCGCGACCGCGGCCACGAGCGTGGAAACGCTTCATGACCAGGTTCTTGCCGACGTAGGCTTCGGCGACGATCAGATCGTTGACGTCGAGGGCATGATTGTTTTCAGCGTTGGCGACTGCGCTCATCACGCACTTGCGAACATCGCTCGCGATCCGCTTCTCGCTGAACTCAAGCTCAGCGAGCGCCTGGTCAACCTTCTTGCCGCGGATAAGACCCGCGACGAGGTTCAGCTTCTGCGGAGAAATGCGCAGCGATTTGAGGACCGCTTGAGCCTCGGTGTCGGGGAGGCGCCGCTCGTGGCTTGGCTTGCCCATTATCTCTTCACCGCTTTCTTGTCGCCGCCGTGCCCGTGGAAATAGCGGGTCGGCGCGAACTCGCCGAATTTGTGGCCGATCATGTCCTCCGTCACGTTGACGGGGATATGCTTGTGGCCGTTGTGCACGCCAAAGGTCAGGCCGACGAACTGAGGCAGGATCGTGGAGCGACGGCTCCAGATCTTGATCACCTCGTTACGTCCCGAACCGCGCGACTTGTCAGCCTTCTTCAGGATGTAGCCGTCGACGAACGGACCTTTCCAAACTGAACGTGTCAAAGTCGATCTCCTTCCGTGCCGCCGCTACTTCTTCGCCTTCTGGCGCGAGCGAACGATATATTTCGTGGTCGTCTTGTTCTTGCGAGTCTTGAAGCCCTTGGTCGGCTTGCCCCAAGGCGTCGCCCAGTGCTTGCCGCCCTTCGTACGACCACCGTTCGGGTGATCGACCGGGTTCATCGCAATCGAGCGAACCGTCGGACGGCGACCCTGCCAGCGCGTGCGGCCAGCCTTGCCGGTGACGGTGTTCATGTGGTCGGGATTCGATACGGCACCGACGGTCGCCATGCAGTCGGCGTTGACCTTGCGCGTCTCGCCCGAGTTGAGCTTCAACACGGCGTAGCCTGAGTCACGGCCGACGAGCTGAACGAACGAACCGGCGGAACGGGCCACCTGGCCGCCCTTGCCGGGCTTCATCTCGACGTTGTGCACGATCGTGCCGATCGGCATCGCCGAGAGCGGCATCGCGTTACCCGGCTTCACGTCGACCTTCGGACCTGAGACGACGGTGTCGCCGACACCCAAGCGCTGCGGCGCGAGAATGTAAGCCTGCGTGCCGTCCGGATACTTGATCAGAGCGATGAACGCGGTCCGGTTCGGATCGTACTCGAGGCGCTCGACGCTTCCCGGCGCGTCGAACTTCCGGCGACGGAAATCGATCCTGCGGTAAGCCTGCTTCGCACCGCCGCCGATGTGGCGCGACGTGATGCGGCCATCGCTGTTGCGACCGCCGCTCTTCGTCTTGCCCTCGACGAGCGTCTTGACGGGAGCGCCCTTCCAGAGGGTCGAACGGTCGACCTGAATCAGGTGGCGACGTCCGGGCGATGTCGGGTTGTATGTCTTAAGCGCCATGATGCGTTATCCTCAGAGCCCTGTCGTCACGTCGATCGAATGGCCTTCTTCGAGCGTCACGACGGCCCTCTTCGTATCGCTCAACAGCGCCTTGATGCCCTTGAACGTTCTCTGCTTGCCCTTGCGGACGATCGTGTTGACGGCCTTCACCTTGACCTTGAAGAGGCTTTCGATGGCGGCCTTGATCTCGGTCTTCGTCGCGTCAGGCCGGACCTTGAAGATCACTTGGTTGGCTTCGGACGCGAGCGTCGCCTTCTCGGTAATGACCGGCGCGACGATGACGTCGTAAGCGGAGCGTTTCGTCGTCATTTGAAGCGCGCCTCCAGCGCTGCGACGGCGGCCCGTGTCAGCACCAGCTTCTTACGACGGAGAATGTCGTAGACGTTGATGCCCTGAACGGGGAGCACGTCGATGTTCGGGATGTTGCGAGCAGCGCGCGCGAACGTCGGCTCGAGCTCGGCACCATCGATGATGAGGGCGTTCTCGAGCGAAAGCTTGGCGAACTGGGCCTTCAGCGCAGCCGTCTTGCCTTCCGACGAGGTCGCCTTGTCGATGACGAGGATCTCGCCGGCCTTAGCTTTCGAAGACAGTGCATGACGCAGGGCGAGCGCGCGTACCTTCTTCGGCATATCGATCGCATGCGAGCGCGGCTTCGGTCCAAACGCCTTGCCGCCGCCGCGGAACTGCGGAGCCGACTTGTCGCCGTGACGGGCGCCGCCGGTGCCCTTCTGCTTGTACATCTTCTTGCCCGTGACCGCGACTTCCGAGCGGTCCTGGGCATGATGCGTGCCTGCCATGCGCTTCAGCGTCTGATAGCGCACCATGCGGTGGATGAGATCGTTGCGGACCTCAAGCCCGAAGATCTCGTCCGCAAGCTCGATGTCGCCGGCGTTGCCGGACTCGAGGCTGGTGACTTCGGCTTTCATCACGCGCCTTCCTTCTTAGCTTCGCCGCGCGCCTTGAATGCGCCGGGCTTCGGAACATCGGCGTGCGCAGCCTTCTTGACGGCGTCGCGAACGACGACCCAGCCGCCCTTCGAACCGGGGACCGCGCCGCGAACCATCACGAGACCGCGTGCCTTGTCGATCTTGGCGACGACGAGGTTCTGCGTGGTGACGCGCTCGTCACCCATATGGCCGGCCATCTTCTTGCCCTTGAACACCTTGCCGGGGTCCTGGCGCTGACCGGTCGAACCGTGCGAACGGTGCGAGACAGAGACGCCGTGCGTGGCGCGCAGACCGCGGAAGTTCCAGCGCTTCATCGGGCCCTGGAAACCCTTACCCTGGGTGGTGCCCGTCACGTCGACAAACTGGCCCGGCACGAAGTGGTCAGCGGTGATTTCCGCGCCGACGTCGATGAGGTTCTCAGGACTGACACGAAACTCTGCGATCTTCCGCTTCGGCTCGACTTCGGCCTTCGCGAAAGTGCCACGATCGGACTTCGTCAGACGCGAGGGCTTCCTCGTGCCGCCGCCGACCTGGATGGCGGTATAGCCGTTCTTCTCCTCGGTGCGGTGCGCGAGAACCTGCAGGTTCTCGAGACGCAGCACCGTCACGGGAACATGCTCGCCCGCGTCGGTGAAGATCCGGGTCATACCGATCTTCTGTGCTATCACTCCGGAACGCATCTGCATTCCTTCCTATCGTTGGGGCCGTTCGCGTTACCGCCAGAGGGCCCGTAAGTTCTTGTTTAGAGTTTGATCTCGACGTCGACACCGGCCGCGAGATCGAGCTTCATCAAAGCATCGACCGTCTGCGGCGTCGGATCGACGATGTCGAGCAAACGCTTGTGGGTTCGCATCTCGAACTGCTCGCGGCTCTTCTTGTCGATGTGCGGCGAACGGTTGACCGTAAAGCGTTCGATGCGCGTCGGCAGCGGAATGGGACCGCGAACTTCAGCACCGGTACGCTTCGCCGTGTTCACGATCTCGCGGGTCGATGCATCGAGAATACGATGATCGAACGCTTTGAGCCGGATGCGAATGTTTTGGCCGTGCATGGCTTTTTGCTTTCACTTCTCTCGCAGAAAAAGATTTGGGGAAGCGAACCTTAGGGACGCTTCCCCTCAAATGCCTGCTACTCGAGGATTTTCGTAACGACGCCGGCACCGACCGTACGGCCACCTTCGCGAATGGCGAAGCGGACCTTCTCTTCCATGGCGATCGGCTGAACGAGTTCGACGGTAACCGAGACGTTGTCGCCCGGCATAACCATTTCCGTACCTTCGGCGAGCTTGACGGTGCCCGTCACGTCGGTCGTGCGGAAATAGAACTGCGGACGATAGTTCGTGAAGAACGGTGTGTGCCGGCCGCCCTCTTCCTTATTCAGGATGTAGGCTTCGGCGGTGAACTTCTTGTGCGGCTTGACGGAGCCGGGCTTGCAGAGAACCTGGCCGCGCTCGACCGATTCCTTGTCGATGCCGCGAAGCAGGCAGCCGACGTTGTCGCCAGCCTCACCCGAGTCGAGCAGCTTGCGGAACATTTCGACGCCGGTGACGACCGACTTCTGGGTGTCGCGAAGGCCGACAATCTCGACTTCCTCGCCGATCTTGATGACGCCGCGTTCGATACGGCCGGTGACGACGGTGCCGCGACCCGAGATCGAGAACACGTCTTCGATCGGCATCAGGAACGGCTGATCCTTCGGACGCTCGGGGATCGGGATGAAGCTGTCCATCGCCTCGTAGAGCTTGATGATCGCTTCGTCAGCGAGCGGGCCCTTTTCGCCATTCAGCGCCTTGACGGCGGCGCCGCGGATGACGGGGGTGTCATCACCCGGGAAGTTGTACTTCACGAGGAGCTCGCGAACTTCCATCTCGACGAGATCGAGAAGCTCTTCGTCTTCGACGATGTCGCACTTGTTGAGGAATACGACGATCTGCGGCACGCCGACCTGACGGGCAAGCAGGATGTGCTCGCGCGTTTGCGGCATCGGGCCGTCGACGGCGGAGACGACGAGGATCGCGCCGTCCATCTGCGCGGCGCCCGTGATCATGTTCTTCACGTAGTCGGCGTGGCCTGGGCAGTCGACGTGTGCGTAGTGACGGTTCGGCGTCGCGTATTCGACATGCGAGGTCGCAATCGTCAAAATCTTCGTCGGGTCGCGGCGGCCCTGGCTCTCGGAAGCCTTCGCAACTTCGTCATAACCGATCGAGGTCGACGTCCAGCCACGGTCGTGCGAGACCTTCGTCAGCGCTGCGGTCAGCGTTGTTTTGCCGTGGTCGACGTGTCCGATCGTACCGACGTTGCAATGCGGCTTGTTCCGCTCGAATTTTGCCTTCGCCATCGTTGGCTCTCCTCAGTCCTACTATCAGGTCCCGAAATCTTCCGATCCGGGCATTTCTGGCTTCGTTTCTCTAGGCTCGACGGCGGATACTCTCGCCAGCCGAACCCAACTTCTCATCAGGCGTATTTGGCCTTGACCTCGTCGGCGACGTTGCGTGGCACCGGCGCGTAATGTGCGAACTGCATCGTGTACTGCGCTCTGCCTGTCGACATAGAGCGCAGGGTGTTGATGTAACCGAACATGTTGGCGAGCGGCACGAACGCGCGGATGACGGTCGCGTTGCCGCGCATCTGCTGATCACGGATCTGCCCGCGCCGCGAGTTGATGTCACCGATGACGCCGCCGACGAACTCGCCGGGCGATACGACCTCGACGTCCATGATCGGCTCGAGCAATTGCACGCCGGCCTTGTCGCAGCCTTCCTTCATCGCAGCACGCGTCGCGATTTCGAAGGCGATTGCGGACGAGTCCACTTCGTGGAACGCGCCGTCATAAAGGGTGACCTTCATGTCGACCATCGGGAAGCCGATCAGGATGCCGCTATCCCAAACCGAGTTGACTCCCTTTTCGACGCCCGGAATGTATTCCTTCGGGATCGAGCCGCCGACGATCGTCGTCGTAAACTCGTTACCCTTGCCGACTTCGTTCGGCTCGAGCTTCAACTTGACGCGCGCGAACTGGCCGGTGCCGCCGGTCTGCTTTTTGTGCGTGTAGTCGATGTCCGTCGGCCGTGCGAGCGTTTCGCGGTAAGCAACCTGCGGCGCGCCTGTGTTGGCTTCAACGCCGTAGGTGCGCTTCAGAATGTCGACTTTGATGTCGAGATGAAGCTCGCCCATGCCCTTGAGGATCGTTTCGCCCGATTCCGGATCGACGGAGACGCGGAACGACGGGTCCTCGAGAGCGAGCGTATGCAGCGCGATCGCCATCTTTTCCTGATCGGCCTTCGTCTTCGGCTCGACCTTCATTTCGATAACCGGGTTCGGGAAGTCCATCTTCTCGAGAATGACCGGCTTCGACGGGTCGCAGAGCGTTTCGCCCGTGCGCGTATCTTTCAAGCCCTGCAGAGCGACGATGTCGCCGGCGAAAGCTTCCTTGATTTCTTCGCGGTCGGCGGCGTGCATCAGGTACATGCGGCCGGCGCGCTCTTTCTTGTCACGCGTCGTGTTCGCGAGCGCCATGCCCTGCTCGATCTTGCCCGAGTAGAGACGGCAGAACGTGATCGAGCCGACGTGCTCGAAGCTCATGATCTTGAAGGCGATCATGGACAGTGGCTCGCTGTCCGACGGCCTGCGAAGGATTTCCCCGCCGGTCTTCGGATCAATGCCGGCATAGGCTTCGCGATCGAGCGGCGACGGAAGAAAATCGATGACGGCGTCGAGCAGCGGCTGCACGCCTTTGTTCTTGAACGCCGAGCCGCACATCATCGGATAGAAGGCGCGCGTCACGGTCGCCTTCCGGATGAGCTTGCGCAGCGTGTCCTCGTCCGGCTCCTTGCCGTCGAGAAATGCCTCGAGTGCCGTATCGTCCATCTCGACGGCGGCTTCGATCAGCGCGGCGCGATATTCCGCAGCCTTGTCGGCGAGGTCGGCCGGGATCGGCCCCTCGACGATCTTGGCGTCCTTGCCATCGCCGTCCCAGGTGATGGCAATCATGCGGATGAGATCGATGACGCCTTGGAAATTCAACTCAGCGCCGATCGGAAGCTGCAGCGGAACAGCGCGCGCGCCGAGCTTGTCCTTGATGTCGGCGAGGCACATGAAGAAGTCGGCGCCGGTCTTATCCATCTTGTTGGAGAAGATGATGCGCGGAACGTTGTACTTGTCGCCCTGACGCCAGACGGTTTCCGTCTGCGGCTCGACGCCCTGGTTCGAATCCAGAACGCACACGGCGCCGTCGAGCACGCGGAGCGAACGCTCGACTTCGATCGTGAAGTCGACGTGACCTGGCGTGTCGATGATGTTCAGGCGGCGCTTGCGGCCGTCGCGGCCGGCCCAGAAACAGGTCGTTGCGGCGGACGTGATCGTGATGCCGCGCTCGGCTTCCTGATCCATGAAGTCCATCGTCGCGGCGCCGTCATGGACTTCGCCGATCTTGTAGGACTTGCCGGTGTAATAGAGGACGCGCTCAGTGGTCGTGGTTTTCCCAGCATCGATGTGGGCCATGATGCCGAAATTGCGGTAATCCTCGATCGCGTATTGCCGGGCCATATCTGCCTCGAAATCCTTGTAACTTTTCCTACCAGCGGTAGTGCGAGAAGGCGCGGTTGGCTTCCGCCATCTTATGCGTGTCTTCGCGCTTTTTGACTGCGGTGCCGCGGTTGTTTGCGGCGTCGAGCAATTCGCCCGAGAGCTTGTCGATCAGCGTCGATTCATTGCGCGAGCGGGCGGCGGCGATCAGCCAGCGAATGGCGAGAGCCTGACGACGCTCGTTGCGAACTTCGACCGGCACTTGATACGTGGCGCCGCCGACGCGACGAGAACGAACCTCGACCGACGGCATGACGTTGTCGAGCGCCTGACGGAAGAGGTCGATCGGGTTCGCCTTGCCCCGCTGCTCCATCTTCTCGAACGCGCCATAGACCATGCGTTCGGCGACCGACTTCTTCCCGTGCTCCATCACCGCGTTCATGAACTTGGTGACGACGACATCGCTGAACTTCGGATCGGGGATCACTTCCCGCTTTTGCGCCGCGTGACGACGAGACATCCTGACAGACCCTTCGCTTCGAATTCTCTTTAAATCTTAAGGGCCAGATCGTCCGGCCCGAACGAGACCGCTTATTTCGGCCGCTTCGCACCGTATTTTGAACGCCGCTGACGGCGTGCCGAGACGCCCTGCGTATCGAGGACGCCACGGATGATGTGATAACGGACGCCGGGCAAGTCCTTAACGCGGCCGCCACGGATCAGCACCACGGAGTGCTCCTGAAGGTTATGGCCTTCACCCGGAATGTAACCAATGACCTCGAAGCCGTTCGTCAGCCGGATCTTGGCAACCTTACGCAACGCAGAATTCGGCTTCTTCGGCGTCGTCGTATAGACGCGCGTGCAGACGCCGCGCTTCTGCGGGCAGGCTTCCATGTGGCGCGATTTCTCGCGGTAGACTGGCTTTACCCGGGGCTTCCGGATCAACTGTTGTATCGTCGGCATTCGCCCAATCCTGACTTCGCGGCGCATCCGCAAGCGAAATGCGCCAAACAAACCTGCCAGGTGCGCGAAGTCCGCCCCTAGCAAGAAAAAACCAGAGGATCGTGCCGCCCGGAGGTGGCAGATCATGGCCCATCGATATGCTCTGCTTATGGACGGGAGCGTTTAGACCCAAAATCTGGCGCTAAGAGCGCCTCGTGGCCTACCACCAACCCGTGAGAGTGCGCGGAGCTATATACACACCCGCCATATTGGTCAACAGGCGCTCAGACAGGTTGCGAAATTATTTTCGCTGAATGGACCGCGAAGTGGCAAACCTGACCTGCGACCCCTTGTCGGTTCGAACGCGTAGCGCGTTTTTAACTCGACGGAATTCCAATTCGTGAGGGTGCGTCAGCCTTAAATGGGAAGCCGTTGCTGTATTTAAAGATGACAGCGGCCGCCTCCGGATGGAGACGGCCGCTATATAGTTTCACGCGTGAAGCAAGACCGAAGTCTTACTCCGCTGCTTCCTCTGCCGGACGGCGGCGACGCCGGGCGGCCGGACCTGATGCACCATCGGGCGACGGGAGGTTCGTCGTCTTTGCCTTCTCCTTGGCGATCAGATCGTCACGCTGCGTCGCAACCTTGCGGAGCTGACGCAACATGCCGCCTGTGCCTGCCGGGATGAGGCGGCCGACGATGACATTCTCCTTCAGACCTTCGAGCGTGTCCGACTTGCCGTTGACGGCTGCGTCGGTGAGCACGCGCGTCGTCTCCTGGAAGGACGCAGCCGAGATGAACGACCGTGTCTGCAGCGAGGCCTTGGTGATGCCGAGCAACACTGGCGTTGCCGAAGCGGCTCGCTTGCCTGCCTTCTGAGCCGCTGCGTTGATCTCGTCGTACTCGATGCGGTCAAGCTGCTCGCCCTTGATCAGCTCGGTCTCGCCCGAATCCGTGATCTCGACCTTCTGCAGCATCTGGCGAACGATCACTTCGATGTGCTTGTCGTTGATCGTCACGCCCTGCAGACGGTAGACGTCCTGGATCTCGTTGATCAGGTAGTTCGCGAGTTCCTCGACGCCCTTGATCGCCAGAATGTCGTGCGGCGCAGGGTTGCCGTCGTACACGAAATCGCCACGCTCAACGCGATCACCGTGCTGAACAGCAAGGCTCTTGCCACGCGGGATCAGGTATTCGACGGCTTCCTGCCTCTCGTCTTCGGGCTTGATCGTGATGCGCTGCTTGTTCTTGTAGTCCTTACCGAACTCGACGGTGCCGGAGATTTCCGCGAGGATCGCGTGATCCTTCGGACGCCGGGCCTCAAAGAGTTCCGCAACGCGCGGCAGACCGCCGGTGATGTCGCCCGACTTCGCAGCGGCCGTCGGAATACGGGCCAGCACGTCGCCAGCCTTCACGTCCGCTGCGCGATCGACCGAGAGCACGGCGTCGACCGACAGAAGATAACGAGCGTCACCGCCGCGCGCGACCTTGATCGGCTTGCCCTTCGAGTCCTTGATCACGATCGCAGGCTTCAGCTCGGAGCCCTTCGGAGACGCACGCCAGTCGATGATGACCCGGTTCGACGTACCCTTCATTTCGTCCGTCTGTTCGCGAACGGAAGAACCTTCGATCAAGTCTTCGAAATCGACCGAACCGTTGGCCTCGGCGAGGATCGGCCGAGTGTAGGGATCCCACGACGCGATCTTGGTGCCGCGTTTCACGGTATCGCCTTCGTCGACGAACATCCGCGAACCGTAGCTGATCTTATGGGTTGCAAGCTCCTTGCCGGATTGGTCGACGATGATGACCGACATGATCCGGCTCATCGCCACGTTCTGGCCCTTCGAGTCCTTCGAGATGGCGCGGTTCTTGAGCTTTACCGTGCCATTGAAGTTACTCTCGATGAACGAACTATCGACGAGGTTGGCCGTGCCGCCGATGTGGAACGTACGCATCGTCAGCTGCGTGCCGGGCTCGCCGATCGACTGCGCGGCGATGACGCCCACAGCCTCGCCGATATTGACCGGCGTACCGCGAGCGAGGTCGCGGCCGTAGCACTTGGCGCAGACGCCGTTGATCGTCTCGCAGGTCAGCACCGAGCGGATGCGAATTTCCTGGATCTCGGCCTTGCCGATAGCCTCGGCCTGCTTTTCCTCGATCAGTTCGCCGTTGGCGACGATGACCTCGCCTGTCACCGGGTGTTTGATGTCTTCCTGAGCCGTACGGCCGAGGACACGCGCCGCAAGCGACACGATGACCTGACCGGCGTCGACGACCGCCTGCACGTTGATCCCGGCGTCGGTTCCGCAGTCGACCTCGGAAATGATGGCATCCTGCGCGACGTCGACGAGACGGCGCGTGAGGTAACCCGAGTTCGCCGTCTTCAAGGCGGTGTCGGCCAGACCCTTACGGGCACCGTGGGTCGAGTTGAAGTACTCGAGAACGGAGAGGCCTTCCTTGAAGTTCGAGATGATTGGCGTCTCGATGATCTCACCCGAGGGCTTGGTCATCAGGCCGCGCATACCGGCGAGCTGCTTCATCTGCGCCGGCGAACCGCGCGCACCCGAGTGGCTCATCATGTAGACCGAGTTGATCGGCCGATCGCGGCCGGTCTTCGGGTCCTTCTGAACGGACGAGATGCGGTCCATCATCTCCTTGGCGATGAGATCGGTGCACCGCGACCAGGCATCGACCACCTTGTTGTACTTCTCGAGCTGCGTGATCAGGCCGTCCTGGTACTGCTGCTCGAAATCGCGCACTTCGCCGTTCGTTTTCTCGACGATCTTTTCCTTCGTCTCCGGGATCAACATGTCGTCTTTGCCGAACGAGATGCCGGCCTTGAAGGCATGGTGGAAGCCGAGCGACATGATCCGGTCGCAGAAGATCACCGTCTCCTTCTGACCGCAGTTGCGGTAGACCGCGTCGATCAGGCCGGAGATGTTCTTCTTGGTCAGAAGCTGGTTCGCCATCGCGAACTTCATGCCGGGCATCCTCGGCAGATGCTCGGCGAGCAGCATGCGGCCCGGTGTCGTGTCGTGAATTTCCGTCACCGTCTCGCCTTCGGCGTTTTTGGTGACGTAGCGGCCCTTGACCTTGGCGTGCAGGGTCACGGACTTCGATTCAAGGGCGTGGAGCACCTCGTTGATCGAGCCGAGTAGCATGCCTTCGCCGGGTTCGCCGTCGTGCATCATCGACAGGTAGTAGAGACCCAACACGATGTCCTGCGACGGCACGATGATCGGCTGGCCGTTCGCGGGATGCAGGATGTTGTTCGTCGACATCATCAGGACGCGCGCTTCCAGCTGCGCTTCGAGCGACAGCGGAACGTGGACGGCCATCTGGTCGCCGTCGAAATCGGCGTTGAAGGCAGCACAGACCAGCGGGTGAAGCTGGATCGCTTTACCCTCTATCAGTTGTGGTTCGAACGCCTGGATGCCGAGACGGTGCAACGTCGGTGCACGGTTCAGCATCACCGGATGCTCGCGAATGACCTCATCGAGCACGTCCCAGACTTCGGGCTTCTCCTTCTCGACGAGCTTCTTCGCTTGCTTCACGGTTGCAGCTTGGCCGAGCGTCTGCAGACGCGCGTAGATGAACGGCTTGAACAGCTCAAGCGCCATCTTCTTCGGCAAGCCGCACTGATGCAGTTTCAGCTCGGGTCCGACGACGATAACCGAACGGCCAGAATAGTCGACGCGCTTGCCCAAGAGGTTCTGACGGAAGCGGCCCTGCTTGCCCTTCAGCATGTCGGCGAGCGACTTCAGCGGGCGCTTGTTGGCACCCGTAATGACGCGACCGCGACGGCCGTTGTCGAACAGGGCGTCGACGGCTTCCTGCAGCATCCGCTTCTCGTTACGGATGATGATGTCCGGCGCGCGCAGCTCCATCAGCCGCTTCAGGCGGTTGTTGCGGTTGATGACGCGGCGATAGAGGTCGTTGAGATCCGAGGTCGCAAAACGTCCGCCATCGAGCGGAACGAGCGGACGCAGTTCCGGCGGGATGACCGGAACCTGGGTCAGGATCATCCATTCCGGCTTGTTGCCGCTCTCCATGAAGGCTTCAATGACCTTCAGGCGCTTGCCGAGCTTCTTCGGCTTCAGCTCCGTTGTCGCCTCGGCGATCTCCTGACGGAGATCGACAGCGATCTTCGGCAGGTCCATCGCGGACAAGAGTTCGCGGATCGCCTCAGCGCCGATGCCGGCGGTGAAGGTGTCGGCGCCATACTCATCGATGGCCTGGTTGTACTGCTCTTCCGTCAGGAGCTGGCGCTCGGCGAACGGCGTTGTGCCCGGCTCGATGACGATGTAATTCTCGAAATAGAGTACGCGCTCGAGATCCTTGAGCGCCATATCCATCAGAAGGCCGATGCGCGACGGCAGCGACTTCAGGAACCAGATGTGCGCAACAGGAGCCGCAAGCTCGATGTGGCCCATGCGCTCGCGGCGAACCTTTGCGAGCGTCACCTCGACGCCGCACTTTTCGCAGATCAAGCCCTTGTACTTCATGCGCTTGTACTTGCCGCACAAGCACTCGTAGTCCTTGATCGGTCCGAAGATGCGGGCGCAGAACAGCCCGTCCCGCTCCGGCTTGAAGGTGCGGTAGTTGATCGTCTCGGGTTTCTTGATCTCACCGTAGGACCAGGACAGGATGTCCTCAGGCGAGGCGATCGAGATCCGGATTTGATCGAAAACCGGAGCCGGAGCCTGCGTTTTGAAGATGTTGGTGATTTCGTTCATCGGCTATCTCCTCGAGGGCTCGGCGGGGGAGGCTGGGCCCGTGGAATCTAGTGGTCGTGTCGTACGCGCCTCCGCCCCTTCGTAAGGAGCGGAGGTCGTCTTCGTTGTTCGCTATTCGGCCGCCGGCGGCAGCTGCGCTTGAGGCATGTCCGGCTGATCGTTCTCGGCTTCGATCTGCGCCACCTCGCTGTTGACGAGTTCGACGTTGAGGCCGAGCGCACGCATCTCCTTGACCAACACGTTGAAGCTTTCCGGGACGCCGGCTTCGAAAGCGTCGTCGCCACGGACGATCGCTTCGTAGACCTTGGTTCGACCCGCGACGTCGTCCGATTTCACGGTCAGCATTTCCTGCAGCGTGTAGGCGGCGCCGTAGGCTTCGAGCGCCCAGACCTCCATTTCGCCGAAACGCTGGCCGCCGAATTGCGCCTTGCCGCCCAGCGGCTGCTGAGTGACGAGCGAGTACGGACCAATCGAGCGAGCGTGGATCTTGTCGTCGACCAAGTGGTGCAGCTTCAGGACGTACTTGTAGCCGACGGTCACCTTGCGATCGAACGGCTCGCCTGTGCGGCCGTCGAACAGCGTCACCTGGCCCGACGTGTCGAAGCCCGCGAGCTGCAGCATCTCGACGATGTCCTTCTCGCGCGCGCCGTCGAACACCGGCGTCGCGATCGGCACACCCGTACGCAGGTTCTCTCCAATACTGACGAGCTCGTCGTCCTTCATCGACGCCTTGATCACGCCCTCGCCGTAAACGCGCGTCATCTGATCCCGGAGCGCCTTCGCCTGGCCACTCGCATGGAACTGATGCAGCGCATCGTCGATCAGACGGCCGAGACCGCGGCACGCCCAACCAAGGTGCGTTTCGAGGATCTGCCCGACGTTCATGCGGCTCGGCACGCCCAGCGGGTTCAGAACGACGTCGACCGGCGTGCCGTCCTCGAGGAACGGCATGTCTTCCGACGGCACGATCATCGAAACGACGCCCTTGTTGCCGTGACGGCCGGCCATCTTATCGCCCGGCTGGATCTTGCGCTTCACGGCGACGAAGACCTTGACCATCTTCATCACGCCCGGCGGCAGCTCGTCTCCGCGCTGCAGCTTGTCGACCTTGTCGGCAAAGCGAAGTCCGAGGCCCTTCTTGGCGTCCTCGTACTGCTTCTGGATGGCTTCGACCTCGGCCTGCGCCTTCTCGTTCGCAAGCCCGATCTCCCACCACTGGCTGCGGGGGATATCGTCGAGGATGGTGTTGTCGATCGTCGTGCCTTTACGAGCGTTCTTCGGGCCCTTGGCGACTTCCTTGCCCATCAGCGCGTCTTTGAGGCGCGCGTAGACGTTACGATCGAGGATCTGCAATTCGTCGTCGCGGTCCTTCGCGAGACGCTCGATTTCCTCGCGCTCGATCGCCATCGCGCGCTCGTCTTTCTCGACGCCGTGGCGGTTGAAGACGCGCACTTCGACGATGGTGCCCGAGACTCCCGGTGGCAGACGAAGCGAGGTATCGCGAACGTCCGATGCCTTCTCGCCGAAGATGGCACGCAGAAGCTTTTCTTCCGGCGTCATCGGGCTTTCGCCCTTCGGCGTGATCTTGCCGACGAGGATGTCGCCCGGATGCACTTCGGCGCCGATGTAGACGATGCCGGCTTCGTCAAGGTTTTTCAGCGCTTCTTCCGAGACGTTCGGAATGTCGCGCGTGATTTCCTCAGGCCCGAGCTTGGTATCGCGAGCCATCACCTCGAATTCCTCGATGTGGATCGAGGTGAACACGTCCTCAGAGACGACGCGCTCGTTCATCAGGATCGAGTCTTCGAAGTTGTAGCCCATCCACGGCATGAACGCGACGAGCACATTCTTGCCGAGCGCCAGCTCGCCGAGTTCGGTCGAGGGACCGTCGGCGATGATTTCGCCCGCCTTCACGTGGTCGCCGACGTTGATCAGCGGCCGCTGGTTGATGCAGGTATTCTGGTTCGAGCGCTGGAACTTGCGAAGGCGATAGATGTCGACGCCCGGCTTCGATGCGTCCTGCTCTTCGGTCGCGCGGATAACGATACGGGTCGCGTCGACCTGGTCGACGATGCCCGTGCGCCGCGCCGCGATTGCAGCACCTGAGTCCTGCGCCACGCGCTCTTCCATGCCGGTGCCGACCAGCGGCGCTTCCGCCTTGATCAGCGGAACGGCCTGACGCTGCATGTTCGAACCCATGAGGGCGCGGTTGGCGTCGTCGTTCTCAAGGAACGGGATGAGCGCCGCGGCGACCGACACGAGCTGCTTCGGCGACACGTCGATGTAATCGACCTTGTCCGTCGGCACGAGCATGACGTCGCCGTTGTGGCGAACCGTGACGAGATCTTCCGTCAGCTTGCCCTTTGCGTCGATGATGGCGTTTGCCTGCGCCACGTGATGGCGCATCTCTTCCATGGCAGAAAGATAAACGACCTCGTCCGTCACCTTGGCGTTGACGACCTTGCGATAGGGGCTCTCGATGAAGCCGTACTTATTGACGCGTGCGAACGTCGCCAGCGAGTTGATCAGTCCGATGTTCGGGCCTTCCGGCGTCTCAATCGGGCAGATGCGGCCGTAGTGCGTCGGATGCACGTCGCGGACTTCGAAGCCGGCGCGTTCGCGCGTGAGGCCGCCCGGTCCAAGCGCCGAGAGACGACGCTTGTGGGTGATTTCCGAGAGCGGGTTCGTCTGGTCCATGAACTGCGAGAGCTGCGAAGATCCGAAGAATTCGCGCACCGCAGCCGCTGCCGGCTTGGCGTTGATCAAGTCCTGCGGCATCACCGTGTCGATATCGACCGACGACATACGCTCCTTGATGGCGCGCTCCATGCGGAGCAGGCCGACGCGGTACTGGTTCTCCATCAACTCGCCGACGGAACGAACGCGGCGGTTGCCGAGATGGTCGATGTCGTCGATCTCGCCCTTGCCGTCGCGCAAATCGACAAGCGTCTTCACGACCGCGAGGATGTCCTCGCGGCGAAGCACGCGCATCGTGTCCGGCGCATCAAGCTCGAGACGCATGTTCATCTTCACGCGGCCGACGGCCGAGAGATCGAAACGCTCCGGATCGAAGAAGAGGCCCTGGAACAGCGCGGTCGCCGCCTCGATGGTCGGCGGCTCGCCCGGGCGCATGACCCGGTAGATGTCCATCAGCGCTTCCTGCTGATTGGCGTTCTTGTCAATATTGAGCGTGTTTCGGATGAAGGCGCCGACGTTGACGTAGTCGATGTCGAGGATGTGGAATTCCTTGACCTTCACCTCTTTGAGCTCGGCCAAAAGGTTCGCATCGAGCTCGTCGCCGGCTTCCGCGAAGATCTTGCCGGACTCGAGATCGACGATGTCCTCGGCGATGAAGCGGCCCGCGAGATCTTCCGCAGAGATCAGGATTTCCTTGACCCCGCTCTCGGCGATCTCACGCGAGCGCCGTGCAGTGATCTTCTCGGTCGCACGCGCAATGACTTCGCCGGTCTTGGCATCGGCGATGTCCGACTGCGGGGTCACACCGCGGAACTTCTCCGCGAGATACGGCATCTTCCAGCCGCGCTTCGATTCCTTGATCGGGATGTGCTTATAGAAGTGCGCCAGGATTTCCTCGTCATCGAGGCCCAGCGCATACAGCATCGTCGTCACCGGCAGCTTGCGGCGACGGTCGATGCGGACATAGACGTTGTCCTTGGCGTCGAACTCGAAATCGAGCCACGAGCCGCGATAGGGGATGATGCGAGCTGCAAACAACAGCTTGCCCGACGAATGGGTCTTGCCGCGGTCGTGGTCGAAGAAGACGCCCGGCGAACGGTGCATCTGCGAAACGATCACGCGTTCGGTGCCGTTGATGATGAAGGTGCCGTTCAGCGTCATGAGCGGCATGTCGCCCATGTAGACGTCCTGCTCCTTGACGTCCTTGATCGACTTCGAGCCCGTCTCCTCGTTCACGTCGAATACGATGAGGCGCAGCTTCACCTTGAGCGGCGCTGCATAGGTCATGTCGCGCTGCATGCACTCGTCGACGTCGAATTTCGGCGGCTCGAATTCGTAGCTGACGAATTCAAGCGTCGACTTGCCGGCAAAATCGGAGATCGGGAAAACGCTCTTGAAGACCGACTGAAGGCCGAAGTCGTCGAGCCTGCCGCCCGGCGGCTCCTTGACCATCAGGAAGTCATCATAAGATGCTTTCTGAACCTCGATGAGGTTCGGCATTTCCGCGACTTCTCCGATAGAACCAAATTGCTTCCGGAGGCGTTTGCGGCTGGTGAGGGTTTGAGCCATGTCGGTCCCTTCGTGCTCTCGTTGGCGGGGCGGGGCCCGCGATCCTAATGCGACGCGCTCAGGGTCCCTGGGTAACCGGGACCTCTTGAAACGGTTCACCGGAGGGTCCTTTTTGAGGTTCGAGCGAACCCCTGGACCCTCCGGAAAACCGTTTTTCATTGTGTCCGGCGACTCCCCTACGGGGAGCCGGCCGCCGGACACGGCATTTTTTTTCGTTGCGCCCGGAGATTCTCCTTGGGAGAGCCGGGCGCGACGCGTCAATGCACCCGGTGGCTTTGAGCCGCCGAGTGCATCGTTGATTACTTGACCTCGACGACGGCGCCCTGATCCTCAAGCTGCTTCTTGAGTTTCGCGGCTTCGTCCTTCGAGATGCCTTCCTTCACGGTCTTGCCGCCGGCCTCGACGAGGTCTTTGGCTTCCTTCAGGCCGAGGCCCGTGATGGCGCGTACTTCCTTGATGACGTTGATCTTCTTGTCTCCACCCGACTTCAGGATGACGGTGAACTCGGTCTGCTCTTCGACAGGAGCTGCGGCGGCGCCTGCGGCAGGAGCAGCGACCGCAACGGCTGCAGCAGCCGACACGCCCCACTTCTCTTCCAGCATCTTGGCAAGCTCAGCCGCTTCGAGCACCGTGAGGCTCGACAGGTCATCAACGATTTTTTCGATCTTCGACATATATAGTGTCCTTCCGGTTTGAACCTAGAGGTTGAATTGCAGCACCCCCTTCGGGCCGTGCTGCGAGTGCATTTCGAGGGCTCAAAGGCCCCACAACTTCGCTTCGACGGCTAGGCAGCCTCTTCTTTCGACGCCTTGGCCTGAATGACGCGGGCGAGCTTGGCACCGGGTTCCTTGATGGTCCGGGCGATTTTCGTCGCCGGAGCATTCAAGAGACCGATGATCTTCGCGCGCAATTCATCAAGCGACGGCAGTTCGGCAAGAGCCTGCACGCCTTTCGCGTCAAGGATGGTCTTCCCCATCGCGCCGCCGAGGATCACGAGCTTGTCGTTGCCCTTGGCATACGTGACGGTCGCCTTCGCCGCGGCGATCGGGTCTTTCGAGAAGGCCAGGATGGTCGGCCCCGTCAAAAGATCAGAAAGCTTCTCGGCGTCGGTATCCTTGAGCGCGAGCTGCGCCAGCTTGTTCTTGGCCACCTTCACAGAACCGCCTGCCTCTTTGAGGCGCTTGCGGAACTCTGCGGATTGAGCGGCCACCATGCCGGTGTTGTGGGCGATCACGACCACGCCAGTGCTTTTCAGCACGCCGTGGAGATGATCGATGAGCTCACGTTTCGCGGCTCTATCCACGTCTCGTCTCCTTGCTGCGAAGCTTCATTTGCGAAGCTCCGCGGGTTGCACCTTTGCCGCCCTACCGGTGAGGGATCGGGCGACGCTAGTCTGTCCTCGTTCCCGTGGACCGCAGTGAAAGCGGCACGGTGCTGACCCAGAAGGTTCAAACCAGATCAAAGGCTCTCGCCTCAAATCCGATCCACTTCTGTCTCATGCAGGCTCCCCGAAAGAGAGACTTAGGCGTCACCGGCGGACCGGATCGGCACCCACAATCTCGGACAGTGCCAAACCGAAGCCATAAGCCCCGGTTCAGGGTTTTCCGGGTTGCCCCGGAATTTCTTCGAACTTAGACGACTGGTCCCGACGCGACGGTTGCGGGATCGAGCTTCAAGCCCGGACCCATTGTCGACGACACGGACACCTTCTTCAGATACGTACCTTTGGAGCCCGTCGGCTTGGCCTTTATGACCGCATCGACGAACGCCTTGATGTTCTGAACGAGAGCTTCTTCGGTGAAGCTCGCCTTGCCGACGCCGGCATGAACGATGCCGGCTTTCTCTACACGGAACTCGACGGAACCGCCCTTCGCGCCCTTGACGGCGCCAGTGACGTCCATCGTGACGGTGCCGACGCGCGGGTTCGGCATCAAGCCGCGGGGCCCGAGCACCTTACCGAGGCGACCGACGAGACCCATCATGTCGGGCGTCGCGATGCAGCGGTCGAAATTGATCGTGCCCTTCGAGACGATCTCGACGAGGTCTTCGGCGCCGACGATGTCGGCACCGGCAGCCTTCGCCTCTTCCGCCTTGGCGCCGCGTGCGAACACGGCAACGCGTGCCGAGCGGCCCGAACCGTTCGGCAGGTTGCAGACGCCGCGCACCATCTGATCGGCGTGCTTCGGATCGACGCCGAGGTTGACTGCGACTTCGATCGTCTCATCGAACTTCGCCTTGGCGCGTTCTTTGACGATCTTCACCGCTTCGGCGACGCCATATGCCTTGCCCGGGGGCAGGCCCTGCTTGACCGTCAGCATGCGCTTGCCGCCGGCTTCGCGCGTTTCCTTGATCTTCTCGGCGCTGATTTGAGCTTTTGCCATCGGACTACTCCACCACCTTGAGACCCATCGAACGCGCGCTACCCGCAAGCGTGCGAGCGGCGGCTTCGATGTCGTCGGTGTTCATGTCCTTGAGCTTGCCCTTCGCAATCTCTTTCAGCTGCGCGATCGTTACCTGGCCGGCAACGATGCGACCCGGCTCTTTCGAGCCCTGGCCGCCTTTACCCGTCGGGCGAAGACCAGCCGCCTTCTTGATCAAAAACGTCGCCGGTGGGTTACGCATCTCAAACGTGAAAGAACGATCCGAGTAGACCGTGATCTTCACGGGAATCGGTGTACCCTGCTCGAGGTCCTTCGTTTTTGCGTTGAAGGACTTGCAGAATTCCATGATATTGACACCGCGTTGACCAAGCGCGGGACCGATCGGTGGCGACGGATTGGCCGCCCCTGCCGGTACTTGTAGATTGATAAAGCCGTCGACTTTCTTCGCCATAGTTCCCCTTCAGCGTTAGAGCCCGCACCGGGTGGCGCAAGACTCAGGGTTAGCGGTTCAACGGACCGACCTCCGCAATGGATGGCCTGTCCTCCCGCACATCGCCGCTCCGGAATTCAAATCCCGATGCGGTCTCCGACAGCAAGCCGCCGGAACTCTCGAATGCCTGAGACACCAAACGGCGCCGTCAGGCAGGTACTTTTTCAACCTGCGTAAATTCCAGCTCGACCGGCGTCGGACGCCCGAAGATCGAAACGGCGACCTTGACGCGCGAACGCTCCTCGTCGACTTCCTCGACGATGCCGGTGAACGAGGCGAACGGGCCGTCGGCCACCTTGACGTTCTCTCCGATCTCGAAGGTGATCGTCGGCTTTGGCCGCTCGACGCCCTCCTTGACCTGATTCAAGATTCGCATCGCCTCTGCTTCCGGGATCGGCATCGGCTTGTTGTCCGCACCGAGAAAACCCGTCACCTTCGGCGTGTTCTTGATCATGACGAACGCCGCGTCGGTCATCTTCATCTTGACGAGCACGTAGCCCGGCAAAAATTTCCGCTCGGTCGGGATCTTCCGGCCACGCTTGATCTCGACGACTTCTTCCGTCGGCACGACGATCTCTTCGAATAGATTATCGAGGCCACCGGCCTTGGCGCGCTCGCGGATAGCGTCGGCGACTTTGCGTTCAAAATTCGTGTAAGCGTGCACGATGTACCAGCGCGTACCGGCAACCGTTACTTTATCTTCGCGTTCCTGCGCGACAACCATTCTCAAAGGCCCTCTAGCGCGTCATCAAACCGGAATATATGCGAGCCTATTTTCAGGTGCCCACCCCCAAGACGAGACGCACAATGTGGCTCAGCGCCTGATCAACGAGCAAAAAGAAAACAGAGGCGAGCGCGACCATGATGAGCACCATCAAAGTCGTGATCCACACCTCTTTCCAAGTCGGCCAAGTAACCTTTGCGACTTCCTGCCGAACTTCCTGCATAAAGGTTATGGGATTGAACTTCGCCATCAAAACTGCTTTCCGTGCGCATAAGCGACAACATGCCGCACCCGACCTCGGTGGTTTACCGGGCCGGTCGGCAGATCAAACCTGACGAGGCTGGCAGGGGCGGAGGGTCTCGAACCCCCGACCTTCGGTTTTGGAGACCGACGCTCTACCAATTGAGCTACACCCCTAGAACACCACACGGGCACAAACCCGATCGTCGAGCAGCCTCTTTCGGGGCGTGCACCCTTAACCGAAGTTAGTGGGCTTGTCAGCCCCGGCAAGCGGCTTTTTTCTAGCGAGCCGTTCCGGAGCCCGCCCACGGGCTGGAAGAGTCGGCCGAAGTCGCGCCCGAACCCGCGATCGGTTCTATGACGACGGCCGAGCCATAGGCCAGGACCTCGGTCACCGCAGCTGCGATCTCGTTGGCATCGTAACGCATCGCGACGACCGCGTTGGCACCCATGGCCTGCGCGTGCTCGACGAGAAGATCGAAGGCTTCCTGACGCGTGTGCTCGGCGAGTTTCGTGTAGACGGAAATGTTGCCGCCGAAAAAGATCTGGATCGCGGCACCGAGGTTGCCGACGACGCTACGAGAGCGGACGGTCAGCCCTTTCACCAGTCCCAGATGACGGACAATGCGAAACCCTTGAATGTCGTTCGTCGTCACGACCAGCATGGCGCGCTTCCTCTCATTCCGGTCCGGCCTGTCGCCGAAACTCCGCGGTTGGACGGCAAGCTATCCTGAGATTCCCTGAGTGACGACAGAGGAAGCGATAAATCGGCGGATCTTTCGGCATCGTGACATGGATGTCCCGGCTCGGGGCCTCCTACAGATATTCCGAGATGCGACAAGCACGCTCACCGAATGTGCTCGTGGGCTTCGCAGCAACTCAACAGAAGCTCTTGTGAAGTCTCCGATCGCCGCGTCGAGCTTGATCCCCAGCCCCGCGGCCGCTAACAGACCGTCAATCATCTTCACCGGTGGATCGATATCAATTCGCGCATCCTATGGCCGGACGCCCACCAGACCTCAGAGATACACTTTGCCGACATCTTCACACGCCCACGAGCCCAAGACTCCACCGATCTTGGCATACGCCGGCCCCCTCCTGACACGCTACGACGTCATTTTTTGCGACGTCTGGGGCGTCGTTCATAACGGCGTCACGGCGTTTCAAGGCGCCTGCCGGGCGCTCGCGAAATTTCGGTCTGGTGGCGGCACGGTTATCCTGGTGTCAAATGCACCGGTTCCGAAACAGCGCGTCGCGGACATGCTCGATTCCCGGCACGTGCCGACGAGCGCCTGGGACGATATCGTTTCATCCGGTGATATCGCACTCGGCCATGTGGAGGAGCACGGGTTCCGGCAGCTCTACTGCATCGGCCCGCAGGATCGCGATCAGGCGCTTTTCTCTGCGCTTCGTGCGCGCTCGGTTCCACTTTCCGAGGCAGAAGCGATCATCTGTACCGGATTGAACGACGACCGGCACGAGACGCCGGACGATTACCACGCGCTTCTCGAACAGGCCTTGGCGAAGCGGCTGCTTTTCGTCTGCGCCAATCCGGATCTCATCGTCGATGTCGGCGGAACGCTTCTCTACTGCGCCGGGGCCATCGCGGACCTTTATGCGCATATGGGCGGCGACGTATATTGGGCCGGCAAGCCCTATCTCAATGCCTATGAGACGGCACACCACAAGGCCGAGGCGCTGCGCAACTCGAATGTCGAGCGAAACAAGATCCTCGTCATCGGCGACGCGCTACGAACGGACATCAAGGGCGCAGAGAACTACGGCTGCGACGCGCTCTTCATCGCGTCGGGTATTCATCGCCATGAGACGGTAGACGGGATCGATCTCTCGGCGACGAAGCTTTCGGACTTGTTCGGCCCCGGCGCACCGCCTGCGCTCGGCGCCATGCTGGAACTCGCCTGGTAGCGCCGCACCTAAGCTTCAGTTTGCCCTAGTCGGCAGCGGTGGCGGCTCGCTCTTCGGGCGCTTGGGATAGGGGCCATCCGAGAAACTGTTGAACACCATATCCGGCGACGACGTGTTGTGCTGCGAAGGAGCCAGCCGGCCGATCCACGCATCGGTCGCTCGCGCATGATCGAACTTCATGATGTTGGCTTCGCGCCAGCCCTTGTCGCCCTGCTCGCGCACGGCGATACGCGCGGTATCGTTATTGAATTCGGTGATATACATCGACCGCAACATCGCGAACGGGCCGCCACCGATGCCGTGATCGAAGGAAACGTCGATGGCTTGGCGGTTCGCGTCAACGCTCACCATACGGACGGCGGCCGAGCCGCCTTTCTCGAACGCCAGATTGAATGTGCGGGTACCGGGATCGAAAGTGAGCTCCTTGATCTTCACGAGCGGGCGGCCGTCATATTCGATCGGACCAACGAGAAACGATGAGCCATACGCGGTGCTGCGCATGTCGAGTGGCGCCATCGGCCGCGCCCGCCAATAGCCGTCCTGCGGATAAAGGACGAGCACCTCTTCGGCGCCATCATCCCGTTTGAGCCAGACCTGCAACAGATGGATGCCGCTCTCGACATGATCGCCGACGCGAACGGTCGTCGTCGCGGGGCGCCAGAACGCCGGATAGGTGTAGCCAAATATCCAAAGCTTCGGGTCCTGATAGAGCGTGACCATCTTAGGCGGGTTCGGCGCCGTGTAGCTTGGGTCCGCAGCCATGTCGCAAGCGGTCCAGTCAGCCTCGATGTTGGAACGCATGCTGGCCGAGAGATAAACAGGATGCGCGGCCTCGATGCGGAATGCGCGGACGTTCTTATTGGAAAACGAGATCGCGACGTTGTCCTTCTCGGCGCAGAGCACCGGTTCGCTTTCGTTTTTGACGTCGACGGCCAAACCATCGAGAGAGGCGGCGCGCGCGACCGGCGAAGCCATGACGATGAAAGCGACGATGATCAAACGTAAGAACAACGGCATTCCCTGCTCCAATTCGTGCAATTCCAAACTAACGCGGTTCAAGTACTGCGTAGACGTCGCCCGAGTTCGCGTCGTGCGGCAGACTGCTGAGATAGCCGGCCATCTCCTGGTCCGAAAGCCAGCGGTCGAAAGCCAACGTCTGGCTTTCTCCCAGCGAGACGTTGTAGCCATAGTCTGCGAGCGTCGACAATCTATCGAAGCAAGACATAGCGACATCGCGGGCGATCGTCGTGAATTCGAAAGACAAAGCCTTTATCGGTCGCGAAAGGCCACGGAGCGCCGCGTCCTCGTAGCCTTCGACGTCGATCTTGACGAAGGACGGTGTTCCATAACGAGCGATAAGGCCGTCGAGCGTCACGACCTCGATCGGAATTTGTTCGTCCCAGACCTGGCCCTCCCATCCCCTCGCTCCGTCCGCCTGATGCACAAACGTTTCGGATAAAGTCGATACGGTCGGATTTGCGGTGTTGACGAAGAGCTCGCGCGTTCCGGCCTCGGCACCCACTGCCCGATCGACGATCTCGACCAGCGGATCGCGGCCGTGAATGTGATGGAGCACAGAGAAAAGCAATGGCTGCGGCTCAACCGCGACCACGCGGGCCCCGAGCCTGCGAAACGACGATACACGGTCGCCGACATGGGCGCCGACATCGAAGACGAGATCGCCCGGCTCGATGAAGCGGCGGTAGAGCGCATCCATAGCGGCGCGCGGCGCGTCGGGTCCGAGATAGAGCCTCAGAGATCGGAATACGCCTTCAAGCGCGGGTGACACCATGAGATCAACGCTCAACTTGTACCGCGTGGATTTCAAGCGGCGGGGCGAAGTCTTCAGGTATCCCGGCGATGCCGTGACGGCGAAAGAGGCGACCCACCCTCGGGCTCGCTGTCAGGACGACGAACGGTATTGCGAGCATGTAGCCGAGCGTCAGCGGCAGGCTCCAGAGAAGTGCGACAGGCGAAATCACCGCGAGAGAAGCGTATAAAAACAAGCCAAACAGGAGTTGCGGCCAGAGCGATTGAAATGCTGCCCGCCATGTCACGCCTTCGCCATCCCGGCGCTGGCCGTTCCAGGCGATCGACTTGCCGAACAAGAGTGCGATCATGAAGATCGACGTGCGTATTGTCGTGACGGTGCCGAGGAGAAGCGAGAACAAGATCTCGGCGACCGCGCTCAAGCCAAATCTCGACGGGCCGCCGAAGCGGAGGACTTCGCCCGGCGTCAGCATGGCGTCCACGATGCCGGCGAGCTTCGGCGCAAGATGCATCAGCAAAAGCACCACAAAGAGCGTCTCGGCGGTGTGCCAGCGGAAATCGGGTATGCCTTGGGCTCGCAGAATTGCGAGCGGGAGCAAGGCGGCAAACAAGGTCCACGCCGGAACGCCAACGAACATCAACATCGCCCAAAGGAGCTGAAAGCGGCTCACCGGCTCGATGCCGGGCAGTCCGATCAACTGCAGATACTGCATGTTGCCCTGACACCAGCGCACGTCGCGGCGCATGAATTCGAGCCCGTCGGGAGGATTGTCCTCGTAGGAGCCCGTCTCGATCGGCAGCACACGCACCTCATAGCCTGCTCGGCGCATCAGGACTGCCTCGACCTGATCGTGTGACAGAATCTGACGGCCTTGCAAAAGGCCGTCCAAGCCGCACTGCTCGACATAAGGCTTTATACGGACGACAGCGTTGTGACCCCAAAAAGGCCCGCAATCTCCGACCCACCACGCCTGCCCCATCGTGTAGGTCCGCATGCCGAGCCGCATGCCGAACTGGAACATCCGCGCGAACGCCGAAGATGACGGAGTGCCAACGACGAGGCTCTGCAGAATTCCGATGTGCGGATATTTCTGCATGATGTCCACGAGGCCGATGATCGCCTCGCCCGTCATCAGGCTGTCAGCGTCGAGCGGCAGCATCAGCTCGAAGTCCGGGCCCCAGCGTAGCGCGAAGTCGCGCACGTTGCCGGCTTTGAAACCGGAATTGTTCGTTCTCCGTCGATAAATGATGCGCTCGCGGTCCGGATCGGCTGCGCGCCAGGCGGCAACCTCGGCTTCTTCGCACAGGACGATGTCGTCATTATCGCTGTCGCTCAACACGAAATAGGAAAAGCGCGCTCCCTCGGACGTTCGATCGAGGCTGGCCTTCACAGTCTTCATGCGCAGAAGTGCTCGCGACGGGTCCTCATTGCGCAAGGTCATCAGGACGGCGGTATTAACCGTGAGCGGCGGCCGCTGGGCTCCGGTCGCGTAAAACGCCTGCAACTCGCGCGATTTGGCTCGTTCGCCATTTGCCCGAGCCCCATGAAGCTGCCACAGGCCGATGACAGCATTCCAAAAGCCGAGAACCGGCCAGGGAGCGCCGAGCGCAACGCAAATGACCATGGCAGCGCCGACCACCGTCCAGCCGCCGCTCGAAAAGACGGTCGCGGCGAAAAAGACGATGAGGGACCAGGTCGCGACATTTAAGAAGAGCGCGACGCGACGGCGAGCATCCAGCGTGGCTCTTGCGTCGAGCCCTGCCGGAGTTGTAAGGCTTTGGGCCTCAAAGACGGTCTTTGATTTAAGCTCAGACACCACGCGCTCGGCACCGATCGTCACTACGGACCAATCCTTCGCAATGAGTGACCCGCAGAGCAGCTTCGAATCCAGCGCCAAACGGATACGCCGCAGCCAAGGGCAGATCGTGGTTGCCCGCTCGCTCTGGTACGTCAAGCCCGGCGTGGCAGAGATTCGGCCCGAACGGCTCTCCCCGCCCCTGCCCGGTGAAGTCCGCATCGCGACGGAATATTCCGCAATCAGTCGCGGCACCGAACGTCTCGTCGCGCTCGGGGAAGTCCCGAAGAGCGAGTGGTCGCGGATGCGCGCGCCGTTGCAGGCAGGAGATTTCTCCTTCCCGGTCAAATACGGCTATTCGGCGACGGGGGTTGTTACGGCCGGCCCGGACAATTTCATCGGCAAACGCGCCTTTGTGTTGCATCCGCATCAAGACCATTTTCTTGCGCCCGAAACCTTCCTCGCCGTACTTCCGGACGGCGTCCCCTCGCGCCGCGGGGTGCTTGCCGCGAACATGGAGACGGCCCTTAACGCGCATTGGGATGCGGGCACCGCACTTGGTGATCGTATCCTCGTCGTTGGAGCCGGGATTGTCGGTTTGCTCACGGCCTATCTCGCGCGCCGCATTGCCGGGACGGACGTGACGATCACTGACATCAATCCTGACCGGGCACGCCATGCCGGGAAGCTCGGTGTCAAATTCGCGGGCTCGACAGAGCTTCCAAGGGACAACAGGATCGTCTTCCATACGAGCGCCACGAGTGCAGGTCTCGAGGCCGCCATCAACGCTTGTGCCTTCGAAGGCAGCGTGATCGAGATGAGCTGGTATGGATCGAGCCCGATCACCATGAAGCTGGGCGGCGCGTTCCACAGCCGCCGCCTCAGGATCATCTCTTCGCAGGTCGGGCACGTCGCTCCCAGCCACCGTAGCCAGCTAAAACACGCCCACCGGCTCGAACGCGCGATTGCGCTCCTCGACGACGACAGCCTAGATGCGCTCGTCGAGGATGTTGTCAGTTTCGAGGATCTACCCTCGGCGCTACGGCGCATCTGGTCATCGTCCGACCTGCCTCCCATCGTCCGCTATTGATTTCAGCGAGTGAAACATCCCATGTACTCCGTCGAAGTCCGCGACCGCATCATGATCGCCCACTCGCTGCCTGACCCCTTTTTCGGGCCGGCGCAAAACATGCACGGCGCGACGTATGTCATCGACGTCGCGTTCTATCGCGAAGAACTTACTGCCCAGAACGTCGTCGTCGATATCGGCGCGGCGCTCGATGTCTTGAGTAAAACCTTGGAGCCGCTCGGCTATCAGAATCTCGACGTCTTGCCTCAGTTCAAAGGCCATCTCACGACGACCGAATATCTCTGCAAATATGTTTTCGATCGCATCGCGAAGGCTGCCGTCTCGGGAACACTCGGACCGGACGGCAAGACGCTCTCGCGGATCCGCGTGACGTTGTCGGAAACCGATCTCGCACGCGCCAGCTACGAGGGGCCGATCGGTGGCTGAAGCCGTTTTCGCCATTCCTGGAGACCTCAAGGCAACGACGGGCGGTTACGCCTACGATCGCCAAGTGATCGAATTGCTGCCCGCCTTCGGCGTTCCGGTTTCCGTGTTGCCGTTGCCAGGATCGTTTCCGAATCCGACACCGGGTGACCTGGAGGAGACGCGCCGCATCATTGCCAAGAGATCATCGGATTCCGTGCTTGTCGTTGACGGCTTGGCGTACGGCGCTTTCCCTGAGTGCATCATAACGGAGATCAAAGGACGCGTCATCGGGCTCGTGCATCATCCGCTGTTTCTCGAAACCGGACTGCCGCATGCGCGCAAGGTCGAACTGAAAGACAGCGAAGCGCGAGCGCTTCAGCGCGCAAACCATGTCATCGTCACGAGCCGCGCCACGAAGCGTATCCTCACCGAGCACATGGGTCTTTCATCGGAGAAGATCACGGTTGCGGAACCCGGAACCGACCCGGCGCAGCGCGCGACCGGAACCGGTGCGCCGTTGCAGATTCTGTCCGTCGGCGCCGTTCTGCCGCGCAAAGGATACGATCTCCTCATCGAAGCGCTGGCGCCCCTCAGGGATATCGATTGGAGATTAACGATCGCAGGTGCGCTTGATCGTCATCCCCAGGCTGTGGAGGCCGTTCAAAGTGCTATACGAGCGCACGGCCTCGATGATCGCGTGACGCTCGCCGGCAAAGTCGTGCCGGCGACCCTCGAACGATTTTACGAAAGCGCCGATCTCTTCGTCTCTGCTTCACTCTTCGAGGGTTACGGAATGGTTCTTGCCGAGGCGATGGCGCGCGGCCTGCCGATCGTACTGGCGGCCGGCGGCGCGGCGGCGGATACCGCGGGCGAGGCTGCAGCCCTCCACGTCGAGGCCGGGAACGTGGCTGAGTTGACGGCGGCTCTACGGCGCGCCTTGACCGACAAAAAACTTCGAGACCGCCTCGCGGATGCGGCCTGGGAAGCAGGACGCACCTTGCCGACTTGGCACGAGACGGCACGGCGCATCGCGGCCGTCATTCTCGGGCTTCGGCCGTGAGCGATTTTTCGCCCGAGTGGCTGGATCTTCGCGAAGCGGCAGACGCACGCGCACGGAATGCCGGTATCGCGAATGCGGTTGCCGCACGCTTCGCGCTCAGAAGCGAGCTCGGCGTTCTCGATCTCGGTTCGGGGACGGGTTCCAATTTGCGGGCCACAGCGCCATTATTGCCCGCCCGGCAAAAATGGAACCTCGTCGATCGAGATACGTCCTTATTGGATGCTGCGAAGGCGAAGCTCATCCGATGGTCGGATCGCCACGAGGAAAATAGCGAGACACTGGAGATCGAAAAAGGCGGGAGGCAGATCAGCGTAACGTTCCGGTCCGCCGATCTCGCGAGCGATACCCGAGCGCTGCTCGATGAGGGGCCGCAGCTCGTCACCGCGTCGGCGTTTTTCGATTTGACGTCGGAAGACTACATTCGAGAATTGGCGAAAGCTGTCGTCGCGCGCGGTGCGGCTTTCTATGCCACTCTCACTTACAACGGCCTGCAGAAGTGGACGCCGCATCGCCCCGCGGACAATCAGATAACGGCGGCGATTCAGCGCCATCAGATGCGCGATAAGGGCTTCGGACCGGCCTGCGGGCCGCTTGCGGGTTCGCACCTCGTCGATCAATTCCGCATCAATGGCTATGTCGTGCTCGAGGGCGAAAGCCCGTGGCGGCTCGAACGCAACGATCGCATGCTGATCGACGAGTTGATCCGCGGCCACGCTGTTGCAGTGACCGAAGCGGGCGGAATCGACGAGAAAACCGTTGTCGGCTGGGTCGGCGTTTCGCGCACGGCGGCGTTCGTCGGACACACCGACGTCTTCGCAGCGCCGCAGTGAGACCGCCAAGCTCCGATCAGGCGACCTGCTTCGGGATCATCCGTTCGACCACTCGGTCCTTGCGGATAAACCGATGATAGACCGCCGCAATGATGTGCAGGGTCACGAAAGCGATGATCAGATACGCGCCGGTCTCGTGCCATTCGAAGACCTCCTTTGAGAGAGCCTCGTTCTTCTCGGTGATGGCCGGCAGATGGACACCGAAGACGTCGAGATAATCGCCGTAGGAAATCGCCTTGTAGCCGATGATCGGCATCGCTATCAGCAGCGCATAGAGCGCCCAATGCACGAGATGGCTGACGCCCGTAAGCGCCGGCGGCACGGTCGGATCGGAACGAGGAGCGCCGCGCGTCAGACGATAGAGCAGCCGCAGAACGATGAGCGCAAACACGGTCAGACCGATCAACTTGTGCGAACTATACATAAAATCAGTCAGCCCATCCCAGACGCCTTTGACGGCTTCGCCCTTTTCGTTGACTGAGGGCATGTCGTTGCCGCGGTACGACATGTAGAAGCCAAGCGGCAATTGAATGAAAATTAAAAACGCGATGAGCCAATGCAGGCCACGCGCCGTCGGCGTATAGGTCGGGAGATCGTACTTCGGATCTTGGACCATGGCCGCTACCCTCGCCGCTGATGCCTCAAATCACAATCGAACAGCACATCGCCGCCGTCAAGAACGTGGACCCGAGTTTCAGGCCTCAACGCTTGGTCGAGGCTGCTTATCGGAGACAGGGACAGGCCCTGTATGCCGGATCCCATTATCATCGGCGCGACAAGAATATGAATCCGGTCCACAATTCCCGCGTCCACGAAATGGGATACGGTCGTGGCGCCGCCCTCCACCAGAATTTTTCTGAGACCTCGCTTAAATAGTGCTTCCGCGATGTCCTTCGGTGCAATGCGCGGGCCCGATGCCTTCACGACCAATAATTCGGCGCCGTGGGGTAAAGGCCGCTCGCTGTTTGTGACCACGAGACAGCGCGTGTCGCCCGTTGCGAGGCAGCGAGCGGAAGCCTGAAGGCGGCCGCGCGGATCGATGATTATTCTGACCGGCTGTGGGCCGCTGACGCAACGAACGGTCAGCTGCGGATCGTCCGCGATGATCGTTCCTATGCCGACGACAACGGCATCGACATGCGATCTGAGTCGATGGAGATGATCGAGAGCGGCCGGACCATTGATCCAGCGTGAATCGCCGCTAATCGTTGCAATGCGCCCGTCGAGAGACTGTCCGAGTTGCGCGACGATAAATGGCCGATCTGTTGGCGCAGTGACTATCGGACCGAACATCGCGTCGTTGGAAGGGGGGAATGGGCTGCCGATTTTCGCAGATGTCATGGTTTCTCAGCGTGGTATAAGGCCGATGCAAGGCGTCCCAATCAGATCGCTTTTCGCACGATGCGCCTCCCTCTCGCCCGATGACACGGTTCGTTCACCTCGCTTCTCATAGCATCCCATCATGACCCCGAAGCCGCTCGGCCTCATTGAAATCTATACGCGCGCCCTCGCTCTTTTAGCTCCCGAGAAATATCTCGCGATTGGACTAGCTGCGGCTGGAGTCGTCATCGCCGTTACGCAACTTGCCGAGCCCATCTTGTTCGGGCGGGTCGTCGACGCCTTGAACAAAGGCGAAAGTGCTTTCTTCTATATCGGTCTTTGGGCGCTCTTGGGGCTGTTCGGAATTATTGCGGGCGTCATCGTCGGCATCAACGCCGACCGATTGGCGCATCGCCAGAAACTGGCGCACCTTGCCAGCATTTTCGAAAAGACGATCGCACTTCCTCAGAGCTCGCACGCAGCGCGCGGCTCCGGCGCGACAATCCGGACGATCCTTTCCGGGACGAACGCGCTGTTTTGGCTGTGGCTTGGCGTCATGCGGGAACAACTTGCGGTCGTCTTCGGCATCATTCTGCTGGTGCCGACAGCGTTTGCGATGGATGTCCGAATGGCGGCGATTTTGGTGACGCTTGCAGCCGCCTACACGCTGATGCACGTCATCGTCGTCAAACGTACGGCCTTCGGGCAAGCCGCCGTCGAGCAGCATGAGACGGCTCTTTCGAGCCGTGTCGTCGATGTCGTCGGCAACGTGACCGTCGTGCAGAGCTATGCTCGTCTAAAAGCCGAAGCCGACGCGTTGCGCGCTCTGGCAAGCGACCTTCTCACGGCGCAGTATCCGGTGCTGACCTGGTGGGGCGTGCTGACCGTCATGCAGCGGTCGGCAGCAACTTTGACGATGGTCATCATCTTCACGGCGGGGGCCATACTGGTCGGGCGCGGCGAGCTTTCGGTTGGACAGATCGTCAGTTTCGTCGCCTTTGCGACGCTTCTGATCTCGAAGCTCGATCAGCTTTCGGGTTTTGCGGTGCGTATTGATCAGCAGGCGCCGACGATCACGGCGCTGTTCGAGCTGATGGACGAAGCGAGCGCCACAGGCGATGCACCCGGCGCGAAGCCGCTCGGCACGGTCGCTGGAGCCGTGACCTTCGACGATGTGAGCTTTCGTTATGAAGGCAGTTCGCAGGGCATCACCGACCTTTCGTTCGTCGCCACGGCGGGAGAAACGATCGCGTTCGTCGGGCCGACGGGATCGGGCAAGTCGACGACCATCGGCTTGCTGCAGCGTTTTCTGAAACCCAAATCCGGGCGCATCCTGATCGACGATCAGGACATCGCGGGCGTTACGCTGCAATCCTTGCGAACCGCGATCGCCGTCGTCTTCCAGGATGCTGGCCTCTTCAACCGATCGATCGGCGAGAATATCCGCATCGGCAAACCGGGGGCGACGGATGTCGAGGTCGAACACGCGAGCCGTCTTGCCGAAGCCCACGACTTCATCATGCGCAAGCCAGGCGGCTACGATTTCATGATCGGCGAACGGGGAGCATCGCTATCGGGTGGCGAGCGTCAGCGCATCGCAATCGCGCGTGCCATTCTGAAGGACGCGCCGATCCTCATTCTGGATGAGGCCACGAGCGCGCTCGATTCGGAGACGGAGGCCAAGATCAAGCGGGCACTCGATACGCTTCGCGCGGGACGCACGACATTTGTGATCGCACATCGGCTGTCGACGGTCGCGGACGCCGATCAGATCCTCGTGCTCGATCAGGGCAAGGTCAGGGAACGCGGTCAGTTCGTTGGGCTGGCGGAAGCTGACGGGCTCTTCTCGCGTCTCGTTGCTGAAGGCGGCTTCACCGTGCCGAAGACGACCGAGAAACCCCGCGAGCCGGTTGCTTAGAGACTTGGGCTTAGTACGAGGGCCTAGAGTTTATGCGCCATGCGGGCGCGCTTCGTCTCGAGGTAGCGCTGATTGAACTTGTTCGGCACGACGACGATCGGCAATCGCTCGGCGACACGGATGCCGTGCGATTTGAGCGCCTGCTCCTTCGCCGGGTTGTTCGACAGAAGCTTGATGTCCTGCATCCCGAGATCGCAAAGCACGCGGGCCGTCATTCCATAATCGCGGCTGTCGATCGGAGCGCCGACTTCGATGTTGGCTTCGACCGTGTCGAACCCCTGATCCTGCAACGCATAAGCCTGGATCTTCTTGAAGAGGCCGATGCCGCGGCCTTCGTGGTAGGGCACGTAGATGATCGCGCCGTACGGTACCCCAGTGATGATCTTCAGCGCCGCCTGGAGTTGCTGATAGCAGTCGCAGCGGAGCGAATGAAAAATGTCGCCGGTCACGCAGCCCGAATGCACGCGCACCACTGGGGTCGGCATCGAGCCGTTCATCGCCGTGCTGTCGCGATGGATGAGCGCCAGAATCTGCTCCTCGTCGCTCGCGCCCTGATAGGCATGAGCTTCGAGCATCAGCTCCTTGCCCTTGAAATCGATCGGAAGGATGGTCTCGACCGACCAATCGGCTGGCAATTTCACAGATGTCAAGGCGCCCGACTTCATCGTTGTCATCGCTCCGGGATCTCAAAAAGGCATATGCCTCATTTGCTGGGGGAACGCAAAGTCTCGTACCTCAGATGCTTGCCGGGATGTTCCCGAGGGAACAGCGAGGCCGGATAATGTCCGCTAACGGGCTTAGGTGGGCATACTTCGCAGGAAGATTTAGGACGTCAGGATGACGCGGGGGCGGTAAAGCCGTGGCCGTATTCGGGCTCCTCGGACTATTTAGCCGCGCATCAGCCTTGCGAACTCGATTTTCGGGCAACGGTCCATCACCACGGTGAAGCCCGCGGCTCGCGCTTCCGCTGCGGCTTCCTCATTGATAACGCCGAGTTGCATCCATATTACGCTGGCGCCGAGCCTATCCTTCGCCGCTATCGCATCGCGGACGACGCCCATCACGGCTTCCGACGCGCGAAAGACGTCCACGACATCGGCCGGCGCCGGCACGTCGGCAAGGCCGGCATAGACCGTCTGGTCGTGGATCGTCTTGCCCGCAATTCCGGGATTGATCGGCTTGACGATATAGCCCTGGTCGATGAGGAAGCGCATGACATAGTAGCTCGGGCGCTCCGGTTTTGGGGACGCACCGACGACGGCAAAGGTTTTCACCCGCGTCAGGATCGCGCGTATGTCGTCGTCGCTCAGCCCGTCGATGCTCATGCTGAGGGTGCCGGAAGTGTAACCCGGCCGTTGGCGTCGAGCGGCATGAAAGGATTGTAGGCGACTTCCCAAAGGTGGCCGTCCGGGTCTGCGAAATAACCCGAGTAACCACCCCAAAAGACCTTCTGGCCGGGCTTCAGTAATTTTGCGCCGGCCGCAATGGCTTCACCGAGCACCTGATCGACTTCGGATTCCGAGTTGACGTTGTGAGTTAGCGATATGCCGGAAAATCCGGGCTGGCTTGGACGTACGCCGACGTCCTCCGCCAAAGCGTCACGGCCGAAGAGTGAGAGTACAATTCCCCCCGCATCGAAGAATGCAACCGCGTCCTGGCTCGCGGACGACGCCTTGAATCCCAGCGCCTGGTAAAAACGGCGCGAGCGGCCAACGTCGTCGACACCAAGGGTGACGAATGAAACGCGTGGCTCCAAATTCAGCGGTCCTTCCAATCGGGCTTGCGCTTCTCGATGAAGGCACAGATGCCCTCCCCGGCGTCGGCCATCATCATGTTCTTCGTCATGACTTCGCTCGCGTACGCGTAGGCGTCGTCGAGGGAGAGGTCGGCTTGCCGGTAGAAGGCGGCCTTGCCGATCGCGACGGTTGCCTTCGATTTCAAGGCGATCGTGCGCGCCATGCTCAAGGCTTCCGTCATGACGTCGCTTGCAGGCACGACGCGATTGACGAGACCGTAAGCCAAGGCATCGGACGCCGACAGCGCTTCGCCAAGAAGAAGCATTTCCATCGCACGCTTTCGCGAAACGTTGCGCGAAAGCGCGACCATCGGCGTCGAGCAAAAGAGCCCGATATTCACACCCGGCGTCGCGAAGTCGGCGGTCTCCGCAGCGACCGCCAAATCGCAGGTGGCGACAAGCTGGCATCCGGCCGCCGTTGCCCGGCCCTCGACGGCCGCGATGACCGGCTTCGGGCAAGCGACGATGGCACGCATCACCGCCGAGCACGCTTCCATCGTGGCGCGGAAGAAGGCTTCGCCGCCGTCGGCATCCGTGCGATGCGCCGTCAATTCCTTCAGATCGTGACCGGATGAATAAACTTTGCCGCTTGCGGCGAGGACAATAGCGGCGACGGATGGGTCCTGTCCGAGCCGCTCGATTCGAGTGTGCAAATCCTGAATGAGAGCCCGCGAAAGCGCATTGCGCGCTTCCGGGCGATTGAGCGTCAGGCGCGCGACGCCGGGCTCGACGTTTTCAATCAAGACCAGCGGTGTCGCGACAGGTGAAAGATCCTGCATCGGGAAAGCTTCCTGCTCGCCGCCTATTGTAACGCCTTTTCGATCTCTGCACGATGCGCCTTCACGATGTCGACGTTTTCCTTGTATTGCAGCTTCGGCGTGGTGCCGATGGCTTCGTTGAGCTCATCGAGAAGCTGCTTTTTGTCCGCGTCCGGAATGCTGGAATCTTTCTGGACGTCGTCGCGCTCCTTCTTCAGCGCATCGACGGGATCGACGAAATTGCCGGTGCCGGAGTCGAGGCCCGCCATCACGATCGAGATGTTGGCGGCCACGTCATCAAGCTCGGCGAAGTTGCCGAACCCGTGCTTCGTCGCAATGACTTCGAGCTCGGCTTGAAGTGCCGGATTGGGCTTTTCTCCGGCGGCCTGAATCTTAGACGCGATCGCCGCGAGGTCGGCCTGGGCAGCGATGAAGTGTGTGACCTGATCCTCGGTCAGCTTGATCTGCTTGACGTCGTCCGAGGGCGGAGGATTGGTACCGGTCGTAGCCGGCGCGCTCTCCGCAGCAGGTGGATTTTGCGGGGTGGCAGCGTCTTCGGCGACCGCGATCGCGATCCCGGCGCACAGACCAAGCCCTCCGATGATAACGCGCATAGCCGCCTTGGTCAGAGAGACCGACATCGTGTTCCTCCAAATTGCGCCTAACCGCAGCGCGCGGAATTGTTGTTGGCGACCTGATATGCCGACTGAGACGAGAATAAGAAAGGTTGCACCCTTCGGGCTCCGATTTTCAGGCGGGTGTGGCGCCAGAAGATCACGCCGGTGATGTAACGTACGCGGCCTGTATCGCCAATGAACAAAGAGATGCGGATTCCGCCGCGGGACCCTCGGCGGTATTAAGATACCGCAAGTGGTATTATAATACCGTACGTGTATAACCAATTGTTTTCATACGATATATTTCGTATTCTCAAATTTTTCTTGCTATCCGACGGCGTTTTCGAGTATCCACGCCGCTTCTCGGAACGCCGCGCGTGGCGCTGCTAGAGCATGCGCAGCCATCCGCCAAGGAGCTTCAAGATAATGTCTACCTATGTCGCCAAGCCGGCCACGGTGGAGAAGAAGTGGGTCCTCATCGATGCCCAAGGGCTCGTTGTCGGCCGCCTCGCCGCTCTCATCGCGACGCGCCTCAAGGGCAAACACAGACCGATCTACACACCGCATGTCGATTGCGGCGACAACATCGTCGTCATCAATGCCGACAAGGTCGTCTTCACAGGCGCCAAGCGCGAAGACAAAATCTACTACAAGCACACGGGCTATCCGGGCGGCATCAAAGAGCGGACGCCGCGCCAGATTTTCGACAGCAAGCATCCGGAGCGGATCGTCGAGAAGGCTGTCGAGCGCATGCTCGCACGTGGCCCGCTGCACCGCCAGCTGATGCGCAATCTGCGAGTCTACAAGGGCGGCGCGCATCCCCATGAAGCGCAGAATCCGGAGAAGCTCGACGTCGCGAAGCTCAACCGCAAGAATGTGAGGGTCTAAGATCCATGGCTACCGAAACAAAGACCCTGGCCGATCTCGCTGCCGTCAAGGGCGCCGAGCCCGCGGCTGCACCGGTCCGCACGCAAAAGCTCGACAAGCTCGGCCGCGCCTACGCTACAGGCAAGCGCAAGAACGCCGTTGCGCGCGTCTGGCTGAAGCCCGGCAAGGGCCTCATCACGGTCAACGAAAAAGACTTCAAGGCATACTTTGCGCGTCCGGTTCTGCAGATGCTTCTGCAGCAGCCGCTCAATCTCGCCAACCGGGCAACGCAGTACGACATTCGTATTTCGGTAGCTGGCGGCGGGCTTTCGGGTCAGGCGGGCGCGGTGCGTCACGGCATCTCGAAGGCGCTGACCTATTACGAGCCGGACCTTCGTGGTGTGCTCAAGAAGCAGGGCTTCCTGACGCGCGATAGCCGCGTCGTCGAGCGTAAGAAGTACGGCAAGGTCAAGGCTCGCAAATCCTTCCAGTTCTCGAAGCGCTAAGCCGGTCAGAACTCGTAAGACGAATGCACAGCCCGCCCCCTTGGCGGGCTGTTCGCTTTTCCTGTTGCAGAAGGGTTGCCGCAGCGGCGCGCCGATGCCACATACCGACAGGTTTTCTGCCATTCGCGGCTGCGCCGTAACGACGTGGGGGTTTCAGAGATACGATGGATTGGCTGCTGAACGGCATTCATGACCTTTGGTCAACTCTAGCAACGGACATCGGCTACCTCGTTTCCCCCCATTGGTGGCGCACGCACGCGGTCCCGCTCTTCAACATTCTGATGATCGACCTGACGCTCGCCGGCGACAACGCCATCGTGGTCGGCATGGCGGCCTCGCGGGTCGAGCGGTCGATGCGAACCAAAGTCATTTTCTGGGGCATTCTCGGCGCCGTCATTCTCAGGATCATCTTCTCGAGCGTCGCGCAGCAGATGCTGCAGGTGATCGGTTTGACGTTTGCCGGCGGTATCCTGCTCCTGTTCGTCTGCTGGAAAATGTACAAGCAGATCGTCGAGGCCGACACGCATTCGATCCACGAGGTGGAAAAGCACCTCGCTTCAAACGCTCCCCATCCGAACGCAACGACGTTCTGGGGTGCGCTGTGGACGATCATTCTCGCCGACCTATCGATGTCGCTCGACAACGTGCTGGCGGTCGCGGGCGCGGCAGGAGAATCGACGCTGGTACTCATTATCGGCCTCGCCATCGCGATCATTCTCATGGCCGTCGCTTCGACCTATATTGCGAAGCTCTTGGCGCGCTATCCCTGGATCGCCTGGGTCGGCTTGGCCATCATTCTTTATGTGGCGCTCGATATGATCTATCGCGACAGTCACCGGATCTTCTGTGCCAACTACGGCGTCGGCTGTTCGGAAACGATCTGGCAAGGCATCAAGCATCGGCTTGGCTTCGGTGGTTGAAATGGCAACAACGACGGCAACGAAAACCAAACTAGCTCGCGTCTTCATCGACGGCGAGGCCGGCACCACGGGTCTTGAAATCCGCGAGCGGCTGGCCGGCGTCGATGCGATCGACGTCAAGAGCATCGATCCCGCGAAGCGGAAGGACCGCGAGGCGCGGGCTCAGATGCTCCGCGACGTCGACCTCGTCGTGCTTTGTCTGCCGGACGACGCCGCGCGGGAAACTGTTGCCTTGGCCGATGAGCTTGGTGCGAAGGCGCCCAAGATCGTCGATGCTTCAACGGCGCATCGCGTTGCCGGCGGCTGGGTCTATGGCTTTGCCGAAATGACGCCGGGCCAGACGGACGCCATCAGAAAGGCGACGCGCGTCGCCAATCCCGGTTGCTATCCGACGGGCGGTATCGCGCTCATTCGGCCGCTCGTCGAAGCGGGGCTCATCGAGCCCGATTACCCGATCGCCGTCAACGCCGTGTCGGGGTATTCCGGTGGCGGGCGCAGCATGATCGAAGCTTATGAAGCTGGGACGGCGCCGTCGTTCGAGCTTTACGGCCTCGGCCTCGAGCACAAGCACGTGCCCGAACTGCAGAAGTATTCGGGACTAACGCGGCGGCCGATCTTCGTGCCGAGTGTCGGCAACTTCCGCAAGGGCATGCTCGTCTCAGTGCCGCTTCACCTCGATACGCTGAGCGGCCGGCCGAGCTTGGCCGATATCGAAACCGTGCTCACTGAATACTATGAGGGCGCGGACCTCGTCAGCGTCGTCACCGGCCCGGCGGGCAAGGTTGGGCGGCTCGAAGCGGAAGCCTTGAACGACACGGATCGCCTTGAGATCTTCGTCTTGGGCAAGCCTGAGATAAATCAGGCCGTGCTGGTCGCGCGGCTCGACAATCTCGGCAAGGGCGCTGCAGGCGCTGCCGTGCAGAACATCAAGCTGATGCTCGGCCTCGACTAGAAAAATCGCGAAGGACGATGCCGGCACGCCGCGTCGCGTGCAGGTGTACGACGGCCATCACGAGCACGAGCGCGCCGCCGCCCTGATGCAATAGTCCGAGATTGAGCGGCACGTGCGCGAGAAGTGTTGCGATGCCGAGACCGATCTGGATGATGATCACGGCGCCGAGCCAAAGCGCCGTCAGGCGAATGCGATCGTCGACCGCCGTCCGGCCGGTCAGCCAGACTTGAATGAACGCCAGCGCGGCGACGAGATACGCCATCATTCGATGATTGAACTGTGCGGCGGCGTGGCTTTCGAAGAAGCTCAAGTAAGCGGGCTTGATCCAATAGTCGCTTGGCACGAACTGGCCGTCCATCGATGGCCAGGTATTGTAGATGTAGCCGGCTCTGAGGCCCGCGACGAATGCCCCAAGCACAACCTGCATAAGCACGGCAGCGACGATGACGGCTGCCATGCGTTTGATGAGAGGTGACGCCACTTCGCCCGTGACGCGCGGCTCGCCGGGCCATTCCTCAAGCGCCAGCCAGACAAGCAGGCCGAGGATCATGAAGGCGGTCGTCAAGTGCAGCGCGAGACGGTATTGGCTGACCTCTATGCGGTCGCTCAAACCCGACTTCACCATGTACCAGCCGATGACGCCCTGAACTCCACCCAGCGCAAGGATGCCGAGGAACTTCATTCCGGCGTCGCGGCGGATCCGGCCGGTCCACCAGAAAAAGACCAGCGGCAGGGCGAAGACGACGCCGATCAGACGGCCGAGAAGCCTATGGCTCCACTCCCAGTAGTAGATGAATTTGAAGTCCTCGAGAGACATGCTCTGATTGAGGGCTGTGTATTGCGGGATATGCTTGTACTTATCGAACGCCGTCATCCAGGCGGCTTCGCTGAGCGGCGGGAACGCGCCGAGAAGAGGCTGCCATTCGGTGATCGAGAGCCCGCTTTCCGTCAACCGCGTTGCGCCTCCGACGACGACCATCGCAAAAACGAGCGCCGCCACCAGCCACAGCCATAGCGATACGTCACGGCCTCCGGTATCGCCGCCGATCCCGGCAGCCGTTTCCCGCTTCCCAGAAAGTTGCATCATCGTCATCGGCGGGACATATCCTCGGGCCGTTCCATGCGGCTGTGTTACTCTTTCGATCGGCAGGGGCAAATGCGCCCATCGGGCGCGGCAACAATAGGACCCATGGTTTCACGGGCGAATTTCAACGCACATGACGCAGCGCAATCGAAAGCTCTTAGGCACCGTCTTTCTGCTTCTGCTGGTCGCGGTCTATGCCGTGCTGGCGGTCGCGGTGGCTATTGTCCTGCAAGTGCGGGATGCGAGCAAATTTACCGAACTCGCCTATTACATCGTCGCGGGTCTGCTCTGGACTTTACCCGCGGGCTGGCTCATCGCGTGGATGCAACGACCCGACGTTTGATTTTGGGGAGCGGCGATTTGCGAATGGAGCAAGGGCACGCTTGACGGTGCCGCGCATCGCGAATGGCAGCCCCGACAGCAGAACTTTGACGAAGCGCTGATCCTGGAAATCGCCGTTGAGCGAGAGGCGCGGCAACGCCGTCATCGCCTGAGCATGGGACTGGTTAATGAGGCCCTTGCGCGTCGTGACGGCGGTTTCGATACCGAGGCTGCGAGCGATCTCGAATTCTCGCTCGCCGGCGCTCCCTTCATCGCCGTAGGGATAGCTAAAGTGCCGGCAGGGCTTGCCGAGTTCTTTGCTGACGCGCGCAACGCTGTCGGCGATCTCTTGCGTTGCATCCGTCAAAGGCAGCTTGGCGAGCGCGAAGTGGTTGCAGGTATGCGCCGCGATCGTCGCCAGCGGATCTTCGGCGAGCGCCCGGATCTCGTCCCAGCTCATGACCAGCTCGCGACAGAGGGCTAATGGGTCGAAGCCCGCCTGCGAAGCAAGCTCACGGGTAATAGCGCGGGCGCGCGCCTCCGGCATTCGGCGCAGCCACCAATAAATGTCGTCGAATGCATCGGCTTTTTCTCGATCGGTGCCGAGAAGATAGATGCGGGTTACGCCATCGCGGTCGATCTTGACGTCCGGAAGCCGTCGCAGTGCTTCTTCCAGCACCAGCCACCAAAGGTCACCCTCACCATCGGCATTGGCCGTCGGCACGTAGATCGTGAACGGAACGCCATGCCGCTTAAAAATGGGATAAGCAAAATCCCGGTTGTCTCTGTAGCCGTCGTCGAGCGTAAAGACCGCAAAGGGCTTTTCCGCTGATGCGCCGTTCTCGAGCCGCGCTTTGACGTCGTCGAGCCCGATTATCTCGAAGCCTTCGCCACGCACCGTCTCGATCACAGCGTCGAGAAACACCGGTGTGACCTTGAGGATACCGTTCGGCTCAAACCCCCGCGGCGCGTCCGGCGTCACGTGATGAAGCATCAGCACGACACCGTCTTTCGAAATGCAACGTGCTGCGAGATTGCTTGCCCCCGAATAATGAAGGGCGGACAAAGTGACCTTCAGCAACTCGGTTGTTGGACGCAACATAAAAAAACCAACCCCCTTCAATATAAAATAAACTTATGCGCGCCTCGCCATGGGCACGCGTTGTTGTGCGGCGCGCGTAGTGCGGTGTGTAACGGATGGAGCGATGGCTTCCCGTCGCACGAAACGGACGATTTCGATATCGGCAACCTCGAACCCGAGGAAAATGCCCGCTCGATCTTCGGAAACAGGAGGCTCTCGATGCAGTGTGGCGACGATGACGCCCGCGTCGAAGCGGCCCTCGATGGCCTCGAAAAGTTTTCGGGCCTCATCGTGACGGCCGGCCACGACGATGTGGTCGTAGGCTTCATCGAGCGCGTCGAGCACGAGATTCAGTTGGTCAGGGTCGATGTCGGCATCCGGGTTATACATGCCTCTGCCGCTCGCAATAGTGTGTGCGCCGGTGCCCGGAAGACGCTGGATGATGTCATCGAAGCGCGCCTCGCCGCTGAGCAGATCGTTCAATCCGGCGCTGATGTCGAGGTGGATCATGCTCGCGAGCCCTTCACCGCTTGGGCTCCAATCAACGAGGATGGCCTGGGTGCCGCCTTCCGAGAGGGCCCGCACAAGCTCAACGGCCTCGTCAAAAGGCACGATCTGCTCGGACTCGCCGGTGATGAGCGTACGATGTCCGCCTTCGGCAGGGCGGTGGGCTTTGAGACGCTCAGCTACCAGCTCCATTTCTCCCTCGCTGGCGATCGGTGGTGGCACATCCGTTGGTGCCGGAGCTTCGGATGGCGCATGGGAAATCGAAGCTCGCGCCGCTTCGGGAACGAACACCGGATCGATTTCGGTAATCTCCCTGAGGAGCGGCTCCGCCTGCCACGCCGTCAGACTGGGTTCGGCGCGGATTCTATCGGAAGCAGTTCGTTTGCGAGCTCCCTGGGACGGCACACCCTGGAACAGCGCGCCCAGGACGACCCAAGCCGTTCCGAACATCAGAAATGCGACTGCCATCAACGTCGATAGCTGAATCTTCTTCGGGAATACGGGAACGCTCTCGGGCTGCGCCTTGGAGATGATCTGCGCTTCGACCGGCTGAGCTCGCGTATCGAGCCTCTTTCGGTTGGATTCGAGCTGTCCCTGCAGGTTTTCGAGTTCGGTGCGCTTTGCTTTGGCGTTGGCGTCGAGCTGCCTCAATTGCGCTTCTTCCGGCGCATTCGTCACGACACGAGCTTTGATGTCGGCAAGGCTTTGCTGGATGCTGTCCTCGCGGCCTCGTGCAACTTTCGCCTCTTTGTCGAGGCTGGAAACGATCTTCGAAATCTCGGAGTTGATCTGAAGCTTCAATCCGGCGAGATCGGCGTTGAGCTGGCGCATGCGCGGGTGACCCGGAAGCAAGGTCGCCGAAAGTTCGGAAATCTGCCGCTCGATCCGAATGCGCTGCTGCACGAGGTTCTGTATCAGCGGAGATTTCTGGACGTCCGCCAATGCGTCGGCGGTTCCGGCCTTCATCATCTCGAGCGCGGATTGGGCTCGCGCTTCCGCTTCGCCGCGTGCGGCCTTTGCCCTCGTCAGCTCACTGGTCAGATCCGACATCTGCTGATCGTTAAGGCCGGTGTTCTGTGAGCCGCCGCGGAAGCCGTCGATCTGGCCGCGGTAACGGTCGCCCTCCGTTTCGGCGGCGGCGACTTCTTTCGACAATTTATCGATTTTCGCCTGCAGAACCTTTTGGAGATCGTCGATCTCGGTAACGCCCTGCTCGGCAAGCGAGGCGCGGTAGTTCTCAGCAAGCGCGTTGGCGATCTTGGCGGCGAGTTCGGGATCGACCGAAGTCATGCGAACGCCGATGAAGCGGCTCTCTTTGGCCGAATAGACTTCGAGGCGGCTGCGAAACGCCGCCAATACGCGGTCGCGCTCGCTTTCGCCGCTTCGAGGTCCGCCGATGCCGACGAGGCGGAGGATCGCATCGAGGGGGTCGACCGGTCCCAGCGCGCTATTGAACTCACGCCGCTGACCGAGCTTCAGGTCATTGGCGATCTGCTCCAACAGGTCGGCCGATTGCATCGCCCGAACGTGAGTGTTGATCGCTTCCTTGTCCATCCGGGTCGTGACGAGATCAGGTCCGGATGACGCGCTTCGCGGATCGGAAAATGTGCTCGAAGCGCCCTTCGCAACGATCGCTAGTTCGGCCTCGCTCTGGTAGCGCGGCGCCATCATCGACAAAACACCGAATGTTGCACCACCAAGCAGGACGCTCAAAAGCACGAGCCAACGCGCGCTTCGCTTCAGTGCGTCGAATACTGTCGACATTTGAATTTCATCAGGCGAAGCGGGTGCACGCGACGGCATAGCTCTGCTCGGTCAAGGGTTTCAGCGATTCCAGAGTAAGCGACCCGCGGGGTTAGCAACTGCTTAAGCGCACCAAAAAAATACACCGCCTTAGGATTTGTTAACCCCCCGGCCACTAAGGTCCGGACGCTGGTTTTGCTCCGGAATAGTTGCTGATGTCGGTCCGCCTGACGCTGATTTCTGTCTCAGCCGTATCGCTGATGCTCGGCGCCTGCGCGCCCGATCAGGATCTGGCAGGTCTCAGCGCTCAGATAGCCGGCGATGCAGCAGCGCCTTTCCGCGATGCCGACCTTGTGCAGGACAGCTATCCTGTTCCGGTGATGCTGGTTTCGTCGGGGCCGGTCGCGTGGGGACCGCCGATTGTCGTCGCCGGAGTTGCAGATGACGGCGACGGCCCATACCGTCTCGACACGGGCGACCGGCTTCGCATTTTCGTTTACGGCCAGCCCAATCTTTCGCGCATGTACGTCGTCGATCAGGAGGGCAAGATCGCGGTGCCGCTGATCGGCAACGTCGGCGCTCGCGGCAGAACGACGAACGAGCTGCAGGCGGCGATCAGGTCGCGTCTCGGTTCCGAATACGTCAAGGACCCGCAAGTCACCGTCGACATCCAGCAGAACCGGCCCTTCTTCATTTTGGGAGAAGTGAAGAACGCCGGCCAGTATCCCTACGTTTCCGGGATGTCGATCGAAACCGCCGTCGCCATCGCCGGCGGCTATTCCGAACGTGCCAGCGAACGCAGCTTCCGGGTTACACGCCGCGTTAGCGGTCTTGTACAGGTGCTGGAGGTTCCGGGCGACTATCTGCTGAAACCGAGCTGATACCGTTTACGTGTTCGAGAGGTTCTTCTGAGAACCATGAGCCTTCCCCAAACGGGCAAGGTTCAGGATGCGTATACTCCACTGTTTTCGTGCGCCCATCGGCGGCCTCTTTCGCCATGTGCTAGATCTTGCCGAGGAGCAGGCGAACCGCGGTCACGACGTCGGCATTCTCGCCGGCAACACCGTCGAGGATCGACTGACGGCGGGAAAATTCGCAGCGCTTGCGCCAAAGCTGACCCTCGGCATTTCGCGCGTCCCCATGAAGCGCACTCCCGGCTTGGGCGACTTCGCAGCCGTCCACGCCGTTTTCCGTCGCGCGGGAGACCTCGATCTCGATGTCGTGCACGGTCATGGCGCAAAGGGTTGCGCCTATGCACGCCTCGCGGCTTATGGCCTTTCCGTTTCGGATCGCGACGTCAAGGCGTTCTACACGCCGCACGGCGGAAGTTTGAATTTCAAGCCGAGAACGCTCGAAAGCCGGCTTCTTCTTTCCGTCGAGCGCAGTCTTGAATCGATGACGACCGGCCTGATTTTCGAGAGCGACTACGCCGCGAGAACATATGGGTCTCACGTCGGATCAATGGGTGCCCCGCAGCGCGTTATTCCGAACGGCTTGAGAACTCAGGATTTCGCTCCCGTGGCAACGCGGGACGATGCCACCGACGTGCTGTTCGTCGGCGAGCTTCGGGCGATCAAGGGCGTCGATGTTCTTTTGAAGGCGATCGCGGAGCTCAAGTCTTCGCGTCCGATCACGGCAACGATCGTCGGCTCAGGACCGGACGGTCAGGGGCTCCGAAGCTTCGCTTCCAGCCTCGGGCTCGACGACCTCGTGACGTTTACCGGCGCCATGCCGGCTCGCGAAGCGTTCACGCTCGGGCGAGTTATGATCGTACCTTCTCGTGCAGAGAGCTTCCCTTACGTCGTGCTTGAAGCGGCGGCAGCGGCGCTGCCGCTGGTTGCCACGAGGGTCGGCGGCATTCCCGAAATCGTAGCCGAAACGGATACTCCACTGATCGAGCCCGGGAGCGTCGATGCGCTGTCGCACGCTCTTGTCGTCACGCTCGGCGATCTTCATGCCGCAAAAGATCGTGCGATCCGCCTCAGATCCAAAGTCAAACGCGACTTCACGGTTGCGTCGATGTCGGAGGCCGTTCTCGACTTTTACGCCGGAGCCTCGTTCCGGCCCGCGCGTTTGCCGCTCAGAGTTCCAAAGTTGCTGAGCCAGCGCGGTTAACGCGAACCACTCCGGTCGAAAGCGATCTTAAACATCATGATCGGGAAAAATTCCCGGCGGCTTTAACCGAGCGTCCTTAACGCTGCCGCGTTAGAGCCGTTGCGAAGTCTTTTGCTTCGCGAAGATCGTCAGAGTAAAATTCTCTCACGTAGATTCTTTGCGATCGGCCTTTGCCATCAAGCCGGGCTCGAGACTTCTTCCCGTTCAGCGCGCGCTTGACGCGCAAACTCGCGTGGGCCAAGAAGTTACAATGTTACAACGGCTCTTATCGATCTTCGGATGCCACTGAGACGCAGACTTCTCGCGCTCGTCGCGCTCGTTCTGGCGCTCTGCCTCGTCGCCGGAGGCGCGCTCACCTATTGGCATGGGCTGCGCAAGATCGATCTTGAAATGTCGTCCGCAATCGAAGTCGGGAGCAGCGCTGTCGGCGACGCGCTTTCGACGATTGGAACGAGCACGGATGCGGGCGTCCAAGTGCAGAGGCTCGTTTCATCGTTTGACGGTGATCGCCACGTTGTCGCCCGTCTCGTCGCTCCGGACGGCAGCGTCGTCAGGACTTCCCGTCTCGTGCCGCCAGCAGACCCGCCGCCACGCTGGCTCTATTGGCTGCTCTCGGGGACATCTCGTACGCGCACGTTTGAAATGCCGGAGGCGTTGACGCAGCTCGGAACGGTCACGATCGTCGCGGATGCGCACAATGAGGTGAGCGAGGTCTGGGAAGATCTGAAACTCAAATTCCTTATCGTCGCCGGCTTCTGCGGGATCGTGCTGACGCTCATTTATGCGACCCTTGGACGAGCGCTCAGACCTCTGGAACAGCTCTCCTCGGCGCTCCATCGCGTCGGCGAGGGCGACTACACCGCGCACGTTGCCGAAACAGGTCCCGACGATCTGAAGCTGATCTACCGCGCATTCAATCGCATGGCCGAACAGCTTCGGACGGCCGAACAGCAAAACCAGCGCCTCAATGAACAGCTCTCAACCGTTCAAGAGGAAGAGCGCTCCGAAATCGCGCGCGATCTCCACGATGAGATCGGCCCATTTCTTTTCGCGACCGACGTTGACGCGCAGGCGATCCCGCTTCTCGTTTCCCGCGATGCCTCCAGCGAGATCGTCGATCGCAGCAAGGCCATTCGACTATCTGTGCAGCATATGCAGGTGCATTTGCGCGGCGTACTCAGCCGCCTCCGGCCAGCGCTTCTGATCGATCAAGGACTGACGCACGCGGTTGAGCAACTCGTTGCATTCTGGAAGGCGAGACGGCCGCAGATTGCGTTTCGCACGGATGTCGAGGACGAGCGATTTCCGACCGACATCGAGGAAGTCGCGTTCCGGATCCTCCAGGAAGGTGCGAGCAATGCCGTTCGCCACGGCCAACCCTCCGCTATCGGATTGACGGCGCGGAGAACGGAAGACGGCATGCTGCGCGTCGTCGTCTCGGATGATGGCAGCGGGATCACAGCAAAAGGGACTCGCGGGTTCGGTCTTGCTGGCATGAGAGAGCGCGTCGCGTCGCTCGACGGACGGCTCCGCATTGCCGATCGCGAAGAGGGGAAGGGTGTCATGTTGATTGTCGAAATTCCGTTGCCGCCTGCAAGTCGCAAGAAGGACGACCAGGAAACGCTGACCACGAGCGCGGCATGAAAATCCTTATCGTCGATGATCATGGCGTCGTTCGTGAAGGACTGCGGAAGCTCTTTGTTGCACATTTCGAAGCGGAGGTTCTGGAAACCGCTGGCATTGAGAAAGCCCTTGACGTTTACGCGAAGGAGCGGCCCGACGTCGTCGTGCTCGACCTCAATCTCGAAGGCGCCGGCGGCCTCGAGGTGCTAAGGCGAGTCCTTGCCGCCGACAGCTCGGCGCGCGTTATCGTTTTCAGCATGCATCATGAGCCGATCTATGCCGTTCGCGCCATTCGCGGCGGGGCGCGTGGCTACGTCAGCAAGAGTGCGCCGGTCGAAGAGCTGATCGCGGCCATTCGCAAGGTGCGGGCCGGCGAGCAGTACATCGACCGTGATCTCGCGTCTCGAATTGCGGTGAGCCAGATCTCGTCTGACGATCCGCTGCAGTCGCTCTCCATCCGTGAGGTCGAGATCCTTCGCATGCTCGGACAGGGCAAGAGCATGACGGCCATATCGGAGAGCCTCGGCATCGCATACAAGACCGTCGCCAATATTTGCACGCAGATGAAGGTGAAGCTCGGCGTCGATCGCACGGCGGATCTCATCCGGCTTGCTATCGAAACGTTGAAGACCTGAAAAAAGGCGCCGGTTTAAGCGGCGCCTTTGTTCTTCGATGGCGGCTCAATTCGCGGCGTTACTTTTTGGCGCCGGCAAGCACCTTGATGTTGTCGAGCCCGGCCTTGAAGATGCCGTCGATCACATCATGGGCTTCTTTGTCGGTCTTGCCGTCGGCCGGGTCGAAGACGGCCGACCACGCAAAGTTGATCTCGTCCTCGTCGTCATCATCGGGCGTCAGCGCAAACTGCGCCTGGTAATTTTTGACCGGCAGCGGGCTCTCGACGATTTCGTAGCGATAGAAGTTGGGCTTCACGTCGAGAAGCTTCTCCTTGATCTTGCCGCCGTCCTTAAGCGTCAACACGCGGAATTTGACGTCGCCCTCGGTGATCTCTTCGCAACTCGCTATCGCGGGATGCCAATCCTTGATTGCACACCAGCCGCCAAACTCGGTCCAAAGCCTCGTCCGCTCGTCGCTCATTTTCTTCGGATCGACTTTGAGCTCCAGCTTCTTGCCGACGGCGAGGCTCGCCGCGTGAGCAAGGGTCGCCGTTCCAAACATCCCGGCAATCGCGTTGGCGACCACAAGGCATTTTGCGAATTTCATTTGCGCTTCACTCCCATTGTTTTTCTCAACTCATCACGCTCTTACGAAAAAACGGCAGTCGCCGACTTCACAAGCGCGTTACTTTATTACAATGGGAATTTTAGGTGAAAGAGCCCTACGCAGCCGCCGTCTTCGGATGGGCTTTGGTATCAAAAAACAGCGCCTGGCTGATGATCGCCATGACGGTGTCGCGCTGGAAGGGCTTTGAAATCAGGAAGGTTGGTTCAGGGCGTTCGCCGGTCAGCACCTTCTCCGGGTACGCGGTTATGAAGATGATCGGGACCTCGCGCTCGGCGACGATCTCCTTGGCGGCCTCAAGTCCACTGCTGCCGTCGGCAAGTTTCACGTCCGCCAGAATGAGACCCGGCTTTTGGCGTTTGACAGCCGCCAATGCCTCATTCTTGGTAGTGGCGACTTCCTGAACGGAATGGCCGAGGCTCGTCACGATGGTCTCGAGGTCCATCGCAATCAACAATTCGTCCTCGATGATCAGGACGTTGGTCGCAACTTGATGGGCGATTTCCTGGCCGGCAATCTCGAGCAGCTTCTCCACTTCCTGCTCGCCAACCTCAAGAATGGCCGCCGTCTCCCCAGACGTGAACCCTTCGACTGCCACAAGCAGGAAAGCTTGCCGCGGCAACGAGCTTATCGAATTGATCCGCCGCTGCGCCGCGACGAGTGGACTTGCAAACTCGTCGCCGCCATGGGCCTCGAGTAGGACCGAATTCCAGACGCCAAGAAACGAGTGATACAGCGCCGTTCTCGGCGGCATGTTGCTCGGAAAATCAGACGGTGTGGAAATCAAGCCCTCCAATAGCGTCGCAACGTAGGCGTCGCCCGTCTGCTGAGAGCCAGTAAGTGTGCGCGCGAACCGTCGCAGATAGGGCAAATGCACACGAATTGTCTGGGCGATCGACATAGTTTTGCGCCTCCCGAGCCAGCCCGACGAGCGTTTTCAGCCTCGCGGACAGCCTAAATCTCCGCCGAAACCTGTACGACGGCCAATCTATACCGAAACAACAACGCGGTAACTGTAGAGATGGTTCCCACCCCGGAACATTTTCCCTCGCGCGACGTTCGCCACACGAGCCCACGCAAAACTTTCTTACACGAGTTTGTCTCAATCGGGGCCGTTCGAAATCTTCAAGGGCACATCGATCATGCAGCACCGCCTCGATACGCCGGAGGACTGCAGGCGAACGGACGGCGAATTTCCGGACGTAGAGCGCCAACCGGAACCCGATGCTGCTCACCCCAAGGTCCCGCAACTTCCGGGCTTTGCGGCCCAGCTCATCGGCCAACGGATGCGCGCGATGTACGAGACCATCGCCCAGGAACCTGTGCCTGATGACCTCCTCGAACTCGTTCGCGAGCTCGAGGCTAAGGAGGGGCCCAAGTGACTGAGACCCCCGGTTTCGGGGATGCCTTGATCCAGGCGATCCCAAATCTCAGGGCATTCGCTCATTCGCTGAGCGGCGATGCGCAGCTCTCGAACGATCTCGTCCAGGAAACCCTGCTCAAGGCCTGGATGCACAAGGACTCGTTCGTACCCGATTCAAACTTGAAGGCCTGGCTGTTCACAATTCTTCGCAACACGTATTTTACGCATTACCGTAAATCTCAGCGCGAGGAACTCGACGAGGATCACGCCGCCATGAACGCCAGCGTTCCGGCGACCCAGCTCACGCATCTCGAATTCGACGACATGCAGAAAGCGCTGATGCGCATATCTGCCGACCACCGGGAAGCGTTGCTTCTGATCACTGCCGAAGGGTTCTCCTACGAGGACGCCGCCAAGGTCTGCGGTTGCGCCGTCGGAACGATGAAAAGCCGTGTCAACCGTGCCCGCAGCCGATTGCTTGAAGAAATGAGTGGCAAGCCCGCACCGGATGAGCCAGCCGAGAACCCCGTCAAAAGCTCGACCAGTCGTTGAAGTTTTTTGGAGCTGCAAATGGACGGCACCGGTTTTGTATGCCTTTTGGAAAAGCCCATCTTTGGCCACCTTGTTCCTTCTGGTTTGAATTAGCGATCAGGTCCTGGCTAACCGGCGCTTCGGCGATAGGGTCCCGGCGCCAACCGATGCCGGAAATGGGTGAAGTCTTGCCGGCCTCAACGGACTTATGCCGTGCAGTGGAACTATTTCCCGGTTCGGTGCGTTTGTCGGGGTTAAGCGCGACGTGAGGGGAGTTTTATATGTCGGAGCAGATCAGCGCCGTAGGATCCGAGCGCTTTCCTTCGGGTCCGGGCGGCGTTCTCGTCGAAATGCTTCAGACGCTCCAGGCGGTTAAGGCGGGGGATTTCAGCGTCCGCATGCGCGGCGACTGGGACGGCCTGCCGGGCAAGATCGCCGACACGGTCAACGACATCATCATTACCAACCAGCGCATGGCGAACCAACTGCAGCGCGTCGGTGAGGTTGTTGGTAAAGAAGGCCTTACGAACCAACGGGTGACGCTCGGTCTTGCCCACGGCGCCTGGGGCGAGATGGAGCAGTCAGTCAACTCGCTCATCGACGATCTTCTGCGACCGACCACCGAAGTCACACGCACGATCGAGGCCGTGGCGCAGGGTAACCTCTTGCAGCCCATGCGCCTGGACGTCGACGGCCGCCCGTTGAAGGGCGAGTTCCTGCGCTCGGCAACCATCGTCAATACGATGATCAAGCAGCTCTCGGTTTTCACGTCCGAAGTGACGCGCGTCGCCCGCGAGGTTGGCACGGAGGGCAAGCTCGGCGGTCAGGCGCAGATCCGTGAGGTCACGGGCGTCTGGAAGGACTTGACCGAGAGCGTCAACTCGATGGCCTCGAACCTGACGGCACAGGTCCGCAATATTGCCGACGTGACCATCGCCGTTGCCAACGGCGACCTGTCGAAGAAGATTACCGTCGACGTGCGCGGCGAAATTCTGCAGCTTAAAGAGGCCATCAATACGATGGTCGAGCAGCTTCGCTCGTTTGCGGCCGAGGTGACGCGCGTTGCCCGCGAGGTGGGAACCGAAGGCCGCCTTGGCGGCCAGGCCGTCGTGCCCGGCGTCGGCGGAACGTGGAAGGATTTGACCGATAACGTCAACCTGCTTGCCGCGAACCTCACGACACAGGTGCGCAACATCGCCGAGGTGACGACGGCCGTTGCCCGCGGCGACCTCTCGCGGAAGATCACCGTCGACGTCAAAGGCGAAATTCTCGAACTCAAGAACACCATCAACACGATGGTCGATCAGCTCAATGGCTTCGCGTCCGAAGTGACCCGCGTTGCCCGCGAAGTCGGCACCGACGGGAAGCTCGGCGGCCAGGCAACGGTGCCGGGTGTTGCAGGCACGTGGAAGGACTTGACGGACAACGTCAACTCGATGGCCGGCAACCTCACAGGCCAGGTTCGCAACATCGCCGAAGTCGCGACGGCCATCGCGCGTGGCGACCTTTCGCGCAAGGTCACCGTCAACGTGTCCGGTGAAATTCTGCAGCTCAAGGAGACCATCAATACGATGGTCGATCAGCTCAATGGCTTCGCTGGCGAAGTGACGCGCGTCGCCCGCGAAGTCGGCACCGAGGGCAAGCTCGGCGGCCAGGCCTTGGTGTCGGGCGTCGCCGGGACCTGGAAGGACTTGACCGACAGCGTCAACTCGATGGCATCGAACCTCACGACGCAGGTTCGCAACATCGCCGAAGTCTCTACAGCTATCGCAAGCGGCGATTTGTCGAAGAAAATCGACGTCGACGTCAAAGGCGAAATCCTCGAGCTCAAAGAGACCATCAATACGATGGTCGATCAGCTCAACGCTTTCGCAGGAGAGGTGACGCGTGTTGCGCGCGAAGTCGGCACGGAAGGAAAACTCGGCGGCCAGGCCACAGTGCCGGGTGTCGCCGGTACGTGGAAAGACCTGACCGACAACGTCAATTCGATGGCCGGCAACCTGACGGGACAGGTTCGCAACATCGCCGAGGTGACGACGGCCGTTGCCCGCGGTGACCTTTCGCGCAAGATCACCGTCGACGTCAAAGGCGAAATCCTTGAACTTAAGAACACCATCAATACGATGGTTGATCAGCTCAATGCGTTTGCTTCGGAAGTGACGCGTGTTGCCCGCGAAGTCGGCACCGAGGGCAAGCTCGGCGGCCAGGCGCAGGTGCCGGGCGTTGCCGGCACGTGGAAGGACCTGACCGACAACGTCAACTTCATGGCCGGCAACCTGACGGCACAGGTGCGCAACATCGCCGAGGTCGCGACAGCCATCGCTAGCGGCGACTTGTCGAAGAAGATTACGGTCGACGTCCGCGGCGAGATTTTGCTGCTCAAAGAGACGTTGAACACGATGGTCGAGCAGCTCCGCTCGTTTGCGGCCGAAGTGACGCGTGTTGCCCGCGAAGTCGGCACCGAAGGCCGCCTCGGCGGTCAGGCCGTCGTTCCGGGTGTCGGCGGCACGTGGAAGGACTTGACTGATAACGTCAACCTGCTTGCCGCGAACCTCACCACGCAGGTTCGTAACATCGCCGAAGTGACGACCGCCGTAGCCCGCGGCGACCTCTCGCGCAAGATCACCGTCGACGTCAAAGGCGAAATTCTCGAGCTGAAAAACACCATCAACACGATGGTCGATCAGCTCAATGCGTTTGCTTCGGAAGTGACGCGTGTTGCCCGCGAAGTCGGCACCGAGGGCCGGCTCGGCGGCCAAGCCGCTGTGCCTGGCGTTGCAGGCACGTGGAAGGATTTGACGGACACCGTGAACGTGATGGCGGCGAACTTGACCGAGCAGGTTCGCGGCATCGTTAAAGTTGTGACGGCCGTCGCCAACGGCGATCTCAAGCCGAAGTTGACGGTGAAATCCAAAGGCGAAGTCGCGGCGCTCGCCGAGACGATCAACGACATGACGGACACGCTGGCGCTGTTCGCCGATCAGGTGACTACCGTGGCGCGCGAGGTCGGCGTCGAAGGCCGCCTCGGCGGTCAGGCCAACGTCCCGGGCGCAGCCGGCACCTGGAAAGACTTGACCGGCAACGTCAACCTCCTCGCCGCCAACCTCACGACCCAGGTGCGCGCCATCGCGGAAGTGACGACGGCGGTGACGAAAGGCGACCTGACGCGGTCCATTCAGGTGGAGGCGCGCGGCGAGGTCGCGGAACTCAAAGACTACATCAACACGATGATCGGAAACCTGCGCCTCACGACGCAGCTCAACACCGAACAGGACTGGCTGAAGACGAACCTCGCGCGCTTCACCAGCATGCTCCAGGGCCAGCGCGACGTCATCACGGTTGGAAAGAAGCTCCTTTCGGAGCTTGTGCCGCTTATCGATGCGCACCAGGGCGCGATCTACCAATTCGACGCGACGAGAAGCGAGCTGAAGCTTCTGGCAAAATACGCCGATGACGTGCAGGTTAGATATCCGGAAAAACTCGAGCTCGGTTCAAGTCTTATCGGGCAATGCGCGATCGAGAAGCAGCGCCGAGTCCTTACCGATATTCCGCAGCCGTCGGCGAATATCGACGCCGTGGTCTTCAAGGCGCCTCCCCGCAGCGTCATCGTCCATCCGATCACCTTCGAGGATCAGATCAAGGCTGTCATCTCGCTCAGCTCGCTGCAAAACTTCGAGCCGGCCCAGCTGACGTTCCTTGAACAGCTCTCCGTCAGCATCGGCGTCGTCTTGAACAGTATCGAGGCGACGATGCAGACGGAAAGCCTTCTGATGCAGTCGCAGCAGCTTGCGGCCGAGCTTCAGGACCAGCAGAAGGCGATGCAAAAGACCAACGAGGAATTGGCGCAAAAAGCGCAACAGCTTGCCGAGCGCAACGTCGAAGTCGAACGCAAGAACGAAGAAATCGATCAAGCTCGCCGAGCGGTCGAAGAGAAGGCCGCCGAGCTGGCGCTGACGTCGCGCTACAAATCCGAGTTTCTCGCCAACATGTCCCACGAGTTGCGGACGCCGCTCAACAGCATCCTCATTCTCGGTCAGCAGCTGAGCGACAATCCCGATCATAATCTCACGGATAAACAGGTTGAGTTTGCCCGCACGATCCATGGCGCCGGTACCGACCTTCTGAACCTGATCAGCGACATCCTCGATCTTTCCAAGATTGAATCCGGCACGGTATCGGTCGACGCAGAAGAGATCGGGTTTAACGGTCTGATCGAAGCGGTCGCGCGTCCGTTCCGCCATGAAGCGGAGCGGCGCGGACTTGATTTCGAAGTCACGTTCAATGCCGATCTCGGAAAGACGATCTTCACGGACTCCAAGCGCCTTCAGCAGGTTTTGAAGAACCTGCTGTCGAACGCCTTCAAGTTCACGCGAGAGGGCCATGTTCGCCTGACTGTCAAGCCGGCCAGCGCCAAATGGGGCTCCGATCATCCCATCCTTTCAACTGCGCAGACGGTCGTCGCTTTTGAAGTTCAGGACTCGGGCATCGGCATCCCTGCCGACAAGCAGAAGCTCATATTCGAAGCCTTCCAGCAGGCCGATGCGAGCACCAGCCGCAAGTACGGCGGCACGGGCCTCGGGCTTGCGATCAGCCGCGAACTCGCGCACCTTTTGGGCGGCGAGATCCAGCTCAGAAGCGAGCCGGGTGCCGGCAGCGTGTTCACGCTCCACCTGCCGCTGCGCTACGCGTCGATGGCCAGCGAGGTGCGCACCAAATCCGAGCCCGGCTCGACAATCCCAGCTCCGCTTCCTCATGCCGGACTGTTACCTTCGCCGATCGAAGACGATCGCGACAACATCGCGGCTGGAGATCAGGTTCTCCTCATCGTCGAAGACGATTCCAACTTCGGGCGAATATTGCTCGATGCCGCGCGCGATACCGGGTTCAAAGGCATCGTCTGCCAGCGAGGCGTCGATGCGTTGACGCTGGCGACGGATTACAATCCGACCGCGATCTCGCTCGACATTCATCTGCCCGACGTGCTCGGCTGGTCCGTCCTGAGCCAGCTGAAGCACAACCCGCTCACCCGGCATATTCCTGTTCAGGTCCTGACTCTCGACGACGACCGACATCACGGCTTGGCGCGCGGCGCCTATTCCTTCCTCACCAAGCCTTTGCAGGCGGAGCAGCTCAAATCCGCGTTGCGCAAGATAGGCACCTTCTCCGCGTCCAGGACCAAGAGATTGCTGATCATCGAAGATGATGCCGCGGAACTGTTGAGCATCTCGGCACTCCTCGAGGACAGGGATGTCGAGATTTTGACGGCATCGGACGGGAAAACCGCGATCGAGATACTCGGGCGCGAGGACATCGATTGCGTCGTGCTCGACCTCAAACTACCGGACATGTCGGGGTTTGAAATTCTTGAACACATGAGCCGCCAGGCGGCGATGCGGGACATTCCCGTCATCGTGTTTACGGGCCGGGAGCTATCAAGCGATGAAAACCTGCAGATCCGGCAATACGCCCGCACCGTGGTCGTGAAGGGTGTCGAGTCTCCCGAGAGGCTTCTCGACGAGACCGCGTTATTCCTGCATCGCGTCGTTACCGAATTGCCCATCGCGAAGCAGGAACTGTTGTCACGGCTGCATGAGACAGACGACTATCTGGTCGGCCGGAAGGTCCTCCTTGTTGACGACGACGCGCGCAACATATTTGCGTTGAGCAGCCTTCTCGAGCGCCGCGGCATGGAAGTCCTGACGGCGACGACCGGGTTGGAAGCAATCGAAACGCTGAGTTCGACCGATGTCTCGATCGTCCTCATGGACATCATGATGCCGGAGATGGACGGATACCAGACCATGCAGAAAATCCGGAGCAGCGAGAAGAACCAGCGGCTCCCGATCATTGCGCTAACCGCGAAGGCCATGAAAGGCGATCGTGAGAAATGCCTGGAGGCCGGCGCGTCGGATTATTTGGCAAAGCCTGTCGATACCGAGCAGCTTATCTCAGCGCTTCGCATGTGGCTGCATCGGTAACGGGGGGAAACATGGCTGCCGAATCTGTTTCGATCGAACCCGTCAATATCCTTCTGGTCGACGACCAGCCGGGAAAACTGCTGACATACGAGGCTATTCTCGACGGCCTCGATGCGACGCTCATCAAGGCGACAACCGCAGGAGAAGCCCTGACTGCGCTTCTCAAGACAGACATCGCCGTCATCCTCATGGATGTCTGCATGCCCGATCTTGATGGTTTCGAGCTTGCGGCGATGATCAGAGATCATCCGCGGCACGAGAAGACCGCGGTCATCTTCATCTCCGCCGTGCGTCTGGAAACGGATGATCTGCTGAAGGGATACCGCACCGGCGCGGTCGACTATGTGTCGGTCCCGGTGGTTCCGGAAATCCTGAAGGCGAAAGTCCAGATCTTTGTTGAGCTTTACAGGAAGAGCCGGCAGCTCGACACGCTGAACGCGGAACTCGAGGCGCGCGTCAGGCAGCGCACCGAGCAGCTCGAAGAATCGCACGCAGCGCTGCAGGAGAGCGAAGAGCGTCTACGGCTCGCGAGCGAGGCTGCTAAGCTTGCGACGTTCGAATTCGACCAGAAAGCGCAGACGCTGCAGTGGTCGGCAAACATCTCCGATGTCCTTCACAGCAACGTATCAGAACATCAGAGCTTCGATTCCTTTGTTGGGCTTGTGCACGACGACGACCGTGAAATAGTGCGCACGTATGTTCGGACCGCCAATTACGCCAATACGACAGCCGAGTTGGAATTTCGCGTAACGGGTGCGCGCGGCGTTTCATGGATTCTCGCCCGTGCCCGCGCTTTCAAAACCGGCAGCGCGGAGGCGCCGCGTGTGCTCGGAACGCTACTCGATATCACCGATCGCAAATCGGCCGAGAGTCATCAGCAGCTGCTCATGGCGGAACTCGATCACCGGGTGAAAAACATTCTCGCCAACGTCGCGGCGATCGCCCGGCTTTCGAGTTCGAATGCCGTGTCGGTCGCTTCGTTTGCTGCGGCGCTCGATGGGCGGATTCACGCCATGTCGGCGGCGCACGACCTCTTGAGGCAAAGCAGTTGGACGGGCGTCGACCTGCATGAACTCGTTCAGGGGGCCCTCGCGCCCTTCCGTTCGCGTACCGACAACGACATCGTCGTCGGCGGCGAACGTGTACGATTGACGTCGAAGTTCGGGCAGTCGATGGCTCTCGTCCTGCACGAACTTGTCACCAATGCCGTCAAGCACGGGGCGTTGTCCGCACCGGGCGGCAAGGTCTCCGTCAACTGGTCACGCATCGTGACGGCCGAAGGAGACAAGATCGGCTTCTCGTGGCGGGAAAGCGGAGGGCCGCACTGTACCAAACCCGTCCGCAACGGATTCGGGCTTGCCGTCATCCGTAGCGCCGCGTCGGAATGCGGCGGCGTCGCGGAGATGAATTTCGCTCCCGAGGGCTTTCAATTTGATTTCCAGGGCGAACTTTCAACGCGCGCGCAGATGGTGGGCACGCGCCATATCGCTATCGTTCCGAAGCCGCGAGGGCCGTTGGCGGCCGCCAATATCCCGGCGGCTGCCAGCTCCCGCATTCTTCTCATCGAAGACGAAGCGCTGATCGCCATGCAGTTGAAGCTCGATCTCGAGGCGGAAGGTCACACCGTCGTCGGACCCTATAGTCAGCTCTCCGAAGGACTGAAGGCCGCGGCTGAATCGAATTTTGATATTGCCTTAATCGATATCAACCTTGGTGCCGACAACAGCGCACCAATCGCCGAGATCCTCGACGAACGAATGATCCCGTTTGCCTTCACGACGGGCTATAACGATCTCGTCTTTTTACCGCCGCGACTGCGCGAGTATCCGCATCTGACGAAGCCCTATAATCCGGTCGACGTGAAGGATCTCGTCACGATGCTCGCCTATCGCGCCGAGGAACGGCGGGCCGCTTATGCCGCTTCCAATCAGGTTGCGTAGACTATCGATTGCGGCGAAAGGCTACGCGCCCTAGCTCGGCACATTGCTGAATGTCTCGAAGCTCGAAGAGACTCGCTGGGTGCTCGGGACATAACACCTCGCATTGTGCGTCGCACGCAACCAACGTCCGTGCTTAGGAGTTGTTTCCCTTTGCAAATCTCCATCCACCGGGGGATCGTATGACTGCCAATCCATATCGCTCTTCGCTCGATGTCGCGGCAATCGGCAATGGCCGGGTCGCTGCGCTCATAGAAAAGGGCGGACGCATTGTCTGGTGGTGCTTTCCGCGCCTCGACGGCGATCCGATTTTCTGTCGCCTGCTCGCCGGAAATGAAGAAAAAGGCTTCTGCGATGTCGTGCTCGAAGGCCAAGTCTCGGCGACATCGTATTACGTTCGCAATACGGGCATCCTCGAAACGATCCTCGTCGCGGAGAGCGGCGCCAGCGTGAAAGTGATGGACTTCGCCCCGAGGTTTACGCGCTACGACCGCTCTTTCCATCCCGCTCAACTCATTCGCCGGATCGAACCACTGAGAGGACTGCCGCGGATTTCTGTCCGCGTCAGACCAACTCACGACTATGGCCAGGTCGCGCCCAGCGCATCGCTCGGTTCAAACCATATTCGCTATCAATGCGGCTCGACCGCCGTTCGCGTCACGACGGATCTCGCCGTCTCATATATCACGCATGAAACTCCATTCGCGCTGACGCATCCGGCTACGCTCGTCATCGGGTCCGATGAACCGATCGAAAGCTCGATCGATGCGATGTCGAGAGAGTTTCTCGAACGCACACGGGATTTCTGGGTCACATGGGTGCGCGGACTCGCTGTCAGCTATGAATGGCAGCCTGAAGTCATACGCGCCGCGATCTCGCTCAAGCTCTGCACTTTCGAAGAGACGGGCGCGATCACCGCCGCGTTGACAACGTCGATCCCGGAAGCGCCGAACACTCCGAGGACCTGGGACTACCGGTTTTGCTGGCTGCGCGATGCTTACTTCGTCATTCGCGCTCTCAATCGCCTCGGCGCCACCCAGTCGATGGAGAATTACCTCGATTACATCACGACCATCGTCGCGGATGCGCAGAGCCCGTTGAAGCCCGTTTACGGCATCGTCCACAACGACACGGCCGCGGAGCAGATCGCGGCCAACCTCCAAGGCTTCCAGGGGATGGGGCCTGTTCGCCTCGGCAATCTTGCCTCCGATCAATTGCAGCATGACGCCTACGGCAGCGTCATTCTCGGCGCCACGCAGATGTTCATCGACCAGCGGCTGCCGAGGATGGGGGACGTCAGTCTCTTCCGCGAGCTCGAATATCTCGGAGAGCAGGCACGCCATCTCTATCTGGAGCCGGACGCGGGCATATGGGAATATCGTGGACGACTGCGCGTTCATACGCATTCGGCGACCATGTGCTGGGTCGCTTGCGACCGTCTCGCGCGCATCGCCCATCTGCTTGGTCTCCCTGAGCGTACGGCCTACTGGGTCGATTCCGCCGAAAAGATTCGCTCCGAGATTCTTGCACGAGCATGGAGCGAGAAACGGGGTTCGTTCACCGGCGCATTCGATCATCAGGAGCTTGACGCTAGCGTCCTCTTGCTGCCTGACCTCGGCTTCTTGCCGCCGACCGATCCGCGCTTCGTCAAAACGTGCAACGCCATCGGTCGCGAGCTGATGCGCGACGGCCTGATGTTGCGCTACGCCGCCGAGGACGATTTCGGATTACCGGAATCGGCCTTCCTCGCCTGCCAATTCTGGTACATCGACGCGCTCGCCTCCATCGGGCGCGCGGACGAAGCGCGCGAGCTTTTTGGCGAACTTTTGAAGAGGCGAAATACCTTTGGAATGCTGAGCGAGGATCTGCATCCCGCAACGGGCCAACTGTGGGGCAACCTTCCACAAACGTATTCGATGGCGGGACTGATCAATTCCGCAATGACACTCTCGCGGCGATGGGAAGACGCATGGTCGGGATCGGCGGCGGCAAAGCACGATACCACTAGCGGCAACGGGCAGGATCGGCCCGAGCATGATGCCCCAGTGGCCGGCAGGCAACCTCCGCGCGGCTCGCTCGATCTCAACTGACTCGTCTCACCTGACCGAAGGAGCTCGACCGCGCGTGCGCCTCGTCGTTGTCTGCTTTAGGACGGCGACTAACCGGCAGCGGACGCCCTCCTTGTTGAACTCCCTTTCCACCTGGGCGCTCGGAAATCCGCTATCGATGAGGGTCGTTCCAAGACCGCGCCGTTCGGGAGCGGTGACGGGTGGGCCGCCGCGCTCGTCCCAGATCAGCTCGAAGCGGGCGTCATCGTTATCGAGCCTGCTCAGGGTCCACTTGACGCTGACCGAACCACGGTCGTTGGACCAAGCCCCGTATTTTATCGCGTTGGTTCCAAGCTCGTGCAGGGTCAATGCGAGGGCGCTTGCGACGTCGCCGGGGATGATCGTATCAGGCCCGCGCATATCGAACCGCGAAGATCCGGGCGGCACCAGGGGTTTCAAGGTCTCCGCGACCAGCTCATTCAACGATGCGCCGACGAAGTTACGCGTCGCGACCAGATCTATCGCGTTCCCCATCGCGGCAAGACGCCCCGCTAAAGCGCTGGCAAACTTGTCGACATCACGCGTGTAGCGCGCCGATTGACTGACCAGACCGGCGATGACGGCGAACGTATTCTTGAGGCGGTGGCGGAGTTCGATGTTGAGCTGTTCCAAATGCAGCTCTCCGAGCGCGCTGTCCTGCAACAGCGCTTCGTTGCGCGCACGTTCGTCCAGCAGGCCTTCGACCTTGCGATTTAGGAGATGGACGACCGCGACGATGAGCAGCGAGAGAAGCGTAAAGCTCGTAAGGGCAACAACGGTCGTACTGTTGATGGGAAGCCAGCCTGGGCCCGGAAGGTAGAAATACCAGCTGAAAATGAAAGACGCGGCCACGACCAGAAGCCCCGGTCCTATTCCCGCGATAAGGGAGGAAAGTAGAACTGCGATAAAGAACGTCAGGAATGGGGTGTTATCATGTAGCCATTCTGAAAGCGCCATCCGCGCTAGTGCCGCGACGGCAAAAATCGCTATGCCTATCGGATAAGCGTATTGTGGCTTGCGTCGCAGGCGCGGAAAGACACGTTCGATCAGATTGTCGACGAGCTGAACCATTCGCCCCACGAACGGCCCCGCGCCTCCATCTAGCATTCCGCCGGCGGGCGCTGAGAGCCGTCGCCGTACCCCTAATTGCGTTGCAGATCTGAGTTAGCATGAATTGGGCGTGTAAGCGAGGGCCGCTGAACGGCTGCCAAAGGACTGAGGGAACCCCTAGCAATCTCCGGGGTTTAATCTCCGCAATGCCACGCGGGGGTTGGCGTTTACCAAAGTTACGCGTCAGGCGGAAGGAGGTCTTGTGGCAAGGCTCGTCATGGTTTCGAACCGTGTCATCGATTTCAACGTCGCCCAGCAGGCAGGCGGGGTCAGCGTCGCGATCTACAATACTCTCGCCCGTCAAAGCGGCTTCTGGTTCGGCTGGGACGGACAAATCGACGACAGCGATTCGCCAGAGATCAAATCCACAACGGTCGACGGCCACACGACGGTAACGCAGCCTCTGACGGCGGCCGACTACAACGATTACTATCTCGGCTATTCAAATTCGGTCCTTTGGCCGGTTTTTCACAATCGGCTCGATCTCGCTCAATTCGAAGCCGGCTATTATTCCCGTTATGTGGCGGTGAACGAGAAACTCGCCCGAAATCTTGCTCCACTGATCCAGCCTGACGACGTGATCTGGGTGCACGACTATCACCTGTTGCCGATGGCCCTCGAATTGCGCCGCCTCGGCATTGAAAATCCAATCGGGTACTTTCTACACATTCCGGTCGGCCCCGCCCAAGCGCTTCTCGCTATACCTGAGAACAAGGCGATCGCGCGGGCACTGAGCGCCTACGATCTCATTGGGTTGCAGACACAGTCGGATGTGCGCAACTTGATCGACTTTCTGCAGCAGAGCGTTTTCGGAAGGCTGCTTCCCTCCGGCCGCATTCGGATTTTCGAAACGGAGGTTGATATCGGCTGCTTCCCGGTCGGAATAGATCCGGCCGATTTTGCATTTGGACCCGGAGGGCAGCAAGCTCCGCCAGCCGCCGACACAGCCGAAATCAATCGCATAATCGGCATTGACCGATTGGACTACACCAAGGGGCTGCCGCAGAAATTTCGGTCCTATGGAAGATTCCTCGAAGAATTTCCGGAATATCGCCGGCGCATCGTGCTGTCGCAATTCGCGCCGCCGACGCGTGAAAGCGTCGAAGCCTACGCCGACATAAAAGCCGAACTTGAATCTCTTGCGGGCTCCATTAACGGGCGCTTCGGCGAACTCGATTGGGTTCCCATCAATTACATTCACCGGACCATCCCCAGGAGCGAGCTGCGGGACGTCTACCGCCTATCGCGGATCGGATGGGTCACGCCGCTGATGGACGGCATGAATCTGGTCGCGAAGGAATACATCGCTTCGCAGAACCCGGCAGACCCGGGTGTTCTCATTCTGTCGAAGTTCGCCGGCGCCGCAGCCCAACTTTCCGACGCGTTGCTCGTTAATCCGTACGACCTCAACGACTTGGTGCAGGGCCTGCGGGTCGCCATCGAGATGCCGCTCGACGAAAGGCGCGCTCGGTATGAAAAGCTTGTTAGCATTGTTCACGAAAGCGATTCCGATGCCTGGAGCCGCAGCTACTTCTCGGCTCTCATCAAGGCCGGGCAACGCCGTCTTGGCCGGTCATCAAAATCATCTGCCGAAATGGGAAGAACACTTGAGCGGCTGCAAGTTGCAGTTAAAAAAAACACCACTGGTAGCCAGTTTGCGGCCAAAGTGGGGATATGATGTCTGTCATCATCGATAAAATAAGCATTCCCTCATCGGATGGGGTGATCGCAAACCCGAATATCTTGTGCGTGGACATCGGCGGTACTTTGATCAAGGCGGCCACGGTCAACGCTGCGGGAGCGTTGATTTCTGATTTCATCACGACACAGACACCAAAACCAAGCATGCCGGAAGCCATCGTCGATTTGATCGTCGATGTCGTAAACTCATTGCCTGCGTTCGGGCGGGTTTCCGTCGGCTTTCCTGGCGTAGTCGGCAGACATCACATCAAGACCGCTCCCAATCTCGGCACGCATCATTGGAGCGAATTCGATCTCGAAGGCGTTCTTGGACGCAGGCTCCGGGCCCCCGTCCGCGTTCTCAACGATGCCATCGTCTATGGCTTGGGGGTTGCGAAGGGCCCGGGTCGCGAATGCGTCATGACGTTCGGAACCGGGATGGGCTGCGCCCTATTCTGCAACGGGTCGGCTTTCTTCGGCCTGGAGCTCGGCCAGCACCACGCGACTGACGACCTTAACTACGACCAATATATCGGCCATGCAGCGTATCTCGAGCTTGGGGTTGACGCATGGAACGAGCGTGCCCAGCGTGTGATAAGCTCCGTACAAGCGCTCACAAACGTCGATCATCTCTACATCGGCGGTGGCAATTCGCGGCGCTTCACGTTCAACCTTCCGCCCTGGGCCAGCGTCGTTCCTCCCGCGACGGGAATTTCCGGAGGCGCGAGGCTCTGGCGCTCGGAAATGGACCAATGGTTCCGGCCGGCCAATGATGCCGTCGGGGCGCCAACGGAGGCGAGATGAACGTCCTCACCGTTGGCGGCGCAATGGTCGATACGATCGTCACGATTGCGAGTGACAAGATCGAACAGATCAAGATGCGCAACGCCGAGAGCTCTTTTCTTCTTCTCGAAGAAGGGCAGAAGACGGAGGCGGAACAAATCGCGTCGAGTTGTGGCGGCGGAGCGGTGAACGCGGCGGTCGCCGCATCGCGGCTCGGACATGCGACTTCGACCATCGCCAAGATCGGCCGCGATGACAAAGCCGAAACCATTCTTGCTCTTCTGCGCGATGAAGGCGTCGACGTTTCATGGATCGCCGTGGACAAGATCGAGCCGACCGGCGCTTCGGTGATTATTTCATCGCATGACCGGAATGCAGCCGTCTTTACGTACCGCGGCGCGAATACACGCTTAGAAGCCGCAGACTTGCCGCCCGAGGCTTTCGCAGGCCGGCAGCTTGTTTACGTCGCGAACCTCAGCAACGAGTCGGCGGATTGCTATCCGCTCGTCGTCAGGCGCGCGAAAAGCGCGGGCGCCCTGCTTGCCGTCAATCCCGGCGTTCGCCAATTGACCGCCCGTTTCGATGACTTTTGGGAAAGCCTCAGACACATCGACCTTCTGTGTGTGAACCGGACTGAGGCGCAGTCCTTGATGCCGCGCCTCCTACAATCCTTCGGAGACGGGGGCGCGCCGCTGGTCGCAAAAAATGACGATCCCATTCCGCCGCTAGCTAAGCGCGGGCTCAGAAACGGCGGTTACGAGATGACCTTGGCAAAATTCTTAGGAGCACTCATCGAGCTTGGTGTCGGCGCCATCGTGCTGACGGACGGCTCGAATGGCGCATTCATCGCCAAAGGGCAGGATCTCTATTACCGTGCGGCGCAGCATGTCGTCGCAGCCGCAACGACGGGCGCCGGTGACGCGTTCTCAGCTACGTTCGCATGTTATTTGGCTGATACGAAAGATGCGGCACGCGCCTTGAGTGCTGCATCGATCAATGCGGCGAGCGTCGTGAAGTTCATCGATACGCAGACGGGCCTCTTGACCCGGACGGCATTGGAGAAAGAGATTGAACGAGCAAGCGAGGCGCCGCTCTTCAGCTTTTCAATCTGACGAGGGGCATTTTAAATGCAGCAGTTGAAGAAAAGCTCCCCGCGGGGTGAGATGGAATTATCCACGCGAGAGCACGCCGCTGCATCACGATCGAACGTCGAGCGTCTCGTTTCGGCCGGCTCGCCGGTCGCGCTCTTTCTCGATATCGACGGAACCCTTCTCGATGTCGCTCTGACGCCGTCGACGGTGCACGTCCCGCCCAACCTTTCGCAACTGCTCAACTCGATCTCGGCGCGGTTGTCTGGGGCTTTGGCAATCGTCACCGGACGGCAGATCCAAGAAGCCGATCGCCTACTCCAGCCTTCGAAATTCGTGGCGGCAGGCGTGCATGGCGGGCAGATGCGATTTTCAGCCGAGGGCAGCATCGCGACGCTCACACCTCGCTTTGACTCCGCGCTCACGGAAGATATCAAAAAGATCGTGGAGGACCTTCCCGGCATCGTCTTCGAGGATAAGGGCAGCGGCATTGCGCTTCACTATCGTCTGGCGCCGGATCTTCAGTCTTCTTTGCTGATGATGCTCGAAACATTGGTTCCGAAGTATCCCAATCAATTCGCGATATGCGAGGGCCGCAAGGTCGTTGAGGTTCTGCCGGTCGGCTTCTCGAAAGGGCGGGCGCTTCGAAAGCTTGCAGCGCTGCCGCAGTTCGCAAACCGGATACCTGTCATGGTCGGCGACGACATCGCAGACATCGACGCATTTCGGGCAGCCGAAGACCTCAGCGGCTTCGGATTGAAGGTCGCGGGTGAGAACTTTTCCAAAGACGAGTCCTCGTTCCAGGGCCCCGCAGAAGTCCTGGATTGGCTGCAAATACTGGCGGGCTCCGGACGCTGACTACGCGTCCGATTCCTCAGCGGGCCGCTCGCTCCGTGGCGTGCCTCCCGGCTCGTTCAGCACCATCAGAAGCGGGGTCAGGCCCTCGGCATTGACCAGCTTGAAGATTTCGACGTCGCTGCGCGCCTTCTCGCTCCAGCCGGCGATCTGCAGGGCGCGTTCCGCCTTCGAAAAGAGGCCGTGATTTCTGACCGCGCGCTTGTCGACGTACTTTTTCAGTTCCTCGCCGGTCATGCCCTGCTCTTCCGCCCACTTCTTGCGGATTGCCGTCAGGTCGGTATCGCTTGCTGAGGATTCTTCCTGCTTGAGCTTCTTCAGCTCATTCTCCTGGAAGAGCCACCATTTGCCGCCCTTCGGCCAGCGCACCAGATCGAGGTCGCTTAACACGCCTGCGAGCTGATTGACGGCCATCGCCTTCGCGGCTTCGTCCTTATTTTCGGGGTCGCAACTGTAGAGGTTCGGAATGACGAGATACGAAGCTTTGTTGTGATGGACGAAGTGCCGGCGCACCCACTCAAGATCGGCGCCGGGGGCCCTATTGATCGCCGTGTCGATCGCGTCGCGGATCTGGCGCGCGAGCGCACCCGAAGGCCTGATCGACGGCGGCTCGCGCGGCGGATTGACGATCGCGAGCGCCAGCAAGCCCATATCGATGCCGATCGTTGCGAGGAGCGCGATGACGTCACGCCCCGTTATCGGCTCGCCTGCGTCGGTGCGTCCTGCCGTTATGACTTTGCCGCCCGAGAAGACGTAGCGGAATGCGCTCGACGTATATGCGCCGATGTTGCTCCAGAGATTTTTGACGGCGTTGGCGACGCCGGCTGGGCCTTCATTGAACACGGCTTCGCGCAGCTTCAATTCCGCCGGCTGATCGGCCTGGGCGGCTGCATCGCGCAAACGCTCCGCGAGCGTCGGATCGTAGCAGGACGACCCGGACTTCCCCGGCGGCTGGGATACGGAATCGGCGAGTGCCCGCATTTCCGAAGCGGTCGATTGCCCGAGCTGATTGCTTCGTGCCGCGATGTTGCGGGCAAGGCCACGGATTTCGGAGGCTTTGTTTTCGAAATTGCGCTGGCGTTCCTCGATGGTCGCGCCACCGAGAACGTCTGCGGCCTGGCGTAACGACTGCACATCGGCCTGCACCGGCTCCAGCCACGACTTCGTCATGCTGTCGCGAAGCGCACTGACCGCGTCGCGCACGCTTCTGCGCGCGTTATAGAGCGGCCCCTTCCCAGCGCCCGATGGAACTCCGCAGCTGCCGCCACTCGTTTCCTCGCGCGTCATTTGGCTGTCGGACCAAGCGACGACGCTATCGAGCTGACCGCGAACGGCGTCGAGCCGCGCAGCCACGGTCGCGCTGGCGTCGCGGGCATCCTCCTGCAAGCCGGCGAGCCCGGTCTTGGTCGCTTCCTCGCCGGAAATCAGGCTCCACCAGAAGCCGTAGCCGAAGCCGATCGACCAAATGGCGAGAAAAACGTAGAGCGGAAACGTGACGATGCGCTCACGCAGGCGCCGCTTGGCGCCGAACGTTTCGCGCAGTGTCAGCCACATCAGGAACGTCAACGCCACAACTACGGCGATGACGAGCACGTCATTGGAAACGGAGATGCCGCCGGTCGTGGGCGCAGTGGGCGTCGAGGATACGCCGACGATGAAGTCGCGCATGCCGTGCCATGTGGCGTAGCCCGAAATGATCAGTAGCATGAACGAGGCGATGCCGATCAGTGTGTTGCGCCCGAGAATGTAGTCGATGGTCCTGCTGATCAGACTCGGTTGGGCTGCGTCCGGCATACTCGACCCCCACGCTATCTCTACCGCATTGAGATAGCGGAATTGCCACGCGTGAGCCGTGACCGCGGGGCAACAGTCCGGCCAATCACGCGCTTTGGAGCAGCGGGAAATTGGTCATCTTTATGTCATGTCGCTCGCAGAGCGAGATTGTCCCAGAAGCCGGAAGAGATCAGATCGCTTCGGCGAGCGGCGGCCTGTTTTCGAGATATTTAGCGAATTGCAGCTTGAACAGCCGACTGTAAGCCCCGCTGGTGGCAAGGAGCTGGTCGTGCGTTCCGCTTTCGATCACACGCCCGCCTTCGATCACGTGGATGAGATCGGCATGAAGTATGGTCGACAGACGATGGGCGATGACGAGCGTCGTCTTGCCCTTCGTCAACTTGCGCAGCTCGCGCTGAATGACGTCCTCGGTTTCGCTATCGAGCGCCGATGTCGGCTCGTCCAGAAGAATAATGGGCGCATTCTTGAGGTAGGCTCGCGCGAGCGTTATGCGCTGGCGCTGGCCGCCTGAAACTTGCCCTCCGAGCTCGCCGACCTGGCTCTGATATCCGCGGGGCAAGGCCATTATGAATTCATGGGCGCTCGCCGCCTTCGCCGCCTCTATGCACAGTTCATCGGATGCATTGTCGAGGCCGGCCCTAATGTTCTCCAGAATTGTGCCCTCGAACAGGAAGGCATCTTGGCCAACAACCGAGATGTTCCGGCGCAATGAGACGAGAGATACCCCGGCAATCGGCTGACCGTCGATCGTGATGACCCCGGAGTCAGGCTCCCGGAGCCGCTGGAGAAGCGCAAAGACGGTCGTTTTTCCACCGCCTGAGTGACCGACGAGGGCTGTCACCTTCCCGGCAGGAACGGAGAGAGTCATATCGTTGAGGACGGGCTTGTTCGGCACGTACCTGAAGGCGACATCGTGCAAAGCAAGGCCGCCATCCTTGACAACAAGCTCAGGCTTACCGGGCGGCTCTTCCTCGAGCGCGGGCGTGTCAATCAAGTCATACATCATCCGGACGCCAACTGCCGCGCTCGCGAGCTGGAGCTGGACGCGAGAGAGCCGGCGGCCTGGATCGGCACACATCAACAGTGCGGTTATAAAGGCGAAGAACTGCCCCGGACTTGCGCCGTGGTAGAGATTTTGCCAGCCCGCGTAAAGAATGACGGAGGCAACGGCGCATCCGCCTATCGTCTCCATGAGCGGATTCACACCAGCTTGAATGCGCAACATCTTGGTCGCTCGCTGTTGGACCGCTTCAATCGCGCCGAACATCCGAGCTCGCATCTTATTTTCGAGCTGAAACGATTTGACGACCTGAGCTCCCTGGCTGGCCTCACGCGTGATTTGAATAATCCCGCTCATTGATTGAACTTCGCCGCGCGTCGCTTTCTTAATGCGTTCAACCATTTTTCGGGACGATAGCGCCGCGATGGGACCGCCGATCAATGCAATCGCCGCCAGCATCGGATCAAGCACAATCATCGTGCAGATGAGACCGATGATCGTGAGGAAGTCGCGACCGAGGTTCAGCGACACCATGTTCAACATGTCTCGAACGGCGGCAGCGTTATGCGATATCCTGGTGATGAGATCGCTCGAACTATGATTCTGAAAAAAGGCGACGTCGACCTTGAGCAAATGGTCGAACATGCGCTTCTGAGTTTGCGCGACAAGGCTATTGCCTATCTGCCCGAGAACGACTTCTGAAAAATATGCCGCAAATCCCTTCGCGACGAATATGGCGACGATGCCGAACGTGATCCCGATCAACGCCGCACGATCTTGGTGCACGAAAATCGTGTCGATCACATATTTCAAGACATATGCGCTGAGCGACGTCAGGCCCGCCACGAGCACCATACAAACGAGCGCGAGCGCGTATTGAGGCGCATATTCCCGGCCGTTTTCGCCGACCAGCCGCTTTAGTAGATCATAGGTTGTCGGCATCCGCAGCTCTTCTGCATGTCATCGCAAGTCGAGTACGCCTGACTCGCGTGACGCCCCGAAACAGGTTGATTTGCACGGGCGCTAAAGTCAACGAACGCATCGTTCATACGTGACAGATCGGACGTAGCTATACGCGCTTCGCGTATATCCCGCCGGATCGAGGCGAAAGTAAGTACTGCGCAAGGTCGGGCGCCGGAGATGCCGAGGTGCCCTGGGCGTCGGCCCGTATCCCAGAATCGCGATCACCGGTGCAGCCATCGCCGGAATCCCGCGGCTGCTTAGAACCTCGGGCCCGCCACATGTGCATGACCTTCAGCTGCCGGTAGGATGCCAGTGTCCAGGAATACCGCAGGCCGTCTACCCCCCCCGTGAAATGTCTTCTGACGATGTAATACTTGAAGAAATTGACGGGAAACTCGACAAACCTCCGAGCCAATAGCTTGGCCGGCGATGAACATTTGGAGAACTTCGCCGATAGAGACATACGCTCGTCGAGCTTATTCCTAAGGTCTTCATAGTTCCGGAAAGAATAGTGATAGGCCGGAGCATGGAGAACGCCGACGACATGATGGTTCGTGACCACCGTGTCGTACACCTTCGAATCTCGGAACCTTACGACGCGCCTGTCATACAATCGCACGTACCAGTGATCCCGCGCCCAGGGTCTTGGTCGCGCGGCTCGCGGATAGACGTGCTCCAGCGGCATGCCATACGCGACATGCGGTGGAAATCCGTCCGCGAAAAGAGAAATCATCTCTTCCTTGAGTGCAGGCGTGATGACCTCGTCCGCATCGAGGTTCAGGACCCAATCATTGCGGCACTGGTCCTCACCAAAGCGCTTTTGGCCGCCAAAGCCCAGCCAGGTCTGCGTGACTACGCGACACCCTTCCGCCGCGGCTAGACGGGCGGTGTCGTCGGCGCTTTCGCCATCGACGACAACGACTTCATCAACCCACGACTGAACGGAGCGTATCGTTCGGACAATGCGGTCGGCTTCATTTTTGGCAATGATAAAGCAAGAGATCGGCAACCGACTCATGAAATATCCCCCGCGGGACTTACTATCGTTTCGGTTATAAACAGAATGGATGGGCTTATCGATTCAAAAACGAAAAACTTTCCCACGCCTCTCGGAGATAGACCTTTCGGATACACTCTGTGATATCTTTTCGGTGAATGCTGTCCGGACGGCCTTCATGCTGTCGCGTTTTGGCAACGCATCCCAGGCGGCGGGCGTTCCTCGAGCGCGCGCACAAACCCGAAAAGACCGAGCGCTAATCAGTCGCTGAGCCATCGCGCAATATTTTCGACGCCTCTGGGACGCCACCGGACCCTGACGCCCGCAGTCCGTAACACCGCAATGGTCGGAGCGAGAGGATTTGAACCTCCGACCCCCAGTCCCCCAGACTGCGACGGACATCCTAACTCATTGTTTTATCAATGTTTATGCTTACAACGCGTTGTCAGCGATTGACGTTTCTGCCCAGAGTATTCCGCGATTTGTACAACACTTTTTAGCCAACACGAATGCCCGACCCGCTGATTAAGAGTTATATGGCTAGTCCTCAATATCAATAGGTTGTATAGGACTTTATAGGTTCACTTTATAGATTTTGGGGTTTTTTCGTTTCGATATAACCCGATGGAAAAGCGATCTCCGCACCGTCTCAAGGGCAAGATCATCCGCATCAGACGAGGCTTGGCTCTCTATCAGACGCTTCGCTAGCCCCTTCTATTTTGCACGCATCCTGGACCCGAGAAACCAGCGATACAAGGTCCGCTCTACCAAAGAGACCAATCGCGTTGAAGCCCGCAAGGTCGCTGAGGAATACGCGCATGAGATCACACGTCGTGATGCTCCCGCAGACAAGGAGTTCAGCTTCAAGACCTACGCCAACCGCTTCGTTCAGAAGGGACAGCAGCTCGGCAGACTCGGAGAGCGCAACAAGAACTATATCCGCACAACGCGTCTCTTCCTCGACAATGACAACTGGGGTTTGGTTCGTCACTTCGGAACATGCGACGTCCGCGAGCTAACCACTCGCGATTGGCAGCTCTTCATCGAGAAGCTGACACGCAAACGCTCAGATCTCTCCTCCTCGACCCGCAACATGCTAATGGCGACTTTTCGCAACGTCTTGAAGGTCGCGCGGGATGATGGACTGATTGATAGTGTTCCGGCGACCCCGCGTCAGCGTCAGAAAGACAACCCGCGCTCGTTCTTCCGGTTTGCACCCTTGGTCGAACCCGAACGCGATGAATACCAGCAGCTGCTCCAAGGAGCCAAACGTCTTGCCGATGAACGCGCTCGTCGTTCGCGGGGTCGAAGTCACTGGGGAGTTGTATGACCTCATTCTCTTCTGCGTACATTCTTTCGTGCGTCCGACATCTACCGAACTTTACGCGCTGAAGCACAACGACATCACTGTCGAGAAAGACCCCAAGCGACTGCTGGTGACCGTGCGCAATGGCAAGACGGGCTATCGCGTCGCCAACACGATGTCAGGAGCGGTGCGCGGCTTATGAGCGCATCAAAGCCCGTTATCCTGACGCTGGAGGTGAGGACTATCTTTTCCTGCCCGAGTATCCCAACAGGGCAACGGCATCGCGGATCTTCCAGCGCCAGTTCAATCAGCTGATGGACGAGACTGGTCTCAAGTACGATCCGGTCACGGAGACAGAACGCAGCGTTTATTGTCTGCGTCATACCGCCATCTGCATGCGGATCATCCTCTCACATGGCAAGGTCAACATTTTCAATCTCGCCAAGAATGCCGGGACGAGCGTTGAGCAGATCGAGCGCTTTTATGCCAAGCACCTCCCGCTCTCACGCGAGATGGCGAAGAACCTCCAGAGCTTTGGAGAGTAGCGTCGAGTGCACTTGAGCAATTTGCCCTGCGCGAGCATCACAGACCATCGGATCAGTCTGTTGCTAGCCGACGCGCCGGCGGGCGACACTAACGCGGGTGTTTTCGCGTTTAATGGAAGCATGAGAAGGACGATGAAGATCGCCTCGCGACACGCGAACGGACGATGGTTCAATCTATACCGATTCTGCATTCAGCAGCGCCGCCTGACGCTCGACTCGACGCCGCCCGCTCGACAACGGGCCCCAGGCCCCTGAAAGCCACTTACCGCGCGAGCGAACCGACGTTTCGCCATCCGCTCGGCGCAGTCTACGTCGGCATTTGAGAATGCTTTCTGGAGAATTAAATTAAACTTCTACGACACACGTGACCCTTCGGTGGGTCGATAGCCCACTGATGACCGATCTCGGGTTCTGAGTAGACGCTCACAGGATTTATGCGTTCGCGGCCAGAGCTAGTACTGCATCTCTTGCACTTGAGGGCAGATAAGAAGTTCCGCTTCGGTGGCCTCGATAACCTGAGCGACCGAAACGCCAGGCGCTGTTTCGATTAAAGTAGCGCGATCTGCAGGAAAGGCGATTACCGCCAGTTCGGTGACCACCAGATCGACGGGGCGTACCGATGTGAGCGGCAGCGTGCATCGTTTGACGATTTTGGATTTGCCCTTTGCGCTGTGCTGCATCGCGACAATGACGCGTTTCGCGCCGGTGACGAGATCCATCGCTCCGCCCATCCCTGGCACCATCTTTCCGGGGATCATCCAATTTGCTAGCAGTCCTTGCTCATCAACCTGCAAGCCACCAAGGACCGTCACATCAACGTGCCCACCTCGTATGAGGCCAAACGAGATGGCGCTGTCGAACGTGCACGCACCTGGAAGAGCTGTAACTGGGCGCCCCCCAGCATCTGTCAGTGTGGGATGGGCCATGCCCTCCTCCGGAACCGGTCCTGTTCCGATTAATCCGTTCTCCGACTGGAAAAACACTCGGAGGTCGGGGGGTACGTAGTTCGCAACCAGCGTTGGAATTCCGATCCCGAGATTGACAAGCATACCAGAGCGAAGCTCCCTGGCGATGCGTTTGGCAATGATCGTTTGCGGGTCCATGACATTTACTCGTTGGCGATAATGTAGTCGACCAGCGGCGCGGGCGTGACGACATGGTCGGGAGCGATTAGTCCGACGGGCACAATATGTTCGGATACAACGACAACAGTCGCCCCCGCCATCGCGACAAGCGGATTGAAATTTCGGGCCGTAAGAGCGTATGCGAGATTGCCTAGGTAGTCGGCAAGAAAGGAGTGCACCAGGGCAAAATCAGCTCGAAGCGGTGTCTCCAAAAGATATTCTTTTCCGTCGACTTCGATCTTTCGTTTGCCTTCTTCAACTACTGTTCCAACGCCCGTTGGCGTCAGGATGCCACCGAGACCGTAGCCGCCAGCCCTGATCCGCTCAATGAGTGTGCCCTGCGGAACAAGTTCAACTGACATCTCCCCCGCGATCATCTGCTCTTGGGTTTCAGGGTTGAGGCCTATGTGGCTCACGATCGCTTTACCGATCAGCCTTGCACTAACGAGCTTGCCAATTCCCGTCCCCGGTTTTGCCGTGTCGTTGGCAATGACCGTCAGATTTCGCTTTTTTTGACGAACAATCTCATCCATAAGGCGCTCGGGCGTGCCAACGCCCATGAATCCCCCGATCATGAGACTAGCCCCCTCGGGGATCATGCTGACCGCCTCGCCTAGGGAAATGGTCTTCATTTTTTCCCCTGTGCTCGACAACGAATTTTGGACCTGTACTTGTCAGTCCACGCCCAGACGACCAACGGTACTCGGATCAGTTCGGTGGGCACTTCGTATTGATTGCGCAATAAAAGAAAGGTAGTTGCTTGTCCGCGCTGTTATTCGCAGCGCTGAATATATCCGATCTTCCGCTTTCGTTGGTTCAATTTCCTCTTACGGAGAAGGCGAACCATCTACCGATAGCGCAAGCACGTGGATGACGTTTCCTGCTGATCGTTTTTCCATCGGCAATCCGCTGCGCCGGAAGACGCCAAGCATTACTTGGTTTTGCGCAAGTACATCTGCCTCTAACGTCAAGACCCCATGCTCGCGGCCAATCCTGATCAGATGCTCCAAGATAAGACTCTTGACGCCCCGGCCGCGGTACGCATCGTC
>CAVPYR010000033.1:0-138735 GCA_963710005.1 uncultured Alphaproteobacteria bacterium
TTTGGCGAGTTGGTGCGCAAGCGGCCCTGATACTCAGCTTGTCTTGGTGAGGTTTTTGGCGTGCATGGGGCGTTCAAGGGCATCGTCAAAAACTGCGCCTCGACTTCAAGAAGCCAACACCGATGCCCTTCAAGAGCGCCCGAGAGTCGTTTTCGGGATTGCGCGGGTCTTAAGGCGGCGGTCGATCTCGGCACGCACGAAACAGACGAAAGGCTAAGACCTAATGTAAAGCCTGCGGTTCACTGAATTGCTTGGGCGCGGACCATAATGCTTAAACTCAACGTTTCAACAAATGATGATTCTAAGCATTACCGACAAGCGAAGCTCCGATACTGACGTAAGTGTAAGGTTTGGGCCGCAATCGAGTCCTGGTTGAGGCTTAGCGACGTTTCGCCAACGCGTGCGGGACTCTGATAGCGGGCTTCGAGTCCCCATCAACCTTGGTTGGCCACTAATAGAGAAGGAGAAGACCATGAGAAATTTCCATTTGGCCCTCGTCGCCGGAGCCAGCCTGCTGCTCGCGCTCGCTGGCACGGCAAACGCACACTCCGGCAGTGGTGGCGGCCTCGGCGGTGGCAGCGGCGGTGGGGCTCCGTCCTCTCCTCCGGGCTTCAATAGCAGTGGCGGCCATAATGGATTTGAGTCGTCTACCACCAGCGGCGAAAGCTCAACGCAGCCCGAACCCAAAGGCTGGGATCAAGGCAAGGCTGATTGGAAAACCGATTCGCCGGAGACCGGCACGACGTCCCCTTCCGTTGACCCTTTACCACCGGGGCTCAGCAAAAATTGAAGCTTTGAGCGACTGAGAAAATATAGAGCGTCGAATACGCCATCCGGCGCTCTTCTATCCTACTGCGAATATCGCGACTTTGTCTCCTGACATCATTCTAAGCCATGAAGCACAGCTACAGCACTTGCATCCTTGCGATCACCCTCTCAGGGATCACACTCGGCGTGGCGCACGCACAGGGCAAATCTGCCGACAGCAATGGACGCGACGGCGGTTCGCTCAGCACCCGAGCCGGGGCGGCCCCACAAGCGGAAATAGGTTCTGCGAGCACTGGTCCGATTAGCGTCGCGCCTTCACAGGCCGATCCAAGCGTAGGAAACGATTTCTTTGGCGGATATGGCCAATTGGGGGCGTCGCATACCACCGCTATTGGAGATTCGATGTTCTTGCAGTTCAACGGCGGCATGGACTTGGACCAGCAATCGAGTGCCAATCCGGCGGGCGCATTAGACGGTCGTGTTGGATTGGGTTGGAAGTATTAGCTATCCCGTCCCGGTGACTATGCTAGCTGATCGTACGCGTTTGATGTTGCACAATCCTCCACCTCGCGCACAACCCAGACTTACGGCGATTGGGTGAATGATCTCGTTCTCACCCAAGATGAGGTGTTCCGAAAACCCCAGTGCAAGACGCCGCAAAAAGTCGAGTCAAATCAAAAGGCGTCTGTTAGCGTCCGCTGTGTTCCGATAACACCTGTTTTCCGTACATACCTGATGGCGTATACCGAAGCCCGATGGCAGCAGAGGAGTTCGAGTGATGAAGCAGCGAGGCGGCGGAGATAAATCCAAGCGTGTCGCGATCTATCTGCGGGTGTCAACGGACGAGCAGACTACCGCCAATCAACGGCGTGAACTGGAGGCGGTGGGGCGACGCAACGGCTGGCAAATAGTCGCGAGGTTCGAAGACAAAGGCGTGAGCGGGGCAAAGGGACGCGACAAGCGGCCCGGCTTGGACGCGCTGCTAAAGGGCGTGACGCGGCGCGAGTTTGATCTCGTCGCAGCGTGGTCCGTCGACCGGCTCGGTCGTTCGTTGCAGCATCTGGTCGAGACCCTTGGCGATCTTCGCGCTACGCGCACCGACCTCTATCTCCATCAGCAAGCACTGGACACTTGCACGCCATCAGGCCGTGCCCTGTTTCAGATGTGCGGCGTCTTCGCAGAGTTCGAGAGGGCAATGATCCGCGAGCGAGTGGCTGCCGGGCTTGCACGAGCGCGTGCCGACGGGGTCCAGCTTGGGCGGCCCCGCCTCGAAGATGCAGACGCGAAGAAGGCCGCGAAAGTACGGGCAATGCGGGCAAATGGCGTCGGCATTAGGCGGATCGCGAGCGAACTTGGTGTGGGCGTCGGCACCGTGATGCGGCTTGGCAATGGTGCGTGAGTGTCCGCGACCCGGTTGAGACCGACAGCCTCGCTTGCTCAGGCTAACAATCGAGCTTGTTCCGCACCCCAAAAATAGCAGCCAAACTTTATTTCGATTAAGGGCAAGGGGGTGACGGGGCGAAGAATTTGCGGCGCGTATTGCGCCTTTTTTTATGCGCGGAGAACTCGTGCGCTCGCTGCACAGCGACTTCGAGAACTGCGCACCTACGCACAATTACGAGCGCGGTTGATTGGCACGCTCCGAGCGAATTTGGATTGAGCGACCGACACATGTTCGAGGCTGATTAGGCGTGTCGCACGCTCAGTCGGGACTGCTGTGTTCAAGTGTTATTGCCAAAAACGTAAAGGCTTCGTGCGTGTACTGCGCCGGGGCCTTCTTCTTATCAGGGGTTGCGAGCCCCTCTCATTCAACACAGGTTTGCGCCGCCGTCGCTTCGACTGCGGGCGTGCACCACGGCCAGGCAGTTATTGCTTGCCTCATTGGCTTCTCCTCGTCAGCACGTTTCTTTCGAGGATGAGAGAGCTATGCTCAAACTCAAGGCGCGGAATATCAGAACTCAGCAGGGCGAAACCCGCCGCTGGTATATTACGGGTACGTGCCCGTACACCAAGCGCCGTGTTCGAGAAAGCACGGGAACTGATAGCCGAGACGAAGCGCAGAACGTCCTAGCAGCGTATCTCACGCGCGCCCGCGACGAGGCTACGCAAGGCCCCGCCAACGGAACGGCACTTTTTGCTGAGGCAGTCGTGGAGTATTTGGGGAAAAAAGGTGAGGCGCGTTTTCTCGACCCGCTTCTCGTCGAGTTCGGAAAGCTCCGACTTCGTGATATCACCGACCAAGCCCATACGCTCGCTGGCGACAAGATTTATCCGGGCGCGAAGGCATCGACCCTTGTTCGACAACTTTACGGTCCGATGCAGGCTGTCTGGAACGCCGCTGTAGCGGCCAAAATGGCTCCCCCGCGCGTCTTCGCGAAACCCAAGGTCAAATACCGCCAAAGCAGTCGCGGTAAGCGATCAGTGGCTTCTAAGGCTTCTCCGTGCCCTACCCCGACTCGAGCAGCGCACGGCGGTCCTTTTCATGTCGTTCTCGGGAGCGCGGTCCGGCGAGGTCATCAACGTCCTCGTGAAGCATTACAACCCAAACACCGCTCGTGTGTTGATCGCTGACACCAAGAACGGCGACCCACGAGAAGTGCTTCTTCCACCCTTCGTCAACGACGCGATGCGGCTCCTCCCCATGGGCAATCCAGAGGCGCGACTGTTCGGCTACGCAAGCCGCTTCTCGCTAGTTAGAATCATTAAGCGCGGATGCAATCGTGCCAAGATTCAATACTTCTCACCGCACAAGGTCGGCCGCCACACGTTTGCCTCCCGCTTCCTCGCCGACGGGCATTCACTCAAGGCGCTGCAAGAGGCCGGAGGATGGCGAACGATAGGAGTCGTAGCCAAAACCTATGCCCACCTAGAGAGGTCGCAGGTCCAGAACGCAGTGGCGTCGGTGACAACGCCACTGAGCACACTTTTGACACAGCAAGATGAGGCAGAGATCGTAACACTCGGAAATAAAAAGGCGAGTTCGTAAAGGGCCACACTCTTGGTAAGGGAGAGGTCGAGAGTTCAATCCCCTCCGGCAGCACCATGGTCCGCCGTGTCATCGATGACATCGCCACGAATGTAATTCACGCTTTGCCGGAAGCGCAAAGAGCCGGAAATCTCGGTATATCGCCTTGACTATTAGGTTCGATCGGCCCATTTGAGCGGCGCGGCCGCCCATGTTCGCATTACCTCGGCACCGCATACTTGAAGGAACCCAACCCTTGTCTAGCGACAGTAGTACCTTGCCGTCGAGGCTCGTGGTCTGACCGTTGGGTCGGCTCGCCACGGTCCGTTGCGACGGCGGATCGGAAGGTGAGCCATGGAAAACATCCGCAACGCATCGGGTGACGACGTCGATCCGATCGTTTTGGTCGAGTTGCTCGAAGAGCACGACGCCGACATCGTCGCGCAGCTCAACCAGCAGGATCTCGAGACTGCGGCCTCGATACTCTCCCAATTGCCGCTCGACCGCGTCGTCGAAATTTTCGACCGCCCCGAACTCGCCCGCGCCGGCGATCTGATCCTCGAACTCCCCGAGGAGCTCGCAGGCCAGGTGCTGAAGGGCATGTCTGCGGACCGCGCGGCCGATACCCTCCGTCAATTGGACGGGCCGGATCGTACCAAGCTGCTCGCCCTGCTCGACTTCGAAACCGCTCAATCTCTGAAGCTGCTGCTCGCCTACCCTGAAGGTACGGTCGGCAGCATCATGACGACCGAATTCGTCAGCGTACCTTCTACCTACACCGTGGCAGATACCCTGAAACTTATCCGCGAGGTCGAACACACCCGGGAAACAGTGTATGCGATATATGTCATCGATCCCCACTCCCGCGAACTGGTGCGCACAGTCACGCTGCGCCAGCTGATCACGGGCCAGCCCGATCAACCGATCCTCGAAGTTGCACCGGACCGCGATCCGATCTGGGTCCAACCCGATACGGATCGCGAGGAAGTGGCGCGCCTGATCTCGATCCACGATCTTCTTGCTGTCCCCGTTCTCAATGCCAGACATCGCGTGCTCGGCATCGTGACCGTCGACGATGTCATCGACGCGATCCTCGCTGAAAGTACCGAAGACGTTCAGAAGTTCGGCGGCGTCGAAGGCATGGCGGAGCCTTATCTGGATATTGGGTTTTTCGAGATGATCCGGAAGCGCGCAGGCTGGCTCTGCGCCCTTTTTATCGGCGAGATGCTGACCGCCAGCGCCATGCAGCACTATTCCGACGAGTTGGAGAAAGCCGTCGTCCTGACGCTCTTTATTCCGCTGATCATGAGTTCCGGCGGCAATTCGGGCTCGCAATCGACATCGCTGCTCATCCGTGCCCTCGCACTCGGACAGCTGCGATTGCGCGACTGGTGGCGCGTCGCGGTGAGGGAGGTTCCGACCGGAATAACGCTTGGGATAATTCTGGGCGTCATCGGCATGGGACGCATAGCGCTTTGGCAGACGCTCGGCATCTTCGACTACGGCGAACATTGGCGATTGGTTGCGTTGACCGTCGGGGTTGGACTCATCGGCATCGTGACCTTCGGCTCACTCACCGGCGCGATGCTGCCGTTCCTCTTGAAGCGCCTCGGCTTCGATCCCGCGAGCGCCTCGGCCCCATTCGTTGCGACGCTGGTGGATGTCACTGGGCTGATGATCTATTTCAGCGTGGCCCTGCTGATCCTGCGCGGCACGCTGCTCTGACCGAAAAAAGTGCAAAACAGTACGCGGCGATCGCAAGCCGAATTGCCGCGCAAGGGGTACCAGAATGGAGGCATTCAAGCCACTATCTCGGGATATTTGGCTCCGCCCATTGATTGTCTTAACGCGCGACCAATCTCCCTATTTATGATTATTCCCATCACCTAAGCTGCAATCTGTGTGCTACGATCCGCCGCCGTGCGCTGTGTGAAGCGCCTACGTCCCGAAAATCCCTTCTCGATGTGGATTGCATATGATGACGACCGAACGTTCGCGAGACAAATTCCTATGCCGTTCGCGTATCGGCCTTTTTGCGATGATCGCAACCGCATTCGTGAGCTTCCAAATATCTGCCGCGCACGCGCAAGGAGCTCCGCCGGCATTTCCCGTGACGGTCGCTCCACCGCTTTTGAAACATATCAAGACGTGGGACGAATATCCCGGACGCTTCGAAGCGCTTGCCCGTGTCGAACTCCGGCCTCGCGTCAGCGGCTATGTCGACCAAGTGAATTTCAAGGAAGGCTCGACGGTCAAGCAGGGCGATCTGCTCTTCACACTCGACAAGCGCCCATTTGAAATCGCCGTCGAAGCCGCGAAAGCCGAGGTCGCGCGCGCCAAGGCGCAGGTGGACTTCGCACAGGCCGATCTCGAGCGCGCTGCGCCGCTGGTTGAATCGAAAGCATTGAGCGAACAGGTATTCGAGCAGCGCAAGTCGACTTTGGGTGTCGCTCAGGCGCAGGTTATGTCGGCAGCGGCTCAGCTTAGGTCGGCCGAACTCAACCTCGAGTGGGCCGAAGTGCGTGCGCCGATTTCCGGTCGCATCTCGGACAAGAAAATTGACGTAGGCAACCTCGTTATCGGTGGTCAGGTCAGCTCGACGCTGATGGCTACGATCGTCACGACCGACCCCATCCACTTCGTATTCGATGCGTCCGAAGCCGACTACATGCGCTACGCACGGCTCAATCAGTCGGGTGCGCGCCCCTCGTCACGCACCACCGCCAATCCGGTTCGCGTCAAGCTCGCCGACGAAACCGACTGGGCCCATGAGGGCGTCATGGATTTCGTCGACAATTCGTTCAACCAGCGTTCGGGAACGATCCGCGGTCGCGCGCTTCTAAGCAACAAGGACGATCTCCTGACCCCCGGAATCTTCGCCCGGATTCAGCTTTACGGCGGCGACATCGATGCGTTCCTGATTCCCGATGCCGCGATCATCTCCGATCAGGCGCGCAAGATCGTCTACACAGTCAACGCCGACGACGTCATCACCGCGACACCGGTGACGCTCGGTCAGATGTACGAGGGCTTGCGCGTCATCAAGGCCGGGCTCAAAGCCGACGATCGCATCGTTATCGAGGGCGTTGCAAATCCGGCCGTCCGTCCAGGCACGAAAGTCGCGCCGACCAACGGCGCCATCAAGGCCGTCGAGAAAACGGCCCAAAACTAACTAGACAGCACTAGCCCGAAGCCTCAACCGCCGAAAGCCCGATGCGCCTCTCACATTTCTTCATTGACCGGCCGATCTTCGCGGCTGTCGTATCGATGATCATCACGATCCTCGGGCTTATCTCGGTACAACTACTGCCGATCGCCGAGTATCCGGACATCGCGCCACCGACCGTCGCAATCCACGCGACCTATCCCGGCGCATCCGCCCAGGTCATCGCCGAAACCGTCGCCACGCCGATCGAGCAGGAGGTCAACGGCGTTGACGACATGCTCTACATCAATTCGCAGTCGACCGGCGACGGCCTCCTCACCATCAACGTCGTCTTCAAGCCCGGCACGAACGTCGATCAGGCGCAGGTTCTCGTGCAGAACCGGGTCGCCGTCGCCGAACCCCGCCTGCCCGAGGATGTACGCCGGCTCGGCATCTCGGTGCGCAAAGCTTCGCCCGACCTGATGATGGTCGTGCATATGACCTCGCCCGACGGCACGCGCGACCAGCAGTACATCTCGAACTACGCCACGCTCTACGTAAAGGACGTCCTGACGCGTATCGATGGCGTTGGCGACGTCCAAGTCTTCGGCGCACGCGACTACTCCATGCGCATCTGGCTAGACCCCGACAAGGTCGCCTCGCGCGGCCTGACCGCAGGTGAAGTCGTAGCGGCTTTGCAGGCCGCCAACCTGCAGGTCGCGGCCGGATCGATCAACCAGCCGCCGGCGACCTCCGATGGTGCATTCACGATCAACGTCAAAACGCTCGGACGCCTGACCTCCACGGATCAGTTCGAAGACATCGTGGTCCACGCCGAACCGGATGGCTCCGTCGTCCGCGTCCGTGACATCGCGCGTGTTGAACTTGGCTCCCAAGACTATACCGTCAATGCGTATCTGGACAACAAGACCGCGACGGCCCTCGTCATCTTTCAGAAGCCAGGCTCGAATGCGCTCGCGACGGCGTCGGCCGTCAAGGCTGAGATGGAGCACCTGAAAAAGGACTTCCCGCCGGGCGTCGGCTACACCGTCGTCTACAATCCGACGGAGTTTATTCAGTTCTCGATTGACGCCGTGATCCACGCGCTCGCTGAAGCGCTCATGCTCGTGGTCCTCGTCGTGATTTTGTTCCTGCAGACGTGGCGCGCAGCGATCATCCCGATCCTCGCCATTCCCGTCTCGCTCGTCGGCACATTCTTCATCATGAGCCTGGTGGGGATCACGTTCAACACGCTGTCGCTGTTTGGCTTGGTTCTCGCCATCGGCATCGTGGTCGACGACGCCATCGTCGTCGTCGAGAACGTCGAGCGCTACATCGAACAGGGCATGACGCCCAAGGAAGCCGCGCACAAGACGATGGACGAAGTCGGCGGGGCCTTGCTCGCGATTTCGTTGGTGCTCATCGGCGTCTTCCTGCCGACGGCTTTCATCACCGGATTGCAGGGTTCCTTCTTCAAGCAATTCGCAATCACGATCGCCGCCTCGACCGCAATCTCGCTGACGGTATCGTTGACGCTGTCTCCTGCGATGGCGGCTTTGCTGCTGAAGCCGCACGCTCATCGCAACACCAACACCCGTTCGATCGCAGGCGTACTTGGAGCGCCGCTGCGCTGGTTCTTCAAAGGCTTCAACTGGGCTTTCGGTGCTCTCTCGCACGGCTACGCCTGGCTGACACGCCATTTGATCCGCATCGGGGCCGTTCTCCTCGTCATTTATGCAGGCTTGCTGTACGTGACCTACGAGCGCCTGATGGCGACGCCAACCGGCCTCATTCCGCAGCTCGATCGCGCCTACTTCATCACGGTGTTCCAGCTCCCACCGGGATCGACCTTAAGGCGTACCGACGAGATCGTGCACCGGGCTTCGGAAATCATCATGAAGCGTCCGGGCGTCGCGCATGCCGTCGAGTTCGTCGGCTTCGACGGCGCCACCTTCACCAACGCGCCAAATACCGGTGTCGTCTTCGTCGCCTTGCAGCCGTTCGAAGAGCGGATTGCCAGCGGGCTGACGAAGGACGCCATTCTCGGCGACCTCCGCCAACAGATGGCTATGATCAAGGACGCCTTTATCTTCGTTCTCGAGCCGCCCTCCGTTCCAGGCATCGGCACCGGCGGCGGCCTCAAGGGCTACGTTCAGGACAAGGCGGGCCGCGGCCTGCCGATGCTCGAAAACGCTGCCTGGGCGATGGCCGGCACCACCGGCCAGATGCCAGGCTTCACCCAGGCCTTTACGCTCTTCAACGTACGCACGCCCGAGATCTATGCCGACATCGACCGGACGAAAGCCGAGCAGCTCGGCGTTCCCATAAGCCGCGTTTTCGAAACGCTCTCGGTCTATATGGGGTCGGCTTTCATCAACGACTTCAACATTCTGGGCCGCACGTACCGCGTGACGGCGCAGGCCGACAACCCGTTCCGCCTGTCGCTGCGCGATGTCTCCAATCTGAAGACGCGCAACAACGACGGCGACATGGTGCCGATCGGCTCTGTCGCGACCTTCCAGGATACGACCGGCGCCTACCGCGTTCCGCGTTACAATCTCTACCCTGCCGCCGAAGTCCAGGTTCAGCTCGCTCGCGGCTACTCGACAGGCACCGCCATCGCCACGATGGAGCAGATCGCCGACAAGGTCCTCCCACAGGGCTTCGGCTTTGAATGGACCGAGATCGCCCTGCAGGAGAAGCTCGCCGGCAATACGGCGATCCTCGCGTTCGGATTGTCCGTCGTCTTCGTGTTCCTGCTGCTGTCGGCGCTTTACGAGAGTTGGCTGTTGCCGTTGGCGGTCATCCTGATCGTGCCGATGTGCATTCTGGCCGCGATGATCGGAGTCAACATCCGCGGCCTCGACCGCAACGTCCTGGTCGAAATCGGCCTCATCGTGCTGGTCGGCCTTGCGGCGAAAAACGCTATTCTCATCGTCGAGTTCGCCAAACAGGGCGAGGACAACGGACTATCGCGCACGGACGCCGCCGTCGAAGCAGCCCGCACCCGGCTCCGGCCAATTTTGATGACGTCGCTCGCCTTCATCCTCGGCGTCGTGCCGCTCGTCTTTGCGGAAGGCGCCGGCGCCGAGATGCGACAATCTCTCGGCACGGCCGTCTTCTCGGGCATGTTGGGCGTGACGTTCTTCGGCCTCATCTTCACGCCGGTCTTTTACGTATTAGTTCGTACGCTCGCTCCTCGAGCCCAGCCGCACGAGGACGCCCATCCGACGCCGCCTGCCGAAGCTCCGACAGGCTGACCGCAAGCCCTACCGCTCCCAAAATTAACCGCCAGGCACCCGAGACATCGACAAATCCGCCAAGCATCACCATTTAACGAGACGGCAAGCGATGTTTGCCGTCCGGAATCCGATGGGTCTATAAGGGCGCTTGCCTGTATGCCGTCGCCGTGACACCCCCTTCCCCTAACAAGCTAGTGCTCTCATGGACTCAGAAAAGAAGCCGACGCGTGCCGAAGTCGAAACCGCAGTCAAGACGATCATCCGCTGGACGGGTGACGATCCTGCGCGCCCCGGACTGAAGGAAACGCCGTCCCGCGTAACGGATGCGTTCGAGGAGTATTTCCGCGGCTACGACCAGGACCCCGAGGCGATCCTGCAAAAGACCTTCGAGGAGATCGAAGGCTACGACGAGATGATCGTGCTCCGCGGTATCCGCTTCGAGAGCCATTGCGAGCATCACATGGCGCCGATCATCGGCCGCGCCTGGGTCGCCTATATCCCCGACGGCCGAGTCGTCGGCATCTCCAAGCTCGCCCGCGTTGTTGATGCCTACGCCAAGCGCCTCCAGATCCAGGAGAAGATGACCGCGCAGATCGCCAACACGATCCAAGAGGTGCTGAAGCCGCAGGGCGTCGCAGTCGTGCTCAAGGCCGAGCATCACTGCATGACTACGCGCGGTGTCCATAAGCCCGGCACCGACATGGTGACGAGCCGGATGCTCGGCGCCTTCCGCGACAACCCGATCACCCGTCAGGAGTTTCTGGCGATGGTGACGGAGGACACGCGCACTTCGTAACGGCGTCGCTCGGATAGTCCACCGCAACGAGATAGAGACCTGATGCGGGTGCCACAGTCCCGCAGGCTTCGCGGTTGCGCGCGGTGAGCGCCGCCGCGAGGTCTTCGCGTGACCACTTGCCTTCGCCGACGAGCTTCAAGCTCCCGACCATCGACCGAACCTGATGGTGCAGGAACGAGCGCGCCGAAACCTCGCAGACGATCTCGTCGCCGGAACGGAAAATATCGAAGACTTCGAGCGTCTTGACCGGCGACGCCGCCTGACATTGCGCCGCCCGGAAAGTCGTGAAGTCATGCCTGCCGATGAGGGCCTTCGCGGCTTCGTGCATGGCATCGGCGTCGAGATCCTGCATCGTCCACCAAACACGGTTGCGGTCGAGGATCGGGGGCGCCCTCCGAGTCAGGATGCGATACTTGTAATACCGCTTCACGGCGCTGAAGCGCGCGTCGAACTCGGCGTCGACGGCCGCGGATTGAACGATGCCGATGGGATGCGGCCGCAGATGGAAATTCATCGCGTCCCGCACACGGCCCGGAGCCCAGTCCTTCGTCAGATCGAAATGCGCAACCTGTCCCAGCGCATGCACGCCCGCATCGGTGCGGCCGGCGCCGCGAACGCCGACGGTCTCGCCTGTGAATTTGCGGATGGCGTCTTCGAGCAACCCTTGAATTGATAAGCCCTCGGCCTGGCGCTGCCAGCCGACGAAGGGTGTCCCATCATATTCGATGGTAATGCGGTAGCGGGGCATCGGGCTCAGGCTGAAAAGAGGATTTCGGCCATCCGTAGCCGTTGCCGCGTCGCGCCTCAACGCCTCGCTAGTGCACGGCCTGAAAACCGTTGACTTTTCCGTGGTGAGCGCCAGGCATCCCACCTCGCCGTCCGTTGGTATGGTTGAAACCCCGGTGGCCTCTGAAGCCGCGACCCCACGCTGGCCCATAGTACATGTCGTCACCGCCCCCATAGCCCGTGCCACCGGCAGCGCCACCATAGCCCGCGCCCGACGAACTCGAACCATATCCGTAGACATTCGTGTCGCTGTAGCTGAGGGACAGCGGTACACGATCCGGGTTGATGATGACTTGGCGATCCGGCGGCAGCGGACGAATGACTCGCACGCCGTGCTCAAGCGTGACGACCGCCCCATAGTAAGGGTGGGTCTCGATCCTTGTCGTAAAGCTTTCGGCGCCGGCAGAGGTCGCAAGTGCGAAGAGCGCTGAACCGGCAACAGCAAGAAGAAGCGTGGACTTGCAATGCATGGCTGGCTCTCCGGTACCGATCATCAAGCGCAGTTTAACCTCGGGTCGCGAAAGTCTCATCGCCTTTCGAAGCTATGATTAACAGGCGAGACGCACGCCCACCTGAAGTCGTGTGCCGCGGAGAAAGTCGGCTACAGCCATCGGTTGTTTTCCCGCCCGCTGCAGCCTCTCGACGCGTACGGCACCAGTCCCGCAGGCAATCGTCAGATGATCATCGACGAGCGTACCCGGCTCCGCCTCACCCTGCGTTACCTTGCCCGACAAAATCCTGATCCTCTCGCGCTTGCCGCCGAGTTCGACCTCGAACCACGCACCGGGATAAGGCGAGAGACCACGAATGTGATCGACAACCTCGTTCGCCGGCCGACTGAAATCGATGCGCGTTTCGGCCTTGTCGATTTTCGAGGCGTAGGTAACACCGTCGCTCGGCTGCGGCGCACATTCCAGCCGGCCGGCTTCGAGCTTCGCCAGCGCTTCGACCATCAGCGTCGCGCCGAGCTTCGAAAGTTCATCGTGCAGTTCGCCCGCCGTCATATCCGGCCGAATGGAAACGTCGCGGCCGAGACACACATGCCCCGTGTCGAGCCCTTGCTCCATCCGCATGATGTTGACCGCAGTCACCGTATCGCCGGCCATAATCGCACGCTGGATCGGCGCGGCACCGCGCCAGCGCGGCAGCTTTGAGGCATGCACGTTGAAACAACCGAGCCGTGTCGCGTCGAGCACGGCTTTCGGCAGCAAAAGACCGTAGGCAACGACAACCGCGGCATCAGCGCTCAAGGCGGCAAAGGCCTCACGGTCGGTACCGCTTTTGAAGTTGACCGGCGTCCGAACTTCAATCCCCAACTCTTCGGCGCGGCGATGAACAGGCGATTTGACCTCTGCCATGCCACGCCCCCCAGGACGCGGCGGCTGGCTGTAGACCGCAAGGGCGCAATGCCCCGCCGCCACGACGGCGTCGAGCACGGGCACGGAGAAGTCAGGCGTTCCCATGAAGACGATGTTGAGCGGCATGGGCCTTTTTTTGGTTGGCACGTGCGTCTGCTCTTCGGTCGGGCCGCCGCACGCGGCAGTCTAATTTAATCCCGAGCCTGCTTCTTGAACTTGCGGATGATGATGTCGCGTTTCAGCCGCGACAGAAAGTCGATGATGAGCTGCCCGTCGAGATGATCGATCTCATGCTGGATGGCGGTCGCGAGCAGACCGTCCGCCGCAAGCTCCTGTTCCTTTCCATGCCGATCGATATAGCGCACCGTTACCGTCGACGGCCTCTCGATCTCGACGCGCACATCGGGGATCGAAAGGCAGCCCTCCTCGTGCAGGCGCGTTTCCGACCCGATAGCGACCAGCTCCGGGTTGGCCATGGCAATCGGATTGGGCGGCGCGTCATCCTCCGCCGCGTCGATGACGACGACCCGTTTCAGAACGCCGACCTGCGGAGCAGCGAGCCCGACACCGGGCGCCGCGTACATCGTCTCCAGCATGTCGTCCATCAGCTTGACGACGGCATCGTCCACACGCTCGACCGGATCGGAGATCTTGCGCAGAACGGGATCAGGAATGGTGATTATAGCAAGTACAGTCATGGCGCTGACATATGAAAGGCCGCCGCGCCGGTCAATGGCGTGCGTCTCTATATCGTGTTGAATCTTGGCCGTCTTTAGCTCGGACCGGCGTGGGCGGCCGCCGCAAGTGCTTGCACCGTCGCTTCCGGAGGGGACCATCCGATCAGCCTGAGGCGAGCCGCGTCGACGACGAGATCCCCCATCAGGCGCTCCGCAAAATCGGGCTTTCCGACCACGCGAAGCAGCGCGGCGAGGGAGGCCGCGGGAACGGGAAGCAAAAAGTCGGAGCGGCCGGCCCCCATGCGCAGGACGCGGATGATCTGCGCCATTGTTAACGGGATAGGATCGGCGACGATAAATGAGGCGTTCTCGGCCGTTTGGGTCTGCAGGACGTATTGAATGGCGCTGATCAGATTCCCGATGCTGACCAGCGAGCGGCGGGCTTTCAGCGCCCCAAATGGCAGCGGTAACGGAAAGGCGGCGAGACGCATGAGGGCCGCCATATTGCCTTTGACGCCCGGACCATAGACGAGCACTGGCCTTAGCACGGTCCAATGCGTCGAGGATCCTTCCAACATCTTGGCGACGACCGCCTCGGCAGCCTGTTTGGAGCGTCCATAGTCGTCGGTCGGCGCGGCCGGAGTCGCCTCCGTCACGATCCCCGGATGGGTCGCCCCGACCTGGGCACGGATGGATGACATCAGAACGAAGCGTTTCACGCGGGCGGACCGGGCCGCCTTGGCAAGTTGGCGAGTTGCATCAACATTGATAGCCGTGTAGGCGGCGGCGGGAAGATCGGTTCGGGCGTGTGACAAGCCTGCGGCGTGGACAACCGCATCGACGCCGCGGACCAGAAACTCGGCGGCGAACGAGCGGGACATATCGCCAACCGCCACGCCTTCGACTCGCGGGCTGTCGAAAACGATCGGATGCCGCGCCGCCGCCCTGACGCTATAGCCGCGCTCGGCGAGCACGCGCACGACGTTCTGGCCGATGAAACCCGAAGCCCCGGTCACGAGAATGCGTTGGGCGATGCCCAAACCCTCTCTCCGTCTGCAAATCTGCGAGCCAGATCGACTCGGCTGAAGTCGCCAGCGATCTAGGCCTGCGCCGTCCTAAAGTGCAACGCCGTCCCGTCTAAAGACGTAGCGTGTCCCCAACGCGTGCGATCAATCTGTAGCCTGCCAATATGGCAATCAACCCGAACGCGACGCCGCCGACCATATTGCCGGCCAATACGCCTTCCGCGCCGTAGAATTTTCCGCCCAAAAGGACGAATGGAACTGTCCCGAGCGTCGCCCTGCCCCAGTTCAAAAGCGTCGAGAAGTGGGCGCGGCCGAGCGTGTTGAAAACCGCGCTGGTGATGAAGACTGTACCCAGAAAGACGAACAGCGGCGATAACCAGCGGCAGAAGAACACAATCAGATCACGGGCTTCTGGCCCTGCTTTGAACAGGCTCGCCAACGGGTCGGCCAGGAGAGCAAGAATGAGCCATGCAAGGCCCGTGAACGCCGCCATCGTCAAAAGAGACAACGTATACACATCCCGCATCCGCGACGGCGATCGGGCGCCGAAGTTCTGCCCGAGGATCGGTCCGACCGTCCCGGAGAGCGCGTAGATCGCTCCAAACGCCACGGGAATGATTCGCCCGATGATGGCCCAGGCCGCAACAGCGGCATCACCATGAGCGGCGATGGCATACGTCACGTACGCATTGCTAACGGCCGGAGCGATATTCGTCAGTACCGCCGGCGCCGCGATGCGGGCGTACGGTCCGACGTCCTGTTGGAGCGTGGCGATTTTCGGGCGACCCATCAGATCATGGACAGAAACGACGCCGTAGAAGCCGACCCCCATGATGACGAGCCGCGCCAATAGCGACGACAGCACCGCGCCCTCGATGCCGAGCGCGAAATGCACGATGAAGATCAGATCGAGGATCGTGTTGACGATGGCGCCCGATAGCGTCACGTGCATGGCGCGCCGCGCATCCCCGACCGATCTCAACACTGCGGCCGACGTCATGCCGAGCGAAAGTATCGGCAGTGTCGGCAACAAAACATCGAGATAGAAGCTCGCAAGATCGAGCGTGCGCCCGGTGGCTCCCAAGAGTTCGAGCAATGGCCGGATGGCGAACCACAGCGGGATGCTCGCCGCCGCCGAGAACAGAAAAGCGAGAACGTGGGCATTAGCGGATAGTCGTCGCGCCCGAACTCGTCGTCTTGCACCAAGAGCTGGCGCGACGAGCGAAGTCGCTGCGATTGAAAATCCTATCCCGATCGACGTCGAGAAGAACAGAATGGAACTCGCGTATCCGACCGCGGCGACGATCGCCTCGTCCCCGATACGCGATAGAAAATAGATGTTCGCGAGATCGCCGACGAAGATCGCCATCAGGCCGACGGCACCCGCCGCCGTCATTGCCAGGATGTGGCGCAGAAGCGAGCCCGTGACGAACTTCGGGCCTTCGCTACCCCGTCGACCGATTTCGACATTTGCCATCGATGGCCGTTTCCCCGCGGCGCGTGGCGCCAACGATCTTTGTTCTTATAATTTGCGGCGGGCCTTGAATGCGGCGGCCAAAGTGCCGTCGTCGAGATAATCGAGTTCGCCTCCGATGGGAACGCCCTGCGCCAGCCGCGAAACGGTGACATCGGCATTCGCAAGCTGATCGGAAATATAGTGCGCCGTCGATTGCCCTTCGACCGTGGCGTTCAAGGCAAGCAAAATCTCCTTGACCGCAGGCAACCGCGCCCGGGCAACGAGGCTTGTGATATTGAGTTGTTCCGGCCCGATTCCGTCGAGCGGCGATAGATGTCCGCCGAGCACATGATATTGCGCCGAGACGACACTCGCGCGCTCGAGCGCCCAGAGATCGCCAACCTCTTCCACGACCACGATCAGGCTCGGATCGCGCCGCGGATCGGCGCAGATGCTGCAGGGCGAGACCGTATCGAGATTGCCGCACACCGGACATTCTGAAATCTTCGCGATCGCCTGCTGCAAAGCCTCGGACAGCGGCAGCAACAGATCGTTGCGCCGCTTCAACAGCGCAAGCACCGCCTTGCGCGACGAGCGCGGTCCGAGCCCCGGCAATCGCGCCAGGAGCTGCACAAGGCGCTCGATTTCAGGACCTGCAGTTTTGCGAGACATCCAGTGTGATGACAGGGCGCGCGCCCTAGCTTGAAAGGAACGGGCTTGAGAAAAACCGCACGGACGCGCGATTTTAAAACAGTTTCATGCCCGGCGGCAGCGGCAGTCCACCGGTGATCTCCGCCATCTTGGTCTGCATGGCGTTATCGACTTTCGAGCGAGCGTCGGCAGCCGCGGCGACGATGAGATCTTCGAGAATCTCGACCTCGTCGGGCTTCATCAGGCTCGGATCAATCCGCACCCGCTTGACGTCGCCCTTGCCGTCGACGGTCAGATGCACGAGACCGCCGCCCGACTGGCCTTCGATCTCAGCCTTGGCGAGGTCATCCTGCATTTCTTTGAGGCGAGCCTGCATCTGGCCCACCTGCTTCATCATTCCCATAATGTCTTTCATCTCGTCCTCGCGGCAACCTGCCGAAATTTAGACGGCTTCGCTTTCGCTGTCCGTATCAGTCTCACGCCCGGCGATTCGCCGCACCTCGGCGATCTTCGCATCGGGAAATGCCTCAAGCACCGCGCGCACGGCCGGATGCGTCTTGAGTGATTCAAGTTCGGCAGCTTCGCGTTGCCGGCGCACGGCACCGATGGCGGGCGCTCCTGCTTCTTTCGAAAGCACGACGAGCCAGCGCCGTGTCGTCCACGCGTTGAGCTTTTCACGCAAATCGTTTGCAAGCTCCGGCGGCGCGCCGGGCAAAAGAAAAAGATCAATCGATCCTGCCGCCGCATCGAATTTGACGAGGCTGACATTGTCTTCGAGATGGATTTTGAGCATTGCATCGCGCTTCTCGCCGGCCAGCGCCACGACGTCGGCAAACGAGCGCGGATCCGACTTCGCGGACGAAGCAGCAACCGGTGACGCCGGTCGATCTTCATCGTCGGCAATAGGTTCGCCGTCATCGAATTCGAAAGCCTCGGACGGGTCGTCGTCGAAGATTTCGGCAACCGGCGCACCCGCCCGCGAATTCAGCGGAGCCCGCTGATCGGGCGTTCCACCGTCGCCAGGCGCCAGAGCCGGACGCCGTACCGGAGCAGCACCGCCGCCCAAAGTTCGGATCAGTTCATCGGGCGTCGGTAGGTCGGATGTGTAGGCGAGGCGGATCAGAACCATCTCGGCGGCGACGCGCGGATTAGGCGCCCGCGCCGTCTCTTCGAAACCCTTGATCAACATCTGCCACGCCCGCGACAGATACGGCATCGACAGCCGCCCGGCGAGGCCGCTCAAGCGCGCCTTTTCTTCCGCCGTCAGACCTTCGCCTGCAGGCTCTTCGCCGACAGCCTTGACCCGCGCGATCGCGTGCACGGCTTCGGCAAGATCGCCGACGATCTCAGTCGCTTCCGCGCCATCACGATGCAATGACGAGAACGACTGCAGCGCCGCAGCGACGTCGCCGCGGAACAGCGCTTCGGCGAGATCGAAAATACGCGCCCGGTCAGCGAGGCCGAGCATGTCCCGAACCTTGGCGGCCGTGACATGACCTTCGCCCATCGCGATCGCCTGATCGAGAATGGAAAGACCATCACGAACCGAACCTTCGGCGGCGCGCGCGATCAGCTGCAAGGCATCGGCGTCAGCACTCGCACCCTCGGCCCCGACGATCTTTTGGAAATGCTCGGCAAGCACGGGCTGCTCGACGCGTCGCAGATCGAAGCGCTGGCAGCGTGACAGCACCGTCACCGGAACCTTGCGGATCTCCGTCGTCGCGAAAATGAAGCGGACATGCGCGGGCGGCTCTTCAAGCGTCTTCAGGAGCGCATTGAAAGCGCCCTTCGACAGCATGTGAACCTCGTCGATGAGGAAGACTTTGGTGCGCGCAACGAACGGCGTGTATTGCGCGCTCTCGATGATTTCGCGGATGTTGTCGACGCCGGTGTTCGACGCGGCGTCCATTTCGAGCACGTCCGGATGACGGCCCTCCATGATGTCTTTGCAGTGAACGCCAAGACCCGGCATGTCGATCGTTGGCTTGTCGTAGCCGGGCGCTTCATAGTTCAAGGCGCGAGCCAGAATACGTGCCGTCGTCGTCTTGCCTACACCGCGCACGCCGGTCAGCATGTAGCCCTGCGCGATGCGGCCTGATGCGAACGCATTCCGAAGCGTCGTCACCATGGCCGACTGGCCGATCAGATCGTCGAACGTCGCGGGACGGTATTTCCGAGCCAGAACGACATACGGCTTCGCAGGCTCCGTGCCGCCAGAACCCTCCACGCCGTCAGACGCACCTGATTTCTTCTTTGCCATTGATCCCGAACTGGTTTCGCCCGAAGGGCGAGGGAGCAAGGCGACCCGCGCCAAGCCTTGTCTAAAAAAAAGACCGTGCCCCCGCGGAGGGCCAGCGGCCCGTGAGCGCAATGAAAGAGAGGCTGGCGAACGACCCGACTTCTGATCGTTAGGGCTGCTTCCTTCCGGACCTGACCCGGTTGGCGACGAATTCGTCCGTCACCAACCTCCCGTCCTTATAATGGGCCGGGCAGCCGAAAAGTACAACCCTCCCATGCACGCGAGCTAACAACCACGCGCGGGAGTAAGTCTCCGTTCCGGCACAAAAATTTGGCTCGGCTATCCCGGACGCTTTATCGGCACGAGACCGTTCGCCGCGAGTTCCGCCGCCTCTTTGCGGTACGGGCTCGACGGATAGGTGCCGAGGATCTTCGTCTGCGTCGAGAAAAACGACAGCTCTTCAAGCGCGAGCTGGACGGGACGGTCTACCGGATGTCCTTCGATGTCGGCGAAGAACATCGTGGCATTGAACGTGCCTTCCTCCTGATAGCTCTCGAGCTTCGTCATGTTGACGCCGTTCGTCGCAAACCCCCCGAGCGCCTTGTAAAGCGCCGCCGGGACGTTGCGCACGCGGAAGAGGAACGTGGTCATGACCGGGCCGTTTCCGGGCTCCGCGTCGTCTGGCTCTTTCGACAAGATGATGAAGCGCGTCGTGTTGTGGTCCTGATCCTCGACATCGCTTTTCAGGATCTTCAGGCCGTAGATCTCGGCCGCGAGGCGCGACGCGATTGCCGCCGTCGACAGATCGTTGCTTTCCGAGACGAGCCGCGCCGAACCCGCCGTATCGGCCTCCGGAACCGGTTTCAGACCGAGTTTCCGTAACGTCGCCCGGCATTGCCCCAGCGCCTGCGTGTGGCTCATCACGCGTTTGATCGTCGAAAGGCTCGCTTCAGGCTTCGCCATCAATTGGTGGCGCACGCGCAAAAAGTGCTCGGCAACGATGTAGAGGTTGGCTTCCGGCAACAGGTGATGGATGTCGGCGACCCGTCCAGCGACCGAATTCTCGATGGGAATCATCGCATACTGTGCTTCGCCGTACTTCACCGCCGCGAGCGCGTCCTCGAACGTCGGATAGGCAACGCTTTCAAAGCCGGGATAGGCCTCGCGCGCCGCGAGATGCGAATTCGCTCCCGGCTCGCCTTGATACGAGATTTTTGCGGCTCCGGCTTCGGAACCTGATTGCTTGGTCATGGCGGATCGGTTGTCCGGGAGAGAAAACGTCAGGGGACGATAAGGCGGCGGGCGCGCTCAAGGTCGGCGGGAGTATCGACACCGAGGGGAACGGTGTCAACGATGGCGACGTCGATCCGCATTTGAGCCTCAAGCGCCCGTAACTGTTCAAGCTTTTCGCGCTTTTCAAGCGTCGCCGCAGGCATCGAAACGAAGCGTTCAAGGCTCGCTCGCCGATAGGTGTAGATGCCGATGTGGTGATAGAGCGGACCGTCGCCGTGGGGCGCGGTCGCGCGGGTAAAGTAAAGGGCCCTGAGCCGGTTCTCGCCGATGGGCGTCCCGACGACCTTTACGACGTTCGGATTGGTACGCTCGTCCTCTTCGGAAATGACCGCAGCAAGCGTCGCAATATCGGTTTCCTCCGAAGCGAGCGGGGCGATGCATTGCGAGACGAGCAAGGGATCGAGACTCGGCAAATCGCCTTGCAGATTGACGATAATCTCGGCGGTCCGCGCCGGATCGACTTTCATGACGGCTTCATGAATGCGGTCCGACCCCGACGCATGATCCGCACGCGTCATCACCGCTTCGCCGCCGGCCCCTTTCACCGCATCCGCAATCTCGGTGCTGTCCGTCGCGACGATGACCCGGCCGGCGTTCGCCTCGGCCGCACGCCGCCAGACGTGGACGATCATCGGCTTTCCGTGGATGTCGGCGAGGGGCTTTCCGGGGAGGCGCGTCGCATGCATGCGCGCCGGTATGACGATGAGAGTTTCTTGAGACACTGCGCTCGAATTCTTTTGTTCGGTGACAAATCGCCCCGAAATCGCTATCGACGTTGGAAAAACGACGACGTGCTTGCAGGGCGGTCGAGCTTATATACTGCTATTCGATCTCGTCACCTGGAATTGCGCGTCATGGGGATGGCCGTACAGGGAGCTGAGACATGGACAGTTTCGAGTTCACCAAAGTAGCAGGCGCCGTGCTGTCGGCCCTGCTGTTGATTTTCGGGACTAAGACAGCGATCGAGATGACCGTCGGCCGTACCCCGGAAAAGCCCGGCTTCGTTCTGCCGGTCGCAGCACCCGCCGAAGCTGCAACAGCTCCGGAAAGTGCCACGCCCGAACCCTCGGCCGGCGGCGGCGGCCAGGATGTCATCGCGCTGCTGCCGAAGGCGAACCCCGAAAACGGCAGAGCCATATTCAAGCAATGCCAAGCGTGTCACGTGTCCGAAAAAGGTAAGGCACCCACTGTCGGTCCGAACCTCTGGGACGTGGTCAATCGGCCGAAGGGGAGCTACCCCGGATTCAAGTATTCCGAAGCAATGCAGAAGAAGGGTGGCGATTGGTCATTCGATCAGCTTGCGCATTTTCTTCATGGCCCGAAGACGTTCGTCCCCGGCACAAAAATGTTGTTCAAAGGGTTGTCTACGCCGTCGGATGAAGCGGACGTAATTGCATATTTGGCGACCCTTGCAGATACGCCGGTTCCGCTGCCAAAATGACGGCATTTTAACTCGCTATGGGTAGAAAAGTTTGCGACCCTGCCGGCACTTGGCGGGGTCGTTTTGTATCCGGCCCGCGACCTTATCCCCGCTCTGCGGGGCCATGTTAAACTGTCGCGGCAAGCGAGAATTGGAAGGACGAAGTCGAATATGCAGATGCGCCTGACGCCGTTTATTCTTGCCGCGCTGGCGTTTTTGAGTTTCTGGCCGCTCCCGAACCCCGCAAGCGCCGATGAAGCCCAATGCCATCACGCCCTGTCGCTCGTCGGCGAGCCGAAGTTCGGCCCAGACTTCAAGAATTTCGACTGGGTCAATCCCGATGCCCCGAAAGGCGGCACCGTGCGCCAGTGGTCCGACGGAACGTTCGACACGCTGAATCCCTTTTCTGACAAGGGCGTCAAGGCCGCGGGCCTAGGGCTGCTTTATGACAGCTTGTTCACGCCGAGCCCCGACGAGCCGTCGACGCAATATGCGCTGATCGCCGAATGCGTATCCTATCCCGATGATTTCTCTTCGGCGACGTTCAAGCTCCGGCCCGAGGCAAAATTCAACGACGGTACGCCCGTCACGCCCGAGGACGTTATCTTTTCGTTCGAGCAGTTCAAGAAGGTCAATCCGTTCTACGCCTTCTATTACAAGAACGTCGCCAAGGCGGAGAAGACCGGCGACCACGAGGTGAAGTTCACGTTTGATACCAAACGCAACCGTGAGCTGCCGATGATAGTCGGCGAACTGAACGTCGTGCCGAAGCAGTACTGGGAAGGCAAGGACGCGAACGGCAAGCAGCGCAGCCTCGGCGAGACGACGGTCGAACCACCGCTTGGTAACGGTGCCTACAAGATCAAGTCCGTCGATACGAGCCGCAAGATCGTCTACGCGCGCGTTCCCGATTACTGGGCCAAAGATTTGCCCGTCATGAAGGGCCAGCAGAATTTCGACACCCTGGAATTTACCTACTATCGCGATCGCACGCCGGCGTTCGAGGACTTCAAGACCGGCAGCATCGATATCTGGGCCGAGAACCAGGCCGGTGCCTGGGCGACGCAATACAATTTTGACGCGCTGAAAAAGGGCCTCGTGAAGAAAGAGGCGATCCCCGTCAAGCGCGTCGCGCCGATGCAGGCTTTCGTCTTCAATCTGCGGCGGCCCGAATTCCAGGATCCGCGCATCCGTCACGCCTTCAACCTGCTTTTCAATTTCGAGGAGGCCAACAAGAAGCTCTTCTTCAACCTTTATCAGCGCGTCGACAGCTACTTCGCCAATTCGGACCTGGCGTCGACCGGCGTGCCGCAAGGGCGCGAGCTCGAGATCCTGAACGAGATCAAATCCGAAGTTCCGCCGGAAGTGTTCACGACCGAATGGAAGAACCCGGTCAACGCGCAGGAAGGCGATTACCGCAAGCATCAGCAGGAAGCGCTGAAGCTCTTCGAAGAAGCGGGCTGGAAGATCAGGAGCGAAGCGGTCGACGATCCCCATTGCGGATGGTGGTGCAAAGCCAAGCAGACGGTCGGTCTTTCATCCGCCTCGACAGCGCGCGTGCTCCGCAACGACAAGGGCGAGCAGATGACCGTTGAATTCCTAATCAACGGCGACACGTTCGAGCGCATCATTCTACCTTATACGCAAGACCTCCAAGCGCTCGGCATCAAGGCGACCGTGAGGAACGTCGATGACGCGCAGTACAAACAGCGCGAGGACCATCGCGACTTCGACATCATCATCGACAATTTCGCCCAGTCGAATTCACCCGGCAACGAGCAGCGCGATTTCTGGGGCTCGGCAGCGGCCGACAAGCCCGGCAGCCGCAATACCGCGGGCATCAAGAATCCCGCCATCGACAAGCTGGTGGACAAAATCGTCTTCTCCAAGGACCGAGCCGATCTCGTCGCGGCGACCCACGCGCTGGACCGCGTCCTATTGTGGAATTACTACGTCGTGCCGCACTGGAATTACCCGTACGAGCGCCTCGCCTATTGGGACGTTTTCGGCCGCCCCGCGAAACTCCCGTCGCAAACCTCGGCGCTGACGCAGGTGTGGTGGTACGACGCCGACAAGGGGAAAGCCGTCGAAGCGGCGAAGGGGAAATGACCCTCGTGCAAGGATCGTCTCGAACACGCAATAGAACGGGCGCGAAGTTGGCTTTCGTCGCCGCGCTCGCTCTGTTGTTCTCCGCTCCGTTCGCAGGGATCGCCGACGCCGAGCCGAGCCACGGCCTCTCGGTCTTCGGCGAGCTTAAGTACCCACTCGATTTCCAGCATTTCGACTACGTCAACCCCGACGCGCCCAAAGGCGGCCGCATGGTGACGATGGGAACCGGCGGCGCCAATACCTTCGACACACTGAATCAGTTCATCCTGAAGGGCGACGCCGCTCAGGGCCTCGATTCGCTTTTCGACAGTCTGATGGTGCGCGCGCAGGATGAGCCCGACGCCGTTTACGGTCTCGTTGCGCAATCCGCCGACGTCGCGCCCGACCGTATGTCGGTGACGTTCAAGCTGCGCCCCGAAGCGAAGTTCGCCGACGGCACGCCGCTGACGGCCGACGATGTCGTCTTCTCGTTCGGCGTCCTGAAGGAAAAAGGTCATCCCGCGATTTCGATGACGCTGCACGACGTCGTTTCCGCGGAAGCGCTCGACAAGGAGACGGTACTCTACACGTTCAAAGGCACCTTGGTGCGCGATCTGCCGATCATCGTCGCGCAGCTTCCGGTTCTGTCGAAAGCCTATTACACGGCGCAGCCGTTCGACGAGACGTCGCTGAAGCCGCCGCTCGGCTCGGGTCCATATAAGATCAAGAGCTTTAATCCCGGCACCGACATCACGTATACGCGCCGCGACGACTATTGGGCGAAGGATTTGCCCGTAAACAAAGGCCGCTATAACTTCGACGAGGTCCGCTTCGACTATTATCGCGATCGCAATATCGAGCTTGAGGCGCTGAAGTCCGGCAACTTCGATTTCCGCGAGGAATTTTCGAGCGTCAGCTGGGCGACGGGCTACGACATTCCCGCCGTGAAGGAAGGTCGCCTGATCAAGACGTCTCTGCCGGACAATCGGCCGTCGGGCGCGCAAGGCTACTTCATCAATACGCGTCGCGATAAATTCAAGGATCCCCGCGTCCGCGCCGCGCTCGATCTCGTCTTCGATTTCGAATGGTCGAACAAGAAGCTCTTCTACGGCCTCTACACGCGTACGACGAGCTACTTCGAAAACTCCGACATGAAGGCGACGGGCAAGCCGAGCCCCGAAGAGCTGACGCTGCTCGATCCCTACAAGGACAAGCTGTCGCCCGAAGTTTTCGGCGAACCCTATACGCCGCCAGTGACGGACGGCAGCGGCAACAACCGCGATAACCTGAAGAAGGCGCGCGACCTTCTGATCGCGGCCGGCTGGAAGCCGGGCCCCGATAGCTATCTCCACAACGACAAGGGCGAGCGCCTGACGATCGAATTCCTCGACTTTGAGGCAATGTTCGAACGCATCACCGTGCCCTTCACGGAGAACTTGCGCAAAATCGGCGTCGAGGCGTCCTGGCGTCTAGTCGATCCCTCGCAATACGAGCGCCGCGTCAAAGCTTTCGACTTCGACGTCGCGACTCAGCGTTACTCGTTGCGGCTGACGCCCGGCATCGAGATGCGCAGCTACTGGGGCTCGGAAGCCGCGAAGACCGACGGCTCGTTCAATCTAGCAGGCATATCGGAGCCCGTGGTGGACGCGCTGATCGACAAGGTCGTCGCAGCCAAATCACGTCCCGAGCTTGTCACGGCGACGCGAGCCATCGACCGCGTGCTCCGCGCCGGACATTATTGGGTTCCCCACTATTATAAAGCGTCCTATGGCATAGCGTATTGGAACAAGTTCTCGCGTCCCGCCGTGCAGCCCAAGTATGATGCGGGCATACTCGATACGTGGTGGTACGATCCGGTAAAGGCCGCGGCTCTAAGCTCCGGCAAGCCGATGGTGCAATCTCAAGAACAACCGGCGAAGCCCTGATGGCTGTTTATCTTTTAAAGCGCGTTCTGCTCGTGATACCGACGCTGTTCGGGATCATGCTGTTCTCGTTCATCATCATCCAGTTCGCACCCGGCGGCCCGGTCGAGCGCATGATCGCCGAGTTGATGGGCCAATCATCGTCCATCGTCAGCCGAATGGGCGGCGGCGGCGGCGACACAATGGGCGGCGGCGCAATGAGCAATCAGCTCGGCGTCGGCGGCGGTGATTCTATTACCTCGAAATATCGCGGCGCCCAGGGGCTCGACCCCGCCTTCATCAAGAGCCTCGAAAAGCAGTTCGGCTTCGACAAGCCGGCGCCCGAGCGCTTCTACCTGATGATGAAGAACTTCCTGACGTTCGATTTCGGCAAGAGCTATTTCCGCGATGTCTCGGTGCTCCAATTGATCAAGGAGAAGCTGCCTGTCTCGATTTCGCTCGGAATCTGGATGACGCTGCTGACTTATCTCATTTCGATCCCGCTCGGCATCCGCAAGGCCGTCAAGGACGGCGAGCCGTTCGATACGTGGTCGAGCGCCATCCTCGTGGTTGGCTACGCGATCCCCGGCTTCCTGTTCGCCGTCCTCTTGCTGATCCTGTTCGCGGGCTCGTCGTTCTTCCAGTGGTTCCCGTCACGAGGGCTGTTCTCCGACAACTGGGATCAGCTGTCGTGGTTCGGAAAGACCACCGACTACCTCTGGCATCTCGTGCTGCCGATGATCGCGATGGCCGTCGGCTCCTTCACGGCGATGACGTTCCTGACGAAGAATTCCTTCCTCGATGAGATCAGGAAGCAATACGTCGTCGCCGCGCGCGCAAAAGGTTTGACCGAAAACCAAGTTCTTTATGGGCACGTCTTCCGCAACGCTATGCTGCTCGTTATCTCCGGATTTCCGTCCGCGTTTATCAGCGCGTTTTTCTCCGGCGCCTTGCTGATCGAAACGATCTTCTCGCTCGACGGCCTCGGCCTTCTCTCGTTCGAGAGCATCGAGAAGCGTGACTATCCGGTCGTGTTTGCCTCTCTTTACATCTTCTCGCTCGTCGGCCTGTTCGTCGGCATCCTGTCCGACTTCGTTTACACCCTCGTCGATCCGCGCATCGACTTCGAAACGCGCGAGGTGTGATGATGGATCAACGAACCGATAACGCGCCCGAAGCGACGATCCCACCTCCAGCATCCGCTGCGAAGTCGCGGTTCCAGCGGCTACGCCAGCGCTTCTTCCACTTGTCGCCCGTCAATCGCCGTCGTCTCGAACGGTTCAAGTCGCACAAGGTCGGTTATCGATCGTTCCTGATCTTCTCAGTCCTGTTCCTGGTTTCGCTCTTTGCGGAATTCATCGCCAACGACCGGCCGTTGATCGTCAGCTACAGGGGCGAAATTCTGTTTCCGGTCCTGGTCGATTATCCGGAAGAGAAGTTCGGCGGCTTCCTCGCCATCACGGACTATCGGACACCCGACATCGCCAACGAGATCAACACCAACGGCTGGATGCTGTGGCCGCCGATCCGCTATTCCTATTCGACGATCAACAAGGATTACCCCGGCCGCATCGGCGACAATGGCGTCTGCCTTGGGTATCCGGCCCCGCCACCGTGGGCGACCTCGCTCAAGCTGTGCGACGCGCCGCCCGACCAGCTCGCACGCTTTAACCAATGGGGAAACACCAACTGGCTCGGCCTTGACGACCAAGGCCGCGACGTCGTCGCACGAGTCATCTACGGCTTCCGCATTTCGGTCCTGTTCGGGCTAATCCTGACGATCATCTCGTCTGCGGTCGGCATCCTTGCCGGAGCGGTGCAGGGATATTTCGGCGGGCGCGTCGACCTCATCTTCCAGCGTCTGCTCGAAATCTGGAACTCGATCCCAGAGCTGTTCGTACTTTTGATCATATCGTCACTCTTCGTACCGGGCTTCTGGACGCTACTCGGCATTCTGATGATCTTCAGCTGGACCTCGCTCGTCGGCCTCGTCCGCGCCGAGTTTCTCCGCGGCCGCAATCTCGAATACGTCCGCGCCGCCCGTGCTCTCGGCCTCTCCGACTGGCAGATCATGTTCAAGCACCTGCTGCCGAACGCGATGGTGGCGACGTTGACATTCCTGCCCTTCAAGCTCTCGGGCGGCATCGCGGCACTGACGGCGCTCGACTTCCTGGGCCTCGGAATGCCGCCCGGTTCGCCGTCGCTCGGCGAACTTCTCCTGCAAGGCAAGAAGCACCTCGAAGCGCCCTGGCTCGGCATCTCGGGTTTCATATCCGTTTCGATCATTCTGTCGCTCGCGATCTTCGTGGGCGAGGCCGTGCGCGACGCGCTCGATCCGCGGAAGACGTTCAGGGGTAAAAGCTGATGGCTGACGGCGCGCCACTCGTCGATGTCCGCAATCTCTCCGTCGCTTTCGGCGAGGGCGCCGAGGCCGCGCGCGTCGTCAAAGGCGTATCGTTCACGGTCGGCAAGGGCGAGACGGTGGCGCTCGTCGGCGAATCCGGTTCGGGCAAGACCGTCTCCGCGATGTCGATCCTGCGCCTCCTGCCGAACTCCGCCTCACATCCGACCGGCGAGATCTTGTTCGAAGGCAAAGACATCCTGAAGATGAACGAAGCGCAGCTCCGCGCCATCCGCGGCCGTCGCATCTCGATCATTTTTCAGGAGCCGATGACGACGCTCAATCCGCTGCATACGATCGAGAAGCAGGTCGGCGAGATCATCAAGCTGCATCAGTCGCTGTCGGACGAAAAGACCCGCGAGCGCGTCATCGAGCTTCTGACCAAGGTTGGCATCCGCAATCCCGAGAAGCGTCTCGGCGCCTATCCGCACCAGCTTTCGGGCGGCCAGCGTCAGCGCGTCATGATCGCGATCGCCCTCGCCAACAAGCCCGACCTCCTCATCGCCGACGAGCCGACGACCGCCCTCGACGTGACGATCCAGGCTCAGATCCTGGAACTCCTGAAGTCCCTGCAGAAAGAGATGGGCATGGCAATGCTGCTCATCACGCATGACCTCGGCATCGTCCGTCGTATGGCCGAGCGTGTCTACGTCATGCGCAACGGCGATATCGTCGAGACGGGACAAGCCGAAGACGTCTTTACAAATCCCAAGCATCCCTATACGCGGCACTTGCTTGAGGCCGAGCCGAAAGGTCAGCCGCCGACAACCGACCTCACCCGCCCCGTCGTCGTCGAAACCGACAATCTGAAAGTCTGGTTTCCGATCAAGCACGGCTTGCTGCAAAGAACCGTCGATTACGTGAAGGCGGTCGACGGGCTGTCGATGAAGCTCCGGACAGGCGAAACCCTTGGCGTCGTCGGCGAGTCTGGTTCCGGCAAGACGACTCTCGGCCTCGCAATCCTGCGGCTGCTCTCGTCGGAAGGGCCGATCGCCTACGTCGGCAAGCGCATCGATAGCCTGACGAACAAACAGATGCGGCCGCTCCGCAGGGAAATGCAGGTCGTCTTCCAGGACCCTTACGGCTCGCTGTCACCCCGCCTGACCGTCGGCCAGATCATCGAAGAAGGTCTGCTCATTCAGGCCCCCGAACTCGACGACGGTCAGCGCCGCGACCGGGTGAGCGCGGCTCTGACCGAGGTCGGCCTCGATCCCACGTCGCAAGACCGCTATCCGCATGAATTTTCGGGCGGCCAGCGCCAGCGCATCGCCATCGCCCGTGCCATGGTTTTGAAGCCGAAGTTCGTCATGCTCGACGAGCCGACGAGCGCCCTCGACATGAGCGTGCAGGCCCAGATCGTCGATCTCTTGCGCGATCTCCAGACCAGGCGCGATCTCGCCTATCTGTTCATCAGTCACGATCTAAAAGTCGTACGGGCACTCTGCAACTATGTCATCGTCATGAAGAACGGCAAGGTTGTCGAGGAAGGCCCAGCGCGCGATATCTTTGAAAAGCCGCGGGATGAGTATACCAAAGCTCTGCTTGCTGCCGCTTTCGACATCAAAGTCGCCCACAGAGGAGCGCTCGCGAGCTAAAGATTCTAAGGGAGGCTCACGATGGCATCTGCACCGCTCGTCCATTATCACGCTCCGCAAACCCGCTCCTTTGCAATCCGTTGGCTTTTCGAGGAACTGGGCGACCCGCCGCACGAGACCAAGATCCTCAACATGAAGAAGGGCGAGCACAAGACGCCCGCTTTTCTCGCGATCAATCCTATGGGAAAATTGCCGACAATCACTCACGGCGGCGTGCCCGTCACCGAGGTCGGCGCCATCGCGATCTACCTCGCAGACCTTTTCCCCGAAGCGAAACTCGCGCCCGCGATCGGCGATACGGCCCGGGGAACCTATCTGCGCTGGATCGTCTTCAATCACGCCGCCATAGAGCCCGCCATCACAGATAAAGCGCGGAAGATCGAAGGCGGGTTCCCCTCCTCCACGCTCTGCTATGGAACCTATGACGATACGGTCAATGCACTGGCAGGCGCGGTTAGAAACGGTCCCTATATTCTCGGGGAACGATTCTCCGCCGCAGACGTGGTCATCGGATCTGCCGTCAGATGGCTGACGCTCTTCAAGCTGCTGCCCAAAAAGCCGGAATTCACAAGCTACCTGGAGCGTGTCACCGGCCGCCCGGCATTCAAACGCGCAATGGCCAAGGACGAGGAATTGGTGCAGGCGCTGGCGTCCTGACGCCGGATCGGCTTTCCGCAAACGGAGGATCAGCTATCTTATGATCCTCCGAATCGCCGATGCGAGATCCCCTGATGCTTCCCGATGACGTGTTCCGAGACCGCCTCGAGCAGACGCTCGTCGAGATCGAAGCTTGGGCGCGCAAGACACGCGACTGCGCCACCATCGACGTCGGCGCCTCTCAGAAATACTGGGGCATGCTGGTTCTTCCCCATTTCCCCACGGCCTGTCCGTTCGAGCTGATAATCAAATCCGAGCAGAAATTCAGCCTGCAACTGGCCGACGAGACATATGAGGATAGGCCGGTCGAACACTTCGATCTATTTCCGGCCCTCGCCCGCGCGGTCGAAGCCGGACACATCGAAAGAATTGAAATCCTCGATGCCGCGACGGACACACTTGTCGGCGTAAGAACGCGCGTCGAGCTGGCGCCCGGCTGGGACTGGATAGGCGAACGGAGAATTGCACCACCAGTCGAGTCCGAGGAATGCAGGACGCACCGGTTTCTGCCCTATCGGCGCTAAAAGGCTACCGCGAAGGCGCGTGACCGGCGAGGCGCTTGATCGCCGAGATATGACTGCCCGATTTCGCGATCCTCAGCGCGGCTTCCGGCAAAGGCTCAACAGCGACGAGCATGTGATTGGCGTTGGCATGAACCATCAGGACACTGTCAAGCATGATGCCCACGTGCCCCTTCCAGAAGATGAGATCGCCGCGCACCAAACCTTCGAGATCCTCCGCGACGAGAACATTGTCGCCAAGCTCGGCCTGCTGCATGTCGCTGTCGCGCGGTGCCGGAATGCCCGCTGCGAGAAGTGATGTTTGCACCAGGCCCGAGCAGTCAATGCCGATGCGCGTGCGGCCGCCCCAGAGATAGGGTGTGCCAATGAAGCGTTCGGCGATTTCAGCATAGTCGCGGGCAAACCGCTCGGCCGGTACGGTGTGCCGCGTGTAGACGAAGCCGCCGCCTTCGAGCTCCAGAAATCGCTCATCGCCGCCGCGCACCGCGAGCGGAGTATTAAGAGCGAGATGCATGATCGGCGACGACTTGATGTCGGGTGCGCCGTAAAGAAACGTACCGAGCGTCTGGACGCGATGCGTCGGACGCATCACGCCGTGCGCGACCGCATCCGATGGCACGTACCCGACGTACCCATCGCGCGCGAGTTGCACCCACGCCCAGCCGTTGGCTTCTTCGAAGATCGTCAGGCTTTCGCCGAAGAGAGCTTCGGTTTCAAATCCGCGCGCCGCATCAGGTTGCTTTCGTAGCGGCACCGTCGCACGAACGACGAAGCCCGGCTCTCCGGCGACGTAGCGTTCTGCCCGAACCACGCCCTCGAGCAATTCCGCCGCGAGGTCGGGACGAAAAGCATTCCGCCGCGGATCGAGCGCGCCTAGCGGTCGTTGCGAGACCCCAGCAGTCACGTCGTCAGCTCTCGCCTCAGTTGTTCCATTACCGCCCGCGCCGTCTGAGGCTCCCCGCCTTTCGGACCAAGGGGCCTAGCGACCGGACGCCAGCCATATAAATCGAAATGCGCGAAACGGCGAGCCCTGCTGACGAACCGCTTCAAGAATAATGCCGCAGTGATGGCACCCGCGAATGGCGATTCCCACACGTTGTTAATGTCAGCGACGTCGCTGTCGAGATGCCGCCGATAGCCCTCCCAGAGCGGCAAATGCCATAGCGGATCGCCGATCGAGGCGGCGAGCGGCGGCAGACTCTGCGCCAGATCGGAGTCATTCGTGAAGAACGCCGGCAAGTCGGGCCCGAGCGCTGTTCGCGCAGCGCCGGTCAGGGTTGCAAAAACGAAGAGGCTGTCCGGCTCATCGGCATCTGCTAGCGCGAGCGCGTCGGCGAGCACGAGACGCCCTTCGGCATCGGTGTTGCCGATCTCGACAGTGAGACCGAGACGGCTTGCGAGCACGTCGCCCGGCCGGAAGGCATCACCCCCGATGGAATTCTCCGCCGTCGGGATCAGCACGCGAAGCCGGCAATTGAGACCCTGTCCCATGATCATGTGCGCGAGTGAGAGCGCCGTTGCGGCGCCACCCATATCCTTCTTCATCAGAAGCATCGCGCTCGCAGGCTTTATGTCGAGGCCTCCGGTGTCGAAGGTGATGCCCTTGCCGACCAGCGTGATCTTAGGCGCGCCCATCGGACCCCAGCTCATGTCGATGAGACGCGGCTGGCGCGGGCTGGCGCGGCCCACAGCATGGATGAGAGGAAAGTTCTGCGATAAGAGATGGTCGCCGACGATTACCGAAATCTCGGCCCCGTGACGGTCGGCGAGAAGGCGAGCGGCAGCCTCGATATCGGCCGGGGCCATGTCGGAGGCCGGCGTATTGATGAGATCGCGGCCGAGCCAGACGGCTTCGGCGGTATTGATGACACGATCCGCCTCGTGAGAGGCGAGCCTCAGCTTGGCGCGGCCGTTACCCGTCTCTTTGTGGCGGTAACGCGAAAACGAATAAGCGCCGAGAGCCCACGCGAGAGCCGCAAGCTGTTGGTGCGTCAACTCCGACGCAAAGCGGTAATTGCCGGCCGGCAACGTCGGGCTCAAAAGCCCTGCAAGCAATTCGGATGGGCCGCTCGGCTCGCCCTGCCGGCCATCACCGATCCCGAATGCGACGGCAGCGATCTTTCCCTCGGCGCTCGGAATGAGAACCGTTCGCTTGGCGCTTCCCGAAAATTTCTGCGCCGCGAGCCATGCTTTCTGCGCAGCGTCGAGCGTGCCGATGCCATCGGGACCATCCGAACCGTCCGGCCCGACGAATTGGATCGGGATATCGTCCGCCGTCGCGGCGCCAAGCGCAAAGGTTTCAGCTGCCGACCAGGCTGTCGTCTCGACCATTCGTCTCTCACTCCGCTTCCCGTTGCATCCATTCAATAGAATCGCGCCCTGGCTGCAACTGTCGGGGTGGCCAGAAGCAAGAGCTTTTTCCAGGAATTGATCAGCTATCACAGGTGTCGAGCAAAACTTAAGCGTTTGTTGACCGATGCCTCAGAAACTGACGGTCTCTCAGATTCGCCGGCTGGACCGCGAATCATTACCCTAGACGGAGACTTCATGACGCCTATCGAGCGCCGCCTCCCGCTTATGCTGCTGCGGCCCGCCCGGCTTGGGACCTTTGCTGCCCTATCCGCCTCGTTGCTGCTCGGTGCCTGCTCCGCGTCCACCGACCTTTTGCCAAGCATCGCCATGAAGCCGGACGACACCACGACCGGGGGCACCGCGACCGCCGATACCACACCCTCGACTCCGCAAAACGAGCTGCAGAAGGCGACGGTCTATTGGGGCCAAGAATACGCCAAAAAGCCGACCGAGCTTCGCCCGGCGCTCAACTATGCGAAGGATCTGAAAGCCCTGGGCGAGAAGGACAAAGCTCTCTCAGTTCTCCAGCAAGCAAGCCTCCTCCACGGCGACGACAGGGAGCTTGCCGGCGAGTACGGCCGCTTAGCTCTTGATATGGATCAGGTCGGCGTCGCCAATCAGATGCTGGCGATGGCCGACGATGCGACGAAGCCCGATTGGCGGGTCATTTCGGCGCGCGGCACGGTCATGGCCAAGCAAGCCAAGTATACCGACGCCATACCCTTCTATCGGCGCGCTCTGGCACTTTCGCCCAATAATCCGACCGTGATGAACAACCTCGCCATGGCCTACGCGATGACGGGAGACGCCAAGGAGGCCGAGCAGATCTTGCGCCAGGCAGTATCCACTTCCGGCGCGACACCGAAAATTCGCGAGAACCTTGCTCTCGTCCTGGGCCTTCAGGGGCGTTACGACGAGTTCGAAAGCCGTCGCCGCGGGCGTGTTAAATTCCGATACCGCCTCCGCCAACGCAGCCTACCTGAAGCAGATGGTCAGGCTGGAGCCGACGACCGCTATGCCGGATTCCCAAAGCTTTGCCAGTAATACTTCGGTCAGCCCAGCAGCACCCACGCCAAACCCCATCCAGACCGCGACGGTCACCGCCGCTCCGCTTCCGGTGACGGAAGGCGTTTGGCAGACAAGCACCGACGACGTGCTGCCCGTCGTGCACTAAAGGACGCTACTCTCCACCAATTATTAACTGCCCCGGCGGTAAATCTACTCGGTGCCAGAACGTGCGAGCGTACCATGTCCTTAGATTTTCCGGTGCTCTTACTCCATAAGATCTTGGAGGCTTACGAGCAGCAATTGCCGGTCATTTTTGGACTTGCTTGCCTGTTTGCCGTTCTCACAATTTTCAAGAGCCAAGCCTCCGATCCCAACAAGGTGTGGTGGCGGAATCGGGGCCTTGCGACCGATATTTCCTATGCACTGATCCACGGGATCGTCGGACCCTATTTCAAGCTTCCTGCATTGGTTCTTGTTTACGTCGTCCTGTCCCATACGGTCATGAGGCCGGAAGACGTCGCCGACTTCTTCAAGAACGGGGGCGGCCCATTAAGCACTCTGCCCTTCTGGGCCCAGGTCGTCGTTCAGCTGGTCCTGGCCGACTTCCTCCTCTATTGGATCCATCGCATCTTCCACGGAAATACGATGTGGCGATATCACGCCATCCACCACTCGTCGGAAGAGGTCGATTGGACATCCTCTTACCGTTTCCACCCGATCAACCTGATCATGCAGCCGGCGCTGGTGACAATAATCATGCTGACGCTTGGAATCTCGCCCGCCGTGATGGCGTTCCTCGTGCCATTCGAGGTCCTAACTGCGGCTTGGGTTCACGCGAACCTCAATTGGACGTTCGGACCACTCAAGTACGTTATCGCCACGCCCGTTTTTCACCGCTGGCATCACACCCTGCCTGACGAAGGTGGCAATTCGAATTTCGCCCCGACATTCGCGTTCTGGGATTGGATCTTCGGCACGTTCTATATGCCCGAAGGCAAGCTGCCCCAAACCTTCGGTTGCGACGATCATCTATTTCCGGAAGGGTATTTCCAGCAGCTTCTCTATCCCTTCAAGCCGAAAGAGTTGGGAATCACGGCCATCGAGCCCGCGGAGTAACGATCGTGGGTCATTGGCAAAGCGTCCTGTCCTTCGTCAGGAAGCACACGCGAGCAGGACTGCGCCTTTTGGGCGTAGCAATCCTCAGCTTCTTGCTTCCGAACCAGCTGATGACGGCACCGTTACCCGACGGGATCGCAATCGAAGACATGACATGGGTCGACGTCCGCAACGCGATCCAGGCGGGATACACGACGGTCATCGTCCCAACCGGAGGCCTTGAACAAAATGGCCCTCACATGGTCATTGGCAAGCACGACTATATCGTTAGCGAAGCCGCAAGGCAGATCGCGAAAGATGTTGGACGCGTGCTCGTTGCTCCCGTCGTCGCCTTTGTCCCCGAAGGCGACTATGATCCTCCAACTGGACATATGCGTTTCCCCGGAACCATCGGATTGCCGGAGCCGGTCTTCGAGAGCGTCCTCGACAGTATCGCCCGCAGCCTGAAGGTCGCCGGTTTTAAAACGATCTGTTTCATCGGCGATCACGGCCAGAGCCAGCCTGCGCAATCAGCGGTAGCCAAGAAACTCTCAGATGAATGGGCAAAAGACGGCGTGCGTGTCGTCCAGATCGACGCCTATTACGACGATAAGGCGCAAATTGCTAAACTGCTCGATAAGGGCCTTTTGCTGCAACAGATCGGCCAGCATGCAAGCATCATCGACACCTCCGAACTGATGTCGATCAATCCTAAGGGTGTCGATCTTAGCCGCTACCGGTCGATGACATTCGGAATGGAACCGAATGGCGCTTCAGGGGATCCGCGTTTCGCAAACGCCGAACTCGGGGCCGATTTGTTGCGGATGCGTGTCGCAGCGGCGGCGAGCCAAATCAAAGCACTACTCGCTACTCCGTAAAAGTCCTGACTTCCGGTTTGCCGGCCCGGCGTTCTTCGTGGAGGCCGCGACAATTCAAAAAGAGTGCTTGCTCGTCATCCATCCTCGCGCAAGCGTCTCGCGCAATAGATGGCTTCGGCCCGAAATCTGACCGGAGCCGACGGCGCTCTACTTGGGTAGTTGCATGTAGGTGATGACGGCCGGTCCAAGAATGACGATAAAGAGCACCGGCAGGAAGAATACGATCATCGGCACCGTCAGCTTCGGAGGCAGCGCAGCAGCTTTACGCTCGGCCTCGGACTGTCGGATCTCGCGATTCTCTTTTGCCATCGTCCGGAGCGCCTGCCCGACGGGCGTACCATAGCGTTCGGCCTGAACAAGCGCCGTCATGACCGCCTTGACGCCCGGAAGCCCCGTCCGCTTGGCAAGATTTTCGTAAGCCTGCCTGCGGTCCTGCAGATAGGAAAGCTCGGCCGTCGTAAGCGTCATTTCCTCGCCGAGTTCAATCGACTGACCGATGATTTCCTTGCCGACCTTTGCGAAACCAGCCTCCACGGACATGCCGGACTGCACGCAAATCAAAAGCATGTCGAGCGCATCAGGCCATGCTTGCTTGATAGCCATCTGCCGCTTCTGAACGCGATTGCTGATGAACATATTCGGCACATAAAAGCCGAGAAATCCGGCTACAAGCGCCGCCAGGAAATTAATGAGAGGAGGATAGCCGCTGTCATACAGGACGAAGAGATAGAACAACGCAAAGATGAAGATCACCACCGGAGCGGCTACGCGAAAGAACATGAAGGAGACAATATTCGCCTGCCCACGTAAACCGGCGCGCTTCAAATTTTCCCGCAATTCCTCATTGTCGAACCGTTCGCGAAGCTTGAGCTGATCAACAACCCGCTGCATGAAACCCTTCGGCGTCGCCCTCAGCCTTCCGCCCTGCTGACGCTCCTTCGAAGCCATCTCGGCAAGCCGGACCGAGCGCATTTTGCTGCGCTCGATTGCCATCTCTCGCATCCGCCGATTCATCTGGTCACGCTGCAGCATAGGCAGCGCGACTGTCAAAACAGTCGCAAATACGCAGACCGCCGCCAGCACCGTCGCGATGAATTGCGGGTCCATTACCGTTTCGACGAATACCGTCATAGCTTTGCCGTCGCCACCTCTGGGGGTAAAAACCTAGAACTTGAAATTGATCATCTTTCTCATAATCAAGACGCCCGTCATCATCCAAACTGCCCCAACGGCAACCATGAAGTGTCCAATGGTCGTGGTAAAAAGAGGGTCGATGTAATCGGGAGACGACAGATAGACCATGGTCATGACGCCGGGCGGCAACGAGGCGAGCACCAACGCCGAAGCCTTGGCCTCCGCGGAAAGCGCTTTAACTTTGAGGGCCAGCATTTGCCGCTCGCGAAGCACGCTGGCGAGATTGGAAAGCGCTTCCGACAAGTTGCCGCCGGACTGCTGCTGAATGCCGATGACAATTGTCAGAAAGCGCACCTCAGCCAATGGCAACCGATCGCACATCCGTTCCAGGCCATCCGCGATAGAAACGCCCAACCTCTGTTGCTCGACAACCTCGCGGAATTCTCCTGCAAGCGGCTCGGGACTCTCGCGCGCGATCACCTGCATACATTCGTTGAGCGGCAAGCCCGTTTTGATGCCGCGCACAACGACATCAAGGGCATTTGCCAGCAACCCAAGAAACTTCTGTTGCCGGCGGTTGATCAGCTTATTCAAAAACCAACGCGGAAAGCCGAAGCCGCCGACGAACGCCACTACCATGGCCGCCGTGACCGGAAGATTAAAAATGAAAAGAGCAATGGACGCCAGCAAGCCGCCCAAAAGCGCGCTCAAAATATAGAATTCCTTCGGCGTCCTTTGCGATCCCGCCCGCAACAGACGAAGACTCATCGTTATCTTTTTATTGGCTTTCTGGCGATCTTCCATTTCCTTCAACGTGGAAGCGACCGACTTTTTTCGGCTGCTCTGGACATCGTCGGTGGCGCCCAAGACTCGCCGTGCGCGATTTCCTGTCACGCTCTCGAGCCGCTTGTCCCTTCCGCGATCCGACGAGAAATATGGGTAGGCTAACGCAAATACAACGCCGGCAAAGGCCAGCGCCGCGAGCAACGGCGCGAGATACGGCATGAGATCGAAACCAACGTCAAACATTGCGATCTCCAAGCGGGCCGCCATGCTCGTCCTCGACCTCGGAGGCAACGAGCGCCCGAGTTAGGCGTTCGGTTTCATTGTAATATTCGGCGCGCTCCCAGAAGCGCGGTCGCGTGATGCCCGTGGATCGGTGCCGCCCGATCAGTTTACCATTGGCGTCTTCACCGGTGATTTCATAGACGATCAGATTTTGCAGGGTGATCGTCTCCTCCTCCATCCCGAGCACTTCCGTAACGTGCGTGATCTTGCGCGATCCATCGCGCAATCTCGATGCCTGAATGATGACGTCGATCGAGCCGCAAATCATCTCGCGAATGGTCTTGATCGGCAGCGCGTAGCCGCCCATCATGATCATCAACTCGAGGCGGCTCAGCGCTTCGCGCGGACTGTTCGCGTGCAGTGTCCCCATGGACCCATCGTGGCCCGTATTCATCGCCTGAAGCAGATCGAAGGCCTCAGGCCCGCGCACCTCGCCGACGATGATCCGCTCCGGCCGCATACGCAGACAGTTCTTGATGAGATCCCGCATCTTGATCTCACCTTCGCCTTCGAGGTTCGGCGGCCGCGTCTCAAGTCGCACGACATGCGGCTGTTGCAGCTGAAGTTCGGCTAAGTCTTCGCAGGTGATGATGCGCTCGTCGTTGTCGATCGAGCCGGTAAGGCAATTGAGCAGCGTCGTCTTGCCCGAGCCCGTGCCGCCTGAAATGACGACGTTGCAACGTACGCGGCCGATGATCTCGAGGATCGTCTTCGCTTCCGGCGTGAGCGAGCCGAATTTGACCAGCTGCTCCAGTCTCAAACGGTCCTTCTTGAATTTCCGGATCGTGAGCGCGGGCCCGTCGATCGCCAGCGGCGGTGCGATGACGTTGACGCGAGACCCGTCGGGAAGCCGCGCGTCGCAAATCGGGCTCGATTCATCGACGCGCCGGCCGACTTGGCTGACGATGCGCTGGCAGATGTTCATCAGCTGCTGGTTATCGGCAAACCGGACGCTCGTTTTCTGGACTTTGCCGGCGACCTCGATAAATGTCGTGCCGGCACCGTTCACCATAATGTCCGCGATGTCGTCGCGGGCGAGAAGCGGTTCCAGCGGACCATATCCAAGCACGTCATTGCAGATGTCTTCGAGCAGCTCCTCCTGCTCGGCGATCGACATCACAACGTTCTTGATCTGAATGATTTCGCTGACGATATCGCGAATTTCCTCGCGTGCGGCAACGCTATCGAGCTTTGAAAGCTGCGTGAGATCGATCGTATCGATCAGCGCGTTGAAGACGGTCGTCTTGACATCGTGGTACTCTTCGGAGTGCCTCCGCTGAGGCTCAGCAGTTGTAGGGCCCGCCTGCCGCGCCTGCACCTGCGCGCGCGGCTCCCCGGACCCGGAGGAAGCCTGCGGCTCAGGAGTTTTTGGCGCACCGCGCCTCTCCGGCGGGGACTCGTTCGAGCGCCTTCCGAACATTTTGTGTAGTTCCTTACCGCTTGAACCTCAGCTTCTTCAGAATCGGCCCGATGGCCGACAATGCCGAAGTCTGCTTTTCGGCTTTCGCCTCTTTACGCCGCGTTAGTTTCTGCGCGATCTCGTGAAACTTCTCGATGGCCTTCGCCTTCGAGCTCAACTCTTCAACCATTTGGCCGTTATTTGCCGCCTGACTGAAACTCTCGCTGTCGAAATCGATGACCGTCAGCACCTTCAGATCAAGAGCTTGCTCGAATTCCTTGACGCTGATCTCCTGGCGCTTCGGCACATTCGCCATATTCAGGATCAAGTGCGGCTTCACATCATTTTTACGTGCCGTCTTGAGAAGATCGACGACGTTCTTTGCGTTCCGGAGATTGGCCAAATCGGGCACGGCCGTGATGACGACCTCGTCAGCCTGCAGCAGGATGCGCTTTGACCACGGCGACCACCCGTGCGGCAGATCGACGACGACGAACGGCACGTTCTGCCGTGCCACATCGATGACGATGTCGCAGGCTTCCGGAGAGATATCGTAGTCACGGTCGAGAACCACAGGAGCCGCAAAAATCGAAAGATGCTCCGAACATTTTGTGAGCAGCCGGTCGAGGAGTTGGTCGTCAAGACGTTCCGGCGCCGACAGCGCTTCCGCGATACCCTGGACCGGGTCCTGATTGAAGTCGAGGCCGGTTGTACCGAACGCGAGATCGAGATCCGCGATGGTGACGTCGGACTTCAGGATCTCCGACATCGTCCACGCGACATTGTGACAAATGGTCGACGATCCGACGCCGCCCTTCGCACCAACGAATGCGAAAACGTGACCGACAGGATCGGTTTCCGGGTTGTTATAAAGGTTGGAGATGCCCTCCATCAGCGCCATCGGATCGACCGGCGCGACGAGATATTCGGCAACGCCCCGCTTCAGAAGTTCGCGATAGAGATGGACATCGTTATGGCGCCCGACGACGATGACCTTCGTCCCGGGATCGCAGCTTTCCGCGAGACGATCGAGTTCCACGATGAGTTGCCCACCCTTGAGCGCGGTGTCGACGATGATCAGATTGGGCGTCGAACTGTCGACATAGTGCGATATTGCAGCAGCGATGCCACCCATGTGCACGCTGACGTGCGCCTTCGATAAGCGGCGGTCCTCTGCGGCGTATTGAAGAGCATCGGCAACGCGCGGATCGTCGCAAAATGCCTGAATCGAGATGCGCGGGATGGGGCGCGCGCGGTCGCTCGGATGGAGATCCTGCGGCTGTCCATCTTCGAGGACGGAGTCGTCGTTTTCGGTGGCTTGAGCATGCTTGGACATGTCGTCTCCGGAAGATCACTCGTCGGTAAACTTCTTGATTGTTGTTGCTTCGGCGTCCGCACCGAGCGGCGCACCCTTTATGTATTTATGGTACATGTCATCCCGGCGGTTGGCGTCGCGACTCGTCATCGTCCGAGGACCGAGCAGATCAGCGGGGTTCGCCACCATGACGGCAAGGTTTCGTTGCGCCGCGCAGCCCATATTGGGGTAGGGGGTATTCTGGTACGTGCGCGCGAGATTCTCGGACCAATCCTGTCCGCAGTTGGGCGCCTCGGCCACGTAGCGCATGTAAGACACGCGAAGCGGCGCATCGCGTCCTTCGGCGTGATAAGCTTCAACAGAGATCGATGTTTCCGAATAACCGCTGTCGAGCATCAGCTGCCGCGCTTCGTCAGCGGCTTGCATCGCGGCGCTTTCGTTAGCCGAACCGCCGGGCGCGGAGATCACGATACGGCTGTTGCCGGAATCGGACGCTTTGCTTCGGCCGGCGAATTCCAATACGCGAGCCCGTTGCATCGGCGTCAACCCATCGGAGTTGGCGCTAATATGCAGGTTTAGGTTCGCCGGCTGCTGCGAAACCAGAATGGGATGGCGCTGCTCCGGATCGACCAGGGTCCAACCGGCAACTTGAGGACCTGCTTGGTCGTGTTGGCAACCCGCTAAGGCAACAGGAAGCAATGCGACAGTGAGAAATTTGGCGACGCCCGTTTGAAAACGCTGAAATCGGCGGGCACTCATATTTCTGATCTGCATGATACCGTTGGCCTCAGCTATTCGACAATAAAGCCGTAGTCACCCTTCAGACCACCGGAGGGCATTCCTTCGCCCTTGCCGTAGATCCTGTTCAGGTGACCGAGAAAATCCGCCTTGAGATCGGTCGCAGGCGCCAAACCGTCGGCCGGCGTCGCGAGCTGCTGCCGCGATGTCGGTTCCACGATATAGGGCGTCACGATGACGACCAACTCCGACTCGTCGTTCTGGAAGTCGCGACTGCGAAACAGCGTGCCAAGTATTGGAATATCTTTGGCGCCCGGCAGGCCATCGATGGCTTGCTGTGTCTTGGTGCTGATAAGGCCTGCAAGGGCCAAGGAGCCGCCGGAAGGCAACTCCACCACTGTTTTTGCCTGCCGCGTATCGAAGATCGGATTGTTGGCGACATAACCCGCGATGTCACTGACACTGGTATCGATCTTCAGACTGATGCGTCCTTCGGAAAGAACGACCGGTGTGAAGCTCAATTGCACCCCGAACTTCTTAAACGCAACCGAGCTTGTTCCCGACTGCGTGTCAATTCCGGTGACGTAAGGCACCTCTCCGCCCGCTAGAAACTCTGCAGGTTCACCCGAAATTGCAGTCAGGTTCGGCTCCGCGAGCGTGCGAATCAATTGATCACGCTCCAGCGCCCGGATGGCAGATTGAATATTGTTACTGCTGTTACCCCAGCCGGAAACCAAGCCGCTGTTGCCGAATGAGCGGCCTCCTGGTCCGGTGTTGAATGCGCACACCTGGCCGATGGCGCAAGCAGCGCTCGCAGCCGTACCAACACCGAATGTCGGAAGGGTCCCGAGCCCCTGCGCCGGAGTTATCGGAAAGGCGTTCTCCGTCAACAGCGTTGTCGAGAAGCTGCCGGAATTCAACATACCCCCGAGATTGACGCCCAACTGTTTCAGAAGTGTTCGCTTCACCTCGGCGACCGTCACCTTAAGCATCACTTGCTCTTCGGCTTCGACCGTCAACATATTGATGACAACGTCGGTATCGGTTTTAGAGGCCTTGGTGACGAAGACACCCTCGGCGTCTTCTTTGTCCTTGGATTCGAAATCGACCAACGCAAATTGCTTGGCGAGATCGTTGGCGCGCACGGAATCAGTCGGATTCTTGACCGAGCCGGTCAAAACCACCGACTGGTTCAGCATCTCGACTTTGATGTTGGCACCAGGAATCAGGCGATTGAGCAGGCTTTCAAGCCCAGCTGTCTCTCGCTCGATATAGATCTCCATCGTCGCGAACTGCTGGCCGGAGGTATCGAAGAAGAAGGCATTCGCTTCGCCGATCTTGCGCGCCAGAAGAAATACGCGGTTGGAACTCAAAACGACGGCATCGACAGTCGCCGGATTTGAAACCATGACGTCGCGCACGTCCCGAGGAAATTCGATGAGGACGGATTTGCCAAGGCCGATCTTGATGTTCTTCCGAATGGGAGCGCCGCCTGTATCCTCGATCCGGAGGAACGACTGATGTTCCGGCGCGCCGCTCATGTTGGGGCCTAATCGATCGGCGGGATATCCCTGCGGCTGTGCCCAAGCGCTTGTTAACGCCAGTTGGGCCCCGATAAACAGCAAAACGGCGCGCATCCAACCGCGCCTGGACAATCCGAAATTAATTCGCATGAAGTTCCGACCTTATGACGACCACTGACTGAATCTACTCAGTTCACGCCATACACACGCGACTTCGCGCCGTAACGGACGACACGCACGGAATTATCTTTCTGCTTGTTTAGGTTGAGGCCGCCTGCGCGCTCCGGATCCGTGCTCAAGTCGGAAACGCTGCGCAGGGACAATGTGATCTCGCCCATCGCATTCGCGAGCGCCATCATCTCGGCTTGGCGCGGCGTCAGCTCCAACGTTGCAGTTTTTGCAGACTCATCTGCTGCCTTCTTGCCTTCCTTGGTTTCTATCTGCTGACCGATCGCCAAGACCCTTACATTCCGAAACAGCGTGTCGACGACCTTCTCGTCCTGGCCGCCGCGACCGTGCAGACGGCGAATAAGAATGACGTCGACGTGGTCATTGGGGAGTATGAGAATGCCGGCCGCCGACTGAGCGTCGATCTTCGTCGATACCGCCCGCATGCCTTGCGGCAGGATGGCAGCAAGGACGCCACCTTGACCCGCCTTGATCAACTTACGGGCTGTTATGGGCTCTCCTGCGAGCAGTGGCGAACGCGCCACCGAGCCTGATAGGTCGTGCATGACGGTAGAGCCGCCATTCTTCTTGGTTATGTAGCCGCTGGAGGCGGCTACCGACGGCCACGCGACCCAACGAAAACTACCCTCATTCACGATCTGGCCGACCGCGATGTTGGTGCCTGCGACCAGAACCTCGGTGGTGTCGACATTTTTCTCGACAGTGATCGGCGCCGGCGGAGGACGCACGAAAGTGCTCGCGACATAAAAGGCGAGCGCTGCAGCGCCGAGCGCCACAGAGAATCCGATGAGCTGAGCTCGTTTCATTCCCCCGCAGTCCCTTGAGATCAAACAAAAGTGTGACGCCGGGAGTGACGATGGCGGGCAAACGTCAATTTGAGGTTAACAGTCGTCCCGAAGTTGAGCCTGAGGACGCAGTTGCAGAGACAGCCATCAAGGCGTAAAGGCCCGGCACAGTTTGGCCCGATATTCGGAAAACGACTACGAAATCAAAGACAGAAAAAGATCGGTCGCCGGGAAGATCGCAAGGCCGCCTGCAGCAATCGCGATACCGTAGGGAATTGGCCCTTGAGGCGTATGAAGGCGCTGCGCCCAGCCGGGTAGATTAAGCGCGGTTGCCGGAATCCATTTGCGATATCCTAGGATTGCGAGCGAAAGCACGCCGCCGAAAATGGCGACGAAAGCGAGATACTCGATAATATGATCGGCGCCAATCCAAACGCTTCCCGCAGCAATGAGCTTTGCATCTCCGCCCCCGAGAAGCTTGAACGCAAAAAGGAGGAAGGTCACGCCTAAGACCGCGAGCCCGATTGCGAGGCTCGAGCCAAATGTAGCAAGCGGCATCTGAGTTAGAAGAGCAACGATAAGAAAGCCGGCGACGAGCGCCAGCGAAACGAAATTCGGTATTTTCAAAGTGAGAAGATCGTTGGCCGCGGCAAATGCCATCGCCACGGGAAACGTCATGAGAACAAGTGAGGATACTGAAATCATAATCCCGAGACCCGGTTGCGTGCCGCCAATCTAAGAATGTGCCGTATCAACGTAAAAAGTGGCCTAACAGGCGGAGGTGTGCCGAGACGCCGAGATATTGCGATGCCGATTACCGGTTTCCCGCTTCCCTGGAGCGAGCTGGAGATCTGGGTTAAACCCGCGACCATACTGATGCTGATTATCACGGCGACTCTCATCGCGCAGAAAGTTCGAGATAACTTCTCTTTGCATCGCAACACCGCCGGGTGATTCGGAGCGCTCGCCTCCCCGGAGATCGTCCTTCGGTCAGGTTTGGCGCAAAGCATTAACAGTGAGGCGGCGTCGCGAACACCGCGCGCGCGACAACCCTCAGAGCTTAAAAAGCGGTGCGCTCGGAGACCCCCCGAGCGCACTGCATAAAACTTTGAACCGCGAGCTTACTTGCTGGCAGTGTTCATATTGTCGCCGACGCTGTTAAACGTGGTCTGCAGGCCCGTCTTGACGTTGCCAAGAGCTGCAATGATGCCGACAGCGACGATAGCGGCGATAAGGCCATATTCAATAGCCGTGACGCCTGATTCATCGCTCATAAAACGCGAAAACAAGTTCATTCGTACTCTCCCAAACTGGTGGTGATTAGTTTCCGATCCTTGTCCCTCGGGGGTCTGCGACCTCTCCGTTGAACTTTTGCGACAATAATCGGCAAAAATTAAAGTGAGGTGAAACGACGAACTCTCGTATTCAGCGATTGTAAAGGAAATTATCCAAGCAAAATGCGCAATACGTGCGAAAGTAGATCACAAGTATACCAATATATACATTATTACTACTGCAAAAGAGACAGCCATCAAGGCGTAAAGGCCCGGCACAGTTTGGCCCGATATTCGGAAAACGACTACGAAATCAAAGACAGAAAAAGATCGGTCGCCGGGAAGATCGCAAGGCCGCCTGCAGCAATCGCGATACCGTAGGGAATCGGCCCTTGAGGCGTATGAAGGCGCTGCGCCCAGCCGGGTAGATTAAGCGCGGTTGCCGGAATCCATTTGCGATATCCTAGGATTGCGAGCGAAAGCACGCCGCCGAAAATGGCGACGAAAGCGAGATACTCGATAATATGATCGGCGCCAATCCAAACGCTTCCCGCAGCAATGAGCTTTGCATCTCCGCCCCCGAGAAGCTTGAACGCAAAAAGGAGGAAGGTCACGCCTAAGACCGCGAGCCCGATTGCGAGGCTCGAGCCAAATGTAGCAAGCGGCATCTGAGTTAGAAGAGCAACGATAAGAAAGCCGGCGACGAGCGCCAGCGAAACGAAATTCGGTATTTTCAAAGTGAGAAGATCGTTGGCCGCGGCAAACGCCATCGCCACGGGAAACGTCATGAGAACAAGTGAGGATACTGAAATCATAATCCCGAGACCCGGTTGCGTGCCGCCAATCTAAGAATGTGCCGTATCAACGTAAAAAGTGGCCTAACAGGCGGAGGTGTGCCGAGACGCCGAGATATTGCGATGCCGATTACCGGTTTCCCGCTTCCCTGGAGCGAGCTGGAGATCTGGGTTAAACCCGCGACCATACTGATGCTGATTATCACGGCGACTCTCATCGCGCAGAAAGTTCGAGATAACTTCTCTTTGCATCGCAACACCGCCGGGTGATTCGGAGCGCTCGCCTCCCCGGAGATCGTCCTTCGGTCAGGTTTGGCGCAAAGCATTAACAGTGAGGCGGCGTCGCGAACACCGCGCGCGCGACAACCCTCAGAGCTTAAAAAGCGGTGCGCTCGGAGACCCCCCGAGCGCACTGCATAAAACTTTGAACCGCGAGCTTACTTGCTGGCAGTGTTCAAATTGGTGCCGACGCTGTTAAACGTGGTCTGCAGGGCACCCTTGACGTTGCCAAGAGCTGCAATGATGCCGACAGCGACGATAGCGGCGATAAGGCCATATTCAATAGCCGTGACGCCTGATTCATCGCTCATAAAACGCGAAAACAAGTTCATTCGTACTCTCCCAAACTGGTGGTGATTAGTTTCCGATCCTTGTCCCTCGGGGGTCTGCGACCTCTCCGTTGAACTTTTGCGACAATAATCGGCAAAAATTAAAGTGAGGTGAAACGACGAACTCTCGTATTCAGCGATTGTAAAGAAAATTATCCAAGCAAAATGCGCAATACGTGCGAAAGTAGATCACAAGTATAGCAAATATACATTATTACTTCTACAACAATGAACGTAGCTGATCACATCGCGCTTAAGTATTCATAGGTTAATACTTCATTTTTACAAGTTTATTGCTGCCAAGTGGCCGAGACGAGAAGGCTCGAATGAAGCCTTTTCCCTGCGTGCGCCGCGAACCGCCCCATGGCGACTTCAATCAACGACGACACCATTCGAAAGGTCACACCCAACCTAGATCACTTTATCTATCTGCGAGAACGGCGGAAACGGAAGGGTCGAGGCGCGCGCCGAGCCGACCACCATCTCAATTGATACGTCTGTTTGCAGATCCTTCACCATTTCATGCGGAAATTGACTCGAACCTCGAATAATCGGAAGCCACATGTCCGCGAAAGCCCGAAGAACCGCCTCATCGCCGCAATTAATGCGACGCATCTTATACGCGAGCTTACTCGGAGCCATCGCCTCGCCCGCCGCCGCGGGAGACCTGATCGTACGATATGATCAATCGCAACTGCTACGGCTTCCGCGGCCGGCGTCCGAAATTATCGTCGGCAATCCCTCGATCGCCGACGTCGCTCTTCAGGACGGCAACCTCCTGGTCGTGACCGGGAAGACCTTCGGAATAACCAACATCATCGCCCTCGATAACGATCATAATATTATCCAAGATCAGCGCGTGATGGTCGAGCGTGACGACCGCAAGGTTGTGAATCTACATAAGGGCAGCCAGCGATTCACTTATGCATGCACGCCCGCATGCGAGCCGACATTGACGATTGGTGACGAAAAGACCTTCTTCGACAACGTCCAATCGGCCAATTCGACCAAGACCAAATTCTCCGAAGGCAAATCGGATCAGGGCAACTCTTCAAATAGCCAGCAATAGGAGCCTAAGACGAACGAGTCGCGCACCCACGATCTTGAGCGCGGATTTTACCGATTAGTGATTTGTAAACCGCGCGGATCGAAAAACGTTTCAATAAACACGCCATTAATCTCCGGCACTTAATTGTCAACCTCGCACAATAGGGGCGGAGTGTTGGCCCATGACTGCATCGGGCACGATTATCGGCGGCCTGCAGCGAGTCCTGCAGATCCTTAACTTTCGCCGTTTTCAACGGAGCGAGGACGGAGCGACTGCGGTCGAATTCTCGATCGTCGCGACGCCATTCTTCATGTTTATTTTTGCACTGATCGGTTTCTCCTTCTTCTTCTTCAATATGAATTCGATCGAGATGGGGATGGACGCGGCAAGTCGCCTGATACGAACCGGACAGGCCACCGCCAACAGCCAGACCCCGCTAACGGTCGATCAGTTCAAACAGAAGATTTGCGACGGAGCAGGAAGGTGGATTAATTGCAATAATCTGCAGGTATTCGCGCAGCATTGGTCAAACTGGGTTCCTGGACCGAACGACCCGCCGCTCAATCCGAGTGACTGCGTCGATAGCAACAGTACCGTAATCCAGAATAGTGCGCCCGGAAGCTCACCGATCGCCAACTATACGGGTACGGCAAGCGACATCGTGATCGTCACGACCTGCTATAAGTGGGATTTCGCCTCAAAAATTCCCTTCCTGAAAATTGGCAATATGCCGGATGGATCAATGATGATGCAGACGGCTACAGCTTTCCGCAGTGAGCCCTATCCGGGTAATTGAGATATGCGCAAATCTTGGGCTCCGGCCGCTAGAAATCGATTTCGGACTTTTTTGACGGACATATCAGGCGTCGCCGCAGTCGAGTTCGGATTTCTCGCTCCCATATTGATCCTGATGACATTCGGTACTTTCGAGATGACGCGCGCAGTCATCATTCACAAGCGATTTCAGAGAGCGACCGCAATGATCGGAGATCTCGTATCACGCGAACAGCAGCTCGGTGCTAGTTACGCCGACGCGAAGTCCGCGCTCGACGGCATGATGGTGGCCGCCCAACACGCGATGGCACCCTACAGCTCAACGCCTCTAGAGATGGGAGTTTATCAGTTTCGAGCCAATACCACCGATGCCACTACGACGAGGATCGAGTGGTCCTATTCCTACAATTCGATGCCGGTCCAGAATTGCGCTCTTACGTATTCTACCAACAGTCTCGTGCCTTCGAATCTCATGTCACCAGGCAATGCCGCAATCATTATCGACGCCCGCTATCAGTACACACCGTTCCTGACCAACCTCCTTCCTGCGATCATAACGCAGATGACCTGGTCGGACACGATGACCTTCTCACCTCGCTACGGGTCGGTCTTCTATGGCCAAGCCACTCAAAACACCGTCTGCCCGAGCTGACCTGCCTGAAGGCATAGGGACGTCAAAAAGACGCCATCTCGCGGTCGCCGTTCAATTATTGTGTTTTGCTTCAAATTCCAAAAAAATCTGCATACAGAGCAAATTAATCCCATCAAATCGAAATACTTGGATTTGTTTATCGCCAGCGGCCAAAACACGAGGCGCAGTGATAAATATTTTTTCTTCCTAGGAATAACAGCTGATGCGAAATCCCAACATCTCGCCCGACCTCCCTTGTCTTGTTGCATTCATCAAGTAGAGTTTCGCTCAATAGCGGTAAAAGTGAGTGGAAGGACGACAATCCTATGGGACGGAGATCCGTTCATTCGCCGGAGGAGTTGCGGCAACTTATTCTCGACGCGTCGCAGACCATTGTCGAACGCAATGGAATTACTGGCTTGTCAGCTCGCGAAATCGCGCGGATGATTGGCTATTCGCCCGGCACGCTCTACAACATCTTTGAAAATCTGGACGACGTTCTACTGACACTCCAAGTGCAGTTGATGGGCCGTACCGTCGAGCACCTGAAACGCGTCCCCATCGGACCAGACGGCGAAAAGAACATCGAAGCCTTGGCGCAGGCTTACGTCGACTTTGCCTTGGTCAATCGCCGGATGTGGAACTTGTTCTTGGCTCACAGCCTGCCGCCCGGCACGAGCGTCCCTGCACTGTTTCATGACTACACGAACAGCCTCGTCGACATCGTCAGAACCGCACTGACTCCCGTTGCGCCGAATGCGCCGCGCGAGAGCCTTGATGCAACGGCACGCGCGCTTTGGGCCGGCCTCAACGGCATCACGGCCGTCGCCGCAACGGAGAAGGGTGTCTATCTGACGCCCGCGACGGCGCAGTCCTACGCCAAGGAATTGACGTCGAACTTTATCAGGGGTTTGCGCTGCCGCTCGGCGCATCCGTAGTCGTAGCCGGTGGGACTGGCCGCGACACAACAGCAGGAGCCGGCGCCGCTTCGGTAGCCGGAGCGGGTTGTTGTACCGCGGCAGCCACCAGAGCCTTTGCAGCGCCCGCATGGCCGGCAATAGAGCCCGTGGTAATACCGCTATCCTGCTTGCGGCTGGCGAAATGCGGAGTCTCGACGATCCCGAACCACTTGTCGGTCGGCAGAAGCCGCTGCTGGAGACCCGTCCACAAGCTGCGAGAGCTGAGCCCTTCGACGAATGTGCCCGTCTGAGGTGAAATCACGATCGCGGCCGCCGTCGCAGCCAGCATAGCGACCGATGCAGCGACGTGGCGGCGATCGAAAAACTTCAGCGCCGTGCCGAACGACGATTTGATACGGGTGTCCATGACGTCGACCGAGTAGATCTCGTCGAGCGTCAGGTGGGTAATGTATCCAACGAACATGAACGCGGCGGCGAGCCAGGAAACGCCATCGGGCTTGCCCAGCAAATGCCGAAATACGATCGCCGTCGCAACGGACGAAAAGATCGCGGCCAGAATCGAGTGCCATATCCCGCGGTGAACGGAGATCCGATGGAAGATCGCGTGCAGGCCATAACGGACGATGAGCAGCGTTCCGAGCCACAGGACCCAAAGTTCGGCGATCGAGAGCTTCGTCGCCGCGTTGAACAGCACCGCAAATGAAAGGAAGATGGCAAGCCCGGCAAACATCGCGCGGCTTGGTCGCGAGTCCTTGAGGTCGATGTCGGGCAGCACGGAGCCGAGAACACCCGCCAATGTTACCGCCACGAGATTTTCCGGGGCCACGACATCCGCAGCAAGCGTCAAGGTTGCAAGCGCACCCGATACGACGGTGCCGATCGCGATGTGGGTGGTGAAATTGGCCATGACTGCTCCCAACCGTCGCGCCGGCTCGGAAACCGAGACTTAGGGACTGGCGGTCTTCTATCCGCCTAATGGAGCATCAGATTCGCCCTGTTGCGACGAGACCCTGATGCGGCACGCATGTGGATAAGCCTTGCTGGCGAACACCTCCCACGGCCATGAGCCGGCGCGTTTTCCAGAATGTGGCGCCGATCGCCATGAATGTGCGACCTAGGCACCTCGAACAATGGAACACGGCCCTGCATGCCCACTGATGCCGAAACGAAAATTCGCAAGATCGCGCGCGTTGCAACCGCAAACATCGTGGTCGCGCTGATCGTCATCACCTTGAAGTACATAGCCTATGCCGTCTCGGGATCCGTGGCGCTGTTCTCCGACGCTCTCGAAAGCATCGTCAACGTGATGACCGCCATAGCGGCCTATATCGCCATCCGCATGAGCGCCAAGCCACCCGACGCCGATCACCCATTCGGTCACTACAAAGCCGAGTTCCTGGCGGCCATGTTTGAAGGCGCCATGATCGCCGTCGCGGCGGTGCTTATTCTGATTAAGGCCTACTCGGGCCTAGTCGAAGGCGTGACGCTTGAACACTCATTTCTCGGCCTCTCGATCAACGCCCTGTCGACCATAATCAATGCCGGTTGGGCCTGGGCGATGATCAGATGGGGCACGGATTGGCACTCTCCCGCACTCGTTGCCGACGGCCAGCATCTCTTTACGGATGTCGTCACGTCGGTCGGCGTGGTCGTCGGTTTGATCGTGGCAATCATGACCGGCTGGCACATCCTGGATCCGCTGATCGCTGCGATCGTCGCGATACACATCCTCACGATGGGCTACAGGATCGCAACGCAATCGATGTCACGATTGATGGACCAAGCCGCAAGTCCCGAAATCGAAGGCCGCATCCGCGGCGTCATCGAGGCAAACGGCCATGGCGCCCTCGAAGCTCACGACATCCGCACGCGCCAGGCCGGTCGCGCTCTTTTCATCGAATTCCACCTTGTCGTGCCGGGATCGATGACTGTCGACGAAGCCCACGTCATTTGCGATCGGCTCGAGGATTCGATTGAACAGCGTATCGAAGGCTCGGAGGTCGTGATCCACGTCGAGCCCGAATACAAGGCGAAGCCCGAAGAATCCGGCGCCGTGCCGCTTTAGACCCGCTCGGCCCAAAGATCGTATTCGTCAGCCTCGACGATCTTGCCGCGGATCAAATCGCCTGGCTTCACTTCGTCTTCGCCATTGAGGAAGACGTTCCCGTCGATTTCGGGCGCATCCCATTTCGAGCGCCCGATGGCGCCCTCTTCATCGACTTCATCGATGAGGATGTCGATCGTCGAGCCGACTTTGCTGCGGAGAAGTTCGCCGCTCACCTCTTTCTGGGCCGCCATGAAGCGGTGCCAGCGTTCCTCTTTCACCTCTTCGGGCACGGCACCCTCAAGCGCGTTCGCCTTCGCGCCGTCGACCGCCTCATACTTGAAACAACCCGCGCGGTTGATCTTCGCTTCTTGCAGCCAATCGAGCAGGAATTGGAAATCCTCTTCCGTCTCTCCCGGAAATCCGACGATGAACGTCGAGCGGATCGCAAGATCCGGACAGACATCGCGCCAGCGGCGGATGCGCTCCGCCGTCTTCTCCTGCGACGCCGGGCGACGCATCGCCTTCAGAACGGCCGGAGAGGCGTGCTGAAACGGGATGTCGAGATAGGGCAGGATCTTCCCTTCCGCCATCAAAGGAATGACGTCGTCGACATGCGGGTAAGGATAGACGTAGTGCATCCTGACCCAGGCGCCGAGTTCGCCGAGCGCCCGCGACAGATCGAGAAAGCGCGCTTTGAGCGGACCGCCCTTCCACGGACTTTCCGCGTACTTAATGTCGAGCCCGTAGGCGCTCGTATCCTGGCTGATGACGAGCAGCTCTGTCACACCCGCGTCGACGAGGCGCTCGGCCTCGGTCATCACGTGGTTCGCCGGCCGGCTTGCGAGGTCGCCGCGTAACGACGGAATGATGCAGAAGGTGCAGCGATTGTTGCAGCCTTCGGAGATCTTGAGATACGCGTAGTGCCGCGGGGTGAGCCGCAACCCCTCCGGCGGCACGAGATCGAGGAAGGGATCGTGCAGTGGCGGCACGGCATCGTGCACGGCCTCGACGACCTGCTCGTATTGATGCGGCCCCGTCACTGCCAGCACGCCCGGATGCGCCTTGCGGATTCGTCCCTCTTCGACGCCGAAGCAGCCCGTAACGATGACCCGGCCATTACCGTTCATCGCCTCGCCGATGGCATCGAGACTTTCCTGCTTGGCTGAATCGAGAAAGCCGCAGGTATTGACGACGACGACGTCAGCGCCAGAATAATCGCGCGCGATGGAGTATCCTTCCGAGCGCAGCTTGGTAATGATGCGCTCGCTGTCGACAAGCGCCTTCGGACAGCCGAGCGACACGAAGCCAACCTTGGGCGTGCGCGGTTGCTGCACACTCGCGCCCTGCGCCAGCCGCCGCACCTTCGCGCTTGCCTTCGCCTTGATCTTGACCGAGGGTCTCGCCATCTTCGGGCTTCTAGCCTTCGGGCCTCCGAAGCGCAATCGCGACACTATGGCAACTGATTGAAGATAGTCCCGTGACCGACCTCCAAACCGCCGAAACACCTGCGAAATCAGACGCTCCGTTGACCAACCCGAGGGCCGCAGCAAAAGCGTGGCTCGAAGCCGGGCGCCCCGTCGCCATTGCGACCGTCATCGACACCTGGGGATCGGCTCCGGTTCGCGCCGGTGGCCAGATGGCGATCGTGAACATTGACGAATTTCAGGGTTCCGTATCCGGCGGATGCGTCGAAGCCGACGTCATCGCCGCGGGGCTCGACGTCATCGAAACCGGCAAGCCCGAGACCTTGAGCTTCGGCATCGCCGACGAGACCGCATGGCGCGCCGGCCTCGCATGCGGCGGCAAGATCCGCGTACACGTCTCGAAGCTCGACCCGAAGACCGACCTCGAATTCATAAAACAATTGGACAGTGCCGCCACGGCCCGCACCCCGATCGTGGTCGCGACGCGCCTCGCCGACGGCACCCGCCAGATCCACGATGGAACGAATCCGGCGGACCCTGCAATTGCGGAAGCCGTCCGGCGCGCGCACAGCGGCGTCGACAAGAGCGGCGAAACATTCCTCCACGCCCTGACCCCGCCGCCGCGCATCCTAATCGTCGGAGCGACGCACATCGCGCAGCATCTGGCGACGATGGCAACCGCTTCCGGGTACGACGTCAAAGTTCTGGACCCGCGAACGGCTTTTGCGAGCCCGGCGCGCTTCAATCCTTCGCAGCTCGTCACCGGTTGGCCGGAAGAGTGCTTCAAGAAGCTCACCGCCGATCCATTCTCCGCCGTCGTCACGCTAACGCACGTCGATCATATCGACGACGAAGCGCTTACGATCGCGCTCAAATCGCCGTGCCGCTACATCGGTTCGCTCGGCTCCCGCAGGACGCATGCGAAACGCGTCGACCGGTTGAAGGCAGCGGGCTTCACTGACGCCGACATCGCCCGCATTCACGCGCCGGTCGGCCTCGATATCGACGCCGAAACACCGGGCGAGATCGCGACCTCGATCCTGGCGCAGATCATCGCCGCCTTCCGAAAAGCTCCAGAGTGAAAGTCGCTGCGGTCATCCTTGCGGCCGGCAGCTCGTCGCGCTTCGAGGATGGCCATAAGTTGCTCGTCGAAATCGACGGCATGCCGATCGTCAGGCATGTCTGTTCCGCGCTGGCGCGATCGAAAGTCGATGACATCGTGCTGGTGACCGCCGAAGCGGACGGCGCGATCGTCAAAGCCGCAGGTGCGGGACGCTGGCGCGTCGTCGAAAATCCGAACGCCACCGAAGGTCTCTCGACTTCGCTGCGCACGGGTCTCCAGAGCATCGATCAAAGTCTCGATGGCGTGCTCGTTGCGCTCGCCGATATGCCCGGCATCACCGACAGTCTCGTCGACACCCTGCTCTCGGCCTTCAAGGGGTGTAACGGAAGCGCGATCGTCTTTCCGATTTCGCCGGACGGCCGCCGCGGACATCCCATCATCTGGCCGAAGGCGCTCTTCGCCGCCCTCGAAACCGTTACGGGCGACTCGGGCGGCAAATCGATCCTCGCCGATCACCGCGGACTTTGGCGCCCGGTCCCGTGTGAGAATTCCGGCGCCTTTGCCGACATCGACACCCGCGCCGATCTCGAGGCCTTTCGCAGATCCGATCTCGGCGGTGCGGGCTTATAGAAGAATAGTCTAAAAATCTGTGCCCAAAACAACCGATTTGCCAAGCGCCTTTGGAGCCTGCTCATCCTATAGCAAAACGCGACCGCTCGGACGTAGACAGCGGCAACGAGCGGCGGATCGAGATGGACCATTTCAAGGTATTGCTCGTGCCGCAGTTCGTGGGCTGCAATTAATTCCTGCGCCCACTGGTCCGTGGATCTCTGCATTTTTCTCACCAATGAGTCCTACACAGTTCTTCAGGAATCATAGGGCAATTCGCGAGCCGTAACCTCCCTCGCGCCCAGCGCTTAAATGAATGTGGGAATAAACAGTGTACACCATAGCACCGCATTCAAAGACCACGCGGTGAGCCAACCGTGTTCAGCCCACGCGCCGCAAATGATTGTCGAACGATATGTCCCGCAATTCGCGCTCTGAAATCGTGCTGGCACGGGCTGTTTCATAGCGCATCACGCCGAAGCCGGATGACGCGGCGAAGTCTTCGGTGCCTTCCGGCGCGATGCCACACACGTCCTTCAGATTGCTCTGTCCAATGACGGTCGCCGTCGCGGTATCGACGTAGAGCACGTGCCCAGCTTTGGGTGCGCTGGCGGCGATGATCCGGCCATCGTTGCTCACCGCCATCGCCCCGATGTAGCCCCTGAGATCGCTGCCCCCTTTCGCTTGCGGCTCGATAAGCTTCATCTCGCGATCCGGACCGGCGCTGCCGACAAGCTGCGGCATCTCGCTTGAGCTTCCCTCCCACTGACCGCCGAACCAGACGAGACCCGTCGCGTCCTGCGTAACGTGGCGAATGGAAAGCGACTTGAGATCGCCCGTCATCGCATGCTTGGCGATCAGCTTGCCGCTCTCGGCATCGACGAACGCAAGCGATGGCTCCATCGTATCGACATTGAGATTTTCGCGGCCCGCGTCCGGCGTCGTATCGAGACCGCCGTTCCCGACCGCAATCGTCTTGCCGTCCCCGAGCAGCATGATCTCGTGCGGCCCTGTGCCGTAGCTCGGATGTTCGCCGATCTTCTTGAACTCGTGCGCAACGTCGTAAATGCCGATCACGCCCTGCCCGCTCGCGATATTATTTTCCGAGGCGTAGAGCAGGCGCCCGTCTTGCGAGAACGAGCCATGCCCAAAGTAGTGACGCCCTTCACCGGGCGTGAAGACATGCGGTGGCCGCGTCTTTTCCAGTTCGAATGCGATGGCGAAGGCTCCCGGCCGCCGCGCGAAGACGGCAACGCGCTTCGAAGGTCCGTGAATGGCGATATCGTGTCCGCGTCCCGAGAGCGCGACCTCGCGAACTACCGAGCCATCAGCGCGCAGCATAAGCACGGTGTAGTCACTGTCTCGACGACGCGCGGCGGCGACATACGCGATGTCGCCCGCGCCAATTGCGAACGCGCGCCCGATCGGCGCCGTACCGACGAACGCCAGCGTGCCAAGCAACATCGATCTGCGATCAATCGCCATCGAGTTCATTGAATCCTACCGTCAGCTTTGCTGCCACCGACAGCCTGTTGGACACCATGTTGCGCAGGCCATTCGTTCTGTCGAAAACTTCTCGCGGCATCGGCGCATCATCGCGCTGCGCTTGCGGCGACCGGCCGCCGGCGCCATCGCTCGATTCCAACGTTCGCCACGTTCCGACAACCCAGTCTTTCATCCAGAGCTTGTCAGGCGTGAGATAATCTTCGAGCTGCAGCGTATCGTAAAGCTCATGCAGCGACGCGATGCTCGCGGCATAGAAAGCCTTCTGAAGCCCTGATTTTTGATAGGGCGGCGTCAGCTTGATCTTGGCATCGATCTGCGGCTTCACCTGCAGATCGGCAGTCAGCGACAACCCGACAAGCAAGGCCTTGACGACCTCGACCGCGGACTCGCTCGCGTCCTTGTAGGTGTCGTTGGCAGGGCCGGGATGCAGCATCTTGTCGGCCCAGCCGTCCGGCTTTTCCCACTCGGTCGCGACTTCCGTGGTGAGACGAACGATATTCGCGGCGATCGCTTCTGCCACAACGCAATGATAATGCGCGGCATCCCTGGGTCCGAGCGGCACATCCTTGTCGTGGATCAGAACTTCAAGCGCCGAAAGACCTTGAACCGCCGCGCTCTGCTTGCCGATAGCGCCCGGTTGCGCGATGGCCTCGTCCTTGCTCAGCAGGATCAGCCGCAGCTGCCGCCCGACGAACCCGCGCGGATCCGGCCAAAACGAAATCTGCTCGCGGTGACCATTTTCCGCCATTGGGCCGAATCGCAGAAAGTCGACGCCTGCGTAGGCGATGACCACCTTCGCAAATTTCTGCTCGAGATCCTTTTGAGCCTCCTCCGATCCGGTCTTGCAAACAGCCGCCACCGCATCGGGCAACGGCTTCGCCGCCGCTTTCAGTGCATCGATATGCGGGATGATGTGCTTCTCGATCGCTGCCTGCGCCATCGCAGCATGGCTGATCGGCTCGCTAGGAAGATCGGCGCCCGCGGCTGGCGCAATCAATGCAAGGATCGAAAACCCGACCAACATCACTCTCAGTGCCATCATAACCCATTCACATAATCGACGAGCCGTTTCTTGTCGTCAGGCGTCAAAGCCTCGAAAAGATTGCGGCTGTGATCGGCCTCGCCGCAATGTTTTTCAACGGCTTCCTCGACGGTCGCAGCCGATCCATCATGAAGATAGCGCTGCCGCTCCGGATGCAAGCGACCACCGATCAGCGGCGCGGTTCGCCACTCCGACGACTTGACGCCCGGCTCCCCGACGCCGTCGTCGAGCGCTGGACCCATATCGTGAAGCAGGAGATCGGTGAAGGCCGGAATTTGCCGGCCGTCTCGTATCATTAAAGTTGGTGAATGGCAGGCAGCGCAACCGGCCGCCGCGAAAACCGGCGGAGACTCGGACAGGGGACGCGCACGAAGCGTTTTGAGATAGGTCGCAACGACGCCGAGCATCACAGACGATATCTCGTGGCCTTCAAAAAGCGGGCTCTCGCCGTTGGGCAACGCCAGACAGTCTGTCTCGAGCTTTGTGCAGTCTCCATAGGGTAGCGGTTGCTTCGGGCTCGATAAGCCGATGTCGAACGCGAAAGCGTGCGCGACTTGTTCCTCGATCGTCACTTGCCCTGCCTTCCAGCCATATCGCCCGATACCGCGCGGGGTCACGTTCGCCCGCCCTTTGACGCCATCGCCGTTGTGGGCATTGGCAGCAGCGCGCATCAGAATTGCTTCGTCCGGCACATCGTCGAACGCGCCCTTGCCGAAGAGCGGCGGCGCAAGGCGCGCGCCCGCATGTACATCTTCGCCCAGCGCCGGTCCTTTTAAGTTGTACTTGAGATCGGGCAAAAAGCGCACCTGCCCCTCCGGCGTCAGTCCCGGGACCGCATTGGTCTGAAGTTCAAGACCGTAAAACGGATCGGTCGTCCCGTCGGCCTTCCCGAACCGCACCACCGCACCAGCGATATCCGCGTTGCCATCATCGCGCGTCACGATGTGCGCGCCGTCTCCGCGGGCATGGCAGCCGGCGCACGAGCGTGACGTGAAAAGCGGACCTAACCCATCGGATGCGTTGGTGGAGGCCGGCGCCGGAATCCACTGACGGTCGAAGAGGGCTTTTCCAAGCACGGCGTCGAGCGGGTCGGCGTGAAGCATACCGGGCAGCAAAGCAGCGAAGACGATGAGCGCAAGCAGAGCGCGCGTGCGCGCCTTCACACGACCTCGATGTAGCCCATCATGCCGGCTTCCTGATGTTCGAGGATATGGCAATGAAACATCCATTTTCCGGGCTGGCCGGCAACGACGCCGACCTGCATTCGCTCATTGGGGAGCAGCAGCACCGTATCGCAGCGAAAGCGAGGGAGGTGCCGCAGGCTCGAATTCAATACCTCGAACGTATGCCCGTGAATATGGATGGGATGCGACCTGGGCGTCGTGTTCTGCAATTCGAAAATGTAACTTTTGCCCGATTTGAGCACGGCGAACGGAGGCCCAAGATCCTTGTGATCGCGGCCGGGCCACGCCTGCTTGTTGATGGCCCAGAACGTCCGTTTGGCGAGACACAGCGACCCAATTTGGATACCCGAGTTTGCGCCCAGCGCCGCGATGGCCGCCCCCGTGGGAGTCGCGGAAAATTCGAACGGAATATGCTCGGCGGCGGCTTCGTCGAGTTTCGCGAATGGCATCACCTTGAGCGGCGTCGCTTCGAACTTGCCCGTGCGCTTCGGCGGCCCTTCGGATTTGAACTCCGCGAGAACGTACGGCTCCTTCGAAAAGTAATCGAAGAGCTTCACCGACTCACCGGGCGGCGCCGTGCGGAGCAGGATATCGAGGCGCATGGCGGTCCCCATGCGCCAGGACTCGAGCGTAATCGGCTCGAGCCCGTTGCCATCAATCGCGATGATCGCCGCTTCCGCGTTCTCGAATCCGATCTCCGAAATCCGCATCGGATCGAGATTGTAGAACCGGATGCGGACATCCGCCGACGACGGCACCGTAATGACGGGAGACGCCTCACCATTGACGGAACGGACCGTGCCGGGCGTACCGCCCTTCGCTGCGCCCTCGTCCGTCGAGAACGGCAGAAATGTGCCGTCCGGGCCAATGCGCCAATCCTTCATCAGCAGCACATACTCGGCATCCGGAGGTGCGATCTCATCGCCCTCGACGATGAGCACACCCATCAGGCCCCGGCCGAAGTGCTCAGTCGAGTTGCAGTGCGTATGAAAGAAGAACGAGCCCGTGTCCGGCGGCACGAATGAATATCGCCCTTCACCGCCGGGAGGGATGGGCTGCTGTGTCATGTACGGGACGCCATCCTGGTCGTTCGGAATTCTAAGGCCGTGCCAGTGGATCGACGCGACCTCGCCCTCCCGCGGCAGGTTGTTCTTGAAGAGCGTGTCGAACCGCTCGCCGAGTTTGAGACGAATGATCGGGAAGGTTGTGCCTTCCTGAAACGTCCAGAGCGGCAGCATCTTACCGCCGAAACACGGAAGCGCAGTCGGTCGCTCAGCGAGATCGAACGTGACCGCCTTGACGCCCGTTGCCATCGGCTCTGCGATGATCTCGCGAGCTTCGACTTTGCGCCCAACAGCGAGGAAGCCTGCTGCGGCACTTCCCGAGAAGGCCGCAGCACCAGCTATGAGGTCCCGGCGTGTCACCATCGGAGCACCTCATCTACAGAAGAAGATGTGGGTCGCAGGCGAACCAACTTACTTCGCCTTGGCGACCTTGCTGGGATCGTCGAGGCTGTCGGAACCTTCAATTTTGACCTTCAGATTGAGCGCTGCCACCACCGCTTCGACGGCGCGCGCCTGCGCGACAAGCGCATCGACGCCATCGAGAATGAGCTTGTTGCCGGCGTCATTTCCAGCCGCAAGCATCTGATTGTACACCATCGCACCGGAATTGGCGCTCGTCTTGATGGCTTTCAGCTTTTCGAGCGTATTGGCCATCGCGTCATCGACGCGCTTCGCTGCATCTGGAGCCTTCACGCGAGCAAGCTCCGCAATGCTCGGGCCGCTGAAAGGCTTCGAGCCATCGAACTTGCCATTCCAGATTTCGATCATTCCGATTTCGTCGTAGTAATGGCTGTTGTGCGTATTATTGGAGAAGCAATCATGCGCTTCTTCAGGATCGTGCAATAGCACGCCGAGCTTCATACGCTCGCCAGCAAGCTCACCGTACGAAAGTGAGCCGACGCCCGTGAGGACGGTCGAAAGCTGCATGCTCTCGTCCTGTTTGGCTAGGGCCTCGCGCGCGGCACCGTCGGGCTTCCAGTCGCCCACCATTTCAGTCAGATCATCGACGAGCAGACCGGAGGCGGCCTTCAGATAGTCGCGACGGCGATCGCAGTTTCCACCGGTGCAGTTCTTGAGATCGTAATCGGTCGCCGGACGTTCGCCAGCACCTGGAGCCGTCCCGTGAAGGTTCTGGCCCCACAGCAGGAACTCGATCGCGTGATAGCCGGTCCCGACATTCGCCTCGACATCGAGTGCGCTGTTGAGCTTCGAGATGACCTCTTTGTTGATCTTGCCGGCGTCAAGAATCTTCGGCCCAAGACGGATTTTCTGGTTGGCGATAATATTCGCCGTGTAGAGAGGATTTTCTTCTTTCGTGTCGCCGTAGCTTGCCTTGTCGACATAGTCGATCAGCCCCTCGTCGAGCGGCCACGAGTTCACGTTGCCTTCCCAATCGTCGACGATCTTGTTGCCGAACCGAAAGCCCTCGGTCTGCATATAGGGAACACGCGAAGCCTTCCACGCATCGCGCGCAGTCTGCAGCGTTTCCGTGCTCGGCGCCGCCAGAAAGGCGTCGATCGCTTTGTCGAGATCTTTGGCTTTAGCCAGCGCATCGGAGTACATCGCCTCGGCAATGTCGCCGTAGTTTTTCATAATGGCTTTCGTCGTGGGAGCCGCGGCGAAAGCGGCCGGGACCGACCCCAGTGACGCCACAAGCGCAAATTGAGTTGCGCAGGCTAATGCAAACGCCTTTTTCGACATCCCCATTCTCCGTAACAGTGGTGCTTTTGACGGCTCTTAAAGATGCACCTGCGGGACCGCCAAGCCCTCGATTATTTACCGTGCAGGTATAGAATGCGCGGCAGCCGGACTGTCAAGTGAACTCCGATCCGCGGCCGCCCCTTGCCACGCCGACAACATTTGTGAAACAAGCAAGTCACAGGAATTTTTTCCGCCGCGGCCGCGCGGCCCCAGGTAATTTAAAATGCGCTTGACGAAGCAGACCGGCCACGCGATCCGCATTCTGATCGATTGCGCGCTCGCCCGGGATCAACTTGTGAAAGTCGCCGACGTCTCCGAGCGGCTCGGCGTCACCAAGCAGAACGTCTTCAAAATCGTCCACATCCTCTCGCACGCGGGCTTTCTCACCGCCGTCAGAGGTCCCAACGGTGGTGTCAGGCTCGCGAAGCCCGCCACTTCGATTAAGATTGGGGATGTCGTACGCGCTATCGAGGTGACCCGTGTCCAGGTCGAAGGCGGCAATGATCCAAAATCGTCTGATGCAGACCCGGGCAACATCAACGCCATGTTCGATGACGCTCTGACGGCATTCATCACCGTTCTCGATCAGCATACGCTTGCGGATCTCGCCGTGAGGTCCCCGATCGGATTTACAGAAACCGAGCCTAACGGAGAAAGCGAGCGCGGCAGCAAGGTTCGAAGCAAAAAACCGGCAGCACGCGGCTCGCGGCGAAGCTGAACCTTTGCTAACTAGCTAGCTTATGTCCCTCATCAGGAATACTTCGACGGGCATGACCCGTGATAACGCTCGCTTAGGTTTCGCGGCGCTCTCCATATTAGCGCTTCTGGCGCTCGTTCCCGCATGGGTCTGGGTGAGTGAGCCACTGCGCGCCGGAATCTTCTTTGTCTGTGGATTATTGGCGGGAGTTGCCGCGTTATTGGCATGGCCACGCGCTACGCTTGATCAAAAAGCGAATGACATGACAGGCATTGGCTCGAACTCAGATAAGATTTTGACCTGGACCGATCTCGCAGCGGCAATGCCCGATCCCGCGATCGTTCTTGATCAGTCTTCCGTCATCCTGAATTACAACGCGGCCGCGCACAGCCTCTTCGATAGGCTGAGACAGGGCTTGCCGCTAGAACATGTCAATCGCGATCCCGAACTCATCGCCGCTGTCTCGGGAGCGTTCGAAAATGGCGAGAAATACACCGCTCGCCTCGTTCCCCGCGGCGGTATGGGACAACGTCTCATCGCAACTGTAACCCCGTTTGGCATGGGCGATCAGCAGCGTCCCGTCGCAGCGCTCATTACAATTCACGATGAATCCGAACAGCATCGCGTACTCGAAATGCGCACCGATTTCATCGCCAACGCCAGCCACGAATTGCGAACCCCGCTCGCGTCCGTACGCGGTTTCATCGAAACCCTGCAGGGACCGGCGCGAAACGATGAAGCTGCACGAGAACGATTCCTCGCCATCATGGCTGACCAGGCCGAACGGATGACGCGCCTGATCGACGATCTGCTTTTGCTCAGCCGCGTCGAAGAAAAAGCCAACCTCAAGCCGACGGGCCGTGTCGATCTCAATGATCTGATCGAAGAAGTCTTGCGATCGTTGACGCCCTTTGCGGAGGAACGGAGCATAACGATCGATGTCGAACCTGCTTTCGGATCGCTGATCGCCATGGGTGACCGCGATGAGTTATTCCAGGTTTTTCACAACCTCGTCGAGAATGCCGTCAAATACGGCCGCGATGGCGGTGGCGTCAAAATCTTGCTGACGAAAAAAACGAGTGGACGAGATGAAAAGGTTCCGGCGCGCGCTTTCGTGGCAATCACCGACGACGGCCCAGGCATCGCGCCTGAGCATTTACCTCGCCTGACCGAGCGCTTCTATCGTGTCAGCGCTGAGCACAGCCGGCGTATCGGCGGAACGGGTCTCGGCCTCGCGATCGTGAAGCATGTGCTCAACCGCCACGAAGCGGAACTTTCCGTTCAATCGGTGGTTGGGCGGGGCACGACCTTCAACGTTGTTCTGCCGGCCTACAAATAAAAGGCAACTATATACTCAAGAGAACGCCTCCCTTGAGGTCGGTTGTACCTTTCCGATCAACGCGCGCACCACAGCTTTAGCGGTGACTTCACCAATCTCTGTCATGCGTTCGATCGGCGCATTCTTGGCCTCGCATACCAATCGAATAACAAAATCATTGAAGCCCTCAAACCGGGATTTCCGCGCCCGATGGTTCTTCCGACGCCCTCGCTCACGCCGCTTCCAAAATTCACTGAGGACGCTTTCGCCGCCGCCGTCCCTGCCGATTTGAAGATCTCAATTTAGGCCGGCTCTTGGTCGACGAAGCGATTACGGCGTTGATGCAGCGGCCGCTGAAGGCGGAAGATTGAGCACTGTGCGGTCGACCTTCCAGACCCGATAGAGGGACTTCGGATTGGCAAGCGCGACCGGAACCAGATAGTCCGGCGCCTTTCCATCCAAGAGATTAGCTTTAAGAGTGCCCTTCTCTGCCGGGTCCGACGCTGTCACCCTATCGAGCGGCGCGCAGATCACCACATAGTCGACGTTTTGCTGTTTCAGCACGGAAGCGGCGCTACGCGGATCGTGTGCCGAGAAGATATCGTTATTGGCGAGGATTGCGTTGGCGATCCGATGATACGGCGCCGCCAGTACCCGATGATGGGTGAGCCCGGCGATATATGCGCCGATATTTATGTGCGAAGCAATCAGACCCGGCGGCAGGTTCGCGATATCGCGAATGGTGTCGGGCCTCGTGCACGCAATGGATTGGTTGTTCATTTCTGCGCCCACAGGATCCGGGCGTCCCAAGAGATTTTCGAGCGCCGACGAGACGGTTAACAGAAACATTTGATTGGCAACCACGATCGCCGCGAACCGCATCGTAGAAGCACTGATCTCACCCACCCTGTTGAGGCGGCTGATGCCGATGGCAGTCGGAACTACGGCCAGGAAGCTCGCATACGGTGCGAATTTGTATTGCCAGCAGGCAAAGCCGGCGAACAACGCAAATACGGCAAAAAGAAAGATATCGGGGAGCGACCTCGACTTGCGAACCGCCAAACCCTGAGCCACTAGGGTGATCGCCAAAGAGGCAAGCAGACAAAGCGGAGTTTGGAAATGCCCCGCGAGAAGCTCGAGGAGAGGACTTTTAGCTTCGGCGACGTAATTGAGCCAAACGGTCCCGAGCAAAGGAGGCAGCTGTCCTTCGGGACCCGCGAGACATTTCGGCTCGAGCGTTCCGAATGCCGCAATACCGATCGATGCAAATACGGCGATGACACCGAGCCTTGCCGGTATGGGCCAATCGCTTCCGGGGCCAACCGCGACGAGAAGCCCGGCAGTTCCCGACGAAATCAGCACGACCATGTTGAGCGAGATAGCGTCGCACCGGATGTCCATCCACCGCGACGGCGCGATCGTCGCAAGGAAAGCGATGGCGAATACGACGGCCAACGTCAGGGCGAACGCGCCGGCGGCCGGCCCGGTTCGCTTGTCGGCGAGGCCCCAGATCGTTGCCGACACGCCGATCGCGACAGCGGGAGCCAACGCCTCATAGCCGATGGCGAGAGCCAGCCCGGTCAAGCCGCCCGCGATCAGCCAACGATCGATTCTTTGCGGATGGGACCACATGAGCAGTACTGCCGAGACGATCCCGGCGATCATTGCGTTGTGGTGGTCGATGCGCCCGATGGAGAATTGGTAGCATGCGAAAGGAGCGAGCGCGACGAGAAGCATCGCTATCAGCGCCGCACGTCCCCCGGCGACCGTTTCAACGGACCGAAAGACGACCCAGAGAAGCGCGGCGAGCAGTGACAGCGGCCAAACGATGTGAGTGAGCCATTCCGCATCGTCGATAGGCATCGCGAGGCTGAACAGGCTGATCAACATAGCGAGCGGGAAATCGACGAGCCGCGACCAGTGCGGCATCATCCCGGCATCACCCCCCATTTTCATTGTCGTGGCGTCGAACCAATGACCGGAGGCCATGAACTCACGCACCTGGAGGAGGCGCGTTACATCATCGGAGTCGCCGAGATTGCCGTAGATCCCGCCGCCGGACGAGGCCCAGCTCTTCACACCGATGAACGCGAGCGCCAGAAGCCACAACACCCAGTATGGAATATCCTGCAGGCGGGAGACGGAAATCTTCGAGCCTGAGGCACGTACTGCAACCGAAATCATCCGCTCACCCCATGGACGAGCCATCCTACCAGAAGGGCGTTAGGGGACCGTAAAGTTTAACGCATAGCTCACCGAAATACCCGTCGAGCCCGACGTTGCAATAATTCTTGCTGACGGTGGATCACATACAAGCTTTTAGGTGTCGCAACGCAAAGAAGGCCAGCTGGAAATCAAGCGGATGATTGAGACGCCGAGAGGGGCTCTGGGCATAAGTTTGCACTAGCCGCTCGATGAGCCGGATAAATTGTCGTTTGTGGCCGCCGCCACGTCTCGGGTCACGCTCGCCCACGTCATCGCCGAAGGGAAACGATTGGTCCTCGAATTCTGCGGCTGTCACAAGACGAAGATGATCTGGCCGAGGCTTTTCGACGAGCAACACGACATCGACCCGAAGACCCGGTGACTGCAGAGCCAGCGCCCGATGAGGGCCACAACCATACGGACCATCGGGCCAACGCTGCGTCTCCAAGAGTTCGCGGCCTTTTCTTCATCATGAACGACGGGTTCTGTGAGGTCGAAGATCATGGTTTTGCTCTCCGAGCATCTAATTAAGCTGCCGGTGGAATTCCGTCAGGTATACAGTTTAAGAAAAAAATCAATATAAATCATGCCATTGCACTGTCACAAATACATTGCGTGAGGTCGTTAGAACAGACCTCGCGCTGGATGACAGTGTTGTGAAGACACGCCGCTAGCCAAGCGGCCTACTTCGAAACGCCTAGTTCTTCGCACTTGCGCGCCTTGGGGAAGGCCGCAGACGCCCCGGCGCTATAGTCACGGTGAGCATCACCGCCGGAAACGTCCGAAGAAACCCAACATTGCTGCTGCAATGAAATGTCAACGCCCATAAAAAAATACTTCAATAACAAAGCGTTAACATTTCACAGAACCGTGAACTAACTGGACTACAGAGTGCGGACCGAGCTTATCGCCCGGCAAAATGGAGTGGCGAGGCCTCAAGCCCCCGTTCAACAAGGAGACGACGAGTGAAACAGTCTTTTATGGCGTTTTTCGCGGCACTTGCGGCGACTGCCGCTGTGACCGCCCCCGCAATGGCGGATATTTCCGGCGCGGGTGCAACGTTCCCGTATCCGATCTACGCAAAGTGGGCTGACACCTACAAGAAAGAGACGAACGTCGGCCTGAACTATCAGTCGATCGGCTCTGGTGGCGGCATCAAGCAGATCGAAGCCAACACGGTTACGTTCGGCGCGTCCGACAAGCCGCTGCCGGGCGATGAACTCGAGAAGAACGGCCTCGTGCAGTTCCCGACCGTCCTGGGCGGCATCGTTCCGGTGGTGAACCTCGACGGCATCAAGCCGGGTGACCTCGTCCTCGACGGCCCGACGATCGCCAAGATCTATCTCGGCGATATCAAGACCTGGGACGACCCCGCCATCAAGAAGTTGAACCCCGACGCGAAGCTCCCCTCTGACGCGATCGCCGTCGTTTTCCGTTCGGACGGATCGGGCACGACGTTTGTTTGGACGAACTATCTCTCGAAGGTCAGCCCTGACTTCAAGTCGAAGATCGGCTCCAACACGTCGGTTCAGTTCCCGGCCGGCATCGGCGCCAAGGGCAACGAAGGCGTCGCCAACAACGTCATGCAGACAAAGGGCGCCATCGGTTACGTCGAATACGCCTACGCTACGCAGAACAAGCTCGCTTATACGAAGTTGGTCAACAAGGACGGCAAGACCGTTGCTCCGGCTATCGCCGCCTTCCAGGCCGCTGCCGCCAGCGCTGACTGGGCTTCCGCTCCTGGCATGGGCGTCATCCTGACGGACCAGGCCGGTGCTGACACCTGGCCGATCACCAACCCGACCTTCATCCTCGTCCACAAGAAACCGAAGGACGCCGCTGCCGTTAAGGACGCCCTGAAGTTCTTCGACTGGGCTTACGCCAACGGCGACAAGGCTGCAGAAGAACTTAATTATGTTCCGCTGCCCGACAACGTCGTTGCTCTCGTCAAGAAGAGCTGGGCTGACATCGTCGGCGACGACAACAAGCCGGTCTACTCGAACTGAGACCGCTAAATTTCGAGAGGCGCCCGTGCGGGCGCCTCTCGATCTGTTTATAATGTTGATGCCGTGGTTCTTGTCCGGAGCGGAAACTTGACCTTCATGTCAGACGTTCATTCCCAGGCGACGGCTGCCGCAGCAGCCAGGCGCAAAGTGCTCGCAAGTCTCGGAACGGCAGACACTTTTTTCCGCTATCTCACGCTCTCCTCGGCCTATCTCGTCCTCGCCATTCTTGGAGCGATTTTCGTCTCGCTCATTCTCGGCGGCTCTCTCGCGTTCCAAACGTTCGGATTTAGCTTCCTGACGAGGGAAGTCTGGAACCCCGTCACCGAGCAATTCGGCGCCCTTGCGCCGATCTATGGAACGGTCATCACTTCAGCCATTGCGATGCTCGTCGCCGTGCCGATCAGCATCGGTATCGCCGTGTTCCTGACCGAGCTTTGCCCGATGCCGCTCCGCCGCCCGATCGGCATAGCGATCGAGCTTCTCGCCGGCGTTCCGAGCATCATCTACGGCATCTGGGGCCTCTTCTTTTTCGCACCGGTCATTCAGCAATACGTCCAGCCCGAGCTGATCGCATTTTTCAAACCGATCCCTGTGCTCAATCAGCTATTCGCCGGCCCTCCGTACGGCATCGGCATCCTGACATCGGCTCTCATTCTCGCGATGATGGTCTTGCCCTTCATAACCGCCGTCTGCCGCGACGTCTTCGAGACCGTCCCGCCCGTCCTGAAGGAAGCGGCCTACGGCATGGGATGGACGACCCGCGAGGTCGTCGGCAACGTCGTCATTCCGTATACGCGTGTCGGCATCATCGGCGGCGTGATGCTGGGCCTCGGCCGCGCCCTCGGCGAGACCATGGCCGTCACCTTCGTGATCGGCAACGCCCACCGGATCTCAGCGTCGATCCTGGCTCCCGGAACGACAATCTCGGCGACCATCGCTAACGAATTCACCGAGGCTGTTGGCGACATCTATACGTCGTCGCTGATCGCCCTTGGCCTGATCCTCTTCTTCATCACCTTTATCGTCCTGGCTCTCGCGCGCTTCATGCTGATGCGCCTTGAGAAAAGGACGGGAGCATAACCATGGCACTCGATCTCGCGAAATATCGCCGCCGCCGCATCGCAAGCTCCATCTCCGTGGGGCTCTGCTGGGCAGCGTCCGCGCTTGGGATCGCCATTCTCGGCGTCATCCTGGCGACGTTGCTATTCAAGGGCCTTGCGGGCCTCGGCTCGAAGGTCTTCACCGAGATGACCCCGCCACCCGGAAGCGACGGCGGACTCCTCAACGCCATCGCCGGAAGTCTGGCCATGACGATCATCGGCGTTATCGTCGGCACGCCGATCGGCATCCTTGCTGGCACTTACCTGGCCGAATACGGCCGCTACAGCAAAGTCTCGTCGGTGATCCGCTTCATCAACGACATTCTCTTGAGCGCGCCGTCGATCGTCACGGGCCTCTTCGTTTACGAAGTTCTGGTCCGCCCGATGGGACATTTCTCGGCTATCGCCGGCGCCGCCGCACTCGCTGTCCTCGTCATCCCAACAGTGGTGCGAACGACCGAGAACATGCTGCTTTTGGTGCCGAACCAGCTTCGTGAGGCGTCATCTGCACTTGGCCTGCCGCAGTCGCTTGTCATTCGTAAAGTCGCCTACAAGGCAGCGCGCGCCGGGATGATCACCGGCGTCCTGCTGGCCATCGCCCGCGTCAGTGGCGAGACCGCCCCGCTGCTCTTCACCGCACTCAACAACCAGTTCTGGAGCACTGACCTCAATGCTCCTATGGCAAGCTTGCCAGTTGTTATTTTCCAATACGCTTTGAGCCCCTATGAAGATTGGCAACGTCTAGCCTGGACGGGCGCGTTGCTGATTACCGTAGCAGTGCTCACACTCAGTATCGCCGCACGCTGGTTAGGCTCTTCGAGGACGCCACAATGAACGTAATGTCGAAAGACGTGGACGCGGGACTTACCGAGAAAATTTCGGTCCGCAAGCTGAAGTTCTTCTATGGAACGTCACTGGCCCTGAAGAGCATTTCGCTGCCGCTCTACGAGCGTCAGGTCACCGCTTTCATCGGACCGTCGGGTTGCGGCAAGTCCACGCTGCTCCGCGTGCTGAATCGTATGTATGACCTCTACCCGGGCCAGCGAGCCGAGGGCGAGATCATGTTCGACGGTGAGAACATCCTAGACATGAAGGACCTGAACCTCCTTCGGTCGCGCGTCGGCATGGTGTTCCAGAAGCCGACACCGTTCCCGATGACGATCTACGAAAACATTGCGTTCGGGCTGCGTCTTTACGAGCGTCTGCCGAAGTCCGAAGTCGACGGCCGCGTTGAATCGGCGCTCGAAAAGGCCGCGCTTTGGAAGGAAGTGAAGGACAAGCTTCATAGCAGCGGGCTTTCCCTCTCGGGCGGTCAGCAGCAGCGCCTGTGCATCGCCCGCACCGTCGCCATCCGTCCTGAAGTCATCCTTTTCGACGAGCCCTGCTCGGCGCTCGACCCGATCTCGACAGCAAAGGTCGAAGAGCTGATCGATGAACTGAAGAACGAGTTCACCATCGCTATCGTCACCCACAACATGCAGCAGGCCGCCCGCGTCTCTCAGCGCACGGCTTTCATGTATCTCGGCGAGCTCGTAGAATTCGGCGACACCAAAAAGCTTTTCACAAATCCAACCGATACTCGCACGCAAGACTACATCACGGGCCGTTTCGGTTAGTGCGTGTCGTCGAGGCCAAATCTGAATTTAGGATCTTACGACCATGAACGAACATACCGTGAAGTCATATGAAGACGAGTTGAAGCTACTCGACCGTCGCATTGCGCAGATGGGCGGTTATGCTGAGAAGCTTCTCGTCCAGGCAATGGATTCGCTTGAGCGTCGCGACCCGAAACTCGCCGAGAAAGCCGTTGCTGACGACGTCATGGTCGATCAGCTCGAGCGCGAGCTGCAAGACCAAGTGATCGTGATGATCGCCCGGCGGCAGCCGCTCGCCAACGATCTGCGTCACATCATGACCGTCATCAAGATCGCGGGCGACCTCGAGCGCATCGGCGATCTCGCGAAGAATATCGCCAAGCGCGCTCTTGCGATCGCCGGCGAAACCTATCCGAAGCCCTTGATGACCGGCATGCGCCACATGACGGAGATGGTGCAGAACCAGCTCAAGGACGTTCTCGACGCGCTGACCTCGCTCGATGCCGAAAAGGCGATGGAGGTCTGGCGCAGCGACCAGCAGGTCGACGCGATGTATAACTCGCTGTTCCGCGAGCTTCTGACCTACATGATGGAAGATCCGCGCAACATCGGCATCTGCACGCACTTCCTCTTCGGCGCCAAGAACATCGAGCGCATCGGCGACCATACGACCAACATCGCCGAGAACGTCTATTACCTCGTTCACGGCGTTCCCATCGCGGACGACCGGCCGAAAGGCGACAAGACATCGTCGACGCTGATCACGCCGCGTCAATGACCGTGCGATCCTGAAGGAAACCTGACCGAACGCCATGACAGCCAAGATCATCGTCGTCGAAGATGAAGCGCCGCTCGCCGAGCTTCTGAAGTACAATCTTCAATCCGAAGGCTATGACGTCGTGCAGGCCGCGGACGGGGAGGAAGCAGAGCTTCTTCTGTCTGAGCAAAGCTTCGATCTCGCGATCCTGGATTGGATGATCCCAAAGATCTCCGGGATCGAACTCTGCCGGCGACTTCGCAATCGCAGCGAAACGCAGAGCCTGCCGATCATTTTGCTCACCGCTCGCGGCGAGGAAACGGATCGCGTCCGCGGGTTGACGACCGGCGCCGACGACTACGTTACGAAGCCGTTTTCCGTGCAGGAATTGATGGCGCGGATCAAGGCACTGCTCCGGCGGGCTTCGCCGGAGCGGATGAGCGACATCTTGATCTCCGGCGAGATTTCGATGGATCGGGGCGCGCACAAGGTGATGCGTGGCGCGCGCGAAGTGCGCCTCGGCCCGACCGAATACCGCATGCTCGAAGTCTTTATGGAAAGCCCGCGACGCGTGCTGTCGCGCAGCCAGCTTCTCGACCGTGTCTGGGGCCAATCTTCCGAGGTCGACGAACGGACCGTCGACGTTCATATCGGCCGCCTCAGAAAATCGCTGATCCGCGGCAACGAAAGCGATCCGATCCGCACCGTTCGCGGCGCCGGATACGTCTTTGAAGGCCGCGAGGCCGAGGCCCAGGCGTCTAACTGAACTCCAGAGCGACTTCTTCCCGCTGACCTGCCTCAGCTTTGGGCGTTGAGGCAGCTCGCAAGGTTGTGCGCCAATCCGCGCATGAGGTCGAAATAAAGACCGGGGCCAGGCGTCAGCATCTGGCCCTCGGCATCGAGGGTGCCGGCGCGTGCATGCGTTCCCTCCGTCACTGCCGCGACGAGATTTGGCTGGAAGCTCGGCTCGGTGAAGACGCAAACGGCTCCGAGAGATGAAATCTTGCGCCGGACCTCGGTCAGACGCATGGCGCTTGGCGGCACATCGGGGCTGACGGTGATCGAGCCCGCGGCACTCAAACCGTAATGGTTCTCGAAATACTGCGTTGCGTCGTGGAACACGATGAACGGCTTACCGTGCGAGCCTTTGAGCTCAGCCGCGAGTTCGCCATCGAGAGCATCGAGGTCGGCATCAAGCCCGGCGGCGTTGTGCTGAATCTTCTCTGCGTATTCCGGATAGCGAGCGGAGATCACTTTTGTTACGTCCGCGACGATCGCCTTGGCGTTCTCGGGATCGAGCCAGAGATGCCCGTCCTTGCCGTTCTCATCGTGGTCGTCATGATCTTCGTGTTCGTCCGCATGGTCTAAGTGAGCTTCCTCTCCTGCCTCATGCCCATGCACGTGCTTTTCGAACGTCCCGCCCTTGCGCTGATCGAGAAGCTTAACCCCGTCGGCTCCCCCGAGCGTCAGAATGGTGACGCTCTGAGGCAGCGACGTAACGATTTTGCGCGTGAACGGCTCAAGGGAATCGGAAACGCGGATGAAAATGTCCGCGTCGTTGATCGCCCGCGCCGTCGAAGGCTTCAGCGTGAACGTATGCGGAGAGGCTGAGCCATCAACCACGAGCCGCGGCACGCCGATCCCGTCCATGAGCCGGCTGACAAGCGCATGAACAGGCTTTATCGTGACGACGACCTTTGGCGTCTCCGCCGCGGCTGCCACTGCGATATGCGCGAATGCGAAAAAAGCGCCAAAGCATGGCGCCGCCGCACCGGTCATTCCAACCATCCTGTTTGCTGGGACAAAAATATAATATAACCCGCTCTGACCGGATCGCAACCGCGGGCAAATCGTCTTAGACCGCTTGATAGATCGGCCACGTCGCAATCTCGCCATGTTCGCTGTGCGTTTCCTACCTGGCGCGCGGATTCTCCCGCGCGTCACGGCAGAAGGTTCGAGGCCAAGCGTGCTCAACAACGTGAAGATATATCGCCGCGTGGCTCTGATCTTCCTTGCCATGCTGGCGATCATGGTGCCGGCCTCGGCTCACCCGCACATGTGGGTGACGTACGAACTGACGGTCGACTACGACAAAGGCGCGGTTACGGGCGTCGATCACGCGTGGAGCTTCGACGACGCCTATGCCGCGATGGCTCTCGAGGGACTCGATACGAACAACGACGGCAAATACGATCAGCACGAGCTTGCTGACCTCCTGAAGGTCAACATGGATGGCCTCAAGGAGTTCAACTACTTCACCGTCGCAAAGCTCGGCGAGGAGCAGCTTACGTTTTCTCCACCGACGAGCGCTCACCTCGAATACGACAAGGGCGTCCTGCGCCTCTTCTTTCACCTCCCTCTCGCAAAGCCCGTGCTCGCCGATGCCGAAGGTTTGACGTTCGCGGTCTTCGATCCCTCCTACTTCATCGACTTCGAGCCCGAGAAAACCGACGCCGTAAAACTTGCATCCGCGCCCGAAGGCTGCGCCGCGACGCTCCTCGACCCCGACGCGGAAAAGGAAGATGCGCAGGCGAAGAAGCTTGGAGCCGCAATGGCTCAGCAGTTTGGCGCCGGCGTCGTCGGCTTCGGATCTTACAAGACCGTCGCGGTCACCTGCAAAAAGTCTTGACCCGTGAACACGCAGCCCGTGTTTCGATTTGCTACGCAGATTAACTAGCTCTTTATTTTTTAAAGGTCGGGCGCACCCATATGACCTAAAACCCGAGGGTTCCTTCGCTGGCCCGAGGCAACGCTCATGCGCAGCACGATCCGCACCTTGCTTTTTTCTCTGCTGATGCTCGCACCGGCTGCGTCATCTCGGGCGGGCCTCGATGCGGAGTTACCGCCCAACCCCGGCGGCAACCTTGAACTCGTCGTTGTTGAAGCCGACGGCTGCATTTATTGCGAGCTTTTCCGGCGCGATGTGCTCCCTACCTATGAGACGTCGGAACAGGGCAAGGAGTTGCCGGTACGCTTCGTCGACATTAACGATATCGATGCAGACCATCTCGACTTCAAAACCGATGTCGAAATCGTGCCTACATTCGTGGTCGTGAAATCGCGCCACGAGCTTGGGCGCATTTCAGGCTACGTCGGTCCGGAAGACTTCTTCCATTCGATCGACTATTTGCTGGCCTCGGCGCCCTAGGGCTCAAAGGGACGCCGTGCGGCCGGGCCGTGTTGGCCGAAGGCCCAATATGCGCGGAATTCTCAGCGAACGATGCCAGAAACCCTTGTAAACTGGGGGCCGGTCCTGTACCGACGCGGTTTCCGTTTTTCGGGGCTTGGAACGCCATCATGAGCCGGAGCAGGCCGCAGGTCGGCATTATCATGGGAAGCCAGTCGGACTGGCCGACGATGCAGCTTACCGCTGACATTTTGACCGAGCTTGGCGTCGCCTTCGAAACCAAGATCGTATCCGCGCATCGCACGCCCGAACGGCTTTATAGCTATGCCAAGGGCGCCAAGGCGGCAGGCCTCAAGGTCATTATCGCCGGAGCCGGCGGCGCCGCGCATCTCCCCGGTATGACCGCATCCATGACGACGCTGCCCGTCCTCGGCGTTCCCGTCGAGACGAAAGCTCTGAAAGGCCAGGACAGCCTCTATTCGATCGTGCAAATGCCGGCCGGCGTCCCCGTCGGCACCCTCGCCATTGGCGAAGCGGGCGCCAAGAACGCCGGAATTTTGGCGGCGCAAATCCTGGCGCTCTCCGACTCAGCGCTCGCCGAGCGGCTCGAAGCCTGGCGCAAGCAGCATTCGGCCGACGTCGCCGAAACGCCCGTGCAGGGTTGATGACCGCCGCGATGACCGCATTTCCACCCGGCTCGACTATCGGCATCCTCGGCGGCGGACAGCTTGGCCGCATGCTGGCGATGGCCGCCGCACGCCTCGGTCTCAAATCGCACATCTATGCGCCGGAGGCCGATAGTCCGGCCTTCGACGTCGCCGCCTCCCATACGATTGCCGCCTACGAGGACGAAGCGCACCTTGCGAACTTCGCCAAGTGGGTTGACGTCGCGACCTACGAATTCGAGAACATCCCGGTCAAAACGGTCGAATTCCTCGCGGCGCGGATTCCTGTTCGCCCGGGCGCGAAAGCTCTGGCCTGCGCGCAAGACCGCATGAACGAGAAGTCGTTGGCGCGTGAGCTTGGCGCGATGACGGCCGAGTTCGCGGCCATCGATAGCCTCGCCGATCTCAATAAAGTCCTCAACAGTGGCTTCGCCGTTCCGGCCGTCCTGAAAACGCGCCGCTTCGGCTACGACGGCAAAGGCCAATCCAAGATCCTGAAGCGCGACGATGCCGAAGCAGCATGGGCGGAGATGCGCGATCAGCCATCGATCCTCGAAAGCTTCGTCAATTTCCGCGCCGAGGTCTCAGCCGTTGCGGCACGCGCACTTGACGGCACGTTCAAGGCTTTCGACGTGACCGAGAACGAGCATCGCAATCACATTCTGCATCGCTCCGTCGCGCCGGCCCGGCTCTCAGGCGACGTCGCAGCGCAGGCAATCTCCATCGCGCAAAAGATCGCTGAAAAGCTCGATTATGTCGGAGTTTTCGCGATCGAGTTCTTCGTCGTGACGGAGAATGGCCGCGACCGCCTGTTCGTCAACGAGATGGCCCCGCGGGTCCACAACTCCGGGCACTGGACGATGGACGGCGCTCTGACGTCGCAATTCGAGCAGCACATCCGCGCCGTCGCCGGATGGCCGCTCGGTTCGCCGGCACTCAAGGCGCCAGGCGCTGAAATGCTCAATCTGATCGGTGATGATATACTTGCCTGGGAGAAGATCGCCGCCGAGCCCGGCGCGTTCCTCCATCACTACGGCAAGAAGGAAGCCCGTCCCGGCCGCAAGATGGGCCACGTCAACCGGCTGCTTGCGAAAGCCCCTGTCTAAACAGGCCCCGCACAGTGGCCGGCTCGCGGAACGCGAATCGCCGTGCGCAAACAAAGACTCTCACAAAAGTTTGTTCGGCTCTTTTGCACTCATTATCCGCTCCAACTGCTGGAAGATGCCAAAGTTCGGCGGCAAGATAGTTCGTGTAGCGCCAGAGAGCGGCGCACCGACATCGGAGAATTCGAATGGACGACACTGATCCATTTGAACCGGAAAGCCAGATTTTCACCGGCACGATCAGGTTCTGGCGCGGCGGCTATGCCGAGCTCGTGACGGACAGCGGCGTCACCGTTCCATTGACGACGCAAGGACAGCCGGCCTTCCGCGTCGGCGCCCGCGTGAGGATCGTCGCGCGCAAATATAAGCCGAGGTTCTTCGCGGAGAAGGTGACCGTCGCGGATTAGGAGCTTTCTCCAACCACAAACCGTCATCCTCGATGTGGCGAGCATCGCGAGGCGCGTCGGGGATCCAGCGCAAGGAGCGCCGAAGGCCCATTATTGCGTCTGCGACAAGTCTTGCGCTGGATCCCCGGCCTTCACTCGCTCAGCTCACTTGGCCGAAGATGACGAGAGGCACGTTGCTCTGCGGCAACCCGCCCTTGACACACACCCATCCCCGTGGCGATTGATGCGCACACGCTCAAAGCGCCACCGGAGAGGCAAATGTTGGACATTAAATCGGTGATTATCGGAGTGCTCTCCGTCGCGGTCGTCGTGCTTGGCTATCTTCTCTGGGACGCGAACCAGACGAAGGTGAGAGTTGATTTGCCGGGGATCAAGATCGAGGGGCGTTAAGAGCAGTCGCACCAAAACGCCGTCATCCCCGCGCAGGCGGGGATCCGTCCAAATCGCCGACAGGATCGAACTCCACGTTAGGCTCATCCACCGCGCCAAACGCAATCTCACCCGTCGTCGGATCAAACAAGTTGCGCCAGTCCGGATTCATTTGCTCGATGAGGCGGTATTTCCACTCACGCCGCCACCGCTTCAGCTGTTTTTCTCGCGTGATCGCGGCATCGAGGGTGTCGTGCATCTCGTAATAGACGAGCACTTTGACGCCGTATTTTTTCGTGAAGCCCTCAATCAGACCTTGATCATGCTGCGCCATCCGATGAGCAAGATCGCTGGTCACGCCAACGTAAATCGTGCCATAGGGCTTGCTGGCAAGAATGTAGACGCAGGGGTGTTTCGTGGGCTCCAAACCTAGCCGCGTCCCGCTATGGCGTCATCCCGAAACTCAGCCCACCGAACGCTCTTCGCCCGATCAAAGTCATCCCCGCGTAGGCGGGGATCCATCCAAGTGCAAGTTCATCGCAAATTTGCGGCCTGGACAGATCCCGGCCTTCGCCGGGATGACGGGGGTAGGAAAACCGAACGAAGGTGACAGTCGACCTTCCTGGGATCAAGATTGAGGGGGCGATCAAGCTACTCCCAAATTTCGATATTGTGCGCCCTAGATCACCAAAATCATTCTGATGCACCATTTTCAAGCTTACGCAATGCATCCGCTAAAACGGTTTCGTCACTAGGAAGCCGCTTGTATGACGCGATGCCGTCGAGGGCACGGATTGCTAGAATCGCATTAAAGCAAGCTCCGCGTGCCGCTTGCTGCAAGCGCTCCATCAAGCCCGCCGCTTGCGCATCCAATAGGTTCTCCGCATGTAACGCCGAATGAAATCCGGCCTCAGACGGCGCACCGTGCGGACCACCTTTTATCCTAGCGTAGGTAATGGTATCCGGTAGCGCCTCTACCAGCGTTTCAGCCCAAGATATTGCCCCGTAGAACGCGACAATCGCGCTTGAGGTTTTCGCGTCCAATAACCCGATCTTGTTCGCCTGCGCTCGATAAACGACAGGGTAAGGCGGAACAAAGCGCACAAAGGTTTCCTTGAGCGCCAATGCATCCTTAGCGAGCACCGATGTGAAGTCAGCCTGCGCCATCAACTCAACCAATAACAAATTGGCAACAGTTCGGCGATCCGAGCGGGACTTCTGCCAATCCTGAATCACCGAAAATATCCAAGAGCCAAAAGTAGCAACGACTGCACCAATTAGCGCCGCCTGAATTTCGACGTTCATGCTCCCAACCCCCTCGCCTCCTCCCGCACCCTCACATCTGCAATGATGCGGTCGAGCAGCAGGCAGGTGCGCTTGAATAGATCCGAGCCCTTGCGGTAGTCGGCGCCCGCATAGAAATCGCAGCGCCCGGCTTTGAAAAGCTCGACACACTTCGTCTCGCTCTCATGCGGATTATGCACCGCGATCGCATGGCCCCCGTTCTTCTTCAGAAGCGCCATGCTCGGCACGTCCGTGTCGCCATCGCCGAAATAGATGAAGTTCGAGAACGGGATCGGCCGCTGCTCCTCCGGCAAGTGCGCGTTGATGCTCTGGCCTAAGTCCTCGATGCCCTTGTTGATGCGGAACAGGAACTGCGTCTTGCCCGTGTCCGAGATGACGCGTTTCGGAAACGGCAGGTCGTAGGCGTCGAACCAGTATTCGCTCGCGAACACGTTGGCGAAGTGCGGATAGATCTTCGTGCCCTCGATGATCTCCGTCAGCCCCGACGACACGAGATAGTGCTTCACCGTGATGCCCGCATCCGCCGCGCGCTTCTTCACGTAGGCGTGCATCTGGTCGAACCAGGTTTCGACGCCAGGATAAAGCTCGACGGTCTTCCCCTGCGCCACGAGATCGGCGCGGTCGATGCGCACGCCCTTCTCTTTCGCCTTCTTGTAGAGCAGATGCATGTAGGTGATCAGCGCATCGGCGCGCTCGGCTTTCGCGACGCGCGTGCATTCGGCCCAGAACTCTTTCGGCTCGATGCCGAGCTTCGGCAGGAACGCGTATTCCTGCATAGGCTTCGGCGACAGCGTGCCGTCGAAATCGTAGACCAACGCGATCGTTTTCTTACTCGGCGCAACCGGCCGGCTACGCGAAGCGGCGTCGGTTGCGCCGGAGAGGCGAGCCGGCCGCCGGCGCGGACTCGCATCTTCGGCCTCGCCTACGTGAACCTTCGTTCCGCGTCCGCCTGCGCGTTCCATGAGCTATCTCCGCCCTCGACTTGTAGAGCGGAGAGAAGCGTGATTCGGGTGGCAGGATGAAGGAGGCTGTTGATGACGCGCCCACCTCCTTCCATGCGCGCCGACTCAAAACCCGGCGAAGCCCTCCAGCGGGTTGGCATCACGGGCGCGTTGGTCTGCTTCCTTGGCGGCCCGAGTGAGATCGTCGGCCTCCTTGAGCCAAGGCGATTCGTAGCCGAGCGTCGAGGGCGAGTAGACGAGCAGTGAAAAAAGCGATGTGCGCATAAGCACCTCCAAGACAATCGCGCACCAACCATTGGTGCGGAGGGGTCTCGTAGACGCTGAGCGTCGTCGAAGCGGTTTCGTCGGGAACAGGTGCCCGGGCGCCGGCGGCGACAACAAAATTGTCATCCCGGGCGAGCCCACTTGCGAGACCCGGGACCCACGGTCGCGAACTCCGCTTTCGGCTCTGGGTCCCGGATCGCTGCTATGCAGCGTCCGGGATGACAGTCCGCTACTAACTAATGCTTGCAGTCCGGACCGTGGACATGCCCCGGCTCGCCATGCGCGGCGGCATGATCGTGGTCGTGATCATGCCCACGATGATGGTGGTGATGATCGTGCCCGTGATCATGGCTGTGATCGTGACCGCAGCCGCATTCATCGCCATGCTCGTGATGATGATGCGCCTCGGGATCGACCAGCGCCGCCGCGAGCTTGCGTTCGAGCGCAATCGACATCTCGCGAGGGCAGTCCTTGTCCTCGATCAGCAGCGCCATGACTTCAGCGCCGAGGCGGAAATCATCGACCGCACCGAGATAATGCCGCCGCAAGCGACCTTGCCGGTCGAAAAGCAAAATCGCAGGCGTGCCCTGTAGCTCGTAAGCCTTCATCGTCTCGGGCAGCTCTTCGCCGTTCGGCTTGTCGAGCGCGATGGGGATCGTGATGCCGTTCTCGGCTAGATAAGCTTCGACCTTCTCCGGCGTCTGCTCGGCGAACCTTTCGAATGGCATGTGCAGCCCGAACACCGCGACTTCGCTCTCCTCGAAGGCGCCGTGCAACCGCATCGCCTGCGGCAGGCCGAACTTCTGCGAACCGGGGCAGCCCAGCTGCCAGATCGCGACGACAACGACTTTGCCTTTCTCGGCCTTGAGCGTGCGTTTCTTGTCGGAGTTGAGCCAGCGCTGCGCGATGATCTCGGGCGGGCGTTCGGGATTGAACATTTGAAGGCAATCCTTGCTAGATTTGTCTCTCATATAGCATTGCAGGCCCCAATTGCGCAGGGGGCCACTTTTCAGTCGCAGTCGCCCGATTTTTCGAAGCCGACTGGAGCCGCATCGGGCGGGCATGCGAACTCGGCAGGAACGGCACAAGGCTCAGCGGGGTTCGGCGAATAAATGCGGAAATACAGCGGGCAGCCGCGCATGACGTTATAGGCCGAGACGCAACCCGTCGGCGGCGGAAGCGGGTCTTGCGACTTCGATTGCAAGCTCCAGTTGGTGCGCTTTGCCCAGCGATCTTCCACAATCGAAAGAGTTGGCACTTTATCCGCTGCGCGTTGCGCGAGAGCTTCCGGCGTCTGCCGATCGGTTGGGAGAGAAAGCAGGAACCGCCCCGAAGGCTCGCGGAAGCCGATGAGTGCCGTGTCGCTCGCCGGGCAACTCGCGACGGCCTTCGCGATTTGCCGCGCCGGCCAGATCTTGTCGACTCCCGGCAGAACGATGCCGAGCAACGTAATCGCGAAAAGTCCGAGCGCGGCGACACCGACCGCGGACCAGCGGCGCAGATGCCCTTCGCGGCCGAGCTGACCGCTCCAGATGAAGAGCGAGGCGATGCCCGCGATCAGAACCGCGGGGATTACGCCGGGGATCTCGCCTGCGAAGGCGTAGACACCTGCGAAAATCGCAAGCGGAAGTGCGCACAACGCCGTCGGCCAGATCGTGAAGCCGCTCCACTCCGGACGCTTTCCCGCACCGCCCTCGCTCGTGACCACGATGGAGACGGCGAGCGCGAGCGCCGGAAGCATCGTCTGCACCATGTAGGTGCCGGGCTTCGACGACAGCGCTTCGAGATAAATGAGATATCCGATCACCCAGGCGAGGAGAAATCGCGGAAGCCTCTGGTCACGCGTCGCCCAGAAGCGTTTGAAGACGGTGCCGAGCAGCACAGTGCCGGGAAGAAATCCGAGCAGCAAAGCCAGCACGAACGTGCCGGGAAACGCCCTAAGCTTCATATCCTGCGCGCCACCCAGCGCGGCGAGGAACTCGCTCCAACTCATACCCGCGAACGGCGTTCCGTCCTGATGCGCACGAACGATGAGCCACGGCGCGCCGATGGCGAGGGCGAGCGGAACACCGGCAAGCGGCCGCAATCGCTTGAGCCACGAAAGGTCGCGATCCATCAGATAGAGCGCGATCAACGTCGCAAGAACGAGGATCGGAACCAGCAGCGCGTTGATCACGATACCGACGCCGACAGCGGCCCAGAAAAGCAAGGCAGTTGGGAACGGCTCATCGGCATTCACATAGATCCGCGCCAGCGCCAGCATCGCGACGGTCGCCGGAAGAAGCGACAATCCTTCCGCAATCGCGAGCTGCGAAACGAGAACCGTCAGCGGCGCCACCGCAAACAACGCCGAAGCGATCAGTGCCGTCTCCGATCCGACGAGCCCTCGCCCGAGCCAGAACAGCGCGAGCACAGCAAGCGTCACCGCGATCAACGACGGAATGCGATAGACCGTGATGTCACGATCTCGCGCATCCCCGGCCAGCCATCGCGTGACGCTTTGCGCCCAGAACGTGCCGATCGGACGATACTGGTGGACAGCGCTCCCGTAGCGCGGGTCCGTCCAGTCGCCGCGCGCAACCATGCCCCGCGTCGTGTCGGCGTAGATGATCTCTGTGCGGTCGACGGCCGGCAGTCGCAGCACGCCCGGCAAGTAGACGGCGAGGCATAACGCCAGCAGGGCAAGCGACGGCACCCACGGCCGCGCCGCAATCTTCGCCCACCAAGTCCACATCGCGCGCTGGCGCTCCACCACAAATGCTCCCTCGAAACTTGACATGCTTTCGGAACTCGGCTGTTTGCGCATCCGAACGAGAAAACGCAAGGGCTTACGACCGAATGCCAGGAAAATCGGCTGATCGCGCTGAACGCCGCGCGCGGCTTATCGAGCTCATCAAATTGCGGTCTTTCCAGGAAGGCCCCGAGTTCAAGCTCGCGTCGGGAAAAATGTCGACTTTTTACTTTAATATGAAGCCGACGATGCTCGACAGCGAGGGAGCTTATCTCGTTGCCTCGCTTATCCTCGATCAGCTCGAAGGCGTCGAAGCCGATTTGATCGGCGGCCTCGAGATGGGCGCCGTGCCGATAGCGTCGAGCGTCGCGGCGATCGCCTACACGCAGGGACGAGAGCTGCCCGCGTTCTTTGTCCGGAAGCAAGCGAAAGAGCACGGCACGCAATCGCTCGTCGAAGGCTTGGTGAAGGGCGACAGCATGGCCGGCAAGAAAGTTGTCGTCGTCGAGGATGTGACGACGACCGGCGGCTCGGCCCTGAAAGCCGCCGACGCGTTGCTCGCTGCAGGCGCCGAGATCGTTCGCGTCATCACCATCGTCGACCGCCTCGACGGCGCGGCCGAAACGTTTGCGACGGCAGGCTTGAACTTCGAACCGCTTCTTACGCTGGCGGATTTTCGGGGCTAGATATGCGATAGGACGCAAGAGTATGATGTTGGAAGGCGTTTGACGGGGGCGTCATGTGGGGGTGCTGACCAAGTACCGTGCGGGCCTGATCCTGTCGGCGGTCTATTTAGCCTGCTGCATATGGTTGATCTCCTACGGGGTCCTCATATCGCTTGTCGGTCAGATTATATCTTGGAACCACGATGATTGGATCGCCGCCGGTACGATCATAATTGCTCTCTTCACTATCGTTTTGGGCGTTGGCACCGTCTTTCTGGTATGGGACGGCCGCGAATATTCTCGCCGCGAACTGCGAGCGTATATCAATATCAGCACAGCGCATCTCATGCTTGGAGAACAACGCGAGGGAGAAGATCTCCGACGAGTTGTCCTTGACCTTATTTTCAAAAACTTCGGAGCGACGCCAGCACACTCCGTCAAGATCAACGGAGTCGTCACTTTTGTCGGCGAGAGCGGCGTTGCTGGTCTTCCCTACTTGTACGGAAGCGTCGGTCCAACTGGTGTAGCTATGATCCGCGAGAGCTTTCGATTTGGTTCGGAAGTAATCAAGAAGATGGAGAGACGAACGCCCTACATGCATATCGAGGGAATAGTTACTTATAAGACCATTTTCGGAGCTGAGGCCGAGTCCCCATTCAATCTGGAAAACGGACATCCGATCTTCGACGACTTGAAGAAAGCCTCTCCAAACGTGATCGGCTTCCATCTGACGACACGGCATCCCCATCAGCGTGACTCTACATGAGACAATGACGGCGGGCGTCAGCCGAGGGCTCGGCTCACCCAATATACTTCCCCAAAAATGCGCCCACTCGCTCCCATGCAAGCTCGGCGCAGTGGCGGTCGTGGACGGAGCGCTGCTCGTTCATGAAGGCGTGACTCGCGTCGTAGCGATAGATCTCCGCCGTCTTGCCCGCCGCCTTCAGGCCCTTCTCGAAAGCATCGACCTTCTCGGGCGTCACGTAAGCATCGCTGTTGGCGAAGTGCCCCTGCAACGGCACTTTCACGTCGGCTGGCTTCGCAACCGACTCCGGCGGCAAGCCATAGAAGGGAACAACCGCGGAAAATTCCGGCGCTCTACAAGCGGCGAGCACGGCAACAGCTCCGCCCATGCAGAACCCGGAAACGGCAACCTTCGGGCTGGAGCGCAACAGAAATTGCGCGGCGCCGCGCACGTGTTGATCCGCCGCTTCGAGAAAATTCAGCGAATTCATCTCGCGACTGGCCGCTTCCGCGTCGTGGTAGGGAACGACGACGCCGTTGAAGAGGTCCGGCGCCAACGCGTCGTAGCCTGCAAGCGCGAAGCGATCGCAGAGGCCCTTGATCTGGTCCTGAAGACCCCACCATTCCTGAATGACGACGACGCCCGGAACGTTGGCTTTGCCGGCCAATGACAAATAGCCCTCGGCGGTTTTTCCATCGGGGCGGGTGAAAGGAATACGGGTGCCCATGCTCTGACGTCTCCTGTCTGATCTGGCGCGCTTTTCTAGGCACCACGAGACCAATGATCAACGCCCGAGGCGACGCACCACGGCCGAGCATCGCGGCCATGTCATTTGGGCGTCTTGCGGAGCTTAGGCGGAGGTCTACTCCGCGGCGACGGCGCGATCGATGACGGGACTCGCCTTGAGAACGTCAGCGTCGACGTAAGGCACGAACTTCGCGAAGTTGTCGTGGAACATCTGCGCCAGCTTCGCCGCCATCTCGTCATAGGCTTTCGGATCGGCCCACGTATCGCGGGGCGTCAGAAGCTTCTGGTCGATGCCATCCAACGCGACGGGCACCGCAAATCCGAATACAGGATCGATGCGCATCGGCTGGCTCTTGAGCTCACCCGAAAGCGCCGCGTCGAGAAGCGCGCGCGTAACCTTTATCGGCATGCGCTTGCCCTCGCCGTACTTGCCGCCGGTCCAGCCGGTGTTGACGAGCCAGCAATCGACGCCGTGCTCGGCGATCAGATTGCGCAAGAGATTGCCGTAGACGCTCGGATGGCGCGGCATGAACGGCGCGCCGAAACAGGTCGAGAATGTCGGCTTCGGCTCCGAGCCCATGCCCTTCTCGGTGCCGGCAACCTTTGCCGTGAAGCCCGACAGGAAGTGATACATCGCTTGGCTTGGCGTCAGCTTGGCAATCGGCGGCAGCACGCCGAAAGCATCTGCCGTCAGCATCACAATGTTCTTGGGATGCCCCGCCGTGCCCGTCGGGCTGGCGTTGGAAATCGCATCGAGCGGATAAGCGGAGCGAGAATTTTCCGCGAGGCGATTATCGTCGAAGTTCGGGATGCGCGTCACCGGATCGATAATGACGTTCTCAAGTACCGTCGCGAAGCGGTTCGAGGCTTCCCAGATCTGCGGCTCCGCGGATTTCGACAAACTGATCGTCTTCGCGTAGCAGCCGCCCTCGAAATTGAAGACCCCGCGCTCCGACCAGCCGTGCTCGTCGTCGCCCAGAAGCTCGCGCGAAGGGTCGGCAGAGAGCGTCGTCTTGCCGGTTCCGGAAAGCCCGAAGAACACGGCGGAATCGCCATCCTTGCCGACGTTCGCCGAGCAATGCATCGGCATGACGTTCTTCGCCGGGAGGAGATAATTGAGGAACGAGAACACGCTTTTCTTGATCTCACCGGCGTAGCTCGTGCCACCGATGAGGACGATGCGCTTTGAAAAATTGCAGGCGATCACGGTCTCGCTGCGCGTTCCGTGATAGAGCGGCGCGGCGCGAAAGCTCGGCAGATCGACGACGGTGAATTCAGGCACGAAGCCGCCAAGCTCGCTCGCCTCGGGGCGGCGGAGAAGATGGCGAATGAAAAGCGACTGCCACGCGTGCTCGGTTATGATCCGCGTATTGAGGCGATGCTCTTTTTCGGCGCCCGCGTAGAGATCCTGGACAAAAATTTGTTTATGCCGCGCAAAGCTGACGAAGTCGGCGAGCAGCCGGTCGAATTGCTCTTCCGACATCTCCTTGGCGTTGTCCCACCAGATCGCGCCATCAGTTTCAGCGTCTCTAACGATGTATTTGTCCTCGGCTGAACGGCCCGTGTGTTGACCTGTCTCGACGACCACCGCGCCGCTTGCCGCGAGCTTTCCTTCGCCGCGCTTGACGATGCACTCGATCAGTTCGGCTTCGAGAACATTGCGTCGAACCTTCTGTGAAGCTTGGGTAGGAAACAGCTCTTTCATCAATCTCTGCCTTGTGAAATGGACGTCGCAGCGGATCCGCAATTACACCGGTATGGGGCACACAACGCACAACTAGCCCGTATGTGCCGCACTAAATATGGCCGCTTCGCCTTGATTTTCCGTTGTTTGCGGAAAGATCCATGGACCGAGGCCGTTCGACGGCTGCACGCGGATAAGAACACGCAAAAACCAGTAACATTATGTTACCGCTTGAATTTCCGAAGAGTTGTCTTCATGCGGAAGATGGGTCGAATATCGACAGCAAACAAGCTTAAATATGCACTTGTGACCATCGAATTTGCCCGCTTTGCTTGCCGTTGACCGCCCAGTCGCCTATTCAGGTGCCATTCAGCCTCCGGCGCCCATTGGACGGAGCGCCACAATTGGTACACCATGCCGCCATATGCGCCAGAGATGGCGCGGTGCGCGTCCCGCTGCGGTCCGGGGGTCAGAAGAGGAAAAGATGAAGGAAAAGAGCACCATCGCACTCGTCGATGACGAGCGGAACATCCTGACCTCGTTGCGGATGGCGCTGGAGGCCGAGGGATACAAGGTCCGCACCTACGGCGACGGAGTGTCCGCACTTGAAGCATTGACGGAAGAGCCTGCCGACCTCGGGATTTTTGATATCAAGATGCCCCGCATGGACGGCATGGAACTTTTGCGGCGCGTGCGGCAGCAGTCGGCGATGCCAGTCATCTTTCTCACCTCGAAGGATGAGGAGATCGATGAGCTGTTCGGTCTCAAGATGGGCGCCGACGATTACATCGCGAAGCCCTTTTCGCAGCGGCTCATCGTCGAGCGCGTGAAAGCGGTCCTGCGCCGCGTTGCACCGAAGGATGGTACGACGACGGAGGACGAAGCCAAGCGCGTCCTTGAACGCGGCAAGCTGAAACTCGATCCCGAGCGCCATACGTGCCACTGGGATAACAAGGCGGTGACGCTAACCGTAACCGAGTTCCTGATCCTGCAGGCGCTTGCCACTCGGCCCGGCGTCGTCAAGACGCGCGATGCGTTGATGGATGCCGCCTATGACGATCAGGTTTATGTGGACGATCGGACGATCGACAGCCACATCAAACGGCTGCGAAAAAAGTTCAAGCAGGTCGATGACGACTTCGACGTGATCGAAACACTTTACGGCGTCGGCTACCGCTTCAAAGAGTAAGCGGCCGATCAGCCACCGGGGACGGGATGGCGCTCGACAGCAATGACATCACGGCGACCGCAACGCTTGGAAGCGCAGCGGACGTTGCTGGACCCGCTTCGGACGCAAAGAAGCCGAGGTTCGATTTTCGCGCGGCTGCCGGTCGCGCAAGCGTGGCGACCGGCCGGTGGCTCGCGGGAAGCTGGATTGGGCGCGTCATCGGGAAAAACCTGAGGCGGCGCATCCTTCTCGCGAACGTGCTGGGCCTTGCCGGTCTCCTGTTTGCTATGCTCTATCTCAGCCTTCATCATGGCTGGCTGCTCGACGCCAAAGTGGATGTCGTCAAGACGGTGTCGCGGATTACCGCGGAAGCCATCGCTTATCGCGCCGTCAACGAGCGGGCGATCTTCGATCCGAACCGTATTCCCGAAAAGTCCCTCGCAATGGCCCAACGGGACGATGCGTTCGCGGCTTTAGAGCTTCCGATCGATCCGCACCAGGCGGCCATTATCCTGAAGAAGCTCGTAGGCCCCGCTGATCTCAAGGCGCGCATTTATTCGGCAAAAGGCACGTTGATCCTCAACGGCGAAACGCTCTTTTCAAACGACGACTCTTCCGACACGGGGCCGCCGCCGACCGCCGAGGAAACACCGCGCCTCAAGAATTTCTGGACCCGACTCCACTATTGGGTGATCAACAAGGAGCTCAAGGTCTACCGTGAACTCGGAACCGCCAACGGATTTCTTTATCCGGAGGTCAAGAACGCCGCGCAGAATGGCGTCGAAACGCCTATCCTGCTGCTCAATCGGCATGGCCAGCAAATCGTCTCGATGGCCGAGCCTATCAAGCGCGGCAATAAAATCCTTGGCGTTTTACTCCTCTCTACGAATCCCGGCGACATCGACGACGTTCTTTGGGACGAGCGCTGGTTGATCTTGCAGATCGCGGCGATGGCGCTGCTCGTTGCCATCGGCAGTTCACTCGTCCTCGAAAGAACGGTCGCGGGTCCCATGCGCCGCCTTTCGGAAGCCGCCAACCGCGTCACACAAAATATTACCGCCCGCGAGCAGTTACCGGATCTGACCGCGCGACGCGACGAGGTCGGCCAGACGGGCCGTGCGTTCGTCGCAATGACGAACGCACTCTACCGCCGCATCGAAGCGAGCGAGAAGTTTGCGGCCGACGTCGCGCACGAGCTGAAAAACCCGCTTGCCGCCGCGCGCTCGACCGCGGAAGCCCTCGCATATGCGAAATCCGACGCCGACCGCGTGGAGCTCGTGACAGAGATCCAGGCCGAGTTGAAGCGATTGAACCGCTTGATCAACGACATTTCGAGCACCTCTCGCCTTGATGCCGAACTCGCACGTCAGGAGATGCAGCCGATCGACATCCGGACCGTCTTGGAGAACGTCAACGGCCTCTTTGCCGACATGCTCGCGGATGACAGCCGTCGGATCCGGTTGTTCGTAGAGCCGGGGACATCGTCGTCTTATACGGTTCGCGGCAACGACGGACGCCTTGGCCAAGTCCTCACCAATCTCATCGACAATGCGCTGTCCTTCTCGCCCGAGGGCGGAACGATCACCGTTCGCGCGCAGCCGAACGGCAGCAGGATCGAGATTGCGGTCGAGGACGAAGGACCGGGCATCCCGCCGGACAAGCTCGGGCAGATCTTCGATAGATTTTATAGCGACCGTCCGCAGACCGATGCAAAACGCGGAAAAAATTCAGGACTTGGCCTGTCGATCTCCCGCGAAATCGTCGTCAGCCACAACGGCGAGATTTTCGCGGAAAACCGCGGATCGAGCGATGGACATCCGCCACGAGGCGCCCGCTTCACCGTTCGCCTGCCGCTTTCGCCGCAAGTAGGAACCGGACTTGCCTGGAGAAGTTGAGCGCGTTCACGCGACCGCCATCGCCATAGGCGACCGCGCGGCGCTGATCCGCGGATATTCAGGGTCAGGAAAGTCCGATCTCGCCCTTAGGTGCCTGGGTCTCGGACCGTCCGCACTCGTTCGGGACACTATAAAGCTGGTGTCGGACGACCAGGTCGTACTAAGGCACGAAGGCTCTTGCCTGCGGGCTAGCGCCCCGCCGCAACTGCGCGGCAAGCTTGAAATTCGAGGCCTCGGCATCCTTGAGGTTGACGCAGTTACCGAAGCGAACGTCGTTCTCGTTGTGGATCTTGTCCGTGAGGGCACTATCGAAAGGTTCCCGGACCCTTGGCCGTTCGCCCAAATTCTGGGCTTTGACGTGCCCCTGGTCCGTCTCTTCCCTTTCGAAAGCTCGAGCCCCCTAAAGCTTGTGGCGGCCATTGTCATGGCAACTCTGCCACGTGTCACACCAAAGGCCTGAATCTGGTCCAGAAACTGCTTGCGCCGACCGCGAACACTTGCCACTTTCCGCGCCACACGGCGAAGCGAGTACAATATTCGCCGCATGATAATGAAATGGCCCGTCGCTCATGATCGGACTTGTCATCGTCACTCATGGCGGGCTTGCGCAAGAATTTCGCAGCGCGCTCGAACACGTCGTTGGCAAGCAGTCGGCGCTTGAGACGATAGCCATTGGCCCGGACGACGACATGGAAGCCCGCAGGCTCGAAATTTTAAATGCGGTGCAGCGCGTGGACGACGGCAAGGGCGTCATCATTCTAACGGACATGTTCGGCGGTACGCCCTCCAATCTCGCCATATCGGTGATGGACGAGACAAAGGCGGAGGTCATCGCCGGCATCAGCCTTCCAATTCTTGTGAAGCTCGCCAGCATTCGAGGCGAGACGCCACTCGATCAAGCTGTCATCATGGCCCGCGATGCCGGTAAGAAATACATCAAGGTTGCGAGCCAAGAACTTTCGGGCGGCTGAGAACGAACGATGCCTGAGCTGGCCAACAGTTTGAAACCGGAAGCAGTCGTCGTCATTCGCAACATTAAAGGCCTGCATGCGCGCGCCTCGGCGAAGTTCGTCAAATGCGCCGAATCCTATGACGCGAACGTCACCGTCACACACCACGGCAATTCCGTCGGCGGCACATCGATCATGGGCCTGATGATGCTGGCTGCCGGTCCAGGTTCCGAGCTGCATATCGTTTCCGAAGGCCCGCAGGGCCCCGAAGCACTGCAAGCTCTCGTCCGCCTCGTCGAAGCGGGCTTTGACGAGGAATGCGTCGGCGACGCGTAATCGCCACTTCGCGCCCGGCGGCCGGTACCGGAGGTGAGGCGCCGGGCGCAACAAAAAAGGGGACGCCGAAACGTCCCCTGAGCAGTGCCCCATAAGTTCGATCTTTATTGCGACAGGTAAAGCGTCGAAATCTTCAGCGCGATATCTCGGAACGCTGCCTTGAGCGCGTCGCCCGTCGTCGAATTGTAGAAATGATCGGCGTCCGTCGCGCAGCTCGAGAGCGTATCGATGGCAGTCTGATTGTCGAGCTGGAATCCGACCGTATAGACCTCGATGCCTTTAGCCTTCATCGCATTGCACTGTGAAACAGCCTGGGCGCTCGAACAGACACCGTTCGCCGCGTTCGGACAGCTCGTGAGTGAGCTTGAACCGTCAGGAACGCCGTTCGTCGTGTACTGGGTATTGTATTCGCCGTCCGTCATCAGAACCGCGATCTTCCGCAATTTATCTGTACCGTAAGCTGCCGGCGTGCTCGAAGATGACCACAGAGACGACCAGTTTGGATCCAGCATGTACCAGGCCCACGCCGTGCCAATATGCCCAGCCGTGCTACCGGCCGTGGCGAGGCCGTCGATTTTCGCAAGCAACGCTGTCTTATCGCTCGACAGAGGCAGCGCCTCGGCACTCGCTGCCAAGTTGCAAGTCGGGCTGTAGGTGGTGGTGGTGGTGGTGACCTTATTCTTGCCCTTACCCGTGGTGGTGGTGGTGGTAGTGGCGTTATTGTGCACCATTACGTACTGGCCGGAAGCAGGGGCGGCATCGGTATACTTCTCCGTTCCAGTGCGCTCTACGACGCATGGATTCGTCGTCGAAGTAATTCCTGTGGCCTTCGTGAAAGCCGCAGCCGGAAGACGGACGTCATACGCGAACGGTGTAATAGCAATTCTCGACGTGTATTTGCTCTGATCGGCCCACACGACGATGTTAACCAGATCGCTCGCCGCGGACTTCATATCGGTGAGCTTCTGCCCCGCCATCGACCCGGTGATGTCGAGCATCATCGAGACTTCGAGATTGAGTTCGGCATTGCCCCCGACCGCAAGAACCGCCTTGGCATAGTCGGAGCCATCTTTGTGGAGAAGCGGCAGCGTCTTCACGCCTCCTAGGCCCATGAATGGCGTCGTGATCGAGGCGTTGCCTGTCGTAACGACAGCTGTCGCGTTGTCCGAAACGGCGAAACCAATGGTATCGTTGAGGACCTGAATGCGGGATTTTACGGCCTGCTGATAGTACGCCTGGGCAACGGCCAGCGCCGCGTTTTGGTCCCCACCATTCGTCTGGAGGGCACGGGCTCCCGCGAGCACAGCCGCGTCGGTTGCCTGTAAGGTCTGGTTGCGGGCATTAACAAGCCGCCCAAAATCGACCGCCAAACCAATCATCATAAAGAGGGCGACGGTCATGAGCCCGAACAGAATAGCGACATCGCCACGCGAGTCGCCCGCGAACCGGCGCAGGATGGTGCGCGCGCGAAAATCATTCGCCCAGGCGCGGCCAACCTTATGCGCATGCCGCAATACGAAAGACGTGCACTTCATGGAACCGTCTCCAAGATAAATACTTAGACGCCACCTTGGAGGCCGATAGATTTAAGACCAATTAATGCGATAATTTGTAATTGTTGATGAGCTTAACAGGCGCTTTATCAAGTAAAGTCAAATAAAATAGAATTTTATGTTTGAAATATACCAATTGCTTACCATGGATGCTTCCACCGAGCGCGATCGGACGGCCGAGGTGCCCGTCGCGCCAGAGACATAAAGACTTGCTTATATGTTATTGCGTGAAGCCGGCGACTTCGCTATAGCAACGGCCGACTGCCGTAGGGAGCGAGGCAAGCGCTGAGAATGCGCCCGCCAGGGAGCATGCAATGTCTGCGCTTTGAAAGCCCAGAGAATGGTCGATCGATGAGGAACAAAGCCGCATGAGCACGAAATTCAACGCCTACATCGTCAAAGACCTTGGCCTTGCCGAATGGGGGCGCAAGGAAATCGCCATAGCTGAGACCGAAATGCCCGGTCTCATGGCGACCCGCGAGGAATATGGCGCATCGAAGCCGCTCAAGGGCGCGCGCATCGCCGGATCGTTGCATATGACGATCCAGACGGCCGTGCTGATCGAGACGCTGGCCGCTCTCGGCGCCGACATCCGCTGGGTGTCCTGCAATATCTATTCGACCCAGGACCACGCCGCTGCGGCCATCGCAGCCGCCGGCATTCCCGTATTTGCCTGGAAGGGCGAGAGCCTCGTCGATTATTGGGACTATACGCGCAAGCTGTTCGAGTGGGGTGACGGCGGCGTTCCCAACATGATCCTTGACGACGGCGGCGACGCGACGATGTTCGTGCACCTCGGGCTGCGAGCCGAGACGGGCGATACAGCCTTCCTCGATAAGCCGGGCTCGGAAGAAGAAGAGGTGTTCTTCGCGCTTTTGAAGAAGACGCTGGCAGAGAAGCCGAAGGGCTGGTTCGCCGAGGTCGCCAAGGCGATCAAGGGCGTGTCGGAAGAGACGACGACGGGAGTCCATCGCCTCTACGAAATGCAGAAGAAGGGTACGCTGCTGTTCCCGGCGATCAACGTCAACGACTCGGTCACGAAATCGAAATTCGATAACCTCTATGGCTGCCGCGAAAGCCTCGTCGACGGTATCCGCCGCGGCACCGATGTCATGATGGCCGGCAAGGTCGCCATGGTCGCCGGCTTCGGCGATGTCGGCAAGGGATCGGCGGCGTCGCTCAGAAACGCCGGCTGCCGCGTCATGGTGTCGGAGATCGATCCGATCTGCGCCCTGCAAGCCGCGATGGAAGGCTACGAAGTCGTGACGATGGAGGATGCCGCTCCGCGCGCCGACATCTTCGTAACAGCTACCGGCAACAAGGACATCATCACGATCGATCACATGCGAGCCATGAAGGACCGCGCGATCGTCTGCAACATCGGCCACTTCGACAACGAGATCCAGGTCGCGGGCCTCAAGAATTTCAAGTGGAACAACATCAAGCCGCAGGTCGACGAGATCGAGTTTCCCACTGGCCGCCGCATCATCCTGCTGTCCGAGGGACGTCTGGTGAACCTTGGCAACGCCATGGGACACCCGTCGTTCGTCATGTCGGCATCGTTCACGAACCAGACCCTGGCGCAGATCGAGCTGTTCGTGAACCAGGGCAAGTACAAGAACGAGGTCTATACGTTGCCGAAGCATCTCGACGAGAAGGTCGCGATGCTGCACCTCGCCAAGATCGGCGCCAACCTCACGAAGCTCCGGGCTGACCAGGCGGCCTACCTCGGCGTCAAGCCCGAAGGCCCGTTCAAGTCCGATCACTACCGCTATTGATGACGGGCGCTTTGCCCGAATCGAATCGAAACGCGCGGCGCCAGGGGAACACCTTGGCGCCGTTTCATTGTGTGGCACCTCCTTCGGTAGCGGCCGCCGCTTCGGCACCCCATACTCAGTATCGATTCGTGCCGTGAGGCGCGGGTCGGTTTGGTATGCCCGCACTTTGGTGCGAACGGCTGTTTCCGCAAGGCAGTAACAGATTTCATGCGCGCCACGTCTCCACATGGCCGACGATTGACGACCAAGCTTCAGCTGGCGCTATTGCTCATCGCCGCAATGGCGCTCGTCGCAACGATGCTCGCCGGCTTTGTCGCCGGACATCGTCTCGAACCCGGCCAGCTCGATGTAAGCCGGATGGCCGTAATCGGTCTCGTCGCGGCCACAGTCTTTATCGCGGGCCTTATAGTCTGGCATATGGGCAGTGTCATTCGAAAGGACGCGAACAAGGCCAAGGCCGAAAGCCAACACCTTCGTCGCAACCTTGCAGCTGCGGATGCCATTATCCGGGCGGAGCCGCAGGTCCTCATATTCTGGGAGCAAGGGCAGGCCGTCCGCATCGTTTCGCACACGCTCACTGATGTACCGGGGCTGCCGGAACAACACGCAGAGGTCTTGCGGTTTGGCCAATGGCTTGAAGTAGCCTCTGCGGACTCGCTGAAAACGTCGCTCGACAAGCTCTTCGCCAATGGCCGTTCATTCAGCGTCATTTTAAAAACCATCGTCGGCGGTACGCTCGAAGCCGAGGGCCGGGCGGCCGGCGGACGCGCCGTGCTGCGTTTCAAGGACGTCTCGACCTACAAGGCCGAGATCGCGAGGATCGACGAGCAGCACGCCGCGCTTGCGCGAGATGTTCATTCGAGCCGCGCACTTCTTGACACCTTGCCGATGCCCGTCTGGCTACGCGATCAGGCGGGCCGCCTCATTTGGGTCAATACGGCCTACGTCAAAGCCGTCGAGGCCGAGAGCGAACTTGAGGTTCTAAAACGCCAGATCGAATTGCTTGAGGCACGCCAGCGCAAGCATGTCGCGAAGGCCGTAGCCGCTGGTCAGAGCTACAAGGCCCGTGTTCACCTCATCGCCGGCGGCCAGCGCAAGGCTCACGACATCGTCATACTGCCTGTCGACGGGATGACAGCCGGGGCTGCGGTTGACGTAACCGACATCGAAACAGCGCAAGGCGAACTCGATCGCCAAGTCGCGGCGTATGACCGGACGCTCGATCGGGTCGAAACGGCCGTCGCGCTGTTCAACCGCGATCAGAAACTCGTTTTCCACAACGCAGCATTCACGAAGCTGTGGTCGCTCGATCCAGAGTGGTTGGCGACCCGCCCGAGCGACGGCGTCATCTTAGACCGCCTCCGAGAGATCGGCGTCCTGCCGCCCGTCGTCAGCCATCGCGATTGGAAAGCGCAGGTGCTCGCCTGTTATCGCACCGGCACACCGCTCGAAGACACCTGGCACCTGACCGACGGCCGCATCATCAATGTCATTGCCGAGCAGCGCCCCGACGGGGGCGTCACGTATCTCTTCGCCGACGAAACCGACCGCATCTCACTCGAGAGCCGCTATAACGCATTCATCGATGTGCAGCGCGAAACGCTCGACAGCCTCAAGGAAGGCGTGGCGGTGTTCGGCACCGACGGCCGGCTCAAGCTGTTCAACCGCGCGTTCTGCGGCATCTGGCAGATACCAGCTCGAAAGCTTGGCGAGCTGCCGCACATCGGAGAAATCATTGCTGCCGTCCAGACGCTCTACCCAGATGCCGGCACATGGTTGCGCATTGGTCGCGCCGTCACCGCGTTCCAGGAAGAGCGCGAGACGTTCTCTGGGCAGATGATCCGCGCAGACCACGTCGTTATCGATTACGCTTTGATGCCGCTGCCGGACGGCGCAACGCTATTGACGTTTGCCGACGTAACTGATGCCAAACGCGCCGAGCGCGCCCTCGTAGAGCGCAACGAAGCACTCATCGCCGCCGACAGTCTCAAAACGAACTTCATCGGCCATATCTCATATGAGCTCCGAACTCCGCTCAACACCATCATCGGGTTCTCCGACATGCTCGCGAGCCCGATGTTCGGCGAGCTGAATGACAAACAGAGAGAATATCTCGCCGACATCATGTCGTCGTCGAAGACACTGCTTGCCATCATCGACGACATCCTGGATCTGACGACGATTGAAGCTGGCGGACTTGAACTGAGGCCATCCCCGGTCGGCGTGCGCGCCATCATCGACGCTGCCATCCTCGGCATTCGCGAACGCGCGGTTCGCTCGCGCCTCACCATCGATATTGCGGTCGCCGATAACGTCACGGAAATCATGGTCGACGAAGCCCGCATGCGTCAGGTGCTCTACAATCTCCTGTCGAATGCCGTCGGCTTCTCGAAGGTCAACGGCACCGTGCATCTCACCTGCTGGCGGGAAGCCGGCAACATCATCTTCAGGGTGGAGGATCAAGGGATCGGCATCCCGAAGGATCAGATCGGCCGTGTCTTCCAGCGCTTCGAAAGCCGCAGCCGTGGCTCCGAGCATCGCGGCGCCGGGCTCGGCCTTTCAATCGCCAAAAGTCTCGTGGAGCTTCACGGCGGCAGCATCGAAATCGCCTCGGAGGAGGGCCGCGGCACACGCGTTACAGTTCGAATTCCCGAGCAGCCCCTCGCCCGCACCTCGGATGGCGGCCGCGACCGGCTGGCGGGCGGCGAACGCGCAGCGTAAATACAGGCGCAATGATCAAATCCAGTATTTCATTCCATGACCTGACGGAAGGCGACGTGTCGCGACTGGCACAGGAGGTCGCATTCCTTCTGCAGCCCGGCGATACTTTGGCTCTCGAAGGCGATCTCGGCGCCGGCAAATCGACGTTTGCGCGCGCCCTCATCCGCGCCATCGCGGGGAATTCCGCACTCGAGATCCCAAGCCCGACATTCACGTTGGTGCAGTCCTACGAAACGCCGCGCTTCGAGATCGCGCACTTCGACCTCTACCGCCTTTCCGACGCAAGCGAGATCGACGAGTTGGGTCTCGATGCAGCGCTGACGCGAGGGGTCGCCGTCGTCGAATGGCCTTCGCGCGGTGGTGACCGCATTCCGCAGGTGCGGTTCACGTTTCGCTTCGATGAAACGGACTCTCCCGACCGGCGAAATATTATCATCCATCCAGCAAGCGATCTGGCGGCACGGCTCGGCCGTTTCGCGGCAATCCGCGATTTCCTCGTACGCGCCGGTTGGGGCGAAGCATCCATTGCGTTCAGCTACCTGCAGGGCGACGCCTCTCCTCGCCGATACGCCCAACTCGTCAAAGCCGATGGCACGCGTGCCATCCTCATGGATTCACCGCAACGGCCCGATGGCCCGCCGATTCGCGACGGCAAGTCCTACAGCGCCATCGCGCATCTTGCGGAAAGCGTACGAGCCTTCGTTGCGATCGACGGCGTGCTTGCCGCAGCCGGACTTTCGGTGCCGCGCGTTCTGGCCGAAGACCTCGATCAAGGCCTGCTGATCATCGAGGACTTCGGCGACAAAGTCTTCGGCGCCGAGCTGATGCGAGGACGCGACCAGGCCATTCTGTGGAAACGCGGCGTCGACACGCTGATCGCAGCACAGAATACAACCCCACCGGAACGCATCGTGCTTTCCGATGGAACCATGTTCGAACTGCCGAAAGCCGACGAAGGCGTCCTCGAAATCGAGACGCAGCTTCTCTTGGATTGGTGTTGGCCGGCACTCCACGGATCATCCCCGCCGCAATCGGCACGCGACGCATTCACGGCGCTATGGCGCCAGATATTCGAGCGCGTTCTGAATCAGCCGAAGACGTGGCTGCTACGTGACTTCCATTCGCCGAATCTGATCGCGCTCGACGAACGCCAGAGCCCGCGCGACGTCGGCGTCATCGATTTCCAGGATGCGATGATCGGCCCCGCCGCCTACGATCTCGTATCGCTGCTTCAGGACGCTCGCGTCGACGTCCCTGAAGACCTCGAAAAACTGCTGCTCGACCATTATGTCGCGGCTAGCGCCGCCCGCGATCCGGCATTCGACCCGTCAGAATTCCGCTTCAGCTATGCCGCACTCGGGGCACAACGTAATACCAAGATCCTCGGCATCTTCGCCCGTCTCGCGATGCGCGACGGAAAAAGGCAGTACCTTGCCCACGTGCCAAGGATCTGGGGGTATCTTGAACGCGACCTGCAGCATGACGGTCTCGCCGCGCTCCGGGAATGGTATGACGAGAACCTGCCTCGGAGCCTGCGCGCAGAAGTCCTGAAGATCTAACCAGTTTCCGGAGATGCGTCCCATATGACGTCCGCCAAGCGCCCAACGAGCGCGTTCGTCCTGGCTGCCGGCAAAGGCGAGCGCATGCGTCCGCTGACGAACACCATCCCAAAACCTCTCGTTCCGCTCGCCCACAAGCCTTTGATTGATCACGTGCTCGATCGTCTCGCGTCGGCAGGCATCAAGCGCGCAGTGGTCAACATCCATTACCTTGCGGACAAGCTCGAAAAGCATCTCGCGCACCGAACCGCTCCGAAGATCATCCTCTCGAATGAACGCGACGAATTGCTCGACACCGGCGGCGGCGCCTTGCGAGCTCTGCCGAAACTCGGCGCCGAACCATTCGTCATCCATAATTCCGATTCCGTCTGGATCGAAGGATTGGGCTCCAACCTCGAACGCCTTCTCGATGCCTGGGACGAAAAGGAGATGGATAGTCTGATGCTCGTCGCGCCCCTCGCCGCAAGCATCGGCTATGACGGCCTCGGCGATTTTCAGATGGACCCGACGGGACGCCTGACGCGACAGTCCGGACCCCGCCTGGCGCCGTTCGTGTTCGCCGGTGTCTCGATCGCGCATCCGCGCTTGTTCGACAATGCTCCGAAAGGTCCGTTCTCGCTGAACAAACTTTGGGATCGCGCCATCGAGAAAGGCCGCCTCTATGGCCTCCGCCTCGAAGGCATCTGGATGCACGTCGGCACGCCCGAAGCTCTGAAGGAAGCGGAAACGGCGCTCACGCAGCCCCTGACGACGAGTTCCGATTGATGGGCGCCAACGTCTTCACCCTGCCGCTCGGCGTGCCGTTTCTCGAAGCGCTGGCACGCGCGATCTTGAACGGCGACCTGCCGGCGCCCGGAGGACGTGCACCCGATATCCTGTCGCTGCCGAAGATCACGCTTCTGTTGCCGACACGGCGTGCGGCGCGTGTCGCCAGGGAAGCCTTTCTGGCGGTCGCAAAAACGCGCGCGCTCATCATGCCGCGGATCCAGCCGATCTCGGAAGGCGAAGGCGATCTGTCGTTGATTTCAAGCCTCGCCGAATTCGGACCGTCCGGTGCCGAGGCGCTGGAACAAGCGCCCGCCATCAATCCCCTCGACCGGATGCTGGTTCTTATGCAGCTCGTCGCGAAATGGCGGGAGACGATGGCCGAGGTCGCGTCGCCGTCCGAAAGAACTGCGTTGGGATCGACACCGGCGCAAGCGGCCCAGCTCGCGGCCGAGCTTGCGAAGCTGATGGACGATATCGAGCGCGAGAACGTTTCGCTGTCGGGCATTCAGTCGCTCGTGCCGGAGACATATTCCGAGCATTGGAAAAAGACGGTCGACTTCCTGAAAATCGTCACCGAGTTCTGGCCCGCCTATCTCGAAGCAAACGGCTTTGCCTCGCCGGAAGCACGGCGCAATGCCTTGATCCTCGCCGAAGCCGACCGCATCGCCAAGCTGAAGCCCGACGACGTCGTAATCGTCGCCGGCGTGACAGGCTCGATCCCCGCGACCGTGACGCTGATGCGCGCTGTCGCCTCCCATGCCTCTGGAGCAGTCGTTCTTCCGGCTCTCGATCAATCTCTCGACGAAGCGAGCTGGAACGTAATCGCCCCGAAGCATCCCGAGCATCCCCAATTCGGCCTGAAAAAGCTGCTCGACGGTCTCGGCGTTGCTCGGACCGAGGTAACGACATTGCCCGGCGCCGAGGTCGATGTTGCACGCCGAAGCCGCTCTGCGTTCTTCAGCGAGGCGATGCGCCCATCCGCGACAACCGCGCGCTGGCATCAATTCGCGGCAAACGCTGACCGCGCAGAGCTTGGCAAAGCGCTTTCCGGCGTCTCGTTGATCGAAGCGCCGTCGGCACAAGACGAAGCCGAGACCGTAGCCCTCATTTTGCGCGAGGCGATCGAGACGCCGGGACGTACGGCCGCGCTCGTCTCACCGGACCGATTGCTCGCACGCCGCGTCGCGATCCGTCTCGAAGCCTGGGGAATTCGCGTCGACGACAGCGCCGGACGTCCGTTCGCGAAAACCGTCCCAGGCGCGTTCCTCGCGCTCGTCATCAACGCGGTCGTCAGCGATTTCGCACCCACCGAGACGATGGCGCTGCTTCGACATCCCCTGTGTCGCGTCGGATTCAAGACATTCGACATTCGACGTTTCGCGCGCGCGCTCGAGATCAGCGCGTTCCGTATGCCTTATCTTGGCCGCGGCATCGCCGGGATCGTCGCCGCGCTCGATACGGCAGAGCGCGACCGCGATGCCAACAAGCGAACACACATCGCCGCCCGAAGGCTATGGAAAGAGGACTGCGAAGGTGCGCGTTCGCTCGTGCTCAAAGTTGCAGAAGCTTTCAAGCCGCTGGCCGATCTTTACGCAACCGACACAACAAACACGCTCGCCGATCTCGCGCGCGCCCACGCTACGGCCGCAGAAGCACTCGCGATGCTTCCGGATGACGAAGCCGGGGCATCGAACGAGCAGAACCCGCTTTGGCAGGGCGAAGCCGGCGAAACCGCCACGCGCTTCTTCGGCGAGCTTCTGAATCCGGAAACGCCGAGCGTCGATCTGCGCGCCGCCGATTACGCCGACCTCTACGCCACGCTGCTCGCCCGCGAAAACGTCCGCGAGCGCACGCCCGTGCATCCGCGCATTTCAATTTGGGGACCGTTTGAAGCCCGCCTGCAACAGCCGGACGTCCTGATCGTCGGATCTCTCAATGAAGGCACGTGGCCCGAAGCCGCCGAGCCGGGCGCATGGCTCAACCGGCCGATGCGCAGCGAGCTTGGCCTGCCATCGCCGGAAGAAGAGATCGGCCGCGCCGCGCATGACTTCGTATCGCTTCTCGGCGCCGAGACTGTCTATCTGACACGCGCCGAAAAGGTCGATGGCGTTCCGACCGTGCCGTCCCGTTGGCTGATGCGTGTGACGGCCCTCCTCAAGGGCATGAACCTTTTGCCAGTCCTCGAAGCCAAACAGCCGTGGCTGGCGTGGGCACGCGCCCGCGATCGGATCGAAGATACGCGACGGGTGCGCATCGAAGCGCCGCAACCCAGACCCGAATTCAGTCTGCGTCCGCGCAAAATGAGCGTCACCGAAATCGAGCGCTGGATCAGCAATCCCTACGCAATTTTCGCCAAGCACATTCTGAAGCTCGAACCGCTGCCGCCGCTCGGCACGTCGCCCGACGCGAGCCTTCGCGGCGGCCTCGTGCACGATGTCCTTTCGCGCTTCACAAAGAAGTTTCCAACGGTCCTGCCTGCAGATCCGCAAAGAGAACTCGAGGCCGTAGCGCGCGACGTCCTCGAAGCCTACACCGGGCATCCACGCATCGCCGCGTTCTGGATGCCACGGCTGAAACGCTTCCTGACCTGGTTTGCAGCAAGCGAAGCCGAACGGCGCGACCGCGTCCAGTCCGTCATCGTTGAGACGTCCGGCAGCCTGGTGCTGGCAGGCACCCGCGAAGCCTTCACGCTTACGGCGCGCGCCGACAGGATCGACGACAAAGGTTCGGCGATTATCATTACCGATTACAAGACCGGCACTCCGCCGAACGATAAAGCCGTTCAAAGCGGACGCTCGCCGCAATTGCCGCTCGAAGCCGCGATCGCGCTCGGGAACACCGGCTTTCCCCATCTCAGAGGGCGTGACGTCGAAGCGCTGCGTTACATCCGCGCCTCGGGAGGCGAACCGCCCGGCGAACAACGCGACATCAATGCGGGCCCCGTCACCACGTTGGCTGAAGCAGCACGATCGGGCCTCGAACAACTCGTCGTCGCGTTCGATGATCCGGAAACGCCCTATCGTGCCATCCGACGCCCGAGCTTCCGTTACGAGTACGATGACTTCGCACATCTTGCCCGCGTCGCGGAATGGTCGGCTCACGTGGATGAAGAGGCGGCCCAATGAGCCTCGAACTCAAATTCCAGTCCCGCGAAACAGCGCTCGAAGCGACGACAGCCGCGCAGAGTAAGGCTGCTGACCCGCTATCGTCCGTCTGGGTCGCAGCCAACGCCGGCACCGGTAAGACCCACGTCCTGACGATGCGCGTGTTGCGCTTGCTGCTCGCTGGGACCGCACCCGAGCGCATCTTGTGTCTCACGTATACGAAGGCCGCGGCGGCAGAGATGTCGAAGCGCGTGTTCGACCACCTTGCAAAGTGGGTGACGGCCGACGAAGTGGCACTGCGAACGGATTTGCGCGGCATCACAGGCAGCGACGTCGCCGACACAACGCTGACGTTTGCGCGAACGCTTTTCACTCGCGCCATCGAGACGCCGGGCGGCCTCAAGGTGCAGACGATCCACGCATTTGCCGAACGGCTCCTGCAGCGCTTCCCGCTTGAAGCGGGCGTACCGCCCGACTTCAAGATCCTCGACGACGCCGGTGAGCATGATCTTTTGGCCGAGGCCATCGAGCGGGTGCTGACGCAAGCAACCGAATCCCCGTCTTCGCCGCTCGCGAAAGCCCTGGACACCGTCGTGCGCTACGCGGCGGACACCGATTTCGATGATCTGATCTCGGGAGCCGTCGAGGAACGGCGCTGGCTCGATGCGGCGCACGGCTCCGAGCTTCGAAAGGCTGCCGATGAGTTCGAGGCCGTCGACGCCTATCTCAGACAGCAGCTCGGTGTTCGCGCGGCGCTGGCCGCCTCCGATCTTGCCGACGAATGCGCTCAGGTTCTTTCAAAAGACGATCTCCAGTCCGTACGCGAACTTCTTCAGACGGGAAGCAAGACCGACTTGGGTCATGCGACGACCCTGTCGGACGCGCATCGCGATGCGCAGCGCCGCACCACGGCCTTCGGCAAATACTTCCTCACCGGCACCGGCGAGTTGCGCAAAGACTTGATGACGAAAGCGCTAACTCTAAAGAGCCCTGGCTTGCATGATCGTTGCCGGAGCGCGCAGCAGAAGTTCTTCCAAATCACGCAGGAACTCAAGGCGCTGGCGCTCGCCGAGGCATCGGTCGCGCTCTATAGAATTTCCGCCGCTGTCTTGAAGCACTACACCGCCGCGCGAAGTGCCAGCGGCGCACTCGATTTCGACGATCTCATCTTGAAGACCCGGGCCCTCCTTTCCGGCGACAACGGCGAAGTGCAATGGGCGCTTTATAAGCTCGACGGCGGTCTGGACCACATCCTCGTCGATGAAGCTCAGGACACAAGCCCCGAGCAGTGGGACATCGTCTCCAGCCTCGCGCGCGAATTCTTTTCCGACGTCGGCGCCGGCGCCGCGGGTCGGACGCTCTTCGCAGTCGGTGACGAAAAGCAGTCGATCTATTCGTTCCAGGGCGCCGACCCAAGAAAATTCGCTGAAGCAGGCGAACGCTTCGCGCTCCTGGCGCAGAAAGCCGGCTGGCAATGGCGCTCGATCGCGCTCACGATGTCGTTCCGGACGGTTGCGCCGGTTCTTGCATCCGTCGATCGCGTGTTTATCGATGCGGAGCGGACGCCGGGACTGACGGCCAGCGGATCGTTCAGTCCCCACGCCGCGATCCGCGCCGGACAGGCCGGCCTCGTCGAGATCTGGCCGACGGAGACCGCCGATCCGGTCGATCACGCCGATGCCTGGGACCCGCTTGCCGATGCGAGCGAGCACTCCCCTGCCAATCGCCTCGCTGAACGCATCGCGGACACCATCAAGAATTGGCTCGACACCGGCGAACGCCTTGTTTCCGAAGACCGCCCGATCCGCCCGAGCGACATCATCATCCTCGTTCGAAAGCGCAATCCCTTCGCCGTGCCGATGGTGGCCGCGTTGAAGCGGCGAAACATCCGCGTCGCAGGCGCCGATCGCATGCTGCTCATCGATCAGATCGCCGCCCAGGACCTGATGGCGCTCGGCGATTTCCTCACCTTGCCGGAAGATGATCTGGCCCTTGCGACCGTGCTCAAGGGCCCAATTTTCAATTTCGACGACGATGACCTTCTGGCAATTGCAGCCAAGCGCGAGAAGAAGACCTTGTGGGCGGCACTTCTCGGCAACGCCGGCGGCAATGCAAAATTCAAAGACGCCACCGAGACCCTGAAGCGCTGGCGCGCGAAAGCCGACTTCACTCCGCCGTTCGAATTCTTTGCGAGCGTCCTCGAACGCGATGGCGCGAGAGACAAGATGCTGCATCGCCTCGGTCCCGAGGCTGCCGAGGTGATCGACGAGTTTCTCGATTTTGCTTTGCGCTATGACGAGAACGCGCCGCCTTCGCTCACCGGATTCCTGGCACAGCTTCGGGAGACGGCGCCGGAGATCAAGCGCGACATGGATCACGGCCGTGACGAGGTGCGCGTGATGACGGTTCACGGCGCGAAAGGCCTCGAAGCGCCGATCGTGTTTCTCCCCGACACTTGCACGACGTCCTCGGGCAACCGCGTATCGAAGGCGCTAGTAAGGCTTGGCCATCTCCCTCGGCCCGCCGATCTGGCGGAACCGATCGTCTGGGCGATCAAAGGAACGTCGGGCATCGCGGCCGTCAAAGCGGCGCGCGAAATCAAGGAGCGGCGCGAAGCCGAAGAGCGCAACCGTCTCTTATACGTCGCAATGACGCGCGCACGCGACCGTCTCTACATTGCCGGCTTCGAGAATAAGAGCGGCCGGAGCAAGGGCTGCTGGTACGATGCCATATTCGATGCATTGACGCCGGGACGCGAGCAGGTCGATCTCGGAGATGGGCGCGTTGGATGGCGCATTGAAGCCCCACAGGCAGCGAACCACGAAAAGCCAAAAGAGGATCGGGGCAGCCATCACGAAGCAATCGCACGTCCCGAGTTCGCAACGCGGCGTGCGCCGGCCGAACCCAAGCTTTCGGTTCCACTCGCACCCTCGCGGCTCGAGCCTTATGCGCCCGATGCCGAAGGCGAGCCCCTTCCGCCACCCAGGCGCGATGCCGCCGAGACGAACGACAGCCCGTCACCTCTTTCAGTCGGCGGCGCCAACCGGTTCTTACGCGGAACAATCACGCACGCGCTTCTCCAGCATCTGCCATCGATTGCCCAAGACCGGCGCGAGGCAATCGCGAAAGCTTTCGTTGAAAGCCGGGGAGGTTCACTGCCAGCAAAAGTACGCGCAAGCATCGTCAAAGAAACCCTGGGTGTCCTGGCCGACCCGAACTTCGCCGCGATCTTCGGCCCCCAGAGCGTTGCAGAGGCGCCCCTCGCAGCCGTCATCCCCCGGCCATCGGGCAAAGGGCCATCCCTCGACCTTTCGGGCCAGATCGACCGGCTCGCCATAACGGACACGGAAGTCCTGATCGTCGATTACAAGACCAACCGGCCGCCGCCATTGGAGGTCGGCCGGGTTGCAGACGCCTATCTCTACCAGCTGGCGGCTTATCGGCTTGCGCTTAGAGAAATCTATCCGGGCCGGCCCATCAGAGCGGCGCTCCTCTGGACGGACGGCCCGCGACTCATGGAAATTCCCCAGGACGTTCTAGACCGCTACACCGCCCGTCTTTGGGACCTGGATTTGGGGAGCCTTGACGCCTCCTGAGCTAATCCCTACTTCATGGGTCGGTTTTTCTTGTTGCGCGCGACCGCGGCAGTCGGGATCGGCCGATAGAAACCGGCCCGAAAATGGAGAATTATCAAATGTCTAACGCAGTGACAGATGCAAGCTTCGAAGCGGAAGTTCTGAAGTCCAGCGAACCGGTTCTCGTTGACTTTCATGCGACGTGGTGCGGACCGTGCAAGGCCATGGCACCGGCGCTCGATCAGGTCGCCAAGGAAATGACGGGCAAGGTCAAGGTCGTAAAGATCGACGTCGACGAGAACCCGCAGGTCACCGGCCATTATGGCATCCGTGCCATGCCGACACTGCTGATCTTCAAGGATGGCAAGGTTGCAGCCCAGCACACCGGCGCCATCGTGCAAAAGAAGAAGCTCGAAGACTGGATCAACTCGAGCGTCGCAGCGGCCGTTTAAGCCGTAGCCGAGTTTGCGAATTCGAAGAGCCCCGCTTCACGCGGGGCTTTTTATTTTGAGAAGCTCTTCCTCTTCAGTCTGCAATCTTCTCGGCGCTCGGTACGACGACGGCGAAGATATCGTTCAGTGCCGCGAGGCTCGCTTCGTGAAGCTCCTTCGCGGAAACGACACCGCCGGACGGATTAGGCAGCGATCGCGTAGCAGTCGCATTCCCAATCACTGTCGCGCGATAGCCGCGGTTGAAGGCGGCACGTGCGGTTGAATTCACGCAGACGTGCGTCATGAATCCGGCGATGGCGAGATCCTCGACGCCATAACCTTTGAGCAGATCGTCGAGGTTCGTTTTCTCGAATGAGCTTGGATAGTTCTTGACCACGACAGGCTCACCGGGGTTTGGCTTCACGACATCGGCAATAGCGCCGATCCGGTCGTTGACATCGTAGGGCGTGCCGGCTCCCGCATCGTGTTGGATGTGGATGATGGGACGCCCGGCATCGCGATAACGCTTCAGGAGCGTCTGACATTCGACGAGTGCCGGCTCGACACCCTCGAGCTGCATCACGCCTTCGCGATACGTGTTCTGACAATCGATCAGGATCAGCGCCGAGGTGCCGATGCTTGCGGGCGTGTATCCGAGCCCCGTGATGTCGCGCAGCGTTCTTGAAGCAGGCATCGGCTTGTTTCCTCCGATTTGGCTGAGTGTGAGCGGCGATTGTTCAGAGCGGCGGGTGCTCCACGCCCGTCGGCGGCGGACCGAGCGCATCAAGTTCATCGTTTTCGGAATCCGAGTAGATACGCGACCGCGTCAGGAAGCGGACGCCTTCAGGACTCTCGACCGAAAAGCCCGAGCCGCGCCCGGGCACCACGTCGATGATCAAGTGCGTGTGCTGCCAGTATTCGAACTGGGATTTGCCCATGTAGAACGGTTGGCCGCCGATCTCGCCCATGTAGACGTCTTGCGCGCCGACCTTGAACTCGGCCCGCGGATAGCACATCGGAGCGCTGCCATCGCAGCATCCGCCGGACTGATGAAAAAGCAACGGCCCGTGAATGCCTTCGAGCTTCTTGATGAGTGTTAGGCTGTCGGGCGTCGCCGTCACGCGATTGACCATTCGGGCATCCTTCGTGAGAAAAAGGGCATGCACCGATATAGGCGCATGCCCTTTCGAACGCTAGGCTTTGGCCGGCATCAGAAGAAGCCGAGAGCCTTCGGGCTGTAGCTGACGAGCATATTCTTCGTCTGCTGATAATGATCGAGCATCATCTTGTGCGTCTCGCGGCCGATGCCCGACTGCTTGTAGCCACCGAAGGCGGCGTGCGCTGGATAGGCGTGATAGCAGTTGGTCCAGACGCGGCCAGCTTTGATGGCACGACCCATACGATAGGCGCGCGTTCCGTTGCGCGTCCACACGCCCGAGCCGAGGCCATATAGCGTGTCGTTGGCGATCGCGAGCGCTTCCTCGTCATCCTCGAACGTCGTGACCGATACGACCGGTCCGAAGATTTCTTCCTGGAAGACGCGCATCTTGTTGTGGCCTTCGAGCACGGTCGGCTCGACGTAGTAGCCACCAGCAAGCTCGCCACTGAGGTTGGCACGGTGGCCGCCTGTCAGAACACGAGCGCCCTCGCCCTTGCCGATCTCGATGTAGCTCAGGATCTTCTCGAGCTGATCGTTCGAAGCCTGCGCACCGATCATCGTCGAAGCATCCATCGGATGACCCTGCTTCACCTTGACGACGCGCTGCAGAGCCCGCTCCATAAACTTCTCATAGATCGAACGCTGGATGAGAGCGCGGCTCGGGCAGGTGCAGACTTCGCCCTGGTTGAGGGCGAACATCGTGAAGCCTTCAAGGCACTTGTCGAAGTACTCGTCGTCCGCTTCCATCACGTCGGCGAAGAAAATATTCGGCGACTTGCCGCCGAGCTCAAGGGTGCAAGGGATGATATTCTCGGACGCATACTGCATGATGAGACGGCCGGTCGTCGTCTCGCCGGTGAACGCGATCTTGGCGATGCGCTTGTTCTGAGCGAGCGGCTTGCCAGCTTCGACGCCGAAGCCGTTGACGACGTTGATGACGCCTTCGGGAAGAATATCGGCGATCAGATCCATCAGAACCATGATCGACATCGGCGTCTGCTCGGCAGGCTTCAGGACGACGCAGTTGCCGGCTGCAATAGCGGGGGCAAGCTTCCAGACAGCCATGAGCAGCGGGAAGTTCCACGGAATGATTTGGCCGACGACGCCGAGCGGCTCGTGGAAGTGATAGGCGACCGTGTCGTGGTCGATCTCGGCGATCGAGCCTTCCTGAGCCCGGATGCAGCCGGCAAAATAGCGGAAGTGATCGATGGCAAGAGGAAGATCGGCGTGCGTCGTCTCGCGGATCGGCTTGCCGTTATCGATCGTCTCGACGAGCGCCAGGATGTCGAGATTTTCTTCCATCCGGTTGGCGATCTTCGCCAGCACGCGGGCGCGCGCAGCAGGCGATGCATTGCCCCAAGAATCCTTCGCCTTGTGCGCAGCATCGAGCGCGAGTTCGATATCCTCGGCCGTCGAGCGCGCAATCTCGCAAACCTGCTGACCCGTGATCGGCGTCACGTTGGAGAAATACTGGCCGCGGACGGGGGCGACCCACTTGCCGCCGATGAAATTATCGTAGCGCGACTTGATAATCTGCCGGCCCTTCAACTTGTCCATTGCTACGTGTTGCATCGCTTGTCTCCTCCGAAGGACGCCTGTTTGGCGGTCTTATTTGCTTGGTAGTATCTTGATAGCGCGGGTATGCTTTGTGTGACCAGGGTCGGGCTATTGTTCGTTCGTCGGGCCAGCCATGCGCCGCCCGAATTCCGCGCCGATATAGCCGTGTCAACCTAGCGCATTTTGTGGCCTTCCGAACGCTAAAAATGTCGAATGTGGACCGGATGCCTTGACCTCGCGCAACATGGCACGCGCCGTTGGAGCACGAGTTTATTCGAGGTCTTGCTGAAGTGAAAGCACGTGCCCGGCGAGGTAAAGCGATCCGCAGATCAGAACCCGCTTTGGACCCTTCGAAAGTTGGGCAATTGTTTGCAGTGCATCAATCACGTTTTTGCGATCGATTGCCTGCATGCCGGCTCCGCGCGCAACCTCGGCAAGATTTTCTTCACTATGCGGGGCCTCGTGGGCTCCCGGGATCGGAACCGTATAGATAGCCCGGACGAGCCCGCGAAACGGCGCCAGGAAGCCCAGCGCATCCTTCTGCCCCATCATGCCGACGACGAGATAAACAGGCTTGGGCGATCTCTCGTCGAGGGTGGCGAGTGTGTCGGCGAGCATATCTCCGGCCGCCGGATTATGCCCGCCATCGAGCCAAAGCTCGGTTTCGTCCCCAAGGATCTCCGGTAGCGGGCCCGAAGTCAGACGCTGCATCCGGGCCGGCCATTCGACCGTGCGCAATCCCGTCTCGATGGCGCGTTCGTCGACGGCAAGCGGAGGAACCTTCTCGCCTAGCGCCAACGCCGCAACGACAGCGGTTCCGGCATTGATGATCTGATGCCGCCCGATCAGCGCCGGCAGCGGCAGATCGAGCAGGCGGTCATTCTGCTGCACGATGAGACGACCGGTCTGCTCATAAGCGTCGTAGTCGCGTCCCCAGACCGTCAACGGCGCCCCAAGAACCCGGGCACGCGCTTCAAGCACCGTCAGAACTTCATCGGACTGCTGCGAGACGATCCCCGGAACGCCACGCTTCAAGATGCCGGCCTTTTCGAAAGCAATCTTGCCGAGCGTCGGCCCGAGCTTCTCGGCATGGTCCATCGAGATCGGCGTGATGACCGTCAATGCCGGATCGGGGATGACGTTCGTCGCATCCAGCCTGCCGCCGAGTCCGACTTCGAGCAGCAAAACGTCGGCTGGCCGCTCCGAGAACGCGAGGAATGCCGCCGCAGTCGTGATCTCGAACTGCGTGATGTTATCGCCGTCGTTCACTTCATGGACGCGCGTCAGAACATCAACCAGGAAATCTTCGTCGATGGCATGTGCTTTCCCGTCGTCGTCGCCGGCGAGCGCAATGCGCTCATGAAATCGGACGAGATGGGGCGACGTATAGACGTGCGCACGCTTTCCGGCCGCTTCGGTGAAGGCCCGCAGGTAAGCGGTGATCGAACCCTTGCCATTGGTCCCGGCAATGTGAACGACGGGCGGGAGCTTCTTTTCCGGATGCCCAAGCTTCGCGAGGAGCCGTTCGACACGTCCGAGCGACAGGTCGATCAGCTTCGGATGCAGAAGCATCATGTCGGCCAATAGCACGTCGCTTGTCGGCCGTGTTGTTGACGACTTCATGCCGCCCCCGCACTGCTTTCGAGATTGCTCAGGCGCCCGGCGGCGCGTCCTTGGGATTGGCGGAGGATGACGACCCCGCCTCGTCGCGCCGCGGCTTCTCGGCCTTGCCCGGATCGAACCGTTGACTGTTCGGCACGACTTCAGGCTCGACGACACCCCCGGTTTCGCGTGCGGCCGTCTCCACGACCCTGCCGTCGACGGAGGCTCCATTGACGTAAGGCTTGCCGTTCATCTTGCGGGCATCTTTGGCCTTGGTCGTTTGCACGCCGCTCATCAGCAGCTTGCAGACGCGCGCAAGCGTCTCGCGCAACTGATGTCGATGCACGACCATATCGATCATGCCATGCGAGAGAAGATATTCCGCGCGCTGGAAGCCGTCCGGCAATTGCTCGCGGATCGTTTGCTGAATGACGCGCGGCCCCGCGAAGCAGATGAGCGCGCCGGGCTCAGCGATATGGATATCGCCGAGCATCGCGTAGGATGCCGTGACGCCGCCGGTCGTCGGATCGGTGAGAACGACGATATAGGGAAGCCGCGCGTCCCTGAGACGTTGTACGGCGATCGTCGTTCGCGGCATCTGCATGAGCGACAGGATGCCTTCCTGCATGCGCGCTCCGCCTGACGCTGCGAAGAGGATAAACGGCGTCTTGAGTTCGACGGCCCGCAGCATCCCGGCAATGATCGCTTCACCCGCAGCCATGCCGAGCGAGCCTGCCATGAAGCGGAAGTCCTGAGCGGCAGCAACGATCGCCACGCCCTCGAGCTGACCTTCGCCGACGAGGATGGCGTCCTCAAGCTTCGTCGCTAACTTGGCGTCCTTTAGCCGCTCCGTATACTTGCGGCCATCGCGAAACTTCAGCGGGTCCTGATGCACGGCCGGAACCGGCACGGTGCGATAGTCGCCCCCATCGAACAGATGCTGCATGCGCTGCTGTGCGCCCATACGCATGTGGTAGTTGGAGCCGGGCACCACGAACTGGTTGGCCTCGAGATCTTTGTAGAAGACCATCTGGCCGGTCTCCGGGCACTTCACCCAGAGATTGTCCGGAACCTCGCGCTTCGCCGTCGATAGCAGCCCGCTAATCTTCGGGCGGACGACGTTGTTGATCCAATTCACGTCTTGTTGGCTCCTCGTAAGCCGCTGCAAGCTGTGCTTACCGCTTCAACATGCGGGCACAATGGCAAGCTCCTCGCGGTCCGCCCATTTTTAGCGCTGTATCGCGGACCGGCGCTAGGACACGGCCCAAAAATGGGGGTGCAGAAGGCCGTATCCAATAGAGCTTATCGGGGAAAAGCGCTAGTCGGACGATAGTGCCGAGCTTAATTCGCGTACCAGCTCCGTCACGCCTTTTCGAGTTGCCGCGGTCGCCTCGCCCTTGGCCCCGAGCGACTTTTCGATAAGAGAAACAATGGCTGAGCCGACCACCACGCCATCCGCCCCTTTCGAGATAGCCCGGGCCTGATCTCCCGTCCGGACACCAAATCCCACCACTACCGGCAGAGGCGTCTCGGCCTTGATCGCCTTCACCTGATTATGAACATCGTTCACTACGGGGGCGGCAGCTCCGGTAATTCCGGTGATCGAGACATAATAAACGAAGCCTGACGTGTTCCTCAGAACAACAGGGAGGCGCGCCTTATCCGTCGTCGGCGTTGCGAGCCTGATGAAATTGAGACCGGCCTTGAGCGCAGGCAGGCAAAGCTCGTCGTCGGCCTCTGGAGGCACATCGACGACGATAAGCCCATCGACGCCCGCTGCCTTAGCATCCTTGATGAAGCGCTCGTTGCCGTAGACGTAAATCGGATTGTAGTAGCCCATCAGAACGATCGGCGTCGCGTCGTCACGAGCGCGAAAATCGCGGACCATCTGCAGCGTCTTGATCATGTTCTGACCGGCCTTGAGAGCCCGCTGCGACGAGGCCTGTATCGCAGGCCCATCCGCCATCGGGTCGGAGAAGGGCATACCGAGCTCGATGATATCTGCGCCGGCTTCGGCGAGATCAGCCAGTATCGCCGCGCTGGTTGCGAAATCAGGATCGCCCGCGGTGACGAAGGTGATAAGCGCCGGACGCTTCTTTTTCTTAAGCGCCGCGAAGCGGGCATCGATACGTGTCGCATGCTTAGTCATCTTAGATCTTCATCCCAAGATGCTTAGCGACGGTGAAAAGGTCCTTATCGCCGCGACCGGATAAATTCACCACGAGCAGGTTGTCCTTCGGAAGTTTCGGCGCGAGCTTCATCACTTGCGCCAGCGCATGGCTCGGCTCGAGCGCCGGAATGATGCCTTCGAGACGTGTGCAGAACTGCAAGGCTTCGAGCGCTTCCTTGTCGGTCACCGCGATATACGTGACGCGCCCGATATCTTTGAGCCACGAATGCTCCGGCCCGACGCCCGGATAATCGAGTCCGGCCGAAATCGAATGTCCTTCGAGGATCTGCCCGTCGCCGTCCTGCAGGAGGTACGTGCGGTTTCCGTGCAGCACGCCCGGCGAGCCGCCGGTCATAGATGCCGCGTGGCCGTTCTCGACATCGAGCCCGTGCCCGCCCGCTTCGACGCCGTAGATCGCAACATCTTTGTCGTCGAGGAACGGATGGAAAATGCCGATGGCATTCGATCCGCCGCCAATGCAGGCGACGATCGTGTCTGGCAGACGGCCCTCGGCTTCCATCATCTGGCTGCGCAATTCCGTGCCGATGATCGACTGGAAATCGCGGACCATCGCCGGATAGGGGTGTGGACCCGCCGCCGTGCCGATGAGGTAGTAAGTATCGCGAACGTTCGTGACCCAATCCCGCAGCGCTTCGTTCATCGCATCTTTGAGCGTACCGGCGCCCGACGTCACCGGATTGAGCTTGGCGCCGAGAAGCGCCATGCGCGCAACGTTCGGAGCCTGTCGCTCGACATCGGTGGCGCCCATGTAGATCTCGCACGGCATACCGTACTTGGCGCACACCGTCGCGACCGCAACGCCATGCTGGCCAGCGCCCGTCTCGGCAATGATGCGTGTCTTGCCCATACGTCGCGCGAGCAGGATCTGTCCGAGGCAATTGTTGATCTTGTGCGAACCGGTGTGGTTCAGCTCTTCGCGCTTGAAGTAGATTTTTGCGCCGCCGAGTTCCGCCGTCATGCGCTCCGCGTGATAGAGCGGGCTCGGCCTGCCGGCGTAATGCAGGTTGAGAAAATCAAGCTCGCGCTGGAATTCGGGATCGGCCTTCGCCACATCGTAAGCATGCTCGAGCTCTAGGATCAGCGGCATCAACGTTTCAGCAACGAAGCGGCCGCCGAAGATACCGAAGAAGCCCTTGTCGTCCGGGCCGGTCGCGTAGCTGTTGAGAGCGGCTTCCGCCGATTTTTTCGATTTCGTCGCCATGGAGGCCTCGTTCTAGATCCGATCCGCGCAAGGCGCGACAGGATCTTCCTATGACTGCTTACCGGTCTTTACGGCGCGAAGAAAGCGACGGATCTTTTCGGCATCTTTGACGCCCGGCGCGCTCTCGACGCCAGAGGAAACATCGACCGCAACGGGATGCGTCAAGGCGATGGCCTCAGTGACATTATCCGGCTGCAGGCCGCCCGACAGCATGAACGGCAGGCCCTCTGAAACGCCGTCGAGCACATTCCAGTCGAAAGCACGCCCATTGCCGCCCGGCAGCTTCGCGCCGGCAGGAGCCTTCGCGTCGAAGAGGATGAGGTCGGCGGCGCCGGCATAGTCGCGGGCCTTGTCCGCATCATCCGCCGTTGCGACCGGAATGGCTTTGATCACGTCACGGCCAAATCGTCGCTTGATCGCCGCAACGCGCGCTGGCTCTTCACGCCCATGAAGCTGCAAAATATCCGGTGCGACTTCGTCGATGATCTCTTGCAGCGCTTCGTCGTTCGCGTCGACTGTCAAAGCGACGATCTTCACTCTGCCGCGCGCCTGACCGGCAAGCTCTTTAGCTTTGTCGATTTCGATATGCCGCGGGCTTTTCGCGCAAAAGACAAGGCCGATGTAGTCGGCGCCGCCGGCAATGGCTGCTTCCAACGCTTCAGGCGTCGTGATCCCGCAGATTTTCGCAGCTGTGATCATTAAACTTCATACGTTACGCCGCGGGATTACCAGTGAGGCGGCGTTTTTGCCAGCGCTTCAAGGCGATAAACGTCCAAACGCCTTCAACCAACCCAAATGGCCACGCGCCCTGAAGAAATCCATAGATGGACCCCATCGCACATGCGACGGCGAAACCCAGGATGCACCACGGACTGTTGTCCTCGAACGCATAAAACAAAAGCATCAGGCTTACAGACACGAGTCCGTAGAGCGTCAGCGCGTCGAACGTCATCGAGTTCCTCGCGACATCAGCGGCTGGAGATTGCCAGGCTTTGACCTGACGGTGCGGCCGCTGCTTCGCGCTCACGTGCGAGGCGATCCGCTTCCGCTTGCCAACGCGCCGCCCGCCGCCCTTGCGAACGAGCCGTCTGCCGCCATCGGCTTTGGCCCATCCACGTGGCTAACCCACCGAGGACGACACCGATAACAAGAGCTGTCATCAGATAGATATAGAACGGGAGTTGAATCGAAAGCGCAGGCGTCTCGGGACGGAACGGATCGAGGATCAGATCGACGGGTTGCCGATTGGATACCGCAATCGCGACTAGAATGATGCCGAGCGGAAAACCGATAAGCAGCGATAGAATGCGCCTGAACATTTCCTACCTCACTACCGGCTCGCAATGAGCAGCCACGCGTTTTGAAGTTAGTGCTTACTGCCGTTGAGCTTATTCAGTCGATCGCGAAGTTCTTTGCCCGTCTTGAAGAACGGCACAAACTTCTCGGCGACGGCGACAGTTGTTCCGGTTCGCGGATTTCTTCCTTGTCGCGATGCACGGTGCTTCACTGTGAATGCGCCGAAACCGCGAAGCTCTACGCGATCACCTCGTGATAAAGCATCGACAATTTCGTCGAAAATTACATTTACGATGCGTTCGACATCACGATGGTAAAGATGCGGATTCGCAGTCGCTATCTTTTGCACTAGCTCCGATTTGATCACGTTTCGCTCCCCAGCACCGGCGACCATTTATCCTTATTTTTCAGAAGGGTGCCAAACTGAGACGAGACCGTCAAGCCCGAGCGTGGAAAACGACCGGTCACGAAGCAGAAAATTTGCAGCATCCGCCGCCATCGGCCCGAACAACCAGCCGGCAATACCGGCCGACATGCCCGCAAATCCGTAGCCGCCGGCGCTGCCCGGCTTCCAATCGGTAACTTTGGCGTTTTGCGGAACACTTTTCTCGTCTTTGAGCCATTTTACGGCCTCGTCCTCGCCTCCGAGTTGATCGACCAACTTAGCGTCGAGCGCCTCGCGTCCCGAGAAAATGCGCCCTTCCAGAAGCCCCGGAATGTTGGCGGCTTTCACGCCCCGGCGGCTTTCGACCAGACCGACGAACCATTTGAAGCCGTCAGCCACCATGCCCTCGGCGACCTTCCTGCTGGCATCATCGAGGGGTTCGAACGGTGAGGGGGAAGCCTTCAGTGGGCCGCTCTTAACCTCGTTAACCTTGACGCCAATTTTGTCCAGCAACTGCACAAATTCTGGCCACTGCACGATGACGCCGACCGAGCCGGTGATCGAGTTGCCGCGCGCCACGATATGATCTGTCGCGAGGCCCGCAATGTAAGCCGCCGACGCCGCGACCGTCCCGAACTGAGCCACAATCGGCTTCTTTTTGGAAAGCGTGCGGAGGCCTTCATAGAGCGCCTCGCCCCCCGTCGTCGTACCGCCGGGGCTGTTAACGAAGAGTAGGACGCCGGCGACGCTATCGTCGTCGGCAATGTCCTTCAGCAATTTCAGCTGATCGCGATCCTCGGTGATCGTGCCCTCGATGGTAACGCGGGCGATCTGCTTTTCGCCGGCCAGCGAGGCCAGCTTGTTATTGCCGAGCGTCAGCGCACCGATCGCGATAAGGACCGCGGCGAGTCCGGCGCCACGCCAGAGCGACACCGAGCGGCGAAGCCGACGGCGGTCGAGAACGGTTTCCGTTTCAAGCATTGGGGGTCAGCCTTTCCGTCAGCACGCTGTGTCTTGGGGATCTACCAGCGTGGCTCTTTCTGGGGGCGAAGGTAGGCAAGGTTTAGGCCGCGGGCAACGGGCAGCTCGCGACGTCTCTTACAAAAGTTAAGCGCGCGACAGAGTTTGCCGCGCGCTCTTTACTGTTCACGTTAAGACCGTGCCGGGTCTCATTCGTTTTCTTCGGCGCCTTCGCGCTTCTTGATAGCAGCCTTAAAGATATCGCCAAGCGAGGCGCCCGAGTCGGACGAGCCGTACTGGGCAACCGCCTGCTTCTCTTCCGCAAGTTCAAGCGCCTTGATCGAGACCGCGATACGCCGCGCCGCCTTGTCGACGGAGAGAACCGCAGCGTCAACCTTGTCGCCGACGTTGAAGCGTTCTGGCCGCTGCTCGGACCGGTCACGCGAGAGATCGGCGCGCTTGATGAACGACGTCAGCTCGCTGTCGGCGATCTTGAGCTCGATGCCGGCCTCGCTGACCGATGTCACCGTGCCAGTCACCGCATCGCCCTTCTTGTACTTCGCCATCGCGTCAGCGGGATCGCCGGCGAGCTGCTTGACACCGAGAGAAATGCGCTCCTTCGAGCCGTCGACATCGAGAACGATTGCTTTGACGTTGTCGCCCTTCTTGTAGTCCTTGATGACCTCGTCGCCCGCCTTCTGCCAATCGAGATCGGAGAGGTGGACCATGCCGTCGATGCCGTTGTCGAGACCAATGAACAGACCGAACTCGGTGATGTTGCGGATCGGACCTTCGACAATAGAGCCCTTCGGATGCTGCGTCAGGAACGCATCCCACGGGTTCTCCTGCGTCTGCTTCAGTCCGAGCGAGATGCGCCGCTTCTGCGGATCGACCTCGAGAACCTGAACCTCGACCTGCTGGCTCGTCGAGACGATCTTTCCTGGGTGCGTGTTCTTCTTCGTCCAGCTCATTTCCGAGACGTGGATGAGACCTTCGACGCCCGGCTCAAGCTCAACGAATGCGCCGTAATCAGCGATGTTCGTAACGGTACCCTTGACGCGTGCGCCGACCGGATACTTCGCTTCGATCGCCGACCACGGGTCCGACTGAAGCTGCTTCATGCCAAGCGAGATACGCTGCGTTTCCGGATTGATGCGGATGATCTGCACCTTCACCGTGTCGCCGACGTTGAGGATCTCGGACGGATGGTTGACGCGGCGCCAAGCCATGTCGGTAACGTGGAGAAGGCCGTCGATGCCGCCGAGATCGATGAACGCACCGTAATCGGTGATGTTCTTGACGAGGCCGTCGATGATCTGGCCTTCGGCGAGACGCGCGACGATCTCCGTCCTCTGCTCGGCGCGGCTCTCTTCGAGAACCGACCGGCGCGAAACGACGATGTTGCCGCGACGGCGATCCATCTTGAGAATCTGGAAGGGCTGCTGCTGATGCATCAAAGGTCCGATGTCGCGAACGGGGCGGATATCGACCTGGCTGCCCGGAAGGAACGCCACGGCACCGTCGAGATCGACCGTGAAGCCGCCCTTGACCTTGTTAAAGATGACGCCCGTGACCTTCTCGCCCTTTTCATAATGACGTTCGAGGCGGGTCCAGCTCTCTTCGCGGCGCGCCTTGTCGCGCGAGAGAACCGCTTCACCGAGCGCGTTCTCGACGCGCTCCAGGTAGACCTCGACGGTATCGCCGACTTTGAGATCGCTCGGCTTACCGCCGAGGCCGAACTCCTTCATCGCAACGCGGCCTTCCATCTTGAGGCCGACGTCGATAATCGCCATGTCTTTTTCGATGCCGACGATCTTGCCCTTTACGACGGAACCTTCGAACAGGTCGTCCTTGGCAAGGCTTTCAGCGAGGAGCGCGGCAAAGTCCTCACGCGAGGGGTTAAGTTCTCTGGTTGCTACTTCAGCGGACATTCGTTCTCCAATATTAGCGTCTGTGTGCCCGGCTCGGTGGCCGGGCGAGTTGGGGTTGATGTTTGAAGCGCCAATAAGCAGACCCGCGCGAACGCTAAGCCTGAGCTAACGGCACTGATGTCTGGATGTGTGATGTCACCGTGATGGGCCGCAACCCTGCCGGTCAGAATTCGGGGACCCCTATGGGGCGCCCAACCGGCTGATCTTCCTCAAAATCAATCCAACGGCGACGTCGAATGGCGTGGATATAGCCAACTGAAACGCCGAAAGCAAGGGCCGCCAAACCCTTAACTCCGGGGCCGAGGCGGTTTTGGCGGCATCAGGTCCGTACAGACGCCCTCCGCGACTTCGGCGGCCATGCCGACGGATTCTGACAATGTCGGGTGAGGATGGATCGTCTTGCCGATATCGACGGCGTCGGCCCCCATTTCGATGGCAAGGCAGACTTCCGAGATCAGGCTGCCCGCCTCCGTGCCGACGATGGCGCCGCCGAGGATCTGCCCTGTGCTCTCGTCGAAGAGAAGCTTCGTAAACCCCTCGTCACGGCCGTTGGCGATGGCACGCCCCGACGCCGCCCAGGGAAACACGGCCTTCTTATAGGCAATGCCGCGCGCCTTGGCTTCGGTTTCCGTCAGCCCTGCCCAGGCGATCTCTGGATCGGTATAGGCGACGGACGGGATCTGCCGGGCATCGAAAAAGCTTTTCTTCCCCGCCGCGTTCTCGGCAGCGACATGGCCCTGATGGACCGCCTTGTGAGCCAGCATCGGCTCGTCCGCGATGTCGCCGATGGCAAAGATGTGCGGGATGTTCGTCCGCATCTGCTTGTCGACCGGAACGAAGCCGCGCTCCGACACTTCGACGCCGGCATTGCTTGCACCGATCGCCTTGCCGTTCGGCCTGCGTCCGACGGCAACGAGCACCATACCGTAACGCTGCGGTTCGGCCGGCGCGTCGGCACCTTCGAATGTCACGTAGATGCCATCCGGCTTCGCCTCAGCTCCGACGACCTTGGTCTTCAGCATGGCCTTATCGAAGCGCCGCGCGTTGACCTTCTGCCAGACGTTGACGAGATCGCGGTCGGCGCCCGTCATCAGAGTATCGAGCAACTCGACAACATCGAGACGCGCGCCGAGCGTCGAATAGACAGTCGCCATCTCGAGGCCGATGATGCCACCGCCGATGACGAGCATCTTGTCCGGAATCGTCCGAAGCTCGAGTGCGCCCGTCGAATCGACGATGCGCGGATCGGATGGCATGAACGGCAACGCGACGGCTTCCGAACCCGCAGCGATGATCGCTGTCTCGAAGCGCACTATTTCCTCGCGGCCATCGTCGAACACGACCTTTAGATGATGCGCGTCGACGAACGTCCCGGTGCCGCGCAGCGTCGTGACTTTGCGGGCCTTCGCCATAGATGCGAGGCCGCCCGTCAGCTTGGCGACGACGCCGTCCTTGTAGGCGGCGAGCTTCTTGAGATCGATCTTCGGTGCCGAAAACGTAATGCCGTGTTTGCCCATCGCAGCGGCCGCGTCGATGATGAAAGCCGTGTGCAGCAGCGCCTTCGACGGAATACAACCGACATTGAGACAGACACCGCCGAGCGCGGCCCATCGATCGACAAGGATCGTCTTTGCGCCAAGGTCGGCGGCACTGAACGCTGCAGAATAGCCTCCCGGCCCGGCGCCCAGCACCAAAACCTCGCATGTATGATCTGCATCGCCGGAGAATTTAGCCGCTGGCGCAGCCGCGACCGATCGCTCTTCTTTCCTCGACGGCGCCTTCTCGGGCTCCGACGAACTTCCTGTCTTGGCATCTCCATCTGCTTCAAGCGTCAGGATCGGGCTTCCCTCGCTCACCTTGTCGCCAACTTTGACAAGAAGCTCGACAATTCTGCCGCCTTCCCGCGCCGGAACATCGAAAGATGCCTTGTCACTCTCGAGTGTAATGAGCGCGTCTTCCGGCGCCACTGTTGCGCCGGGCTTTACGTGCACTTCGATGACCGGAACGTCTTTGAAGTCGCCGATATCGGGGACGCGGATTTCCTTCTTGCTCATGCTCGCGACCTACAAAACCAGCTGGCGGACGTCGGCGAGCGCATCACAGATCTTCCTCAGGAACCGCGCCGCAAGCGCGCCATCGACGACGCGATGGTCATAGGAAAGACAGAGCGGCAGCATCAGCCTCGGCTGGAAAGCGGCACCGTCCCATAACGGTCTCATCTGCGCGCGCACGGCCCCAAGAATAGCCACTTCAGGCGCGTTGACGATCGGCGTGAAGTTCGTGCCGCCGATGCCGCCAGAGACTCGATATCGAGAACGTTGCGCCCTGGATATCGGTCGGCGTGATCTTGCCATCGCGCATCCGCGCCGAGACGGCTGTCAGCTCCTGGCTGAGTTCCAGAATGCCTTTGCGATCGACGTCGCGAATGACCGGCACGACGAGCCCGTCCGGCGTGTCGACGGCGACGCCGATGTTGTAGTAGCGCTTCAGAATGAGCGCATCCTTGCTCGGCGCGAGCGACGAATTGACGTCCGGATATTCCTTCAGCGCCGAGACCGAGGCTTTGAGCAGAAACGCGACGAGCGTCACGCGATAGCCTTTTGCCTTAGCGGTTTCGTCAAGTTCCTTACGATAGCTTTCGAGATCTGTGATGTCGGCATCGTCCGAGTTGGTGACGTGCGGAACGTTAAGCCAGGAACGATGCAGGTTCGGCCCCGCGAGCCGCTTTAGCCGCGACATCGGCTTCGTCTCGACCGGCCCATACTTCGCAAAATCCTGCGGCGGAATTTCCGGAATGCCGGTCATTGCGCCGCCGGAAGGCTGAGCTGACCCTTTCTCACCACTCCGCGCGATGAAGGTCTTCACGTCGTCTTTGGTGACGCGGCCTTTATCGCCGGTGCCCTTGACCTTCGTCAGATCGATGTCGAGTTCGCGCGCGAGACGCCGAACCGACGGGCTCGCATAAACCGAACCGAAATCCTTCGGCGGCGGCAATGTCCCTTCATCATCTCGTTCGGCGGATGCCGCCTTCTCCGCTGTCGGAGCTGGTCTGGCCGGAGCCCCGGGCTTCGCGTTACCCTTGCCGTTCGCAGCAGGCGCTTCAGACTTCGCATCGCCCGCTGTATCGAGCTTCAGGATTGCGCTGCCTTCGCTTACCTTGTCGCCGATGGAGACGAGAATTTCGGCGACCTTGCCTTTGACAGGCGAAGGAACATCCATCGCCGCCTTGTCGCTCTCGAGCGTAATCAAGGGATCGTCAGCATTCACCTCATCGCCCGGCTTCACCTGAATTTCGATGATCGGCACGTTCTCGAAATCGCCGATATTCGGCACCTTGACGTCGACGAGCGGCATGTATCGAACCTGTTCGTTTGTCAGCTATGCGCCGGATTGGCTTTTTCGGGATCGATACCGTACTTGGCGATAGCTTCGGCGACTTTGATTGACGGAATCTTGTTTTCATCCGCTAGCGCCTTGAGCCCAGCGATCGCCACGAAGTGCCGATCCACCTCGAAGAAATAGCGGAGCGTCCGGCGATAATCCGAGCGTCCGAAGCCATCCGTCCCAAGCACGGAGTAGCGGTTCGGCACCGAAGGTCGGATCTGGTCCGCGTAGAGCTTCATATAGTCGGTCGAGGCAATCACCGGTCCGTCGCCGCGCTCGGAGATCTTCTGCCTCACGTAGGGCACACGCGGCGTCTCCGTTGGGTGCAGCAGATTCCAGCGCTCGGCATCATGCGCTTCGCGGGCGAGCTCGGTGAAGCTCGTTACACTCCAGATGTCGGCGGGGACGCCCCAATCGTTGCGCAACAGGTCGGCTGCAGCGATGACCTCGCGCAGGATCGAGCCCGAGCCCATCAGCTGAACCTTGTGGCCCTTCGCATCTTTTGCGGCCTCGCGGAACAGGTACATGCCCTTGACGATACCGTCCTCGACGCCTTCCGGCATCGGCGGATGTTCATAGTTTTCATTCAAGAGCGTCAGATAGAAGAAGACATCCTCCTGGTCCGTCAGCATCCGCTTGAGACCATTTTGAATGATGACCGCGACTTCGTAGCTGAAAGTCGGATCATACGAGACGCAGTTCGGCACCGTCGCCGAGATGAGATGGCTGTGGCCGTCCTCATGCTGCAGACCTTCGCCGTTAAGCGTCGTGCGCCCCGACGTGCCGCCGAGCAGGAACCCGCGCGAGCGTTCATCGCCCGCCGCCCACGCAAGATCGCCGACTCGCTGGAAGCCGAACATCGAATAGAAGATATAGAACGGCACCATCGGCACGTTCGACGTCGCATAGCTCGTCGCCGCAGCGATCCACGACGCCATCCCGCCAGCCTCGTTGATGCCTTCCTGCAGCATCTGGCCGGACTTGTCTTCCTTGTAGAACATCAGTTGATCGGCATCCTGCGGCTTATAAAGCTGCCCGACCTGGCTGAATATGCCGAACTGCCGGAACATACCTTCCATTCCGAAGGTGCGGCTTTCATCCGGCACGATCGGCACGATGCGGCGGCCAAGCTCCTTGTCGCGCATCAGCGCCGTCAGGATACGAACGAACGCCATCGTCGTCGAAATTTCGCGACCTTCCGAGCCCTTGAGCTGCGGCTCGAACAACGACAGCGGCGGAGCCTGAAGGGAAACGGAAGACTTCCTGCGCCGCGCCGGCAAATACCCGCCAAGCGCGCGGCGCATCTTGTGAAGGTAGTCGTCTTCCGGCGATCCTTTGGGAAAGCGGATGAACGGCAACTCGGTCAATTGTTCGTCGGATACCGGCACCTTGAACCGATCGCGGAACTGGCGGAGCGCCTCGACGTCCATCTTTTTGGACGAATGCGCCAACATTGTCCCCTCGCCCGCGTGGCCCATGCCGTAGCCCTTGACGGTCTTCGCCAGAATGCACGTCGGGTGATCTTTCTGCTGTGTCGCGGCGGCATAAGCGGCGTAGACCTTCGATGGATCGTGGCCGCCGCGCGTCAAGCGCCAGATCTTCTCGTCCGACCAATCTTCGACGAGTGCCGCCGTTTCCGGATAGCGGCCAAAGAATTTCTCGCGGATGTAGGCGCCGTCGCGCGACTTAAAGACCTGATACTCGCCGTCGACGCATTCTTCCATCAACTGACGCAGCCTGCCCGTCGCGTCGCGCGCCAGAAGCTCGTCCCACTGCGAGCCCCAGACAACCTTGAGAACGTTCCAGCCCGCACCGCGGAAGTTGCGTTCGAGCTCCTGAATGATCTTGCCGTTGCCGCGCACCGGACCGTCGAGCCGCTGCAGGTTGCAGTTGATGACGAAGATCAGGTTGTCGAGCTTCTCGCGTCCCGCGAGCGAAATGGCGCCGAGGCTCTCCGGCTCGTCCATCTCACCGTCGCCGCAGAACACCCAGACTTTGCGGTCTTCCGTGTCGGCAAGCCCGCGCGCGTGCAGGTATTTGAGGAAACGGGCCTGATAGATTGCCATCAGCGGCCCGAGACCCATCGAGACGGTCGGGAACTGCCAGAAGTCCGGCATCAGCCACGGATGCGGATAGGACGACAACCCATGTCCGCCGACCTCCTGACGGAAGTGCAGAAGCTGATCCTCGTCCATCCGACCTTCGAGAAACGCGCGCGCATAAATGCCAGGCGAAGAGTGCCCCTGGATCAGGACGAGGTCGCCGCCGTGATGTTCGGACGGCGCATGCCAGAAATGCATAAAGCCGGTCTCGTATAGCGTCGCCGCCGACTGATAGCTCGCGATATGACCGCCGAGCTCGGTCGATTCCTTATTGGCGCGCAGCACCATCGCCGCCGCGTTCCAGCGGATCGCCGACGCAATCCGATGTTCAAGCTCGCGGTTGCCGGGGAGCGTGGCCTCGTCGTTGACGTTGATTGTGTTGATGTAGGCCGTGCTCGACGCGAACGGGATGGCGGCGCCGCTCGCTCTCGCCCGCTCGACGACCTCTTCGAGGATGTCGTCCGCACGATCCGTGCCTCCGTACGCGATGACCGACGAGATCGAATCAGTCCAGTCGCGCATTTCCGGATCGTCAGGCTTCAAAGGCTTTTGCTCGTTCTTGCCCATGGCGTCCTTTGATAGTCCTCGGTCCCGACGATACTTTTAAAACTCTGCAATGCCCGGTTCGGTTCGGACACCGCCAGAGCTACGCCAACCGTTCACGAATTCTAACATAACCTGCCCACACCAGCAGCATCTGGGCACTTCCGCAACGTACGACAAGACTATTCCTATCCGCACGACCAAACGCGCCGCTCATTCAGCCAAAAGCGCCGGGATTCCGGTTCGCGGAATAGATCTCGAGCAGGCCTCTAGGTCGATCAGAAACCGCTTATCTGGCCCCGATCAATTGCAGCGCGGCTTGGAACGCCTGCTCTGCATCGAGATCGGTCGTATCGAGATGAAGCGCGTCGGCGGCAGCGTGCATCGGAGCGGCGGCGCGACCGCTATCGCGGGCATCTCGCCTTCGAATATCGGCAAGCAATTCGTCATACGTGACGCTCTCGCCGCGCGCCTGATGCTCCAGAAAACGCCGACGCGCCCGCGCTTCGTCCGATGCGGTAACGAAAATCTTCACATGTGCATCGGGACATACGACCGTCCCGATATCGCGGCCGTCGAGCACCGCGCCGCCGTCCTGTTGGGCAAACGCCCGCTGATAATCGAGCAGCGCTACGCGCACCTCGGGAATCTTTGCGACGATCGAGGCCGCTTCTCCAGCCTGCGGGCCACGCAATCCTGCATCGGCAAGCGTCTCGACGACAACGGCCCGGGCCGCCGCCTCGGCTGCGATGACATCATCGAGATTGCCGCCCCTGGCGAGTACATCTCTCGCCACGGCACGATAGAGAAGACCCGTATCCAGCCACGCCAATCCGAAATGCCCGGCGATGCGCTTTGCAAGCGTACCTTTGCCCGACGCTGCCGGGCCATCGATGGCGATGATCAACGTCATCTGACTGTCTCGTTGAAGCGCGCACCGAGCGTTTCCATGATCGGGCGAAACTCGCGAAAGCTCGTCGCGATCATCGTCGAATCGTCGACAACGATCGGCTCGTTGCTGGCAAGACCGGCAGTCAGAAACGCCATCGCAATGCGGTGATCGAGATGGGTCGCGACAAGCCCGCCGCCCGGCAACCGGCCCGCACCTTCGACCGTCAATGTATTGCCCTCGACGCGGACGACTGCGCCGTTCGCCGTGAGCCCAGCGGCCGTCGCCTGCAGCCGGTCGCTCTCCTTGACCTTGAGTTCGGCGAGACCATCCATTCGAGTTTGCCCTTCTGCAAAGGCCGAGATCGCTGCAAGCACTGGATACTCGTCGATCATCGACGGGGCACGCTCGGCAGGCACGCGAACGCCCTTGAGGTGCGAAGCGCGAACGCGAATGTCGGCAACGGGCTCGCCGCCCTCATCGCGCTCATTCAGGAATGTGACGTCGCCGCCCATTTCCTGGAGTGTTATATAAAGTCCCGTGCGCGTCGGGTTGGTCAGCACGCCTTCGATCGTAATATCGGAGCCCGGAACGATCAGCGCGGCGGCGACGAGGAATGCGGCTGAAGACGGATCGCCGGGAACGTGGATATCCTTGCCGGAAAGCTCCGCGTGGCCTCGCACCGTAATATGCGTCTCGCCACCTTTCGCCTCGGTCGCGACTTTCGCCCCGAAATGGCGCAGCATGCGCTCGGTGTGATCGCGCGTCGGCTCGCGCTCGATGACGGTCGTCTCGCCCGCCGCGTGAAGTCCGGCGATCAGAACGGCGCTTTTGACCTGCGCCGACGGAACGGGAAGTTTATAGACGATCGGCATCAGCTCGCTCGTGCCCCTGAGCGTCAGCGGCAGCGTCTCCTTGCCGGACTCGAGGATTTCGAGGCCCATCTCGATCAACGGGGCTAGGACCCGGCGCATCGGCCGGCGCGACAGGGAAGCATCGCCCGTCATCGTCACCATTATCGGATGCCCGGCGACGACACCCATCATCAGCCGCGTACCCGTGCCCGAATTACCGAAGTCGAGCGGCCCCTCGGGCGCCCTGAGACCGCCAACGCCCCGCCCCTTGACCTCCCAGATGTCGCCGCGCTTCTCGGCAATCGCCCCGAGCGCAACCACGGCCCGCGCCGTATTTATGACATCCTCGGCTTCGAGCAGCCCCGTAATGCGCGTTGTACCAGTCGCCAGAGCCCCGAAAATCAGCGCCCGATGCGATATGGATTTATCGCCCGGGACGCGGACACGCCCCTTGAGCGGCTCCGCCCTGAGCGTGGACAGCGGTTTCGATGTGGATTCCGCCTTCAAGACAAACCTTCCAAGCCGTTGGAAATGGGGCGCATATGGCATTTTCCCGGAATTGAGCGCCCGGATAGACACTGGGCCGCGACGCTCTGTCAACGGCAGCCTTGGGCCCACGTCAAGCGCTCAATCACCGGGGACCTTGACGCAGCCTCGCTTGCTCCCACCTTTTCGTTTTGACAGGCAGCACCGCCTATGGCAGACGGGCTCCCTTAATTTCCAAGAACTGAGGCACGACCGATGGCGACCAAGCAAGCGCGAGGGACGAAGCGCACCTGTCAGAACTGCGACGAGCGCTTTTATGATCTAGGTCACGACCCGATCATTTGCCCGTTTTGCGGTACCAAGTATGTAATCGCGTCGTCGCCCGCGGCGCTGGCAGCGCTCCAGGCAGAACAGCGCGAACTCGCTGCTAAAAAGGCCAAGAAGGCTGCCGTCGTCGAGGAAGCTGACGGCGAATTGCCGGCAGTGGAGGGCGAAGAGGCTCTCGTTGACGTCGAAGCCGATGAAGCAGCCGGCGGCGAGGACGATGAGACCTTCCTCGAGGAAGAGGAAGAAGAGGGTGGCGACGTCTCGAACATTATCGGTGGTCCGGCCGGAGAGGGCGACGAAGAGCCCTAGTAAAGAGCCGAAACGTCCTTGCAGTTTCGGCGAGGACGACTTATCAGGCGGAACTTCGGCGGGATCCAGACCTGCCGATCTCGAATTGGTTAGGGGCCATAGCTCAGCTGGGAGAGCGCTTGCATGGCATGCAAGAGGTCAGCGGTTCGATCCCGCTTGGCTCCACCAATCTTCTCCTCCTTTCAATTGAGCGCCGCAAAGGGCGCGGGTCGCCGAGACGGCTGGCTTCATCGCACTTTTTATGCAGTGTTTCGGCCCGTAACGATTTGCGAAGCATAATCGCGAACGCCTGGGGACGGAAATAATGACGAACTTACGCTCCAATCTCGTTTGGGCGGCAGTCGCCGCGCTTGGCGCCATCTCGCTTGGCATCTTAGCGCTGTCGCGGGGCGAGACGATCAACGCCATCTGGCTGGTCTCGGCGGCAATCTGCTCTTACCTTCTCGCCTATCGGTTTTACGGCCGCTTTATAGCCGAGCGCGTGCTGCGCCTTGACCCACGCCGCCTGACACCCGCCCAGCGCTTCAACGACGGGCTCGATTATTGCCCGACGGATAAGACAGTCCTCTTCGGCCACCACTTCGCGGCGATCGCCGGCGGCGGCCCGCTCGTCGGCCCCGTGCTCGCAGCACAAATGGGATATCTGCCGGGCACGCTCTGGCTGATCGCCGGTGTCGTTTTCGCGGGCGCGGTCCAGGATTTCGTCGTGCTCTGGGCATCGACGCGCCGGGACGGGCGATCCCTCGGCGAGATGATACGGGCCGAGCTTGGCGAGCTTGCCGGCACAATCGCGATGATCGGCGTGCTTCTGATTATGCTCATTTTGCTCGCCGTCCTGGCACTCGTCGTCGTCAAGGCATTGAAGCAAAGCCCATGGGCGACGTTCACTGTCATGATGACGATCCCGATCGCTGTTCTGATGGGCATCTACGGACGCTTCATTCGGCCCGGCCGCATCGGTGAGATGTCGCTGATCGGCTTCACGCTCCTGATGCTGGCGCTCGTCCTCGGCCGCTCCGTCGCCGCCGATCCCATCCTTGGGCCGATGTTCAACTATTCGGGCGAGCAGCTTTCGATGATGCTGATCGCCTATGGCTTTGTTGCTTCAGTGCTGCCGGTCTGGACACTCCTGGCGCCGCGCGACTACCTGTCGACGTTCTTGAAGATCGGCACGATCGTCGGACTGGCGCTCGGGATTTTCATCGTATTACCCGACCTCCGAATGCCCGCCGTGACGAAATTCATCGACGGCACCGGCCCGGTCTTCGCCGGCAGCCTGTTTCCTTTCCTCTTCATCACGATTGCCTGCGGGGCGATCTCGGGATTTCATTCGCTGATCGCATCGGGCACGACGCCCAAGATGCTCGACAACGAGATCAACGCCCGCCTCATCGGCTACGGCGCGATGCTGATGGAAAGCTTCGTCGCCATCATGGCGTTGGTCGCGGCATCGACGATCGAACCGGGCCTTTATTTCGCACTGAACAGTCCCGCCGCCGTTATCGGCACCTCACCGGAGTCGGCCGCAGCCGCCATCTCGAGTTGGGGCTTCGCCATCACGCCCGATATGCTGAAAGAAGCCGCGACCAACGTCGGCGAAGCGACCATTCTGTCCCGCACCGGCGGGGCGCCGACGCTCGCCATCGGAATGGCCGAAATTCTCTCAAGCGCCGTCGGCGGAAAAACGCTGATGGCCTTCTGGTATCACTTCGCCATTCTGTTCGAGGCGCTGTTCATCCTGACGACCATTGACGCCGGGACGCGCGTCACCCGCTTTATGATGCAGGATCTGATCGGAATGGCGAGCCCCGCCTTCAGGGAAACCCGCTCCTGGACGGCCAATATCGTCGCGACGGCGATTGCGGTCAGCGGCTGGGGCTATTTCCTCTATCAGGGCGTGGTCGATCCTCTTGGCGGCATCAATACGCTCTGGCCGCTATTCGGCATCTCCAACCAGATGCTCGCCTGCATCGCGCTGACGCTCTGCACTGTCATCCTGTTCAAGATGAAGCGTGAACGCTACGCCTGGGTCACGCTCGCCCCGGCAACATTCGTCGGCATCTGCACGCTGACCGCCGGCTGGCAAAAAATCTTCAGCGACAATCCGGCGATCGGCTTCGTTTCCCATGCGGAGAAGTTTGCCACATCGCTCGCCGCCGGACAGGTGCTGGCACCTGCCAAATCGATCGCGGACATGCAGCGCATCATCTTCAATGACTACGTGAACGCTACGCTGACGGGGCTGCTCAGCGCACTGGTCGTCGCCATGGCCGTTTTCGGGATAGCGGCGGTCATGAAAGCACTCGCCGATCCCAACATCTCGGCGCAGGAAACCGCCATAGTCGCCGCGGAGTGATCGATGCGCAAAACCGACACAACAATCCTATTTAAGTTTGCGCGGGGCGTCGCCAGGACGGCGCGGCTAATGGTCGGCGTGCCCGACTACGAATCCTACGTCGCGCACCGCCGTCGCGCCCACCCGGGCGAGCCGGTGATGAGCTACGAGGATTTCTTTCGCGAACGGCAAGCCAGCCGATACGGCGAGGGCAGCGGCAAAATCAGCCGCTGCTGCTAAAACGATCTCGCTCGCACGATCATTTATGTTCACTGAGTTGGGGGCAGACAAACATGAAATTCTGGCGCGGTCTCGGGCTCGCTTTCCTGTGCATTTTGCTGACCCCCGTGGTCGCTGCCGAACTGAAGCTTCGTCCGCCGCCGAAGCCGTTCGCCTCATACCCCGAGCCGCCGGCTCCCGACTATTCCAAGCCGGAAAGCTGGGCCGTGTGGCCGGGACGGCCAAGCTCAGCCGATATAATCCCTTCAGGGATTGATGGCGCGATCATCAAAGACCCGAAAGTCGACGTCTTCTTCATCCACCCGACGACCTTCCTCGACAATTCTGCCTGGAACGCCGCATACGACGCAGCGGGGTTCACCGGCACTCAGCTCGACCAAGGCGTGCTGCGCCATCAGGTGAGCGTGTTCAACGGTTGCTGCCGCATCTACGTGCCCAAGTACCGGCAGGCGACGTTGAGCGCGTTCCTCAGTCCAGGTGAAAACGCGAACAAGGCTTTCGCTCTGGCTTATTCCGATGTTCTGCGGGCCTTCGATGACTTTATCGCGCACGAGAACAATGGCCGCCCGTTCATTATCGCGAGCCACAGCCAAGGCTCCCTCCACGCGACGCGGCTGCTGCAAGACCGCATCCTTGGAAGCCCTGAACTGAAGAAACGTTTGATCGTCGCTTACGTTGTTGGTGCGTCATTGCCGGAGCCCGCCGACGTGGGGGTTCCCGTTTGCGAAACTGCGCGCCAGACCGGATGTCTCGTCGACTGGAATTCGACGACGAGCCACACCGTCCTCGCACTGGGCAGCCGCGGCATGATTACGTTCTACGACGGCAAATATCAGCTGGTGGGCAAGGAGAGGTGGCTATGCGTCAATCCACTCTCCTGGGATCGAACGACCGTATCGCCGCCATCTGCGAACAAGGCATCGCTGCCCATCGGCAAACATGGCGAGCCGCTGCCGCCGGTCGTGGCTGGGATAACGGGAGCGCGCTGCGAGCGCGGACGGCTGGTCGTCAAAATTCCCATTTCCAAGCGGAGTGGCTTCCGCGACCCGCTTACCGTCTTCGGCAGCTACCACAATCAGGACTATAGCCTCTTTTACGGCAGCATCCGCCAAAACGCCATGGACAGGGTCGAAGCGTTTCTCGCAAAGTAGCCGCGTGGCACGGTGTCCGGGGGCGCCGCAAGCATTGATCCGGCGCGTTTCCACGGCTAGGAGGAGCCCACATGGCACCTCCTCTCATCACGCTCAAAGACATCCACCTGACGTTCGGCGGGACGCCGCTGCTCGAAGGCGCGGAGCTGACCGTCGCGGCCGGCGACCGCATTTGTCTCGTGGGCCGCAACGGCTCCGGCAAATCGACGCTTCTGAAGATCGCGGCTGGCTTCGTGGAGCCCGATCGCGGCGAGCGCTTCGCGCATCCGGGAGCCAGCATCCGATACCTGCGGCAGGAAGCGGACTTCACCGGCTTCGCAACGGTTCGCGCTTACGTCGAAGCAGGCCTCGCTCCGACGGACGATCCATATCAAGCCGACTACCTCCTGAGCGAGCTTGGGCTGCTGGGAGAGGCCGATCCGCAACAGCTTTCGGGCGGCGAAGCCCGACGCGCCGCCCTGGCGCAAGTTATTGTCTCCAAGCCCGACGTGCTTCTGCTCGACGAACCGACGAACCATCTCGATCTGACGGCAATCGAGTGGCTCGAGTCGACGCTGCTCGGAACCCGGTCGGCCCTGCTGCTCATCAGCCATGACCGGCGTTTTCTTGAAACGTTGTCGCGAGCAACGGTTTGGCTCGATCGCGGGCAAACGCGCCGTCTCGAGCAGGGCTTCGCAGCCTTCGAAGATTGGCGCGACAAGGTGCTCGAGGAAGAAGAAATCGAGCGTCACAAGCTCGACCGCAAAATTGTTCGCGAAAACCAGTGGATGCATGGCGGCGTCACCGGACGGCGCAAGCGCAACGTACGCCGCGTCCGCGAGCTGCGCGCCATGCGCCAGGAAGTCCGCGAGCAGCGCCATGCGGTCGGCAGCGTCCGTCTGGACGCGGCGGAAGGCAGCCTATCCGGAAAGCTCGTGGTGGAAGCGACCGGAATATCAAAAGGCTACAGCGAGACCGATATCGTCGCCAATCTCGATCTCCGCGTCATGCGTGGCGACCGGCTCGGTATCGTCGGCCCGAACGGCGCCGGCAAGACGACGCTGATTAAGTTGTTGACCGGTGAGATCACACCGGATCGCGGCACCATCCGGCACGGGGCCAATCTGGAAATCGTCGCGCTCGACCAGAAGCGGGACGAACTCAATCCCAATTGGACGGTCGCGGACGCGCTGACGGGCGGACGCGGCGACCAGGTCGTCATCAACGGCAAGGCCCGCCACGTCGCAAGCTATATGCAGGATTTTCTTTTCCTTCCCGAGCAGCGGCTATCACCCATCCGCGTATTGTCGGGGGGCGAGCGGGCGCGGCTGATGCTGGCGCGCGCGCTTGCAAAGCCTTCGAACGTGCTGATCCTCGACGAGCCGACCAACGATCTCGATCTGGAAACGCTCGATCTCTTGCAGGAGCTTTTATCGGATTACGCCGGCACACTTTTGCTCGTGAGCCACGACCGCGATTTCTTGGATCGCATCGTAACGAGCGTATTGGCCCCCATGGGGAATGGCCATTGGACCGAATATGCGGGCGGTTATTCCGATATGCTCGCCCAGCGCAAAGGGGATGGTCTTCAGAAAGACCAAAAAGCCCCCGGGACTCCAACGCGAAAATCCGCTGCGGATGGCACCGCAATTGCAACCATTGCAACCCAGTCTGCAAAACAGAAACTGTCTTTCAAAGACAAACATTCACTTTCGACGCTTCCCGCACAAATGGCCAAGCTCGAAACTGAAATCAAAGAGCTCAGTGCCAAGCTCGCCGACGCCGGGTTGTTCACGCGCGATCGCAATGCTTTCGACAAGGCAAGCCACCGGTTGCAGGAAGCCCAAAACCAGCTTGAAACCGCCGAGACGCTTTGGCTGGAACTTGAGGAAAAGCGCGAGGCAATCGAAAATACCGGCTGAACCGCCTGCATATAACCTGCATATAAAAAGCGACGGCCGAAAGATTCGACCGTCGCTCAAAGTTAGACCTTAAGTCGACACCATCTGGTTCAGATGACGTCGATCTCAGCCGGGAGGTAGCTGGTCACTTCGAGACCGACTTCCTGCTCGCGAACTTCAGGCTTCGACCACGTCTTCATGGTTTCCTCCAAGAGTGGTTAGTCCACGCTTCACAACGGGAGTTTACCTATGCCTCTGACGTTATCGGTGCCAATCGTATTTACAATAGCCACTCATAAGCGCGACTAATAACAATATAACACTTCGCGCCTGCGAGAGATTATCTCAGCGTCATTGCTTGGCGGCCCACTGATCTTTCACTTCATCGCATCGCTTTGAGACGAAGTCGTTGACCTCGTCGACGATCGTGCTCGACAGAATGTTCACCGTGTTGTCGGCAGCGGTCGCCGTCCAAAGCGCGCTCTTGATCAGTGTTGGTGCTTCGATCTTACCCCAGTTGGCTTGCGCTTTCGTTGCCTTGCCGTTCTCGAACGTGACTTTCGGTGCCAGCTCGAACGTGAAATCGGTTGAACCGCCTTTCTCGCTCGCAATGGAGCACGACACCGTGTGCTTGGCGAAATCGATCTCGGCTTTGGGCTCCGTCATTGCCTTGACCAGGTCGCCGCGCTTGGCGCTCAAGTCTGTGAAGCAATGCGCGCCCTCGTATGGCCAAGTGACTTTGAGCTTGCTGACGAGCTTGACGAGCTGCTCTTTGCGCCAGCTCTTGATCACGTGGCAGGCAATGTCGTTGCCCGCCGGTTCTTTCGAGTGGAATGCCTTGCAAAGATCGACCTTGCAAGCTTGGCGCGCTTCCTTCTCCGCTTTCTCTTCGGGGGTCAGCGGCCCATCGGGATCACCCAGAACTACCCCCGCATCTTTCGAGGGCTTGGCAGGCTCGTCGGCGGTCGCCATATCGCCGGCGGCGGCTGCCGCCAGAACGGCAATGGTCAATGCGAATAGAACGGAAGTAGGCTTCATGAATTCCCCCACGCGGAAACTGAGCTAAAAGCCCTAGCCTCTTGGCGCCCGACACGGGCAGGACTAAGGCGGAATTCTGGACCTTTCGGGTTTTGCGGCCACGTGCGGCGCCCGCGACACTCCCCTCCCGCAATCCTGCTTGAAGAGCGGTCGGAGGCCCCCATATCTTGTTTAAACGCCGGTCACTCGTGACGGCGGGACGGATGGCCCAGCGGCATCCGGCAGAGATGGAAAAAACGGTCGCTTGACTAAGGACCTCCGAATGACACGCGTGACCACACTTTCGAACCCCTTGCTTTTGGGTTTCGAGGAAATTGAGCGGTTGGTTGATCGGGCCACCAAAGGTGGCGACGGTTATCCACCCTATAACATCGAGAGGGTGGCCGGCGACGCCGATGCCGGTGAGCTTCTACGCATTACCCTCGCGGTCGCCGGGTTCACGCGCGACGATTTGGAGATTACGCTCGAAGACAAGCAGCTGACGGTTCGGGGTAGGCAGCAGGACGACAAAACCCGTGATTATCTCTATCGGGGGATCGCTTCTCGACAGTTTTCGCGGACGTTCGTCCTCGCGGACGGCATCGAGGTCAAAAGTGCGGACCTTTCCAACGGTCTGTTGGCCATCGATCTGCAGCGCCTGGAACCCGAACGCCTCGTCAGGCGAATTGAGATTGGGCCGTCCAAGCAACTCAAAAGCCGGTCCTGAGCTGAGTTTTTCGCGTCACAGCGCCGACGACCGAATTGTCGGAGGATCGGAGCACACGAGCAGACCGGTAGGCCCTTCGAACGGCCGCGGTTTCCGGATCTGCGATGAGAGCCCGGCCTCGACACATGGAGGAAGAGCGTCATGAATAGTAAGACCACCGCAAAAGCCACTGAAGTCCACGATGTTGTAGGGCCCGTCATGAGCGAGCTGGAGCTTGCGCGACTTGGCGGCGGCGAGGTCGCGTACATCAAGACGCTGACCTCGGACGAAGCTCTGGAGATGTTTCCCCAGATCGAAGGCTTGCCGAAGGGCATCCCGCTCTTTTCTTTGCATGCGGCTGACGGCACGCCGATCGCCCTGACCGACACGCTCCAGGCCGCAATCGGACATGCACAGGAAGACGAGTTGTTGATCGCACCGTTGCACTAAGCGGCGACGTAGAAGGCGCGTGCGCCGGGCCCAACGAACCCCCGGCGAGTGAACCGTGGAGAGCCGTCCATCTTTGAGGGCGGCTCTAGCGTTTCAGCTTCTGAGAACGGCGAGGCCTTACGGGTGATAGTGGGCGTATTGACCCCTGGGCTTGAACCGTTCCAGGTACTCAGGAATAATTCCGTCGATCGAAGCGGGACGCTCGACATCGAGTTGCGAAATCGTTCGCCCTTCGCTCTTGGCAGCCTCCGAGACGACATTATCGGATTGCAGCAGCCGGACTTGGTCGACCGTCATCGGCCTGACCGCATTCGGCAACGGCCAAGTCAATACGGCCAAGAGCTTCGCGGCCCAAAACGGAATGGGCAGCAATACCCGCCGCCGGTCGGCATATTGGAGCGTCGCCTTGAGAAGATCGCGGAAGCTGAAAACCTCCGGACCGCCGATCTCATAGATCGTACCGAACTTTCCGGCTCCCGTTGCCGCCGCCTCGGCCGCATGACCGACGTCGCCGACAAACACCGGCTGGAATTTCGTTCTACCACCGCCGATGAGCGGCAAAAACGGACTGATCCGCGCCAACGCCGCAAAGCGGTTGAAGAACTCGTCCTCGGGGCCGAACACGATCGAGGGCCTCAAGACAATCGCAGATGGAAATTCGGCGAAGGTCGCTTCTTCTCCCTCGGCCTTCGTTCGCGCATACCGCGCGCTCGACTTTTTATCTGCCCCGATAGCCGAGATGTGAATGAGCCGCGCCGCACCGGCCTCCTTTGCCGCCTTCGCTACGCGCCGCGCGCCTTCCGCATGTACGGCTTCGAACGTCTGTGGGCCGGTCGGCGCTAAAATCCCAACCGCGTTGATAACGATCTCGGCGCCTTCAACAGCCCGCGCGATCGAATCCGCATACCGGAGATTGGCCTGAACTCCATAGACCTGCCCGACGACGCCCATGGGTTGCAGATAGCCCGCGAGATCCGGCCTTCGGACGGCCGCGCGCACCCGATATCCCTTGCGGGCCAACGCCAACACAATGTGACGACCGACGAACCCGGATCCCCCGAAAACCGTAGCCAGTTTGCCGTTCTCTGCCATTCGAAACCTCGATGCCGCAGCCCGCCGGATTCTTCCCGCCGACACCACATCTAACGACCGCGAATGACGCTGTGAAGCGCGGTCGGTAAGGCACTTACCCGTTATCCGTCCTTCGGATGCTCCGGAAGCAGCCCGGCCCGCAATTGACTTCCGCCCCGGTACAATTTACCTGACATTCCAAGCCCAGATGGCGGAATTGGTAGACGCACTGCTTTCAGGTAGCAGCGCTCACAAGGCGTGGAGGTTCGAGTCCTCTTCTGGGCACCATTCACTGCAAATGTAAAATAACCTCAGTAATTTAGTGGGCTTAGGGCGTCGACTTAAGCAACATCGGTAGGTAACAAGCTACGTTTGTGCCGAACCAGTTGCGATAGACCCGAATGCCGAAAATCAAAGACCATCATCTCCGCTTCACCGGCAGCAGATGATCAAGCGATACCCCGCGCCGCTAGCGAAGACCCTTGGTAAGAAGTTCTTCGTCAAAAACCTCGGGACTGCCGACCTCAATACGGCCCGCAGAATGAGAGACAGGCTCTTGGTTGAGCTAAACGACCTCGCCGCAAAGCCGTCGGTTGATGAGGCTGAGATATTAGAGACTGTTCAGGCTGCCGAAGGTGAGACGCGAGATGCCATCGTTTATTGAGGCTTGTTGCTGGCGTTCCAGCTTTATCAAACGAGTACCGCGGGACAGGCGAACGAACACTTGCGCGCCTTCCTCCTCCAGTGTGGGGTAAATGTATTTCTTAGTGTTCTCAGTGACTTATTGGCGCATCATCACATTCATCCACCCGGACTCGCACATTGAAAATCCATGAGAAACAATCTCCATTTCAAATTGATTTGGAGGCACCTTCCTTCCTCTTATGTGTAGTAATCGAAAGTTCGATGGCCTAATTGCTTTCGCAGAGGGATCGTGGGCTCACTCTGAGGTCTATGACCTTCTTCTGCGCTTCCGGATCGGTGTCGATGTAACGCTGCGTCGTCTGCAAGCTCTCGTGACCTGCTAGCGACTGCACATCCCGCAACGATCCGCCTGCCTCACTGATCTTGCGAGCAACCTTGGTGACAAATGTGCGGCGTCCCGAGTGTGAGCTGTAGCCAGTCCACCCGAGCTTTCGCTGATAGAGATCACGGAGCCACGCAGCGACAGCGTTGGCCGTGAGGCTTGCCCAGGTTTGCTCTGAGTGTTGAGGAAGACGTGGGTCTTCTTACTCCTGCTGACCTCTCGATAAGCCTTGAGCGTCTTCACAAGGTCGGCTGCCATTGGCACATGGCGCGGCTTGTTGCCCTTCGTGGTCTTGAGCAGCAAGGTCTTCGTCTGCCAGTCAATGCGATCCCAGGTTAGCCCTGCGATCTCTTTGGCCCGCAGCCCGAGATTACATGAAAAGCCTCGCAGTGGCGACGGCAGAAGCCTAGGCGCTATAGCCGCAACGCCACTGTCGCAAACTTGTGATCTACCAGAGACGACCTCTCGGCCTCTCCCTCCGCCGCAAGAGGTCAATTGGGTTGATGCCCTCTCCTTTCCCCCCGTGAGGAGGCGCATTAAAGCCTTGGGTGTTCCGAGGCGGTAAGGCTTGATGAATGGCAGCATCGGTCCATTCCCCCCGGTTTGATGCCGCCGCATTCACCGCCGCGATAAGCATGGCTGCACATGATCACCAGCAAAAGTTAATGGGAAACGTTTTTTGCTGCTGATACAGGGACGGTGAGCTGCGGGAAGGTTTCCCGGTGGCACTGTTCAAGCTACCCCGCTGCGTACCGCCGAAGATATCCCGCAGCTCACCTTCAACGCTGCGGGAGCCCCGCGGCGACACTGGCGCGTCTGCCCCCGCAGCTGACTTATGCTCTTAATGAAAATTGTGAACGTCAACAAGCCTTCTTGCCTTCCCCTCAGCCGCAACGAGGGTCATTGGATGCACTCTCTCCCCCCGATGGTGCATCAACAACGGCGGCATCACGTCCCCCCGATATTGGTGCCGCCCCATCTCCTTTCACGGCACGGAAACAATGGTCCTCAGCGCCACAGAGGGAGTCGCCGAGCCGTTTCTTTCGTATGACCTTCGCAATCCCTTCGCCATCCAGTAGAGTCTGTAGGTGGCCCTCTCTAGTCTGCAGCGCGTTGACCGGTGTGGCCGATAGCGGCCGCATAGATTAGCGGCGAGCCTCTCAAGGTCACCTGAGGTCACCCGTCGCTCACACCCACTCGCTGTGTCTGCGGGCAAAGAATGTGGACCCCATCCG
>CAVPYR010000034.1:0-69244 GCA_963710005.1 uncultured Alphaproteobacteria bacterium
CAGACATTCTCGCCCTTCCGCGCTCGAGCAAAGCACCCGTTGATTGGCTGCGGGGTCTTAGCAAAATTTAGCTTTATCACATAAACTAGTTGACACTTGCCCTCGTTCTCCCGGGTTTGTAGCCGACTGTGCGTTTCCATCGTTTTTTCAGTTTATTTTGCCAGAATTTGATGCCAGCGACTTCCATCCTCCGCGCTCACCAACTATTGGAGTGAAGCGGATCAATCCATTTTAATGTACGGGATTAAGCTCAACTATGTCGGCATTTGACGTAGGCGCTCTTCTCCTTCCGATCGCCACGGCAATCGGCATTATAAACGAGCGATATCTTCACCTATAAGACTTCGCACTACTTGATCTTTGCCGCCGAAGCCGTCGCGCTCGTCTGATCGACGAAGAAACACGGAAACCAAAAATGAAGTTGCTCAACCGCGAAGGGGTCAATCTTTGCCATGAAATCGCAGTGGGCCCACTTACGTCATACGCGTAGCCGGTATCGTCCAGACTTTCTTTTCCCGATCGAACTCGCTCCAGTTGGCGCCAAGGGTTTCGTTCGTTCGTGTCGCCGTGAGGATCACGAACTCAAGCGCGAGGGCCGTGTGGCTCCTGACGGCTCGAAGGTCGGAGAGAAACGCCGGCAATTCGTCGAACGGCAAAGCAGCGTGATGCTCTACGGGAGCAACTTTCGATGGCTTCGGGAGCAGGTTGGCAAGATGGCCCCGACAGCGGGCCGGATTATCACCGCCGCGAAGGCCGCGGGCCTTGGCCCAATCGAGCACCATCTCGATGCGACCGCGAATTCGAGACGCGGTCTCCGGCGTCTTCAACCAGATCGGCTCGAGTACGCCAAGCACGTGCTCGGTCTCGATGTCGTCAGCGATCATTTCCCCGATCTTTGCGTACGCGATGTCTTTCATCGTGGTGCGCCATTGATGCCGATGCTTGGCGTTCTTCCAGCTCGACTCGTGGATGGCGATGAAGGCTTCCGCACACTGGCGAAACGTCATCGCGCGTGCTGCCGAGGCGGCAGCTGCTGCCTTCTCAGCGGCACGTTTTGCCCCAATCGGATCCTGCCCAAGCTCCAGCTTCTGACGCGCTTCAGCCGCAAGCGATCGCGCTGTGGCGAGGCTCACGGAGGTCGATGATCCGAGACCGAGATACCGCGGACGGCGGTCAAACATGTACCGAAAGACCCAGCTCTTCGAGCCGCCTTTGTCGACCCTCAAATAGAGGCCGGCGCCGTCGGCGTGAAGACCCGGTTTCTTGATGGAACCAACCGTGATCGCAGTCAGCGGTTGACGGTCTTGGGCATCGCTCTTGTCCACAAATCTGTCCACAAATGTGAGCGCGAGACTAACCGATTTGCGGCGACGTCAAAAGACGGCCGTAGGAAATATCCCATTCTTTTTATTGGGCTTTTCTACACGTCCAGCGACACCAGCCGACGCTGAGCGACGAGCGATTTCCGGAAGCTCTGTCCCCCAAAGCTAGGACCCGACCGGAAGGACCTTGCGGCAAAATTCCCGCCGCCCATGCGGCCACCGTTGAAGTGACCGCCGCCCATTTGTCCACTGCCGTTGCTGAAATGGGCCCCTCCTCCCCCGCCGATGTGTCCTCCACCCCCACCGAAGTGTCCGCCTCCGCCGCCTCCCAGGCTTCTCGCATCGGCAACAGCGCTGCCGAGCGCTAGGAGCGCGATCGCCCCCAACGCCGCGATGATTTTTCGGTTCATTTGAAAAACTCCTTGGTCTCTCGAAACGGACGCCCTCACGACGTCCTTGGTCAGTTAGCGGTTGATGAAATGTCGCAGCTCCAGAGGCGGGGTGCGACGTGAACAACCAGCAAGATAATTATGATTGCCGGTAGCACCAATGCCTTGAGCTAGCGCAACGGGTCTTACGCAATAACGATGCGTGCTAATCGCCTTGTTAGTCGTCCCGGTCGGTGCCGCCGTCGAGAAGCCCGTAGTCTTGCGACCGCAAGGGCTTGGCATGTCCGCCGTCTTTACGCACCTTCAGCGCAATGTTCAGGAGCTGCCGTATGGCGGCGGCGCGGCTCGGCATGCGCTGCTGGAACCGCCAATCGTCTATGGCCGCGAGCTCCTCTTCATTGAGCATGATCTGCAGCCGCGTTTCACGCGACAACCCGCTCATAAAGCACTCCCTTGTCTCAAATGGCGACAACGACGCTACTTACTCATTCCCCGCCGAAACGCGCTTAGGGATAAAGGGTTCCCTAACCGGTATAGCCGCACTCCCGGTATTTGAGGGATTTCCAACCGGCGGCAAGAGGCGCACACTCCCTTTTTGGATATTGTGGACAGTTCAAGCCGTGGCCATCGCCTATAATGTGTTCGAGCCGGAAGACCTCGAGTTCGCTCAGGCGGTCCTGGACGAAGTCTGGGTTTCACTGCCGAGCGGCGTCCGGAGCGGGCCACGTGCGCCGGAGTGCCGGGATTGGCTGGCTAAGCAGATTTTGTCCTTGATCAACAACGAAACTGGTGGCCGAGACCACCTCAAAACCAAGCTGCTCGGCTCCGATATGACGGCCTGGGCGTAACGCACAGCGCGCTCGGAACCAAACGTCTTCGCTAGCCGTTTCTATTTCAGACGCATGCGCCAGCGTGCGTCAGGCGCCCCTAACGGAGGTGCCCAAGCCGCTGGGGAGCTTCGAGCTCCCGGCGGCTTTGCTTTGTTGCATCTCATTATCCAAGTCTTTTGATCCAAGTCTGGCGCCGAGAAAATGGGGCGCTTAAAACACCTGCGAGGGCAATCCCGGTGCGGATGCAGGCGAATGGCAGAGAAAAAGCTTTCCGAGTATCGCGCCAAGCGTGACTTCACCAAAACCGCCGAACCGAGTGGATCGGCCGTCATTCGACCAGCGCAGCACCTTCGCTTCGTCATTCAGAAGCATGACGCCACACGGCTCCATTACGATTTTCGCCTCGAGCTCGACGGCGTATTCAAATCCTGGGCCGTCACGCGCGGTCCCTCGATCGATCCCAAAGACAAACGCCTCGCCGTCGAGGTCGAGGACCATCCGCTCGACTACGGTGATTTCGAAGGCACCATTCCCAAGGGTCAGTACGGCGGCGGCACCGTCATGCTGTGGGACCGCGGCTTCTGGGCGCCGCTTGGTGATGAGAGTCCGGAACAGCAACTGCGGAAGGGCGAACTGAAATTCGTGCTGGCCGGCGAGAAGCTCAAGGGGAGCTGGGTGCTGGTCAAGATCAAGAACGACCGCTTCGGCGGCGGCAAGCGCAACAACTGGCTCTTGATCAAGCATCGCGACGAGGGGGCGCATGCCGGCGACGCCGACAAGATCCTCTCGCAGGATCGCTCTGTTGCTTCGAAACGGACGATGGCGCAGATCGCGGCCGGCGAAGGCAAAGGGCCCGAGCCATTCATTCTGCGGAGGCGCTCGGCGGCGAGGCCGGATGCAATCTGGAATTCGAATAAATCCTCCGACGATCCGGAGCCTGAACCTGCCGCTAAACCGAAGCCCTTGAGGCGGATGCCCGTTCGAAGGATGGCCAAAACGAAAACGAGCAAACGGACTTCGAGCGACAAAGGCTCCGATGACAGCTCCGGCGCCAATGTCGTGCTCGGCATTGCGATCTCGCATCCCGAGAAGGAAATGTGGCCCGCGTCTGATAACCCGGCCGTCACGAAGCTCGATCTCGCGCATTATCTCGAAGCGGTGAGCGCGTGGATGCTCGTGCATATCAAAGGGCGCCCCTGCTCGGTCATTCGCGCGCCTGACGGCATCGGCGGCGAGATGTTCTTTCAGCGACACGCGATGCGCGGCATGTCAACCGAGGTCGACCTCGTCCGGATCTCCGGCGATCGCGAGCCTTACATCGAGGTGAACTCGGCGAAAGGATTGATCGCCCTCGGGCAGATCGCGGCTCTTGAGTTTCACCCGTGGAATTGCGCCCCGCTGGAACCCGATATTCCAGGCCGTCTCGTGTTCGATCTCGATCCGGCGCCGGATGTCGAATTCGGGCGTGTCGTGCGGGCGGCCAATGAACTTCGCGAGCGGCTCGAGAAGATCGGCCTCGTTGCGTTCTGCAAGACGACGGGCGGTAAAGGCATCCACGTCGTCACGCCACTCAAAACACGCCGCGGCGATGGCTTGGGGTGGGACGACGCAAAGATGTTCGCGGGAGCCGTGTGCCAGCAGATGGCCAAGGACAGTCCGAACGACTACCTCATCAAGATGACGAAGAAGCTCAGGAAGGGCCGCATTTTCCTCGACTACTTCCGGAACGACCGTATGGCGACCGCCGTGGCGCCGCTATCACCACGTGCGCGGCCCGGCGCGACGGTGTCGATGCCACTCACATGGGGACAGGTTAAGCAGGGTCTCGATCCGAAACGCTTCACGATCCACACGGCCCCCACTCTTCTCAAAAAAACGACCGCCTGGGAGGACTATTGCGAGTCCGAGCGCCCACTGAAGGTGGCCATCAAAAATCTTCTCGGGCGCTGAGGGGCCGTGAGCACCAAATCCACGCCCAAAGCGGCCCGTCGGGTTCCGAGCGTCCTAAAAATCGAAGGCGCCGTCAGATCGGCGATGCCGGCCTTCGTCGAGCCCTGTCTCGCGACGCTCGTCGCGAAACCTCCGATCGGCGACGACTGGGTGCACGAGATCAAGTTCGACGGATACCGGATTCAGGCCCTCATCGATGGAAAATCAGTGCGGCTCTTAACTCGCAACGGCTTGGATTGGAGCGACCGTTTTGGCACGCTCCCTCGCCTTCTCGCCGACTTTCACGACGGCACGGCGATCATAGACGGCGAGCTTGTCGTCGATGACGCCGAAGGCCATTCCAGTTTCTCGGCGCTGGCCGACGCACTCAAGAGCGGCCGCAGCGAAAGGTTTGTCTTGCACTGCTTCGATCTTCTCTATCTCGACGGCTTGAATCTTCTCAACGCGAGGCTCGGCGATCGCAAGGGAGCGTTGCAGACGCTGTTCGCGCGCCGATCGAAAACCGGGCCGATCCGGCTCAGCGAGCATCTATCGATGGACGGAGCGCGCATGCTTGCCGAAGTCTGTAAGCTCGGTCTTGAGGGGATCATATCGAAGCGCATCGATCGTCCTTACCGTTCAGGCCGGCATGACGATTGGCTCAAATCGAAGTGCATCCAGGTCGACGAGTTTGTGATCGTCGGGTATCTCAATTCCAACGCAGCGCCTAATGCCGTCGGAGCGCTGGTCGTCGGCTATTACGATAAGAAGCAGCTCATCTATGCCGGCCGGGTCGGTACCGGATACACGCAACAGAACGCGCGTAACTTGATGCGTCTCTTGAGGCCGCTGCGTGTTGACGCTCCTGCGGTCGGATCGGCGCTGACGAACCTGCAGCGAAAAGACGTCATATGGGTGAAGCCCGAACTTGTCGCTCAAATCGAATACCGCGCCTGGACGGCTGACGGCCTGCTAAGGCACGCTGCCTTCAAAGGGCTGCGCGAAGACAAGCTGGCCAAAGATGTCAGACGTCCGAAGGTCACGGTCGTTAAAAACTGAGGGCGCAATTACGCTGGCGTGAACATCTGCCATGCCATCAGCGGCGACATCATCATCCACATCCAGAGTGCGAATGCCGGGTGCATGGAAACCTCCTGAATTTGCCAACGCAATCAGGCAACATCGCTTCCCGTGCTCACGTTTCTTGATAGGACGCGGTGATAAACTTTGAAGCTATCAGCGAGCAGGCGCAATTCGCAGCGCATACTCACAGTAACACGAGTTTGCAATTTCCGGTGATCTTATCAGCGCGCCCGCGACTTTCGCTTTTGTGATTTCGCTGGTGCGCGTTTTACGGGTTCGCGCTTCTGGCGCGAAGCAGCGGTCTTTGATCGCGGGGCGGTAGACTTTGCCGTTGCCTTTCCGGTCGAACGGCGAAGAGCTTCCATGAAATCGATGACGGTGCCACCTGACGGCTCATCGTCGCCACCCAAAACTTCGGTCGAGAGTCCGCCTGCTACTTTGTCCTTCACGAGAGCCCGCAGGGCCTCGGCATAGTGGTTCTTGAATTCGCTGGGGTCGAACTTGCGCGCGCGCTCTTCAATGAGTTGCTTCGCCATTTCGATAAGCTCGGGGCGAAGCTTGCTCGTTCCGATGCCTTCGAATATCTCGTCGGCGTCACGCACCTCGTTCGCATAACGAAGCGTTTCGAGCGTCAGCCCGTCGCCGGAGGGCTTCATCGCGATCAGGTTCTCGCGGCCGCGAATCGTTAGCTGGCCTACGCCATATTTCTTCGTCGCCTTAAGCGCGTCGCGGATGATGCGATATCCCTCCTCGGCGACATCGCCGTCGGGCAGAACGTAATAGGGATTGTCGAAGTAGAGCGGGTCGATCGAGCAAGCATCGACGAATTCGGTCAGCTCGACGGTGTGGCGCGTCGTAAGCTTCAGCTTATCGAGCTCTTCCGGCTCGAAGAGCACGTAGTTGCCGTCGTCCAGTTCGTAGCCCTGCACAATGTCGGACTGAGGCACGACCTTGCCGCTTTCGCCGGCCACCTTCTGATAGCGAATACGCTGCTTCGACTTGCGGTCGACCTGATGCAGCGCGATCTTGTCCTCGGATGCCGTCGCGCTGACAAGGCGGATGGGAATGGTGACGAGTGCCAGGCGCAGATGCCCCTTCCAAAAGGACCGCACGGTTGCCATGGCTCGACTCCCAGAGAACGCAATACTTCAAACAGACTAGCACGCCGCAAACAGCGACGCTAAGCGCTTCGGGCGGGAACGCGGGCCCGGCAGGCGAAGTTCCGCGACGTTTCGAGTTGCCGCGGCATTAAGCAATGTCAGTCTTCAGCCGTCATCGCCACCCAGTCATAACGGTGCGGCAGATGCCGCCTGTAGGCTTCGGCGGCCTCCCTCGTCTCGAACGTCAATGCGGAACCGCGATCGTAAGTTTCTTCGCCGTTCTTGGACAGGTAGCGGTCCAAACGGCCCGCGTAAATGACGTCCGGCTTTCGTTCGACCAGCATCCATCTCACCGCAGTTCTCCGGCCCGATTGCGATGTTTAACGCGGCTCCTAAGGCTGGCGAAACGTCCGTCTCTGCCCTTCGCCGGAGCCGCAACCAACAGAATCGAAAGGTAAGAGATTTGGCCGCCCTCTGGCAAACAAGATTGAGGTACCAGGAAGCGGGAAGTTGGCGATCCGACCAGAACAAAACTGCGAACCGCTATGTGCTTGTTATTGCGATGCAAGTTCTTGGGGCGATCTGCATGTTGTTCTCCTATGGTGTCCGCCTGCTTAACGCAGCATGACTTTGGCCATCGTGCCGATCGCATAGAGAGAAACAAGCGAGCATCTACCCTGAGTGGGGATGTACGGCCGTTTCCAGGTCGGCATGGTTGAAGGAGAATTGTGGGCGCTGCCGATGACGAGAGCTAAAGGAAGCAAATATCGCAGCCCGATCGCGGAAGCGATGCACGAGTTTGCAGGCTCCGCCTATCATATCGTCCGGTCCGTCGGCGACGTTCGCGCCCGGCCTCTGATGCGTTCGACGTTTTAAAAGCCAAATTATTTTGAGGACTTTTGCAAATGCCCGAAGAAGCAGGGGACGCTGATACCGATCCGTCTTTGTTCAAAGTATGGAAAACCTACGAAGACATCGCCATGCATTTTTACGACATGCTGTGAATTCACATCTCGTAGTCAGTCGATCAAAGGGGATTCTGGATGGCCTGGGATTAAGCCAGACCGGATCGAATCTTCCAATCGTTGTAGTCATTTTCGACCGACTTCTTGGCAATCATCGTTGCTGCTTCAAGCCAACTCGGCCGACGTCCCATGTCCTGTTGGATCGCCACGAGGATTGCCGGATCGGCGGCGTGGATGCTTCCGATATCGAATGCCATGGCTTCGAGCAATCGAGGATCCAGCTTGGTGTTTGCGTATTGATCAACATCGATCTTGTGCGAGTCCGGCGAAACGGACCGTATGATGTATCGCCTGTTCGGCGAGAGCGTGATGAGATTGAGGGTGGGATCAGGAAGGCGGGAAGGCCCGTGTGCCAGGGTCATGAATTTGGAAGTCGGATTAGGATCATCGTGTGCCCAATCCCATGCTGACGGAACTGCCGCCTTGGCCTCGCGCGCGACCGGCTCTCCGCCGAGGTTGGCCACGACCAAAAATCGCGGGCGCCCCAACCCCCCGCCGCCCTTCCGCCGCGTAGCGAACGCTGTATCCATCGCGCCGGCCGGCAGGGCCCCAGTCAGCATGTCCTGTACCGCCCGTGGCGGCGTGATCGGCGTCGATTTCTGCTGCAGATCGTTCCAGAAATGATGCTTGCCGTGGGTCGGCGCGAGTTGATCTTGCATCCACTCCGGAGCCTCCGCCACCAGACTCGCGTGCGCGTCGCCCGCGGCGCTGATCCCCTATACGTTTGACCTGGTACGTCTTGCCACGAGCGCCATGTTGGTTCCGGATACCACGTCGACGGCGGCTGATGTCTCGCGTGCGATTATGGCGGGATATGCCGCTGGCCTGTCGTCGAAATCATTGACGCCCCACACTTCATCGCCGTTGGGGTCCGACCACGTCCCGAAATTCTCGACATGGGCGTCGCCAACCGAGAGAACCTTGGGGGCTTGGTCAAGTTCGGGCAGCAATGCCGGAATGGTTTTCGCCCAGCGAAAGAAGGTGGCCCTTAAGAAGATGAACGCGTTCGTCTTCATGCGCTCGTGTTTGCAATCGAGGTCCGCCTGCACGACATCGCACTGCGTCCGGAGCCACGCTTCATAAGCATCGTTGTCATCGTTCAGCGTCAACGCCATTTGCCCTCGGATTACCAGTTCTGCCTTCGACGCCGGCCTCGGTTTGGACGGCGCTCGAGCGTTGTTGCGGCCTTCACGGCGCCGGGCACCCGGACGGGGCCGACGTGTCATTCAGAAACCGGGCGAGCCGCAAGCCCGCGACCCCCAATTGACGATCCAGAATGGGCTGCGCATCCCTGAGGTACGTGTCGCCGAGAACGTTGTCCGCCGGCAACAACCCCCACACACAGTCCGTGCGGCCTGGTGCGTTTCGTTCGCCCAGTCCGCGGCTGTCCCTCCATCGAGACCGGGGACGAGAGCGTCCTGGCCTTTGAGCCAGCCTTGCTCGAGACGGTCCACATAGGCGCCCCAGTCCCAAACCACTTTATTGATGAGGCCAGCATCCCATGCGGCGTGATAGTTTGAAGGCGTGTGGACGGGCGTGCAGGTGCCGGTGCAGGTGGCTCCCCGCATGTAGAGATCGACTGCGATGTCATTGCCCCCCTTTGCTTCGTTCACCGTGTGCAGCGGCTGGTGGATGTCCCCAATAAAATGCACGACGAATTTCAGCGCGTCGGCCTTGTTCGCGTCGGGCCCGCAGCGCAGTTCCTTTCTTAATCTTTCAAGCTCCTCGACAATGCAGTCGCCCTTATCGGACTTCTTGCAGTCTCGCGCCGGATCGTATTGCGTGACCGCTATTGGTACATCGACGAAATGCCAGTTCGTTGTCTCTGGTCGTTCTGATCGCGCGTCATCGGCCCAGCTCGCGACTGAAGCCAGCGAGTGGCCTCGTCCGAGAAGCTTTTCCACCAGCTGCGCTGCAGTAGGCGAAAGACGTCTTTGAGCGATCTCAGCAATGATGGAATGACCTTCCGGCCCCCAGGCGAGGGCCGGGTTGATCAGAAAGAAGAAGGCCATAATAGAAAGATGACACCGCCGGAACATAAGCACGCCGCCTTCGATCAGGGAACGAGATAGAACGGGTTTGGAACCTTGAAAATTCGTTCAGCAAATGAACCCTTATCGGTGCTTCCCGGATCGGGGTCGAGATCGCTCCATTGGTCGCCGACGTTCGCGATGATTTTGAAGCCGTTCGCGGAAATGGCGGCGCGCGCATGCTTCTTGTAGTCCGTCGTCGAGCAGCCGTCGCCAACACCCCTCATGACGAGCTCCTTCCAACCGGCATAGCCGACCTTCTTGAGATTATCGATGGTCGCGGCGCGCTCCTCCGGCTCGTCCGGACGGCCGGTAATGAAGAACACCGTAACGTTTTTCTCGCGGGCATCGTTGAAAAAATCGAGCGTCGACTCAATCGCGGGATCCTGCGCCGAATGTTCCCACGCATGAACACCGCAGGAGCTTCGTGGCTTCATCTCACAAGGCCCCTCGGGGATATAGCCGAAATCGTTTTGCCAGATCTCAACCCAGTTCGACAGCGCGGTCTCATCGATATCGAGAACGACCGCGGGATGGCTGACCTGACCGGCGCGCTCATCGATGTATTTCCGGGCGGCGGCGAGCACCGCATCAACGTCGCGCCGATAGGAGCACCGATAATAGAGCTTAAGCTGAACCTTGAGGGCTCCGATGTTCACCGGCAGGTCAGGCTCCGGCGATGGCGGGCTGAAAGTGGTCGGGCAAGGCTCATCGGGAGGCGGCAAGCAAGCGTCCAGAGCCGTCGAGGGTACCGCTAGGCCGCCGGACCCCAGCACAAGCAACGAGGCGATAAGCGTCGTTGCACTGAGATGCGTCAGGACATTGCGGAAGCTCATGTTGGTTGTCATCGAGATTCCCCGTGCGAGGCTGAGGACGCGGAAATTGCGGGACTTATTCTAGTATTTGAGAGCGAAGTCAGTTTGGTGACGCTGGCACGGGAGTTGCGGTGGCTTGGCAAAGTCGCGAGGATTAGATCGCAGGCACCGGACTTCATATTCTTTCATAGTCATTGGTGCAGAGGCGTGCTGCTGCGTCCTAGGAATACGATCGACACGCACCAATGCATTGCCGCGTTTCGTCAGCTAGGGGCGAGGGGCCACCACCAATTCGGGAGCCGCGACGTCGCCTGGCGTGGCGACGGTCCGGACAGAACGCGGCTTCACTGACCGACCGCTTTTCCCTTCTCTTTGATCAGCGCCTCAGTCTGGTAATTTGTGAGCTCGCCGGCACCCAGAACCTGGAATGGACTGGTCTGATCATAGTTGTAGCTATGCTGACCTGTGGCTTTCCGTTTTTTGTCTCCTTCGTCGCTGTCACCACCGCCATAGCCGATGACCTCGTTGGTGTTCGAAATATTGGATCCAGCGTTGTTCTGCGAGCTTTGAGTGATGCCATTCGTGCCGATAGAGGCCCCGCCGCTCACCGCCGCTGTATTGACGAAACTCAGCGAGGTGCCCGTCACGGCGCCCGAGGCGGCAACCGATACCGACGCGCCGGCTGCGAGGTTGCCGCCAGTGAGGTCGACTTCAACGGGAGAACTGTTGGTGTTGGTCACTGTGGCGTTGTTCGGACCCACCGCCCGCCCCGGTGCCGACAAGCAATCCCGAGCGCGCTGCATTGACTGCCGCGGCGGTGGCACTGTTCTCACCGTGGGCATAGGCGGAGTCGCCCGCGCCATTGACAGAAACGCCACCCGGGGTCGTGCCCCACATATTGCCGGCGGCGAAGTTGTCTGCAGACTGGGCGCTCGCGGGACCGCCTAGTGTCACGATGACGAAGGCGGGCGAAAACCTAGTGAGCGCTCGATAAACTACGTTCCACATCGTCATGCCTCGTTTGTAAAAAACCCCCGGAGAAGCCTCTGTCGGTACGCGCTCGTCTATTTGTAAGATCAGTGCTGGGCTCGATGGCGAATCCAAAGACAAGACGAATCGTGCGCATGTGACTTTTCAGTACCATAGCAATCCTCATCCCCTCCATCGGCCATCACCTCCGCGCCGGTTGTGTTGACGAGGTCGCCGTGTAGAGCTGCATGACCCGAATGAAGCCGGTTGACGCAGCTAATGAGGTGCCGAGGCTCCGGAAGTGTCCGCCAGAGCACCTCCGCCTTCGCAATCACAAGCGGACCCGGCCTGATAGGTCGAATGAAGCCGACTCCTTCGGCGGCATCGATGCTCCAGATTGATCCCTCGATAATGCCGTCGGTGGGATCAAGTCTCGAAGGAGGTCATGCCGGTCGGTCGCGAGGTGAAGCAGGCGCGAAAAGAGTGAGCTCCAAAAGTTTCTGCGCCGGGCAAAGCTAATGTTGAGTTTGTGGCCAGCCGCCTTGCCGATCCGCGACTGGATTCGCTCCGGACGGCCCGACGGTTAAGGGCCCTGAATTTTACCCGGCATTTGATCGGTATGGTCGCAAGCCATTACAGGGCCTAAGACATATTATTCGTATGCTGATTAATTGACTTTAAGATATTTGTCCGTAGGCTGATTGTTGAGGGCAGTTCAGTGCTTTTTGGGGTGTGATAGCCTCTCTAATAGTGCTGTACCGGCGTCCGAAATCGGACTCCACAGGCCCTTCGTGGTGAGGACCTCCCCGCGAACCTGCGCTTACATTTCGTCGGTATATTCGGGAGACCACTAGCTATCCAAAATTTGGAGAGAATTTAGTGGGTTAGATCACGACCAGGCAGTCGTCTAAAAGCGCGATCAGAAATCTTTGGTAACCGCAAGATGGCAAGTTGGCGACCCCGGCAGGATTTGAACCTGCGACATCGAACTTAGAAGGTTCGCGCTCTATCCAGCTGAGCTACGGGGCCGAGACACTACCAAAATCATAGGACGCGCAAGGCGTTCTACGAGCTACGGGATACCGGGCCAGTCTATACCCGTAAATGCCCGCGACATGAAAGACGTCTCTTTCACGCAATTAGGAGCTCGGCGCACTTGCGAGGGCGGAACATTCAGTTGCAGGCGCGGGGTCCGCCGAACGACGGATGCACATGTATCTTTCAGTATTCTCGCGTCGCGGAAGCTGTGATTGATCCAGACGACGGCGCTCTCGGACTTCCCGAGCGCCAAATGCGATAAATCTTCAAAAACCTGAAGCCGGACTGGATTGATGCGTACCTCAAACCCGTCAGCCCACCCGTGCAGTGCCTCCTGATGATGTAATACTTGAAAAAATTCATCGGAAACTCGGTCAGCAGGCGGGACATGAACGCACCGGTGGTGTCGTGCTCGGAATTTTCAACCAAAAGCCATGTACGTTCGTTGAGTTTCCGCTTCATGTCGGCGAACGAACGCATCGAATAATGATACATTGAGCCCTTAAGCCGGCCAAAAGGATGATCATCGGTCACGACCGAATCGTGCACCGCCGACTCTCGAAACCGCACAACCCGCCGGTTGTAGAGCCGCACATACCAGTGATCCCTCGCCAGCGGCCGTGGCTTTGCGGCTCCCGGATAGACCATCTGAACGGGCATCCCATAGGCGACAAACGATGGTTCTCCCGCCTCGAAAACAGCAGTGATTTCCCGCGCCAATTCCGGCGTAACAACCTCGTCGGCGTCGAGGTTCAAAACCCACGTGTTGCGGCATTGATCTTCGGCGAAGCGCTTTTGACCACCGAACCCCAACCATGGTTGCGTGATCACCCGGCATCCTTCGGCAAGCGCCACGCTTACGGTGTCGTCTGTGCTCTCGCTGTCGACGACAACGACTTCGTCCACCCACGGCCGGACCGACCGGATGGTTCGCGCGATGCGATCGGCTTCATTCTTTGAGATTATGAAACAGGAAACGGGAACCTTACCCATTCAAATCTGCCCCGCGAACGCAGGACCCAAGAGCCCGAAACAAGGCATATCGTAATATCAAACGCTCTCTCTCCTGGCAGATCCGAGGCTGCGGACGACTGCGCACGCTGCGATTTAAAGCGTAAGTGAGTTCGAGGTGCGCCGCAACAATGAGGAGCCGATTCCCGTCGCGGGGACTACACCTATGAACCGCTATGTTGCCCTATCACGACGGGGGACGAGAGGCGAGATAGGCGAGTTGTCCTAGCTCCTCTGAGGATTTGCCGGACCGTATTATTCCGCCGGAGCATTTTCAAGCGACAATCATTGAGATGCGCTGAATCTGGAGTTCGCCTCGGAGCGGACCCCTGTTTATTTTCGCACTGCCAGCGGCGGCTCTTCCCTTGTCGTCAGATCCGATCTCAAACTCCGGGTTTTCTGGCAAAGTGACTCGCGCGCCAGCAGTCGAATTCGAGCTTGCATTGATTCCGATCAAGAAATGAAAGTTCCCCGTTCCATTTCTGGTTTGCTTCTCAGAATATCTTCGTACGAAAACGTTTGTGGCTCCTGCACTTTTCTCGCCGTTCGATTCGACCGGGGCGCCACAGGCGGAGCATAGGCGCACCCTTCACCCATGCAGAGAATTCCGTTTCGCTGCCGGCGCGGCCTTTTTTTGGAGGAATAGAATCCATGAGCACGGCGACATTCGACAAGTCAGCTAACGCGTCGGGGGCCGCTGACGGTCTTCATTTGTCGGAGCACGAGCACGAAGCCCTGAAAGAGCTCGTACGCTATCCGCTGACGGCCGCAATATTTCAGCGCCGCTCCAGGCGCTTTTTCCGGGGTGCCGAAATTCCCGATGGCACTCTCAAATACAAATCGCGCTTCAAGCCCGAACCGCTTTCCGAACTCGAACGCCTGCTGCTCGTGACGACGGTCGCCGGAAAAACCGGATGGCACGAGAGCGTCACACGACATGACCGCTACGCCCCGCACTTGTCGAACTATCCCGGTGCAGCCGGCGGCCGGACGTTCCCCTCAGCAGCAGGCTTTCACACCGCGGAAGTCTTCTTCACGGACGATAGCGGAACCTACATTTTCGAAACGCGCGATGGTGCACCCCCGGTCGAGAGGGACGCTGACGGCGGCGTCGAACTCGAACGGCTTCTCGCGTCTCACAAATCGCAGATCCGCAAGCTGTCGGACAAGCGCATCCACATCCCCAATCGTGAGCCCTACATGGAGGGCCACAACACTTGGGTTGGGAATGCGCCGGGATCGCTGTTGATCTTTCCGGTCGGCGATCTCGCCCAGCACGTGCTGCTCAATATCGCCTTCTATGCTCAGAACGGCTTCACGATCTACGACGACATCAACAAGCGGCGCATTCCGGGCATCGAGGAGTTCAGGGATATCGTCGATGTCGACAATCCCTACCCGCTGTCGTTCCTCGATCAGTATTCCCTGGCGGAATTGTCCGCCGAACTCGCAATCGGACCGTTCGCAGGCCAGCTACTGCTGCAAGCGCTCGGTCTTGGCGGCTGGATCTACGACGGCATCGACCGGCTGACTATTCTCGGCGCGAGCGGCGATCCGGACGTCCCTGGACTCGGCTTCCGCTACGATAACGATCCCAGATGGCCGCAGCCCAATCCGACCGGGCTCGAGGGTGTTTTCACAGCGTTTACCCCACCGCACTACAAGGATCTGCGCGCGGCGGTCGAAGCCCTGGTCCAGCGAAAATTCGGTCCTGGCGGCCCGTTCAATCCCGAAACTCCCGGTCCGTGGAAAGACAGCCCCACCGTCCGTGCCAGCGCGCAACTTCATGACGAGCGGTTCAAGCGCCTCATTGCACTGCAAGCGCAGTACATGTTCGACACATTCGGGAAGTTCCCGGCGACGATACCGTCAGTTTATATCCTGATGTACCTGCAGGCTCACCACATCGATACCGAGTATTACGACACCCTTTTCAAGCCGGGCGCTTATCTGCCGACGCACGCGCACCATCACGCTCGCTGGCACGGCAGCGATCCGCAAGCGTAATCGGCTTAAGTAAAAAAGGCTGTCCGCGTCCGATGTGGAGGCGCGGACAGCCGTTCAATTTGGACGCGAAAGCCTATGTCGCTCGCTTCACCAAGCGTACGACAAATAGCAGTATGATCGCGCCTATCGCCGCTGCGATGACATCGCCAACAATTCCGCCACCCAGACGAAGATTGAGGAGGGGGAACAGCCAGCCGGCGATGAACGCGCCGATGATGCCTACGATAATATCTCCGACCAACCCGAAGCCGCCGCCACCCATAACTTGTCCGGCCAACCAACCAGCTACAGCGCCGATCAAAAGCCAGATGACCAATGCAGTGGGATCCATTTTTCTTTTCTCCCTGTCAGCACGCTCACGAATCGAACCGTTACGATCATCCGCGTCAAACCGTCCGTTGACAAGTTTCTCGTGCGTGCACCGCGCTGCAGCAAAGCACCCGGGAAGTCATGCGTCGGCGAGATCGTTGAAAGCGCCTCAATACTTTTCCTTGGAGAGCCAAGCTCCCAGATCCGCGAAATCCGCGGAACCAGAAAAGGTTGTTGCCGACCCGTCGCCGCCGATGAGACGCGTATAGGGTAGTTCTCCCATCCAATCCTGATCGACCGCGAACCTCAGCTTTTCTTCGAAGCCATCGCCCAGCGCAAAGCTCGGAACGGCGTCGAGGCCCGCTTTGTGAAGCGCGGAGGCCATCCGCGCCGGTTGCGCGCCGCGCCGATCCCAATTGACGAGAACGAGCGTCGCTTCGGGATGCGTGCGTGCGAACTCGCCCCAGTCCTTGAGCTCGGCCATGCAATTCCCGCACGTGAGACCCCAGAAGTGGACGATGACCGGGTGCGCCTTATTTGCATCGAGCACTTGCTGCAGGCTTGCTGCATCGAACGGGCGCGCACCGTCCTGGTTCTCCGCCGATGCGGCGGTCGTCGTCAGGCCGGCGACGACGAGCGCCGCGAACACCGACACAAGCCTCATGACCGCGGCTCCAATGGAATGAGCCGATATCCGTCTTTGAGCGTGAGCCACGAAAGATATGCGGTCGTCGGGTTTGCAATGAGCAGCGGATGATCGGACGCATCGTGCGTCGTCGCAATTCCGTGCGGCGCGCTCCACGTCTTTCCGGAATCGTGTGACGTCATCAACTCGACGGTCGTCATTTCGCCGTCGAAAGATTTGTAGGCGAGATAGACGACACCACCTGCTGTCAGCACATAAGGCCGCGATGTCTGCGCCTTCGGAGTGCCAAGCTTCATTGGTGACGAGAAGGTTTTGCCGCCATCGTCGGAGTGCGCGTAATAGAGCCCCTTCAGCTTGCGGCCGAGTGCGAACCACGTCGCGTGGTAGACGCCATCCGCACCGATCGCGAGGCTCGGGCCTTGATGTGGGCAGACATTGATCTTCGCATCGTCGTCGCTGACACGATAGAGCGGCCCCGGCCTTTTTGGATCCGCAAACGTGATGACGGCGTGATCACGAATGCCCCCGTCGAAGATATTGCGGAAGAGAACGACTGGCCGTCCCGGTCCGGCGAAGGTTACGCCGATGCGGCAGCATTCGCAGGAATTGTCGCGTGCGATCGTGGCCGCCTCAAGAGTTCCGCCCGGTTTATCGTCCCAGGCAAAGGCAAGCGCGGCACCCGCGTATGCCTTGCCCTCTGCCTTTGCCTTCGCCGCATCTCGCTTATCGATCCACGCCACGAACGCACGACCGTCCTGATCGAGTGCGGCCGTCTCGAAGCGCTGGCTCGGCGAGCCTGACGTAATCGGCTGCGGAGGGCCAAATGTTTTGCCACCGTCGTCGGAGCGGGCGATGAATGCGTGGCCGTTGTACTTGTCGTCGCGCGATGCGTACGTCACCACGACGCGCCCCCCGGCACCGGCCACGATCTTCGGCCGGGCATCGGGTCCTTCATCGAGCGGCAGTTCCGTGGCGGGCAACGTCACAGCGGCGGAGAACGATTTGCCAAGATCGCTTGAGCTTGCGACGGAAACGCGACCGCCGGCGGACCACGTCACCCAGAGCTTGCCATCCGGTCCGAATGCTCCCGTCGCAACGCTCGCACAGGCAAGGGCAGTCGTCTGACAGGCCGCTGGCGGAGGACCATGATGATGCATTTCCATTTGCATCTTGTCGTCGTGAGCGAACGCGGCTCCAGACCCGAGTGCAATGGACGCAAACAGTAACGTCGCCATTCGAAGATGATTGCGCATGGCTCAAAACCTCACTTTCATGCCGCCATAGTAGGTCCGTGGAGCGCCCGCGTAGATCGAGCCTGTACTGTCCGCGAGGTTTACGTTCGCGCGGTCAGCGATGTTGTTCGCGCCCGAAACGTATGTTTCGTCGAACAAATTACTGATCTCGAAATAGGCCATGAGAGATTTGGCCGGCCCCCCATACAATTCCTTGTTGTAGTGAACGTTGACGTTGACCACATCGTAGCCGGGCGCTTTCAGCAGGTTGGCGTTTTCCATGAAGAAGCCGTCGTGCCACTCATACTCGGCGAACGTGCCTACGCCTCTGAACGGACCGCTCGCGAAGTCGTAAGTCAGGCGCGTTGTGAACTCATTCGGTGACACACCCGGAATTTTGTTGCCGTCGCGGTCGAAGGGAGTGGAAACGCCGGCGATCTGCTCGGTGTAGTCGGTGTAAATCTGGTCGTTGAGCAGATACGACGCCGTTAGCCGAAGTCCCTCAGCCTAGGGTGAAATCGGCCGCCACTTCTATGCCGCGATGCTCGGAGGCCGGTGCGTTGAAGCTGAAGGAGGAGCCGCTATTGCCTGCGGGCGATTGCGAGACAATTTCGTTTCTGAAGAACTCGTAGAAGCCCGTCACGCTCAACAGGACGCCCGGGGCCGGTGTCCAATCGCCGCCGACATCGAAGCCGACCATTCGTTTGCGACTTGAGATCAGTGTTGTTGCCGGGCTGGCCATCCGGCCCGACGAACAGATTTGAAAACTGCGGCGTGCCGTACCCCGTTCCGACACGGGCTCGCCATTGCCATTCGCGGGTCGGCGTATAGACGACGCCGAGTTCTGGCGCGACGTTCGTCATGTCGCGTTCGGCAGAGACGAGCGTGACGCCGTTGATGGCGCCATTCGTTTTGTACCTATAGCTTGTTTGCGTGCCATCGAGATTCGTCCGCTCGATTGTTGCTCCAGCGATGACCGAGACGTCTTCGGCGACTTTCACCTCCTCGCGCGCCCGCGCCCCAAAGTTCTGCGTAGAGCCGACCTGCTCCGACTGAAGCAGACCGAGCTTGGCGTCGCCTCCGGGAGCCACGTTGTATGTCTTGCCGTCGACCGGCAGATAATTCCAAAAGGCGCCGAGATACGCGAGCGTCGGCAGACCGGCGAATTGCGATCGCTTCGTGATGCCGGTGCTGACGTTGTAGGAGAGATAGTCGCCGATGGCGCTGGTCGTACCCGTCGGCTGGTTGATGTTGCGATCATCGATGACGACTTGCACCTGCCCCGTCGTCGTGGCGTCGAAAGCGTGCTCCCACCGGAAGCCGCCGATGGTGCGGCGGTCGTCGCGGTTCGAGCCCGCCTGCTCCGCGGTCTGTTTCACCGCATCCGCGCCGCTGGTGTTACCGGTCGCTGAGAAGCTGGTTATGACGCACCCTGTCGCCGCGGTCGCCGCAGTCTCGCAGCCCTTCTGAAACGGGTTCTGCCTGAACTGATTGAGCGACATTCGGAATGGCAATTGGGTGTCGAGATCGTTGTTGATGAACTTGAAAGTGAACGTGTCCGAGAACGAGGGCTTGTACGTCAGAAGCGCATTGACGGTCTGCGTGTTGAAGTCGCTGTAGCCGTAATAGCCGTCACCGCGTACGTCGCTCGTGAACACGGAAGCTTCCCAATTCTCCCCTTTCTTGCCGCCGATGACGTAGTTGCTCAGATAGTTGAAGCTGCCGACATCGATACCGTATTCGATGCCATCGATGGCGCCGCCGGGGAACGTCCGGAAGTTGATGGCACCGCCGGTCGCGTAATTTCCGAAGAGCGCGGATGAGGGACCGCGCCAGACGTCGACCCCGGCGTACGCGTGGGGATCGATCAAGTCGCTGCGCGAAAGTCCGTCGGGCTGGGTGACGGGGAAGCCGTCGTCGAGGATAACAATATTGCGGATGCCGAAGCCGTTTCGTGCGTTCGAGCCGCGGATCGAGATGCCGATGTCGCGCGGGCCGTTGCCTTGCTTCAGCGATACACCGGGAACTTCATGCAAAATGTCCGTGACGGAGAAAACCGGGGTGTCGGTAAATCGGGTCATGTCGACGCCCGTCGCGGTTTGAGCTCCGGGGCCGGGAGCGCCGGGGACGCTGGCGACGACGGCCGACGGCGTGCCGGGATTGCCGATCATCATTCCCGACTGAGGCGATGAGCTGACGATCTCCGATGGCGTCGCGGCGATCGTCGGCGCAGTTACCGGCTTCGACCGGTTAGCTATCTTCGGCTTTGCGTCCGCTTTGGCCGTGGGCTTTTCCACGACCTTGGCCGTGGGCGCGCTCGGCGTTTTCTGCACCGTCACGTCCGACAGCTTGATCGCATTTGGTTTCGTTGCGTCCTGAGCGTGAACGTTCCGCTGAGACACGATGAGACATGCGATGGCGGTACAGGCCACCGCCACACGGCCAACGCGAGGCGCCGCGCGTGCGCGGCCCGCAGGGAGTTGCATTCGTAAATTCCCAACTGATCTGATGCTTGTGAGATCGTGCGCGGACCGCCCTGCGGGCGCGTCGCGACGCTGCTCAACTAGAAATGCTGAAAGGGGATCAGGTCAGAGAGGACGGGGGACCGCGTGCGAAGTGCGCTCCAGGTTTGGGAGTCGCCCGGAAAATCTCGCTCGTGATTGCGTAGGCGACAGAGGCGTAGCGGACGGTATGCGAGAGGAGATGCGGTGTGTCATGTTCGACCGCAACCGCGCCCACGGGCGCATAAGGACAGGTGGTCTTGTCCGCCATCGGCGACTTGGCGGGCTGCGGCACACCCTTATCGTCCAAGATCAGGCTTTGAAGTCCGTGTCCGGTACAAATGACGATCTGCAGCGAGCCACTGTGGTCCGGCGATGCTGCCAGCATGAAACCGACAGGCAGAAGGCTGCGCACCGCGAACACAAGGCCAATCAGCAAATTGAGGTAGCGGCGCATCAGCAGTTCGTCTGTCCGGTAGGGCTTGTTATCCGGATGCTAGTCTAGCTTTGGTTCCCGGGCACCGCAACGCCTCCCCCCTCATATGGGCGGGGAAGCATTGCTGCGTACCAAATTGATCACGCCGAGCGCAAGCCTATGGTCGCGCGGCTACCGGCGTGGAAGCGGCGGACCGCAAACCAGCCAAGTACAATGAATGCAATCATCGTCACGGCCTGCGCTACGACGAACGGCGCCTCGGCCTGCGTCGGCGCTAGCGCGTGCAAGGCCGGGACCTTGAGGAAGAGCTGAACGATGAGCACGAAGACGTTGAGGTAGAGCGCGATCGACGCCGTCACAACGTAGATCCAGCGCCACGCGCCGGATAGTTTAGCTCCGTAAAGGGCGTAAATCGCGATTGCCAGGACGACCAGCGAGATGATGCCGACGATGTGGGATGGAAGCAGCTTGGAGAACGGAAAGCCGAATCCCGTCGCGCTCGTCAGCACCGTCGTGGAGAGAAAGAGCGCTGTCAGGCCAGGCAACGGGGCGTCGCCGATAAAGCCGAGAAACACGATGATGCCCGCGGCGATGCCGATCAAGCTCAATACGACATGTACGAAAGTGTATGTGTCCATTCCGAAGATCATCGGAGTCTCTCCAAAATCGTATGTCAGCAAGCCTTTCGTTCGGCCAACAATAGCGACGATAGCGCCTGCGTGTGGCACGCAATAACATGATGATCGTCATCATACCAAACATTATCGGCGACGGCGTCGCGACGACGCCGCGAAGGATCGAGGCGCGGAACAGCGTGCCTCAAATACTGGCATTGGCATCGCCAAGGGATTATGACTTGGGCAAGTTCAAAGCATCCAGGCGAGGGCAATTCCGGATGCGCGGAAATTGCCCGAGGCCCATCAGAGGGTTAAACGCGACCCGCCACGATGGCACATAACTTGATCTAGGATCGTAATCGAAATTCAACATGCAGAGCACGTCTCCCGTGAGCCAAGACGACATGCATGGCTACACGGTGGCCTATGAACGAGAAGAGATTCAATTTCCGGTCTACGTCGTCGCCTTCATAGGGGCTTGCCTTGCCACCATCGGCTTCGCGATCGACAATATCGTCCTGATAGCTCTCTCTCTTTTTGCCTTCGGGTTCGCCTATTATAACTTTCCGCTGCTCGAGACCGGTAAGCCTCGGATCGGGGCCGGCCAATATGGAATCTTCGCCGAGGGCCTCGGGATCATCGCCTGGAGGTCGATCAAGCAGATTGACCTCGTGCCCGTCGATATGCGCGGCTCGACGAGCAATGAGTTGCGCATCACGCTTGAAGATCCCTTGGACCGGGCGCTCATTGCCGACTGGCGCCGCCGGCCATTCTATCGTTTCCTTATGCGGCTTCCGTGGACAACCGCTTCGGGCGGCAATATTAGGATTCCCCTGGACGTTTTTGACCGTTCCGCCGATGAGATCATGCACAGCTTCACACGCATGATGACCTTCTACCGCCGTTGAGACTTAGTGGCGACGTTCCGGCTCGGGCGGCGGAGCTATCCTTTCGAACGGGTGATATGGTACAGGGCGCGCCGGGGAGAACAGTCGAGACATGCTGCGTGAAGAGGTCGTCCTCGTTGACAGTGAGGACAATGAAATAGGTGTCGCCGAAAAGCTCGAGGCCCACCGGCAGGGCAATCTTCACCGTGCGTTCTCGGTGATGGTCTGGGACAGCAAGGGCCGTTTGCTGCTTCAACGGCGCCAAATCGAAAAATATCATTCGGCCGGTCTCTGGACCAACAGCTGTTGCGGTCACCCGCGCCCTGGCGAAGGGTCAGGAGAGGCCGCGGCCAGGCGCCTCAACGAAGAGATGCGCGTCATTTGCCGGTTGGCACCCATAGGCACCTTCACCTATCGCGCAGAACTCGACGCCGGGTTGATCGAGCACGAGTTCGTCCATATCTTCCGCGGCCGCTACGACGGCGTCATCGCGCCCGATCCGGTCGAGTGCGACGGCTATAGTTGGTCGACCCCCGACGTCATCCGTAGACAGATCGCTGCCGTGCCCCAGTGCTTCAGCGCCTGGTTCAAGAAATATGTCGAGGCTGGATGGCCTATCGCGCCGCCCGACTGAGATTTCGTCAAAGCTGCGATTAATCGGCGCGTTCATTTTCCGCGGCGCCTGCACTCGGCTTAGCCATTGTGCCTGGGCCTTGAGCTAACCTGCTAGAATCAAATGTTCTTTTGGCTCGAAAACCGCGAGTTTTCGGGCATTGGCATGTTATTTGCGAGAAAAATTCGTGCCCGCTGAGAAAGCAGGCGGCGCTCAGCATGTATTCGGGCGGCATGAATCGATCGGGACAAACACGGGGGATCAGTAATGAACTCAAGACTTCGACCGTCGCTTGGAGCCACGGCTCTCAGTGCCGTGATGCTACTCGCGACTTCAGCACTCGCGCTCGCCCAGGATGCGGCGGCACCCGCTGCTGCCGCGACACCACCGCCGCCGGCCATCAATTCCGGTGATACGGCGTGGATGCTGACCTCGTCGGTGCTCGTGCTGGCGATGCTGGTTCCTGGCCTTGCCCTCTTCTGCGGCGGCATGGTGCGCAAGAAGAACGCACTCGCCGTCTTGATGCAGTGCACATTCGCCGCCGGCATCCTCTCCGTGATCTGGTGCGCTGTCGCCTATTCACTCGCGTTTACCGAAGGCAATCCCTTCTTCGGCGGCTTCTCTAAAGTCATGCTTGCCGGCATCGCGCCGGACACGCCGGCACCTTTCGCTCCGACCATTCCCGAATTCGTCTACGTGATGTTCCAGATGACCTTCGGCATCATCACGCCCGTCATCGCATTGGGTGGTCCGGCGGACCGCATGAAGTTTTCCGCAGCCATGGTCTTCGTTTCGCTTTGGCTGATCTTTGCCTATGCTCCGATCGCCCACATGGTCTGGGGTCCGGGTGGCTATCTCGCTGGCGCGGGCGTTCTCGACTTCGCCGGCGGCACCGTCGTTCACATCAACTCGGCCATCGCCGGTCTCGTCGCTGCCATCGTCGTCGGCAAGCGCAAGGGGCTCGGCACCGAGCAGATGGCTCCGCACAATGTGGCGCTGACGATGATCGGCGGCTCGCTGCTCTGGGTCGGATGGTTCGGCTTCAACGTCGGCTCGGTGCTGAGCGCGGGTACAGCCACCGGCATCACGATGATCAACACCCATCTCGCGACGGTCGCAGCGCTCGTGTCCTGGACGTTGGTGGAATGGATCCTCAAAGGCAAGCCGAGCCTGCTCGGCGCCATCTCCGGCGCGATTGCGGGACTCGTGGCGATCACCCCTGCTTGCGGCTTTGTCTCAGTCAACGGCGCTCTCATCATCGGCCTCGCAGCGGGCGTCGTCTGCTACTGGGGCGTCACCGGCTTCAAGCATATGTTCGGCTATGACGACGCGCTGGACGTCTGGGGCGTTCACGGTCTCGGCGGCATCCTCGGCGCCATCCTGACCGGCGTTTATGCCGTGCAATCCGTTGGCGGTGCCGGAAAATCCGGTCTGATCGATGGCAATCCGCATCAGGTGATTCTGCAGCTTGAAGGCGTCGCGATGACCCTCGCCTGGTCCGGCGTCGTCAGTCTCGTGCTGCTGCTTCTCATCAAATACACGATCGGATTGCGGGTCGGCGAAGCGGACGAAGCCGAAGGCCTCGACCTCGCTCTGCATGGAGAAACGTTCCACGACTGAGGCTGGCAGTGCTCCCTGACTCCTCAGACGCGGGCGCCGGAACCCCAAGTTCCGGCGCCCGATTCTTGAGTGAATAAAGCGGGGCTAGTAAAACAACGATCCCGTATATTTTGAAGTTTAAATAGCTCGCCCCCAAAATGGGTGAAGGAACTAAAAGTCGTGACTGCGTGTCGGTGCGTTAAGCCGGCTTTGTCCCGTGCACGCATTTGTGACAACGTACAGCTGGCGTTTATATAATTTCGCCCTGCGACGGAGAAGGTGCCTTGGGCGTTGGCAAAGTCCTTATCGTTGAAGACGAGATGCTTACTCGCATGGGAATTGCCGCCGATTTTCATGATGGCGGCTACGAGACCGTCGAGACGGGCACGGCGAATGACGCGCTGCATATTCTTCGAACGATACACGGCATCAAGGTTGTCTTCACCGACATCAACATGCCCGGCGATATGGATGGCCTGACTTTGGCGCATTACATTCGCCAGCACTGGCCGCACATGGTGATCATCGTCTGTTCGGGAAAGCATCTGCCGACGATCGCTGCGTTACCAGTTGGAGCTCGATTTTTGGCCAAGCCCGTTAGCCAAGCAGCCATGGCGCTGCTGCGCGAGGATATCAAGAACGAGCTTTCATCCTGATGGGCGTCGCGCTTCGACAGCTTTGAACTACTGACGCGCGGGATATTTGGCTTTCGCGATCGTCTCGACCTCGTCCAACAAGGCTTCGCCGAGGTTTAGCGCCTGCTCGGCCGTCAGCCCGTAAGCCGGATCATCCTCGAAACGCAGCATGACGAACGGCTCGTGACGACCGTGACCGACAGCGTAGCGGTCTGGAATTTTCGTCAGGTCATTTGCGGCATTGCCAACGTGCCAATGTTCGCCCAGCACCGACACAAGGACAGAGAGGGCGTTCGCACTTAGCGAGATTGTTCGACACTCTCCCCGGGCATCGCACAGAGAGATCTCCAGGCGAGAGTGCGTTCGATCGAATTCAGAGCGTGTGAGGATTTCCGCGCAGAACTTTTCCGGCATATGCAATTCCCCCCAAGGCACGCGAATCGCGCATTCCCTCGCCGCATTCTATGATCTGAGGACAAAAAGAAAGGCCCAAAAATTGGGCCTTTCCTTCTGCAACTGCCGTTATCTACATCAGAGACTGTCTGACCAGCGGTCGAGTTCCTTCTTGGCCTGGTCCTTGGCGTAGCCGTAACGCTTCTGGAGAATTCCTTCGAGCTGCTCGCGGTTGCCGTTCACCTGTGCGATGTCGTCATCCGTCAGCTGGCCCCACTTCTCCTTCACCTTGCCACTCATTTGCTTCCAGTTGCCTTCGATACGATCCCAGTTCATTGCAGTCCTCCTCTGTTATCCGGATTTAACGTCCGCGGGAACGTAGGGTTCCGAAACTCAACGCCACTTGCATTGCATCGCGAAGGGAGCTGGTTCCTACGGTGCGCATATTTACCGTCGTTCAGCGTCGCTCAGGTGTGGTGCCAAGAGTGTAGACCCGATGTGATCGCTTATTTCCCGCCGCCATCGCGTGTTTGTTCGCCTCAGTCAGGCCGCGATGCAAAGCACCCGGTAGCAAGTGCACTCCGTGCTGGCGCGGGGACGGTTGCATCGCCCCATTCCGGGTCGCGACGCAAACACTCGTCGAATTTCCGCGAGACGCAGGAACGAATGCCGATCATGCGAGTTTTTAGTTTTGCGGCATAGGACTGACAAAACCGTGCCGGGTTCCTGAACTCAGATAGCCTGGAACAGGTAGGGAGAGCGGTCGTCATGGCGGCGGATGGAGACCAACCCGTTCCCACGGCTAGCGGCTCTCGGCCAAGCTCACTGCTTCACTGGCTCAGTGATCGCGTAAACGTCCGCCTGTTTATGAATGCGCTTGCCGCAAAGCGCTCTATCGTTCGGGGCGGGACTGAGAACGTCTCAGGCCAAGAGGTGATAAGAGCCAGCGATTATCTCGAGATATGCCGCGAGAACGCCTTCGACGCGCATACGATTGAAGACGCGATCTACTGGCACAATGAAATCATCACTGAGCTTTCGATCGAGCTTCATTCGATACACGTCATGAACTGGCCCGAGATCGTGAAGGCCAGCATGACGATCTCGTTGGAAGACCATCTCAGGCAGCATGCGGCTGCCGTCACGCGGTTGGCCGGAATTCTCGAACGCAACGAGCAACTGATCTGGCAGCCTTGACCGCGAGAGGGCTCATTCCGCAACGCTTACTAACTATTGCGTTCGCGCTTCTCTATCTTGGCTGTGCGCTTCTTCAAATTCTCGAGTTTTCTTTGCCGGGCGATGATCCGCCGGCGGCGGTTGTCTGACATGTTAGGCATTACGTCGTCTCCTTAAGCTGCAATGCAGCGATCCCGATCCTGACGAATGTCCGATCGGGATCGCGCGCGCAGTCTAGTAGCAGACCCAAACGTATTCGTCATCGTAGTCCGACCAGCGCCAGCAGGGGCCTACGCCGTACGCGTACCAGGCGCCGTGCCAGAAGCGGCGACCGTGCGAATGATGCCCGTGGTGGCCATGACCGTCATGGAAATGGCCGCGGCCATGATGACCACCTCCGTGGTGGCCTCCACCTCCACCATGATGGCCGCCGCCATGGTGTCCCCCGCCGCCGTGGTGGCCGCCGCCATGATGCCCGCCATGACCTCTAGCTGAGGCCGAGATGGGCATACACAAAGCCGCGACCACGGCTGCCGCAAACAAAAGACGCCGCATCATAGGTGAAGCTCACCGGATTGTTTCTGAGACAAGTTCGTTACCTGAGACATAAGAATAAACTTCGTTCGGAGTTCCAAATAAAATCCCCTGTGGTGAACCAAATGAAAAACTCCGGGGGTTGCAGAGGGCGATGTTCCGCTGCGTTGCGCCGTTAGCACGATTGGCGCACGCCGAACGAGCCCGCGAACGTAATTGAAGGGCAGAATTTCTGCCGCTCACATAAGGGAACACCCCGGCCGGGGGAAGCCAGGGTGCTCGGTAAATTACCACGGCTGAAGGAGCGCACCGGGGGGAGGTGCCGCCGTGGTATGAATGATACGTTCGAGGCCGAGAGAATGTTCCTGCGACAATGATGTCCTAGCATCTTTGCCGGCCGTTTTCAGTTGGCGAGCGAGCAAACTTTTATCTCGTCCGATTGACATCGTCAGCGAACGTCCACGGCACTGCCGTCAAGACCGAACATCCGACGGAAATAACGAAAGCGACTTTTTTGATCTCGGTCATCTCCAACCGCCGCCATCCGGTAGGACATCATCGCAGGCAGGATGCACGCGAATGTCGCTTCGCAAGTAGCGGCAGATTTCTTCCTTGCGTGACGGATTGTTTCTCATCTCGGCGTCGGTGATCCGATAACCGGATTCACGCGCGACAGCGGCGAGCGCGTTATCGCGACAGAAGGGCGTCGAGATTTCCTCGCCGTTCACGATCTGAAAATTGCCGTTGCACTTGATGGCAAGGGCCGGCGAAGCAAGGGAAACGGTTGCGCACGTAACAAAAAGAGCCAGACGGGCCATTATCTGAGACCTTTCTCGACTCCATCGATAACGACTCTAGAGCGGCGGAGTTTCAACTGGTCTCAAGATAGGATTGGGAACGCCGGATCAAAGTGACGAGTGTCAAATATCGGGCCGCTTGTAATGTGTGCGCTGCGAATCGACCTCATCGGTCCGATCAGAGAGATGCGGATTCGGTGACAATCGCCGCCTTCTGAAACAGCGGCAGTCTCAGAAGCCGGCTGCCTTCGACCTCGGCCATCTTCTTCAGCTGAAGCCGCTTTTCATCGAGAAAGGTCGGGCCAAATTGCGGGTTGTGCATCGCGATCGCCGTGCCGTTGTCGATGATGTCGGCGAGTTTGATGAGCTTTGCATTCCACGGCGCGCGGGAAAGCCGCCAAGCGGCCTGCAGCGCCCGCGACGACCGGCTTCCTTTCTCGAAGTCCGTCAACCAATAAACAAGCTCGGCGACGGGCTCGCCAAATTTTTCCGTCAACTCCTCGATGCTGGTGTCACTTTTCTCTATCGTGTCGTGCAGGAAGGCGGCCGCAATCATATCCGCACTTTTATGGCCGTGTTCGGCGAGGATGGCAGCGACGGCATCAAGATGAACGATGTACGGCCGTCTATCATGCTTGCGCACCTGACCGCCGTGCTTCGTCATCGCGAAGTCTCTGACATCTTGAATCGTTGTTGCTACCAGCATCGCGGACAGTCCGCTGCTCCTTCTCAATGCCCTCCAATCCCATGACCGGAGGAATCACGAGGTCCAGACGCGCGGGCGCCGAAGACGGTTTCAATTGAGCGGCAATGTGCCATAGGTCGAAGCCGGAACCTACGAGTTCTGTCGGGATTCTGCACGGAATGGGCAGCATTTTCGTTTGGGTCACTTCAATTGATGATCCGCGCACTGCAGCCCACCGGGGCACCACTCAACGGTCGCTATCCCGCAAACAGCCGTGTGTTGATGAGTGCCGGCGGCGGCGACTTCAAATAGCGCTCGATCATCGGAATATGAGGCAAGATGGCAGCCTTGCCGCTGGCGATCATTTCGTCGGCGCGATGGAAATCCAGAACGCCCATATCGGCGAGGTTCGGCGCTATGAGCAGATCCGGCGGATCGCCCATCAATCGCGCCCTCGCGATGCGATCGTGAAAGATACTGAATGAGTTCAGGATCACCGAGGTGATGCCGGGAGCGCCGTCCTGCTTTTGGCCGAAAAGTTGCCGATGCAGCAGCTGAAGTGCTCCGCTTCCGTTCCAGCGCGTTATCGGGGTCTCATCGACGACGATCTCTCCGCCTACATCCTCTTCATCTTCGTCGCCAATGCATATTCCACCGCGCCCGAATTCGTTCGTCAGATTGACGCCGACGACGGTGCGTGCGCCAAGCGCGCGGCAAACAGAAACGGGCACGGGATTGACGAGGCAGCCGTCCACAAGCCAGCGCCGATTGAGTTTCACAGGCCGCACAATACCCGGAATGGCGCTGGAGGCCCTGACAGCGTCGATGACACTTCCGCGCCGGAGCCACACCTCGTGCCCGGAAGAAAGGTCGGTCGCGATCGCGGCAAACCGGGTCGGCAATTCTTCCATTTTCAGGCCGCGCAGGTGATCGTCGAAACGGTCGAACAGCCGCTGTCCAGCGATGAGCCCCGACCCGGAAACGCTGAGATCCAGAAAACTGAAGACCCGCCGGCGCGTCAGCTCGCGCGCGAAATCTTCCAAAACATCCAAGCGGCCCGCTGCGTAATGGCCGCCGACGATGGCGCCGATCGAGGTGCCGACGACAATTTCGGGCTCGAGTCCGGCTTCCACCAATCCATGCAGGATGCCAATATGAGCCCACCCCCGGGCTGCTCCCCCTCCCAAGGCCAGTGCGAATTTCTGTTTCGACATATCCGATACCTCTCGCCGCGACCCGAAGAACGGCCGAAGTCACAACGCGCACGAGGGCATTTTGTTCGATTTGCAAATTCGCCGCCAATCAAACTCGCGGCATTGACAATCAAGACTTAAGCCACCAGCTCAAATCGACGGGAGGCTCCGTCGAAATCGACGGATCTCATGCAGCCTTGCGATTGCGGAAGTCGGATGCATAGACCTCATCCAGCACCTGATGGAGCTGATGCCTGGCTTCCTTAAAGCGCTTCGAACACTCCTCCGGATTGTCTACGTCGAAGTGGACCGGCGCCGCCTTCAATTCCTTTTCCAGTTCGTACACGGCTTTAAGAACCTCGTAGACCTGATTGACGGCCTTTTTACGCATGAGAGGCTTCTCCCTTGGACGATTCCCGAGGTTAACGGGCCTCGGCAAAGCGAGTTCCAAGCCAGGTCGTATAAAATCCTCAGTCGAGCCGGCCAGCGTCCTTCAGCTCGTGAAGGAACCGGCGCAGATGAAAACACTCATCTTTGATTGTCTTCAGCGCGAGCTTAGCTTCGAAGGATTTCCCTTCGGCTCTCGCGGCGTCGAGGCGCGACGCCTCTCCGCGGATTAAATTCAAACCTCTGACGATACGTTCTGCGGCTCTGTCCGTTTCCATAGCCCACACCCCCTTTTTCGTGTGGGACTTTCTTGGAGCAGAATGCGGCGGTCACTTGGCAAGGCGCCGTCACGTTCTATTTCATATTGTAAGTATCGAAGGCGGGGCCAGTGCAGGTCGTTATTCGCGCCGGGCATCGGGATCATTCGCCGCGGCCATCGCGGCGGTGGTCTCTATCGCGGCGTCGCGCTTGGAGGTGCGGGACCGCGGTGCTCCTGGCAGCAGGGAGAAGTAAAGCAATGCCATCGCACACACTAAGGTGCCGCCAAGGATCAATACCATCGTAGTCAAATCGCTCATCCTTGCCTCCTGCTCTTTCGTCAGCAATGCCGAGGAGAATGAGCGGTTCCGTCGCACCACTTCGTATGACGCAGTCGGCGAAACCGCGCGGGAACACCGATGGGACACGAACGTTAGCAAAACAAAGGGACTCAAAACAAAAAGAATGGAATGGATGGTCTAGTGCGAGATATTGATGATTGGATGTTTCATTTCGAGCGGCAAGTAAGCCCGAGGCTCAAGGAACTGTTCGGCCAGAATTTGGAGAGCTTGCCGCCGGAGATTGCGTCGCGCTTGGAGAAATTGAAGGAAATGGACGCTTCACTGCTCGATTGCCCGGCCTCGGAGAAACCGGCGCGTGCGCCGGTCGTTATTTAGATCGCGAGTTCGGCGTCTCGCTCCGTCCAATAAAGATCGGCGAGGCGATCGAGAAGGATATCGGGAAGCGGATGTTTCGCGAGGTCAGTGTGAAGATAAGGGTTCGCCCTTACCAGTACCGGCGCCGCCTTAAAGGGCGTGAGGTTAGCTCCCGGCCGATATTCTTCGCCCATGAGCGTCGCCTGCCAGACGCGAGACATCGTCATCGACCAAATCCAAACCGCCATCGCAGGATGCATCACTGTTCTCCTAGAAACGCTGCGTTCTCCTAGAAACGCTGCCAACGACAACGCGCGAGGCTGCGGTTGAGTTTCGGTATGCGACGATGCGGCCGCGGTGACATTCTATTTTCCCGCGGAGCGTTCCTCGCCGTCGCGGGGTATAGGCGGGTGGAAAATTGCCGCCGTGGGACGCGCCAGCGAGAGCTGGCCGCCCTTTCCTTAAGGCCCCGCTCTTCACGGGAAGGTCAAAACGAGCGACAGTACGGTGGCCGTCAGGCGCCGGAAGCGTCCTTAACGCACTTCTTGGTGAAGCTGGTTTGCGCAGCGCCATGAAGGTTCTTCGATTTGGCGTCCGCATCGCACTTCGCCGTCGCATCCTTTTCACACTTCGTCATGAAACTCTTAAGCGCGGCGCCGGCGAGCTTCTTATCTTTTGCAGTCGCGCTGCACGTCGCGTCGTCGGCGAGAGCGGCCCCGGCCAGGCACACGCTCATCAGAGCAGCAAGAGCTATCCTCATCGTTTCCTCCATCATTGCTTTATTGCTTTGTCATAACTGCCGGAGTGCGATGCTGTTCGCGCAATCTCGTCGGCCGGCGGAAGATATGCCAACTTTTGCGCGTCGCCTCGTCAATTCGCGGGAAATGAGCTTACTGAAATGTAAAGTCTGAAGCGCGTTCCAAAGAGCGTAGCTGCGTAGCCAGCCGGCTTCTGTTTGTTGTAGAGGGTCCGCGGGCACTCAGACCTCATCAGACGGCAAGAGCGGAGCGCGACGATGATACAATCAGCGCGGCGGATGATCGTGGCTTTTGCGGCGATTGTCGTTCAAATACTTTCGGCGAACGCGGCCGAGGGGCCACCCGTCTTTCATGTTGCAACGAGGACAGTGCCGCCGCTCGTGCAAAAAGATAACGGCCGGCTCACGGGTTTCAGCATAGACCTATGGAACGCCCTCGCGAACCGACTAGGTGGAACTACCGAATTCGTCGAGATGCCGGACGTCAACAGCCTGCTCGATGCCGTTCATAGCGGCAAGGCCGACCTTGGCATCTCCGCGATTTCGATTACGGCGGACCGCGACAGGAGCTATGACTTTTCCCAGCCCATGCTTGGTGCCGGATTGCAAATCCTCGTGCGGGGCAAATCCGATCAGGGTGCGACCAATCCGTTGCAGGGGCTCGTGCGCTTGCTGCTTTCGCCCATGGTTCTCGTCTGGCTCGGCATTGCAGGCGTCCTGATCATCATTCCGGCGCACATTGTGTGGCTGTTGGAGCGGCGCACGCCCAACGGGATAATTTCGAACCCGAACTATTTCCCCGGAATTTTTCATGCTCTGTGGTGGGCTGCGGGAACCCTTGCGACGCAAGCGGATCAAATGCCCCGCCAATGGCTCGCGCGCATCATCGCTATTCTCTGGATGTTCACCGGCGTCGTATTCGTCGCTTATTACACGGCGCAACTGACGGCGACGCTCACGGTCGAACAAATCCATGGCGACATCAATGGGCCCGATGATCTTCCCGGGAAACGCGTCGCGACAACGCAAGGCAGCACCGCGGCCGCATATTTGAGAGAGCAGCACGCACGCGTGCAGGAGTTCAAAACGATCGAGGCAGCTTATCAGGCGCTTCTTGCTAATTCGGCGGATGCAGTCGTTTTCGATGCTCCGGTTATACTCTATTTCGCAGAACACGACGGAAAGGGCCGCGTGGAAACGGCTGGCACAGTGTTCCGGAAAGAAGACTATGGAATCGTCTTCGCAGAAGGCAGCCCGCTCAGAAAGAAAGTGGACGGGGCTTTGCTTGAACTACGCGAAAGCGGCGTCTACGAGCAGATCTACCAGAAATGGTTTGGCGGCGGCTGACAGTTCCACCGCACACCGTTTGATCACTTCGGTTGGATGCTCTGATCGCCTCCGGGCTCTCCCGGGGGCACGATGACCGGCATCTTATCACCGGTATTCGCCGGCGGCTGTTGGTGCATCTCGGGATCGATGCCATGCGGCGGCTTAAGTACGCCTTCGTTTTCGTTGAGCTTCTTGCTTAGCGGCACGTCGTCGGATTTCCTATCCGTACTCTCGCCGGGCTTTTGGGCGGGAGCGGTCTCAGGCGCCTGCGTCGCGGCTTGTGCATTCACCGGCGCCGAAAATGCGACGAGAACGCTGCTGACGCAGAAAGCGCAAGATATGACAAACAGATCACGGCGCATTTTCTTTCCTTATGACGGCCGTGCAGGCCCAGAGACCGAGCAACGAGTCCCGCGCCTCGAAGTTCCGTTCATTGCCTCGCCGCCGGTTTTCGAACGAGAATTTTGACACGGCGGGAACTGTTGGTGTCCTGATTGGTAATCTTCGGTCAGGGCACGCACCTACCCTCAGTGCGACTGCCCCCCAGAGCCGTGGCGAAAGGGAGCACCCCGGTCTCGCGAGCAATTGGGGTGTCTCCACTTTCGAGTTCGAGGCGAACGAGGTCTCAAATAGGATTAGAGCTGGAACTAGGGCTCGTCTGGCCGGCTGATTTTCTCATGAGCGAGTTCAGTTGGCTGAAGAGCAACCGCCCTTCGACCTGATCGTCCTGATATCCTTCCTCGCGTAGCTTACGCTTGATATCCGCGACTGTGGCGCAGCGGCCAGAACGGGCCAGCTCAAATGCGCGTTCCAATTGCGAGATGCGACTTTCCAAAGTGATGCTCCTTGCTTCTGGCCATACCTTTGACGGGGCTCCCTCGCCTTTCTAATCGTGATCTGGATCACCTGAGATCGCGTGCGCGACACCTTGGCCTGCTAGGGATCTGAACTTTTCTCTCGCCTTTCCTGCGGCTTCGCCGTTATGTCCCTTCGCCGCATTTACCGTGCTCCACGCGATTACGCATCCGTCACCTATGCGCAAAATGGTCGGAGGCCCGTTGGGGTTCCGGTACCTTTTTGGAATTGTTTAAGATGAGCCATCACAAGCCCACGAATAGCATCGTTCGCGTTTTTGTCGCTTGCAGTCCGGAGTACGGCAACGGGCGCGCTTTGAGGGAAGCATTCACTTCGATATTTCTGGACACGATCGAAGGCCAGCGAGAGTACTATTACTTCGATTGTCCTGCGATGACCGAGATCCTGGACGACGGCTTTATCAATCGGGCGATCTTTCACCGGTTCGTTCGGGGCGACGCAAAGGATGCCGCTGCCATTAAAGCTCTCAAGTTCACGCATATCGTGTCCGGAGGTGACGATGCATTCGTCGAGGGTCTTGTGGCCGAACTCGCGTCCCTCGATGCCGTGCTTGTCCGCCTCGCGTGAACCCGGAGACGATGCGGTAGTTGTTACGCCACCACCCCTGAGGTCGAGGAATTCACATGGATAAGCGCAAAACGCAGATCGTCGAGCCGGAGGAATTCGATCCGGATGTTCCCTCTCCCATTCCTGGATCTCTGCCGGGAGAACCGGAGCCGGTGCCATCGTATCCGGGAGACGATGACGATTCCGACGATGAGCGCGAAGATGAGAACGAGGCTGTTTCGGACGACGAGTAGGCGGCACGAAGCGGAGGACACAGCTCGCTGCACACCCGGGGTGTTCCCGACCGCCACGGCAACGAGATGCAATAGTAAAGTTGTAGAGAGGCCGAGCGTGTCCGACGCTCGGCCTCTGATTGTCAGTTGACTGTCTGATAGGTCCGCAGATTTTGCTCGACGATCAGCCCCTTAACGGCGATGATCGCACGCGACATTTGCCGCCTTGTCGGATAGCGCGCCGGCGGTTCCGAGGTGAACACCGACGGAATGTTGCGTTCAGCGATCGTCCGGCAGAATGAGACGGTCTCCGGATCCTGCGAGTAAGGAAGCACCACGGCGTCGATCGTTTTTACGTCGAGCAGTTTTTCTGCAAGCGCAAAGCTTGCAACTACGTGTGTTCTCGCACCTGCAGCAATGAAGGATTGGCGCAATTCAAATGCAACTTCGCCGTTGGGGTCGACAATCAGCACAGAGAGATCATTGAGAGAAGTCATAGTGGGTACCTTGCGGCGCGATGCGGTCGCGCTTTCCGCTTGGAGCCAGGACCGATGTTGGGTCCTGGCAGTCCCAGGATGACAGCAACGCGACGGGGCAACGTAGCTGACAAAAATTTTAAAGCGCCCCGATGGCGCGTAGCTACGCATCTGCACATCATTCAGGCAAGTGGAACCTGTTCCCTCACGCAAACATTCGTCGCTGCATTGCACATTCGAATGAGCGAAAAATTGCAAAGTCCGGCTGCTAGGCGGCGTCTGGCGAAAGAACCGGCGCGACTAATCCCTGCTTCATGCACGCGTAGACGAGCTCGATATCGGATTGAACGCCGAGCTTGGACTTGATGGCGTAATGATGGTTCGCCACCGTTTTCGAACTGAGGTTGAATGCATCGGCAATTTCCTCGGTGGACTTTGCATCGAGGATCATTCGCAGGATTTCGAATTCGCGGGGCGAGAGTGCGTCGACAGGCGAGACGTCGTCGATCAGCCGGCTCGCGGCGATGACGCCGTTTATCTCGTCACAGAGTGCAGTGCGCCCAGCGTGCACGTCGCGGATCGCGCTCACCAATGCGTCGGGAAGGCTGCTTTTGGTGATATAGCCTCGCGCGCCTGCGCGAAACGCCTTCTGCGCATAGGTAGCATTAGCGTGCATCGTGAACATGAGAATGCGAGCGTGAGGATCGAGCTGCCGCATCTGGCGGACGAGATCGATGCCGCCGCGTCCAGGCATCGAGATGTCGTCGACGACGACGTCCGGCTTCGATGCTTTGAAGGCTTTATAGGCCGATGCCGCATCGTCCGCTTCCGAGACGACCTCGATGCCCTCATGCTTTTCTATCAGGCGCCGATAGCCTTCTCGGACGACAGCGTGATCATCGACGAGAAGGACGCGAGTGTTCGTGCTCATCGGGCGCCTCCCTGCAGAGCGGGAAATTCGACGTGAAGCCTGAAGCCGCCGTCAGCAAGGGGCCCGGCGTCAATAGTCCCACTCAAGGCAAGAACACGCTCGCGCATGCCGATCAGTCCCGATCCCGCATAAGGCTGATGCCTGCTTTCCGGCGGAGGTCCGGCGCCGTCGTCGGTGACAGCTAGCTCGATCCGTTTTCGACCCGCGTCGGCATGCTGATTCAGCATCACCTTAACGTGCCGCGCATTTGCGTGCTTGGATGCGTTATTCAGCGCTTCCTGGATGATCCTGTAGACGTGTGCGCTGGTTTCCGCCCTCAGCTGTTCTACGTCGCCATTGGCTTCAATCGTATAGCGCGTGCGCCCCGCGGAGCTTTCGTTGTGCCCTGCGACCAACCCTCCGAGACTTTGGAGCAAGCCGAGGTCGTCGATTTCTTGGGGTCGCAGATAGGTGAGCGTCTTGCGCAGCGAGATCATCAAGCCGGACGCCATTTTCTCGAGCTCTTTTACCTCGCCTGCGAGTCCCCGCGCATCGCGCTGCGCACTTATCCTGATACATGCGGCGAGTGCGTTGAGAGCGCTCAGCTTCTGCGCGATTTCATCGTGAAGCTCACGCGCGATGTGCCGGCGCTCCTGCTCCTGGGCGTCGACGAGCTTTCGAGCAAGCTCAGAGCGTTCGGACGAGGCCGTGCTCAGGTCACGCACGAGCCCGTTGAAGACTTCGCTGATCCGGTTCAGCTCGGCCAAATGGAATGATGGCAGCCGAAAAGTGAGGTCGCCTTTTGCCAAGCGATTGAGGCCAGCCAAGATCTCCCTCGTCGGCCGCAGTGCGCGGTCGATGACGAAATAAGCGACGACGCAAAGCGCTGTTATAAGTAGCGCTGAAAAGCCGAAGAGCGGCGCAATGGTTGCCCACGCTTCGCCGCCGGTCGCAACAGGATCGAAAGTCACAACCACGGCGCCCTGATTGTCACCGCGATAGGAAACCGTCCTCATCGCAGCAGCTTCGCCATCGATCACGAATTTATATGCCGCAAGAAACCACTGAGGTGTCCTGTTCGACACCGTGTCGACACCGGCACAACTCGAGCGCCGGACCGAACCATCCAAGCGGAGCAGTTGCACGCACTGACCGGGCTGCAAGGCGTAGGTCGTCACGAGATCCCAATCCGGGAAACGCTTGGGGATGTCGAGCGCCGTGCTAATGCGCCAGAGCTGCAAATCAAGCTGACGCCCGACGGATTCAGCAAGCTGCTCGTTCTGCTGCTTTGCCAGACTTGCAGTCCGATAAACAGCGAAGCCGGAGCCGGCGAAGAAACAAGCGAGCGCGACGAGCGTGATCCTTCGAACAAGGAGCAATTTCAGGTCCATCGCAAACTCCCATGCCGGACTTTCGGTTGTCCGCCCAGGCTATCGGGGAGCCCTACATGTGTGAAGGGGCGCTGACTATCGTCGGGCAAATTGCCCGGCATGCGTCAGGGGAATCTCCGTTGTCCCATGGTGGGCGCCGGGGGATTGTCGTGACAGCGCAGGAAGCGCACGAGCAATCAACATAGAAATGCGGAGGCAACAGCTGTGCAAGGCAGCAAATTCGATGACAGCAATCTCACCTGGCGCCAGCTCGAAGGCTTAGATGATCTGTGGTTTTACGTTTACAACGTCGACAGAAAGAACGGCATTGTCGACGTCATTTTCAAGTTTGCGGCGAACTCACGAGTGCCGCTTCATCAGCACAAGACGCCCTACGTCACACTTGTTCTGCAGGGCGAGCTGAGATTCTACCGGCCGAACGGCGAGCCGAAGGAAATCCGGCCTATCGGCAGCTATGTGACCGGCGTTGGCAATGGCGAACCTCACATCGAGGGCGGCGGTGACGAGGACGCGATCGTGTTCTTCAGCAACCGAAACGTCGAAGATGCCATCTACGAATTTCTCGATGAAAATGGGCAGCCCACTCTGACGCTGGGGATCGCGGACTTCGAGGAGCAGCTCAAGGCTCAGGGCGCGGCTAAGTGGCAAAAGGCGGCCTGAACCTGATCGGGGCGTGAGCTTCTTGGCTCGCGCCTCCTTTTCGAGGCGTCCGCTTTTTCTGAGCATTGCTTTCGGAGAACCAAATGTTGGAAACGGGCCTCCATAAATTTGTCCGCACGGCCGCAATCGTTGTTGCTCTCTCAAGCTACCTTGTGGGACGGGCCGCGGCGTTCGATGTTCCCGTAACCCAACCGAGTCCGATCAAGATCGCAGTCTTTCCCTTCGAACTCGAGGATTTCAGCGCAGCCAGCCAGGCAGGGTCGGCGCCTAGCGAGACGACCGCATTGGCACAGTCTACGGAGGAAGCGAAACAGCAGCTCCTTCAATCCGGGCGCTATGTCCTGGTCGACGCCGCTGGTGCCGACATCGGCGCGGCCAAAGAGCAAGGTCTTAGAAACTGCGGAGATTGCGAAACCGCGATCGCAATGAAGCTCGGAGCGGATCAAGCGCTCCTCGGCGTCGTGACAAAAATAAGTATGACCGAATACACCGTGCGGTTCCAAATCAGCGATGCGCGAAAAGGCGAATTGATCACAAATCTAACGAGCGATCTGCGCATCGGCGCGGATTACTCGTGGTCCCGCGGCGTCCGCTGGCTGATGCAAAACCGTATGCTGGCATCGAAGTAAGCGAACATCGCGCCCCCCGCCGACTCCCCGACGCTGGCTCATTAATGCGCGCCGGAGCACTTCGATATCCTATCAAATCGTTCATGTTCGGAACGCCTCGCGTCAGCAGCCGTTGAACACTCACGTTCAACAGCGAGAGGAGAAACGTAATGAAGAGGATTATGGTCGGAGCGTTCGCAGCTCTGCTGTTCGGCACAAGCGCGGTATTTGCTGCGGGCGCAAGCGGTGGTGGAGCAGGCGGCGCGGGTACTGGATCAAGCACGGGTCTGGGCTCAAGCACGGGCAGCGGATCGAATTACAATCCAGGTGCCACGACGCCTTTGGAACCTACGCCGAGCTTGAACAACAACGGTTCGGTTACGAATCCCGACAACGGGTCGAGCACTGGAATGTCTGGCACCGGAACTGGGTCAAGTCCGTCAGATCCCGGCTCAACGGCAATGCCCAGCAGCGGGTCAAGCGCAGGAACTTCGGGTAATGGCTCAATGACGACCGGGCCCGTCCCGGGACAACCATCAAACCCGGAAAACTCATCTCCGCTACCGCAGACCCAGCAGGGCGGCGGGACTACGCAGTAGACCAGAAGCATAAGCTTGTCTCTGACGATCAGCTGCATTCGGTTGCGCGCTCTAGATATCATTGGCCGGTAAACTGACCGGTGAAGCGTAACTGGTGCGGCTGAGACATTCGCACCGACCCGGTGAGCGGCTGATAGCGATGGCCGGAAATATCACATTAACTTTGGCGAAGTTGGTGATGCTGGCGGATCGGCCAGAGTTGTATAATGGTGGTTCCTTTCGAACAGGAAGCAGCGCCATGAAACAGTTCATCAGCGTGTTTGCGGCGGTCGTCCTCACAAGCCTTTTCTCCACCGCCGCATCGGCAAACCATCGTTGGTACGGCTATAATTATGGCTACGATTATGGATGGGGCGGCGCCTATTACGGCGGGCCCGTAGTCGTCTACGGTGGCCCGGTTTATTGGTCACCGGGACCGGCGTATTGGGCGCCGCCGGTGTACTACCGCCCGCACTGGCGTCGCGCAGTCTACGGTCCTCCTTACTGGTATGGCGGCTATTGGGGTCCGCGTTGGTAACGAGGTTCGGCCGCTCTTTTTCACGGCAGAGCGAACGTGGCTGCTTGACCGCGCACAATGCCGTCGGCGTCGACGAGTTGCCAGACGGTCGCGCGCTCGATCAAGAAGCGCCGCCCGGACTTGGCTATACGCATCCCGCGATAGCCTGTCGTGAAACCGTTGCGGGTGACTTCGTCGAGCAGGGTTTGCCGATCGGCGCGATCGGGCGCCTCGGCCGAAAGTCGTGATGGGAGCGACGTAAATTCCTCCCACGAGTATTCGAAGCAGAGCTGGGCGGCGCGGTTCGCGTAAGTAAAGATCGGATCTGATTCCGTATTGTGGGCGAGCACCACGAAGGGTGCCTCATTATAAAGCCAGGCGGCATTGCGCCCCGGAGGCGCGAGCGGCGCCCCGACAAAACGCTTATGGCTGTCATTGAGCAAAGCGAAGAATCCGGGATCGCATGAAAGATGGGTCTGGTTAGGCGCGCATGGCATCGCGTGGAACTCCATTGAGCCATCGGGGCCTCAACGTTTCCCATCCATCACTTTGCGAAAAACAGTCATGTAATCTTGCGCACAATTCCGGTCTGCCTCCTCATCGTTCCCGAACTCCAAGGCGGCTCGTGACGTGCTATTCCTAAATCTCTCTCGGGCTATGTCCGATAGGCCATTCCCGCTTTTATCTTGCGTCAGCATCCAATAATCAACGTTCCGCTTCAACCAAGCCATGAACGAGCTCGTCAACTGAGCGTTCTCGTATGAACCGAGATCGCTTACGACATAAGGCGTGGAAAGCCTCATCCCCGCGCAATGAAGCCAACGGTCGATTTCGACGTCATAGGTATTTACGAGGCTGACCCCAAAACGCTTTATAAAATTCTGAAACCCAACCTCATCCACAAAGGCTTTGGAATAAACAGGAATCTCGCCCGAAAGAACGGTCCGCACCCTATCCATAGCCGGCTGTGATGCGAAAACGAAAATGGAAACGTCCACTCCGTGCTTCACCAGCTCGTTGGCAAGCTTGAGTGGAAACTGATTACCTTGCCGCATCCCGACATCATGGACAGCAATAAGAATGTGCTCAACGGTGCGTGGCTCAGTGAAAATAGAGCGTAACGAGTAGCGGCGCGCGAGGTCGTTGGCCGCTTTCTCCCCAAGTGTCGAGCGACATCGATCCCAAACATCTACGAGCATCCTGCGAAGCATTGCCGGCGCCGCTAGATAATGTTGACGCAAGGCGCGCGCGATCCGGATGTGCTCTCTGTAGAACTCTTCCGTCCTGTGGCTTGCCACTGAGCTATTTGCCCCGTGCAAGCGGAAATACGAGCGAGCGGCCGGGTCGTAGGCTATACGTCCGCCATGTGCGAGACGGCTGTAAAAAAACCAATCACCGCATATTTTGTACGACAACAGATCGGCAATCAACTCTGGACTAATAGGCTGATTTCTAAATACGCAGCCTCCCACATTTGCGATGACGTTTCGCGCAGCAAAAGGCCCTTGGAACCAAGAGTAGGCGCTTTCTATTTGGGAGCCACGCCAAAAATCTACCTCCTCGATTTGGTCCTTCGGGGTGGTATGGCGGTTGCCGCCTTCGTCGACAAAATCTATTTGCCCAAACGCAAGCATGATACTTTCATCTGAGAAATACGGCGCAAGAGCTTGCAAAAATCCGGCGTCGCAAGTGTCGTCGCTTTCGCAAATCCAGATCAGCTCTCCTCTTGCGAGGGAAATGCCCTTAACCCACTGGCTGAAAATTTTCCCGGAATTCACGTCGTTGAAAGCGGTTACGACCGGCAAGGAAATATTTTTTGTCGCTTGAGAGATGACCTCGCGGCTGTCGTCGGTTGAAGCGTCATCGAGAATGATGAGCTCGCTGACCAAATCTCCTTGAGCGAGGATCGATCGAATTCGCTCGCCAAGAAATCGCCCATGATTGTAATTTGGAATTATTGCCGACAAAGACATTGGTCGTGCGCCGCCAATAGCGACATACCCCGCGGTTCGCATGCGGGCGATTGCTTTCTCCCCATGGCCTTGCCGAGCTTGCGTCGACACCTGAGCGGTGGTGCCGTCCTGGACCCTCGAGAATGCCGAATTCCCCACGGGCCTGAGGAATTTGCCAAGCTCAGACAATCGGGAGCTCTTGTGACGATACATTTTCCGCTTCCGCGAATTCCACGGATGCCTCAACGTCGCTAAGAGCTTGGCATATTTGTAACGCGGTCCCGGCATCCAAACCGGCCAAAGCTGATCTCGAAGCCGGATCAGAGAGGTCAATGGCATGCGTGCTTGGCTCCGTGCCGTTCCTTCCCGCCGGGTGGCGGGTTATTCGCGAAGATTAGAAGCAACCGAGACCACCGATTGCGAAGAATACGTGACGGCGTGAGCAGCGCGCAGCTATCGCATACACGCTCAATCTGCCAACACAATCGCTCAGAGCCATGCCCGACAAAGGCATCAGTTGAAAATTGCGAAAGCTTCGCGCTGAGATTTGCGCTCGCATGATCTCGCTTGCCGAACCGTCCCCGCTCACACGCTGCTTATAGCACTTGCCTGCGCGACCGGCACCGGGGTAAATTATCGCCGATCTGGCGAATGCAGATCGATTTTGCCGAGGGGACTTGGAGTGTCAAACGCCAGCGATGGAGATCGATCGCTTTCGGTGGTCGTTTGTACTTATAATCGTCACTCTCAGTTGGACGGCACAGTTGCCTCTCTTTTATGCCAAGAGAATGCTGACCTCGAAATTGTAATAATCGACAATTCTTCCGATTTGGAAGCTGCGAATAAAGCGAAGGACGCTTACGCCGGCGAAAAGAATGTCAGGTATTTTTTAGAGCCTGTTCCAGGTCTTTCACGCGCACGGAATATAGGAGCTGCAAAGTCGACGCACGGCATTGTAGCTTATATTGACGACGACGCCGTTGCGGGCCCTCGCTGGGCGTCGGAAATAGCAAATTCCTTTGAGGCCTCTTCGCTTGTTGGCGCTGTCGGTGGGCTTGTTTCTCCTCGCTGGATGTCTCCAAAGCCTGAGTGGTTGACGCCAAAGCTGCTGAATTATCTTTCAATCCTGGATCTCGGGCCGGAGACTCGCGAGTTAAAAGCGGGCGAATGGCTAGTGGGATGCAACATAGCTTTTCGAAAGAATATGTTGGAGGCAAGCGGTGGCTTCTCTGAGGCGCTCGGGCGGATTGGCTCTGCCGCCCTGCTGTCAAACGAGGAGCAACAAGTCGTAAATCGAATTCAACAAAATGGCGGATTGATCATTTACAATCCGGACGCGCGCGTCGAGCATCTGATCGATCCCGAGAGGCTTTCAGAGCAATGGTTTTTCCGAAGAGCCGCCTGGCAAGCGGTCTCCAACTATCTTTCGAACGCGCCCGAAGCTCAGCGCCATGCTTCAAAAGCGGCCGAAAGAGTCGCGCGTTTCTTAGACAAAAATAGCCCTCCGGAGAATTCCGAAGCGCGGATCGCCTTTGCGCACAATATCGTATTGGCTTGCCTAGATGGACAGACGCTATTTGAAAACAAGCAGACGAACAGGCGCTCTCGATTGAGCCAGAACATTCTCGCAATTCCCGGGAAGATTGCGAAGCGGCTGACAACGACGCGATAATAATGCATTGCCCGTGCACTTGAGCGGCCGATTTCGTACGACGCGGCTAAATATTCGGTTTCACGTAGGCGGTAGCCTCTCTGCGCGTCTAGAAATCCCGTGTCGCATTGATCAGCCCCCACTAACTGGCCCGGTTGGAATGTCAGTTCATGGCGCCTCGATCGGCTAGAGGCTGCGTCCGCCGCGGTCGATTGAAGTCGGTCTGCACTTCGTCAGAGGGACCAATATGCGTTTTCCACTTGGTTGGACAGGGGTGGGCTACAGGAGCCGGTGCGGGATGGAAAGGCATCGATACTCGTCTACCTTGATCCCGACGTGCGTATGGCGTTCGAGGTGGCGACGCTCAAGAATGGGACGACCATGCCGCACCGACTATATTCACCGGGAATGCAGAACCCCCGCTAACAACCGGGAGGGGCGAGTTGAGCGACACGTTGTGATCGCCTGAGCGCGATCAAAGTGCCGACCTCACTAAATCCCCACCTCAGTGCGAGAGGGATGTCGGACTCGCGATCAGATCGTGACGGACATGATCAAGACGTTTCTGCAAAATGTATGCGGCGCACGTTGTGCCCTTAGAGGCGAAAAGCTTATGGACATACCGCACGGAGATATCGAACTTGTCGGCAATGTACTGAGGGGATAACTCCCGCTCACAGAGGTCGCGATCGATTTGGAGTAATATCTGCCTTAGGACGAAAGAGTCAGCAGCTGCGACCTCCGTGGAATTATGCTGATGCATTTCCACTGTAGCGAGCGCCATGGTCGCCGCGTATAGGGCTTCCAACTCGTTCAACGGTGCACGACTCACGCGCTGCGCAAGCAATTCTAGGCAGTTTGCTATGGGAGTCCGGCACTTCAACACCCCGAACGCATTGAATTCCGTGCCGATGCCGTAAGTTTCAATGGCGGATCTTGGCACGCAAATGCCTATTCCTTCCGTTAAATGTTCCGTCCATGTAGATTTAAACGGTACCCTTCCATCGAGAATAATGGTGTCGCCCTGGCGCGCAAACACCATATGTTCTGCATGTTCTATGGCGGCTGTTCCGGACCGGAAATGGACAATATGAAACCCATCGACGCCATGGTTCGAGCATTGCGACCGGTCCGCACGGACGTGTGCGGACTCGATCGGATTTTGGCTATTAGGCCGGGACCAATAGCTGTGGCTGCGAAGCGCGCTTGGAAGGGCTCGTCGGATCTGTATTCCAACGACATCGGAAGGGAGCTCGTCCGCCATACATTTGTGATCCGCCTGAAAGCTTCGACAGAACTTAAAGTCAGCAGTTTCCCAAACATGCACCCCCGTCTTTTTGCGGGGCTCGGCCAGCGAGCATCGGGCGAACGGAAAGCCAAACGAGAGTTATTGCTATGATCGTTTGTACAAACTTGCTGTAGGTATCCATGTTTCATAGCCCTCGGTCGAGTTGCTGACTCAATTTCTAGTGCCTTTATAGAGCGCCGCCTTTTTCTTCATGCGCTAAAGTACTGGGGCGGCATACTCTGCGATGAATCGGACGGTCTCTCCCTGCATGGACGCGGAGACCATTGCACTTGAACGGATCGGAGATGACCCTGGCCTGAGCTAACGTCGGGTTATTGCCGTAGTTGGACCGCTCCGATTGCGGTCAATATCTCCGGCCCGCTGCCGTTGCCAATAATCACCAGATGGACTCCTCGGTAAACGCCAGGCGACTTGCGACCTACCTGATTTAGGAAAGTCGGATCGGAACGCGATGCTGCGTTACGAAGCAGGATCGGCGGCTGCGTCCAACTGTGGGGCGCAGCCGCCGGATCTTCGATCTATTTACTGGGCAGCCCAGAAGTCACATTTATAGTTGGCTTTAAATTGCGCTGCCGTCTCAATCCCATTCGGAATGTCCTGCTGCAGCAGCTTCGGCGAACTCGATGTGAACTGCGGCCATGGTGAATTTCCCGACCCATTTGGGTTGCCGGTCCTGGCGAAGTTTGTCCAAGCCGCCACCAATTGGTCAGACAGATTGATCTCAGCTCCTTGTATTTCGCGTGGTTGACCGCTGACTTGATCTAAATTCGCTTCCCAGATTCCCGCCATGCCACTTTGGGAATACGAACCGAATGTCGGACGTGTGGTATGCGAGAGCCTGAAAATGACCTGTCGCATCATAAGTGTTCGGCATCTGCGGGAAGTAAAACGGCGCATGCTGGTAGGTGAAGTGCGTAACCGTACTGCCGCGCCACGGCGCTGACGGGGCGCCATTCGAAATAGTCGGGCTTGCCAAGCAGAACGTGGCGCAGCACGCCGGTCTCGGAATAGAGTCCCACGGAATTGACCCGACAATCGTGCTCATGCCAGCACCTCGTAGTGAGCTTCCGTCGGCTTGCCACCGTTGATGCAAACGATGTCCTGCGGGCAGGCTGACATCGCGACGATGCAATCCATGTCCGCCTTGAGGACCACGTAGTCGCCCGGCTTCGATACCGGCTCCTGCCAGCCGATGCTGCCGTCACCATGCATGGGAATGTTGATCCACAGATTGCGGGGCGAGGGCACCTCGGGTGGCGTCAAGCCGAGCGCCGCATCCCGGCGCGCAGATTGTCGGCGCAGTTCTCGTGGTACTCAGTGACGCCGAGCCCCTGATATCGGTAGATGTCGCAAGCGGCGATGAAGGTGTCGTGCGCGCCTGGAGATGTGTCTTCCACCAAAGTCAAAATCGGGCGGCGCTTATTCGTCACGAGCTTGTCTCCGGGCTTCGGGCGAACCCGGTCGATCGCAGCACGCATGTGCTCCATGGAAAGAAATTCGTTGAGATCGTGGGCGTTGAAAGCCCAGGTATCGACCACCTGATGCCCATGGGTATTCACGATGCGGATCGATTGTCCGGCCTTGAGAGACACGGCACGGCCCTGTCGTGCGGGGACCTGCTGCAACGTGCTCATGCCTTCACCTTCACATTCGGGAATTCCTTGCGGATCGCTTCGGTGACGCCACGCGCGTAATCGGCGGCGAGCAGAACGCCTTTTTCAGCCGCGGCCCCACGGGCGGGCGACAGGACGCCCGAGCAAGGCACCCATCCGGTCCGCGTCGGATACATGTCGTAGGGAGGGAAATCCGCCGGCTTGTCGTTCGGCAGAGCCGCCATATCGACCAGCTCGGGATGATGATGCAGCATGAGCGACGTCTCCATCACGGCCGCATGCTCGAGCGCGAAACCGGGGAAGCCCTCGGGAAATATTTTCTCGAGCGTCTCCTGCCTCGTGAAATCCCAGTAATCGAGGCGCAGCACCCGGAAGTCGCGAATGCTCATATTCGAGAGCTCGCGCATCGCGAGATCGGCACCCTCGATGGTGAACATCATGTTCTCGTAATGGCCGTTGATCAGAACCAGCTGGCGCGCGCCGTGTCGGGCGAATTCCTTGATTACGTCGCGCAGGACGTGAGCGAGCGTGTCAGCGTCGAGACTGGTCGTGCCGCAAAAATGATTGCCGCCGCCCATCTTGGGCTGTGACTTGTAGCCGAAGGAGAGAACGGGCGCGACGATCGCATCGAGCTGTTTCGCGACATTGACGGCCACCGCAGTGGCGAGCAGCGCGTCCGTGCCCATCGGAAGGTGCGGCCCATGTTGTTCGGTCGCGCCAATCGGCAGAAGGATAAGCGCGCCGCCTTCGATCCGCTTCTGGTACGTGGTCCAGCTCATTTCGTTCATAAAGAGTTCGGTCGCTCATCAGCTTCCTTTCCATCAAACCATCGCAGCGCCGCCGTTGACGGCGAGCACGTGTCCCGTCATGAAGCTCGACCCTGGCCCAGCGAGAAACAGCACGGCCTCCGCAACCTCCTGGGGCCGGCCAATGCGGCCGAGCGGATTGGCGCATTCCAACTGCTGCCATTCGGGCGGCATGTTCTCAAAATCGAGCAACGGCGTATCGATCGGCCCTGGCGCCACCGCATTGACGAGAATGTCGGGGCCGAACTCCTTCGCCCAACAGCGCACCATCGCGCTGATACCCGCCTTCGAGGCGCAATAAGCGGCATGCTCCTCACGTCCGAGTTGGGCTAGCTCGGAGCTGAACAAAATGATCTTGCCGCCCCTTCGTCTTTTTTGAATGGCCCGAACCGTCTCGCGGACCATGAGGAAAGTGCCGATCAAATTGACGTCGAGTACCTTGCGTGCGTCGGCGACCGGCGTTTCCAAAAGGGGGCCGAACAAAAAAATTGCAGCCGTGTTGACCATGACATCGATGCCGCCGAGCGCTTCGTCTGCGGACGCGACGGTATCGGCGACCTGCGCTTCATTGGTGATGTCGAGCGTGAAGGATGGACCGCTCGCGGCAGCAATTGGGGCGAGATCAAATCTCGCGACGCGGGCGCCCTGTGCTCAAAAAGGTTGGCCGTCGCGAGGCCGATGCCGCTCGCCGCACCCGAGACGATAACTCTCAAGCCTTCTATGCCGCCACTCATCCGAGAAATTCCCCACGATCGACACCGATGGCCTGCCCGGTGATGTTGGCGGCGAGATCGCTCGCGAGGAAAAGATAGAGGCCCGCGACATCGGCGGGCTCCATCAGGCCCGGCAGAGCTTGGGCGGCCATCACGTCCGCGAAAATGTCTTCTTCGCTCCGGCGTGAACGCTCGGCCATGGCTTTCGCCGAACGCACCGACGCAACGGTGCGCACCCATCCGGGGCAGACGGCATTGACGGTGACGCCGCGCGATCCAAGCTCGCGGGCGAAAGTGCGGGTCAATCCCACGACGGCGTGCTTGGAGGCGATGTAGGCCGCGAACTCGCCGACAGCGGTTTTCGACCAAACCGAGCCCGTATTGATGATACGCGCGCCGGGGCCCAGAAGCGGCAATGCAGCCCGCGTGACGTTCCAGGTCCCACGCACGTTAATGTCGATGATCCGCGCAAATGTTGCATCGACTTCATCGCTCAGATCGGTTAGCGGCGTGATAAGCTCTAGACCAGCGTTGTTCACCAAAATATCGAGCGCCGACATCTCGGCAAAGACCTTGCTAAGCGCTGCCTTGTCGGTGACGTCGGCAACAAAGGAGCGAATGGGACGGCCACATGCTTCGGACAGACGCGCCGCTGCCTCGCGCACGCTCTCATCGTCCGCAAGTATCGCGAGATCGGCTCCGGCTGCCGCAAATGATTCTGCGACACCGAAACCGATGCCCCGGCTCGCGCCCGTTATGAGCACGGATTTATTCTTGAGGTCGATCGGCATTCTTTTCCTTGCGGCCGCGCTTGTTATTCTTCGTTTCCCGCAGCAGCGCGCACAAACTTCAGCACGCGCGTTCGAAGCTTGAAAAAATGTTCGCTGTCGCGCAGTTCGAGAGTGCGGTCCGCACCTAGCTCTGCAGCAACATCGACTTCTTGCAGCATGCGAGCGGGGCGCTTCGAGAAGACGATGATGCGGTCCGCCAGGAAGACCGCTTCATCAACGTCGTGCGTGACGAAGATGATGGTCTTCGCGTCCTGCCGCTGAATGCGCCGGAGTTCGAGCTGCAAACCTTCGCGCCGTTGCGCATCGAGAGCGCCGAACGGCTCATCCATCAGCAGGACTTCGGAACCTGCAGCGAGCGTGCGCGCAATCGCGATGCGCTGGCGCATGCCGCCGGACACCTTGTTCGGATAAGCGTCGGCGAAATCCGCGAGGCCGACCAGTTCGAGATAGTGCTGAAGTCGCGCGCTCTTCCGCTCCGGCGTCATGTCGAGGCGATACTTCATGCCATAGGCGACGTTTTGAGAAACGGTGAGCCAAGGAAATGACGAGTAGGATTGAAATACCATGCCGCGGTCGCGGTCCGGCTCCGTGATCGGCCGGCCGTCGAGACGAATCTCGCCAAAGCTCGGGGTTTCAAGCCCGCCGACCATGCGCATCAAGGTGGTCTTGCCGCGAGCCCGAAGGTCCGAGAAAGACGACGAACTCGTTGCGCTTGATCGTCAGGTCGAACGACGGCGCGACAACCTCGAGATCCCCGAAGTATTTGGCGACGCGATCGAACACGAGATAGGGAGCGGGAGCCAAATTCGGCCTCTCACAGATAGCGGAACATGCGCTTGTGGATGAGACGTAGAATCTGATCGGTGGCTAGCCCGATCAGTCCGATGGTCACCACTCCGGCCATGACCTCGGGTGTGTTCATGTAACGGCGCGCCGCCCAGATGACGAAACCAAGCCCATTATCGGCAGCGACGATTTCTGCGATGATCAGGTAGGTCCAGCACCAGCCGAGAGTAATGCGAAGATTGTCGAACAGGCTTGGCAGCATGGCGCGAAAAGCGACGTCGGTCAGCATCTGCTGCGGGCGCGCGCCGACTGTGTAGGCGATCTCCACATATTCCTGCGGCACACGCCGCATGTCGTCCGCGACCAGCAGCACAAGCTGAAAGAACGTACCGAGCCATAGCAGAAAGATCTTCGTCTCTTCGCCAACCCCGAACCAGATGATGCTCAAAGGCACGAGCGCTGGTACCGGCAAATAGCGAATAAAATCGACGATCGGCTCAAGTGCGGCGCCGACACCCCTAAAGCTCGACATAGCTATGCCGATGGGCACAGCCATAATCACCGAAATCGCAAACGCCACCCACACCCGCAGCGTCGAGATGCCGGCGTTCATCAAGAGATGCTTCTGGACAATCATGTTCCACAGCACCTCCATCGTGACGCTGGGCGGTGGCAAGAAGAGCGAATTGATCCAGCCGAGCCGGGTCGAGATTTCCCAGGCCGCGATAACGACCAAGCTCGCAACGACGGCGGTGACGATTTGCGCGCGCTTGGAGAGCTTTCCCCGAAAGGCGAAGAACTGATTGCGATTATCGTTTCGCGGCACGGAGCGCCGCGAGCTCGGAGCAATAGTCCCGCTTGGCGCTTCGAGAGGCACCTGCAATGTCACTTTGCTAGTGGTCACGCGTATGTCCCGCGCTCGGCTGGAATTTTCTTCGATTACTTCAGATCGGCTTCGCTAACGCCGGAGACGATCGAATTGTCGATCTGTTCGGCTGCCTTGAGGTCGTGATCTGCCGCGCCGTTATCGAGGTTCAGCTGCATGACTTCCTCGAAGATCTTGAAGAGCGTACCTGGAGCGTCAGGCTTACCGAAATATCCGGCAGTTTCCTTATAACCGGTATATTCCAAGCTGCCTTCGATCGATGAGGCGAAATCTTCGGCTGACAGATTGAAGTGGGGGGCAGCGAGCTTGATGAAATCCTGCTTGTTGGTCTTGAAATATTCGATCGCCTTGAAGATGCCGATCATAAACTTCTTATACTTTTCGGGATTGGCCTTCAGATCGTCCTGACGGGCGATGATGACATCAACGATGATGCCTGGATATTGTGCCGAAGAAACAAGAAGATGCGGCTTGCGCTGCGGAACCTTGTCGATCGCCTGCGACAGATTAGGCTGGTAGGATACGACAGCGGCAATCGAAGGATCAGTGAAGACAGCGACCGTATCGGCGGTGGCGATCTGCTTAACGTTGAGATCGTTGAGCGTCATGCCTTTCTTCTTAAGCTCAAGCTGAAGCAGCAAACGTCCAGGAATATTTGGCTCGGACGCGACCGTCTTCCCCTTTAACTGCTCGACGGATGTTATGTCGCCGGGTGCTATGACGCCGTCACCGCCGAGTGATTGATCTATGGTGCCGATGATGATGCCGGGCGTCTTGGCGTCGCGCGGCTTACCCTGATATTCGCCGACGGTCCGCATATCCATTTCGATGTCGCCGCGAGCCATGGCTGCCATGACATTAGGCCGCTCATCCTCGAACTTGATGTCGACGTCGACGCCGAGCGTTTTGAAATACCCGAGATCCTGCGCCACGAAGACGGGGGCATAGCCGCTCCAGGTCGGGCACAAAATCCGGATCTTGTCATCAGCTTGTGCGGCCGTGGTGGCCATCGACAAGCCCGTCCATAGCGCAACTGCGACTCCAGCCCCAACAAACCGCCGTGAAACCATACCTATACGCATCGTCATGATCCCTCGCTGACAACACCAACAGTACCGCGAGCGTCGGCCAAAATAACATCTATGGAAATATTGATTATTTGAACGATACATTGAAAACTGCCGATGTATCTAATGCCTGTGTTCGGGGAGTGCCTATGCGCCGGCTCGATAATATCGATCTTCGACTTCTCCGGGTCTTTGTGACGCTGGTCGAGGCCGGCAGCTTCGCTGATGCCCAGATTGCGCTCAACCTGTCCCAGCCAACCTTGAGTACCCATCTTGCCGCACTTGAGCGGAAGCTTGGCGCGCAGCTCTGCGTGCGGGGACGGCGCGGTTTCCGGCTGACGCCTTTCGGCGAGGCGACCTATATCGCGACGCAAAAGCTTTTTGCGGAGATCAATTCTTTCGAGGAGCGAGTAGGCCAGCACAATGGCCAGCTGGTCGGGCGGCTTCGCATAGGTATCGTCGACGGGATCGTTACCAATTCGGCCCTCGGCTTACAGCACGTTGTCGGGCGTTTCATGGAGAATGCGGAGAACGTCTTTATCGATTTGGAGCTCGGCACCCCACATTCGCTCGAGCAGGCGATCGCCGACGGACGGCGCGACGTGGTCATTGGCCCTTTCTCACAGAAGGCGCCCGGCGTTACGTACGTGGCACTCCACCGGGAGCCGCACGGTCTATATTGCGGCAAGGGCCATCAGCTGTTTGCGGCGGCGACAGCCGCGATCACGAGGGAAGCGATCGAAAAGGCGTTGTTCTCCGTGCGCGGATACCGGCAGTTCGACGATCTTTATCGCGTGGGCCATCCGCGCGCGACTGGTCAGGTGGTGCAGATGGAAGCCCAGGTCATGCTCATCCTGTCCGGGCGCTTCATCGGCTTTCTGCCGCGTCACATCGGCGAGAGCTGGGCCCGCCAGGGCCTCATGCGCGAAATCAAACCGCAGACCTACCAGTTCGTGTCGAGCCATTTCGCCGCCTATCGCAAGATCGACGACGACCGGCCGCTCGTTCGCAGCTTCGTTCGCTTTCTAAGCCTGCATGCCGGCCAGACTCGCCAGTCCGTGCATTCCGGAAAGGCGGACTAATATGTAATCCTTGGGCGAGCTAGTAAGGCTGCCGGTGGGCGTGATCAGTCACGCGCCAACGCAATCACCAGAAGAACATATTCACCTGGCTTCCCAATCGACTGGACGCGATGTTTGTTCGTGCCCCTGAGCAGACTTCGAACACATCGCCGGTCGACGTCAGCTTTTGACCCTAAGCGGACCCTGGCGTCGGCGCCGGTATGCGATGCTTATACCGAGTTACCGATCACCAATGCTTATACTTTGGTCACCTTGACCGGAGCTTCACTCGGCTGTACATCCGACCATGTTAGCGATGGCATGTGGGAGAGTCCGACGGGCATTTCCCTTGCGTCGGCGCCGAAGGAGCAACCGCCCCGGAAACTCTCAGGCCCACGGACCGCATGCCGATGACACTCTGGAAAGCGGCCGCTCGATTCTCGGGTTTGGCCCACCGAAGGTTGTAAGACGAAGAGGACCTGCGGAAACGCAGGATCGTCCAATCTCTCAGGTACCAAGACAGAGGGGGTTCGCAGATGCGCTCTTGAGCGCTTTGGAGCCTCGTTATGTCCACACCTGCCAGCAATGCAACGACCTCTCTGAAGCCAACGCCTTTGTACGCGGAGCACGTCAAGCTCGGCTCGCGGATCGTGCCGTTCGCGGGCTACGCTATGCCAGTCCAGTACGCAGGCGGCATACTCGAAGAGCACGCCTGGACCAGGACGCGTGCGGGTCTGTTCGACATCAGTCACATGGGGCAGGCCTATTGGATCGCCCCCGATAGGCGGCATGAAACGGCCGCAAAAGCCCTTGAGACGCTCGTTCCTGCTGATTTGGTCGACCTAAAGCCAGGGCAGCAGCGGTACACTCAGCTGATCAACAGCATGGGCGGCGTGATCGATGACTTAATGGTAACGCGCTCTGACGATGCTCGCGAGGACGGCCCCTTTTATCTCGTTTTCAACGCCGCGAGGAAAGAAGTAGATTGTGCGCACATCGCACGGCATCTCGGCGTGGGCCTTGAAGAAAAGCCTGATCTTGCATTGATAGCGTTGCAAGGCCCGAAAGCCCGAGAGGTGCTCGGCTCAATCGGTCCCGAGGCGGTGCGCCTCGGATTCATGCAGGCAACGCGCGCGCGGATTGCCGGCTGTGACTGTCACGTCAGCCGGTCCGGCTACACAGGCGAAGATGGATTCGAAATTTCCGTTCGCGCCGCCGATGCAAAGGCGTTGTGGCAGACGCTACTTGAATCGGAGCACGTGCGTCCGTGCGGCCTCGGTGCGAGGGATTCACTGCGCCTCGAGGCAGGCATCTGCCTTTACGGCCACGAGCTTGACGAGACGACGTCCCCGGTCGAAGCGGGTCTGACTTGGTCAATTCAAAAGCGGCGACGCCTTGAAGGCGGATTTCCAGGCGCGGAACGCATCCAACGCGAAATCGCCGAGGGGCCTTCTCGTATTCGCGTTGGCATGTTGCTCGATGGCCGGGCACCCGCCCGCGAAGGGGCGGAAATTTTATCAAGCGACGGCGACCGGATCGGTATCGTCACTTCGGGCGGGTATTCACCATCGCTCAAACGGCCGATCGCGATGGGATACATTCCGCCGCGCTACGCGAAGCCCGAAACGCCGGTGAAGCTCGTCGTGCGCAAAGCACCGCTCGACGCCCAAATCGTCAAGCTTCCGTTCGTCGAGCACACCTATTGGCGCTAGCGCGTCTGAATATCTGGATAGCAGTGCGTTTTCCAAACTGGAGGGTCCTGTGCTGAAATTCACCGAAGAGCATGAATGGCTAAGTGTCGACGGTGACGTCGCGACTGTCGGCATCACGCAACACGCGGCAACGCAGCTCGGCGATCTCGTCTTCGTCGAGCTACCGAGCGTTGGCGCGAAGCTCAAGAAGGGCGCGCCGGCCGCCGTCGTCGAGTCCGTAAAGACTGCCTCCGACGTTTACGCGCCGCTCGACGGCGAAGTAGTGGAGATCAACCAGCCAGCTGCCGACGATCCGGCACTCATCTCCTCTGATCCCGCAGGCAAGGGCTGGCTCTACAAAATGAAGCTCGCGAACGTCGCCGACGTCGAGGGACTTCTCGACGAAGAAGCTTACGCAAATCTCACCCGCTGAGAGGCCGGAAATGTCCGCCGACAAATACGATCCCTATGACTTCGCAAATCGCCGGCACATAGGACCTTCTGCGAAAGAAATCGCGGAGATGGCGGCCGTCATCGGCGTGCGAGATCTGCATGCACTTATTGACGCGACGGTCCCAGCGTCGATCCGCCAGATCGAGCGTATCGATTTCGGAGCGTCGCTGTCGGAACGACGCGCACTCGACAAACTCCGCGAGACCGCGAACAAGAATAGAGTGCTGACCTCGCTGATCGGCCAGGGTTATCATGGTACGACAATGCCGCCGGCGATCCAGCGCAACATCTTCGAGAATCCCGCTTGGTATACTGCATATTCGCCTTACCAACCCGAGATCAGTCAGGGCCGGCTCGAAGCATTGCTCAACTTCCAGACGCTCGTTGTCGATCTCACGGCGCTCGACGTTGCTAACGCTTCGCTCCTAGATGAGGCCACGGCCGCGGCCGAGGCGATGGCCATGGCGCACCGCGTCTCGAAGTCCGAGAAGCGCGTCTTCTTTGTCGACAAGGAATGCCTGCCCCAGAGCATCGCGGTCTTGCGCACGCGCGCCGAGCCGCTTGGCTGGCAGATCAAAGTCGGCGATCCGTTTGCCGATCTCGATGCAACGGAAATCTTCGGCGCGATTTTCCAATATCCGGGCATCTGTGGCGACTGCCGGGATTTCACGCTGCTCATCGATAAGCTGCATCAAGCCGGCGCCATTGCCGTCGTCGCCGCCGATCCATTAGCGCTGACACTGTTGAAGCCGCCGGGCGAGATGGGCGCCGACATTGCAGTCGGCTCGATGCAGCGCTACGGCGTGCCGATGGGCTACGGTGGTCCGCACGCAGCCTACATAGCGACGAAGGACGCCTACAAGCGGAGCCTCCCCGGCCGTCTCGTCGGCGTCTCGGTCGATGCACGTGGCAACCGCGCCTACCGCCTCGCATTGCAGACGCGCGAGCAGCATATCCGCCGTGAGCGCGCAACGTCGAACATCTGCACGTCCCAGGTGCTGCTCGCCGTTATCGCATCTATGTATGCGGTGTATCACGGCCCCGTCGGTCTCAAGGCTATCGCACAGCGCGTGCACCGAGATGCGTGCCGTCTCGCCGAAGGTCTTGGCGGGCTCGGCTTCGAGATCTCGCCCGCGGCATTCTTCGATACAATCACAGTCGAGGTCGGCCCGTACCAGGGGCTGATCATGAAAAATGCGGTAGATAATGGAATTAATCTCCGCAAAGTCGGCGCGGACCGCATTGGCATTACGGTCGACGAGCGCACGCGTCCCGACACGTTAGAAGCTGTCTGGCGCGCGTTCGGCGCATTCAATCTCCGCTACAGCGACGCCTATCCGCTGTCGCATCTACCGGAGAACCTGCTTCGAACGTCGGAGTTTCTGACGCATCCGATCTTTCACATGAACCGCGCCGAGAGCGAAATGACACGCTACATGCGCCGCCTCGCCGACCGAGATCTAGCGCTCGATCGTTCGATGATCCCACTCGGTTCATGCACGATGAAACTCAACGCGACGGCTGAGATGCTGCCAATCTCGTGGCCAGAATTCGCAGAAATGCATCCGTTCGTACCAGCCGATCAGGCGGTCGGCTACAAAGAGCTGATTGACGATCTGTCGCGGAAGCTCTGCATCATCACCGGTTACGACGCAATCTCGATGCAACCGAACTCCGGGGCGCAAGGGGAATTTGCTGGCCTACTCGCGATCCGCGCCTATCATAAAAGCCGTGGAGAGGCGCGACGCGACGTCTGTCTCATTCCGTCGTCGGCACACGGCACGAATCCGGCTTCGGCGCAGATGTGCGGCATGACGGTCATCGTGGTGAACACCGACAAGAACGGCAATATCGACGTCGAGGACTTCCGCGCGAAGGCACACGCTCATAGCGAAAAGCTTGCGGCGTGCATGATCACGTACCCCTCGACGCATGGTGTGTTCGAAGAAAGCGTACGCGAACTCTGCGACATCACGCACGAGCACGGCGGACAGGTCTACATGGATGGTGCCAACCTCAACGCGCTCGTCGGCATGGCTAAGCCAGGCGAGATCGGCTCCGACGTCAGTCACCTGAACCTTCATAAGACGTTCTGCATTCCACACGGCGGCGGTGGACCGGGCATGGGGCCAATTGGCGTCAAGGCTCACCTCATTCCATTTCTGCCGGGCCATCCGGAGACCGATGGGCGAGACTTCACCGTATCGGCAGCGCCCTTTGGCTCGGCGTCCATCCTACCTATCTCCTGGAGCTACATTTTGCTGATGGGAGGCCGCGGGCTGACGCAGGCGACGCGCGTCGCGATCCTCAATGCCAACTACATCGCAAAAAGGCTCGAAGACGCTTACCCGATCCTCTATCGCGGCCGGAACGGCTTCGTTGCACACGAGTGCATCATCGACACGCGGCCGCTGCTCGAGACGGCCGGCGTGACGGTGGAAGATATCGCAAAGCGCCTGATCGATTCCGGTTTCCACGCACCGACGATGAGCTGGCCCGTCGCCGGCACGTTGATGATCGAGCCGACAGAGTTGGAGACGAAGGCTGAGCTCGACCGCTTCTGCGACGCCATGTTGTCGATCCGTGAGGAGGCGCGCGCCATCGAGCAAGGGCGCATCGACCGCAAGAACAATCCGCTGAAGAATGCGCCCCATACCGTCGAAGATTTGGTCGGAGAGTGGGCTCGACCCTATTCGCGTGAGGTCGCGTGCTTCCCACCCGGCGCCTTCCGAATTGACAAATATTGGGCGCCGATCAATCGCGTCGACAATACGTATGGAGACAGAAATCTCGTTTGCTCCTGTCCACCGATAGACAGCTATCGAACGTCCGCAGAATAAAACAACGAAGCGTGAGCCAAAGAACGGGAGCTAAGCGTGACGAGATCGATGAAAATTATGTGTGCGCCGGTCGAAATCCCAAACCTCCCTGAGGGTTTGGGAAATTCAGACCAAAAATCCAATGAAATCAATCGACGCTTGTTCTGACTATTCACGTGGTGTTCCGGTGATTGAACTTCAACGGCTTAGGCGGCCTGTCAGAACGGCCAAGCCCTTTTGGAGTCTCGCACGATTTTCCTACCCTTAGATAAGGAAAGCGGAATTTGACGCCACTCGGCGTACTAACATCACAGCGGTGATATGTTATCGCCCCGATGGGAACACTCTTGACGACAAGGCTGGTTCTTGAGGGATCGGGAGGAGATATCGCAAATGTGGATCGGGCTTGCCTTAGTTCTATGCGCCGCGTGCGGGCTGGGGATCTATTGGTGGATCGTTCCCAACCATTGACCTGAACCGAACAAAATACCCCGGCGCCTTTCGGCGCCGAGTGTGAGTTTCAGCCGATCGCTTTTTGAGTCCGATCGCTGTCCGCACGATCGAACTATCGAGTTCGTCGAAACATTCGGAGAGTTTTGATTTGCCGATCTTACCGAACTGTTCGGCAAGCGCGGTCCGCAATTTCTTTTGGCTTGCAAACCGTTCGCCACGTTCGATCCTAAGCTTGGCGGCGGCCTGGTCACCGCGGCAGAATCTGAAATGGTCAGACTGGAGCAGTCTGATCTAGTTAGCAAACCCAGGCGGGGCGCGAACGATCTCGGCTGATCGCGCTCACCGCCTGCTCCATCGCCATCGCCCCTCTGTTCCAGCGACAGAACCTTCAATTGAGCTTTATGTTCAAACCGGCCCGGATGGTATGGAATGAATTGTCTATCGTGCTCGACCTTACGCTGCCCCCTATCGGCGGCGAGAAGTTGCCAGTCAACGTCTCATCCCCGAGATTGATGTACTGATATTCCACCTTGACCGAGGCATTTGCAGCAACGGCATGCTCAAGGCCCCCGCCGACCACATACCCGGTATGGTTCGTTTCGCCGGTCAGTGAAATGGACTTTCCCAATCCACTGCCGAAGGTCGAGTTTTTGACGTTCCCGTAAGCAAAGCCGCCCGTCCCATAAATCAGCGTATCATTCCAGACCCAACCCAACCTGCCGCGCACAGTCCCGAACCACTCGAGATCTTGACGCGCAAACCCCGTCAACCCGTTCGCTGTCGATCCGTTGATTGTATCTTCGACATGGGAGCCTTGAAAGTCGGCTTCCACGCCAGCCACAACATTCGGGTTGAACAGTCCCTGCCAGTTGTACCCGATTTGGCCACCTACGAATCCGCCCGACGCGTCCGGACCGGCTGAGCTGTCGGTTAAGCCGATGCTGCTTACGTAGTGGATGTCGGACGGATTGGCGGCCCATCCCCAGCCTGCGTTGGGACCGAAGTAAAAGCCTGTCCAGCGAAAAAGAGCTACAGGTTCGTCGTTGAAGCTGTTGTAAAACGGCGTGAGCGCACGATGCAAACGAAATCAAAGCGATGCTGGCTAATGAAACACGCGACATCTGACGCACTCCCCGCAACACAACTAAAAATACGCCGTATACACGTAAGAGACAAACGATGTTCGCGAAAAGGGCGGAATAACTCACGCGATACTTAGTTGTGCATGAAACGTCCTTGCCACACCGGAAGCCTCCCGCATCTCCTCAAATCCATCTCGCAAATTTGCCCAATGGTAGACGCGCACGGAACATGAGCACCACCGCGCCATAGCTCATCCCGGCGCCCGCGATCGCGAAGGCCAATGCAGCGACTTCGGAAAACGATCCAGGAAGGAAAGCCCTGCCAAAACGCGCGCCAAACCAGGCACCCGCTCCCGCCGCCGCCGCCGCAAGAAGCACCGGCGGCAGAGCCTTCACAAAGATCGCTTCGATCGCGAGGAGCGCGCGACTTCGACCGAACCAGCTCAGGACTGCGACATTGATCCATGCACCCAGCGCTGTTCCGAGTGCGACTCCGGCGACACCAAGATGGAACCCCCAAACGAAGATTACCTTTAGTGCGACGTTGCACACGATAGAAGTGACCGTCGCCTTAGCTGGTGTCAGCGTGTCGTGTCGCGCGTAAAAGGTCGACGATACGATGCGAACCAGTGCCATTGCTGGTAGCCCCGCGCCGTATGCCGCGAGGGCCAGCGCTGCCAGTTCCGCCGAATTTCGGTCGAATGCACCATGAGCAAACACCGCGCGCATGATCGTGTCCGGAATTGCCATGAAGACGACCGCGAAGGGCAACGTCAGCAGCAACGTCAGTGCTGCGGCGCGATTTTGCGATGCGTCTGAGCCGGCGCGATCGTTCTTTGCCAGGAGCGAAGACATCTCAGGCAAAAGCACAGTTCCGAGCGCAATTCCAATGACGCCAAGAGGCAATTGATTGATCCGGTCCGCGTAATAAAGCGCGGTCCGGCTACCCGTCGGCAGATAGCTGGCAATGAAAAAGTCAATCAACGGCGCCACGACAACGCTCGCGGCGCCGAACGTTACGATGCCGAAGGCCTTGAAGAATTCTGCGACCTCGGGAGTCCAGCGCGGCCGAGTAATACGCACGGTCAGCCCGTCGCGGCGGGCCGCCCAGAGAATGAATACGAGTTGCAGCACACCCCCAAGCAACACGCCCCAGGCCGCGGCGTAGGCGGCATTCGGAAACCAGTGTGACCCCAAAAGGGTAGCGATCATCGACAGATTGAGAAGATTGGACCAGGCCGCTGCGGCCCAGAACTTTCCTATCGCGTTGAGCATCGCCGATAGCTGGATCGCGACGACAGTGAGGATCAGATACGGAAAGGTGATGCGAGCAAGATCGGCGGTCAGGGCAAGCTGGTCCGCGGTATAGCCGGGCACGAAAAGATGGACGAGAAGCGGCATCCCGATCAGCGCGCCGACCAGGACAATCGCCTGTGCTGCGAGCTGCCAGGAAAAAATTTGGTTGGCAAAGCGCGCCGCTGCATGCGTTTCGCCCTTGGCATAGAGGGCCGCGTACCGGGGGAGGAAGGCGGGATTGATCGTTCCCTCCCCGAATATAGCTCGGAAGTAATTAGGAAAAAGGAACGCGAACAGAAACGCGTCCGACATGATCCCCTTCCCGAGGATCCACGCCATCAGCACGTCGCGCGCGAAGCCCGTTATGCGCGACAGCAACGTGAAGCCGCCAACCGAAAGCAGCTTTTTCAGCATCGCTCCCTCATAGATCTCCCCCTGCTGATGTACAGCAATGCTCGCGCTATAAACGAGCCCAACTATCAGCGCCACAGATTCTAAGAAATACAGAACAGGAGCCGAAATAGTGAGAAGATGGTCCATCACAGGCGTTTGGGGCGAACGCGATCCCGCGATTTTCCTCTTGTCCCGCGCAACTTCTCATCTTCCGGACAGAAGATGAGAAGAGTGCCGATCACTGGTCGCACGAAGTCTCGACCAGCCCATCGGTCGCGGCAGAATACTTGTGGCAAACCCGCGGACTTGCATTCGTTACGGCGGGGGCTTTCGTAGCGCTTGCTTTCTCAACCGCAGATTTCGTGGCTTGAGCGATTTGTGCGCCGGTCGGCGGCGTAGTTTCCGCTTCCTTGAGCGTGGCGTCTGCCTTGCTGCTCGACGCAGTGTCCGCTGGCTTCGAAGTTCGGACTACGACCGATCGATGCTCGCGGTGAGGAGGATGAAAGACGGCTCGCAGAAAATGAAAGAAGCCATGAAACGGCCGAGCATCCGCTGGGGCGGCGCTGACGCTGCTCATTAACAGCGCGATGACTACGCATGTCAAAATGGCGCGCACGATTGGCTCCGCTCGGGCTGGAGAAAGGCTGACCCTTTGGTGGCGAAAAAGCATAGACGCCGCTGTTTCCCGCGGAACACCGACTAGCGATTTCTGGCGTGAAAAATTCAATGCGATTTTCCGCCGGCCATCATTCGCGAAGCAAAGCGAAGGCTCGTCGAATTAGTGTGAACCGTGACCCCTCGACGCTTGCCCAACTCCGCGGGCATTTCGTTTTCCACAGGCTTGTATCGGATCCGCGGAAACCGGATCAGGCCCGTCGAGTTGAATCGGCATTCCAGCCGCGTAGCTCGTTCCGCGTTTTTGGCCGGCTCCCGTTTCATCGCGGGAACTCAAGTCGGCGTAGAGAGTAAATCTGATACCGCAGCAGCGCTCCCCCCCAAAGGCTGCGGCTAGAGACCCGAACACCCTGGTTCCCCCGCCAGGGTGTTTTCATTTGGGGGCAATGGCCCGGAAACATTGCCGGTCACCGCACGGACCCTCAATTATCGGGCGCCATCGCCACCCGGAATAACATCAGCGCATGCGGTTTGCACGCGGATATCGCTGTTGAGCTGTCGGCAAAGCTCTTCCTTACGCGATGGATTGTTGCGAACTGTCGAGTTGGAGTCTCGGTAGCCATACGTGCGTGCCACGGCCGCGAGCGCATTATCGCGACAATAGGGAGTCGAGATCTCTTGTCCGGCTACGACCTGATAGTTGCCGTGACACGTAATGGCCAACGCCGGCACGGCGGACACCAGCAAAAAAACACCGGGAAGAATGAGTTGTCTCATCGAAATCCTCCAGAAAGCAGCTTTAGCAACTGCGCCTGGATGTGAACCTTGAGGCGCTGACGGTCTGTTCCCCAGGGAACTGAAATGCTTTGAAGCCGCGATCGCTCAATCGGCTTGAAAGTTCTCGCGCCCGCGGCGCCCCTTAGCAGGAGCCAGGCGCTTCGACTTTGAACGCGGCTTTTCCGCTCGATCGTTAGCGGCAATCATTTTGGCGCTTTGCCTCAGCGCTTCATGAAGGGTAACAGGTTGACCCTTTTTATTCATCAGGTCCCGGAGCGCCTCGTCGTAGAGGTCGTCGAGGCGAGCGCCAGTTTCGCGCGAATAGTCATAAAGGGCTTGCAGAAGTTGTTTGTCGATCGAAAGCAGCTTGCGCTGGCGGTCTCGCGCTTCACGCGGCATCCCAGTGGGCACTCCCCGCGATGATCTCGGCCAAGTAATCCTCGATGTCGTCTTTGAACCGCGCTTCGACGCTATCGGAGAGCGCCTGGAACAAGGACCACTTAAGGGTGTGCTCGCTAACCTCCAAGCTGCCATCCTCAAGAAACGTAATTCCCAACTTGCGGCGAAGAGCGATCCGTTGGCGCACCAGATCCTCGATGTCGAGCCTCAAGGGCTTGCTGTTGAAACTACTGGCCTCGATGTCGATGATCACGGCCTGTCCGGTCTCATCAAACTGCGCCTCGCCGGTGAAGTGGCCGTACTCGATGCCACCGACGGCAATCCCCAATTCCTCGAATTCGCGGTGCATATGGCACCTCCTACGCAGACTTCTTTCCGGTTTTAGGCTTGGCTTTGGCTTTCACCTTGCTCTTGCTCGCGACGCTCCGGCGGAGCGCCTCCATCAAATCCACGACGTTGCCGCCGAGGCTTTTAGGCGCTTCGGGCGACGCAATGATCTTCTTGCCCTTGAGCTTGTCCTTGACGAGGTCCCGCAGCGCTTCCTGATAATGATTGACGAACTTTTCAGGGTGGAACGCGCCGGACTTCTGCGTGATGAGCTGAACCGCGAGGTCCACCATGTCCTTCTGCGGCTTTTCGGCCGGAACCTCGCCGAAGAAATCCTTCGGGTCGCGGAGTTCGTCGGCGTAGCGGAGCATGGCCATCACCAGTCCGTCGCCATCTCTGATAGGTGAGATCGCTATCAGCCACTCACGACCGCTGATCGTCACTTGACCGAGACCGACCTTGTTGGTCTTTCGCAGCGCATCGCGAATGACGACATAGCCTTCGCCTGCGAGATCGTCGGCCGGGGTGATGAAATATGGCCGCTCGTAATAACGGGTATCGATGTCGTCGGCGTCGACGAACTGGACGAGATCGATGGTCTTCTTGCTCTCGAGCTTGAGAGCTTCGATCTCGCCGGGTTCCAGCGTAACGTAGGTGTCCGGCTCGATCTCATAGCCCTTGACGATGTCGCTGTTCTCGACCTTGCCGACGCCTGGTACGACCTTCTCGAGATTGATGCGGCGACCCGAGGGTTTGTGGATCTGGCGGAACGAAATTTCGTTCTGGGATTCAACGGCGTTGTAGATCTCGACAGGAATGCTGACGAGGCTCAGCCGCAGATGGCCCTTCCAGTAGGCTCTGGCACGTTTCGGCATACGCTATACTCATCAGGCGCGAAACAAGGGGTTGAGCGTCGGCAGCCTGTACATACAATATGCTGATAGTGGTCTCACTCCACAACGCGAACAGGCGTGGAACGCGGCAGAAATCCATGCCGGTTCATTCTCGATCGGTGACTTCGGTGACTGGATGCTCATCCGGGCTCGCCATCACATTTTCCCGCGCACGGAACATCGCTAACCACGCTGCGTTGCAGGGTACCACCATAAGGAAGTTCCCATGAGCAGCACCACCGACAAGATAAAAGGCTACACCAACCAGGCCATTGGCAAGGCGAAGGAAAAAATTGGCCGCGCCACTGGCTCGGGTCAAACAGAGACACAGGGAAACGTCCAGTCTGTGAAGGGTAAGGCCCAGGTCGCAGCCGGGAAGGCAAAGGACACCGTCAAGAAGGCAGTCGACTAAGCGTCCCCTCGCACGTGGCGGAAAAATTCCTGCCGCCACACTATTTCGCTTGGTACGGCTGCACGCGACCCGTTTAGGACGCTGCACGATCTAGTGCTCCCTCAGCTTCGGGAGTAGGTTCCTGATGCCGTGAGCAGGTAGGTCGGAGGCCAGCATGCGAATTCTTGCTGCTATTGGTGCGGTGGCGATTGTCCTCGGAATACTCGCCGGAACTTACTTTCTCGGGGGATTTTACAACGTCGCCGCCGCGGTGGACGAGCCGGCCCCTGTCACGTGGGCACTGACCCGAGTTCGAACTCGCGTCCGTCGCACGACACGAGATTGAAAACGCTAAGGCTCCATTCGCGCTCGACGATCCGACGGTCATTCGGGAGGGAGCGCGCAACTTTGCGAACGCCGGTTGTGTCCATTGTCATGGCGGACCTGGCGCCAAATGGTCAAAGTTTTCGGAAGGCCTCAATCCGGGTCCCCCGGACTTGAAGGATATCGCCAATGAGCGGAGTACTGCTGAAATCTTCTGGGTCGTCAAAAACGGGATCCGCATGACAGGCATGCCAAGCTTCGGCAAAGTCGGGCTCGCCGACGATCAGCTCTGGCGGCTCGCCGCATTCGTCAAGGCGATTCCGAAAGTGTCCGAGGCGGATTACCGGACCTGGACCACGGCGCCCAATTAGTAGTTTTCAGCGAAGTTTGTGAAGCCCTCACCTCACCGACGACCGTGTCTCCCCCGGCTTGGTGCCGCGTCCATACGAGCGAATGCGAAAACGAGGCGGCCAATTTCCTTCGAACCTCAACCGCCTGCTCCAAGCGCAGGCTCAACTTTGCCGGGTGACGCGTCCGGCGCGCGCGCAACGCACGTCCTCGCCGTTGGTTGGGAACCAGCATTTTGCGATAAGCACAGCGACAAGAATGAATGCCGCGATTTAACGTCCAGTAGTTTTGCGGGGACGCTCCTTAGTCTCCACGGGCTTTGGCCGCAGCCACGGGGGACCCAGTACTGCAACGTTCCAGCCGATGTCAGGCAAATCGACGGCGATCACAATTGGGACGGGCTACCCGAGCCCGGTCTGAGCGCGTACACGCTGAAGCGGCTAGAAGCGGTGATGCCAGGGGTGCAATCGAAACTCGAACGCCACGAATGGATCGTTCATGGCACGTGCTTCGGTAGCAACGCCGAAGGCTATTTCGCCCGCGCCGCGGGGTTGGCAGAAGCGATTGACGCGTCAACGGTCTCGAAGTTGTTTGCCGACAGTGTCGGGCGGACTTTAACGGCCGAGAGCATGCCTGCCGCGTTCGACGACGCCTTCGGTACAGGCGCCGGTGCCCGGGTAACTGTCTCCTGCAACGGACGTGGTGACAACCGCAAGACCACGGAACTCGTAATAAATCTTGCTGGAGATGTCACAGGAACCGCTCCGCTGGGTACTCTCATCCGTGCGGCGCAACCGATCCCCCCTGGGTGCCCGAGTGGAATAGTGGAAGCTGCGGAGCACTAACCCGACACAGTCGCTGCGCCGGCACTGGAACGATGGCCGACGAGGCGATTAACTGAACAGCCAATGACCCAACGTAAGCCTTCGCCGTCCGCGTAGATTAAGTCCGACGTCACGAGGGCGGCGGATGCACCAACACTTAGCTTATTAGCTTAGGCCCGCCTCTTTGGTAGAAATGGGTTCATGAAAACAGAAAGGAAGGCTCAAGGCCTTCCTCTCAAAAGTTCAGCGGACAATATCAAAGACTCTTCGACCACTGGTCTACTTCGGACTTTGCCTTGTCCTTAGCGTAACCGTAGCGCTGCTGAAGAAAGCCCTCGAGCTGCTCTCGTTTGCCCTTGATTTTGGCGAGGTCGTCATCTGTGAGCTGACCCCACTTCTGTTTGACCTTACCGCTAAACTGCTTCCAATCGCCTTCGATACGATCCCAATTCATCTTAGAGTCTCCTTTGTTGCACGAACGACAACGTTTTAAAGACCCCCGCCTTTTCTAGCGCATCGTCCCCGACCAAATAAATCACGAGCTGGTGATTATGTTGCGTGAGTATTCTCGCCGCGAAAAACATAGTTGTAATGCATGGCTGCAGCTCCAGCTTCGCATCTTTGAGTTTCCATCACCACATGGCTCAAGGGGCGGCGGCATTTCCGCAAACCGCACATTACAACGTTGCCAGACCAACAATTGCGACTGCGAGTGCCTGCGGCGGTCTGAGCTGTATAACGCCAGATCTAAGTATTGTTGCCTCACTTGGGAATGCTGGCACGAAACCGAAGCCCACTTCGATTCCTGTCGTGGCGATATGCTTGAGGCGTTGGCCGTCACGCTTGAAGCGATACCATCGAGAGTCGATTGAGATCTAGGCGGCGGGGCAACCCGGCCGCTGTCGTGCCATAATTGCGGCATGGGCTCCTTCCTGCCGGCCACGATTTTGGCCACGCGGTTAGTGGGGGAGGGGGAAAATGCTCAAGTTCTGGAGGCGAAAGCAAACCGGGCGTAAACTGCGCGAGGAGGACGACCTTTTTCTTTACATGCCGCGTTACTATCCTGCGGATAATACTCTCGAAGCCCATCTGCGGTGCGTTGACCTCGCGTTCTTGCAAGCCGTCGAAAATCACGCCAAGGCGAGGCGCAAGCGGATCAAGGTCGTTAAGTGACCAGCTTATCCGTTGACGATCTCGTCGTGGTCACGGGCCGCCTGCGAGATACTCGTTGATCAGATCACCGCGTTCCATGCGCTCGCAGAGGAGGATGTCTGATAAGTCCGATGGCGGACGAGATCGAGCATTTCTTCGTTGCCGATCTTGGCTGATTTGGCGCCAGCGGCTTCGAGTTCAGCCAAGTTTGCCCATGCGCTCGGGCGGCGAATGACATAGAGATCCATGATGTTTGCTCCTATCTTGGAGGCGATCGCGACGGCCAGTTTCCTAAGCTGCGTGGCGGCGAACGCGAATAACTAGGCGTCCGCGATGCTTGACGGGGCGTCGAAAATCTCAGTGTCTTTTGATGGTAGTGTCTAAGACACCACCCTTTTGATAGGGTGTCTTGATCAGATGCTCGGGCTATGGCTGGCACCTGAGGATACGCAAGACTATTTTTTTCTGCGCTTCTTTGCCGCCGACAGAAGCGCATATGCTGTCTCAATAGAAATATCCGCTGAATGAGTGAGAACGTACTTCGCTACTTTTATTACATCACGATCTCGGCTGCGGCGAAGCATGTTCGTCGGAAGGGAGTTGTCTTGTTGTGTCTCGATATCGGCAGAAAATCGTGGTTTTTCGATCGACATCTCTGGATAGGCCCTCAACCAACATGGTGATCGCAGCTCAAGCACAATAGATATGCTGCGCAGCGTCGATATCTGCTTTGGATGAATGCACGAGCATGAAATATCTTAAGCATTCGGATGAGGGTGTCCGAGACTAAGCGGCTCGGGCACTCCGTTTCTTGTGATCCAGCGACGCGCGGACGAAAAGCAGCGCGAAGATCAACCCGCCATCCTCAATTCGTCGAAGGTTTTGGTGGCGGTCGCATTCACTGCCTCGATCGCCTGCTCAGCGGCCCTTGTCGATAGTACGAGGAATTCCTTCGTCTGAACGGAGAGCTCCACGGCTTGGCTCTGCAGATACTTCGTTTGCAGGCTGGCGACCTCGGAAAGCGACTTGGCTTGTAAGATCAAGAGCGCCGTATCGAAGGCGGCCTTAGTGTTTGCCTCGGCGCTGAGCATGACCTTTTCCGCGACCGTCTTGGCGCCCGCGTAGCTGGTCGCCAGTGCGTGTTCGAAGGCCTTCGCGCTGTTCTTCGCTGCCGAGTTGATCCCCAGCAATGTCTCGCGGGACGCGGTCAAGTTAAGTTCCACCCACGAGCGGATGCTGTCCGGGATGTCTGCATTCTGGGAAGTAAACAAATCAACGACTTGCCGATTGAATTGCTCGCTCACGACACTTCTCCTGATCTGATTTGCACGTTCGGACCCGTGCGTTGCTTGCGATAAAAAGGACTATAGGCCCGCTTATGGTGCAGCGCAATATTTATAATGTCGCACTGCAGCAAATAATATTGCACCGCACAATAGTCGTGCTGTGGGGGCCTGGGACGGTGGCCGGATTGCTGTCAAGCAGCGGTCCGGTAGCCCGCTCATCTCTAGCCAGTAGGTCCGCGAAATCGGACGAATAGACGCCGATTGATAGGGCACCACCGAGACAGTATGCACTCTGCCATCCGCCTCAGGATGTCCCTGCAAGAACGGGACGGCGGTGGTGAATCAGCCTTTGTGTTCGTCGTATTTGAAAGAGACTTTCACCTTGCTGCGGAAGGCCGTGACCTTACCATCTTCGATCACGAGGTCCTGCTCCACAACTTCCGCAATTCGCAGATCTCTTAGCGATTTTGCTGCTCGCTCGATGGCAGCCTTTGCCGCCTTCTCCCAGGAGTTTGAACTGGTGCCAACCAACTCTATGACTTTGTACACGCTCTCAGCCATGACCTCTCCTCCATATTGTTACGCTAAGTCAACGGAACGTTTTGTGCGGCGCCCATCAGCCGTATCGAGACTTGTGAAGCCACGGTGTGCACGAGCCACGTTACTTCGCCGAGGCGACTGGAGCCGCAAACGCCCGACCCATCTTTTGTCGAGCCGCTGACGATCCAAGAAGTGTTGGGCTTGCGCACAGATACTTCACGACGTCACCAATGCTCACTATTCCAACAAGCTGCGTTCCTTGTTTAACCGGAAGATGCCTCAGTCGGCACACGGTCATTACTCTTGCGACGTCGGCGATGCTTTCCTCAGGGTTGCAGGTAACCACTTTAGTCCTCATCAGGTCGGATACAGGCAGAGACAAGACACGGGCGCCGTGAACGGCAATGCCATGCGATAAATCGCGTTCCGTAAAAATGCCGTTGAGCGTGGCGAAGTCATCGCTCACCACCATCGCCGCCACTCTTTCTTGCCGCAGTCGCTTTGCCACAGCCCGAACTGTTTCAGAGGAGCGGACCGTCATCACGGCGGCTCCCTTCGCGTTC
>CAVPYR010000035.1:0-65164 GCA_963710005.1 uncultured Alphaproteobacteria bacterium
TCGCATGACCATCGACTGTGGTACAGTCACGATGCGGGGATTGTGTTTGCAATCCGTTGCCGTAGGTGAATGACGGCGGCAAGAAGTTTATCCCGCGAGTCAACAATGCCGTACTCTTCTCGGCGATGTCACAACCGCTGGGCTTCGAACATTGACCGATGGCACCGTCGTAATCCGCGGCGTCGACCGAACGATTTTCGGACCACGGATAGACGGATGTAACGGGCTTCGCTCTCTTCGGCGTTGAAGATGCGCCAGCGTAACGCTGCATTTGCAACTTCCGCAAGCGGCGCACCATCATCAGGCGCGTCTCGCGATAGATACTCACGGCATATCGAATGTATCTCGGCATCGAGGGCGAAGCGCTGTGGCGCGGCACGCGCGGCGTCAGGGATATAGCAGAGGCTCGCCAAGTCGCGATGTATCTCGCACACGTTTTCCTGCCGCATGTCGTTGACCGAAGTCGAGCCATGTTCGGTCGTGATCGGACGACTGTGGCCCATGCCTGCCTCAAGGTCGAGTACCGGCGCGACGATCCGAATTTCGACCGTGCGCTGCGACGTTCTGGGCTGGGCATTGCCGACGCTCGTGATGCGCGAAGCAAGCCCATGGCCGCGAAACCTGGGCAGATCGAGGTCAGATGGATGTGAGTTCGATTCCCCCGCGAGCGCAAAGTGACAGCAAGGGCTCGAAACGCCTGAACGCAACTTTGCCGAAAGCCCTCTCGCATGGCTCACACCACAAAGACAAGGACGGCCAGCGAATGCTGACCGATGCCGGATTCGATGCCGGCGAAAAGCTTCGGGCCGACTTCTGGTTTGCTCAGTGACGCCGGGTCACGGCGAACTGGTCGCTCCTGTTGACCGGAGGCGGCGGAAGGACGCGCCGGACATCGGACCGGATATTCGCGATTCCGTCGTCGCGGCGCACGAGCGCGTGAAGCGGCGGTTACCGCCGTCGGCCCGGACCTCGCAGGCGTTCTGATCGACGTCTGCTGCCTGTGAAAGGTCTTGAAGCGAAAAAGCAGAGCGGCTCGCCGCAACGTTCCGGCAAAATCATCCTGCAGATCGCGCTCCGCCAGCTCGCCCGGCATCACGGAATGCTCCGGCCGTCGCCGCGAGCAACGACAAACCGGTGCGGACTCCGGCGCTGGGGCGCGGAAGCTGTCGCCCGCGGATCGAACCGGGGGTCATCTGACCTAAGCTGCGGAGCATCGACTCCGCATCGGAACGGATGCGCTTCACCATCGAAGCAAGACCGTTCGAGCGTTGCGGCGTCAGATGTTCTTTGAGGCCAAGGCTCGCGAATGCCTTCGGCGTCCGTCTTCGAGATTTCGTCGAGCGTTTCCGTCGTAGATGGCGAACAGAAGCGCGATGAGACCTTGGACGATGTGAGCGTCGCTCATGCCCTGCATTTCGAGCTTGTCGGTCCCGCTCGGTTTGCCGGGGTCGCCGACGCGCCGGGTCGCAAGCCAAACCTGGCTGGCGCAGCCGCGGACCTTATTGGCGTCCGTACGGAGCGCCTCTGGAAAAGGCGTAGCGCGCGGCCAAGCTCAATGACGTAGCGATAGCGGTCCTCCCAATCGTCGAGGAGCGCGAAAATCAGCGCGAATGTCGTTAGAGGCCGTCAGGAAAGCCTAGTCTCGGTCCGCGACATGTCGGACCCTGGGCTACACATAGGTGGGCGAGGCAGCCCGAGGGCAAGACCGGAAGCGATCGCTGGGGCGATCAAGCTCTCGACGCCGTTCCTGCTAGCCTGTTTCCCGCGCCAATCGGGGGATTTGTCGAATGGCGTCAGAGTGCCGCTGTCGCGTTCGAGGATGGCGGGTGCTACGCGGCCTTTGCTGTCATCGAGGCTAGAGCTGGTAGGGCTGGCGCCGGAAGCCGCCCGCTCGCGCGCCATCTCGTAGGCAAGCTTGGCGCCGAACTCGGCCTTCGCGACGAATTGCGACCACAACTCTGAGCTTTTGGCGCAGACCGCAGCGTTGCGGTCGCAGAAAGTCACCACCCAATTGGCTGTGGCTCCGGCGCGGTCGTGGAGACGCTGCTGCTGATTCGCGGTCCGACGGAAGCAGCGCGATGCCGATGGCGGCAAATGTAGCAATACGCCAACAAACCCATAACTCAAACCTTCGACTGCCCGATCGTGATTTCGACCGCTAAGCGGGCTGGTGAGGCTCTTGCCCCTTGAGCAACCAATAGCAGCCACGGGTCGAGGCCTAGGTTGTGCGGTGCAATTTGAATGGGATTTCCTTCAAGTCTTCGCATCGGTTTCGTTCGCGGGAGGGTGACGGTTAAGCAGGTCTTAACAGCTGTTGACGATACTTAACGCCGGGGGCAAAGAGCAACGGGCGGCGGAAATGACCGAGAGGGATCGAAAGCTCGTAGCCATCGTATCGCTGCTTGCGACGACGAGCGTGGCATTGAACATGTTCGTCTTCCAGAATACCGGCCGGCAAGCCGCCGCGATCGAAACAGGCGGTATCGGCGAGCGTACCGCCTGGGTCGATGGTCCCGGCATCACGCTCGGGCCGACCTCGCCGGGTCCGGGAGTGCCGCAGCAACCGGCCGAGAATGGCACCTTGCCGCCGGTGCTGTCGGGCCAAAGCGACGACGCCAATCGTGCGGAACTCACGAAGGGGATCAACGCGAGCTCGGCAACATCAATTATGAGCCCGGCCAATCCGATGGCGTGCTGGGATTAGTGACGCGTGCCGCGATCTTTGCTTATGAGTACGACAACGGCCTAGTGTTGACCGGCCAGCCCAGCGAACAGCTTCTCAGTCAATTGATACTCGGTTCTTCATCCTTGACGGCGAGCGCTGCGCGCCCCGGCAAGACGATGACGGCCGACGGCGAAAGTTTCGTTCGCAATGTGAAGCGGCAGCTCGCCGCACTGGGTTATCAGACGGGCGTCCCGAGTTCCGCCCTGACGCCCGAGTTCGCGCGCGCCATTCGCGAGTTCGAAACCGACCAGAAGCTCAAGCTAAGCGGTCGCATCCGGGCCCGATGATGAGCCGGCTGCTTCGCCTGCAAAGCGAGCCAAAGGCCCGGCGCGAGGCAGTCGCGAAGGCGACGAAGCATTAGGGATTTTGCTGGCCCTGCTGCTAACGTGAGCTCATGCGTCTGAAATCGGAAATATGGGTCAAGGCCTACTTGCGCCGTTGTACGGTCAACGGTGCAACGGGCGTCGTTGCCCGCCACGGCGATGACGACGCCGGTGCCATTTTCATAAAAATCGTGCGGGCTGATCGGACGGCGGCAGTGTTCTCGCCGGCACCGGCCGGCCTCGACGATGCCGATGTCGACCGGCGCTGGGTGTCGCGGTTCGAAAAAGATTTCGTGCCGGAAGCGGAGGCCGAAGTGCTCCTGAAGCGCGAAGCGAATTTCGACAGCGACGTCTGGATCGTCGAGATCGAGGATCGCGAGGGGCGGCACTTCCTCGGCGAGGAACTGATGAAATAGCAACGGAAGCGACCTCTCGAATTTTGAGTTTACGCTCCGTTAATCACTCCCTGACTGTAATTCATTGATGCGATGATTCTGGCGGCCGCAGCGCATCCACGCCACCTTCAGTATCGCGTCCCGGTCATGTGGCGGGAGCGTTCGAGACGGGGAGTGCCGCATGGCGTGAGCGAGGCTCGCGCCTTTGGGGGATTGCGCATGGCGACGATATTGGAATTCAAGATTGCGCCGAGACCATCGGCGGCATCCGTTCTCGCGGCATACAGCGCGGATCAGTCAGCCGAGATCGTGCTCTTTCCGGGCGTGCGTTACGAGCGGCAGGTCGAACAGCCCGGGACGAAGCCAGGAAAATCCAAGCGCCGCCCCGATACGATCGATCTCGAAGGCTGAAATCCTCACGCGCCGTGCGCGGTGCATGACGCTTTGGCGAGAATAGCCTGCTCGTCCGCCCGATAGGGCTCGCCCTTGTCGGGAGCGCGCACGACGACCAGACCTTTGGCAGCGGAGATTATCTGCTGTGCATCGACGCTCTGCTGCGTAGCGCCGGACGGAGGCAGCCCAAGAAAACGATCGTCGCCAGGAACAATCGCAAGATCGATCGTCGTTTCGCGGTCGGCAGAGGCAGCTGCAAAGTAGAGGTTCGTCCCGTCGGGTGCGTAGATGCCGATCGTCCAGCCGAGATCCGGCAGTAGCGCACGAACCCGCATCGTCGTGTCGGCCGTTTCAAATGGACAGAACGCAAAACGCGCGTCGGGCGCCAGGAACGGCAGGAGCTGGTGCTGCGGCGTCACGGTTCCGGTGATCGTCATCGTATTCTTGGGCAGCGCGCGGGCGAGCCGTGAGTACGCCGATCCCCGTGCGTCATTGACCGCCAGGAACGTCACGGCGAGGTGCACGATCCCCGCAACAAGCAGGAATATTGCCAGGAGCCGCCAATCGAAGCGCTGCAACAGCCTCATGAGCATCCCTCGCGGGTTATGACGGGCAAAAGCTTATCGCGTGTGGCGCGCTCTTCGGCCGAAAGACCCGTGGCGGGATCGAGCACCGTGAACACCAGCACCAGTCGTCCCGCTCCGCTCGTGGGAAGCCAGTTGCCGGGCCGCGCGTCGCGCCCGAGCGAGACGACGAACGACCCGTTCGGATTGGGCGCGACCGTATCGGCCGTGAACTCGTAGCGGTCGGCGTCATTGGCGATGAGGTTGCCCCGCGCGTCGAACACGGCGAGGCTCCACCACAGGCCGCGCATATTGGAGCCGTCGAGCACATAGTTGCACGAGGAATGAAGTCGTGCCCCCTGCAAGTCTGTGCGCGCTTCGAAAGTGCCGGCACTGTCGGCGGAAATCCGAAGCTTCCCGGTCGTGATCATGTGGGCCCTGGTATAGGGATCGGCGCTCTCGCGGCCGATGTCGCGCCACTGCTGCCATGGCCCGTACATGTCGGCGGAGAGCGGAGATCCACGCGCGACCATGTAGCGGCTCGACCAGACGCCGACCGATACGGCGAGCATCAGCGTGAGGATGAGCCCAATCGCGCGCAGCAGGATCGCAAGCACCGCGCGCATCAGACCGATGCTCGATGACGATACCGCTGGCTCAAGTTCGACCGATGCCACGTTGATGAGCTTCCTGTTGCTATCGAGGTCTAAGGCCGCGCCGTGGATGCCGGCTGCTGTTCCGGCGGCGGCGCTGTTGCAGGAATCGAAAGATCATCGTGAGACATGTCGAAAAGCGTCGCTCGCCGGTCGGGCCGGTTGACGGGCTGCGGCGCCGGCTCTTTCGGATCGATCGGCGCCGTCGGGGAATGCGAAGGCCCGGGCGTCGACGCAGCGGGAGGCGCGTCACCAAAGCCGTTCGCCTTGCGCAGCGCTGCTACAAGAACTTTGAGAGCATCGCGCGTCTTCTGCGGCATGATGCTCTGCGGCTTGGAAGAATCCGATGTGGATTGCGAAGCGGTCGGCTCGATGCCGGCAGCGACCTGCGCGGCCTTTACCTCCGCGAGGCGTTGCTGCTCGGCGATCTGGCGCGGATGCGGTGCAAGGCCGGGAATGTTCGGAATGTTCATGTCCGTGTGCGCGACCGTCATCAGGTCATGCCAGATGGGTGCCGCCTGATGGCCGCCCGTGACGCCTGCACGCATCGGCCGGTTATCGTCGTTGCCGACCCAGACGCCGGCTACGTACTTACCGGTGAAGCCCATGAACCATGCGTCCTTCGGGCCCGTCGACGTACCGGTCTTGCCGGCGACGTTGGTGAAATCGAGATTGGCCAAGCCGCCCGTGCCTTGCGTCACGACGCGATTGAGCATCGTGTTCATTTCTTCGGCCACGTGCCGCGACACGACCTGCTGCGGCGGCGGCTCGTCGCGCTCGCGGGAATAGAGCAGGTCGCCCTTCGATGTCGTGATGTCGAGGATGCCGTAGGGTCTGGCGCTCTTGCCGCCGTTGGCGAACGTCGCGACGCCACCGGTATGTTCGAGCACGGTGATGCCGCCGTCGCCGAGCGCCATCGAGCAGGTCTTCTTGACGCCTTCGATGCCGAGCCGCTTGGTCATCTCGATGACTTTTTCACGTCCCACCGCGAATGACAATTCCGCCGCGACCGTGTTGATCGATCTCGCAAGCGCCTCCCAGAGCGGCATCCGCGCACCCGAGCCGCCGCCGCCGCCGTAGTTTGACGGCGACCAGTTTCCGCACGAGCGCGAGGCGTCGCGCACGATGGTCTCGGGCGTGTAGCCGTTCTCCATCGCCGTTGCATAGACGTAGATCTTGAACGACGAGCCCGGCTGGCGTTTGGCGTGCGTCGCGCGGTTGAACTGGCTTTCGCCGTAATCCGGACCGCCGACGATGGCGCGCACTTTTCCATCCGTCTCCATCAGCACGATCGCGCCGGAGTGGAAATTATTGTCGCGACCTTCCTTGCGGAGCGCCGCAGCGAGAGCTTCTTCGGCCTGTCGCTGCAGCGTCAGATCGACCGTGGTCCGCGCCGTCAGCACGTACTGGTTCTTGCCGTCGGCGATGCGCTGGACCTCTTCATAAGCCCAATCGAGGAACCAGTCGGGGCTCGTCGAGGTGCGTGCTTCGACGATCCTCGCCGGGTTCATGCGCGCCGAGTGCACTTGGCCCGCCGTGTAGTAGCCGGCGTCGACGAGGTTATCGAGAACCTGATTGGTGCGGGCGCGAGACGCCGCGAGATCGACGAGCGGCGAGTATTTCGTCGGCGCCTTGAAGAGCCCGGCGAGCACCGCCGCTTCCGCCATGTTGATGTCGCGGACCGACTTGCCGAAATAGTATTGCGAAGCAGCTTCGACGCCGAACGTGCCGCCGCCCATGTAGGCGCGGTCGAAGTAGAGCTTCAGAATTTCCCGCTTCGAGTAGCGGCTCTCGAGAAGGAAGGCGAGGAACAGCTCCTTGATCTTTCGTTGCAGCGAGCGTTCCGACGATAGGAAAAGGTTTTTCGCAAGCTGCTGCGTCAGCGTCGAGCCGCCCTGCACGACCTCGTTCGCCTGCACGTTGGTGAGCAGCGCGCGCATCGTGCCGAAGACGTCGACGCCGTAATGCTCGAAGAAGCGCCGGTCTTCCGTCGAGAGCGTGGCCTTGATCAGCACGGGCGGAATGTCGTCGAGCGGCACCGCATCGTTATGCAGGATGCCGCGCTTGCCGATCTCGTTGCCGTTGACGTCGAGGAACTTGACGGCATAGCGGCCGGTCAGAAATTTGCTTTCGTCGAACTCCTGGAAAGCGGGAAGCGCGAGGCCGTAGAGCACGACGAGGCCGCCGAACAGCATCGTCAGGCCTTCGGAGAGGAATTCGTTGAGGAGCCGCCGCCAGCCAACGAGCTGGAAGCGCGCGAAATAACTCGACCCAGCGTTCCAGTAGTCCTTGACGCGCGACCACGCTTCGCCGAGCCCAGAGTTGATCTGCGAATCGAGTCTGAGCCAGTCGATGAAGCGGTCGCGGCCGCCCTGCTTATGAAACCAGTCGTTCAAGAACCGCCACCCCTTACGACGTCGCTCTTGTCACGCGTGGAACGTGGGCTTAAGCCCTCCACGGCGAGAGTCATTCTTGCAACAACTATCGCGACGCTTCCAGCCGGACGCGCCGCGCAAATTAGTCTGCTGACGTTAGGCGTCGCAAGTCGACGAAATTGTGGTTATCTCGGCAGCGCTGGCAAGGGAAGAGCAAGACCTGATGTTGGACGGCAACGATCCACCGTTCTGGCGCACGAAAACGCTCGAGGAGATGTCCCGCGACGAGTGGGAAGCGCTGTGCGACGGCTGCGGGCGCTGTTGTCTCGTCAAGCTCGAAGACGAGGAAACGGCGGAAATCTACCTGACGCGGCTTTCCTGCGCGATGCTCGACGTCAAGACCTGCCGCTGCAAGGACTATCCGAGCCGTTTCAGTAAGATGCCGGATTGTCTTGAGATCGATATTGCCCGTGCCCGCGAGCTCTCGTGGCTGCCGAAAACCTGCGCCTACCGCGTCGTTAGCGAGGGGCAGAACCTGGCGTGGTGGCACCCCTTGGTGTCGGGCACGCCCGAGACGGTGCACCAAGCCGGCATTTCGGTGAAAAGCTTCGCTATGAGCGAACGCCGCGTCAAGCAGGAGAACTACTGGAAGTACATCATCCCCGATTTGCCGGAGGCCAGCCGCAAAATCAAAAAAACCGGCTGAAAGTTATCCTCGCAGTCTGACGCCGATTTATACTTGTAAGTTTTCATCGCCAAATTGATATTTTACTGATTATTTTCAATGACTTGATGGCGATTTTCCGTTGACAGCGTGACGCTCCTGAGGCAGTATATTCGTATGGTGCTAAGAGGGTCCGGCAAGAGATAGCCGCCTCATCGTCCTGTTAGCGCGGCGCGCTTCGGCGAGACCAACCCAAAGAAATTTCGAAAGGTCAGCGGCGCATGGCGGCGGCTTCAACGGCGCGTCGGCCAGCTTCGCGCGTCCGCGCGACGAAGACGGCGGCTTCGAATGACGACGATCCGTCCGGTGCGCCAAAGACGAGACAGCTAGCGGGGAAGAAACCGAAGCCAGCGAGCGCGAACGAAAACTCACCCGCGACGACAACCGCGCCGCGCACGAAAGCCGCGCCGCCATCTTCGCGCACGCGCGCCAGACCGGGCGCACTCGTGCAGCGCGTCTACAACACGATCGACGGCGAGCTGACGAAGCTCGAGAAGCAGAAGGGGCTCACGTCCCAGGATCGCGAGCGCGCCTCGCGCGCGCTATCGCAGATGGTCAATGCCCTGGAGAAGGCTGTGGAGATGCAACGCGACATGACGAAGAGAAAGCCAACGGGAGGCGACGCCAAGAGCAAGGAGGCGCTCGCCCATGCGGAAGACCTACGCCGCGAAATTGCGGAACGTCTTGAGCGCCTCAATCGCAAGCGGGCGCCTCAGCGAAGTTCTGAATGAGCTGAGCCGGACCGAGCTTGAGTTCATCGCCCACGACTGGGAGCTTTGGGCGAGAGACGACCAGCTTGCGCCTCCCCACAAAATGTCATCCCGGCCGAAGCGCAGCGGAGCGCCGGGACCCAGGGCCGCAAGCGCAGACGCCGACGTCAGCCCTGGGTCCCGGGTCTCGCAAGAGGGCTCGCCCGGGATGACAACTTTGGATGCGTCGGCTGACGTCCCCTGGCGCGTGTGGATGCTTCTTGGCGGCCGAGGTTCGGGCAAGACCCGCGCTGGAGCCGAATGGATTCGAAGCATTGCCTGCGGCGAAGACACAAAGTCGCCCGCGGAGGTCGGCGCAACATCACCGCGCGCTGCGGCCGGCTCGCGGAACGCGAGTCGCAGCGCGCAACCAAAAAGAATCGCGCTGGTTGGCAAAACCCTCGCCGACGTTCGCAACGTCATGGTCGAGGGCGTCTCGGGATTGCTCTGCGTCCATCCCGCGAGAGAAAGACCGCTCTTCGAACCGTCGAAGCGCCGCCTGACATGGCCGAACGGAGCGGTCGCGGAATTGTTCTCGGCCGATGAAGCCGAAGCGCTGCGCGGTCCGCAGTTCTCGGCCGCCTGGTGCGACGAGCTTGCGAAGTGGCGTGGCGCGGAGAGGGCATGGGACATGCTGCAATTCGGTTTGCGTCTCGGCGAGGCGCCACAGGCTTGTGTCACGACAACACCGCGCGCGACAGCGCTCTTGAAGAAGATCATCGCCGACGAGGCGACCATAACAGTCAACCTCGCGACCGCCGACAACGCCACGAACCTCGCTCCGACGTTCCTCGCCGAGATGACGCGGCGGTACGCGGGCTCCGCGATCGGCCGGCAGGAATTGCTCGGCGAGATCGTCGAGGATGCGAGCGACGGCTTATGGCGAAGGCATTGGATCGAGGATGCGATCGCAGGCGCCACGTCGATCTACGATCCGGCCTATCTGCAATCGAACGTGAACGGCGGCGAGGGCTTCGATTGGTACTATGCCTCCGATGCCGATCGCGACGCGCAGATCCGGACGCCGATAACGGACGGCAGATTTTTCAGATGATCCCTACGATCCCGGCGGTCCGACCAATCGCGGCGTCACGCTCGAAGTCTACGCTAACTTCAAAGGCCAGACGATCGATGCGGGGTCGCGGCCGCGCCTTATCTCGGAATTGAAGTCCATTCCGGATGCCACGGTCGAGGCGATCTACCGCCAGCGCTATTTCGAGCCCGCTCAATGTCCGGCGTTCACTGCGCCGCTGGCATTGATGCACTTCGATGCCGCCGTGAACCACGGCGTCGGCGCCGCGATCCGCATGCTGCAGCAAGTCGCGAAGGTCGCGATCGACGGCGAGATCGGCTCCGAAACGCTCTCCGCCATCGGCGCGCGCAGCCTTGTCGATCTGATCGACGACTACGCGGAAATACGCCGCGCCCGCTACCGCGCACTTCCGCATTTCTGGCGCTTCGGCCGCGGGTGGCTGAAGCGCGTCGACGCGACCTTGGCCCTCGGAAAATCCTGGGCTGAGGCCGACGGCATTACCCGCGGGCTCTTGGAGCCGGCGCAAATCGCGAAAGGAGAATCCAAAATGAGCAATGAAACAACGACCGCTGAACAAACGTCCGACGACACCAGCAAATGGTGGGCGGAATCGAAGACGCTATGGGGTACGCTGATTACCGCCGCGGCGACTGTGCTGCCCGTTATCGCCCCGGCAATCGGCGTAAGCCTTCCGGCCGATGTCATTCAGACGTTTGGCAATCAGACGCTTACCGCTGCTCAGGCGGTGGCCGGGCTGTTCGGCACGGCGCTTGCCATCTATGGCCGCTTCAAAGCCTCTTCCGTACTTAGCCGCAAGAGTTAATGGTTACCGGCCGCTCGTCCCCATATTCATCAGCCATTCAACCAGCTATCGTTAGAGCGTTGGGTTTCCGAAATGAGCACGTATGGCAGATTTGGCAAGAGCGGTGGCAATGGCGGCTGCGTCAGTGGTACTGCCGTGTAGCGTCACGCTTGCCGACGACTGCCTGAACGATTGGGGTATGGCCGGCCAGATCGTCCGCCGCGAAAATCTGATAACCGTCGAGGAGGTTTCCAGATCGCTAGCTGCGGATGGTATAGGCGAGCTCGTCAAAACCACGCTTTGCCGCTCGGACGCCGGATATTTTTATCGTTTGGTCATCCGAAGTCCGACGGGACAGCTCCGAACGACCGTTATGACTGCGAAGAGCCGGTGACCGGTTTCTTCGTTGCGGGTGGAACTCTCACTTGGAGATCCCCTATAACCCGCAGGATTACGCAGGAGGGGAGGGGATATCGCCGTGCGCGCACTCGTCGTTGAGGATGACAAGGATCTCAATCGCCAGCTTTTGGCGGCTCTGGCGGATGCCGGATTTGCTGTCGATTCGGCGGCAGACGGCGAGGAAGGCTATTTCCTCGGCGACACCGAGCCATACGATATCGTCATTCTCGATATTGGCCTGCCGAAAATCGACGGCATTTCGGTCTTGGAGCAGTGGCGCCGCAGCGATCGCAAGATGCCGGTCATCATCCTGACCGCACGCGACCGGTGGAGCGACAAAGTCGCAGGCATGGACGCCGGCGCCGATGATTACCTAGCAAAGCCCTTCCATATGGAAGAGCTGTTGGCCCGTGTCCGCGCGCAGGTCCGCCGGGCGTCCGGCCACGCCAAATCGGAAATTGAGTGCGGCCCGATCCGCCTCGACACGAAATCAGCGCGCGTGACCTGCGAAGGCCACCCGGTAAAGTTGACCTCGCACGAATTCCGCCTGCTGGCTTATTTGATGCACCACAATGGCCGGGTCGTCTCGCGCACAGAATTGGTCGAACATCTCTACGATCAGGATTTTGATCGCGATTCGAACACGATCGAAGTATTTATCGGCCGACTGCGGAAGAAAATTCCCGGCGACGTGATCCAGACGGTCCGCGGTCTTGGATACCGCATGAGCCAAGAACCGGATGAGGCTTAACTCACTTGCGCTGCGCCTCTTTGCAACATCGGCAGCTTGGACCGTTCTAGCGCTGCCGCTCGCTGGCTACATAATTTACGCACTTTACCGGGAAGACGTGCAGCTGAGCTTCGACGCTCAGCTGAAGAAGCTTTTGACGCAGATCACGATCGACAGCATGAGCACGATGGGCGACGAGCCCGTCATCCCGCCGAACCTTTACGAGCCGCTGTTCGAAGTGACGCAATCGGGCTGGTATTGGCAGATCCGCCCGATTGACGGCGCGCCAGGCCGCACGCTCGTTTCGCCGTCGCTGGCGACCGCTGTCCTGCCATCCCCCTACGATCGAAAATTCCCGACCGATGATACCGGAACACGCTGGATGAACGTCCCCGGCCCGACCAGCACGACGATCCGCATCCTCGAATTCATCGATTCCCCCGGTCACGATCCCGACAAGACGAAATATTCGATCATCGTCGCCGGTCCCATGGACTGGTTCGAGGCGACCGTCGCCAAATTCCGTGCCCGCATCACGAGCGCGCTGGCTCTTGTCGGATTGGGCCTTTTGGCGGTCACGGTTTTTCAGGTGCGTTTCGGTCTCCTGCCACTTCGCCGGATCGAGCGAGGTTTGGCGAGCATACGGTCGGGCGAGGTCGAACGCCTCGAAGGCAAGCTGCCGGCCGAGATTGAGCCGTTGCAGACCGAGCTCAACGCACTCATTGAATCCAATCAGGACATCATCGATCGCGCGCGCACACAGGTTGGCAACCTGGCGCATGCCTTGAAAACCCCGCTCGCCGTCATCACCAACGAGGCGCACGAAGACGATAGCGCATTCGGCTCCAAGGTTGCCGAGCAGGCGCATTTGATGCGCGATCAGATCGGCCATTACCTCGACAGGGCCCGGATAGCTGCCCGAGCGAACACCATAGGTCGCGTCACGCCTGTCGAACCGACAGCCGAACCGCTCATCCGGGCGCTCGAACGCATTCATCAGGGCAAAGGCATCTCGATCGACTTCGCGGTGCAGCCGGACGCCAAGTTTCAGGGCGAAAAGCAAGACCTCGAGGAGATGCTCGGCAATCTGCTCGACAACGCCTGCAAATGGGGCAAGAGCCGGGTCTATCTGGCTGCAGCGGTCAATTCGCAGGACACGACGTTTCGCCGAAAGCTCAGAATCACGATTGAGGACGATGGCCCCGGTCTCTCCGTCGAGCAAAGAGCCAAGATCGGCAAGCGCGGGCTGCGGCTCGATGAGACGAAACCCGGCTCCGGCCTGGGGCTCTCGATCGTCAGCGACCTGGCGACATCTTATCGCGGGAAGCTGCGGCTCGACGCCTCCGAGTACGGCGGCCTGAAAGCCATTCTGGAGCTTCCCGCCGCCTGAGGCGCAAAACCCGGAGTACCGCAGCGCAGCACTGGGGACGGCGTCGGATTTGCCCGAATTGTGGTGGATTTCCGCCTTGTCGAAGGCACAATATCGGTCTAGCCAATACATGGGAATCTGCGCCGAGGGGCCAAGCGGCGCGAGGGGACGAACCGAAAAATGGGGTTTACCATGCGCATCGCGCGCTTTTCGCTGCCGCTCTTAGCGGCGGCCATGCTTGCTGGTTGCAGCAACGGCCAGGGGGGTGTCGACAACACCGGCACCGGTTTGGTTCTCGGCAGTATCGCCGGTGGAGTGCTCGGTAATCAGGTCGGCAAAGGTGACGGCAAAGTCGCCGCCACCGTCGCGGGTGCCGTCATCGGTGGCATCGTCGGCAGCCAGATTGGCCAGAGCCTGGACGAGCGTGATCGCCGTTATGCGCAGGAAGCGGAATATGACGCTCTGGAGCGCGGCCAATCGGGCTCTCCGCGGCAATGGCGCGACCCTGATACGGGCCACTACGGCGAAATCATCCCGAGCCGGCCCTATAAGCGAGGCGTCGCCGATTGCAGGGATTACACCCACAAGGTTTATATCGACGGACGGCCGCAGGAGATGCATGGCACCGCTTGCCGCAGCTCCGATGGGCAATGGCAGAGCGTCGGTTGACGCGCTGCAGCGGCAGGTTTGGAACATTTTCCTAAGTTAATCAGTCCGCGACAGATGGGCTGGCCTTAGCTTTGTCTGCTTGCCTGGGCGGGTCTGCGACCCTATTCCCTGCAGCGAAGCTTGAGGATCGCGCAGCGATGGTGTTCTGGATTCTAGTGGCCGGACTGGTGGCGGCGGTGACGCTCGCGATCACGCGGCCGCTGATTCGCCCGGCACCGCAGCCGGCAGGCGCGGCCGACGCCGATATCGCCGTCTATAAGGACCAGCTCAAAGAGATCGCCGCCGATGAAGCGCGCGGAACGCTCGCGGCGGGCGAAGCCGAAAGCGCCCGGACAGAAATCGCGCGCCGGCTTTTGCGCGCAACGCAGGACAATCCGAAAGTCGAATCGGCGCCGCGCGCCGGCGACCGAAATCGGTTCATTCTGCCGGTTTCAATTCTGACCTCCGTCACCTTGCCCATAGCGAGCTTGGGTTTGTATCTCGCATACGGTGCGCCTGGGATGCCGGCGCAGCCGCTAAGCGAACGCATCGCGCAAGCGACCGACGCCAACAAGCCGAACGATCTCGTTGCAAAAGTCGAAGAACGGCTTCACGAACATCCCGAGGACGGCCTTGGCTGGGACGTGATCGCACCCGTCTATTACGCGATGGGACGATATAACGACGCTGCCGGCGCCTACCAGAATGCGCTGCGATTGGTTGGCGAAAGCCCGCGGCGGCTGCAAGGTTTCGCGAACGCCCGCATTCGGATCGAGAACGGCATCGTGCCGGAAGATGCGCGCAAAGCTCTGGAGCGCATTCTCGTAATTGCCCCGAATTCCGTCGAGCCGCGAATCTGGTTGGCGCTCGCCAAGGAGCAGGACGGCCGCCTCGCCGAAGCCGCCGCGGATTATAAAAAGCTCGTCACCGAAGCGCCGGCCGACGCGCCGTGGCGCAAAGCTATCGAAGAGCGGCTCGCGAGCATCGCGCCGGACGCAGGCGGTGCTACCGCAGCCGGCCAGGGAGCAGCGGGCGACACGCCTACGCCCCCAGTCTCGTCGCCACCAGTGGCCAATTCCGACGCCGCCGCCGTGATGTCGATGAGCCCGGAAGAACGCCAGGCGTTCATCACGCGTATGGTCGATGGCCTCGCCGCTCGCCTTAAAGCTGACGGAAGCGACGCGGCAGGATGGGTGAAGCTCATTCGCGCCTACCAAGTTCTCGGCCGCCGCGACGATGCAGTGAAAGCACTGAGCGACGCCCGTGCCAATCTCAAGGGCAACGAGGTTGGGCTGGCCCAGGTCGAGGTCCTGGCAAAGGAACTCGGCCTCGGAAGCTAATGCAATGCAGGGTCTCGAATGACACGTAAGCAAAAGCGCGGAGTGCTGATCGGCGGCGGGGTGGCGATCCTCGGCTTGGCACTTGTCCTTGTGCTCTTCGCCCTCAAGGACAGCATCGTTTTCTTTCATACGCCGAGCGACATTGTCGAAAAGGGCGTCCAGCCGGGCCAGCGCATTCGTTTGGGCGGCCTCGTGGAGCAGGGCTCCGTCGTTCGCGGCCAGGGCACGACGATAACGTTCAAAGTAACCGATACGCTCAAGGATATTCCGGTTATCTTTACCGGCGTGCTGCCTGATCTTTTCAAGGAAGGGCAGGGCGTCGTCACCGAGGGCGTTCTTGATGCCGACGGCAACTTCAAAGCCGATAGCGTGCTCGCCAAACATGATGAAAATTACATGCCGCGCGACGTCGCGAAAGCACTCGAAGCGAAAGGTGTCAAGCTCGGTGCGAGTGCCCATCCGGGTCAGTTGAAGGCTGAGATGCCTTAGAGGGATATGCCGTGATCGTTGAACTCGGACATTTCGCGCTGATCCTCGCCCTGCTGGTCGCAGTCGTGCAGGTCGTCGTACCGGCTTTTGGCGCGTCCATCAGAGACGAGCGCATGATGCGCGTCGCCGAGCCCGCTGCGGTTTCGCAGTTCCTCCTGATTGCGATCGCCTTCTTCGCGCTGATGCACGCTTACGTGACGTCAGACTTCTCGGTCCTGAACGTCGCCGAGAACTCCCATTCGACGAAGCCGCTGATCTACAAAATGGCTGGCGTCTGGGGCAATCACGAAGGCTCGATGCTGCTTTGGGTCTTGATCCTAGCGCTCTTCGGTGCTGCCGTTGCCGTGTTCGGTAATAACTTGCCGCCGACGCTGAAAGCCCGCGTCCTCTCCGTACAGGCCGCGATCGCGGTGGCGTTCCTGCTCTTTTCGCTGCTGACGTCGAACCCCTTTGTTCGCCTCGACCCCGCGCCCTCCGACGGACGCGGCCTGAACCCGATCCTGCAAGACCCCGCACTCGCGTTCCATCCGCCGTTCCTCTACACGGGGTACGTCGGCTTCTCGATTGCGTTCTCTTTCGCCATCGCCGCGCTAATCGAAGGCCGCATCGACGCCGCTTGGGCGCGCTGGGTGAGGCCCTGGACGCTCGCCGCCTGGATGTTTCTGACGATCGGCATCTCGATGGGCTCCTGGTGGGCTTATTACGAGCTCGGCTGGGGCGGCTGGTGGTTCTGGGATCCGGTCGAGAACGCGTCCTTCATGCCGTGGCTCGCTGGTACGGCGCTTCTGCATTCGGCACTCGTGATGGAGAAGCGCGAAGCTCTGAAGATCTGGACGGTGCTACTCGCGATCCTGACCTTCTCGCTATCGCTGATGGGCACCTTCATCGTGCGGTCCGGCGTGTTGACGTCCGTGCATTCGTTCGCCGTCGATCCGGCGCGCGGCGTCTTCATCCTGGCCATACTCGTGTTCTTTACCGGCGGCGGCCTCGCGCTCTTTGCTTTGCGGGCGAAGGACATGCAGGCAGGTGGCCTGTTCCAGCCGATCAGCCGCGAGGGTGCTCTCGTACTCAACAATCTGCTTTTGGTGACGGCGGCAGCGACGGTGCTCGTCGGCACGCTCTATCCGATGGCGCTCGAAGGCCTGACGGGCGACAAGATTTCCGTCGGACCGCCGTTCTTCAACATGACGTTCGGACCGTTGATGATCCCGCTGCTGATCGCGTTACCGGTCGGGCCGATGCTGGCCTGGAAACGCGGTGATTTCCCGGGCGCGATGCAGCGCTTGGCGTTTGCATTTCTCGCGGCGCTTGTCGTGCTCGTCGCCGTCTTCTCTGTCGAGCATCGTGGACCCTGGCTGGCGCCGTTCGGAATCGCGCTCGGCGTTTACGTGATGGCCGGCGCTGCAATCGAGTGGGCAAACAGAGTGAAGCTTGGCTCTGCAGGGCGTGACGAGGTCGTCCGCCGCGCCACGAACCTGCCGAGGTCTGCTTACGGAACTTTGTTTGCGCACTTCGGCATCGGCATGCTCGTCGTCGGCATTATTGCTACGAGCGCCTACCGCGAAGAGCACATCCTGGTCATGAAGCCGGGCGATAAAATCACCGTCAACGGCTACGACGTCACCTTCAGCGGCGTCGAGAGAGGCCGCGGTCCCAACTACACCGAGGACATCGCCGACTTCGACGTCAAGCGCGACGGGGAAACGGTCGCGCGCCTGACGCCAGCGAAACGCCTCTACGATGCCCCGCCGCAGGCGACGACGGAATCCGGCATCCACGCGTCCTGGCGCGGCGATCTCTACCTCGTCATCGGTGACGGCCAGCCCGAAGGCGGTTACGCGGTCAGAGCATATTTCAATCCGCTCGTTCGCTTCATCTGGCTTGGCGCACTGATCATGTTCATCGGCGGCGGCATCTCGCTCTCGGATCGGCGCCTGCGCGTCGGCGCTCCGAGACGGGCGCGCCGTGCCGTTCCGGTCCCAGCGGAGTGAACCTCTTGCGACGCCGAACGACAGTCGCGGTTTTGACGCTGTGGGCGCTCTTTACTGTTGCCCCGATGGCTCTTGCCGTCCAGCCGGGCGAGATGCTCGCCGATCCGGCGCTCGAAAAACGCGCCCGCGCGATCTCCGCCGAACTGCGCTGCCTCGTCTGCCAGAACCAGTCGATCGACGACAGCGACGCGCCGCTCGCAGGCGATCTCCGCCGCCTGGTCCGTGACCGGCTTCAAGCGCACGATACCGACGCTCAAGTCCTCGATTACGTCGTCGCCCGCTACGGCGAATTCGTCCTGCTGAAGCCGCGTTTCGAACTCTCGACGCTGTTGCTCTGGCTGACCCCCGTTCTGGTTCTGCTCGGCGGCCTCGCGCTTATTCTTCGCGCTGCAAAACCAAGCGTCTCGCCTGCGAGCCAGCCGCTCAGCCAGCAGGAAAAAGCCAAACTCGACGAAATTCTCGCCGACGAGCATCACTAGCGCGCGATCCTGGGTCGGCGCCTGCTAGATTACCAACAGTTAACGTCCCTGACATGCTGCCGTAACCCCGTCTCCGCTACGCGTCAAAGTAAGGCTCGCGAAGCCTGCTTTCAGCTGGAGACCCTGGGATGCGATTGCCCCACCGTTCGTCGACGACCTCAAATTTCAAATTAACTTCGAAGATCGCACCGGCCTCGATTGCGATGGCAGCTGTTGCTGCGGTGGGATTCGGGCTTTTGCTGCCGTCTCATCCTGTTCGCGCCGAATCCGGCGCTCAAACTATCGAGACGCCGTTCGGCCGCGCGCCGCTTTCGTTTGCCGACATCGTCGACAAGGTGAAGCCGGCCGTCGTGTCGGTATCGGTCGTAAACGATGGAGGCGCTTCCAAGCTCGCTTCCAACGATAAGGGCGATAAGAGTGAGAAGGGCGGCAAGAAGGGCGACAAGAACTTCACCCTTCCGGATCTCCCGCCGGACCATCCCCTGCACGACTTCTTCAAGAACCTTCCGAAGGAGTTCGGCCAGCAGGAGGAGAAGCCGAAGATCGTTCAGGGTCAGGGTTCAGGCTTCGTCATTACGTCTGACGGCTTCGTCGTGACGAACAACCACGTCATCGACGGCGCAACAAAGATTCAGGTCAGCTTTGATGGCGACGAGACCAAGTACGACGCAAAGCTGATCGGCACTGATCAGCGCACCGACATCGCCGTCATCAAGATCGAGAGCAACAAGACCTTCCCGACAATCAAGCTCTCCGACAAGGAGCCGCGCGTCGGCGATTGGGCATTGGCCGTTGGTAACCCATTCGGCCTCGGCGGCACAGTGACGGCCGGTATCGTCTCGGCGCTCGCACGCGACATCGGCTCGGGCCCGTATGATTATCTGCAGATCGACGCGGCCGTGAACCGCGGCAACTCGGGCGGTCCGACTGTCAACCTCGACGGCGATGTCATCGGCGTCAACACGGCGATCTTCTCTCCATCGGGCGGCAACGTCGGCATCGCATTCGCCGTGCCTGCGAAAACCGTCAAGGAAGTCGTTCAGCAGTTGAAGGCCGGCGGTACCGTCAATCGCGGTTGGCTGGGCGTCAAGATTCAGAACGTCGATGAAGACACCGCAGCAAGCATCGGGCTTTCGGATCCGCATGGCGCGCTCGTGAGCGAAGTGACGCCAAACGGTCCTGCCGCGAAGTCCGGCATCAAGACCCAGGACGCCATCATCCAGGTGAACGGTGACAAGATCGCCGATAGCCGCGACCTCGCGCGGAAGATCGCGGAGCTTGCTCCCGATACGCCCGTTGACGTCAAGGTGTGGCGCAATAACTCCGAGCAGTCGCTCAAGGTGAAGCTCGGCCTCTTCCCGAAGAACGCCGAAGCTGCGATGAACGGCGACAACAACGACGATGACGACAACGCCAACAAAGACGACGACAACAGCAAGCCGTCGTCGGTTGAGTTGAGCCAGCTCGGCTTGACCCTGATGCCGGCCCGGACCGGTAAGGATTCCGGCAAGGATGTCGAAGGCGTCGCGATTGCCGAGGTCGATCCGTCATCGGACGCGGCCGAGAAGGGCCTGAAGCCCGGCGACGTGATCCTCGAAGTCTCGGGCCAGAGCGTTGCGTCTCCTGACGATGTCGTCTCTGGCGTCAAGAAGGCCCAGGACCTGAAGCGCACCGCTGTGCTTCTCCACATCAAGTCGTCCGACCAGAAGCGCTTTGTTGCTGTACAACTCAGCACCAAGAAGGGCTGAGGTTAACGAGCCATGGCAAATTCGAGCAGCTCCGTCATTCAAACGGCGGGGCTGCCTCGACGTTTGGGGGATAGCCAGTTAAACAGTGAGCGGAGAGAAGGCGAAGGTCGGACATACACCATGCGCGTGCTCGTGATTGAAGACGATAAAGAAACCGCGCTTTTCCTTCAGAAATCTTTGAAAGAGAACGGCCACACCGCCGATCTCGCCCACGATGGCGAAGCAGGCTTGGCGCTCGCGACGGACAATGCCTACGACGTTCTGATCGTCGATCGCATGCTGCCGCGTCTCGACGGACTGTCGCTGATCAAATCGCTCAGGGGCGAAGGCAATCGGACGCCGGTGCTTATCCTGTCGGCGCTCGGCGAGGTCGACGACCGGGTCAAAGGATTGCGCGCCGGCGGCGACGACTACCTGACGAAGCCCTACGCCTATTCCGAGCTTTTGGCGCGCGTTGAAGCCCTGGGGCGACGGACGGCCCCCGAGGAGCAGCAGACCCGGTATTCCGTCGGCGATCTCGTGCTCGACCGTCTTTCCCACCGGGTCACGCGAGGTGGCGAGCATATTCTGCTGCAGCCGCGCGAGTATCGGCTCCTGGAATATCTGATGCAGCATGCCGGGCAGGTCGTCACCCGCACGATGCTGCTGGAGCATGTCTGGGACTATCACTTCGATCCGCAAACGAACGTCATCGACGTTCACGTTTCCCGTCTCCGGGCAAAAATCGACAAGAACTTCGATAAGCCATTGCTACACACGGTACGGGGCGCAGGATATACAATCCGTGACGGCCCTTCTTGATCGCGTCGCGAAAGCGGCATCGACGACAGCCTTCGGACTGAGTGCGCTGGCGGTGGCGTCCTTTCTTTTCGCTGCTGCCATCGTTGTCGGCTTTCTTTTCTGGCAAACGAATAAACTGCTCACCGATCAGGTCCTGTCGACGCTGACGGCCGAGGCACGCATTCTGTCCTCTGAAATGAAGGTCGGAGGGCAGGCAAAGCTTGCCGAAACGGTTTCCGCACTTTCGAGGCCTCAAGGCACCGGCCTTTATTATCTCGCCGACGGCAGCGGCACGAAGATCGCAGGCAACCTCAATCGCATTCCGCCTGAAGTCGACGGAGACAGCCGCGGCGGCGTGTTCAGCTATCAGCCGGGCGACGATCAGGATGGGCGGCATCTCGCTGTCGCGATCCCAGTCGATCTCGGCTCCGATCTCCGTCTGATCATCGGCCGCGATATCGAGGATCAGCGCAAGTTTACCGACTCGATCAGGCTTGCGTTTCTCTTAGGATTTGGCGCGCTTTCGATCATCGGCCTGTTAGGCGGCCTCGCAGTCAGCCGGCTGATCGTCAACCGCATGGACCAGATCACCGCAGCCAGCCGCTCGATCATGGACGGCGATCTTTCGCAGCGCATTCCGACCACGGGCAAGGGCGGCGAGCTCGATGCGCTTGCGGATAGCCTCAACGAGATGCTGGAACGCATCGAAGGCCTGATGAATGGCCTGCGCGAGGTTTCCGATAATATCGCCCACGATCTCAAGACGCCGCTCAATCGCCTGCGTAACTCGGCGGAGGCCGCGCTCAGAGATCCGCGCGGCGAAGACGCCTATCGCGAGGGCCTGGAGCGAACGATCGAGAAATCCGACGAGCTGATCAAGACCTTCAACGCGCTGCTTCTCATCGCCCGCCTCGAGGCCGGGCCGCTGGAGGAGAGCACTGAAACCTTCGACCTCGGCCGCTTTGTCGCCGACGTCAGCGAGCTTTATGCGCCTGCGGCTGAGGAGGCAGGCTTTGCGCTGTCGATCGACACCGAGCAGGGCGTCTTCGTGCGCGGCAACAGGCAATTGATCGGCCAGGCGATCGCCAACCTCATCGACAATGCCATCAAATATTCGCGCGGCGGCGAGCCGGGGAGCGCGATCACGGTTCGCGCCTATCGCCTCGACGGGGCACCCGCGATCTCTGTCGGCGACCACGGCCCCGGCATCAGCGAAGCCGACCGCGAGCGCGTCCTGAAACGCTTCGTGCGATTGGAAGACAGCCGCACCAAGCCCGGCACCGGGCTCGGCTTGAGCCTCGTCGCGGCGGTTGCCCGCCTCCATCACGGCGAGGTTCGACTTGAAGACAATCAGCCGGGCCTTAAAGTCGTGCTGCTGCTGTCGAGCCGATGTTTGATCGCGGTACCGGAACGAGAAGGTGACGCACAGCCCGGCCTTGCGGCACAATGACGGTATGGATCAGCCTGTCTCATCAAGCCTCGCGGCGCGCATCGCCGAATGGCCACACTCGCTGCCGGCCGGTCGCGGCGCCGAGCGCTTCGAGACGCTGAAGGCGGAAGCGAGAAGCTCTTGTCCCCCCCTCGCCGAACTCCTGAACGACGCCAAAGTCGAGAATCTCCTCAAAGGCGTATTCGACGGCTCGCCGTATCTCACAACGCTCGCGAGCCGGGATCTCGCGCGGTTGGCGCGCATAATTGGCGAGCCGCCCGGACCGCGTTTTTCAAAGCTTACCGAAGAGTTGATCTCCGGAATGCGCCGGGTGCCGGATACAGCCACGGCCAAGCGCTTGCTCCGTATCTACAAGTCGGAAGTGGCACTTCTCACTGCGCTCGCCGATCTCGCAGGGGTCTGGCCGGTCATGACCGTGACGAGCACGATTTCGGAATGCGCCGACGCGGCGGTATCGACCGCCGTCCGTTTCCTTTTTCGTATGGCATCCGAAAAGGGCCTTTGGCGCCCGGTTGATGACGAAGCTCCGGAGCACGAGTTCGGGCTACTTCGTGCTCGCCATGGGCAAGCACGGAGCCTTCGAGCTCAATTATTCGAGCGACGTCGATCTGACGGTTTTCTTCGACCGCGACAAATCCCGGCTCATCGGCGATGGCGACCTGCAGTCGTTCTTTGTCCGCCTGACACGCGACCTCGTGCTTCTGCTCGATGAACGAACGCCCGACGGCTATGTCTTCCGGACGGACCTCCGTCTCCGTCCCGATGCCGGCGCCACCCAGATCGCGCTCTCGACCGTTGCGGCCCACGGCTACTACGAGACCGTCGGCCAGAACTGGGAACGCGCCGCAATGATCAAGGCGCGGCCGGTCGCCGGCGATATCGAGGCAGGAAATGCCTTCCTTGCCGAACTCGCTCCGTTCATCTGGCGCAAATATCTCGACTTCGCCGCGATCGCCGACATCCACGCGATGAAACGGCAGATCCATGCGCACAACGACATCGGAGCCATTGCGGTCGCCGGGCAGAATCTCAAGCTCGGTCGCGGCGGTATCCGCGAAATCGAATTTTTCGCGCAAACACAGCAATTGATCGCCGGAGGCCGCCAACCCGATCTTCGCGTCCGCGCGACGCTTGATGCGCTGGCGGCGCTGGAACGCCGCGGCTGGGTGAGGGCCGAGGTTCGCGCCGACCTCGATGGCGCCTACCGCTATCTCCGCCGTCTCGAGCACCGGCTGCAGATGATCGCCGACGCGCAAACGCACGAGGTGCCGACGGAACCTGCGGCGCTCGAAGCCTTCGCGCGGTTCTCGGGGTACGCCGATACCACCGGACTTTCGCTGGAGCTGACTCAGACCTTGGAGACGGTCGAGAAGCACTACGCCGGCCTTTTCGAAGAGACGCCGCAGTTGACGCCGGCGGGGGCGAATTTGGTATTCGCCGGTGCCAAGGACGATCCCCGTACGCTCGAAGAACTTAAGCAGCTCGGCTATTCGCAGCCGGCCCAGGTGCTCGCGATCGTGCGCGGGTGGCATCACGGCCGCGCACCGTCGCTCAGATCGGCCCGCGCGCGGGAGCGGCTGACGGAGGTCCAACCGCTGCTGATCGAAGCGCTCGCCGATACCGTTGACCCGGACAGCGCCATCGCGAGCTTCGATCGCTTCCTCGCCGAGCTTCCGTCGGGCGTGCAGCTCTTCTCGCTGCTCAAGGCTCAGCCAGCACTGATCCGGTTGATTGCCGACATCATGGGCTCGGCGCCGCGGTTGGCCCACATTCTTTCTCGCCGCCGCCGGTTGCTCGACGCCGTGCTCGATCCTCAAGTGCGCGGCAGCGATCTCACCGGCGCGGCTATCGACGATCTCGTAATGAAGGCGTTCGCGGCCGCCCGCTCGACGAGCGTCGGCGACCCGATGCAGGAAATCCTCGATACAGCGCGAAGGATCGGCAGCGAGCAGGCCTTTCTCGTCGGCGTCAGAATTCTGGCGGGCAGCATATCTGCGACGGAAGCCGGTGTCGCATACGCAACGCTCGCCGAGCGCCTGATCGCGGCGCTTCTCAAGGAAGTGACCCGCGAAATGGAGGAAGACTACGGCCGCGTCCCCGGCGGAGCTGCCGTCGTCCTCGGGATGGGCAAGCTTGGGGGCCGCGAGATGACGGCCTCTTCAGATGTCGACCTCATCCTGATTTATGATTTCGATCCCGCCGCCGAGCAGTCGGACGGCGCCAAGCCATTGTCGCCGCCGCAGTATTACACCCGCCTCACGCAGCGTCTCATAGCAGCCATTTCGGCGCGCACGGCGGAGGGCGCTCTCTACGACGTCGACATGCGCCTTCGTCCCTCCGGCCAGAAGGGCCCTGTCGCCACACGGCTATCGAGCTTCACGGACTACCAGGCGAGCGAGGCATGGACCTGGGAGCACATGGCGTTGACTCGGGCGCGTGTCATCGCCGGGTCGCGCGAGCTGTCGGCCCGCGTCGAAACGGAAATCCGCAAGGTCCTGACGTCGCGGCGCGACCGGCCCAAGATCGCCGCCGACGTCCGCGACATGCGGAGCCGCATCGAAGTCGAAAAAGCCACCAGTGACATCTGGGATCTGAAGCAGGTCCGGGGCGGCCTCGTCGATCTCGAATTTATCATCCAGCATCTGGAACTCGTTCACGCAGCCGATCACCCGGCAATCCTCAGCCAGACAACTCTTGTCGCGTTAGCTGCCGCGGCTTCCGAGGAGCTTATTCATCATGATGACTATCGCCATCTTTCAGAGGCCGGTCAGTTACTTCATGACCTGACCCAGGTTCTGCGGCTGACCCTCGAAGGGCCATTTGACCCGGCTTCAGCGCCGAAAGGCCTCAAGTCTCTCCTGGTGCGCTCGGGCGGTTCGGCCTCGTTTGAGGACCTGGAAACAAAACTAAAACAGACGCTTGCTGACGTTCTTGAGGCCTTTAACAGTCTAATCGTTTAGGTGTCTTTGCACACCGGCGACGGATTGTGGCAGGTTATGACGTTCTTGCGATGACCGACACGGAAAGCATGCCTTTTGTCCGGCAAGCGACCGAAGCGGAGCGCGAGGCAGGCGAACAGCATGTCGAGGGGATTTGTGGCGGCGACGAGGACCGATGGCAGCCCAGCCGCTCCGCGGCCGGCGGCCGAGACCCGAGCCGATGAGGCAGTGCTCGTTGCCGCAGCCGGTAACGGCGACGGCAGTGCTTTCCGGCTGTTGATGGAGCGCCATCTGGGAAGCATCGTCTCCGTGGCGCGCCGGATGCTGCGCGACGATGCGGAGGCCGAGGACGTGGCCCAGGAAGCTTTTTTGCGGCTCTGGCGTTCGAGCGCGACGCTTGAAATCGGACCGGCCGGCATCAGGCCTTGGTTGCGCCGCGTGGTTTCGAACCTTTGCCTCGATCGCGTTCGCGGTCAGGGCCGCGTGAAGGTCGTTGATGAATTACCCGAGGTCCCGGACCCAGCGAAGCAGCTGGTCGGGCTCGAGAACCAGGATACGCAGCGCCGGGTCGAAGCGGCGATGCAGAAACTGCCGGATCGGCAACGGTTGGCGCTGACCCTCTTTCACTTCGAGGGCTTGAGCCAGATCGAGATCGGCCAGGTCATGGGAGTATCGGATGAGGCGGTCGAGTCGCTCCTGAGCCGGGCGCGGCGGCAGCTGAAGGCGGATTTGAAATCGGATTGGGAGTCGCTGCGTAGTGATGGCGAGCCCTGATATGCGGGAGACGGCAGGACGATGGCACGCAATGGTCTAGGCCCCGTGGGGCTCGACAAGCTGGAGGCAGCGCTCGACACGTATGGTGCTGACCGTACGCGATGGCCGGCACCGCTGCGTCTTACCCTGTCCGGTCTTATCGCCGGCAGCGCTGAAGCGCAGAAGATGCTGAGAGATGCCGAGGCTTTCGATCGGCTGCTCGATAGGGCGCCGCAATATGACGCCAGCCGTCTTGGCCAACTGAGTGAGCGCATCGCATTTGCGGCGGAACGTCAGCCGCGGCTCGTGTCGGATCGGCCGGCATCAGCGGGCGCGGCGGCGGAGCGTCCAGGAGCACGGCCGGGATTTCTGCGCCGCCATAATGGTCTCGCTGCGACCGCCCTCGCAGCCTCGCTGGTGCTCGGTGTATTTGCAGGTCAGTTGAAGGTCTTCAATTCGACCGCTGATATTCTTCTCGGCAGCGACGGTTCGAGCAGCGCGACGACGGGCAGGCAGATGGCTCAGACCGACGACACTGACAGCTTTCTGGATGAGGATTTGTTGTGACGGTCGAAATCAATCGTTTGGCACCTGTGCGCCCACGGTATCTGTACCCAGGCCTTATCGCTTCGCTGGCGTTGAACCTATTGTTCGTCGGCGTGTTCGCGGCTGCCGTTTGGCATCACCACCAGGCAGGCCCGAAACCGAAACCGATAGAGCCGGGCCTGTTGGGCTTCGTCAAGGAGCTGCCGGATGATCGACAAGATGTCGTGAGGGCGGAAATCACCGCCGCGCGCGAGGCCATGAAGGATTTGCGGGCCACCGTTCGGAAATCCTGGGTCGATGCCAACGCGCTGCTGACGGCCGAGCCTTTCGACAAAGCGAAATTCAACGCGGCGTTGGCACAACTGAGAGAGGTCGAGGATCGCTATAAGACGGGCCTCAATGGCGCCTTGGCCGATACCGCCGAGAAGCTCAGCCCCGATGAGCGCAAACTTCTGCAGTCTTGGCGGGAGAAACGCCGTCCGTGGCTCCTGACCCCGCGAACCGAAAAGTCAAAGGACGACGGACCTCCGACCAACTAAAGCCGCAACGGCTCGATCCGCTGGCGTCAGGCCGCCAGAAAGAGGTCGTCCTGTGCGGCGGGAAGAAGACGCACGGTCCACTTGCGCGCGCCATCGCCGGTCGCGGCGGTCGTGAGCTCGGCGCCTGAAAGCTCGCAGAGTGTCCGTGCCAAAATCACCCCGAAACCTTCTTCCGTTGCGGCACCAATTTTGTTGGTTGCAAGAGAGAGAGAAAGCGCGATTGCTTCGGCCGTAGATTTGGTTTCGATCCGGAGGATCGCCCCTGCCGCCGCGGTCCGGACCGCTTCCGCAATGAGGTTGATGAGCATCTGGCGCGTCACCTGATGATCGCCAACGATGTCGATGTTTGGATCGATGTCTATGATAACGGGAATTGATCGCGCCACGAGATCCGGCGCCGCGAAGGCGCAGGCTTCATCGATGACGGACTTGAGACGGGTGGTTTCGCGGGCCCGTTTGCGTTCCGGCGCGGTCAGCATTGCGGTGATCGCAAGCGCATCCTCTGCGGACTTGAGAAGGATACGGCCGCTGGCATGAATGTCGCGGGCGTAGGAGCTATAGCTCGAACCGAGCGGCCCCAAGACCTCGTTCGTCATCATTTCGGAGAATCCGAGCACGGCATTCAGCGGCGTCCTGAGTTCATGGCTCATGTGTGCGGTGAGCTTCGCCCAAGCGGCTCGGTCAAGGGCTGCGTCGGGCGCGCTGCCCCCAAGCAGCTCTGGGAACCGTGCTTGGCCGTCATTGCTTACGCGGGCAACAGACGTCAAATCGGGCACCCGGCGCTCCCGTGGGCGAACGTCGCCACCCTCTCCTACGGCCTGCGACGGCAGGATGACCACGAGCGCCGCCAGCCCCGCGCCAGCCAGGAACAGCAATGTCGACAGCAAATCGGAATCGAGAAGCGGAACGATGGCACCTGCCGCGGTTAGAAGCGCAGCGAAAAGCAGGAACAGACCGCGTTGCGAGAAGCGACGTTCGCTGGCGGCCTCCATGAGCGGACCGTTTTGGCGCGGCCCCGAAGCGCCCAAGGCGACAAAGCTTCCCCGTTGAGGAGCGGACCAGGTCCGAGCCATCCCCGAATTCCCCTGCTGAATTTTATCTAAGTGCCCCGCCTCAGAAGGCCGAAGACGATCATGTCCTCGAGCATGATTTGACAATCACCGATTTGCGACTCACCTGTCGAGGGAGAAAAAATCCCCGTGGAATCAATTTTGTCGCGATCCGGGCAGCTTGAGCATATAGCCTTGCCAGTGTGGCGGAAATGCTCAGTTAGTCCTCTAGCATGCGCGAGACGATTTCCTGGCAATCGCGCGAAATTCGAGAGGCGGCGGCGACCCGTTTCAGGGCGGCTCTAGCCAGTCCTTTGCGCTTGGGCTCGAGCGCGCGGTAGCTGCGGAACGCACCGAGCATTCGTGCGGCAACCTGGGGGTTGAGCGGATCAATCTCGAGCACCTTGTCTGCGAGAAATTCGTAGCCCGCACCGTCGGCTCGATTGAACTGTAGCGGATTGGCCAACGCGAAAGTGCCGATCAGGGCTCGCACTTTGTTCGGTGTCGTAATCTTGAAGAGGGGATGCCGGCAAAGTGCCTTCACCTCATCGAGGGCCGAGGCCCGTGGCGATTGCGCTTGGGCGGCAAACCACATGTCGATGACGAGATGATCGTCTTTCCAGCGCTCGAAGAAATCCTGCAGGATTTCCGGCCGCCCTGGCGTCTCGACGCTCGCGATCAGGAACAGCGCATGGCAGGCGTCCGTCATGTTCGACGCGTCGCGATAGTGAGCCTCAAGCCTGGCGAAGTCAGCGTCCATGGCCCGAGTTGTCAACAGCGTCAGCGCCGCGTTCCGCAGGGCCCGCCGCCCGGCATTCTTTGCATCCGGCGAAAACGCTTTGTGGCGCGACGCGTCGGCGAAGAGAGCCTCGAGATCTTCAGAAAGTTTCTCACCGATGGTCCGGCTGAATGCTCGGTGCGCATCGAAGATCGCCGCGTGATCGACTTTGGTCACTTTTTCGCGGGCTACGTCAGCAACGGAAGGCAACTTAAGAAGCTCGGCCTTATAGGCGTCATCGAGCTCGGTATCACGCAGCCCGTAGCGCAGGGCCTCGGCGAGCTTGGCAGCCTTTGACCCGACGACAGCCTTCGGTCGTTTGGCATCGAGCAGCGCCATTATGCTGCGCGTCGCGTAAGCATTGCTTGCCTGCCAACGATTGAAGAGATCGCCGTCATGGTGCATCAGAAACGCGAGGTCCTGATCCGAGAGCGACATCGTGACGGTGACGGGCGCCGAGAAACCTCTGAGCAGCGAGGGAACGGGGCGGGAGCTGACGCCTTTGAACTTGAAGCTCGTCGTCCGCTCGGAAACTGCCACCACGCCATCGCGAATCTTGACACCGCCCTCGACCTCAAGGTCCATCTCTTTGCCGTTCTCGCCGAGCAGCGCCATGCTGATGGGAATGAAGTAAGGCTGCTTCTTCGCCTTCCCTGGAGATGGTTTGAGCACCTGATGGACGGTCAGTTCAGCGAATTTCTTGCGGCGATCATAGGCGAGGTCACAGACGAGTTCGGGCGTACCGGATTGCGAATACCAGCGATGGAACTGGGTGAAATCTTCCCCGCTCACATGCGCGAAACAGGCAATGAAATCCTCGATCGTCACCGCCTCTCCATCGTGGCGCTCGAAATAGAGATCCATGCCCTCGCGGAATTTCTGCGGGCCTAGGATCGTTTTGATCATCCGGACGACTTCCGCGCCCTTCTCGTAAACAGTCGGCGTATAGAAGTTGTTGATCTCGACGTAGCTCTCTGGCCGCACCGGATGCGCGAGCGGTCCCTGGTCTTCGGGAAACTGCAGCGCCTTCAATTGCCGCACATCCGAGATACGTTGCACGGTTGCGCTGCGCTGGTCGGCGGAGAATTCCTGATCGCGGTAGACGGTCAGTCCTTCTTTCAGGCAAAGCTGGAACCAGTCGCGGCACGTGATGCGATTTCCCGTCCAGTTGTGAAAATATTCGTGAGCGACAACGCTTTCGATCGATTCATAATTCGCGTCCGTCGCCGTCTCGGGGGAAGCAAGGATCAAGCGATCGTTGAAAATATTGAGGCCCTTGTTTTCCATGGCCCCCATGTTGAAGTCGGAGACGGCGACAATGTTGAAAACGTCAAGATCGTATTCGCGACCAAACCGGGCTTCGTCCCAACGCATGGCGCGTTTCAGGGATTCCATTGCCCAATGAGCACGCGCTTCCTTGCCGTGCTCGACATAGATCCTGAGATCGACTTCGCGGCCCGACTGGGTGGTGAACGCCGAAGCAACGGACGAAAGATTGCCGCCGACGATCGCTAAGAGATAGGACGGCTTCGGGTGCGGGTCGTGCCAGATCGCATAGTGACGTTCGCCGCCCGATAGCGTGCCTCGCTCGAGCGGATTGCCGTTGGCGAGAAGGACCGGCGCAGTCTCGACATCCGCTTCGAGACGAACCGTGTATTTTGCAAGAACGTCGGGCCTGTCGAGGAAATACGTGATCCGCCGAAAGCCCTGCGCTTCGCATTGCGAGCAGTAGATACCACGCGACAAATAGATTCCCTGCAGCGCCGTGTTCGCTTTGGGGTTGACGAGCGTCGCCACTTCGAGCGTGAACGGACTCTTGGGCGGAGAAGGGATCGTGAGGCTCATGTCATCGACGCGATACGATGACGGCTTCAGCTTCTTGCCGTCGAGCGTAACGCTTTCGAGCTTCAGAAGTTCGCCATCGAGCTTGAGGGGCACTTTGCCGGTCGCGGTCGAATTCGGATTCCGCCGAATCTCCAGCTTGGAGACGACGCGCGTCTTCGATGGCGCGAGCGCAATATCGAGATGGACCGTATCGATCAGAAATTCCGGGGCACGATAGTCGGCAAGGAGAACCGGTTTGGGAGTTTCTGATTTCATGATAGCCCGCTGCCAATGTCATTTCGGCCCGTTGGGAAGCTTGCGCATTCTCCAAACGGCAACCGCCTCATTCTACCCCAGGCGGTGGCGGAAATCATCGTAGCCAAATGACCTTACAACTCTGTAAGCACCGCTCTCGTCGAGAATTGCGAGATCGGGCAGGGGCACGCCATTGAACGTGTTATTCTTGACGAACGAATATTGCATCATATCGGTGAAAATGATGCGATCGCCGACCTTCAATGGCTTGTCGAACGAGTATTCGCCGATGATGTCGCCGGTCATGCAGGTCTTGCCGCCCAGAATATAGGAGTGCGGCTTCTCGCCCGGCGCGGCGGCGCTGACGACCTTCGGCGTATAGGGAACCTCCAGCACATCCGGCATGTGCGTTGACGCAGACGCGTCGAGAATGGCGATGTCCTTTTCATTACGATGGATGTCCAGAACACTGCCGACGAGGTAGCCCGTATCGACGACAAGGCCGGCACCCGGCTCCAGAACGACGTCCACCTTGAACGCAGTTTTGAAAGCGTTGATGGCCGCGATCAGCTTGCCGATGTCGTAACCCGGCTTGTTGATGAAATGGCCGCCGCCGAAATTCACGGTTTTGACGCGGCGGACATAATCGCCAAATTCCCTCGCTACATGTTCGATGAGCCCGACCGAGCCCGCATCGCCTGACTCGCAAAGCGCATGCGTATGTAGGATGTCGACATCGTCCCACGGCACGCGATCGAGCGTGTCCCGCGTCGCACCAAAGCGAGAGTAGGGCGCGCAGGGATCGTAGAGCGCGCCGCCGAGCGTCGCGTTGGAATAGCCCGGGTTGATCCGGATGCCGACCTTCACTCCAGGATGCTTCTTGACGACGGTAAGGTTCTTGGCGATTTGCTCGGGGGAATTGAAATAGATGTGCTGGGCAAGCTTGGTCAGCCGCTCGACCTCACCGGTCGCATAGGCTGGCGAATAGACGTGAACTTCCTTGCCGAACTCGTCGTGGCCTAGCCGAGCCTCGTATTCGCCGCTCGCCGTCGTGCCATCGAGCACGTCGCGGATCAGCGGAAAGGCCGCTGGAAGAGCAAAGGCCTTCGTAGCGAGAAGGATCTTGCATCCCGTTTCGCGCTTGATCTCGCCGGCGCGCTGAAGATTGCGCTTCAGCGCCGCGACATCGAGCACATACGCGGGCGTGGCGATGGACTGCGCCCAATCGAAGGATTGCAAGTTCAGTTTGGAAAGGTCTGACAATTCCTGTCACCGATCGAGTTAGCAAAATCGTTTCAAGTCGAGACGCGGACCTGTCCCGCAGTCGAGCCGGGCCATCTGTAGACGAAGGTCAGATAGGCGAGCGAGAGATAGATGGCACCGAATGCCAGACTTCCAAGGAACACGCACGCTCCATAGAGCGTAAAACCGTGAAGCCAATCCGGACGCTCGTTTCCGAAGCCTGAAATCTCGCTTGTCGGGCTGACGAGCTTCGACCACGCGCGATCCGTGCCGACGAGAAGATCGTTGAGCCCCCAGGTCAGTGCGCCCATGAAGGCCAATCCGCATGTCAGCAGCGCGAAAGCGAGCAATCGAAGCGAGACCGGCGCTTCCCGAAGAAAGAGCCATAGCCCGGCGATGTAGGCCGAAATCATGCCGAAGCTCACCGAAACGACAGAGACGACAAGTCCCGTCAGCTCGTTACGGATCGAAAGGATCTCGGCCTCGTTCATCAGGTCTCGACCGCGAAAAGCTTCTTCTGGTCGGACTTCTCGATTTCCTTCACGTGCCAGGGCAGGCCCTGCTCGGCGAGCTCTTCGAGGAACGGCTCAGGCGGCAACTGCTCGACGTTGAAGACGCCTTTGCCTTTCCAGATGCCCTTGAACATCATGACGGCGCCGACAACCGGGGGAACGCCTGTGGTGTAGGAGACCGCCTGAGCGCCGACCTCCTTGTTCGTTTCGGCGTGGTCGCAGACGTTCCAAATCATGTAGCGCTTCTTCTTGCCCTTCTTCTCGCCCTTCAAGACGACGCCGATCGACGTCTTGCCGGTATAGTTTTCGGCAAGCGACGAAGGCTCAGGGAGTAGGGACTTGAGGAATTCCATCGGGACGACGGGCGTGCCTTTGTACATGACCGGGTCGATCCGGGTCATGCCGACGTTCTGGAGCACCTCGAGGTGCTTGATATAGTTGTCGGAGAACGTCATCCAGAAGCGGATCTGCTTCAGGCCTTTGATGTTCTCGACCAGGCTTTCCTCTTCCTCGTGATAGATGAGGTAGGATTTGACCGGCCCGACCTCGGGATAGTCGACCATCGTCGAGATCGACATCGGATCGATCTCGATCCACTCGCCGTCCTTCCAATATTTGCCGCGCTGGGTCACTTCCCGGAGATTGATTTCCGGGTTGAAGTTCGTCGCGAAGGCCTTGCCGTGGCTGCCGGCATTGCAGTCGATGATGTCGATGGTGTGGATCGCGTCGTAAAGGTTTTCCTGCGCATAGGCACAGAAGATATTCGTGACGCCCGGATCGAAGCCGCAACCGAGCACGGCCATGAGCCCCTTGGCTTTGAATTTATCCTGGTAGGGCCACTGGTACTTGTACGTGAATTTGGCCTCGTCCCGAGGCTCGTAGTTGGCTGTGTCCATGTAGTTGACACCCGCTTCGAGGCAGGCATCCATGATGGCGAGATCCTGATAAGGAAGAGCCATGTTGATGACGAGGTCAGGTTTGACCTTGTTCAAAAGCGCGACCGTCTCGGCGACGTTATCGGCGTCGACCTGCGAGATTTCGATCGGCGTTTTGCACTCCGCCTGGACCTTCTTGCAGCTCTCGATGCGGCGCGAGGCGAGATGTATTTTTTTGAAGAAATCACGGTTCATCGCGCATTTCTTCGCGACGACCGAGCCCGCAGCGCCAGCCCCGATGATGAGTACGTTGTCCACTCGCCCGCTCCCAGAGTTGAAATGCCGGTCTCTCCGGCTCCAGCAAGCGCGTTAAAATTGCGCTGGGGGCGGGAGATAGGGCACACGGGCCATTAATTCAACACTTACGATGGCTTGCCGGCGCGGACGCGACCGAAGTCAGCTCAAATCGAGAAAAAAGCGATTTATGACAGTCCTTTTGGCGGCCATTGCGGCTAAGCGGGCCACCGGGCACCGCTTTTCGGGGCTCTATTTACGACGCGACCGGGGGGAGGCCCCTCAGCTCGGCAGCCTTTCAAGCTCGTAGATTGGACAAACAGTGCGCTGCTCCGAAAGCGGCCATCCGTACCGCGAAAGATCAAGCTCGGATGCCTCGAAGCAGTGCCGCACGACGAGCCTGGCACGGGCGAGATCGGCCTCCTTGAGCCAGCGAGCGTGCGAAATAACGAGCTTGGCTCCCGGCGCCAGGCATCGCCCGATGTGAGCAAAAAAAAGTTGCCTTTGGGCTTCGCTGCAGTGGTTCAGCACCGAGAATGCGATCGCAAAATCGAACGCGCGATCGAGGCCACCGAGATCGAAATCTGCGAGTGCGACGATCGACGGTTGCTTGCCCGTCAGATCGTGCTCCGCGATCAGACGTTGGCCGGCGGCGACGAACGATTTGTTATAGTCAAACCCGTAGTAGTTGCCGGCGTTCAGGTAGCGAATGAAATGGAGGCCGGCGCGGAGAGGTCCGCAGCCAACGTCGAGAAGCTTGGACGTGGGGTCGAGACCGCGCGATCGGAGCAGATCGAGCTGAAAGAGCCCGCGCGAATCCCATGTTTCGCTTCCCCCGCCGAGGTGACGCTTATATTCCCCACTCTCGATGGCGGCATCGTCAAATTCGAGGTTGGTGTATTTGCCGGCGACGTCCTTGACACCGAACAGGTGTTTCAGCGCGCCGCTGAATGCGCTTGCCCCCATGATCGGGCCTTCCTCCGCGTGAACAGGTCGAGCGGGAAAAGCGGGCGCGCGATATGAAATCTCTGCCGCAACCGTCAAAAACCGCTCAATTATGATTCCATCCAGACTTGCCGATGGCCGTTTGGCTTAAGGCACGCGCTTGCCGCCGGCATCTATCCAGGAGGCATAGGCTGTCTCGCTGATCTTGAAAGAGAACTTGGTCGCTGAAGGCAACGCGTGAGTCGGCTGGGGCCCGACGGCTCTGTGAGCGCCCTAGGGCGGAATTTCGCGGCGTTCATTTGCCGTCGGCACCGAGTGTTTGGGCCTAATCTCTCAAATTGGTCGCATACTCGCGTCACCCGCCCGATCATCGCCACGTTTCTGACTTCGAAATTGATGGGGTGAAACTTTAAAGGACGGAGCGGACATGGCGCCACTAGCCAACCCGCTGATCGCGTGGGGGTTGCAGCAGTTTGGTGCAATGAAATTCCATACGTCGGGCGACGCGGCTCTCCTTCCCCTGAGCTTTCGGCTGAAGAAGCGAGACGTCGCCGTTTTTGCTCGGGATGGCGCGCTCGAAGCGCGGCTCGATCGGATCGATGAAGAACGGCAGATCCAGCGGATATTCGTCATGGGCTGCGGCCGCTCCGGCACTTGGCTGCTGACTGGACTGATGTCGACATTCAAAGACACGTGCGTCGTCGCGAAAGAAGTTCCGATCGAGTTGTTCGCGCAGTTAACCACGACGGGGCAAACTCTGGTTCTGAAAAGAAACAATGTCGCCTTCGAACGCATGTCGCAAATGCCGGCACGCATCAAGATCGCGTACGCTATTCGCCACCCTTACGACGTGCTTACAAGCCATAATCCGATGAGCGCGGAAACCTATCACATCGATATCAAACGTTGGCTTGCAGAGATGGCGGCGCTGCGATTGGCGTTGGAGATCGGCAGAAAAGACGTCTGCATCGTTCGCTACGAGGACATGGTAACGGACGCCGAACGAGTGCAGCGCAAGATTGGCGACGAGCTTGGACTCGAAGCCGGAACGTCAGTGGAAGACATGGCGACGGTCTTTAGGCCGTCCGACGAGGCGAAGTCTGCAATGCACGGATTGCGCCGCATCGATACACGGTCCTTGCATCGATACAAAGACGATCCGAACAAGCTCGCCTATCTCAAAACGATCAAACCCCAGCTTGGCGACACGCTCGATTGGGTTGCGAGCCGTTTCGGCTACGATACCAGTCTGACCTGATCTGGAATGAAGGGACGCCTCCTCGGGCGCTCATTGCTTCACGTCGATCCAAGTGAAGCCATCGCGGTTCGGCATCTTCACTCGGGGAAGCGTTTCCGAGTTCATTTCCTGGGTATCGGCGATTATCGAGTTGGCCGAAAGCAGATAAGCCGTGACGGCGTAGGTCTCGTCTGCCGAGAGGGAGGCCGGTGCGGAAGGTGGCATGCTGCGGCGAACGAAGTCGAAAATCGTCGTCGCGTACGGCCAATATGAGCCGATCGCCTTGCTGGGGTTGTCGACCGAGGGCGGCTTCGGCTCGCTGACGAGTTCTTCCGCCGTTCCGCCTTCCCCATGCTCGCCATGGCAGCTCGCGCATTTCTGCTCGTAGACGGCGCGGCCTTCCTTTGCCGTTCCGCGCCCTGGCGGAAGCCCGCGGCCATCCGAAAAGATCGTCCTGTCCCACTTGGCGATTTCGTCCGCCGCCATCGGTTTGCCGAGACGCGGAGCTTTGGCGCCGTCGTCTGCGGCGAGCGCCGTGCTTATTGCGGAAACAACACCGACCGCTGTGACAAGGCCCCTAAGCGTAGACATGGCTGATCGTACCGTCCTCATCGACGGCCCAGCAGACGATTGCGTTGTAATGAAAATACCCTTCGCGGCCGCGCTCCTTGATCAGGACGTCGCGCTCTGGCTGAACGTAACCGGTCTCATCCGTCGCCCGGCTTTTCAGGACTGCCGGCTTGCCATCCCACGCCCACGGCGAGCGAAACCGCGTGAAGCACTGGGACATGACCGGATCCTGCAGGTGTGCTTCGGCCCACGAGTGGCCGCCGTCCGCTGAGACCTCAACCTTCGCGATCTTCCCGCCTCCGCTCCAGGCAAGACCGCGGATTTCGTAGACGTTGGCCCCGTGCATCTTTTGGCCCGGCGACGGCGACGTGATCAGCGACTTGGCGTCCATGACGAAGGTAAACATCCGCGCTTTGCCCGACGGCAGAAGCTCCGTGTATTTCGCTGTCTCGTTGCGCGTCATGGCGGGTTCATCGGCGACGTGCAGGCGGCGCAGCCATTTGACGTTCGTAATGCCTTCCCATCCCGGCACTATGAGCCGGATCGGATAGCCGTTCTCAGGCCGTACGCGCTCGCCGTTCTGATAGAGACCGATCATCGCGTCATCCTTGAGCTTCGAGAGCGGCAGACTGACGTTCAGAAGGCCGGCGTCGGCGCCTTCGGCAATGACCCAAGAAGCTTTCGGATCGACGCCGGCTTCATCGAGCAAGATCGAGAGCGGCACGCCCGTCCACTCCGAGCATGAAACGAGACCATGAAACGCGCCTACAGGCCGTTGAATGGGCTCCTCGTGCCATCCTGCGTTGCTGTTGCCGCCGCATTCAATGAACAGGAACCGCGACCGCATCGGATAGCGGAGCAGGCTCTCCACCGTGAATTCCAGAGGCTGCTGCACGAGGCCATGGATCACGAGCCTGTGCTGCGCCGGGTCGATATCCGGCACGCCGTCGTGGTGCCGCTCGAAGTGCAGGCCGCTCGGCGTGATGATGCCTTCGAGATCTTCGAGAGGCGTCCACGAGACACCTTCGCCCGCTGGCGTACGGTTGCCGCCGATATTTCGGACGACGTATTTCTCGTACTTCGAAGGCGTGCCGTAGCCCGTGAATGGCCCGCCGGTGTCATGCAGCCAGGGCGGATCAGCCGGATCTTCCGGCTTCGTGCCGCTTGCCTCACCCCCGCGCACAGGCGCCGCCGCCTGAGCGGTTGCGAGCACCAAACCGCCTGTAAGAAAAAGGCGGCGATCCAAAAGGCCACCGCCTGCTACAGGCGTTAGATCAGCATCTGAGAGCGTACCGGCCATAAGGCCGTCCCGCTTGGCAGCGTCAGGACTGGCTCGGGGCCGAATTGCCCTTGAACACGTTGCCCTTGGAATCCTCGGCCTCGACGCTCATCACGTCGGACGGATTACCCTGATAGGTGAAGCGGAAGTTCGGGTTTTCGCTGATCGAGATGCCGCCCCTCATCGTGAAGATGACTTTGCCGCCGGTTTTCACTTCGACCTTGTCGACGAAATGCGCAGGGATATAGAGCCCGGTCAGCTGATCCATCTGCATGCCCGAACTGTTCGGATGCTTGATCATGACCTGAGCTTCCTGAATAGCGGCGCTATCGGGGTCCTTGAAGGCCGTCATGACCTTCATCTTGCCCAACGTCTTCGCAGCTTCTTCAGGGTCCTTCCCGGCAGGCGCCGAGCAGCCGCCCGAGGCCTTGACGAACTTCGTCGTCATAAAGATTTTGCCGTCGGCGGTCTCGGCAATGGCGCGAACGTCGGAATATTGGTCGATGCGGACTCGGGTTGCGAGAACCCGCTCGCCGGTGCCTGCGGCGTCGCCATACGTGAACGTCGCGACGACGGGGGAGGGGTTCTTGTCGATGACGAGCGTCAGCGCTTTGACGTCCTTGGCAAACTCGGCAGGCAATCGGATGGTGAGCGGAACGGTCGAAGCATCCTCGGCTCGATATGGAGCATCAAGGGTGATTTTGCCGGCGCCGTCGGCAATCTCACGTGTGCCGAAGAGGTCAGTCCTGATGCCATCCCAAATGGCCGCGTCGTCGGCTCTTGCACTGGCGTGAACCGCGACCCCAAGAATCGCCGCCAAGCCCGCAACGATCGCGGACCGGATGAATCTGCTGTGCATCGTTTCCTCGCTTGCCGCCTTTAGGCGATCTTACGCGTCCAGGAGATCAAATCCCGAAAAAAATACTACATTAGTATAGTGTGCAGGTCATCTGTTTCGCAAGATACTGATCGGCGAGCGTCCCGGAGGAGCATAAACCCCGGCATGCGTGGCATATTATTTCAAGTTGCCGGTGATCTCAGGCGACTGCCGTCCGGCTGAGCCAGGCCCGCCAGCCGCCAAACCCGGTGATGTCCTCGGCACCGCGGACAGCATAGCTTTCGCACAGGAAGCCTTTCACTTGCCGGCCGTCCTCGAGCACCAGCGTGCCGATGCCGAGCGGGGCCGGAATGAGCGCCACGAACGACCCGAACGCGGCATCGTCCATTTCCCAGATCTCGACCTCGATTGCGCCGGGCCCCGTGCCTTCGAAAATAAGCCCCGGCTTCGGCGGCTTGGTGCCGGGCAATGCATAAAGCCGGTATCCCGCAGCGGTGCGGGACGTCTCCCGAAAGACCGCATCGCGCTCGGTGAGCTGGCCGTTGAGCGGCTGGCCCGACAGATGCGCGCCGACGACCGCAACCTGAACGGTCTTCTTTTTCGCCGGGCGTACGGCGACCCGCATCGTGTCGGAGAGCGCCGTTTGCGTAGCGCCGAGTTTGACGCGATCAAGCGCGCGATGGACCGCGTCGCCGATTGTGGCGAGCTTGCCGTCCGAGAACGCGCGGCCGATGAGCGTCACGCCGAACGGAATACCATCGTCACGAAAGCCGGCCGGAATTGCGAGAGCGGCAAGGTCGAGCAGATTGACGAAGTTCGTATAGGCGCCGAGGTTCGAGTTGAGACGGATCGGATCGGCAAGCATATCGGCGATTTTATAAGTCGTGCCTGCGGTCGGCAGGACCATCACGTCCATGCGCTTCCACTCGGCGTCGGCAGCACGGCGAAGCTCGGCAAGGCGGTAGAGGCACTCGAATGTCGCAAGGGCCGACTTGGTCTTGCCGCCGCGAACGATGTCACCCACGACGGGATGTAGATCTTCGTCCTTGATATCGTCGATCGCAAACAATCGCTCGGCAACCCACGGACCGTCATAGAGCATCGCCGCCGTGTCGCGAAACGGCGCATAGTTGAACGGCGTGATCTCGGCGCCAAGACCGGCAAGCCGGTCTATCGTGTGATGATAGAGGCGCCGGTACTCGCTGTCCTCGAAGAACGACAGCGGCGAGTTGGGCACGCCGACCTTGAGAGGCCGCCCGACGCTCTCGACGGCGAATGGCGGCGCATCGGCTCGCGCAAAGCAGTCTTCCTTGTCGAAGGCCGCAGTCACCTCTGCAACTTTCGCGGCATCCGCGACGGTGAGCGCGAAGATCGAAACGGCATCCTGGCTCTTGCAGGCTGGCACGACACCGCGTGTGGAGATGATGCCTTTCGTCGGCTTCAGCCCGACGATGTTGTTGAACCCGGCCGGAACCCGCCCCGAACCGGCGGTGTCGGTCCCGAGGGCAAACGAAACGAGACCCGCCGCAACGACCACGGCGGACCCCGAGCTTGAACCGCCCGAGATATAAGCCGGATCGAAGACACTCGTTGGAATGCCATACAGCGAACGTGTGCCGTTGAGGCCGGTCGCGAACTGGTCGAGGTTCGTTTTGCCGATCAGAATAGCGCCCGCCGCCTCAAGCCGTTCGACGACCGTCGCCGAACGTTCCGGCACATAAGCGAAGGCAGGGCAACCGCACGTCGTCGGCAACCCGGCAACGTCGATGTTGTCCTTCACCGCAAATGGAATGCCGAAAAGCGGGCCACGTGGTGCCCTGCGTGCGCGATCCAGCGCCGTTTCTTTATCGACGAGCGCGATCCAGTCGGGCTTAACACCTTTTTCGCTGATACGAGCGAAGACGTCTTCGACGACCGCTTCAGGCGTCGTTTTCTTGCTTTCGTAAAGTGCGGTGAGATTACTGATATCGAGCGATAGGGTCACGCCGTCGCCTCCGCATGCGGTTCTTTCAAGATAACGAGGGCCTGGCCGAGAGCTACAGGGCGCCCTTCGACGCAGCGTACTTCGTGAACGATCCCACTCGTCGGCGACGGCACGGCCATCTCCATTTTCATCAACTCTACGATGATCAGCGTCTCGCCTTCGGCAACCATTCGTCCCGGCTCGACAAGAATTTTCCAAACACTGCCGGGAACCGGGCTTTCAACCGCCGTGGCTCCGGGCGGCAGCACGGCATCCGCGTCTTGATCTTCCACGCCATCGGAAGCACCCGCCGCGCCTTCCTGATCGCTCTGCTGCCAGCGCGCGCGCTCGGCCTCGAAGGCCGCCTGCTGGCGCGATTTGAACGCGGCGATCGTCTCTGCCTTCTCGGCGACGAAGGCCTGATAATCCTTGAGGCGGAACGTCGTGGGCTCGATTTTGACGCTCGCTTGGCCTTCGATGAACCCATCGCGGAACTTCAGAAGCTCCTCGCCCGAAACGGGGTAGAAGCGGATCTGGTCGAAGAAGCGGAGGAGCCACGGCGATCCCGCTTCGAACGCTACCGTCGTTCGGTAGGTATTCCAGACTTGGCACGTCCGGCCGAAGAGCTGATAGCCGCCGGGCCCTTCCATACCGTAGATGCACATGTAGGCACCGCCTATGCCAACGACGTTATCCGGCGTCCACGTTCGCGCGGGATTGTACTTGGTCGTAACGAGGCGATGACGTGGATCGACCGGCGTCGCAACCGGTGCACCGAGATAAACGTCACCGAGACCGAGAACGACATAGGTCGCATCGAACACAATGCGCAACACGTCCTCGATCGAATCGAGACCGTTGATGCGCCGGATGAACTCGATGTTCGACGGGCACCACGGCGCGTCAGGACGCACACCCTGCATGTACTTGTCGATCGTCTTCTGCACCGCCGCATCGTTCCACGACAGCGGCAGATGGACGATGCGGGACGGTACTTCGATCTCGCTCAGGTCGCCGAGCGTATCTTCGATCCGGGAAAGCTCCGCGAGCAAATCCTCGAGCGGCAATGTCATTCCATCGTAGTGGATCTGCAGCGACCGGATGCCGGGCGTCAGGTCGAGAATACCCGCGAGCTTGCGTTGCTCGAGGGCCGTCATCAGCGCATGGGCGCGGAAGCGCAGCGTGAAGTCGAGAATGATCGGCCCATATTCGACCAGCATGTAGGCGTCGCCTGCGCGACGATAGACAACGCGCGGCTTGTCGCCTGAGGCATCGCGACCGCCGACGATGCAATCGTCCGCGCCCCACTTTCCGTTAGGAAACGATGGTGCTCCGACCGACTTCAGTGAGGCGATCTCGGCCGTCTGCTTCGCGAGCCGTGCGGCGGCGTCAGAAGGGGAGAGCCGCTTGAAGCGGACTTTGTCGCCCGGACGAAGCTGACCCATCTTCCAAAGCTCCGCCTGCACGATCGTCGCCGGACAGACGAAACCGCCGAGGGATGGACCGTCCGGACCGAGGATGACGGGCATGTCGCCGGTAAAGTCGATCGTACCGATGGCGTAGGCATTGTCGTGGATGTTGCTCGGATGAAGCCCTGCTTCGCCGCCGTCGGTGCGCGCCCAGACCGGCTTCGGTCCGATCAGCCGGATGCCGGTCGGATTGGAATTGTAATGAACTTCCCAATCGCTCGAAAAGAACGTTTCGATGTATTCTGGTGCGAAGAAATCGGGTGCGCCGTGCGGGCCATAGAGAACGCCGACCTCCCAGGTGTGGGTGAGGCAAGGCTTCAGGTCCGAAGGAAGTTTCGATGTCTCGGTGCTTCCGATATCCTTGCCGATGTGGAGCACGTCGCCGGTCATCAGCACGCGGCCTCCGTGGCCGCCGAACTTGCCGAGCGTGAATGTCGATTTGCTTCCGAGATACGAGGGCACATCGATGCCGCCGCGCACGGCAATATAGGCGCGGACACCCGGACCTTTGACGCCGCCGATCTTCAGAACCTGTCCGGCCTTAATCGAAATGGCTTGCCAGTACGAGACCGGTGCCCCGTCGAGCGTCGCTGTGAGTTCGGCCCCCGCAAGGCAGACGACGGCATCGGTATTGAACTTGAGCATCGGGCCGGAGAGTGTTGTCTCGATCCCCGCCGCGCCTTCATCGTTGCCGACGATGCGATTGGCGAGACAAAACGAAAGGGCATCCATCGGCCCCGACGGCGGTATCCCGACCGCCCAATAGCCGAGACGTCCCGGCCAATCCTGGATCGTCGTTTGTGTGCCGGGCGACAGGACCTCGATCGTGTGCGCTTTGTATGCGAACGTCTGCAGCGTCCGTGTCAGCATTTCGCCCTTCGCGAACACCGCGGAACGTGACAGCTGACGCAAATAATCGAGATTGGTTTCGAGACCGCCAATGCGCGTTCGGTCGAGCGACGTCTGAAGTCGGGACAGCGCTTCCTCGCGCGAAGAACCCTTGACGATGATCTTCGCGATCATCGGATCGTAATAGGGAGAAACCTCCGATCCGCTCTGAACCCAGGTCTCGATGCGCGTATCCGCAGGCCAGGAAACTTCCGTCAGCCGCCCGGAACTAGGCCGGAAATCGCGGCCGGGATCTTCCGCGTAAAGCCGGACTTGGATCGATGCGCCGCTTGGCCAAATCTTGCTTTGATCGAGCGGCGGCAATTCTCCGGCCGCTTGCCGCACCATCCATTCGACGAGATCAACGCCAACCACTTCTTCTGTGACGCCGTGCTCGACCTGAAGCCGCGTGTTGACTTCGAGAAAGTAGAACTCGTTCGTCTCCGCATCGTAGAGGTATTCGACGGTTCCGGCACTTTCGTAGTTCACCGATTGGCCGAGACGACGCGCCGTATCCCAGAGCGCCGCGCGCGTCTTCTCCGGCAGATTTGGCGCCGGGGTTTCTTCGATGACTTTCTGGTTGCGCCGCTGCGCCGAGCAATCTCGCTCCCCGAGCGAAACGACGTTGCCCTTGCCGTCGCCGAAGATCTGCACCTCGATATGGCGGCCGCGCGCAACGTACTTCTCGATGAAGATGCCCGCATCTTTGAAGTTGTTGCGTGCCAAGCGCTCGACGCGCTCGAACATAGGCGTGATCTCTTCGGGCGAGGAGACGAGCTGCAACCCGATGCCGCCGCCGCCGGCGGTGCTCTTGATCATCACCGGATAGCCGATGCGCTGAGCTTCGCTCTTCGCGTGCTCAACGTCGCGAATGAGACCCGAGCCCGGCGCCAAGGGCACGCGCGCCTCGTCGGCAAGCTCGCGCGCTTTGTGCTTCAAACCGAAGGCACGCATGTGCTTCGCCTTCGGTCCGATGAACACGATGCCGGCGTTTTCGCATGCCTCCGCAAAATCGGGATTTTCCGACAGGAAGCCGTAGCCCGGATGAATGGCTTCAGCGCCGGTTGTCTTGGCGGCGTCGAGGATCGCGTCAAACTTCAGATAGCTTTCGGCGGCAGGCGAGGGACCGATGGCGACGGCCTCGCCCGCCTGCATCACGTGCATCGAATGGCGATCGGCTTCGGAGTAGACAGCGACACTCGCAATCCCCATCCGATCGAGCGTCCTGATAATGCGGCAGGCAATGGCGCCACGGTTGGCGATCAGGACTTTGCGAAACATGTGCGTCAGGCCCCCTTGCCCCAAATGAGAACTTCGATCGGCGTTGGATTGTAGGCGTTGCAGGGGTTGTTAAGCTGTGGGCAATTCGAGATCAGCACGATGACGTTCATGTGCGCGGTCATCTCGACGTACTTGCCGGGCGCCGAGAGACCATCCTCGAACGTCAGGCCGCCGTCCGGCGTCACCGGCACGTTCATGAAGAAGTTGATGTTGTGCCCGATGTCGCGCTTCGAAAGCCCATAGTGTTCGTTTTCGGCGATGGCGAGCAGATAGCTGTCGCGGCAGGCATGCATGGATTTTTTTTCCAGCGCGTAGCGGACCGTATTGCTTTCTGTCGCGCAGGCGCCGCCGAGCGTATCGTGACGGCCGACGGTGTCCGCGGTGATCGTCAGCATCGGACGGCAGATATCCGAGAGAAGCACACTACCGGCAGTGAGATAGATGTTGCTCTGCTCGCGAATGGTATCGGAGGCAGAATAGCGTTCCCCTGGATCGTCGGCGTTGAAGAACAAAGTATCCGCTGCCTGGTTGCCTTCGAGATCGAGAATGCGAAACGTCTCGCCCTCGCAGACGACATGCATCCAATAATCGCCCGCCGGAACGATACGGCGATAGATCGCGTCGGCGTCTTGGAGCGTGCTCTCCTTGATCATTGGTGCGCCTCCCCGCAGCAGCCGGCGAGAAAGATGCGATTGTTTTCAAAGCCGCGACCATTCTCGGGCGCCGAGAGCCGGGCAGGATCGTCGAGCGCGGCGGCTGGTCCTTCGAAGATCTCGAACTGCGCGGGCTTTCGCGGATAGGTGTTCGCCGGGTTCAGCGGGTGCGGGCAGGTGTGAAAGAGAACGAGCGTGTCGATCTCGAAGCGCAACTCGACCTGTGCGCCCGCCTTTGCGACCGAGGAATCGAGAAACATTCTGCCGTCTTCGGCGACGGCAATTTTGCTGAACCAGTTGACGTTCGACGCAAGGTCGCGCCGGCCGAGGCCGTACTTGGCGGCTTCTACGAGGAAACTATCGTGGCCGTTCTGCTGCCATTCGTTGCGAGCCGTCTGATAGCTCTTCTCGCCCCATTTCCTCGCGACGATAGCCTTCGTCGTGTTGCCGGAAACGGTGTCGTGCCAGCCGAACGTATCGGCGACGACGGAGCAGAAGATCCGCCCCATATCGGAATAGAGGCAATGGTCCGTCGTAAGCTTGAACGTGTGCTGGCATTTGAGCGTGTCGGGAGCATTGTAGCGCTCGAGCAAATTCTGAGGGTTGTAGAACAGCATGCCGATATTGGCGCCGCCCTCGACGTCGGTCAGCCGCAACCGCGTATTCCGGCGCATCAACAGCGACCAGTGCTTACCTCCCGGCAGCTTATCGGTGTAAATCAAGTTCCCCATTTTTGACTCCCAACGCCGACGCGTCCCTTCAAAGACGCAGCTGGCGCGCCAGTCCGGGCCGTCCCGGGTTAGAAAGAAGCCGCCGAAGGTCGTCCCTGGCGGAAGCGTGCAGACCTATGAGCGCGGGGCAGAGTGACCGTGGCGCGTTAGAACACCGGGGCTGCCAGCGACCTTCATCGGCCAGACCTCGATATCCTTGGTGACGGTCGCGCCGGTCGGTAGCACGGCGCCGTTTATCGGCGGCGTGATATCAGCCGACAATTGCGCTCCGTAGCGCTCCGCCTCTTCCGGCCTGTTGCGTGGACGCTCAAACGCGATGATGCGTGTGCCAAGCTCGAACGCCTCGCTGAGGTCGTGCGTCACCATCACCACCGTCAGTTGCGTTTCATTCCACAGCCGCCGCATCAAAACGTGGATGTCGGCGCGAATGCCGGGATCGAGGGCGCCGAACGGCTCGTCGAGCAGCAGCACGTTTGGCTTGCGCATGACCGCCTGCGCCAGAGCGAGGCGCTGCTGCATGCCACCCGAAAGCGCCGACGGATATTTCTTCTCGTGCCCAGAGAGGCCAACCGCTGTCAGAAGCTCTCGCGCTTCCTCTTCCGCCTGCTTCCGCGCTGAGCCGTACAATCGGCCGAGGCCGCCCGCTTTCTCGAACTCGCGGCCGATGATGACGTTGCCGAGCACCGTCAGATGCGGAAAGACCGAATAGCGCTGAAAAACGACGCCGCGGTCCGAGTCAGGCTCGGGCTTTAGCGGTTCGCCCGCGACCGTGATGCTGCCGCGAGTCGGCCGCTCTTCGCCGAGCAGCATGCGCAAGAAGGTGGTCTTGCCGCAGCCGGATGGTCCGACCAGCGCCACGAACGATCGCGGCGCGATCTCGAGATTGATCTGCTCGAGAACGACGTGGTCGCCGTATTCTTTCCAGACCTTGTCGAAGACGATGGCGTTCATGCGGCCCTCGCTTGAGCGAACCAAGGGAACGCCTTGTTCTGGAGGACGCGCAGTCCGAGATCCATCAAGAACGCGAGAAGCGTGATCCACGCGACGTAAGGCAGGATCACATCCATCGAGAGATAGCGGCGGACGAGAAAGATGCGGTAGCCGAGCCCCGAATCCGCGGCAATCGCCTCGGCGGCAATCAGGAAGAGCCACGCGGGGCCGATCTCAAGCCTAACGGAATCAATGAGCCGCGGAAGTGTTTGCGGCAGCACAACGCGCAAAGCGATCTGCGTGGTCGACGCGCCGAGCGTCTGTGCCTTGATAAGTTGTTCGCGCGGAATGTCGCCGACGCGAAGTGCGATATCGCGGATGAGCTTCAGCGACGTGCCGACGACGATCAACGTGATCTTCGAGGCTTCGCCGAGACCCATCACGATAAAAAGTATAGGCAGCAGTGCCAACGGCGGCACCATCGATAGAACCGAGACGACAGGGCCAAGAGTGGCTCCCGCGACGGGCAGCAGCCCGATGACGATGCCCAGCACCAGCGCAATCGCCGTCGAGATCGTGAGACCCGTGACGAGGCGCGTCATGCTGGCAGTCGTATCTTCCCAAAGCAGATAGTCGCCGGTGCGTGCGTCCGGCTTCAAGGCGTAGGCGTCGATCGCTTCACCCATTTTCGAGAAGCTCGGCAGCAGCTTGTCGTTCGGGTTCTCGGCGAGGCGAATCCCGGAGCCAGTGATGTAGGCTAGACAAAGAAACGCAAATGGCAGGAAGGCGAGGGCAAGACGCCATGTCTTGTCCGGTCGAAAGTTTATAGCGCGCATGTGGTTCGCCTTCCTGTCGTCGTTTGCTGTGAGAACGAGGAGTGCTTAGAGTTTGCCTGCTTCCGCTTCTTTCATAAACGTCGCGTCGTAGCGGAACTTGACGTTCGACTTGTCGCCGAAGACGGTCTTGTCCGGGAACTCGACACCGATCGCGCCTTCCGATTTCGCATCCTTGCCGAGAAGCGATTTCTCGAAGAGGAACTTCGACACAAGCTCGGTCGTCGTCTTCAGATCCTTGCTGGTCGCAAACGCGACGGCGTCTTTCGGGTCGGAGAAGAGTTTCGTGGTGGCGAGCTGCTCATCGAAGCCCTTGAGGTCCGTGCCCGAAGCTTTCGCCATCGCCTCCTTAGAAGCGGTGCCGTCCTTCATCGTCGCCAGTGTCTCATACCAGATGCCGACGAGCGCCTTTGCGAACTTCGGATTGTCCTTGAGCACCGCCGAATTCACGACCATGAGGTCGATGATTTCGCCAGGGATCTGCGAGCTGTCGAAGACCTTATGAGCGTCGGGAGATTCAAGGATGGTCGAGACGATCGGCTTCCACGTTACGACGGCCGAGACGTCAGCGGTCTTGTAGGCCGCCGCCATATCCGCGTCGGAGGTGTTGACGACCTTGAGATCCTTCTCCGCGAGACCAACGGTCGGAAGCGCGCGGGCCAAGAGGTAGTGCGACACCGAGAACTCGACGAGGTTGACGTTCTGGCCTTTGATGTCCGCGAGCTTTTCCTTGTTCTTCAGAATGATGGCATCGTTGCCGTTCGAGAAGTCGCCGACGATGACGGCCGTCGTATCGACGCCGCCGGCCGCAGGAATGGAAAGCGCGTCCATATTCGTCACGGTGACCGCGTCGAAGGAGCCGGCAGTGTACTGGTTGATCAACTCGACGTAGTCGTTGAACTGTTTGACTTCGATGTTGATGCCGTACTTGTCGGCCCATTTCTTCACGATGCCGGAATCGGCCGCGTAGCCCCACGGCATCCAGCCGACATAAATCGACCAGGCGACCTTGAAGTCTTTCTTCTCAGCCGCAGATGCGGGCGACAGGGCAAACCCTGTTACAGCCGCAAGGCCGATCGCAACTTTCAGAATGTTCTTGACGGAATAGCGCATCGCTAACCCCTGTCCTTGTGCTGACCACTCGTAAGGTCCGCAAGGGGCTTCGAATTCTGGAACGGAAGACCTCGAACAAGCGCGATTAGGTGCGCGCGTAGGGAGGCCTGTCCGTTCGAGCGCCGAAGCATCTCGCGGTGTAGGTCTCCCGGGCTTTTATCCCGCCGTGGCTCCGCCAAGCTTTGACCCAAGGCGGGAGAGCCTCTCTCGGACCTGACGCTTGGGAAAGCCGGAACCCTAGAGGCGTTATGGCTAAATCCTCTGCATGTGCCGTGCCATGTCGTATTCGCAGAAAATGATAGGGATTTTGTTCGTTCGCCGATGGGCTCGCTGCTGTCACCTTGTGCGGAGCGCCCATTCCGTAGGCAGATTTATCGTTACGGTCTTGGAAAAGCGGCGCACCCCAAAAAAACCGCTACTTGGTTGTCGATTGGGCTAGCCCTCGGCGTGACGGGGCCTGGCCGCGAGAAGTCCACGCAGCATCCCGACCACCCTCGACGCCGGTCCCCTGCCGCCGCACTGAAGACTGATCCGCGCACCTTCAAAAAGCAGAAACACCTCATCAGCCAGCAATTCGGGGTCGCGGTATTGCGCCGCTCTGAAGAGCTCCGCGAGACGGTCGTGCTTCCGCTGCTTATAAGCTTCGATCACAGCGCGTGCCGGGTGTCCGGCGTCGAGTTCGACGGCGGCATTAGCGAGCGCGCAACCGCGCTCCAGTTTGTTGGTCAGCACGTCTTCGACGTAGTTGACCCAAGCGTCGAGCTGCTTCTGTGGGCTACCCGGGTTGTCCGCCAGTATCCGATCGAGAACTTCAGTGCCCTCGTTGGCGAGCTGTTGGACGTAGGCGACGATGAGATCGTCTTTCGACCTAAAGTGCCGATAAAGCGTCATTTTATTCGTCAGCGCAGCGTCGGCGATGGCCTCGACGCCCACCGGATGCACGCCGTGGCGATAGAAGAGTTCGCACGCCGCCAGCATAATCCGCTCGCGCGGCGGTTTTGCTGCAAGTCCGGCGCCGATAACTGCGGAATCGCCCAAGTCTTTATCCTGCGGAGTGCTCATCGCCTCTTGACGTGAAAGTTAGCGGCCGATAGCTGTATGTTACCGATCGGTAACGGGTATCATGTGTTCGTGATGCGTGTCACCCGGTACTTGCTGGCGCCCGCGCTCCTCTGGGGTGGGCCTGACTAAAATTTCTTCGGCGAACGCGATTCAGGCGCGAGACGCCGACGCAAGCAGATGTCCGATGTCGGGAGCGCGCGCAAGTTCCCGCCTGGCGTCAGTGATCAATGATCAACTGTTAGAGACGGAGACAGAACGCGTGTTCGAACGATCCGCCCCAATCGTTGCGGCTATGCTTCTTCTTCTGTCTGCAGGTCTTTCCGCGTGCAGCGAAGAAAAGTCCGCTGCCCAGGCGGCGCCACCGCCGCCGCCGCAGGTCACGGTGGCGAAGCCGATCCGGAAAGTCGTCTCGGACTACGATGAATACGTCGGGCGGTTCGTCGCTCTCGACTTCGTCGAGGTGCGCGCGCGGGTCTCGGGATATCTCGACAAGATCCATTTTACCGACGGTCAGATGGTCAAGGTCGGCGATCCGCTCTTCACGATCGATCGGAGGCCGTTCCAGGCCGCACTGGATCAGGCGACGGCGGCCGTTGCTCAAGCGCAAGCGAACGTGGCCTTCGCCCAGGCGGATCTCGAGCGCGGAGAGAACCTGACAAAGGGCACGTCGATCACGCAGCAGACTCTCGATCAGCGCGTTCAGGCGAAGCGGGTCGCCGAAGCTAATCTGACGGCGCAGGAAGCTGCGACGAGGCAGTCGGCGCTCGATCTGGAGTTCACCGAACTTACCGCACCCATTGCAGGTCGGATCGGCGATCGCCGCGTATCGATCGGCAATCTTGTCACCGGAGGCACCGCGGGAAGTACCACGCTGTTGGCGACGATCGTCTCCGTCGATCCCATCCGCTTCGAGTTCACGATGGATGAGGCGTCATATCTTCGCTATCTGCGCGCCGCATCAACGAAGCGCGCCGATAGCATTGATCGCGGCCTCAGCCTCTCGGCACAGCTCAAGCTGATTGACGAAAAAGACTTTGTACACGACGGCAAGATCGATTTCGTGGATAACGCAATCGATACATCCTCGGGTACGATCCGGGGCCGAGCCGTTTTCACGAATGCCGACGGAAAGCTGACACCGGGAATGTTCGGCCGCATCAGGATTGCGGCATCGGAACCGGCCGAGGCGCTGCTCGTTCCCGATACTGCGGTCGGAACCGAGCAGGTCAGGAAATTCGTCTACGCTTTAGGCAGCGACAACGTCGCGACGCCGAAGTACGTCACGCTTGGACCGCTGGTCGATGGATTACGCGTCATCACTGCTGGGCTCAGCGCCGATGACACGGTGATCGTCAACGGCCTGATGCGCATCAGGCCCGGTGTGAAGGTCACGCCTCAGCAGGCCTCGGCCGACGCTTCAAATCCGAAGGACCAGGCGGTCCGGACCAACTAACGAACGGACCGTTAAATGCGCATCTCGCATTTCTTTATCGATCGGCCCATCTTTGCGGCCGTCATATCGATCGTCTTTGTCATCATCGGCGCGGTGTCCGTCAGCCGCTTGCCGATCGCACAATATCCGGAAATCGCGCCGCCCGTGGTGAACGTCACCGGGCAATATCCCGGCGCCAGCGCCGAAGTGGTCGCGGCGACGGTCGCGACACCGCTCGAGCAGCAGATCAACGGCGTTGAGCATATGCTCTTCATTTCGTCGAATTCGACGAACGACGGCCGCTTCTCGGTCTCGATCACTTTCGATATCGGCACAAATCTCGATATCGCGCAGGTCCAGGTTCAAAACCGCGTGGCTATCGCGCTACCGCGGCTGCCTGCCGACGTTCGCAACATCGGCGTCACGGTTGCGAAAGCTTCGCCCGACCTGATGATGGTCGTACATTTGCTGTCCCCGGACAATTCGCGCGATACGCTCTTCATCTCGAACTACGCCAACGTCAACGTCGTCGATACGTTGACCCGTATTCAGGGCGTCGGTTCGATCACGGTCTTCGGCGGCCGCGATTATTCGATGCGCGTCTGGCTCGATCCGAACAGATTGCAGTCGCTTGCGCTGACGGCAAGCGATGTCGTGGCGGCGCTGCAGGGACAGAACGTTCAGGTGGCGGCAGGCGTTCTCAATCAGCCGCCGATCGAGAAGCCCGGAGCATTTCAGATCACGGTGCAAACGCTTGGCCGTCTGATCGATCCCAAGGAATTCGGGAATATCGTCGTCAAGCAAAGCAATACATCCGTCGTCCGGGTGAAGGACGTCGCGCGCGTCGAGCTCGCAGGCCTCGATTACGGCGTGAACTCTTATCTCGACAAGCAGGCCGCCGTCGGTCTCGGCATCTTCCAGCTTCCCGGCTCCAACGCCATCGATACGGCAAAGAAAATCAAAGACACCATGGCGGAGCTGTCGAAGAACTTCCCGCCGGGAGTTCAATATACGATCGTCTACAACCCGACCGACTTCGTTCAGCAGTCGGTCGACGCGGTCGTTCACACGATTTTGGAAGCCATCGCCCTCGTGGTGGTCGTGGTCATTGTCTTCCTGCAGACATGGAGAGCGGCGATCATTCCGATCGTGGCGATACCTGTATCGCTTGTCGGCACGTTCTTCCTGATGGCGCTGTTCGGGTTCTCGCTGAACAACCTGTCGCTGTTCGGTCTCGTTCTTGCGATCGGCATCGTCGTTGACGACGCAATCGTCGTCGTCGAGAACGTTGAACGCAACATGGCGAACGGGCTGAGCCCCCGCGAAGCCGCTTATCGCACCATGGAGGAGGTCGGCACGGCGCTGATCGCCATTGCGCTCGTGCTGAGTGCCGTGTTCGTTCCGTCCGCCTTCATCACCGGCATTTCCGGCCAGTTCTATCGGCAGTTCGCGTTGACGATTGCCGGTGCCACGGTGATCTCGCTGATCGTATCGCTGACGCTGTCGCCTGCGCTCTGTGCACTTCTTTTGAAGCCGCACTCCGAGCAGCAAAGCCACAGCATTCTGACATGGCCCATCCGCGCCTTCTTCAATGCATTCAACTGGAGCTTCGAAAAGCTTTCCCACGGCTACGGCTGGATAGCGGGACGCGCCGTTCGGTTCGCGGTGCTAATGCTTATCGTTTACGTGGGGCTTATCACGTTCGGTCTCAACGAATTCCGTAAAACCCCTATCGGCTTCATCCCGGATCAGGACGGCGGCTATCTGATCACCGTGGTCCAGCTCCCATCGGCGGCATCGCTGGCGCGCACCGACGCCGTCAATCAGCGCGTCGTCGATATGGCGCTGACGGTCCCGGGCGTAGCGCACGCAGTCAATCTCGTCGGCTTTTCGGGTGCAACGCGCGTCAATGCCTCCAACGCCGGCGCTGTTTTTGTCGTGCTGAAGCCGTTCGAAGAGCGTGCCAAAGATCCGAATACGTCGGCTAAAGCCATTCAGGCGGCGCTGCTGAAGAAATTTTCGACGATCCAGGAAGGTCTGGTGCTCGTCGTCGCTCCACCGCCTGTTCGCGGCCTCGGCAGTGCCGGCGGTTTCCGCATGATGGTCGAGGACAAGTCGGGCGCGGGATCGGCCGTTCTGCAATCGGCGGTGAACGCGATGATGGGCAAAGCCGCGCAGACGCCGGGCGTCAGGCAGGTCTTCTCGCTATTCGAAACATCGACGCCGCAGCTCTTCCTCGACATCGATCGCGTCAAGGCGCAGATGCTCGGCATCCGCATTCCGGACGTGTTCGCCGCGTTGCAGACGTATCTCGGCTCGCTCTACGTCAACGACTTTAATATTCTCGGCCGCACGTTCCGCGTCACCGCGCAGTCCGCTGGCGATTATCGACTGACGCCGAAGGATGCGCTCAACATCCGTGTCCGCAATGCAAACGGCGATGCCGTTCCGCTGGCGTCGTTCACGACGGTCAGTAATATCTCAGGACCGTCGCGTGTTCCGCGCTACAACCTTTATCCGGCCGCCGAGCTCGATGGGTCCGCCGCGCCAGGATATTCCCAGGGGCAGGCCATCGATATCATGCAGAAGATGGCGGCTGAGACGCTTCCGCCCGGCTTCAGCTATGAATGGACCGATCTCGCCTACCAGCAGATTCGCGCGGGCAACACGGCCGTATTCGCTTTCGCGCTCGGTGTCGCCTTCGTGTTTCTCGTGCTCGCGGCGCAGTTCGAAAGCCTGACGCTTCCACTCGCCGTGATTCTTATCGTTCCGATGAGTTTGATCGCGTCTATTTCGGGCGTCATTATTCGCGGCTTGGACAACAACATCCTCACGCAGGTCGGCTTCATCGTTCTCATTGGCCTTGCCGCCAAGAACGCGATTTTGATCGTGGAGTTCGCGGAGCAACTCGAAGCGCAAGGCCGCAATCGGTTCGAGGCCGCAACGGAAGCTGCACGACTGAGAATGCGGCCCATCATCATGACGTCGCTCGCATTCATCCTTGGCGTCATTCCGCTTGTCTGGGCGGTTGGGGCCGGCGCCGAGCTTCGCCAGGCCCTCGGCACTGCGGTGTTCTCGGGTATGATCGGCGTGACTTTCTTTGGCCTGATCTTCACGCCGGTGTTCTATGTGGTCTGCCGCTGGCTCTCAGGGTTAGGCCGCCGGTCTTCCGCGGCGCCTCATGGGGAGCCGCCGCCTCATCCCGCTGAATAGCTCACCGCGTTCGGTTCGGTGCAAGCCTCGCACATGACGCCGGAGTCAAACTCAACTCCGGCGTTTTTTGTCACGAGCGGTTAAGAGAATCGGCCAGCGAATCGGAATGGCGATATGAATCGAACAGAACGACGGCGGGCAGCTGCGACGTCGCAGGCCACACCGCAACGTATCGGCAATCCCGAGGCCGCGCGGCATTTTCACGATGCCGTCCAGCATCTCAAAAGCGGCAGATTGTCCGAATCGGAAGTCGCTCATCGGCGCGTGCTCTCGCACATACCCAACCATGCGCCGAGCCTGCATCATCTCGGACTCATCGCGTTCAAACGCCAAGAACTAACCGACGCCGTGGATTACATTCGGCGAAGCCTCGCAGCTCAGCCCGACTATCACGATGCATGGCTCAATCTGGCGATCATTCTGGGAGAAATGCGCCGCTCCAGAGAGGCGATCGAGGCATGCCGGCAATGCCTTGCTCTGCAGCCTAAAAATTCCGAGCCTCATACGGTGTTGGGCAACCTTCTTCGGGTGGCTGAGAGCGACGCGGAAGCAATGGCCGCGTATTTCACGGCGCTTGAACTGAAGCCCGATCAACCGCTTGTCCTTACCCGGCTGGCGGAGCTGCTGTTCAAATCGGGTCAGACCGAAGCCGCCGCCACGCGTTGCAGGCGTGCGCTCGATCTCGATCCGAGCTTGGAGGACGCCCTAATTCTCGAGCGCCGAATAGCGATCTCGTCCCGCTCTGTGGATGCAATCGCGGCGGAATTCCAGGCGCAATCGAAAAGCGGCGATGAGCTTGCCAAACGCCTCGATGAATTGGGCACCCATTTGCGTGCGGATCGGCAGAGCGAAGAAGCAGCCAAAATCTGTCGTCGTGCCATTGCGGCCGATCCAGGCAATGCAGACTACCACTTCAACCTCGCCCTTGCTCTCGAAAGCATGGGCCATTTGGACGAAGCTCTCGCGAGTTATCAGGCCGGCCTCGCCATAGAGCCGGAGCGCGCGCAAGCCTACGCCAGTGTCGGCAATTTGCTTCGCACGATGAATATGCCGACCGGCGCCATCCAGGCACTTGAATATGCCGTCAAGCTGGACCCAGAGCTCGCGAGCGCATATTTACGATCTTGCGGTGCTGTTCAAGCAATTCGACCAACACGAGAAAGCAAGAGCGGCATTCGAAAAATGTCTCGAATGCGCACCGGACTCCATCGTCAACAGATTCGAGTACGTAAACCTGCGCCGTATTTTGTGCGATTGGGACGGCGTCGACGAGGAAGAGCGTTACTGCCTCGACGAATTCCGGAAGAAGCCGGTCGCCGTCGCGCCGTTCCAGCTCATTTCCCTTTGGTCGAGCAGGGAAGATCAGCTCAGGGCCGCACGAGGCTTCCTCAAGACGTACGACGTGCCTCAGGCGGCGCGATACAAAACCCATAAGAGTGTTTTCGGCGCGGGCCGACGCATCCGTCTCGGCTTCCTATCCTGCGATTTCTTCGAGCATGCGACTGCGATGCTTTTCGCTGAAGTCCTGGAAAAACTCGACCGGAATCGCTTCGAGATCTTCGGATACTGCTTCAGCCCGGACGACGGTAGCGCAATGCGCAAACGGCTGCTTCGCGCGTTCGAGCATATAAGAAAAATCGGCGCGATGACGAACCGCGACGCGGCGCGCGCAATCCACGAAGACGCGATCGACATCCTTGTCGATCTCAAGGGCTATACCAAGGACGCACGTACGGAAATCCTGGCTTACCGGCCCGCTCCGATCCAGGTGAACTATCTCGGATATCCGGGCACCATGGGGGCCGACTTCATCGATTATATTTTGGCTGACGCCATCGTTGCGCCGATGGAACATCAGCCGGACTATTCCGAACGGATTGTGCATCTCCCGAATACCTATCAGCCGAACGATAGGCAGCGGCAGATTTCCGATGAGCCGGTGACGCGCGCTGAGTTCGGCTTGCCCGAGAATGCCTTTGTGTTCTGCTCGTTCAACAACAGCTACAAGCTCAACACGACGATGTTCGACGTCTGGATGCCGTTGCTTCGGAAGGTTCCTGGCTCGGTGCTGTGGTTGCTCGTGCCGAACGAAACCTGCGCCGATAATTTGAGGCGAGAGGCTGCGGCGCGCGGCGTCGACCCAAACCGTCTCGTTTTTGCGAAACGCGCGTCAATTGAGAAGCATCTCGCGCGGCACCGCCTCGCAGATCTCTTTTTGGACGCCATTCCTTGCAACGCCCACACCACGACCAGCGACGCTCTTTGGGCGGGGCTGCCCGTTTTGACGTTTCTCGGTGAGACGCTTTCTGGCCGCGTTGCTGGAAGTCTTCTGACCGCCATGGGTCTGCCCGAGCTGATCACGACTGACCTCGACGCCTACAGCGACCTCGCGCTTGAACTCGCACGCGACAAAAGCAAACTCGATCGGGTCCGGAAGATCCTCGACGATCATAAAAATACGGCGCCGTTGTTCGATTCCTCGCGTTACACACGCAACATCGAGAAATCCTTTGAGACGATGGTGGAAATCATGCGAGCAGGAGAAGCCCCACGGCCATTCGTTGTCGTCGAGAGCGAAAATGCATCGACGCTCGACGCCGCACCTCCGGCACGGTCGCCCCTCCTACGAGAAATTTACAAGGCGTGCCCCCTTTGCGAGAGCCGCGATATCTCGTCCGAATCCGAGGCGAGGATAACGAACCATCCGCTCTACAAATCAATCCTCCCTCCAGTGCTGAAATGGTGTCGTTGCGCGACGTGCGAACACGTCTTCACGGAAGGTTATCTAACGCCCGAAGGACGCGAGATCATCAATCCCGCAGTAGAGCAGAAAGTCGGCAAGGACGCCGAAAACCAGCGCAAGGCATCGGCGAAAATTGTTGCGCGTGTCGCGCGTTATGTCTCCGAGGGTGATTGGCTCGACATCAACTTCGGCAACGCCTCGCTTCTTTTCACCGCCGCCGAGTGGGGATTTTCCGCCGTCGGAACGGACCTGAACGACGAAAGCGTAGAGCGGCTCAGGAAATTCGGATACGAGGCCTATCGCGATCTGGAGGCTCTCGATGCCGAGGATCGCTTCAGCGTCATCAGCATGATCGATTGTCTTGATCGAACGCCTTTTCCCGGACGCACACTCGCTGCCCTGAATAAAATCATGCGGCCCGGCGGCGTGCTCTTCCTTTCTACGCTCAACATGGATTCAATCGTCTGGCGCGCGCTCGATGCCACGGGCACGAACCCCTATTGGGCGGAACTCGAGCACTGTCACAATTTCACACGCGCACGTGTCGTCAGCTTGCTCCAATCTTACGGTTTCATGTTCGCGGACTACGATATCGGCGAGCGTCATCGTAGTTCGATGGAGATCATCGCGTTAAAGATGTGAAGTTGATCTGGGCGATGCCTGGCGTCGGCGCCGTCTAGTAGGCCGAGACTATTCGCACAGCGCGCGCTTCTGCTTTCTGGCTTTCATATCGAGATGAAAATGGTCGTGGTGCGCGTCATTGGTATCAGGGCCGAGGACGGTGCCAAAGATATCGCAGGCGCCGTCGTGGGCTTCGTGAAGAAACGCTGACATAGCCTGCTTGGCCGCGGCTTCTTTTTCAGCCTCCTCCGACTTCGGCTTTTCGTCGCTCTTCTTGGCGATGTCATGCGCCCCAAGCTTTGAAGCGGCTACGAGAAACTTGCCTTTGCCGTTGCCTTTATCGTTATCGCCGGCTGGCGCCTCGGTCGACTTTGACGCGCGCTTCAGTTCGTCGGCCGTTGGACCCCATCCCTTGGAAACTCGAATGATTTTGCCGTCGGCCAGAACGAATGCCGAAACGTCAATCGCGTTCATGAAGGCGTGCTCGCTGATCGGTGCTCTCGCCAACCCATAGCGGTTCCGGCAGGAATAGGATTCCGCGACAACCCGCACGATGGGCGAGCCGAAGCTTTTCTGCGCTGCAGGCTGCAATTTGTCGGAAATCCACGTATTGAGCCCCGCGATCATGGAGCAATTCAACGTCGCGGGCGGCTCGAATTTGACCTTGCCTTCGCCAACGCTTCTCAGCTCACGAGGCGCCGGCGCGCCGCAAATTCCTTCCCGCGCCGGCGGAAGCTCCTCCGAGACAACGGTCGCTTTTCCGAGCAGACGATCGCAATCCTGCTTCGCCGCAGCGATTTCGGCGTCTGTCCAAGGCGGCGCGACCTGCTTATCCGGCGGTACCGGCTTGGCTGAAGCCTGAGCTTCTGCCGGCTGTCCCGTTTGCGCCGGCAGTGTCGAGTCTGCCGGTTGTGTTGGGACTGCGGGGGCAGACGTATTTGCCTCGGCCAAATTTGGCCCCTTGCTGTCGGTCGTTTTACTTGAGGGTGGCTCACCCGATTGCGCGCGTGTCGCGGGTGGGACCGTCGGCGCGATGGGCGCTACGTCGGATCGCGCACGCAACTCAATCTCCTGCGGCGACCCCAGACGGCCGGCGCGGACGATGTAAAAGCTGTTGGGCTCAAGCAGGGGCAGCAGGAGGAGGCCAAGAAAGGCCATACGCGTAAGCGTCGTCGAAGAACGAATGGCCACGGCATCGGCCTTGATCGCCGCCTTGGATCGAAGCGCCAATACGCGAACTAACAATTCCTGTTGCGCGCTCAAGATGGACCCTAGCTCGCTGTGTATCTTAACGCGCCCCCGCGCCAAAAACGTCTAACCGCATAGTCCCAAATTTTGACGACAGAAGGCCTCGGGCAGAACAAACGCAAAAAATCGGCGGCCCCTGGGGGAGGGTCGATGCAAACTCCGATTGCGGCGAGAGGTTCCGCTCCGCTGGGATATTAGCGGAGATTTCTTCAAATTCAGTCAACGAGAAGTGAGACTGAGCTTCTTATAATCACGCGGGGTCATGCCGATCATCGCTTTGAAGAGGCGGCCGAAGTGGGATACATCGCCGAACCCCCACGAGTAAGCAATGTCGCTGATTTGACGATGTGCCTGTGCGGGGTCCGCAAGGGCGGCCTGGCATTTCTCGATCCTCCGGCTGAACAATAGCCGCTGCAGTGACGTTTGCTCCGCATCGAGCAATTGATTGGCATATCTGACGGAAATTCCTGCCGCGCTCGCGAGTTCGTCGCATGTTGCGTTGCAGTTCGTCAGGTTCGCATCGACGACCGCTTTGAGGCGCAGCAGCGAGGCGAGCCGGGCCGACGAGTGGATGAACGCCGCGCCTTCGAGCTCCTTCAAGGCCAGCGCCACGAGATCGAGAAATTGCATAGCGATCTGAACCTGCGATGGTGCGCTCAAATATGAAATCTGGTCTGGAAGCATCTTGGCAAACGTGGAGGCCAGCGCGCCGGCACCCCGAAGGCCCTCAACGCGCTGCGCGGTCCATCGTCCGAGAGGACCGAGACGCGCTTCGCAATCGCGCCGCGGGACTTCGATCACCAGACATTGAGCATCGCTTGATTGAACGAAGGAGGCAGGCCGCTGAATGTCGACCAGGGAGAGGTCGGAGGTTCTCAATAGCGCCTCTCGCCCGTTCTGTTCGATCTTCACGCTCCCTGACAGCTGCACGAGAATATGGACAACATCTCCGAGAAGGGCGGCTTGGCGTTTTGTCAGCCGTGCTCGCATGCCGTTGCAACGGAAGACGGAAAGACCCATTCCGGGCGTCTGCAGATGCCGCAGATCGCCTTCAAAGCGTTTGGGCTGATCGGGCTGGGTTTCATAGGGCCCGAAAACGCGGCGGCTCGATTCGAACCAATATTCGAACCGATCACGGGGATGCACATGAGAAGTGGTGATGACGTACTCGGTCAAATCGTCCGTCGCCGACTGTCCCGAATCCCCGAAAGTGCGCAGCATAAGCGTTCGTCCCCTATCACGCGCGGATGATAGGTGCCGAGGACCTCAGGTCAATTGCAAAGTCGGAGGGGCCGCCGATATTCCAGTGAATGGAACTTTCGGCGGCTTGTTCATATTGACGGCGGCGATCAGGCCGAGGCGGCCGATTGTCCTTCTTCCGCGTGAGCCGAGAGAATGGCTCTGAGCGTCGACACGAATTGCGTTGCTTGCGCCGCGGGTACGCTGGCAAGGAGTTTTTTCTCAACACGCGTGTACAGGCGATCCGCGCCAGCGATCGCCTTGGCGCCGCGTTTCGAAAGACGCACGCAGTAGGCTCGGCCATCGAGGGGAGAACGCTTCCGTTCCAGGAGACCCTTCCCGATAAGCCTGCTGACGATGCCAGCGACCGTCGAGCGGTCAATGCCGGTTATGTTGACAAGGTCAGTTTGGCTTAAATCCTCCTGGCGCGAAATCGCCGTCAGGATCGCGAGCTGTCTAAGCGTCAAGTCGCTATCGGCACTTTCAGTCGAATAAAGTTGGGCTGCACACTGATCGACGCGGCGAAGAAGATGAATGACGGAGCGCTGAAGTTGGTTTGCCGGCTGCTGGCTCATTGCGAGTTCGTTCCTCCCTCTGATGACGGCTGAATTAGTCAGCACGCAAATACTCAGTGGAGAAAACAGCACTCGGCCGTCGGTTTCTCTTCTGATGAGGGGGTAAAATTCGGATGTGAGGGAGATTGCGCTCGGATTGTGAACAACAAACCTCGCAACGCAGGCTCCGCCACGCCAGAAGTATGCTATACTCTCATAGAGAATAATATACGCTGTGGGCTGGACCCATCAGAGGAGCCGAGCAGATTTCGAAGTCTCTCAATATCGCCCTGAACCAATGAAATAGCTCGCGCAAAAATCAGGCGGGGGAGCAAATATGGTCTTCAAGGTTCTGGCAGTTGCCACCGCGATGGCCATTCCGGGTCTCGCTTATGGTTCTTCGATGACTTCCACCCGCGAGACGATGACGTACCATCGCGTTGCCGTGGACGGCATCAACATCTTTTATCGCGAGGCAGGCCCGAAAGACGCGCCGACGATTTTGATGTTGCACGGTTTTCCATCGTCATCGCGGATGTTCGATCCGCTAATTCCGCTCCTGGCAGATCGCTACCATTTGATCGCCCCGGATTATCCCGGCTTCGGCAACAGCAACGCGCCTCTACCGGCAGAATATTCCTACACGTTCGATCATTTGGCTGAAACAACGGCCAAGCTGACGGATACACTTGGGCTCAAGAACTATGTGCTCTTCATGCAGGACTTTGGCGGACCCGTCGGATTTCGGTTGGCCCTCGCCCATCCCGAACGTGTACGAGGGTTGGTGATTCAGAACGCCGTCGCCCACGAAGAAGGACTCGGGCCGATTTGGGAAGCGCGGCGGCAGTATTGGCTCGACCGAGTGGCCAATGAGGCGAAGCTGAGAGCAAGCGTCACGTCGCTCGAGTCAGCGCGGCAACGCCACATCGGCACGAGCCCGAACATCGACCGCTACGATCCGGACACCTGGCAGAGCGAATATGAATTTCTCTCTCGACCCGGCGAAGCGGATATTCAGGCGGACCTCTTCTACGACTACCGCACCAACGTCGCCTCGTATCCGAAATGGCAGGCATGGCTTCGTCAGAAGCAGCCGCCGATCCTCGTCGTCTGGGGAAAGTACGATCCGTCCTTCGCAACGGCAGGCGCGACCGCCTATCAGCGAGACGTGCCTTCTGCCGAAGTGCATCTGCTCGACGCCGGTCACTTTGCTCTCGACGAAGCATGCGATGAAATAGCCAACCTCACGCGTGGTTTTCTCGAGACGCATGGGCTCGATAAGCCAGTGGCTGCACAGTAGGAATCCGCGTTGTCGTCGGGGCAGGGGCTTTGCGGCCACACGAGCCCACATTCGTGCCCAAAGTCGCTTTGCTGTAATGCCACCTTTGACCAGATGCGGCATCATCCGCCACCAATCCGGCATGAGGGCGCCTTTTTAACAGGGCGAATGTCTGTGCGCGTGGCCTCGCGCTGAAAGCATCGCCGCGATCGCGCCGGGCCACCGAAACGAGGACGGAGGAGGGGGCTTTGGCAACCATTATTACGGTCCACGGGACATTTGCGGCTCCGACCGCTGCCGACCCGAACGGCGGCCCTACGCCAGAGCTGCAATGGTGGGAAACGGGCAGCGTCTTCGAAAAGGATATGCGCGATCTGATTGATGCGCGCGATGGCCAGCTGAATTTCGTGCCGTTTCCCTGGGCGGGAAACAACAGCGAGGTCGAGCGGCGAGACGCCGGCGAAAGACTGACCGAAGTGATGCACGAGCTCGAAGCCAAGAGCGAGCCCTATTGCATCGTCGGGCATAGCCACGGCGGATCGATCCTATCCGACGCCTTGCTTTTAAACGCCGCCCGCCGGAGGCCGCTTGCCAACCTGAAGCGCTGGATCACCGTCGGCACGCCTTTTCTCAAACTCAGGAAGGAGCTTTGGCTCCTGACCAGGCTGAGCTTGATGCGCAAGGTCATCTTCGTCGCGTCGATGATGCTGCTGCTGATGTTCATCGTTTACGTTGCTGAAAGCCAGCTCGGCGGCGAAAGAACGCTCTTTGGCGCCACGTTCCCGCGCGTGTGGATCGCGACGGGCGTTTTGGCGAGCCTTCCTGCGCTCGTCTTCTATCTGGTGCTGCGCTGGCTCGATAGCCGGGGCCTGTTGAACTATCATCGAAGGATTACGAAGCGCGCGCGAAACAATTTCGGCCCGCGCTGGCTGCCGCTCTCTCATTCCGACGATGAAGCTATACAAGGTCTCGCGCTGTTGCCCGATGCTCGGCTCGACTTCTTCGACAAATCGTTCGCCGTCCCGACGATCACGCTGCTTTCCGTCATAACGCTTCCATTGATTTATTTCCTCATTTTGCTGTCGCCCCCGGCCATGGTCGGGATAGCGCAATGGCTAAAGACGGAAATTTACGACGAAAATGCCTCTCCCGAAGCGGAAGCGGCTTTGAACGCGTTGCGCGATCAGCTCATGGCAGCGCGCAAGAGCGAAGGCGAAGCGGTGACGACTGAAAGTGGCGCCCCCGTTGAAGCAAAGCAGGACCGCCGAGCCGCCTGGCAACTGTATCGGCAAAAACGTCGGGATCTCGAGGAGCTATATCCAAACCTAGACGCGATCGAGCGGGGCATACGCTTTAAAAAGCGCTTCTTTACAAGGAACGGACAGCCGTGCGAAGGCGGAACTCTTTGTGGCGGAGGGCATGACCTCGCCGTGAACAGCGGCCTCTTGCTTCACGTCGTGACGGACGAACTCTCCTGGGCACTCGGCGCAGCCGATTTCGAAGACAAAAGAAAGCGCTGGTTCTGGTCGCTGCTCGTACCGGCGGCCATCGTCCCGGCCATCCTGGGAATATTCGCCCTCGTCCTGATGGTGCTGATCCAGGGCATAGCGACTTTCGTCAGCACCGTGGCGAGCAAGTTCCTGAACAGCATCACCAACGCCGAGGTGAAGCGCGCAGCCTACGGCAACGACACCGAAGGCGAGGTAGCGATCGGCGCGCTGGATCGTCCGACCTGGATCGAAAAATCTCTTCCGCGCCTCCCGGCTCCGGTTGGTGATCTCATCACCAATTACAGCAACGCCGCGGCAAGCCTTTCGATCGCCAAGTTTCGCCAAGCCATCGGGCAGATCAGGTTTGCGGTCCCAACGCACACCGCGGACACGGCAATCAGCACCTATTTCACTTGGAAAGAGCTTGTGCACGCGTCGTATTTCGATGTTCCGGAATTCCGTAAGCTGATCGCTCAGGCCATCAGCCGGGCCGACGGCTTTGCCCCGAGCGAGCATTTCAAGGCCGATCCCAACTTCGCGCGATCCGCTGAGTGGCTCGACGCGATCGAGAACGCCCCCGGCACAACCGACGAGCCGAGCGACCGCGAGCCGCGCCCGCAAGATTCAAAGGCCGTGGCGGCGGTTGTCGGTTCGACCGTGAAGGCGTCCCCCTGATTTTGCGATCCGGACCGCGCTGGATCGCTTACCAGCGCACCGTCCGTCCCTGGTAATCGAGATAGCGAAGGCCTGGCTTCCCCGACTGCGTCATGATCGTATCCACCACGCGCGGAATGCTTTCATCGATTTCGAGAGCGGCGTGCGGTCCGCCCATGTCCGTCCGCACCCATCCCGGCGCAATGATGACGAGAGAACGCCGATCTTTCCGATGCCTCGCCGCATAGCTGCGCATGAACGTATTGAGCGCCGCCTTGCTGCCGCGATAGATCTCCCATCCGCCCTGCTCGTTATCGGCAACGCTGCCGAGGCCCGACGACATCACGCCGATCGTGCCGGTCGGGGAAACGAGATCGCCGAACATTTCGACCACGCGCATAGGGCTCAACGCGTTCGTGACCATGATGCGAACGAACTCGTCGGTCGTAACTTTTCCAATCGTTTCGTCCGGATCGTTGGCAACCCCGGCGTTGACGAACAAGAGATCGAAGACACGGCCGTGCAACCGCTCGTGAAGTGCCGACACCTGATCCCGCTCGACGATGTCGACTGTCTCGATTTCGATTTTGTCGCCGTGCTTGTCCTTCAGGTCGTGGAGCCCGGTTCTCGCCTTGCCGCGAACAGTCGCCACGACATCCCAGCCGCGAGACAGATATTCTTCGGCAAGAGCAAGCCCCAAGCCGCGCGATGCGCCAACGATCAGCGCTGTCGATTTTGTGTTGGACATCGAATGTTCCTTTCCGTGAATTTGATCGCATTGATCAGGCGGTGCTCGCCGATAACGCATTCGACAATCTAACGCAGACGAGGATGGGCCATCGGGCTGTTGAATGCGAACGCCGAAGTGTCAATTGATTGATGACCAAAAGTAACGGAAACCCGGCGATGGCCGGCTTATTACCAACGGACCGGCTCAAAAGCCGGATCAGCTCATCCGCGAGCTTGGCGCGTACAAATTCCGGCTGGTTCTGGACGAGGCCGATGTCAATGATTTCGGGCCGCTCGACCATATCTTCCGGCGCGGTCCGTCACAGGTGGCCTTTTCGATGGAGCTCCGAGATTACGATGCGCGCGCTTTCCAGAATGGAACGCTTCCGCTGTATTCGACATCGGG